>NZ_CP197464.1:1610000-2875000 GCF_052180265.1 Sphingomonas sp. ASY06-1R | reverse complement strand
AAAAAGGCGGACGATCGATGGCCGCAATCCAATGGCCCAGGCCAGGAGGTGCGCGTTGGCGATACGTCGGTGCGGGCGCAGGTCTCGGGCGATCGCGAAGCCGAGATACGCTATGTCGGTAATGGCAGCGGCGTCGGCTTGATGCCCATGGGCGACCGCGCCGTTATCCAGATAACGGGCGGAACGGACTATGATGCGGCCGAACAGGCCAGCGTGTCGCTGATGGTCTTTGCGCCCTCGCTGTCCGAATTGATGCAGCATGGCGGTACCGGCGGTTCGGATCTGACGTCAGGGTCCGTCCGTTTGACTCCGGTCGACGGCATCGGCGAATTTGAATCGCGTCTTTTTCCGGATTTCTTCGCAGCCGCTCCCAAGGCGACACCGGTCAATGTTCATATCGACAAGATAACCGAGGTTGCGGGGGATATACTCTCGCAACGGTACCACGTCGCCGGCGAGTTCGATTTTCGTGCCGCGGGCCATCCCACACCTTTGTCAGCCGCTTGTCTGAAGGAAGCGGAGATAGCGGGGGCCGCCGGGCGCCGTCCGAAATATAACGCCGCGTTATGCGGGGCCAGACAGGTGAGCGTGCGCGGCCGGTTTGACGGCGTTGCCGCAATCATGAAGCCCATGTAATTTTAAGCCGCCGCGTGGGCACAGCCTGTCACTGGCTGTCCTCAGGCCGATGACGATCCCGCCGCGTGCATCACGTCTCAGCGTTCGTTCGGCCAATCTTCGAACAGGACGCGCTTGATCCCGGCGATATCATCCAGCCCCTGGCGCGGCATGCCGATATCGCGTCGTACGGCGCCAGGCCCATAGGAGCCAATTTCGAAGAAGCGGGAATCCTGCGGGCGGAAGACGTCCTTCATCGTGCCATCGCGCGCGGTGCCGTTCATGCTGGCCCAATGCGCCGGAGCGATATGCGCGTCCATGAAGCAATCGATGAAGGAGGCCTGCCCCACCGCGCGCGGATTGGCATAGCGGCCATCGGCGAAGCGGGTGGTCGGGTGCCATGGCCGCGCGAGCGCGACGACACCGTCCGGTACGCCGGCTTCGCGCGTTAGGCGCGCCTGATAGAAGACGATCCCGATGCGCTGATCGAGCAGCGTGGACGGTGCGGCGACGAACGACTGTAACTCGCCACGTGGCATCGCGGCGGCCCGAACGCGCGAGCGGATCTCCGATCGTTCGATCAGCACCATGCCGTTCCCGAAGATGAAGTCGATATTGCCGGCGATCAGGCTATCCGTGATGTGGGCGCGTTTGCCATTGGCGAACAATGTGTCCTGAAAACCGATCAAGGCGCTGTCGCGCACGCTGACGCGATCGCTGTCGACATCCAGCAACAGGGCGACCGCCTGCGGATTGCCGATCTTGGCGGGGTCGGTGTCGGCCAGGCGGTCGTTGGCAAGGTAATCATAGTCATTCTCGACGGTCATTCCGGCCAGGACCACGTCGCTGGCGTTGATCGTCAATGTGGCGGAGCCGGGCGTGCCCCAGCCATTACGATGATAGGCTTTCGCGGTCTGGGCCACCGCGTTGAAATGAAGCTTGGTCCGGTCCGCGCCGCTGCCGATCAGGCGCAGCTTGTTGCGCGTGATGGTAAGCTTCTCCCGGTAGGTCGCGGGTGCGACCTTGATCGTGATCCAGCGCGTGTTGCGATCCGCATTGGCCTGGTCGAGCGCCGCCTTGATCGAGCTGAAGCAGCGATGCGTTTCGCCGCAATCGGGCTGCACGCGCAAGGTCAGCGCGCGCGCCGCGCCGGACGCCGCCAGCAGCAAGGATACGAGCGCGAGCTGCGCAGCAAGGCGGCGGATGCTCATTTTCTGGTCCTTTCTGCCTGATCGGCGTCGATCGCGCGCAGGAATGTGTCGATCTGGTCGACCGCCACGCTCAGGAAGGGCTGGAACAGCCAGAAATCATGCGGTGCCCGGGCGTATGTGTAGACGCGGTTCTTGATGCCATTGCGTTGAAGGACGGACAGGACGTGCTCGCGGCCCGCGGTAAAGCGCGGCGTGCCGCTGCTGACGATCAACGTCGGCGGTGCGCCGGGCCCGACATGCAGCGCGGCACTCGCCTCGCGCCACCTTGCCGGCATTTGTTCGAAAGACCCGCCCAGCCACCGCGCGAGCGGAGACTCCGGGCCTGCGGCATTCTCATACTGCAGTGCCAGCGGACTGGTGGCATCGAGGACGCCGTCCAAGTCGATCAGCGCGTTGGGCTGAGGGTCGCGATCCGGCGTGCCGCGATAAGCGAGCAGCGCGGCCATTTGCCCGCCCGATGAGGCGCCGCCAACGGCAATATGATCCGCCGTCAGATGATAGGTCGCAGCATGATCCTGCGCCCATGCGAGCGCATCGCGAATGTCCTCCATACCGGCGGGATAGGGGGCCTCGGGTGCCAGCCGATATTCGGGCAGTAATACGGTATAGCCGCGCTGGCTCAGCAGGTTGGCGAGCGCATAGAAATGCGCCTTGCTCCCCGATCGCCACGCCCCCCCGTGCACCAGCAGCAGTCCCTGATTGCGTCTGCGCTGCGGCGGCGGGGCGAAGACGTCGATGTGCAGATCGCGATCGCCGATGCTTTTATAGGCGAGGTCGAAAGCGATGATCTGGCCGGTGCGGGGGGCCACTGCAGGCCAGGAAATCCCCGGATATTCCTGCCGGTAGCCATCAAAACGTCGGGCGATCGTGTAGCTATCGTCAACCGGATGGGTCGCGGCCAAGCTTGCCGTGGGGCAAAGGAGCAGTGGGACCGCAAACGCAATCCACGTCATGGAGCTATTCGGCACATCCGTTCCGATCGATCGATGCTGGCCATCGGCAGGCGGGATCGAAGAAGCCTCTTGGCGAGGTTCCGTCGATCCCGATCCTACTTTAGAACTGATAGCGGATGCCGGCGAGTATGGTCCGGCCGGTGCCCGTATATTCGCGGGTCAGGAACTGGGTACCGTCGCCCGTGTCGTAATAACGTTCGCGCTGATTGTTGACGTTGATGCCCTGCAGATTGAGCGTCAGGCGCTTGGTCAAATTCCAGTAAGCGGATACGTCGACCTGCGTGGAGCCGGACTTGCGCGCCGCGGCATTGCCGTTCCCGCCCGGGATACTGATCAAATAGCTGTCGCGATGGTTGAGCGAGGCGCGGATGCCGCAGCTGCCGGTGTCGTAATAGACCGTCAGATTGTAGGAATTGGGCGAAAGGCCGGTCGTGTCACGCGCGTGGACGTAGGTGTAGTTCGACGCGATACCCACCGCCGACAATCGATCGCTGATGATCGAGAAGGGCACGTTGGCGGTCAGTTCGACGCCCTTCACGCGATTGCCATCGGGCGTATTGACCGCGGTGGTAAAGGTGTAGGGAACGGTCGCGGGATCGGCCTGATAGGCTGCGTTATAACGCGGGTCGGCATAGATGGCCGCCCAATATTGCTCCGGCACCTTCTGGGTAACGATGCTGGTGGTGAGAGAACTGATGATGTCCTTGTAGAAAACGCCCGCGCTGAGCAGTCCGCCTTTGGCAAAATACCACTCGAAATTCAGATCATAATCATTCGACAGATAGGGTTTGAGAAACGGATTGCCGAGGTTGCTGACCGTTCTTGTGTCATAGCCGAAGACAGGCCCGGCAATGTTCAAGGCGCTGAGCGACGGCCGCGTCAACGATCGGCCATAGGCCGCCCTGACCAGCACGTCGGGCGTGAATTCCAGCACGGCGTTCGCGGACGGCAGGAAATTATTATAGTCGTGCTTCACTCTGACGGGAGAATTGGCGAGGGTCGCGCTGGAGCTTACCGTCGTGCCGACATAACGCGCGCCGGCGTTCAGCCGCAGCGTCATCGTCCCCAGCGGGAAGCTGTTATTCAGTTCGATATAGCCGCCCTTGGTCCGCTCGATCACCTGCCAGTCGGCACCAATATTATCGACATATTGGTTGGGAATGAGGCCCGCCTTGTCGATCGCATCGAAATCGATCACCGCGAAGGTCGGCAGGCCGCCGTCGATCACGCCCGATCCGAAATGCGGGATCGGGAAGGGCTTCATATAGGCCGATATGCCGGTGAGCGTGGGATTGGTGCCTGCCGCCTCCCCATAACGTACCAGACGGCGGTTAAAGACCGCACCGGCTTTCACGATAAGGTTGCCCTCGCGGAAGGTCAGATCGCCCTTGGCGGTGAAATTGTCCTTCAGGATCGAGTTCAGCCGGTTCGCCGAGGTGAGCGCATCGACATAATTATCGGCATCATTGGGGTCATAGCTACCGAAATTGACCTGTGGCTCATCCCGGCTGGCGCTGTAATCATAGGAATATGGGTGCGGGATCGACCGGGCATAGAAGCGCAACTCGTCGCGGTTCGCCGAATCCCGCGCCTTGCCGATCAGGCCGGCAAAGGAGAGTTGATCGGTAATCTTATAATCGACGTTCCCGACATATTGCTGGAACGTCGAGCGCGAGGATTGCCGCCGATTTTCATACCAGGACGTGACATCGTTGAAGCTGGCCGCGATCAGCTCCTTGCCGTTGGGCGAAACGGTAAAGGATAAGGGTGTCTGGCCGACGAAATTGCCGGCCGGTCCATGCGTCAGCAGCCATTCCATCGAGTTGTAATTGTTCCGATCATTATCCAGCCGCGAGAATAGCGCGCTTGCGGTCAGGGTCAGTCGATCGTCGGGACGGAATTGCAAGGCGCCCGACAGGCCCAGCCGCTTCTGATTATTGCCGAAAAAGTCCGCACGGGGCAGGCGCGGGGCCCACAGGCAATCCAGCGGGTTCGCAGCGCCACAGGCCTGGGGCGTACCGGTCACCTTGGGGTTGGTGTCCGCCCAGGAATCGCCGTTGATGAAGGGACTGGTCCACAGGACGCTGGAGCGACCCTCCTGATAGACGGTGCGCTTGGAATAAGCGGCCGACAGCAGAATGCCGAGCTTGTCGTCCGCAAATGTGTCGCTGAACAGGAAGGCAGCGCGCGGATCCACCTTGCGCGTGACGCTATTATAGCTGCCCTGGCCGGACGCCACCAGATGAAGCCCCGGTCGATCGAACGGGCGACCGGAATATAGATCGATCGAACCGGCGATTCCGCCTTCCTCGACGGACGCCCGCTGCGTCTTCTGGACGTCGATGCGGTTGAACAGCTCGGACGCGAACACGTTGAAGTCGAAGCCGCGGCTGGAGTTCACCGTGAAACCGCCCGAATCCAGCCCGTCCGTGCTGGCGGGCACCTCCATTCCATTGAGTGTGGTGCGGGTGAAATCCGGCGCGAAGCCGCGCAACGTGATGTTGCGACCTTCGCCACCTTCGCGGCTGATCGCAACGCCGGGAACGCGCTGGATCGACTCGGAAAGATTGAGGTCCGGCATCTTCGCCATATCCTCGGCCAAGACCGATTCCGTGAGGTTCACGGTATTGCGCTTGAGATCGAGCGCGGCGCGCAGGCTGGACCGGAAGCCGGTAACGATGATCTCTGCTGGATCGGCCGCGTCGGTCGAGGTCCCGGCTGCGCCATCCTGCGCCGTGGCGCCCATGCCCGGAGCAGCCACAGCGGCGGTTGTTACGGCGGTGGCAGCAGAGGCAAGCTCGACGGGGCCGGCAGGCGGTTCGGTCTGGGCCGCGGCAGCCGCGGCGATCGATGGCCAAAGCAGAAAGGAGCTGCCCACCAGAGCGAGCTTGAACTTTGCGACGCGCGTAATCTGACCAACCATTCTTCCAACCCCTCCATGGTCATATTCTCACCGGTGTCGCGTGACGCTGGCCGGTGGCTTCTGACAGGGGATCGCGGGAGAGGATTTGCCCGATCCCCCTGCCGTATTCCCTGACGGAACCGGTTCCTTTTTAGGTAACCGGTGTCATTTCTGCGCGGTTCGCTAACATGTGTCAAGTCGTGCGACGGTCGAAATTGCTTGAGGCTCAAGATCCTCAATGACCGAGCAGCAGAGGGCGTTCGCGCGGCAGAGAGGGACGCCCGAAATCGAGCTGGCTCCGATTCCTGCCCGAAAGTGCCGAATAAGCGCAGCATGGCAACTGCTCGTGGTAACCAGTCGGCCGCACGTCTGGGGAACGCGCTGGCCGGTAGCGCCCTGGGCGTCGATGATCCTTGAGATTACCGATCTTGCGCAATTATTTGACACCGGTTACCGATGGCCCGAGAGGTGCTACTTATGTACGAGAAGACCTATTACGCGACCCATCCGGATATGATGGAGTGCGTTGCCAATGAGGAATTGCGCGACCGCTATCTGATTTCCGGCCTGTTCCGCGAGGGCGAATGCGTGCTGAATTACACGCATGCCGATCGCTTCGTGATCGGCGGCGTGGCGGTGGGGGCGGGCAGCGTGAAGCTGCCCGATCAGACCGAGCCGCCGTCGGCTGCGGGTCATCCCTTCCTGGAGCGGCGCGAGCTGGCGGTGGTCAATGTTGGCCAGGTGGAGGGCGTCGTCACGGTCGATGGCGAGAGCTTCCCGCTGGGCAACAAGGATTGCCTCTACGTCACGATGGGCGCGAAGGACGTGCAATTCTCCGGCGCCGGCGCGCGTTTCTACCTCGCCTCCTGCCCGGCGCATAAGGGCTTCCAGACGCGCAAGCTGTCGATCGCGGATGCCAATGCGCTGGGGCGCGGCAGCCTCGCCGAATCCAACGAGCGCACCATCTTCCAGCTGGTGATCCCCGGCATCTGCGACAGCGCCCAGCTGGTCATGGGGCTGACCGTGCTCAAGGAAGGCAGCGTCTGGAACACGATGCCGCCGCACATCCATGAGCGCCGCAGCGAGATCTATTTCTACTTCGAGCTCGACGGCCCCAACGACCGCGTTTTCCACTATATGGGCGAGGGCGAAGCGATGCGGCATATCGTGATGGCCAATGAAGAAGCGGTGATTTCGCCGCCCTGGTCGATCCATATGGGCTCGGGCACCAAGGCCTATGCCTTCATCTGGGCGATGGCCGGCGAGAACCAGGATTATACCGACATGAACGTGCTGGATATCTGCCAGCTGGCTTAGGCCTAAAAAACCGTTCGTCCCGAGTAGCGTCGAGCGTGTCGAGACGGCGTATCGAGGGATCCGGGAATGTCTCGATACGGGTTCTCGACGCGCTCGAACCCCACTCGACACGAACGGATAGGAGAGAATGTGAGCGAGAATCCTTTCGATCTGACCGGCAAGGTGGCGATGATCACCGGTGCCAATACCGGCATCGGCCAGGCGATCGCGCTGGCGCTGGCGCAGGCGGGTGCGGATATTGCCTGCGTCGGGCGTACGCCGGCTGAGGAGACAGTCGAGCAGGCGCGACGGTTTGGACGCAAAGCAGAGGTCATCTCCGCCGATCTCTCCACGCTCGAACCGGTCCAGCGCGTCGTCGATGAGACGATCGCGAAGCTCGGCCGGCTCGACATCCTCGTCAACAATGCCGGCATCATCCGGCGCGCCGATGCGGTCGACTTCAGCGAGGCCGACTGGGATGCGGTGATCGACACCAATCTGAAATCGGTCTTCTTCCTGTGTCAGGCGGCGGGACGGCACATGATCGGGCAGGGCCGAGGCAAGATCATCAACATCGCCTCGATGCTGACCTTCCAGGGTGGCATCCGCGTGCCGAGCTATGCCGCGTCCAAGTCGGGTGTCGGCGGCATCACCAAGGCGCTTGCCAACGAATGGGCGGGCAAAGGCGTGCAGGTGAACGCCATCGCGCCGGGCTATATCGCGACCAACAATACCGCCGCGCTGCAGGCGGATGACGTCCGCAACACAGCGATCCTGGACCGCATCCCTGCCGGACGCTGGGGCGATCCCAGCGATCTCGGCGGTGCGGCGGTGTTTCTGGCATCCTCCGCCGCCGATTACGTCACCGGCCATATCCTCGCTGTCGACGGCGGCTGGTTGGCGCGATGAGCAGCGACTGAGGGGAGAGGCGCGATGATCGATCGACGCCTCTTTCTCGCGGGGAGCGCGCTCTTCTGCATCGGCGCTGACGATCCAGTGCCCACAGCGGCCGCGCAGCTTGATGCCGCAGCCAAGGTCGATGGCCGCGAGCGGCTTGCGTTGCTGCGCCGGATCAGCCGCCAAGGCCTGTCACCGGCTTTATCGCTGGACGTGGCAGCGGCGCTGCGCGGTGCCGAACTGGAGCTTGCGATCGCCAAAGCGGGCGATCCGGCGGCGCGCTATGCGTTTCAGCTCCGTTTTCAGGGCGGCGTCGATATCACACCGGACGCGCTCTTCGCCTGGTGTTCGCGCCGTGTGCAAGCCATCACGACGCGGCTCGACCGGCTTTTACGGGGCGAGGGCCTGACGGAGGGCCCGGTCGCCGAACGATTGCGCATACTCGCCCGCGATCCGCGTTACCTGTATGCCGACAGCGACGCCGGCCGGGATAGGGCGGTCGCCGATATGAACCGGTGGCTCAGCGCCGCGCGCGCATGGCTCTCCCGCCAGGCCGGCACGCTGCCCCCGGCAGTGGATCATGTTGCGGTCCGCCGGATGACCGGGCCGGACGAAGCGGCAGGCAAAGCGGGATATCGCGTCGTGCCATCTTATGATGGGGCGGCACCCGGCGCTTATTTCGTCGATCTCCACGACATAAGGCGCCGTCCGGCCTGGTCCCTGCCCAGCGTTGTCCATCATGAAACCTTGCCCGGGCATTTGCTGCAACTCCCCCTTCAGGCCCGCGCCGCGCCGCATCCGCTTCGATTGCGGGCAGCATCCGGTTTCGTGGAGGGATGGGCTTTTTATGCCGAGGCGCTTGCCGCGGATGTCGGCGCGTTCGCGCAGGATGGCCGCGCCGAGATCGGCTATCTGCAATGGATGCTGTTCCGGTTGGGACGCGCGATGATCGACATCGGCCTCCATCTACGCGGGTGGACGGCAGACCGCGCGCACACTTTTCTGCATGACCTGCAGGGCGATCCGGTCATTTTCGCACCGTTCGACAAGGATATTGCCAAGGCGCGTTCCGATCCTGCCAGCTTTGCCGGGCAAGTGGCGAACTGGCGTGGCTTTTCGCTGTTGCGCGCCAGGGCCGTCGCACAGCGCCGGGACGTGCGCCCATTGCACGACGCCTTACTTGCGCATGGTGCCTTCCCGCTCGCGCTGTTCGCGAGGCTCTAGCGGCACGACATTGTTGCGCTGCGTCACTTCGCGGATGCCATCGGTCAGGCGGATGCGCACGCGGGCACCGATCGGCACAGCCGAGCGCAGCGTCATGCTGATCTCCTGCGTGCGCGGCACCAGATCGCGAGGGGCCGCCATCGGCGCGATCGGCTTGCTGACCAGAATCTGACCATCGGCGTTTTCGACGGTGGCGATGCCGGCCGGCGCGTCGGTCGCCCCCAGGCTATGTATTGTCAGGCGGACCGTCCGGCCGGTGACCCGCACATCGTCGGTCCCGATCCCAATGTCCGGCCGATCCTCCGGAGCGGGGCCCCCTTGCAGCAAGCGGAAGTCGTAGGTCGTGGTCATGCCCGGCGCGAAGGTCACGCGCGTGGATGCACTGCGTTCCAGATCCAGGTCGGCCTCTTCGGCGGCCCCGCCCTCGATCTGACGCGTCATGTGCCAGCGGCCCGGCGCGACGTTCCAGGTCGACATGGTTGCAGCCACCGGGGCGCCGTTCAGCGCATAAGCGACGACCTTGAAGTGATCGCGGGTCGCGCCCGGTACCAACAAGGCAACGCGTTCCGCATCCTCGTCACGATCGAACCGCCACGAGACCGTGTGGCCGGGATAGGTCTGGCCCCGCGCCAGGGCGATCCCGCCGAGCCGTTCGCGTTGCAGGATGTCGCTGGGTTGCTCGACCCGGTCGGTCCACCAATGGCCTTCCGTCATCATATACATATGCCGCAGCTTGGACTGGATCGCGGCGGCGTGCAGCGTGTCGAGCTGATCCAGATCGCCAGTCGTGTTCCAGACGCTGTACGATCCGAAATCGCCCTTTGGCGGCTTGGCCGCGATCGCCAGATCGAGTGCGGGATCGGCGCCTGCGAAAGATGCCGGGTTTTCATTGATCTCGTTGAGAATTCCGGCGCCGCCCGATCGCACACGGCTTTGCAGCGGGCGCAAATATTTGCGGTCACCGGTCAAGCGCCAGGCGGCCCAGGCGGGCTGAAGCGGGGTCGAACCGCCCCCGCCGTCGCCCACACGCTCCGCATCGGTGCGCCAGTTGATCTCATTCGGAAAGGTCCAGCTTCCGTCCGGTGCCTGCTTGCCGTGCGCCAGCCAGCCATCGATCACGCCCGTCACCATATTGCGTGCGGTGGGATTGGCATTGAACAGGCTCATCAGGATCGGCGCGTGCAGGACGACGAAGCTGTACGGCTTCTGCCACTCCCACGGCCCCTCGCGGTAGACGATCCGCCCCCCGTACCAGTTGGACGAGAAATGCATGTGTCCGGCCGGATTGATCGTGACGATGTCGGTCAGCGCCTTGGTCGTCTCCATCAGCCGTTCGATCGAGCGCGGTTCGCCCCAGTTCAGGTAGAGGCGCTCCGCATCGCTGTTGAGGCCTTCCTCATAGGCGTGGAGTTCGTCCGTGGTGATGTAGCCGAGGCCCTTCACCCGCATCCCGTTCTTGTAGGATGCCTCCGACAGGGCGCGCAGCGACGCGTTGATCTTGTCCGGCTGCACCCCCATCAGCGCCAGACCCGGCCATTGCTGGGTCAGATCGACATCGTCCGAAATGCCGCCGCCGAAATCGCCATAGGGCACCTGGCGATTGTCGATCCACCAATCGACGAACTGGCGCACCAGCTTGAGATCCTCGAGCTGGCGGAAGGCCCAGGACGGCACGCCGGCCGGCCTGGCCGGCTCCGGCATTTTTGGCGCGGACTGGGCATTGTAGCTGATATCCTGCCAGTAGAGACGCCCCTGCAGATTGTCAGGATCGACGCGCAGCAGATCGGTGATGTCGGCATGGAGCCGGGCGTATAGCGCCTCGCGCTTCGAGGCGGTATGCTCCTCGACCAGGAATCCCCAATTGTCTTTCACCTGATTGAAGCGGTCGGCGATATGCTCGACCTTGGCGGCGTCACGATCCTTGAAGACGAGACGCAGCTTCATGCCGTCAATCGCCTCAGCCCCGAAATCGGCCGAGGCGGAGGCGATGCTGAGGTAAAGGGGGGCGTCGGTCAGAATCCGGTCGCGCAGATCCAGCCAGACGGTGCGTGCCTCCCTGGGCCGCACGGAAACCTGGACGTCGATCATATCGCGCGCCGGCCAGATCGGATCCTTGATGCGAATGTCGAGCGGGATCAGTCCATCCTTGCCGGGCGTGACGTCCATCGGCGGGATGTCGATCGCGACACCGTCCAGCCCGTCATGCACATTTTCCCAACCATAGTTCCAGGCGCGGGCGGGCGCACGTGCCGGCAGCGCATCGCCGAAACCGGACGGGATCAGGACATGGACGATCGGCGCGGCGTGCGCCTGTTTGACGCGGGTCGCGGTGCCGGCGGCATCCCCTGCTCCGGCGGCGGTCTTGCTGCCGCTGGTGGGCAAAGCGAGCACCGCCGCCCGCTCGTCCGGCGGATAACGGCCGTCAATGAACTGAACCAGCCCGGCCAGGCTGGGACGGTCAGGCGCGGCATCGGCACGGACGGTGTAATCCAGCTTGAACGTGCCGTCCGGCTCCGTCCCAGGGCCGACATCATAGGCCCAGATTTCCTGGATCGGCGTTTCCTGCGCGACATTGGTGAAGCGTAATGCCCCGCCGGTACGCGGCACGAATTCGTCCAGCGACCGAACGATACCACGCGGCCGCTTCGCCAGCGGCGCGTAGGATTTTCCGTCCGCGGAATAGCTCAGCGTCCCATAGGCCGCGCCCCGCAACTCGATCCGGTTGAAGCGCTCGGTCGGCGGTACGATCAGGTCATAGGCCTTCCCGCCCTCGACATAGACATTCCAGTCCGGCAGCTCGAAATAGTCGTTGCGGCCCGGCAGCCGCGAGCGGTTGTACACGCCCGGCCAGGTGGTTTCGTCGATCCCGTCTATGCCCTTGCGCATCTCCTCCTTCATGTCGCGGGCGACGACGAACTCGACTTTGCGGATGCGCGTGACGGGCGTGCGCAAAAGCGGCGGCGACATCCGGTCCCAGCCGTACCGATGCAGCCATGCCTGGCGCTTCGCCGCATCGGACGCGCTTGGCGTTGGGGATGGCTCGGCCAGCCGGGACAGAGCGGAAAGGTCGGCTGCCGAGAGCAGTCGATCGTAGATACGGAGCTCATCGACATCGCTTCCGCGCATGAAATTGTACCGGCTCTGCACCTGATGCGGCGACAGGACGCGCCCGGCGAGACCGAATTGATCCAGCCCGGTATCGAGGTCGGCCGTCTGATCTTTGCGGGAGACCTCCTTGCCGTCCACGAACAGCCGAACCCCGACGGTTTCGTCCCAGCCGAATGCGATATGGTGCCAGGCATCGGGGGCGGGCACGCGATCCAGCGTGAAGGAAACCCGCACGCGCGCCAGATTCGTATCGGTGACGAAGGCATCGAAACCGTGCCCGTTCCAGTCGATCCGCAGAAACGTCATGTCCCAACTGGTGTGATCGGCAAAGCCGACGCGGAAGATGACGAACGGCGCGACGCCTACCGGCGTTCGGGCGCGCCAGAAAAAGGCAAGCGTACCCCGCTTGCCATAGATATTGCCCGGCGCGTTCCAGGACAGGACACCATCATCCTGCCAGCGAAAAGCGCTGCCACTGCGGCCATCCGACGTCCGCTCGACATGGTTGAGGAAGTTGGGGTGTTTGTCGCCCCCCGCGACATCGGCGTCGAACCCATGATCTGCGGTGGCGGAGAAGAGCAATCCGTCCCCACCCGGGGCTGCTGCGGCGGCCGACGGAGCAGCAATGCCCAAGATCAACGATATGCTGGCGGCGGTCGATAACGCGCTACGGGTCAAGGCACTCTCCGCCATCTCTCTTATCATGACACCGGTATCAAACCCGGTGCTGCCGCACAATTGGCATCCGCATTGCGACTTGGCGATGCCGCTATCGGCCGAGACCCAGCGGGCTGAGCGGATTGCCGATCAGTCCGCTGACCATGGCCGCCTGAATCCATGTCGCTGGCCAGATTTTGGAGAGGGGGCCGACGATCGTGTCGCGAATGAAGGGGATCAAGTGGCTGTCGGACTGATAGACCGGCGTGAACAGACTGCTCATGCCCTGGTATAGAAGCACATGGCGCCGGCGCAGCGCCACGGCATGGGCGAGCGCGTCGCCGACATCTTGTTCCGCGCGCAAGCCTTGCGACAGGGCGTAGGCGTCGAGCAAAGCCATATTGGCGCCCTGGCCAAGCTGGGGGCTGGCCGAATGCCACGCATCGCCGATATGGATCATCGCCGCCTCAGCCGGGCGGGGCAGCGTTCGATGCGCATAAGCGGCGAAGGTCAGACGATCCGGCGTATCGATCTGGTCGAGCAAGGGCGCCGTGGCCGGCCACAGGGTGCTTACCTCCCGTTTCCAGGCGTCCAGCCCCGCTGATTGCCACTGGCCGCGCCGATCGGCCCGCAAGGACCAGAAGAACGCGATCTGAGGGCCGTTCGCCAAGGGGGGAGTCCCGATCGGCAAAACCCCGGCCATGACGCTGGCGCGGCGGTAACGCTGTTCCAGCGCGTCGCGTCGAAAGCCAAGTTCGGGCGGACAGTCCAGGCTGGCCCATAGGGCACCATAAGCCAGCGAGCGCCCGGTCGGTGGCGCCAGCGGCGTGCGCGTGCCGAGCGCATCGACCACCAGATCGAAAGGGCCTGACCGGCTATCATCGTCGAACCGCAGCCATCGCTTGCTGCCATGGAGCTCGGTCGCACACAGCGATTTGCCCGTTTCGATTGGTATTTCTGCGGCGATGGCCGCCGCGTGGAGCACGTCGAACAAGGTGGCCCGATGGATGCCGACCCCAAAGGCGCCGTCACGGCGGAGCGCGGCATAGTGAACGTCGAGGACGGTCCTCTGACGGGCATTCTGGCCAAACAGATGGGCAATCGGCGCACCGCGTGCGATCAGCGCATGGCCCAGCTCCAATCTATGCAGAACGGCCAGGCCGGTCGGCTGCAGCATCAGCCCCGAGCCCACCGGTTGCGGCGTTTCAAATCGTTCGAAGATTGTAACGCGATGGCCATCCCGTGCCAGCAGCAACGCCGCTGCCAACCCGGCCGGTCCGCAACCGGCTATTGCGATGTCGATAGGGATCATGTCGCGCCTTAACGCGCCGTCGCCCGCCTCGTAAACCGACCTGGCCGAGGCGGGACGACGCGCGCCTTCCTATCGATGCTCCTCCCTATGCGGTTGCGGGTGCGGGGCCGGCCGTGCAGGCGCCGGATGCGGGTGTGGCGCCGCGGCATAATGCGGTTGCGGTGGCGCGCCGTGCGCCACCGCGGGCCGGTATTGCGGCGGATATCCACCGCCCGCATGGGCCGCATAGGGATCGTAGGGATGGCCGCCGCCGGTATAGGGACGGCCGGGCGAGCCGCCGCCATGGGGCGGATAGCCATAGGCCGGGGGCCTGCCCCACCCATCGTCCGTAGTCCCGCGGGCATAGTGGGCCTGGGCGGTGCCCGACTGCCGGGCCATGACCGCCGCATTATGCGCTGCATAGGGCGTTGAGGACGCGCCCCAGGCCCGGGCCTGGGCCTGCGACGCGGCGGGGTTTCCATGCGGATAGGGCTGGCCGGGCGCCTGTCTCTGGCCGGCATGGGCGGCGACCATCGAGGCCCCGATTTGGGGATTGTGTCCTGGTTGGCGCGAGGACGGCAGGCCAGCCGGTGGGCGATAGCTTACCGTCCGTGCCGCGGCGACGACGCCCGGGCCATGGAATTGAGCGGGCTTCATCGTTGCGGCAACCGGCGGTCGGCCATGGTTGGCCGCGACGAATAATTGCCGGTTGCTGCGTGCCGCCTGGAAATGCTGCGTCTGTACCGGCAGCGGCGGAATATGCGGTTCGTGCATGACGGCGAGTTGGGTCGGTGAAGGGCGTGCCTGCACGCCGCCCGGGCCGCCATTATAGCTGATATTGTTGACCGTCCGGTTGATGATCACCGTCTTGTTATAGACATTGGTGATATGGACATTGTGGATGTTGGTGACGGCGCTGTTGTAGGAGACATGTCCGCCGACCCAGCGCGCGCCTTCGAACCCGACGCCGGTATAGCCGAAGCCATAGACCACGCCGCCGTAGAAGCCGACATGCGGCCCCCAATAGCCGGTATGGAAGGCATAGACCCCATCTTGCCAGCCCCACCAGGGCGGCGTCCATAACAGGCCGGGGCGGGGCGCCAGCACCCAGGTTCCGGGGACCCAGAAATAGTCCTGCACATCGTCGTCCCACGCCCAATAGCCGGGCGCCCAGATATAATCGGGCCCCGGAATGGGCGGCTGCTCATAGATCGGCAAAGGCGGTGGGGCGATGCCGACACTGACATTGATCGAGAGTTGGGCAAAAGCGGGTTGGGGCGCGATCATGCTGGTGCTCCCCAGGCTCAATGCTGCCAAAAGCGCAAAGCGTTTCATCTGCGATGTTCCTTTCGCTGATGATGCAGACCGCATCGGCATATGGATCTCGATCCGAACGATGCCGGTGCCTCGAACAGAATTGCGGGATGACGTCCGGGGCAGGGTGCGAGCGCACCTGCCCCGTATGGTACATCCTACCAGCCGTTATGGCGCATCCAGCGTATCTCGCTGCTCAGCCGATCGAGCCGCTCCTGCACGCGTGCGCGTTGATCGGGCGTCAACCTCCCGCCATCCTCCCAATGCATGTTTCGGATCCACTGCCGAATGCCGTTAAGCTCACGGCTGGCATGCTGCGCTTCCCGGCGATCAAGACTGCCGTCGGAATAGCCGCGATCGATCCGCTGCTGCAGGAACTGGATGCGCTCCAATGGCCCCGGAGGCGCGCCGCGCCAGAATGCCTCACGGTCCCATTGTGGCGGCGCATAGGCGCCGGGGGGCGGGGGTGGGGGCATCTGCGCTCCCGCGCAGCCTGCAAGCAACAAAGCCGATGTCGATGCTAAAAACAGATGTTTCATGTCATGCTCCAGCTACCCCTGTCGCGAGGCTGGGCTAGGGCGAGTCCGCTGAATAGCGCGAAAACGGCCAATGCAGCCCGCGTTCAGGGCTGCAACGCCGCCTGGAAAGCGCAAGGCCGGCCACATCCGCCGCGGTCGTGATAAGGCTTTGATATTGAGATTCTTCCTGATGGGATGCCATCGGTGGCGTCGTGCGGAGCGGTTGGGTAGCCGGGAACCGCGGGCCAACAAATTTTCCTGAGTTTGGGGAGCCAACATCCTTGCTCTGCACCGTCGCGGGGTGCGACAGGGGCGCATGCAGTCACATCTCCGCGCTACCGTTGCCGCCGGCGTCTATGCGGTGATCACCGGTAAAAAGGTTGCCGGTATCTACGATCACGCCGTCGGCCGGCATTTGCGGATCGCCGCCGAATGCCGTGATAATTGGCTGCAGGCGCTGGATGGGGAACGCAACGCGAAGTTCGGCGGCACCCTTCCCGAACTGTTCGATGAACGCGACCGCGTCTACGTTTCCATGGAGATCGATGGCACGACAGCCCGCGGCTATGATCGTGGCTCGGCCAGCTTCTATGTCGCCCATGTCACCGGCCAGGTCGTGCAATTATTCGACCATGATTCCGATACATGGTTTGCGTTCGATGTGCAGCTGGTGCCGGGCGAACCGCCCTCAGCGGATCGCTGACAGCAGCGCTGCAAACGCATTCCGCCTGGCGAGGAGGCGTTGGCGGATCGCCGTTGCGTGATGCTCAGCGCCTTCGGCACCTCCGGCGTGGCCTGTGAACAGAAGCAATTCATGATAAAGACGCCGGCGGGGGGGATCGGCATGACGAACAGGATCAATCAATTCCTTGTGGCAATCGCTCTGTCCGGGGTCGTGCCGTCGGTCGCTATTGCGGCGGAACCCGTTGGGCGGATCACGGGCGTCGGCGGGATATTCTTCAAGAGCAAGGATCCCAAGGCGCTGATGGCCTGGTACCGCGACGTGCTGGGGATCAGGATCGAGGCGTGGGGTGGCGCGACGATGGCCTATGACGCTCCCGGGCACCCACCGGTCGTGACGCTGAACGCCTTTGGCGCCAAGAGTGACTATATGGATCCGTCGCCGCGGGAGTTCATGCTGAACTTCGCCGTCGACGATCTTGCCGCCTTCGTCGAGCGACTGAAGGCCAAGGGCGTTCCTCTGGTCGGGCGCAGCGATAGCGATCCCAGCGGCAAGT
This sequence comes from Sphingomonas sp. ASY06-1R, assembly GCF_052180265.1. Lineage (GTDB taxonomy): Bacteria > Pseudomonadota > Alphaproteobacteria > Sphingomonadales > Sphingomonadaceae > Sphingomonas_I. Next base: position 2,857,776 of record NZ_CP197464.1, on the reverse strand, counting down.
TTGCGTGGATCCTCGATCCCGACGGCACCAAGATCGAGTTGTGGCAGCCCGCCAGATAATCGCGGCCGAGCCTGAACCTAACTCGTCGTGCCGCCCAAGGCCCGCGCGAGATCGACCTGCACGCTTAGCCGACGGGTCCGCACCTGCAGGAGGGCGCGTTCGGCATCCAGAGCGGCGGTCTGTGCGGTCACCACCTCCAGATAATCCGACGCTCCATCCCGATAGCGTATGAGCGACAGGTCGCGCGTTCGCTCGGCGGCGCGGGCAGCGTCGCGCTGATTCTGTTCCTGCCGCGCCAATTGCCGGCTCAGCGCCAGATCGTCCTCGACCTCCCGGAACGCGGTGAGGACGGTGGCGCGATAATCGGCCGCAACCTCTTCATATTGTGCGCGCGTCAGCCGCACCTGGGCACGGCGAGCGCCCCCATCGAACAGCGATAGCGCGGCGCCGATCGGCCCGAGCGCCCAGAAGCCGCTGGACGCCGACAACAGGCTGTGTCCCGTGCTTTCGAAACCGCCCGAGGCGCCGAGCGAAAGACTTGGGAAGAGCGCGGCACGGGCGACGCCGATGCGGGCATTGGCCTGATACATGCGCCGCTCGGCGGCGGCGATGTCGGGCCGTCGCTCCAGCAGGGTCGATGGGATGCCTGTTGCGATCGCGGGCGGTGCCATGTCGATATCGACCACCGGCAAGGCAAAGCTGGACGGGCTTTCGCCGACCAGCACGGCGATGGCATGTTCCAGATTGGCGCGATCGGCGAGCACCGAATCCAGTTCCGATCGTGCGCTGGCCAGCTGGGCGTCGGCGCGGCTGACATCAATTCCAGAGGCGATCCCGCCCCGGTGGCGGGTATTGGTCAGATCGGAGGCGCGGCCGAAAGCTTCCACCGTCTGCCGCAGCAGAACGATGCGCGCATCCAGCCCGCGCATGTCGAAATAATTACTAGCAAGCGACGCCTGGAGCCCCAGCCGCACCCCGGCAAGATCGGATGCGCTGGCCTGCGCACCGCCCTGCGCCGCGCGGATAGTGTTACGCACGCGACCAAACAGATCCAGCTCATAGGATAAGGAGGCGCCGATCTGCGTCGTCGTGAAGCTGCTGGTCGTCCCGGGCGAGAAAGGACGATTGGCGGATTCGCGGCTTCTGCCGCTGGTCGCCTGGGCATCGATGGACGGAAACAGATCGCTGCGCGCGTCGCCCACAAGCGCCCGGGCCTGCGCGTAGCGCGCCGCTGCCGCGGAAAGATTGGGATTGGCGGTCTCGATCCGCTCTTCCAGCGCGTCCAGCGTGGTATCGCCGAACGCCTGCCACCATTTGCCCGGCGCGGTGACAATGCTGCCCGCCGGCTGCCAGCCCACGACTTCCTTATAGGCCGCGACGGATGGTGTCGCCGGGGGACGATATTCGGGTGCGAGCGAGCAGCCGGCGAGCGCCACCGACGCTGTCGCGAACAATAGGCTCCTACTTTTTCGCATCGGGCGTTCCCCCGGCCGGCGCGGATGGCGCTATCCGCACCTTGTCACCGGACTGCAGCGAGTCCGGCGGGCTGTCGATCACGCGGTCGCGCGGCCCAAGGCCCGCGGTAATTTCCACCGTCGCCCCATTGTCCCGGCCGACCGTAACCGAACGGAGGACCGCCTTATTGTCCGGGCCCAGCACAGCCACCTGGGTACCCTTCTCACCAACGATCAGCGCGCTGGCGGGCAGTTCGACCGCACTGGTCGATCCGTGCAGCGGGAAGCTCACCTGCGCATAGGACCCCGGCTTCAGGGCGCGATCGCCATTGGTTGCCTGCAGCTCGACCAGCACCGTTCCCGATGCGGGATCGACGGCATCGGCGGTACGCGTGAGTATCGCGTCGAAGGTCCGGCCCGGATATTCGGGCAAGGTCATCTTCACCTGCATGCCGACGCGGATCTGGCCCGAATAATTTTGCGGCACGCGCACGTAGATGCGGATGCGGCTGATGTCGGAAACGGTGAACAAAGGCACCGAGCCGGCGGTGCCGGCGGATACCAATTGGCCGATCTGGGTCGAGCGGCTGGTGATTGTGCCGGCGAAGGGCGCCACCAGCCGGGTGAACCCCTGGGTCGCGCTCAGCCGCGCGACGTCGGCGGCGGCGGCATTGGCGGCGGCCGTCTTGGCCTTGAGATCGCCTTGCTTTTCGTCCGATTCCTGCTTGGAAACGGCATCCTTGGACAGCAGATTGCTCCAGCGCGCCGCGGTCGAGCGCGCCAGATCCTGATTGGCACGCGCCGTCTGCAGATCGGCGCGTGCCGCGGCGAGTTGCTGATCGACTTCGGGCGCATCGAGGACGGCGAGCACCTGGCCGGCGCTGACGCGATCGCCGATATCGACGAGCCAGCGACGGACATAGCCATTGGTGCGCGCGAAGATGGGCGCGCTATTATAGGCCTGAAGCGTGCCGGGCAGCGTCAGCCCGTCGCCCTTGGCCATATCGGCCGCGCGGATCAGCGACACGGCCGGCTCGGCCTGGGCGTCGGTCCATGTTGCCAGCTGCTGATCGTGGTTCCAGCGGCTGAACAGGCCCCACGCCACGATCGCGAGCGCGACCACCAGGGCGATGATGCCGATCTTCTTGAGCGATCCGGTGCTGCCCTGTTCAGGCATGAGCTTCCTCCAGGGGGCTGTCATCCAGCGTCGGCGCGGCGGCGACGCGGCGGTTCTTGTGCACGAGGCTGAAGATGATCGGTACGAACATGAGCGTGGCGAATGTCGCGACCGCCAGTCCACCGATCACGGCCCGGCCGAGCGGCGCATTCTGTTCGCCACCCTCGCCAAAGCCCATCGCCATCGGCAGCATGCCTATGATCATCGCAAGCGCGGTCATCAGAACGGGGCGGAAGCGGGTCATGCCGGCTTCCAGGGCTGCGCGCACCGCCTCGCCATGCTCCGACAGCTTCTCGCGCGCGAAGCTGACCACCAGGATCGAATTCGCCGTGGCGACGCCCATGCACATGATCGCGCCGGTCAGGGCCGGCACCGACAGCGTCGTGCCCGTGACGAACAGGATCCAGATGATCCCCGCCAGCGCGCCCGGCAAAGCGGTGATGATCACGAACGGGTCGAGCCAGCTCTGGAAGTTCACGACGATCAGCAAATAGATCAGGACGATCGCGCCGATCAGGCCAAAACCAAGACCGGAAAAAGCGGTCTTCATCGTCGCATATTGGCCGCGCAGGGTGACGGTAACGCCCTTGGGCTGCTCGGCCTTCAGCGACGCGATGACCTGCTGGATGTCCCCGGCGATCGCGCCGAGATCGCGGCCGTTCGGCGTGGCGTAGATGTCGATCGCGGGCGCGATGTTGAAGTGGGATACGACTGCGGGCGACGTGCCGCGGTTGATCGTGGCCAGCCCGCCCAGGACCTGTGGCGTGCTGCCCTGCGCGCCGGTCACCGGCACATTGGACAGATCGCTGATCGATGCGATCTGCCGTTCGGGCGTCTGTGCCACCACCGGATAGGACACGCCGTTTTCGGGATTGAGGAAGAAGACGGGTGCGCTTTGCTGGGTCCCGGCGAGCGAACTGCCGAGGCTGGTGGTGACGTCCCGCTCGGTCAGACCGAGCTGGCCGATACGGCTGCGATCGACGTTCACGTTCAGCTGCGGATAGCGCGAGCTTTGCTGGATGCGCGCGTCCGCCACGCCCGGGATCGCGGCGATCCGCTTCAGGATCTTACGCGCGAAGGCATTGTTGGCGGCGTCGTTCTTGCCGGTCACCTGGATGTCGATCGGTGCGGGCGCGCCGAAATTCAGGATCTGGCTGGTGATATCCGCCGGCAGGAAGGCGAAGGTCGATCCGGGGAAGGCGCCCGGTAATATCTCGCGCAGCTTGCGGACATAATCGGCGGTCGGGCGGTGATGTTCGGTCAGCTGGATCAACACGTCGCCGTCCTGCGGGCCGATCGTGCCGGAATTATTGTAGGTCGTGTTGATCGAACTCACCGGCAGCCCGATATTGTCGACGATCGAAACCAGCTCGTCCGGCGGGATGACCTGGCGGATGCGGCGCTCGATCCGGTCGAAATGCGCCGCAGTGTCCTCGATCCGGCTGCCGATCGGCGCGCGAACATGCATCGCGATCTGGCCTGAATCGACCGAGGGGAAAAAATTCTGCCCCAGGAACGGGACGAGCAGGAAGGACAATAAGACGACCGCCAGGAAACCGATCACGAACGGCTTGGGCACCTGCAGGGCGCGCTCCAGCAGCGCGCCGTAGCGGGTGCGAACCCGCTCGAACCGCGTCTCGAAACCGCGTTGGAAGCGAATGAGCGGATTACGCGACGACGCGCTGCCGGCGGCATGCTCGTCCTCGCCCGCCTGATGTCGCTTGAGCAGATACATCGCCATCGTCGGCACGAGCGTGCGCGAGAGGATGAAGGAGGCGATCATCGCGAAGACGACCGCGAGCGCCAGCGGCACGAACAGAAAGCCTGCCACGCCTGGCAGGAAGAACATCGGCACGAACACGATACAGATGCACAGCAGCGATACGAAGGCCGGCGTCACGATCTGCGCGGCGCCGTCCAGGATCGCCTGCTTGACCCCTTTGCCTTGCTCCAGATGCCAGTTGATATTCTCGATCGTAACCGTCGCGTCATCGACAAGGATGCCGACCGCCAGACTGAGCCCGCCCAGCGTCATGATGTTCAGCGTGTTGCCGGTCGCCGACAGCGCGATGATCGCGCTCAAGATGGCGAGCGGGATCGACACCGCGATGATCACGGTCGACCGCCATGATCCCAGGAACAGCAGGATCATCGCGCTCGTGAGTGCTGCGGCAATGACGCCTTCCTTGACCACGCCCGAAATCGCGGCCTTCACGAAGAGCGACTGATCGCCGATCGGCACGATCTTTAAAGAGGCCGGCAACGTCTCCTGGATCTTGGGCAATGCGTCCTTGATGCCCTGCACGATCGCGAGGGTGGAAGTGGCGCCGTTCTTGAGGATCGTGATCAGCACCGATCGCGAACCGTCGACATGGACGACGTTGGTCTGCACCGCCGATCCGTCGCGGACATGCGCGACGTCGCGCATGAAGACGGTCGCGCTTCCGACCTGCTTGATCGGCAGGTCGTTCAGTGCGTCGATCGAATTGGGCGCGTTGTTGAGCGCGACATTATATTGGAAGTTGCCGATCTTGGCGAAGCCGGCCGGAGTGATCTGGTTCTGCGCGGCGATCGCATTGCCGACATCCTGCGCGGACAGCCCCTTGGATTGCAGCGCTTGCGGATCGAGATCGATCTGCACCTGCCGCGTGCGTCCGCCGGAGGGATAGGGGATGGCGGCGCCGGGCACAGTCACCAGCCCGGTGCGCACCTGGTTCTGGCCGATGTCGAACATCTGCCCTTCGGACAGGCCCTTGCCCGACAGAGCGAGCTGCAGGATGGGGACGGTCGACGCATTATAATTGAGGATCAGCGGCGGGGTGATCCCTGGCGGCAATTGACGCAGCACGCTCTGCGACACCGACGTCACCTGCGCGGTGGCGGTGCGAATATCGGCCCCGGGCTGAAAATAGATCTTGATCACGCCGATGCCCGGCAGCGACTGGCTTTCAATATGATCGATATCGTTGACCGTCGTCGTCAGCACGCGTTCGAACGGCGTGACGATGCGCCCGGACATGTCGGCCGGGGAGAGCCCCTGATATTGCCAGGCGGTCGCGATCACGGGCACGCCGATATTGGGGAAAATGTCCACCGGCGTGCGGATCGCGGCAAGCACGCCGACGATCAGGATCAGGATCGCCATGACGATGAACGTCAGCGGGCGAAGGAGGGCGATGCGAACAATGCCGATCATGGGGAGCTTTCGGCCGACGGGACGTGAGGGCGAAGCCAGGGCAGGAGCGAAGGCGCGCAGCCACCGTGCGAAGCGCGTGGCCTGACGGGCAGATCGGACTAAGATACCGATCAGTCCAATATCGATTGCAGCTTGATTGAGACGTTGTAGATATCAATCCTATGGAATTGCGCCATCTCCGCTATTTCGTCGGCGTTGCGGAGGATCTGCATTTCGGCCGCGCTGCCGCGCGCCTGGGAATCTCGCAGCCGCCCCTCAGCCAGCAGATCATCGCGCTGGAGGGGGAACTCGGCGTCCAATTGTTCGATCGCACCAGCCGTTCGGTCGTGCTGACCGATGCGGGGACATTGTTCCTGCACGAGGCGCGGGCAACTCTGGCACAGGCCGAACGGGCTATTCTGGTCGCGCGCCGCGCCGCACGTGGCGAGCTGGGCGAACTCACCATCGGCTTCAACGCCTCCGCGCCGTTCGTGCCCCCGGTCGCCCGCGCGATCCACGACTTCCGCAACGCATATCCCGAAGTGCATATGACGCTGTCGGAACTGTCGGAAAGCGGCCTGCGCGACGCGCTGGCGGCACGGACGATCGAGATCGGCTTTCTGCGCAGCCTGCGCGAGCCGGAACTGCCGGCCGGCGTCACCGCCCGCCTGCTGATGCGGGAAGGGCTGGTGGTGGTGATGCGCCCGGATCATCCGCTGGCGGCGCGCGACACGATCGTCGCGACCGATCTCGCCGCCCAGGCGATGGTGGTCTATCAGCGTGGCCTGATCGGCGGCTTCACGGAAGAATTGCTACGGCTGCTGCGGGCGGAAGATGTCGAACCCATCATCGCGCAGGAGGTGCGCGAGGTCTCCACGCTGTTTGGGCTGGTCGCCGCCGGGATCGGGCTCACCATCGTCGCCCAATCCCTGCGCGCGCTGCAATCGGCCGGCCTGGTATATCGGGATTTCGATGCGCCCGAGGCCAATTCGGCCATGTGGGTCGTCCACCAGGAAGGGCGACTGAGCGAGCCGGCGAGGCACTTTCTGGATACGATCGTGCCGGGCAAGGGGGAAGGGTAAGCAGCGCGTCATGGCCTGCTGGTCGGCACCAGCGTTCCGCGGGATGGATATGGGGTGCCTTTGATTTCTGTTTGTTGGGCTGATGACAACCGCGCCCCTGCCACAGCCAGCTTCGTTCCTTGATCCGCGGGGTGTAACGCACTGCGCGCCGGTGTCGCATCCTGCCTTCGCGCCGGGTGAGCAGCCGAAAAACAGCCTTATGGCAGGCTTTCTCGCGACAGACATCTTGCCGCCGACGCCTTCGATGCCATATTCTGGCCTTCACACATGACAGCACATCACATCATCACGATGGCCACCGACAAGGATGGCGAGGACGAAGGCACCGGTCTCGGCGTCGCCACGCGCACGCGCACGCGGACCAAACAGCCTTCGCTCTATAAGGTGCTGATGCTGAATGACGATTACACGCCGATGGAATTCGTCGTGCTGTGCCTGCAGCGCTTTTTCCGGATGGGGCTGGAGGATGCGACTCGCGTGATGCTGCATGTCCATCAGCGCGGCGTGGGCATCTGCGGCGTCTTCACCTATGAGGTGGCTGAAACCAAGGTGTCGCAGGTGATGGATTTTGCGCGCCAGAACCAGCACCCGCTGCAGTGCACGCTGGAAAAGGCCTGATCGCGAAGGCGTGCTAGTCGCGGGCCGGCGGTAGCCAGCTGCGATCCACCACCTCGTGCCGATCATTATAGTCGGCAAGGCGCGCCAGCCGCTCTGGATCGAGGATGCGGAGCGAATTGCCGGATCGGGCGATCAAATTCTGTTCGCTCAGGACCCGCATCGTGCGATTGACATGGACGGCGGTGAGCCCGGTCAGATCGCCAATCTCCTCCTGCGTCAGCGGTAGCGCGAACCCATGATCGACCGGCAGTCCGGAAAAGCGCAGGCGACGGGCGATCCACAACAGCAGCGCCGCGACCCGCCCGCGCGCCGACGCCCGGCCCAATGAAATAAGCCGGTCCGTCAGGGCGACACGGTCCACCTGCTGCACCGCGAACAGCAGCGCCCCCAGCCGCGGATGATCGGCAAAAAGCCGGCCCAGCCGGACGCGATCGATCAGGCAGACTTCGGCATCGGTGAGGGCGGTGACGGCGTCGGGCGCTCTGGCGAACGCAAGACTGTCGAGGCCGAGGACGTCGCCCTGAAAATGCAGTCGCACGATCTGCCGCCGGCCATCCTCCAGCAGCGCGGAACAGAAAATCCACCCGCTCTGCACGACATAGATGTCGCCCGGTGGACCATGTTCCGGCCGGATCACGGCGCCGCGTTTATAGTGCCGGCTACCCGCCGTCAGCCCGTCCAGCGCATTCTGTTCCGCCGCAGTCAGCTCTCCGTAACGGCCGAGATGTTCGGCCAGGCAACTCTCGCCCATTCAGATACACGTCCCCTGTTGCGGCGCGTCTAGCGCGGCAACGGCGCTGGTGACGCTAACCCGCATCAACCCTTGCGGTGGATTGAAATAATTGCAGGCATCGTGGTGGGGCCGCCGCGCTTGCACGTGCGCCGCGAGCCTTTACAGCAGCGCCGATGGACAGGATCGTTATCCGCGGAGGCAACCGACTGGAAGGTCGCGTGCCGATTTCGGGCGCCAAGAACGCGGCGCTCACCTTGTTGCCGTGCGCTTTGCTGACGGATCAGCCGCTCACCTTGACCAATTTGCCGCGATTGGCGGACGTCGAGGGTTTCGGCCACTTGATGAATGAGCTTGGCGTGTCGACCACGATGGCAGGCCAGCGCGGCAATTCGCCGGTGCGGGCGATGACGCTCAATGCCGATCATATCTCGTCTACGACCGCGCCGTACGAGATCGTCCGCAAGATGCGCGCGTCGATCCTCGTCTTAGGGCCGCTGCTCGCGCGCGAAGGCGAAGCGACCGTATCCCTGCCGGGCGGTTGCGCCATCGGAAATCGTCCGATCGATCTGCATCTCAAGGCGCTTGAGGCGCTCGGTGCGGAGATCGAGCTGGCGGCCGGCTATGTCCGCGCGGTCGCACCTGATGGCGGGCTGAAGGGCGGACATATCGTCTTCCCGCTGGTGTCCGTGGGCGCCACCGAAAATGCGCTGATGGCGGCGGCACTCGCCCGTGGCGAGACCATAATCGACAATGCGGCACGCGAGCCCGAAATCAGTGATCTGTGCAAATGCCTGGTCGCGATGGGCTCCGAAATTTCGGGCATCGGCACCGAACGGCTGGTGATCCAGGGCAAATCCAGCCTCCACGGCGCCACGCACCGTGTCATGCCTGACCGCATCGAAGCGGGCAGCTATGCCTGTGCGGCCGGCATCACCGGCGGTGACCTGCTGTTGGAAGGGGCGGACGCCGAGGATATGGCCGCGATCATCGCCAGCCTCACCCAGGCTGGGCTGTCGGTCAAAGAAGAAGCGGATGGCATTCGCGTGTCGGCCGAAGGCCGGCTGCGTCCGCTGACATTGTCCACCGCGCCTTTTCCCGGCTTCCCCACCGACATGCAGGCGCAGTTCATGGCGATGCTGACGCTGGCAGGCGGCACGAGCGTGCTGACCGAAACGATCTTCGAAAATCGCTACATGCACGTGCCGGAGCTCACCCGCATGGGCGCCGACATCCAGGTCCATGGCCGCACCGCGATCGTGAAGGGCGTGGATCGCCTTGCCGGCGCGCCGGTGATGGCCACCGATCTACGCGCCTCCATGAGCCTGGTCCTCGCCGGCCTCGCCGCCAAAGGCGAAACGCAAGTGTCGCGCGTCTACCATTTGGATCGTGGCTATGAGCGTCTGGAAGAAAAGCTCTCCGCCGTCGGCGCGAATATCGAGCGCGACAGCGGCGGCTGACGAACGTTACGAAGCCTGGGCGATTGCTATACTAACGCCGTGCATTGTTCTTCGGACGAGGTATGCCGCACGACCATGACCTTCGTTGCATCCGACAAACGGTCCGCGCCCGACGCGCGATGCATTCCGCTATTTCCGACGCCTATGTTCAGCAGCCTGGTCGAGGGCCATGCGGCGCTGAACAGCGCGTTGCTTGCCCAGATCCTCAAGCATCGCGAAGGCGAGCGCGGCGTCAGCAAGTCGAACGTCCATGGATGGCAATCAAATAACCACATGACCCGCTGGGGCGGTAGGCCCGCGGAGACGCTGGCCGCCGCCGTGGTGGCGATGGCCGCGCACGTCACGGCGGACGTCAAGGGCGACGCCACGCGGAAAGTGCGCTGGCGCCCCGAAATGTGGGCCAACGCCAGCGGATCGGGCGCATCGAATCAGACCCACTGGCACCCCGGCTCCTATCTGTCTGCGGTCTATTATGTGGATGATGGCTATGCCGGTTCGGCCGATACGGCGCTGGGCGGCGAGCTGGTGTTCATCGATCCGCGTATGCCCTTCCTGCGAATGGGCGATCCCGAACTGGCCCGCCGCGGCGCGGACGGCAGCGCGCCGGGCACGGAGGCGTGGTTGCGCCCACGCAGCGGTTTGCTGGTGATGTTCCCGTCCTTCCTGGGTCATTCGGTGCGGCCCTATCTCGGCACCGGGCTGCGTGTGAGCATCGCGATCAATCTGGTCGCCGCTTTTGAGCCGGCGGCGGCGCAATGAATATCGACTCCCTGTTTGAAACCAACGTGATCCTCGCATCTCTGCCCGACGCGGGCGCCATCAACGCATCGCTCGGTCCGCTGCTGCTACGGGCCAGCGAACGCGCGTCCGCCGCGCCGATGGGTTGGCACGGACCGGTGCCGGCCGACCTGGGCGCGGGGGATGCGCAGGCGCTCGCCAGCCTGACCGAGCAGGCGATTGCGGTGGCGCGGCGTTACACCGAGCGCGGTGACGCCGGCGCGCCCGTCCCGCATTGGGCGACGCAGATCAGGCTGAACGTGGCGCGCTTTGGCCAGTCGCCACCCGAGTTGGCACCGTCCTACGGCGCCTATTGGACCGCAGACTATATTGTGGACGACGGCTATGCCGGTTCGCCCGATCGGGCTCTGGCGGGCGAACTGGTCGTCGAAGATCCCCGCCTGCCGGCGCCGATGATGGAGCTGCCGGACCTGCGCCTGCAAGTGTCGGCCGATCCCCGCGGCACCTTTTATGACCCCGAAGCGGCGATCCGTCCGACGACCGGCATGCTGCTGCTGTTGCCCGGCTGGTTGCGCCGGCGCTATCGGCCGCTGCGCAGCCGCCAGCCACGGAGCTGGGTTTCCATCGCGCTCACGCCGGTGCGCTGACGCCCGCTCACCATGTGATCAAGGGCGCGCGGTGCCGCCAGCTGGCGGTGTGGAGCGCATCCAGGACGAAGTTGGCGACGTCGGCGCGGGCGATGGCACCGCCATGATACTCCGAAAGATCGGTCAGCGCGCGGATGGCGCCGCGTTCGGGCTTGTCATTTAGCACGGTGGGGCGAACCAGGGTCCAGTCCAGGCCGCTCTCGCGCACGATCGCCTCCTGCCGATTCTTGTCCGCATAGACGTTGCGCAGCAGCAGCGGCATGATCAGGCGGTCGAACAGGAAGCCGCCATGTCCCGCACTATCGCCGGCGCCCAACCCCGTAATACAGATCAGACGCGACACCTGTTCGGCCTGCATCGCGTGAACGAGCGCGCGCGTCGCCGTCGAGAGCAGGGTCACCTCACGGATCGGGCTGACCGGGGTGCCAAGCGCGCTGATGACGACGTCCTGATCCCTGACCGCCTCCTTCAGTTTACCGGGATCCAGCGCGTCGCCGACGACGATCTTCGCGCCCTCCAAAGTCTGGCCCTTGTCGGGAGAGCGCACCAGCGCGGTGACATCGTGCCCCCGCGCGCGCGCCTTGCTGACGATCAGGCGGCCGGTGCCGCCGGTCGCGCCGAGGACCAAGATCCTGCGGGGCGCCGAATCCTTATCGGGTATGACGGTCATTGATGATCTCCATGCGGAACGGATCGCCAGGGGCGTGAACGTCGCCCGACGGATATGGATCAAATCCTCAAAGCTGGCCGTCGGCAAGCAGCTCCCGGATGCGTTTCAAGGTCGATAACAAGGCTGCCTTATAGCCGCTTCCGCTGTCGAACTGTGCCTGCTCCGCTTGTTCCTCGGCACCGCCAGGCGTTTTGCCGCGCAGGCCGAGATAGCAATAGAAGCGAAGCTGGAGCGCGCCGGCCTCATCCTCGAACAATGTGTTGACGATGGCGCCTTCGCGCGGACCCGTGGCTTGAAAAAAGGTTACCTTGTGCTGCGGTTCCAGCGTGATGATTTCACGCAGGTCGGCGCCGGCGATCGTGGCTTCGCGGACGAAATGCGTGTCGCTCTCCTCGACGACGTCGCAGCGCGTGCAGAGGCCGGGGGGCAGGAAGAGGCGGGCGTCACGCGCCTTGCGCTCAAGCCCGGCCCAAGCTTGCGCCCGGGTCAGCCTGATCTCGCCCGGTGGGTTCACGGGAACGGTGGCGGTCGAATAGATCATGATGCGACTCCTTGTTCTGGCTGTGGGGGTGGGGTCAGGCCGACGCGATCTCGGTGGCGAAGGCGCGGTAGGACCGCAGCGGACGGCCGAGCAAAGTGGTGAGCCGGTCGACGTCGCCTGCGTCGGGGACCATGCCGACGGTCACGAAGCGCTCGCTCATCAGGCGCATGTCGAACGCCATCCAGTTTGGCATGAACTGGCGCAGATTCTGCTCGAACGCCGCGAAATCCTCGCCCGGATAGGCGATCGGACGGCCAAGCACGTCGGTCCAGATCGCGGCCACGTCCGCGCCCGTCAGCGTATCGGGACCGACCAGGTTGATGCGATCGAGCGGAAGCGCCACGGCGCTTTGCTCACGGCGGATCAGTTCGAGCGCCGCAATCTCACCGACATCGCGCGCGTCGATCATGGCCAGGCCCTTGCTGCCGATGGGCATGGGATAGATGCCATGGCCGGCCACCACGTCTTTGATCGTGACGTCGTTGTTGATGAAATAAGCGGGGCGCAGGATAGTGGCCTTGAGCCCCATCTCTTCGATCATGCGCTCGACGCCGAACTTGCCCGCAAAGTGGGGAACGTTCGCATAAAGATCGCTGTGGATGACCGAGAGATAGACGATCCGCTCGATCCCGGCTTCGCGCGCCACGTTGAGCGTGAGCAGGGCCTGCGTAAATTCGTCGGCAACAACGCCGTTGAGCAAGAACAGGGTGGAGACGCCCGAGAAGGCATCGCGCAGGGCATCGACGTCGAGCAGATCGCCTTGGACGACGGATACGCCCTCCGGAAAGTTTGCTTTGGCACTGTCGCGGACAAGTGCACGAACATCGGCGCCGCGCTTGACGAGCTGATCTACGACGTGGCGGCCGATGGTGCCGGTCGCGCCGGTTACGAGAATGGTCATGTGACACTCCTTGGTTGAGCCGTTTGGCTGGCCCCAAGTTAGTGATCCACAAAGATACCAATAGACGGTATATCTGAACGGACCGTCTCACAGGTGGAACATATGGATTTGCTCGCTCTTGCGGATTTCACGTTGGTCGCGCGCCATGGCGGCTTCGGGCGGGCGGCACGCGCGGCGGGGCGGCCCAAAGCGACATTGTCGCGCCGGGTCGCGGAGCTGGAGGCCAGCTTGGATGTGCGCCTGTTCGAGCGTGGCGCACGCATGGTGAAGCTGACCGAAGAGGGCCGGGCGCTGTTCGCGCGTACCGGGCAATTGCTGACCGAGCTGGACGAGACGGTGGCGGCGATCGCGTCGGGCGGAGAGACGCCACGCGGCCGGTTGCGGATCAGTGCCCCTTTGCTCTTTTCCCAGACGGCGATGGGGAAGTTGGCGGCCGGCTTCGCGCTGCAATATCCCAATGTCCGCCTTGAGATCACGGCGGAAGACAGGCCGGTGGATATGGTGGAAGAAGGCTATGATCTGGCGATCCGGGTCAATCCCACGCCCGATGAGACTCTGGTTGGCCGCATCTTCCTGCGTGACCGCCTGGTGGTGGCCGCGAGCCCCGATTTGGCGCTGCCCACGGACAATAGCGCAGCGCCTGCCATCGTGCGCGGGCCGATCGCTCAGGACGAGGCGTGGAATGTGACCACACGCGCCGGCAAATCGCGCATCGCGGTCCATCCTATGCTGAGCCTGTCCTCGCTCGTCATGGTGCGCGATGCCGTACGGATGGGCGTCGGCGCGGCGAAGCTTCCGGTATCGCTGGTGGGAAATGATCTCGCCGCCGGCCGGCTGGTTTCCTGGGGGGATGTCGAAGGTCCGCAGATCGCTCTATGGACGCTTTATCCCTCGCGCCGATTGCTGAGTGCCCGCGTGTCGGCCTTTCTAGATTTCCTGAAGGCGGCGTTCCCGCAGGGGGCGCCGGAAGAATTGGCGGCCTATCTCGGCTGAACAAGCCAGCGGATCATGCCAGCGGCGGAAGCGTTTGCCCAAGATGCCCTCCACCGTAATAAAGGCATTCGATTATGATCCCGCCGCGCAGAGACTGGCGGTGACGTTCCGCACAGGCAGGCACTATATCTATCTTGGAGTGCCGCAGGAAATCGCGACCGGGCTTCGAAAGGCGCCGTCGCTGGGCGAATATTTCAATGCCACTATCCGCGATCATTACCCATTCGAACGGTTGCGTTAGCCTCGCCGTTGCCGGTTTGCCATGTCTTGAGGATCAATTGGCCTCTCCGTGACTTCGCCGCTATCGCCCAACGCTGACTTGTGGAGCGTGGGCACTTTGACGACCGACCATGTGGCTATCATCGGGGGCGGCTTTTCGGGCGCGTTGCAGGCGATCAACCTGCTGCGGCATCACGGCCCCCGGGCGACGTTGATCGAGCGGCGGAGCGCGGCGGGGCGTGGCGTCGCCTATTCGGCGGCGCATCCGGACCATCTGCTCAACGTGCGCGCCGGCAATATGAGCGCGCTGCCGCAGGATCCCGATCATTTCGCGCGATGGCTGGAGCGACGTCATCCCGCGCTCGCCGGCGGCTTCGCGCCGCGGCTCGTCTATGGCGATTATCTGAGCGAGCTGCTCGCGGACGCGCGGGCCGCCGCGCCCGATCGGCTGACGATCCTCGAAGGGGACGCCGTCGATCTGATACCGCATGGAGAGAGCTGGCGGGTGGCGCTGGCCGACGGGCGCACGATCGATGCCGATGCGGTGGTGCTCGCGCCCGGTAATTTGCCGCCGCACGTTCCGGCCGGCATCGATGCCCAGGCGCTTGCCCCCGGGGTGTTCGTCGCCGAGCCGTGGGGTAGCGATCTTGCCGCGGGGCTCACCGCCGAGGACGACATAGTGGTGATCGGCTCGGGGCTGACCATGATCGATATTGCGCTGCTGCTGGAGGCGCGGGGCTTTGGTGGGCGGATCCTTGCCGTATCGCGGCGCGGTCTCAGCCCGCGCGCCCATGCCGCGGTGACGCCGTCCACGCTGGATATGCGTCCGCCGCCCAACGCGATGGCGCTGTTGCGCCATATGCGGACCCGGTCCGAAGAGGTGGGCTGGCGCGCGGCGGTGGACGAGATGCGACCCTATACCGAGGGCCTGTGGATGGCGGCCGACCTGGACGAGCGCCGGCGCTTCCTGCGGCACGTGCGCGCCTGGTGGGACGTGCACCGCCATCGCATTGCGCCGCAGGTTGCCGAAAAGATCGCGGCTTTGCGGGCTGCGGGACGGCTGGAGATCGTCGCGGGCAAGCTTGGCGCGGTCACGGCGGCGGGCGCGCAGGCCGAGGTCCGCTATCGGCGGCGGGGGCAGGATGCGGAGGAGCTGCGGGTGGTGCGTCGCATCATCAACGCGACCGGCCCGCAGGGCGATCTGCTTCGCAGCAGCGAGCCGCTGCTGCGCAGGCTGATCGCGCGCGGCGCGATCCGGCCCGATCCGTTGCATCTGGGGATCGACGTCACGCCGCAGTCGGAGGTGATCGACGCGCAAGGCAATGCGCAGCCGACATTGCTGGCAGTCGGGCCGATGACGCGTGGGACGTTCTGGGAAATCGTGGCCGTGCCCGATATCCGGCGGCAGACCTGGGCGGTCGCCCGCAAGCTGTCGAACGCCCATTGGGTCGGCGGCGAGGGCCTGTAAGATTGCACGATGGTAAAAAGAAAGCCCGATGGCTTGCGCCATCGGGCCGAAGGATCCGCCAGGGAGTCAACATGGCGTTGGACCCTGTATATTTCCTACCTAGAAAATAGGAAATAGAAAAGCTGCTTGCAGGGCCGAAAGCTAAGCTTCGGCGCTACGCGACTTAACCGTTGGTCAGCGCGTCTGCGGTGTTCGTGCCGTTATCCAGCGCGGCGTCCGCACCGTTGTCGACAGCGTTCAGATCGGCTGCGGTCGGATCGGTGGTCGCGTTCAGGTCTGCGCTGGTGTCGTTGACCGTCACGTTCGTATTCTCGGTCTTGCTGGTGCAAGCCGACAGGCCGAGTGCGGCAGCAGCGATAATCGGCAGAACGATAAGCTTCTTCATGGGTAGTTCCCTCCTGATGGAACGCGGAGACATAGACGCGCTGCCGACACCGGGCAATCCCTATACTCATCATAGGATATTGACCCGCTCTTGCCAGCAGCGCGTGCGAGGCCGAAACGCGTATCCTTGAACAAGGAGAAGGTCCATGGCCAAAAAGGGCAAGGCAGCACGTCTGCCGAAAAAGGTGGGCGGCGTGAAGCTGCCCAAGCAATTGCGCAAATCGGCAGGCGTCGTCGCGGAACTCGCGCAGAACCCGATCGCGCGGGAGGTCGTTTCCGCCGCGCTGGTGGCGGGGGCAGGGGCTCTTGCCAAGCGCCGGTTCAAGGGCACGGCGACACCGCCAGCGGCCAAGGCCGGTGGTGAGCTCGACCATCTGATCGCGCAGGGCAAGGAGGTCGGGAACATGCTGGCGCAGGGCGTCGCCGCGTTCCTAGGCGAGTTGTTCAAGGCGCCCGAGCACCCAGCGGGCCAGGCGGAGACCGCGTCAACCCCCATCCCGGCGGAGCCCAAGCCCGTCCCGCCCAAGCGGGCCGCTCCCAAAAGCAGCGCGGTGAAGGCCGCTACGACCGAGCGTAAGCCGCCGCGCGCGCGATCCAACCGCGCAGCCACGCCAAAATCCCCTGCGAGCTGAGAAGCGCTCCGTCACGCTGCCAATGAGGCGTCGTTCCCGTTCGGCGCTCTGGCGGATGGGCCTTCGAATTGCGGGGGCGCCCCCCGTTATTCCGCGGGCGACTTTCACGGACTGGAAAGACGAATGCTGCTGCGTCATTCTTTGAAGCTGCTTCCCCTCTTGTTGATGCTTCCTACTGGGGCGGAGGCGCGCCGCGTCCCTGTGGGGAAGGCGCAAGCCTCCTCCGTCACGCCCACCAAGACCAACCCGTCCTGGCGCTACAGCTGCGATGTCGAGCAGGCGCTCGGCGGTGGCACGATTTCGCTGTCGCGCCTGTATACGGACGACGGCAAGCCAGACGCCGGCGATTTCATGCGATGGAAGCCGCGCGGTTATGACCCGCAGAAAACCCAGCGACCGCTTGAGCTCGAGCTCGGCTATATTTGGGAACCGGCGACCCAACCGACGGTCGATTTGCGCAAGATCGAGATCAAGGTTCGTGTCGGGATCGACGCCGACCTGCCAGAAGTGGCGTGGATCCAGATGCAACGCCCGTTTCCGGTCGAGCCGTACGGCGTGATCGGCAGCACCGCGCTCTCGACCCAGGTTTTCCCTTATACGCACGATTTGCACAACGGGCACGGCGAACTGCCGCTCGGCGACCTTCTTGCTTATGCCGAAGGGTATGACGCCCTCGACTGGACGCTAATCCGTCCGTCCGACCGGCTCGGTGGTGACAAAGAGCTGGCGCGCGGCACGATCGACATTACGGCGCTGCGGCAGGCTGTGACGGCACTTCCCACGCTGCGGGCGGCGCTCGCGCAGAAAACGGCGCAGCCTAAAGCACGGTGCGAGCGGATTCCGTGGCCCGACCTTGTCGTTGAATGATCGAGGACGGCTTGAAGTCCGCGCAGCTGGCGCAGATGGTGAGAGACTGTCGGCGCAAGCCCCTTGGCCGACTCCAGCTGATATCATCGCCAAATCTGCAGCATATGCGCCGTTGCGTTCACACGTCCGGCGGTCGGTGAGATCATCTCAACCGACCGAACGCTGGAGCGGGCGAAGGGATTCGAACCCTCGACCCCGACCTTGGCAAGGTCGTGCTCTACCCCTGAGCTACGCCCGCTCGTGCGCATCCGGGGCCAGACCCCGGGGGTGAGGGCGGCTGTTAGCAACGGTTTTGCAGTGCCGCAACCCCCAAGCGACGATCATTCTCATCAATCATGTGGATAGTTTGCCGATTGGCTTTCGGGCTTGTGCGGCCGCCGCAACGACCCACATAAGCCGGAACAGATCAGGAGACATCACTTTGGCGACCTTGGGGATGAGTGCGGCCGACGCGCAGGCGATCGAGGCTTTCAAGCGCGATGTGATCGAGCCGTCGATGAGCGCGCTCGTCATTCTCGACTTCTGGGCGGAGTGGTGCGGACCGTGCAAGCAGCTGACCCCCGTCCTTGAAAAGGTCGCCGCAGACTATGCCGGCAAGGGCGTAAGGCTCGCCAAGATCAACGTCGACGAACAGAAAATGATTGCCGCGCAATTCCGCGTGCAGTCGATCCCGACCGTCTACGCGGTATTCCAGGGGCAGTTGGTCGCGGATCTCACGTCGGCCCGGACCGAAGGGCAATTGACCAAGATGCTGGATCAGCTGCTGAAGCAGCTTCCCGTCCACGGTGAAGAGGATGCGCTTCACGACGATATCGCCCCGTTGATCGCGATGGGCGAGGAGTCGCTGGAGGATGGGGATGCCGAGCGCGCCTTGTCCATCTTCAGCCAGTTGGCGGAAATGGCCCCGGAGGATTTGCAGGTCATTGCCGGCCATGCCCGCGCCTTGCTTGCGACCGGCCACACCGAAGAGGCGCGTGCGCTGCTCGCCCAGGTTCCCGCCGATAAGGCCAAGGATGCCGGCATCGCGCGCGCCAATGCCGCCGTTGCGCTGGCCAGCGAGGCAGCGCCGGTTGACGATCTGGCAGGATTGCGCACCCGTGTCGCAACCGCCCCCGACGATCAGGACGCGCGCTACGAACTCGCCGGCGGCTTGATGGCGGCCGGCGACCGGGACGGCGCCGCCGATCTTTTGCTCGGATCGATCGAACGCGACCGCGAGTGGAATGAGGGCGCAGCGCGCAAGCGATTGCTGACCTTGTTCGAAGCCACCGGACTGGAGGATCCGTGGGTCGCGGCCCAGCGCCGCCGGCTCTCCGCGATCCTGTTCGGCTGATGATCAAGACCGGCACCCGCCTGTCCATCTTCCCGCTCGGCGGCGCGCTGCTGTTGCCGGGGGCTTTCCTGCCGCTGCACATTTTCGAACCCCGGTATCGCGCGTTGGTAAGCGACGCGCTGGCGCGCGATCGCCGGATCGCGATGATCCAGCCGCTGCCGGGATCGGAGGGCGACCATCCCGCGCTGTTTGACATTGGCTGTGTCGGCAAGATCGGCCAGGTCGAAGCTCTCCCCGATGGGCGCTTCAATGTGGTTTTGGAAGGCGTTTCGCGGTTCCGGCTCCTGCGCGAACTGGATGTGACGACGCCGTTCCGACAGGTGCTGGCCGATCTGGAAAGTTTCGACAGGGATGCCGGCGACGAGCTGGTGCTGGCGAGCACCGCGCGCGCCGGGATCGAGCGCGAGGCGCGCCGTTTCGCGGCCGCCCACGGCTATGATATCGATTGGGATCAGGTCGCCCGGCTGGACGATGAATCGCTCGTCAACGGGCTGGCGCAGGTGATCCCGTTCGACATCGCGGCGAAGCAGGCTTTGCTGGAAGCCGCCAATCTGGACGTGCGTGCCGATTTGTTGGCGGAGCTGCTGCGCTTCTCGTCCGCCGGCGACGGGGACGATAGCACGCTGCAATAGTGCCGATCCTGCCCGAACGGCTGGTTTAGACGTCCAAGCCCTGCAGCAGCTTCGGTAACGCGCCGGATTCGCCGCGGGCTTCGGCCATGAAGGCCTGTTTGAGCGGCGGTATGCGCCCGACTATATCGAGCCCGAACCGGCGGATCGCGCGCGGTGCCCGGCCGGGGAGGCCGAACAAGCGGGTCAGCCCATCGGTCGTTGCCGCAACAAGGAAGCTGTCCAGCGCGCGCCAGCGCTCGTAGCGGGCCAGCAATTGCGCATCCCCCATATCCAGCCCCAGCCGCGCGCCTTCCACCAACACTTCAGCAAGGGCCGCGACGTCGCGGAAGCCCAGGTTGAGCCCCTGGCCGGCGATCGGATGGATGCCGTGCCCGGCGTCCCCCACGAGCGCCAGCCGTTCCGCGGTGATGCGCGCGGTATGATGGAAACCGAGCGGATAGGACGAACGGGGACTGACCGAGCGGAGCGGCCCGAGCAGGCCGCCCATGCCCTTTTCGGCTTCCGCCAGGAAGGCGCGATCGGGCAGGCCCAGCATCGCTGCGCCATGCTTTCCGGCCACCGTCCAGACGATCGCCGAACGCGGTCCGTGTTCGTCGTCCAGCATCGGCAGCAGCGCAAACGGGCCGCTTGGGTAAAAGATTTCATGCGCTACCCCGCCATGCGGGCGGGCATGGCCCAGGGTGGCGATGATCGCGGTGTGATCATAGCTCCAGCGTGCCACATTGATCCCGGCGGCCGCGCGGGAGGGGGAATTGCGCCCTTCCGCCCCGACCAACAGCCCCGCCGTGAAGGTGCGGCCATCCGCCAGGGTGACACGGGCGGATGTCGCGTCCCGCTCGACGCTGGCCGGCTGCGCCGGCATCAGCAGGGTGATGTTCGCTGCTGCCGCCGCCGCTTCATGCAAGGTGCGCCGCAACAGGCGATTCTCGTACATGACCCCAAGCGGCCCCGATGCCGGATCGGCGTCGAACAACAGCGCGCGCGGCGTCAGGCCGTCGCTGACCTTGATCGAATGGATCGGGCAGCCCTGGCCCGCGAGCCGCGCGCCGATACCGATCGCGTCCAGCATATGGTGGCTCGCGCTCGCCACCGCCGAGGCGCGCCCGTCAAAGCCGCGGGCGAGTACGTTGGCGGGCTCCGCCGGATCGATGACGATGCTCGACACTCCATGCGCATCCAGCGCAAGGGCCAGCGTCAAGCCGACCAGTCCGCCGCCGAGGATGATGATGTCTGCTCGCTGCACTGAACCCTTCCCGCTCATCCTGCGGAGAGGCTGAGCTTGCGAAGCCTCGTCTGGAAGGATTGTCCTTCAACACGGCACTTCGACCGGCTCCGTGCCTACTCAGGAACAGCGGGTTTGGCTAGCTGACAGTCGATTCTTCCTGACTCCGAAACAGGGCGCGGTCGTCATGGTTAAAGGCCTTGAACCAGATGATCGCACTGAACGTGCCCAGGATCAGCGGCACGCCGACCGCGAGTTCGAACCATTCGAATTTGTGGGGCAGGCGGGTCACGCACCAGCCGATCGTGCCCGCCGTCAGCGCCGCCCAGATCAGCGACCAGCGCCACCCGTTGACGCGTGCGCCGAGGATGTTGCGCAGCAACCGCGCCTTGACGATCGCCGCAAGGCCGAGCGCTACCATCAGGGCAATTGCCGGCCCCGCGGCCGCGATGGGATCGATACGGGAATCAGGCCGTGCCTTGACCCATCCGGCATCGGCAAGGGCCGGCAGCAAGGCACGGATGAGGTAGACGAACGCGACCGACAGGGCGGCTTGCACCACGATCATCGCTCCCGAGATCGCCAGATTGCGCCATGGCGCGACATAGATCAGCGCGGCCTCGCTGACGACCGCGGTCGCCGCGATCGCCTCCGCTGCAAGCAGTACCGCGAGCGCGCCCGTACCGCCGACGAAGCTGGGCCCGACCAGACCCATTACGGCCTTGCCGGGGATGGCGAGCGCCAGGGCAATGCCGATCTGTGCCGCAATGATCCAGAAGCCGACCTGACGCACCTGCTTGGCGACGGCCTGCTTGTTATCGTCCGCCAGATTCTGCGTGATAACCGGCCCCAGGATCGGATCGAAGCTGGTCTTCAGCTTTTGGGGCAGGCTGGCGACCTGTTGCGCGACATAATAGATGCCGACGATCGCGGGCGCGAAAAACAGCCCCAGCATCGCGATGTCCAGCCGGCGCGAGCCCCATTCGATCGCGTCGGCGCCTGCCAATGGCAGATTGCGAATGGCCGTGCGGGACAGCTGGATCGGCTCGGGCCGCCAGCCGCGCGGCCGCCCATAGGTTCTGAGCAGAGGGTAGAGCGAGGCCGCAAAGGCGGCCGCGGCGGAGATCGCATAGGCCATGATCAGTCCGTCGCGCAGCGAATACCAGGCGAGCCCGAAGGCGGCGATGCTGATTACCCACGGTTCGATCAGCGAGCGCGCCTTGACCGTCGCGGCGATGTTTCCGCGATAGGCCAGCGCGGCGAGCGCAATGTCCGAACCGGCCCAGCCGAAGATGGTCAGCGGCAACAGATAGTCGCGGCGATTGATCTCGCTATTGGGAAACATCAATTGCGGCATCGCCATCAACACGGCCGCCGCGATCACCGACGCGATCAGCCCTACCAACAGCGCGTCCCACACGACCGAACTCGGGTCGCGCTTGGTGGTCGACAGCTGCTGCGCCAAACCGCGCTTCAGGCCCATTGTCGCCAATTGCCCGGCAAATTCGACGATGATCGTGGCGTAAGCGAAGCGACCGAGCGCATCCGCGCCATACCAGCGCCCCGCGATGAACAGGAATGGCAGACGTGCCGCCAGCCGCAGCAGGAATCCGAAAAAGTTGGTGCGTCCGCCCTTTGCGAGCGTCTCGATGTCGCCGGGGCCGGTGGCCTCGAGGGTAGCGGTCAAAGTTGATGCCTGTCATCGCGAGGGGCGACGCCGCGCGCCGATCCAGTCCCTATCGGATTGGATCGCTTCGCTTCGCTCGCAATGACGAAATTGCCGAGACGGCAAGAAATGTCGCTCAATGCGCGTCGCCCCAGCTGCGGCCGGTGCCGATTTCGATGCCGAGCGGGACGGATAGGGTGACATGTGGCGTGGCAGCTTCGGCCATGACGCGTTCGATCACCGGCGTGGCAGCAGCGACATCCGCCTCCGGCAGTTCGAAGACGAGCTCATCGTGGACCTGGAGCAGCATGCGGACATGGCCGAGGCCGGCTTGTTCCAGCGCGGGGCCGACGCGCACCATGGCGCGCTTGATGATGTCTGCGCTGGTCCCCTGGATCGGTGCGTTGATCGCCTGGCGTTCCGCACTCTGGCGTTCGCCGACGGTCTTGCCCTTGATCCCCGGCAGATGTGTCTTGCGGCCGAACAAGGTCGTGACGAAGCCCTTGGACCGCAGCTCGTTGATCGTCTCCGCCATGTAATTCTTCACGCCGGGGAAGCGATCGAAATAGCGGTCGATGATCGCCTGCGCTTCGGTGCGGTCGACACCCAGCCGACCGGCAAGGCCCCAGGAGGAGATGCCGTAGAGGATGGCGAAGTTGATCGTCTTGGCCTTGCCGCGCGTATCGCGATCGACCACCCCGAACAATTCTTCTGCGGTCAGGCTGTGAATGTCCTGCCCCTGCGCGAACGCCTCGCGCAGCTGCGGCACGTCGGCCATGTGCGCGGCCAGCCGCAATTCGATCTGCGAATAATCGGCCGCAAGCAGGACATGGCCGGGCGGGGCGACGAAGGCATGGCGGATGCGCCGGCCAAGCTCGCTGCGGATCGGGATATTCTGGAGATTGGGATCGGTCGAGGACAGGCGCCCGGTCTGGGCGACCGCGAGGCTGAAACAGGTATGGACGCGGTCGGTGGCCGGGTTGATCTGCTGCTGCAACGCGTCGGTATAGGTCGATTTGAGCTTGGTCAGCTGACGCCAGTCGAGCACCAGCCGTGCGACCTCGACGCCGTCCGCCGCCAGCCGTTCCAGTTCGTTGACGTCGGTCGAATAGACGCCGGATTTGCCCTTGCGGCCGCCGGCCAGCCCGAGCCGGTCGAACAAAACCTCGCCCAATTGCTTGGGGCTTCCGATCGTGAACGGCCCGCCCGCAGCCTGGTGTACTTCGCCCTCGAGCCGCAAAATGTCTTCGCCGAACTCGGTCGACAGGCGGTGGAGCTCGGCGCGGTCGACGAGGATGCCGGCGCGCTCCATCTCGGCCACCACCGGCACGAGCGGCCGATCGACCAGTTCGTAGACGCGGTTGGCCTGTTCCGGCACCAGCCGCGGCTTGAGCCTGTGCCATAGCCGCAGCGTGACGTCCGCATCTTCGGCGGCATATTCGGTGGCGCGGTCCAGCGGCACCATGTCGAAGCTGACCTGGTTCTTGCCGCTGCCGCATACATCCTTGAAATCAATGCACGCATGATCGAGGTGGCGCTTGGCGAGCTCGCTCATGCCGTGCCCGCCCAGCCCCGCGTCCAGATCGTAGGACAGCAACATCGTGTCGTCATAGGGCGTGATATCGATGCCGCTGCGGCGGAACATGATCAGATCATATTTGAGGTTCTGGCCGATCTTGAGGATCGCCGGATCCTCCAGCAGCGGCTTGAGCTTGGCCAGCACCAGCGGATGGGGCAATTGCTCCGGCCGCTCGGTCAGCAGATCCTCGCCGCCGCGGCCGTGACCGACCGGGATATAGCAGGCCTTGCCCGGCGCGGTCGCAAGGCTGATGCCGACCAGATTGGCACGGATGCAGTCGATATGATCCGTCTCGGTATCCACCGCGACGACACCGGCGGCATAAGCCTGCGCGATCCAGCGATCGAGATCCGCCTCGGTGATGACGGTTTCATAATCCTTGTGCACGAACGGCACCGCGTCGGCGACGCGCGCCGGCAGCGCCGCGCTGGCTTCCTCGCCGCCCAATTTGGTCAGCAGCGATCGGAAACCCTGATCGGTCAGGAATTGCTGGAGCGGCTCCTTGGGCAGGCCCTTGAGGATCAGCTCATCGAGCGGCTGGGGCAGGGGGCGGTCACAGACAAGGCGCACCAATTCGCGGCTGAGGCGGGCCGCATCGGCATGATCGATCAGGTTTTGGCGGAGCTTCGGCTTCTTGATGTCGGGCGCGGCGGCGAGCACGCCCTCCAGAGAGCCATAGGTCTGGATCAGCTCGCTCGCCGTCTTGGGGCCGACGCCGGGGACGCCGGGGACGTTATCGACGCTGTCGCCCATCAACGCGAGCACGTCGCCCAACTGCTCGGGCTCGACGCCGAACTTTTCCAGCACATGCTCGCGCCCGAGCCGACGGTTGTTCATCGTGTCGAACAGGTCCAGCCGTGGCTCGATCAACTGCATCAGATCCTTGTCGGAGCTGACGATCGTGACCTTCCAATCATGCGCCAATGCGGCCTTGGCGTAACAAGCGATGATATCGTCCGCCTCCAGCCCCTCTTCCTCGATGCAGGGCAACGAGAAGGCGCGGGTGGCGTCGCGGATCATCGGGAATTGCGGAACCAGATCCTCCGGCGGCGGCGGACGGTGCGCCTTATACTTATCGTACATGTCGTTGCGGAACGTCTTGGACGATGCGTCGAAGATCACCGCCATGTGGGTTGGCCCATCGGCGGCATGGAGGTCCTCCACCAGCTTCCACATCATGGTGGTGAAGCCATAGACCGCGCCCGCAGGCTGGCCATGCTTGTTGGTAAGCGGCGGAAGTCGATGATAAGCCCGGAAAATATAACCGGAGCCATCGACGAGATAGAGATGATTGGAGGCCATGCTAGCGTCGTTCTAGCAGGCCGCCGGGGCCTGCACAGCCTCCCTTTCGCGAAAGGTCGGGATCGGGCAAACAGCGGACATCATAACAAGGGGACGAGACGATGCGAACCGCCGGAATTACCATGATTATCGCTTCGGCGCTTTTCGCGGTCCCGCTCCATGCCGCGCCCAGCAACGCGATCAAGGCTGCGGTTGCCAATCCTGCGCGCCAGGAGGCGGAGCGCCCTCGGGATCGCTATCGCCATCCGGCGGAGACGCTGAGCTTCTTCGGCGTCGCGCCGGGGCAGACGGTGATCGAATATTCGCCCGGCGGCGGCTGGTATACGCGCATCCTGATGCCCTTATTGGCGGGCAACGGCCATTATGTCGCGGTCGTCGGCAATAGTCCCCGGGCGATCGAAGGCGCCAGGAAGCTGATCGCGACGCTCCCAGGGGCGGCCAGTGCTACGGTATCGGTCTTCGATCCGGCCGCGGCAACGATCGCCCCGGCCGGCAGCGCCGATCGCGTGCTGACCTTCCGTAACGTCCACAATATGCTGATGGCGGAAGACGGCGGCGACAAGACGGGCAAGGTGGCGCTCGCTTTCTTCAAGGCGGCCTACAAAGCGCTGAAGCCGGGCGGGATGCTGGGGGTTGTCGATCATCGCTTGCCGGAAGCGGCGTCGAAGGACCGCGAAGACACGAGCGGCTATGTCAAACGTTCGACGGTCGTCCGACTGGCGACGGAGGCGGGCTTCAAGCTCGCAGGCGAGAGCGAGATCAACGCCAATCCCAAGGACACGGCGGACTGGCCGAAGGGCGTGTGGACGCTGCCGCCGACACTGCAACTGGGCGATGAGGACCGCACCAAATATGTCGCGATCGGCGAGAGCGATCGCATGACCTTGCGGTTCGTCAAGCCGCGCTAAGCCGGTCGTACCGACCGGTTCAGTGACCGCGCCGGCAACGGCGCGGTCAGTTGAACTCCGTTGTGGAAAAGAGCGTCATCAGGTTCGCTGCGACCTGATCGGGCGCTTCGCGCGTCGGGAAATGGCCTACGCCCGGCAGCACGACCCGCTCGAACGGCCCGGTGAACTTCTCCGCAACCCGCTCGCTCACCGCCGGTGGGTTCACCCCGTCTTCTTCGCCCTGAATGTACAGCGCGGGTACGGAGAGCGTCTTCGTGCGCAGGATATTCGTCTCCAGCCACTCGCTGCGCGGATCCAGCGCGGCTTCGCCCCAGCGGGCGCGATAGGAGTGGATCGTGATCTCCGGCCAATCGGGATTGTCGAACGATCGTGCGACGCGTTCGAAGGTCGCTTCGTCAAACCATCCTGGGGGCGACCAGGCTTCCCACATCTGACGCGCAAAGCCCTTTGGATCGGCGCGCACGGCGTCGGCCCCGATCTGGGTTGCCTGGAACCAGTGATACCATAGCAGGCGCGCATGCCAGAGAGGCGGCGTCGCGAGCCCGCCCATGCGCGGCATCGAGGACAGCAACGCCATGCGCGCGACCCGATTGGGCCAGCCGACCGCCAGAGCCTCCGCAATGGTCGATCCCCAATCATGGCCCGCAACGAAGAAACGCCCGATCCCCAACCGGTCCATCATGACCATGATATCCAGCGCGATCACGGTGGTATTCCCGGTACGGGGCGTATCGTCCGACAGGAAACGGGTCGCGCCAAATCCACGCAGGCTTGGCGCGATGGTGCGATATCCGGCTTCGTTCAGCTGGCGGCCGACAATGTCCCAGGTGCTGACGTCGTCGGGCCAGCCGTGCAGCAGCAGGATCGCGGGTGCCTCGACAGGCCCCTCGTCACGATAGTCAATTTCCAGCAGGTCGGTTTCGATCGTCGGCATGGGCAGACCTCAAGGTACCAGAATCGTATCGACGGCGCGCGCTTTCGTCTCCGGGAAATCCAGCGTGTAATGGAGACCGCGGCTTTCTTTGCGGCGGAGCGCGGATCGCACGATCAGCGTCGCCACCACCACCAGATTTCTAAGCTCGATCAGATCGGGCGTGATCCGGTAATTGCCATAATAATCGTCAACCTCCTGCTGCAGCAGGGTAGCGCGATGGAGCGCGCGCTCCAGCCGCTTGGTCGTGCGAACGATGCCGACATAATCCCACATGAACCGGCGTATCTCGCGCCAATTATGCTGGACGACGATATCCTCGTCGGAATCGCGCACGCGGCTTTCGTCCCATGGTCGGATCGCGTCGGGCTCGGGTAGCTCGGCCCAATGCGCCTCGATATGCTTTGCCGCCGCCTCGCCAAACACGAAACATTCGAGCAGCGAATTGGAGGCGAGGCGGTTGGCCCCGTGCAGGCCCGATTGGGTGACCTCGCCCGCCGCATAAAGACCCGGCAGATCGGTGCGGCCGTCACGGTCGATCATCACGCCGCCGCACGTATAATGCATCGCCGGGACGACCGGGATCGGCTGCTTGGTGATGTCGATGCCGAGCGTCAGCAGCTTGGCATAGATGGTCGGGAAATGATGCTCGATGAACTCCGGCGGCTTGTGGCTGATGTCGAGGTGGACATAGTCCAACCCCAGTCGCTTGATCTCATGATCGATCGCGCGGGCGACCACATCGCGCGGGGCAAGTTCGGCGCGGGGATCGAAATCGGGCATGAAGCGGTGGCCGTTGGTAGGGAGCTTCAGCAGCCCGCCCTCGCCGCGCATGGCCTCGGTGATCAGGAAATTCTTGACCTCCAGATTATAAAGGCAGGTCGGGTGGAATTGATTGAATTCCATGTTGGATATGCGGCAACCGGCGCGCCACGCCATGGCGATCCCATCGCCGGAGGCGCCGCGCGGGGCGGTTGAATATTGGTAGACGCGGCCCGCGCCGCCGGTCGCAAGGATGGTCGCGCGCGCGGTGAACAGGGCGACGTGGCCGGTGGCGCGGTGCAGCGCATAGACACCGCGCACGCGGCCATCGCCGGAATAGCGCACCGCGTGGCGGCCGGTGACGAGGTCGATCGCGACCATGTCCGTGATCAGGCTGATATTGGGGTGGGCGTGGGCGGCTTTCTCCAGCGCCTGTTGCACCGCCCAGCCGGTGGCGTCGTCGACATGGACGATCCGGCGGTGGCTATGCCCGCCCTCGCGCGTCAGATGCCAGCGGTCATGGCCGCCGTCGCCCGCGACGCCCTCGGTCGGGTTGAAGGGGACGCCTAGTTCCGCCAGCCGCTCGATCGCGGCGGGGGCATGCTCCACCACGAACTCGACGGTCTTGCGGTCGTTCAGTCCCGCGCCCGCCACCATCGTATCTTCGATATGGCTTTCGAACGTGTCGCCCGGCTCCAGCACCGCAGCGATCCCGCCCTGCGCCCATGCGGTCGATCCCTCGGACAGGCCCGCCTTCGCCAGCACTGCCACCTTGCGGTTGTCGGCGAGGTTGAGCGCCGCTGTCAGGCCAGCCGCGCCCGAACCGATGATCAGCACGTCATAATGATGCGCCATCTAGACGTCGCCCCGGCTGGAACGGGGGCGGAGGCGAAGTCCCTTACGCATCGGCCGGCGTCCGCGTCAGGTTGAGGAAGACATCCTCCAGATCGGCTTCATGCGTCGAGACATCGACGATGCCGAGGCCCGCTGCCTGCAACGCCGCCAGAACCTCGCCCGCATTCACCTTGTCCTTGGAATAGGTGATGACGAGAGACCGCTCATTCTTGAGCTCGATCTTTTCAAAGCAGGGTGCTTGGGGGGCGACGCTCAGATCGCGGTCCAGTGTTACCGTCACCGCCTTTTCCTGCGCCATCGCCAGCAATTCCCGGGTGGGGCGGTTGGCGATGACCCGACCGTGATTGATGATCGCGATGCGATCGCACAATTCCTCGGCTTCCTGCAGATAATGCGTGGTGAGGACGACGGTGGTGCCGCGGGCGTTGAGCGCGCGGACATATTCCCACAATTGCTGGCGCAGCTCGACGTCCACGCCAGCGGTCGGTTCGTCCAGCACCAGCACCGGCGGATTGTGCACCAGCGCCTTGGCGACGAGCAGCCGACGCTTCATCCCGCCCGAAAGCGACCGCGCATAAGCGTGCGCCTTGTCGTCCAGATAGACGGCGCGCAGCAGCTCCATCGAGCGGCGCTCCTTCTTCGGCACGCCATAGAGGCCCGCATAGAGCTCCAGCATCTCGAACGGCGTGAAGAAGGGATCGAACACGATTTCCTGCGGCACGATGCCGATCGATCGCTTGGCGTTGCGCGGATGCTCGTCAATGTCGAAGCCCCAGATCGAGGCCTTGCCAGCCGTCTTCGTGACCAGACCCGCCAGGATATTGATCGTGGTCGACTTGCCTGCGCCATTGGGCCCGAGCAGCCCGAAAATCTGCCCCTGCGGGATATCGAGCGTGACATCGGTCAGCGCCTGCTTCCCACCCTTGTAAGTCTTGCACAAGCCCTGAAGGCTGATTGCCGCATCGGTCATAGCCAGAGCGCATAGAAGCTGATGGCGGTGAACGGAAGCTCTCGCTTGCCCGATGTCCGAGCCTGGATTGCGGTATCGCTAGGCGGCGCGCAATAACGGTGAAGTTAAACGGTCATTGCGAGCACAGCGAACCGAAGGTCGCCGAAGGCAAGCAATCCGGGGCGGCCCATTCAGCGCGGACATCTTCGTCGGTTTCAAGCGGTATCCGGCGGTGGCCTTCGATCTCGAAAGCCGCCGGGTCGAGGCGGGACAGGGCCCATGCGGCTGCCCCCCGGACCACGGGTGCGCCATCGTCGAGCAGGGGCACGATGCGCGGCACCAACGAGGATCGCCCGCTATTGCCCGCCGCAATCAATGCGTTGCGGACCATGCGATCGCGCCCGATCCGCTTGATGGGCGATCCTGAAAACACCGCGCGGAAGCTCGCGTCGTCCAGGGCAAGGATGTCCGCCAGTTCCGGCGCGGCGAGTTCGGCGCGCGCGGCGAAGGCGCGGTTGGCGGCGGCCGCGTCGGCAAACTTGTTCCAGGGGCATACCGCCAGGCAGTCGTCGCAGCCATAGATGCGGTTGCCGATCGCGCTGCGAAACTCGTGCGGGATCGGGCCCTTATGCTCGATCGTGAGATAAGAGATGCAGCGTCGCGCATCGAGCCGGAATGGCGCCGGAAAGGCGTCGGTCGGGCAGGCGGAGAGACAGGCGCTGCACGAGCCGCAGCGCGTGTCGCCGGCGGCGTCGGGCGTGAGATCCAGCGTGGTCATGATCGCGCCGAGCAGCAGCCAGCTGCCATCCTCGCGGCTGACAAGGTTGGTATGCTTGCCCTGCCAACCGATGCCTGCAGCTTCGGCCAGCGGCTTTTCCATCACCGGCGCCGTATCGACAAAAACCTTGAGATTGCTGTCCGGTACCGCCGCGATCAGCCAGCGCGCGAGCGCTTTCAGCGCCTTCTTCACGATGTCGTGATAATCCTGCCCCTGCGCGTAGACGGAGATGCGCCCGACGTCCGGCGCGGCCGCCAGCGCGAGCGGATCGGCTTTGGGCGCGTAGCTCATTCCGAGCATGATCACAGACCGTACTTCGGGCCACAAAGCGGCCGGACTGCCGCGTTGCTGCGCGCGTTCCTCCATCCACGTCATGTCGCCATGCGCGCCGTCGGCCAGCCAGGCCTGCAGCCGTGCGGCCGCCTGCGGAGCGGCATCGGCGCGCGCGATCCCGCAAGCGGCGAAGCCGAGCGCGCGCGCCTCCTGCTTGATCGCATCCGGCAGATTGAACGGGTTAATCACCTTGTCCCATTACCACATTAACCGAGTGCTGCTTGTATCCCGAGGCAAGGATGCACATTTTTGGGACGTTGCACGTTCATCACGAACGCGGTGGAAGGAACCCCGATGGATGTATCGAGGCGGGCGCTGATCGGCGCTGGTGGCGGCGCGTTGGCCATTGCCCTGCTGTGGCCCGGCAGAAGTCGGGGTGCCCCGATGCGGTATGAGGTGACATTCACCGATGCGGAGTGGCGCAAGAAGCTGACGCCCGCCGCCTATAATGTGCTGCGTCGCGAGGCCACCGAGCGGCCCTTTTCCAGCCCCCTGCTGAACGAGCATCGCAAGGGCCTGTTCGCCTGTGCCGGCTGCGCGCTGCCCCTCTTCTCGTCGACGACCAAGTTCGAAAGCGGCACCGGCTGGCCCAGCTTCTGGGCGCCGCTGAAAAATGCCGTGCTGACGCGCGAAGACGGTTCTCTCGGCATGACCCGTACCGAAGTGCATTGCCGCCGTTGTGGAGGTCATCTTGGACATGTCTTCGACGATGGACCGAAGCCTACGGGTTTGCGTTACTGCATGAACGGGGTAGCGCTAACATTCACTCCAGCGAAAGTCTGACTGCCGATGCATGTGTCGTTTGAGCCCCTGGGGCGCGTATGAGCCTGATCACGCCTGTCATCCTGTCCGGGGGGTCTGGCACCCGCCTGTGGCCGCTCTCGCGCACCGGCCGACCCAAGCAATTGCTGAGCCTGACATCCGAAGAGACGATGCTGCAGCTCACCGCCAGCCGCGCGCCCGTATCCGAAGGCTATGCCGCGCCGGTCGTGGTGGCCAATGCCGCCCATGTGGAAATGATCGAGGAGCAGCTGACAGCGGGCGGTCTGGAGCAGGCGCTGCTGATTCTCGAGCCCGCCGGGCGTAATACGGCCCCGGCGATCGCGGCAGCGGCACTGGCAGTTGATCGCGACGCGTTGATGCTGGTCATGCCCAGCGATCATGTCATCCGCGACGTGGCCGCGTTCCGCGCTGCGATCGCGGCCGCGACGCCGCTGGCGGAGCAGGGGTGGCTCATCACCTTCGGCATCACGCCCGACGGACCGGAAACCGGCTATGGCTATATCCAACGCGGCGAAGAATTGTCCCCGGGTGTCGCGCGCGTGCGCAACTTCGTCGAAAAGCCCGATCGTGCGACCGCTGAGCAATATCTCGCCGGTGGCGATTATAGCTGGAACGGCGGGATCTTCCTGTTTGCAGCGGGCGCCTATCTGGATGCGCTCGGTACGCATGCGCCGGACATCCTGGCTGCCGTTCAGCGTTCGATGGAGGGCGCGACCCGCGAAGGCCATCGCCTCTATCCGAACCGGCACGATTTCGCCGCTTCGCCCAGCCAGGCGATCGATTATGCGGTCATGGAGAAAGCCGAGCGCGTCGCGGTGGTCCCGGTCGAAATGGGCTGGTCCGATGTTGGCAGCTGGGATGCATTGCACGCCATCTCCGACACGGACGAGGCTGGCAACGCGCATCATGGCGAGGTTTTTGCCATCGATACCGAACGCTGCCTGATCCGGAGCGAGGGCCCGGTGGTGGCGGCCGTCGGCGTGTCCGACCTCATCGTGATCGCCACGCCCGACGCGGTGCTCATCATGCCCCGCGGCGAAAGCCAGGAGGTGAAGCGTGCGGTCGCAGCCTTGCAGAAGGACGGCCACATCACGCTAGACCGGGCGCTCTAAGCGCATAAGTGGGGAGGCGCACGGCCGTGCAACCGTTGCGCCTCCGTGCCGTTTAAGCGTTGACCAACAAGGGAAACGCCATGCGCCTCGACGATTACCGGGAAAGCGACAATGTCGAGCAGCAGCGCGGCGGCGGTGCCGGCTTTGGGGGCTTTGGCGGCGGCGGCGGCGGTCTCGGCCTGATATTCAGCCTCGTAGCCAGCCGTTTCGGCATTGTTGGGATCGTCGTGCTCGTGCTGGGCATGATGCTGTTCGGGATGAACCCGCTCAGCCTTGTCGGCGGTGGCGGAAGCCCGCAGGCGGTTCAAACCAGCCAGAAAGGCGCAGCGCAAGTGTGCGGCGCGGATCCGGCGCATCGTTTTTCGTGCCGGGTATTGGCTTCGACCGAAGATACGTGGAGCAAAATCTTCGAGCAAAATGGTCGCCGCTACGAGCCGACGACGCTGAGCTTCTACGAAAGCAGCGGCCAGTCGGGCTGCGGTGCTGCGCAGTCGGCTATGGGCCCCTTTTATTGCCCGACCGATCGCAAAGTGTATCTCGACCCGCGCTTCTTCGATGAGTTGACCAATCGTTTCAATGCCAACGGCGATTTCGCACAGGCCTACGTCGTCGCACACGAGGTGGGCCATCACGTCCAGGATTTATTGGGTACGCTGAGCGGCGTTCGTAACCGGCAGCAGGCGGCCGGCGAGGCCGGTGCCAATGCGCTCCAGGTAAGGGTTGAACTTCAGGCTGATTGTTTTGCTGGCGTTTGGGCCGCCAACGCCAAGACGGCGCAAGGCCAACCAGTGATGGAGCCCGGCGATGCCGAGGAGGGGCTGAAAGCCGCAAGCGCGATCGGCGACGACACGCTCCAGCGCTCGGCCGGGCGTACGCCGGTGCCGGACAGCTTCACGCATGGCACGTCGGCCGAGCGGGTCGCCTGGCTCAAGCGCGGTCTCGAGACCGGCGATCCCGTTAAGTGCGACACCTTCTCCGGGTCGATCGGCTAACCCGTCGCCCCTCGGCGAAGGAGGAGGATGGCGATCAGGCCTGGGTTAATCGCCCCGCGTAAGCACAATGTGCCGCCTACCTCCCACTCCGTTGCCTCCGTCGCCACCTCCCCCTGGCGGGGGAGGATCACCGCTATAGCCCGTTCACCCGATCCTCCCCCGCCAGGGGGAGGTGGCAGGCGCAGCCTGACGGAGGGGAGGAAAGCCACCGGATCAGCGGGTGACGACGTAGCGCCCGGGCGCGTCCTCGATCGGCTTGAGGTTGCCTTTGCCTGGTATGCGTGCGCCCTTGGCCGGGACGTCGCCGCCGGAACGATCCGAAATCCAGGACAGCCAGTCGGGCCACCAGCTGCCCTTATGCTCCTGAGCGCCCGCGACGAAGTCCGCTAAGGTCCGCACCGCTTCGTCGTTGATCCAATATTGATATTTGCCCGCGGCCGGCGGATTGACGACGCCCGCAATGTGGCCGGATCCGGCCAGCACGAAGCGCAGCGGCCCTGCAAAATAATGGGTCAGCTTCCACACGCTTTCGGGCGGCGCGATATGGTCTTCGCGCCCCGCTTGCACATAGACCGGCGTCTGGACCGTCGAGAGATTGATCGCGAGCCCATCGACCGCCAATTCGCCCTTCACCAATTTATTGTCGCGATAGAAATCGGCGAGATAGCGGCGATGCCAGTCGGCGGGCAGGTTGGTGACGTCGCTATTCCAGTGGAGCAGGTCGAACGGCTTATAATCGTCCGCCAGCAGGTAATTGTTGACGACATAGTTCCAGATCAGGTCGCGCCCGCGCAGCAGGTTGAACGTCGCGCCCATATAGCGGCCATCCAGAAAGCCTTCGGGCGATAGACTTTCGATCAGGGCGAGCTGAGCATCGTCGACGAACAGGGTGAGATCGCCCGCCTCGCTGAAATCGACCTGGGCGGTGAAGAAGGTCGCGCTGGCGACTTTACCGGCCTCACCCTTGGCGGCGAGCCAGGCGAGCAGCATCGACAGCGCCGTACCCGCCACGCAATAACCGACGACATGCACGCTCGGCACGCCGAGCAATTCGCGGATCGTATCGATCGCGTCGCGTTGCCCGCGCAGGACGTAATCGTCCATCGTCGTTGCGGCCATGCTGGCATCGGCCGACTTCCACGACACCATGAAGACCGACAGGCCCTGATCCACCGCCCACTTTACGAAGCTTTTCTCAGGGCTGAGGTCGAGGATGTAGAAGCGGTTGATCCACGGCGGGAAGATCAGCAGCGGCGTCGCCTGCACCTTGGGCGTCGTCGGCGCATAGTGGATAAGCTGATAGAGCGGCGTTTCCTTGATGACCTTGCCGGGCGTGGTCGCGATCGTCTTGCCGACCTCGAACGCCTTCTCCCCGACATGGCGGATCTGGCCCGCGCCCGCATCCGCCAGCATACGCTCCAGCCCGGTGATGAGATTGGCGCCGCGCGTCTCGATGATGCGGTCGAGCACCTGCGGGTTGGTCAGCGCGAAATTGGCGGGGCTCATCGCCTCGACGAAGCTGCGTGTCAGGAAGCGCAGCTGTTCCTTCTGCTTGGGATCGATGCCTTCGACCGCCTCGACACCCTTCAGCAATTGATCGGCGACCGCGACATAGCTCTGGCGGATCATATCGAAGACGGGTTCTTCCCAGCGCGCGCCCCTGAAGCGGCGGTCGCTGGTCGCCTTGGCGGCGACGCCATCCACCGCGGGAAGCATCGACTGCCATTGCGTCATGGCATCGTTCCACCAGGCGGTCTGGGTCTCGAGCAGCTCGTTGCCGGCTTTCTTATTCTCGCCCAGAATCGTGGCCGTATCGTCGACCATCTTCAACGCGGCCGACGCGCCATGCTCCATCAGCAATTGCTGCATGCGGCCGGCAACGCCCGTCCAATGGGCCATTTCGTCGAGCAAGGTCACATCTTCGGCCATCTTGTCCCTCGTGGGTGCCATTGAAGCGCAAAGCGGGTATAGCGGCCCCGCCCGGCTAGATGGGCGATACGCGCTCATACGCAAAGAGGCTTCTTTCAACCCGAGGATCTGATGAACGAGGATTTCTACCGCATTCGCCGTTTGCCCCCTTACGTGTTCGCCGAAGTGAACGCGATGAAGGCGGCGGCGCGCGCGGCGGGCGAGGACATCATCGATCTCGGCATGGGCAATCCCGACGGCGCACCGGCGCCGCACGTCATCGAGAAACTGTGCGAAGTGGCGCGCAATCCCAATGCGCATGGCTATTCCGCATCGTCGGGCATTCCCGGCCTGAAAAAGGCCCAGGCCGGCTATTATGCGCGCCGCTTCGGGGTCGAGCTCGATCCCGCCAAGGAAGTGGTCGTGACCCTGGGCTCCAAGGAAGGCCTGGCCAACCTCGCCCAGGCGATCACCGCGCCGGGCGACGTCGTGCTCGCGCCCAATCCGTCCTACCCGATTCATACGTTCGGCTTCATCATCGCAGGCGCTGCGATCCGCTCGATCCCGGCCGCGCCGGGCCCGGATTTCTTCAAGCGGCTGGAATATGCGATGGCCTATACGGTGCCGAAGCCATCGGTGCTGGTGATCGGATATCCCTCCAACCCCACCGCCTACGTCGCCGATCTCGCTTTCTACGAGCAGGTCGTCGCCTTCGCGAAGGAGCATAAGCTCTGGGTGCTGAGCGATCTGGCGTATGCCGAAATCTATTTTGGCGACACGCCGACCCCGTCGATCCTGCAGGTGCCGGGCGCCAAGGATGTCGCGATCGAATTCACGTCCATGTCCAAGACCTATTCGATGGCGGGCTGGCGGATTGGCTTCGCGGTCGGCAATCGCCAGCTGATCGGCGCGCTGACGCGGGTGAAATCTTATCTCGATTATGGCGCCTTCACGCCGATCCAGGCAGCCGCGGTGGCGGCGATCAACGGCCCGCAGGATATCGTCGCGGCCAACCGCAAACTGTATAAGGGGCGGCGCGACGTGCTCGTCGAGAGTTTCGCCCGGGCGGGGTGGGATATCCCGTCGCCGGAAGCGTCGATGTTCGCCTGGGCGCCGATCCCGCCCGCCCTCAAGCATCTCGGCGCGCTGGAATTCTCCAAGCAGTTGCTGACCCATGCGCAGGTCGCGGTCGCGCCCGGCGTCGGCTTCGGCGAGGAAGGCGAGGGCTATGTCCGCATCGCGCTGGTCGAGAATGAGCATCGCATCCGCCAGGCGGCGCGCAACGTGAAGCGCTACCTCGCCAGCATGGGGGTCAACAGCGCCGCCCAGGCGAGCTGAACCGCCGGATGCTCGACGATCTTTTCCACGTATCGAGCCTGCCGGGGCTGGCGAACACGATCCAATTGTCGCTGGCCCCGGCTTTCCTGCTCAACGGCATCGGCATCATTCTCGGCATGCTGACCGGGCGGCTGACCCGCATCGTCGATCGCGCCCGCACGGTGGAGGCGGACTTCACGCCGCGCGACCACCCGTTGCACGTCCATCAGGTCCGCGAATTGCGCCTGCTCGACCGGCGCATGCGGATCGTCAACAACGCCATCTTCCTGGCGACCTCCAGCGCGGTCGTGCTGTGTACGGTCGTGGCGATGATGTTCGTCGCGCGGCTTGCCGGCTTCAGCTTTGCCCGGACGCTGGCGGTCATGTTCGCTACATCGTTGCTGCTGCTGATCGCGAGCCTGCTGCTGTTTCTGATCGAGGTGCGCGTCGCGGTGCACGCCATCCGGATTCGCGATGAGCTGCTGGAGCGCAGCTGAACGCCAATAGCGTGTCGCCAAGACGAAAGAAGGGCCGCTCGGCCATCGTCGAGCGACCCTTCCAACATGGGTCAGCGGCCGGATGTTCGGCCCGGGAGACCCCAGCGTTTTCTAACGATGGTTAGAAACGCGTCTCCCGAACGGACAAAACCGACCCCCAAGCTGAACCATGAGACATCGGTCACCTCCTTTCGCTAAGTTGAAAAGCAGGTGGAATGTGATTCATTCCGGACGCGCGAACAAGGCTTGATTTCAAATATTTTGACGTCAGGATGTTTGGCTTCGCGCCGCCCCCGCCGGGCCCGGCTGGCGCGGTGTTCAGCCCCGGCAATCTTCCACGACACGCGCGGGCTCGGCCCATGCGGGAACGTCGATCTCGGCCAAGCCTGGGCCTGCGACCGAGAAGCGACCGCGGCTGAAGGCGATCTGGTCGAGCGCGGGATCGGTGGAAGCGAAGGTGACGGCGCTGCGGCCATCCGCGCCCGCCTGCGCCGGCCAGGTCCGCTCCGCATAGGATGTCCGGATCGTGAGCGATGGAATGTTGCCCCAGACCGACAGAATGACCAGCCGACGACCTGCGTCGCAGCGGATCGTCAGCAGCGGCGTGGTTCCCGCCGGGCCGAACATCGCGGTACGATCCGCATAGCGCCACAGACCGGGCGTATACGGGCGATCGCGCCAGTCCGTCACAGGCGGCGGGGGCGGCAGGGGTGTGGGCGCAATTGCAACCTGCCGGGGCGGCGGTGGTGCCGGGGTGGCGCATGCCGCGACCATCAGCGGCAGGATCAGCGCGAGGGACTTCCTCATACCGCGACCGGGGCGGCGATATGGGCCTGCGGAGCGTAGTCGGTCACTTCGAAATCCTCGATGGCATAGTCGAAAATGGTTGGCGGCTTGCGCAGCAGCCGCAAGCGTGGGGCGCCGGCGGGCGCACGCGCCAACTGTTCCTCGACCAGATGTTGGTGGTTCAGATAGATATGGACGTCACCGCCGCTCCAGATCAGCTCGCCGGGCTCAAGATCGCATTGCTCCGCCAGCATCGCGATCAGCAGCGAGGCCGAAAAAACGTTGAACGCGAAGCCCAGACCGAGATCGCACGAGCGTTGCCACAACATGCCCGACAATTTGCCGTCGGATACATGATATTGGTAGGTCATGTGGCAGGGTGGCAGGGCCATGCCCTCCAGCTCATCGACGTTCCAGCCTGTGAAGATGTGGCGGCGTGACGCCGGGTTGTGGCGCAGGCTGTCGACCAGCGCCGCGATCTGGTTGATGCCCTTGCCGCGCTTGTAGAGGCCGGGTTCGTCGGCTGCCTCATAATGCGGCCAATCGACCCATTGCTTGCCATAGACGGGCCCGAGCTCGCCCCATTCGGCGGCGAAGGCATCGTCGGCAAGGATGCGCGCTTCGAACGCATCGCGATCGATCGTCTCCCCCGTCGTGCGCCGATAGCGATCCAGCGGCCAATCCGTCCAGATATGGACCTTGTTGGCGACCAATGGCTGGATGTTGGTCGATCCGCTGAGAAACCATAGCAGCTCTCGCGCGGCGGTTTTCCACGCGACCCGCTTGGTCGTCAGCAGCGGAACCTGTCCGTCCGCAAGATCGAAACGGAGCTGCGCACCGAACAGGCTGCGCGTTCCGATGCCGGTACGGTCGCGCCGCTCGTCCCCCGTGTCCCAGACCTGCCGCAGCAGATCCAGATATTGCTGTTCGTAATGCATGGCGCGGGCTTAGCGGGTGGTGCGTCGCCTTGCCAGCGCCACGGCCCCGGCCTCCGCCGGGGCGACGCACTTACGCGGTATCGCGTACGCGCTCATGATGGCGGATCACCTCGTCGATCACGAAGCGCAGGAATTTCTCGGAGAAATCGGGATCGAGATGGGCGGATTGGGCCAGCTTGCGCAGCCGCGCAATCTGATCGGCTTCGCGGCCGGGGTCGGCCGGCGGCAAGCCCGCGGTCGCCTTGTAGCGGCCCACCGCCTGGGTCACCTTGAACCGCTCCGCGAGCATGAAGATCAGCGCCGCATCGATATTGTCGATGCTCCGCCGGTATTCGTCGAGCTTGGCGTCGGACACTCTGATTCCTCCATCCGGTCGGCGGTCCCCATGCGTGCGGGCTGCCCTGCGCGCAAGGGCCGCGCTTGCCTTTGAGAGGTAGACAGGCCTAAGCGCGCGACATGGTCGCTACGGTAACATCGCTGCATCGCAAATCCGCGCCATCGCTGGATCCGATGATCCAGCTGGTCGCGGCCGACATGAATCAGGTCAACAGCGTGATCCTGGCGCGCATGCAATCGGATGTGCCGCTGATCCCGGAACTGGCCGGGCATCTGATCGCCGGCGGCGGCAAGCGGATGCGGCCGATGCTGACCTTGGCCTGCGCGCGGTTGCTCGATTATCCGGGTGGCCGGCATCACAAGCTCGCCGCCGCGGTCGAGTTCATTCACACGGCCACGTTGCTGCATGACGATGTCGTCGACGGATCGGGCCTGCGGCGCGGGAAACGCACCGCCAACATTATCTGGGGGAACCCTGCCAGCGTTCTGGTCGGCGATTTCCTGTTCAGCCGATCGTTCGAGTTGATGGTCGAGGATGGCTCGTTGCGGGTGTTGAAGACGCTGTCGCATGCGAGCGCCGTCATTGCCGAGGGCGAGGTCAATCAGTTGACCGCGCAGCGCCGGATCGAGACCAGCGAGGAACGCTATCTCGACATTATCGGCGCCAAGACCGCCGCTTTGTTCGCGGCCGCCTGCCGCATCGCCGCGATCGTCGCGGAGCGGGACCTGGCGATCGAAGAGGCGCTCGATTCCTATGGCCGCAATCTGGGGATCGCCTTCCAGCTGGTCGACGACGCGATCGACTATGCGTCGGACGAGGCAACGATGGGCAAGGATACGGGCGACGATTTCCGCGACGGGAAGGTGACCCTGCCGGTCATCCTGGCGCATGCGCGAGGATCGGACGTGGAGCGCCGTTTCTGGCGTGATGCGATGGAAGGCCACCGCGCGTCCGATGCCGATCTGGCGCATGCGACGACGTTGCTGACGCAGACCGATGCGATCGCCGATACGCTGGCCCGTGCCCGCCATTATGGCCAGCGCGCCATCGATGCGCTCGCCGGGATCGGATCGGGTCCGGCCAAGGCGGCGCTGATCGAAGCGGTCGAATTCGCGGTCGCCCGCGCCTACTGATCCGCCGCGCGCGATCCGTCGCGCACGACCCCCAGCTTGCGTTCCATCTCTTCCAGCGACACCCCCTTGGTTTCGGGAAAGTAGCTCAGCACGACGATGAACTGCACCAGCATCATCGCGGCGAAGAAGTAGAAAGGCAGGCTGACGGAGATAGCGGCGACCGCCGGGAAGGTCGCGGCAATCACCGCATCCAGACCCCAATGGGTGGAGGCGCCGACCGCGCTGCCCCGGCCGCGCACGGAGGTCGGGAAAACTTCCGAAATATAGACCCAGATGACCGCGCCGGTGCTGGGCGCGAAGAAGGCGATGAAGCCGATCAGCGCGGGGAGCACCATCCAGCCCGGCAGAATCTGCCCCATGGCGAGCCCGGCCAAGATCAGGCAGCTCGCCATGCCGATCGATCCGACCAGCAGCAGCGTCCGCCGCCCGACGCGGTCGATCAGCGCCATGCCCAGCGCCGTGAAGACCGCATTGACCACGCCGATGATCACGGCCTGCACATCGGGCGAAAGCCGCCCGCCGGCATGGGCGAAGATATCGTTCAGATAATATAACAGGGCGTTGATGCCCGAAAGCTGGTTGAAGCCGGCGACCATGATGGCGAGCAGGATCGGTTTGCGATGGCCGCGCCAGGAGAGCTTCGAGCGCTCGGTGCGCACCGCCAGCGTGGCGCCGATCTCCTCCGTCTGACGTTCGGCGGCCGCTTCGTCGATCCC
This sequence comes from Sphingomonas sp. ASY06-1R, assembly GCF_052180265.1. Taxonomy (GTDB): domain Bacteria; phylum Pseudomonadota; class Alphaproteobacteria; order Sphingomonadales; family Sphingomonadaceae; genus Sphingomonas_I. Next base: position 2,816,251 of record NZ_CP197464.1, on the reverse strand, counting down.
CACCTGGGTGAGCGCCTGGACCGCTTCGGCGATGCGTCCGCGCGCGACCAGCCAGCGCGGGCTGTTGGGGATGCGGAGCAGGAGGAGCAGGAACAGCAACGCCGGGACGGCCGACACGCCGAATTTCCAGCGCCAATCCTCCGCACCCAATCCGGCCGAAGCGATGATCGCGTTGGACAGATAAGCGGCGAGAATGCCGAAGATCACCATGAACTGAAAGGACGCAACCAGCCGCCCGCGCTTCGCCGGCGGGGATATTTCGGCAATGTAGACCGGCGCCAGCACGGATGAACCACCGACCGCCAGCCCGGCGATGACGCGGAAGAAGACCAGCGATTCCCAGCTCCACGCCAGGCCGCAGCCCAAGCCGCCCGCAACATAGAAGAGGGCAAGCACCCGCAGCGTGTTGCGGCTGCCATAACGGTCGCCAGGAATGCCCGCGCCGAGCGCACCGACCAGCGTACCCCACAGGGCCGACGACACGGTAACGCCCAGCCAGACGTCGCTGAGCCCATATTGTGCCCGCAGCGATTCGGTCGTGCCGGAAATCACCGCCGTGTCGAACCCGAACAGCAAGCCTGCCAGCGCCGCAGTGGCGATGCAGGCGAGCAGGCCCGGGTGAAGCAGGGAAGGCTCCTGGGCTGGTTGTCCGCTCGCCGGCTGCGTCACGATCGCCATGAATTCGTATCTCCCGCTGACCCGCAAACATGATCGGTCCCGGCCGCAAAGTCGACCGCGGGAAACTCGCTCCTCAGCGCGGCTGGCGATCCAGATAGAGATAGGCAGGGTCGAACTCGGCGACGCGCTCGAGCCGCGGCAGGTCCAGGATCGTGACCTGGCCACCCTTGAACTGGGCCAGGTTCTGCTCGCGCAATTCCTTGAGCGTGCGATTGACGTGGATCGCGGTGAGGCCAAGGCACTCTGCCAGATCCATCTGGGTCAGGGGCAGGGCATAGGAATTGCCGTCCGTCATCCCGACCACATTGAGACGGACCCGCATTTCGCAGAACAAGGCGGCGATCTTGGCCAAAGCGGTTCGGCGGCCGAGCGACAATTCCCATTCGCGATGGATCGCCGCATCGAGGGTCGTGGCGAACCAGTATAATCGCGTGAGATGCGGATGCCGTTCGGTGATCGCCTCCAGCTTCGCGTGGGGTACCTCCACAACGCGGCAAGGGGTCAGCGCCAGGATATGATGATCGAGCCGCTTCAGCGTGAAGCTGTGCAGATCGACGAAATCTCCGGAAATGTGCAGTTCGGTTATCTGCCGTTGGCCGTTCTTCAGATCTTTGTACCGGCACATCATGCCGTCGAGCAGCAACGTGCTGACGTCCAGCTCGACACCCTCGCGGATGACGACCTGATCCGCCTGGTAGGTTTTGACCGGCCCCAGGGCGTCGCGAATGGCCTGCTCTTCCTCGGCGCTGACGCGGTCGCGCGCGCGCAATTTCATCAGATGCCGTTCAATCACGAGTGCGCCCAGCCGGTCCCCAGTGCCGGAAATAGAATGGTCATGGCGACGTAACGCCTATCCGCAAAAGTGGTTCGATGCCGCGGCGGCGCTTGGGTCGATCAGCCTTGGCCCCCGATGTAACGATCCACGACGCGTTCCAGCATCGTCAGCGGCATATTGCCGCCCAGCACGATCGCATCGTCGAAGCGACGCAGATCATACTTCGCGCCCAGGCTGGATTGCGCCTTCGTGCGCAGGCGGTTCATCTCGTTATGGCCCATTTTATAGCCGCAGGCTTGCCCCGGCCACGAGCAGTAGCGATTGAGTTCGGCGCGCAATTGCTCGCGCGGCTGGCCGGTGCCTTGCGAGAACCAGTCGAGCGCCTGGTCGAAGCCCCAGCGCTTGGCATGGATGCCACTGTCGACCACCAACCGGCAGGCGCGGAAGTTGATGGACTGGAGATAGCCGATCTTGCCGAGCGGATCGTCGGCATAGGCGCCAAGCTCGTCGCCCAATTGCTCCGAATAGAGCGCCCAGCCTTCGGAATACGCATTGAACGCCAGCAGCGAGCGGATCAGCGGCAATTTGTAACTATATTCGCCCTGCCAGATGTGACCTGGAATGCCCTCGTGATAGCAAAGCGTCGGCAGCGAATAACGCGGCCAATTGGCGGTATCCTTCAGGTTGATGAAATAGACGCCGGGTGTGCTGCCGTCGATTGCGCCGGGACCGGCATAGCCGTCGGGCATGCCGTCCTGGATCGCCGGCGGCACGCGCTTGATGACGAGATTGCCTTTCACCATCGTCGCGAAAGCGCGCGGCAGGCGGGTGCGGATGTCGGCGATGCGGCCGTTGAGATAGGCTAGCAGCTTGGCGCGGCCGGCATCGTCGTTGGAAAAGAGCAGGTCCGGTCGCTTGGACAGGGCGGTAAGGCGCTCACCGACGCTGCCCTTGGTAATGCCCTGCGCCTTGAGCAACGTATCGATCTGGGCGTTGAGCGCCGCATTTTGCTCGACGCCCAAGCGATGAAGTTCGTCCGGCGTGGCATTGGTGGTGGTGCCGGCTTTTACCAGCCAGGTATAATAGGCTTCGCCGCCCGGGCGCGCCCAGATGCCGGGTACGTCGCGGGCCTTGGCGCGGGCTGCGGCGAGCGCGGCGGCCTGCCGGTCGAGCGCGGGGGCGACCTGCTGGCGGACGATAGCAGCGGCCTTGTCGACATAGGATCCGGGCAGCCCGGCTTTGGCGACCTTGGTCTTGAACGTCTCGATCAACCCCCATTGCTCGCTCGGCTGATCGCGCATGCCGTGCAGCTGCCGCACGGCGATGTCGTTGAGGAAACCGGGCAGGATCGCGCCCTGTGCCTGATCGGCGGTGAGACGTCCGGTCTCGCCATCCAGTGCCCGGGCGTAGGCCGCTATGCGGGAAAGATAGGCGTCGGCATCGGCGGCGTTGGCGACGTCATGATGGTTTTCCAGCGTGTCCGGCAGCTCGACATAGGCGCCCGTGTTTTGCGACACGACATAGGGGGTGCTGCGATAGCTATTGTTGCTGTTGAAGATTGCGACATCGCCGACCGGCATGGTCCGCCAGCCTTCCGCCGCCAATTCATGCGCGGTCTGGCAGACGTCCAGGTCGAGCGCGACGCCGTGCGAAAGGCGGGTGCGGTCGATCGCCTTGAGCCGGGCGAGGCGTTCGCCGGCGCGCGCGGCACGTTTGCGGTTCGCCTCCTGGCTGCGATCGCCCAACTGGCTGTGGAGCGCGATCCGGGCGGCCTTATCGATACCGAGGCCAGCGGCGCTTTCGGGGAAATCGGTGAGCAATTCCTCGGCGATCGTGTCGAGATAGGCGATAGCCTGCGCGTCCCCCGGTGCAGCCGGCGCCTGCGCCAAAGCGGGCACGGCCGCGGCCATGCCGACCGCGCCGGCGCCGGCCAGCAATTCGCGACGGGTGGTGAGCATGCGGCAGTCTCCTAGCGAGTGCATTTCTATTCCATACCGCTCATCCTGAGGAGCCGCTGAGCCTGACGAAGCGGCATCTCGAAGGATCCTTCGAGACGGCATTTCGACAAGCTCAATGCCTCCTCAGGATGAGCGGGAAATTGCGTGAGCTTAGGCTTCACCTTCGAATTCCGGAAGCGTCCCGTCCGTCATGGCGGCCATGAAATGGCGGCGGCACATTGCGACATAGCGGTCATTGCCGCCGATTTCGGTCTGGGCGCCTTCGCGGGCGACCCGGCCGGCCGCGTCGACCCGCAGGTTCATGGTCGCCTTGCGGCCGCACCCGCAGACCGCTTTGATCTCGTTAAGGCTGTCGGCGAGCGCCAGCAGCCATTTGCTGCCTTCGAACAGCTGCGCCTGGAAATCGGTGCGCAGGCCATAAGCGAGGACGGGGATGCCGGCCCGGTCGCAGATGGCGGCGAGCTGGAGGACCTGGTCGCGCGTCAGGAACTGGGCTTCGTCCACCAGCACGCAACTGAGCGGCGCCAGATCATGCTGCGTCAGGATCGCGGCGGCGAGATCGGTATCGGCGGCGAACAAATTTGCCTCCGTCTCCAGCCCGATGCGCGACGTGATCGTTCCGGCGCGGAAGCGATCGTCGATCGCCGCGGTCCACAACATCGTCGCCATGCCGCGCTCGCGATAATTGAAGTCCGCCTGCAGCAAGGTGGTGGATTTGCCTGCGTTCATCGAGGCGTAGTAGAAATAGAGCTTGGCCATTGCTGGTGCCTATGGCGGATCGGGCGGCGGGTTTGAAGCATTACCATTATATCACCGTTCGTTCCGAGTGGCGTCGAGTAGCTGCGGAGCAGCGTATCGAGACGACGTATCGAGGGGCATGTCTCGATACGGCTTCTCGACTTCGCTCGAACCCTACTCGACACGAACGGGGTGGGTTATGGAGTTGATCTGGCTTAATCGCGCCGGGTGACCGAGCTCCCCATCCACGCCGTGCTGCCCGATCTTCTCGCCGCGCTGGCGAGCGCGCCAAATGCGGTGCTGGTGGCGCCGCCGGGCGCGGGCAAGACCACGGCGGTGGCGCCGGCCTTGCTCGACCAGCCCTGGTGCAGGGGGCGCGTGCTGCTGCTGTCGCCGCGGCGGATTGCGGCGCGGGCGGCGGCGGAGCGGATCGCAGAGGTGGCGGGCGAAGCGGTTGGCGGGCGGATCGGCTACGCCACTCGGCTCGACAGCAAGCAATCGGCAGCGACGCGGCTGCTGGTGGTGACGCAGGGCATCTTCGTGGCGATGGTGCAGGCGGATCCGGAGCTGGCGGGTGTGAGCGCGGTGCTGTTCGACGAAGTGCACGAGCGCAGTTTGGATGGCGATTTCGGGCTGGCGCTGGCACTGGACGTGCAGGCGGCGCTGCGACCCGAATTGCGGCTGGTAGCGATGTCCGCGACGCTGGCCGGGGAGAAGTTCGCGGCCTTGCTCAGTGGGGCGCCGGTGATCGAGAGCGCCGGGCGGAGCTTCCCGATTACGCACGTCTATCTCGGGCGGCGCGAGCAACGGATCGAGGAGGATATGGCGCCTGCGATCCGACGGGCGCTTTCCGAGACACAAAGCGGTGTGCTCGCCTTTCTGCCGGGCGTCGCCGAGATCGAACGCACCGCCGAGCGGCTGGCGGGATTGCCGGCGGACGTCGTGCTGCATCGACTACACGGCTCGCTGGATCCGGGCGCGCAGCGGGCCGCGATCCGGGCGGAGGCGGCGGGCCGGCGCAAGCTGGTGCTGGCGACTGCGATCGCGGAGACCAGTCTGACGCTGGACGGGGTTTCGACCGTGGTGGATTCAGGGCTGGCGCGGCGGCCGCGCTATGACCGGGCGGCGGGGATGACGCGGCTGGGGACGGAGCGCGTGAGCCAGGCGGCGGCGACGCAGCGCGCGGGCCGTGCCGGGCGGCAGGCGCCGGGTATCGTCTATCGGCTGTGGGAAGAGGCGGCGACGGCGGGGCTGGCCCCATTCGATCCGCCCGAGATTGCCGAGGCGGATCTGTCCGGGCTGGTGCTGGCCTGTGCGATCTGGGGTGTCAGCGATCCGGGGCAATTGCGCTGGATCGACCCGCCAAGCGCGCCCGCGGTCGCCGAGGCGAAGCGGCGGCTGGAAGCGTTCGGGCTGATCGATGCGGACGGGCGACCGACCGGGCATGGCCGCCAGGTGGCGCGGCTGCCGGTCAGCCCGCGGCTGGGCCATATGCTGGTGGCGGCAGGCGATCATGGCTGGGGACGCACCGCGGCGGAGGTGGCGGTATTGTTATCGGAACAATGTCTGGGCGGCAGCAGCGATCCGGACCTGGAGACGCGCCTGCGACGCTGGCGGAGCGAGCGCGGCCGGCGGGCGGAGGCGGCACGCGGGCTGGCCCAGCGCTGGGAAAGGATGGCGGGCGGCGGCGCCGGGCAGGGCCCGGTGGGCGCCTGCATCGCGCTGGCCTTCCCCGATCGCATCGCCAAGCGGCGCGGGGCGGACGGTGCCGACTGGATCGCGGCCGGCGGACGCGGGCTGCGGCTGGACCCCGCATCGGCGCTGGCGCGGGCCGAATGGCTGGCGGTGGCGGAAACGCAGGGTTCGGCCGCCGGCGCGCGCATCCTTTCGGCCGCGCCGACCGATCAGGCGGAGGTCGAAGCGCTGTTCGGCGACCGGATCGAAACGCGCCGGACGGTCCGGTTCGATCCGGCAACCGGCGGCGTGGCGGCGACACGCGAGCGGCGGCTGGGGGCGATCCGGCTCTCGTCCGGCCCGGACAGCCATGCCGATCCGGCGGACATTGCCGCAGCGTTGGTGGAGGGCGTGCGGACGCATGGGCTCGATCGATTACCGTGGCCGGATGCGGCCAAGGCCTTGCGGCAGCGCGCCAGCTATGTCGGCGGGGCGGATCTGTCGGAGGAGGCGTTGCTCGGCCGGCTGGACGAATGGCTGCCGGGGCTGGTCGAGGGAAGGCGCAGGCTGAGCGACATTGCCGGTGGGGCGCTGGTGCACGCGCTGGAAAATCTGATCGGTTGGGAGGGTAAGCAGGCGATCGATGCCCAGGCGCCGGCGCATTTCACCTCTCCGCTCGGGACGACGCATGCGATCGACTATGGCGCCGAAGGCGGGCCGGCGGTGGAGCTGCGCGTGCAGGCCTTGTTCGGGCTGGCGGCGCATCCGATGATCGGGACGACGCCCCTGGTGTTGCGGCTGACCTCACCCGCGGGGCGGCCAATCCAGACGACGCGCGATCTGCCCGGTTTCTGGAAGGGGAGCTGGGCGGAGGTCGCGAAGGAGATGCGCGGACGCTATCCGCGTCATCCCTGGCCTGAGGATCCGACGCAGGCGGATCCGACGTTGCGGACGAAGCGGGCGAGTGGGCGGTAAGGTTTTGGGTGTGTGGTTCGTGCTGCGGTCCTTCGATACGCGTTCTCGATACGCTGCTGACGCAGCTACTCGACCGCTACTCAGGATGAGCGGGTATTTATTAGGGCCGCCAAAGCCGCTCATCCTGAGTAGGGATCGAGTAGCAGCGAAGCTGCGTAGCGAGAGCCCGTATCGAAGGACGCCATCATTGCCGGATCGCCGCTCATCCCTATGTGTAGCAGGACAGTCGGGGACAGCATGAAGACGATCCACCTGAACATCACGCTCGCTGCGGCATCCGCGATCACGCTGGCGGCGTGCGATCAGCCGGCCAAGGAATGGACGGCCGCGCAAGATACTGCGGTGTGCGCCGATCGGAACGGGACGCGGGTGCCGGATGCGCAATGCCAGGCGCAGAGCCAGAACCATCATATCGGCGCGGGCGTCGGCACCGCGTTCCTGTGGTATTATCTCGGCCGCAACAGCGCGATCCCTTATTATGGCGAGCGGTTGCGCGGCGGATCGTTCACGCGGACGCCCGGCGCTACCTATTTCCATGCGCCGGTGCGCACCGCGATGACGCGCAGCGCGGCGATTTCGCGCGGCGGCTTCGGCTCTTCGGCGCGCAGCTTCGGAAGCTTCGGCGAGTGATCCGCGACACGGTGCCGCCGCGGGCCGACTGGCAGAGCCGGGTCGAGGCGCGCGGGCTGATCTGGCACAGCGCCGACGGGCGGCCTTATTGGGACGAAGGCAATTTCTATCGCTTCGACCGGATCGAAGTGGACCTGATCGAGGGCGCGACCGCGGAGCTGTATCGGCTGTTCCTGGAAGCGGGGCAGGCGGTGATCGACGATCCCAAGGCGCTGGGCATATTCGGCATTCCGCCCGCCTGGCACGAGGCGATCCGCGCCGCGTGGCGCGACGAGCCGCCGGCGCTGAACTTCGGCCGCTTCGATCTGGGCTATAACGGCAAGGGCCCACCCAAGCTGTTTGAATATAACTGCGACACGCCGACGTCGCTGCTGGAGGCGTCGGTGATCCAGTGGGACTGGAAGCAGGATGTGCTGCCCCAGACCGATCAGTTTAACAGCCTGCATCAACGGCTGGTGGGCAAATGGGCGGATCTGCGCACGCTGGTGCCCGATCGGCAGATCCATTTCGCGCATGTCGCCGATGCGATCGGCGAGGATACGGTGACGGTGGCCTATCTGCGCGACACCGCGGAGGAAGCCGGGCTGAAGACCAAGGCGATCGCGATCGACGATATCGGCTGGGATCGCCAGCAGGGCCGGTTCGTCGACCTGGACGAGCAGATCATGACGACGATCTTCAAACTCTATCCGTGGGAATGGCTGACGGATGAGCAGTTCGGCCGCAATCTGCTGGAGAGCCTGGATCGCACGATCTGGATGGAGCCGGTGTGGAAGATGATCTGGAGCAACAAGGCGATCCTGCCGGTGCTGTGGACGATGTTCCCGGGCCATCCCAATCTGCTGCCGGCCAGCTATAGTCCGCTCGGCGGCGATGTGGTGACCAAGCCGGCTTTGTCGCGTGAGGGCGCCAACGTGGTGATCCATCGCGATGCCAAGGTGATCGCGGCGAGTTCGGGGGCCTATCAGGACAGCCACACCATCTATCAGGCGCTGTACGATCTGCCACAGACGGCGCCTGGCTGTTACCCGGTGATCGGCAGCTGGATCGTGGACGGCGCACCGGCGGGGATGGGCATCCGCGAGGATGGGCTGATTACGGGCAATAATGCGCGGTTCGTGCCGCATGTGATCGGGTAGGCGCAGCGCCTCCGGAGCTTGCGTATCTGCCTCTCGATGGATGCTGAAACATGTTCGGCATGACGGTAAGCCTTGACCCGTAACGACGGCGCGGTATCGCTGCGTTCATGGTTCACGCCCGCATCCGTCCGCGCATCAAGAGCAGCATGCAATCCGGCCGCGCCCGCGAAGGGGCGTGGCTGCTGGAATATGAGCCGACCGAGGCCAAGCGCGCTGATCCGCTGACCGGCTGGGCCGGATCGGGCGATACGCGCGAGCAGGTGACGCTCGGCTTCCCGACGCTGGACGCGGCGAAGGCCTATGCCGAAAAGCATGGCCTGACCTATCATGTCACGCCGGGGCAGGTGGAGCGCCCGCTCAAGCTGCAGGCCTATGCCGAGAATTTCCGGGGTCCGGACTTGGTCTGATGGCGGACGATCCTCGGATCGACGCCTATATCGACGCTGCCCCGCCGTTCGCGCAGCCCATTCTGCGCCACATCCGCGCGACGATCCACGCCGTCTGCCCCAAGGTGGACGAGACGATCAAGTGGAGCCGGCCCTTCTTCGAATATCAGGGGCGCATGTTCGCCGGGATGGCGGCGTTTAAGGCGCATGCCTCCCTTGTCCTGTGGAATCTGGGGGAGGCAGGCGGGGAAACCAGCCGCGATCAGGATGGCATGGGGCAGTTCGGTCGGCTTACCAGCCTGGCAGACCTTCCGGACGACGCGGCGCTGACGCAGGCGATCGAGGTGGCGCTGCGCGCGATCGAGGCGGGTAAGCCGGCGCGCGCCAAGACGTCGCCCAGGGCGCCATTGCCGGTGCCGGAGGCGCTGGCGACCGCGCTGGCCGCGGCGCCGGCGGCCAAGTCGACCTTCGAGGGCTTTTCGGCCAGCAACCGGCGCGATTATTGCGAATGGATCGGGGAGGCGAAGCGGGCGGAGACGCAGGCTGCGCGCGTGGCGCAGGCGATCGCGTGGCTGGCCGAGGGTAAGCCGCGTCACTGGAAATATCAGAAATGACGCGGGGTCAGCGATCGGCTTGGCCGCATCGGCGGATCAGCAGGTGTTCAGGTCGGGCAATGCTTTGACACGCTCAGCGCAAACGGGATCGCGCCACCGATAGGAACGGCGCGCGTAGGCGGATGGGTCAGGCGGCAACCTGCTTGTCGCGCGTGGCTTCGGCGCGGGCACGGCGGGCATAGGCATCGGCAAAGCGAAGATGGATAGCGTGCACCGCCGGATCGCTGGATTGCTCTGCCATCAGCCGGGCGTCTCGCTCCCGCTGCAGAAAATATTGCTGATCGTCCTTACGCGCGGGCATGGCCACGCTCCTCTTACCCTACAAGCGGCAGCCTGCTGTTCCCACAGTCCGCTGTCCCGGTGCCACGCCTGCGTAACGAGTCGGCGCCGATGAGCAACTATAGACCCGTCGGCGGTCACCCACCACTTACCTGCATTAATAGCGGCCATTTCGGTTCTATTTGGTGGGGGAGGCGGCCTTCAAATCGCGGATCTGGGCGTCAAGCTCGGCAATGCGGTCCCGTTGGGGTGAGCCGACGGGCAGCCCCTTCAGCCGCGCCTCGGCCCATAGCCGGTTACGTTCGCCCTGCAGCTGCTTGATCGATGGTGCGTCCATGGCCCCGCCTTAACGGATCGGGGCGCGAATGGCGACCGCCCGCCGCTGATGTGGAATGGTTTGCGCTTGCCAGTCCCCGGCGCCAGGCGCAGCCTTGTGCGGTCGAACAGGAGAACGACGATGGCGCACATATTCGAGATCCATAAGGACAAGTCCGGTGAGTTTCGGGTCCGCTTCAAATATAATGCGGAAACCATCTTCTCGACCGAGGGCTATAGTTCGAAGGCGAGCGCGCAACATGCGATCGAGTCGATGAAGAAGAACGGCCCCGGCGCGGAGATCGTCGACAATAGCTGATCGGTTCGGAACGGGCGCGCCATCTGGGGCGTCGCCTGGCCTCGGAATGGATCCCAGCCTGCGCTGGGATGACGGCGGCGGGGGCAAGTGTTGCTGCCCGACGTAAGCTCAGTCTTATTGATGACCATTTCGTCATGCTGAACTTGTTCCAGCATCCATCTTGCCACGGGCGTCGCGGCTTGTGGGTCGATGGACCCTGAAACAAGTTCAGGGTGACGGTGGGGTGGAGGGTAGCGGAGGGGCCTCATCAACCCGTTCGCCCCGCGCTTGCGAATGACGGTTCTTTCTTGTGAGAGAGGCACGCGCATATTCTGCAGACGCGCGGCCGCATGGCTCGGTGCACAAGCGTTCGACCGGCGCGGGTCCGCCACCTGCTCGGGTGGTGGGAGGGCAGGCAGTCTTGGCCTGTTTCCGGATGTCTCCGGACGGCGCCGCCCGCCATGTCCTCACTGCGCGGCGCCAGCCTGTGGCCTTCGGTCTTCGGCCGGGTAGCCCCGGGGCGTGAACCCCAAGGCCCCTCTGTTGAGCGTCCTGCCCTGTACCACGTGCTGCGGACGCCGGCCTGAGGCTGCGGCATTGGCCGGGGGTTTCCCCTCAAGACGTCGACCGCATAGCCCCGGTACACGACGCCGGCCTACCCACGGCAAAAGCCGCTAGGGTGTCACGGAAGGTTGCGAAGCTTCGACTTAGCGTCCCAAGCAGCCCCGCGCCGATCGATCCCGCCGAAGCGGGGGAGCGTGCCCGCAGCGGATCCTGGCTGCAAGCGAGCACGTATGTACATGTTTTGTTCCGTTTTGTCAATCCTTTCCCCTAATCAAGGCCGCATTTTCCTGGCGCCCAATAGGCCTTGGTCCGGATGCGGGTGGCCGGCACGCCACGCCCTAGCAGGCTTTGCCGAAGGCGTTGGATCGTCGATGCTTTTCCCGTCAGAACGAAAAAGGCACCGGCGTCGGCTGCTGGGGTAAGCGCTGCCTCCATCTGCCTCCAATGTGCGTCATCGTCGCGTTGCGCGATCAGGGTCGCGCCTTCCAGGCCAAGTCGCGCAAGGACGGCGCGGCCACTTTCGACGTCCCGGAGTTCGAAGCAGCAGCAACGGGCGCGCGCTTTATCTGCGGATACCAAGGTGTGGGCCAGCGCGAGCGAGGTTTCATCGCCAAAGATGGCCAGCTGCACGGGCGCGCGCCTGGTATCGAGCGACGCGCGCGGCCCGAAGATGTCGCATTCGTCCCCGGTCGCAAGGCCGCGCAGCCACCCACTACCTGGTCCTTCCCCATGCATGTAACCGAGGAGGTGTGTGCGGCCTGCGGCTGCGTCCCAATTCATGGGTGTATAGGTGCGGGTGACGAAGGCCGAGCCCATCGCGATTTGCACTTTCTGCCCGGGCAGCCAGGCGACGCCTTGCAGGGCAGGTCCGTCCAGCGTGACGTGCCGGAAGCAATCTCCGACATCCTCGATCGCCGTTACGATAGCTCGTCTCATGAACAGGCCGCGGAGCGCCCTGTCGAGCCGACCGGGCGTCATGGTAGGGCGCGCGCCCGATCCCGCGGCAGGCATCACAGCACCCGCACGGCAAATTCGTTGCCGCGACCTTCGTCGATCGGCATCGTTTGCGCGATGAAGCCGCTCGCAGGATTGCGGACATAGTCCAGATAGTCTTGCGCAAAGGCGTTCTCGGCCAGGATCACCGCGCCCGGACGAAGGCTGGGCTCGATCAGCTGGAGCACCGGCAGGTATAGCGACCAAGCGCCATCGATCAGCGCCAAATCCACCTCTACGCCAACATCCTTGAGCGTCTCCAGCGCATCGCCCTCGCGGATTTCCACCAGATCGCTGAGGCCGGCGGCATCGATATGCGCCCGCGCCCTGGCCGCCTTGGCTGGCTCCAGCTCGGATCCGATCAGCCGTCCACCGCCATTGTCGCGTAACGCCGCGGCGAGATAGAGGGTAGAAATCCCCATTGAGGTGCCGAACTCCACGATCCGCGTCGCCTTGCAAGCGCGCGCCATCGCGTACAGGAAGCGGCCATAGGCCGGGGTGACCGCCAGAAAATGGTCAGCGTGATCGTGGCAAACGGCCCTATAATTTATCCGCTCGTCGGCGATCATCTCGGCCGCAGCCTGGGCCATCGGATCGTTGGAGGCTGCGAGCCGGGCCATTATCGTCCGGACGAAAAGGGCATCCGCCGCCTCCGCGTCGGCATGAAGCCGGGTCATGAGTTGGGCGAAGCGCCCGTCGTTCAACATGTTCATGAATGTCCTTTCGCCATCGCAGCCGGTGGTGTCGACCGGTGCGACGCCACTAGCTAAGGACGTGAATGAATGGCGTCATTCCGAAGGATCGACAGATTGTTATTAATTTCCGTCAATAGGTATCGGGACGGCCAGTGCCGCTGCTGACGGATCTTTCGGATGCGGCAGATTGGGTCGAACCCGACACGGCGCACCGTCCCGTCGTCATTTACGGCTTTGCATCGGAAACCTTCGGCGATTTCGAACTGGAACCGCATCGTCATGCCAAGAGCCAGCTCCTGCTCGTACAACGCGGCGCGCTGAGCTGCGAGGTGGAGGGCGGCTTGTGGATCGTCCCGCCGCGCAGCGCGATCTGGATTCCCGGCGGCGCGACCCATGCCATCAAGGCTACCGGGACGTTGGAGGGTTATGGCGCATTCGTCGCGCACGATGCCGGCATTCACTTGCCGTCAGCGTGCAATACCGTGGCGGTGACGCCATTGCTGCGGGAATTGTTGATCCGATCGGCCCATCTGCCGCTTTTGTACGAGGAGGGGGGCGCGAATTCCCGGCTGGTGACGGTTCTGCTGGACGAGTTGGCGGCGGCCAAAGCGGAGGATCTGCATGTGCCGATGCCCACCGATCCGCGCCTTCGACGAATGATTGATCTGATGATGGCGGCGCCGGCGCAGCGGGGAACGCTCGACGACTGGGCAAGGGAGGCGGGCATGAGCGGGCGGACGCTGGAGCGGCTGATCAATCGGCAGACAGGCATGCGCTTCGGGCGGTGGCGGCGGCAGTTCAACGTGATGCTGGCGATTAAATGGCTCGCCGGCGGCGCTTCGATCCAGCAGGTTGCGGCCGATCTGGGTTATGAGAGCGTGCCTAGCTTCGTGACGATGTTCGGCAAGGCGCTCGGCGTCTCTCCGGGCCGATATATGGCGGAGCGTCATCATGCCCGGCCTTGAGTTCCGCTAGAGCCAGCCGCAATCCGGCTTGCGGCCATGGGTCGCCGCGCGTGGGGCGCTGCGTGCCTGCTTCAGCATCGTTTCCACGCGCTGGTGGAAATCCATGCTGACCGCCGGGAAGCCCAGGGCGGTGGCGATGCGCGTCCATTGAGTTTGCGTCGTCGTGCCGCGCTCATAATCCTGCGGGCCGCGATAGGGATTGTCGGGATCGAGCGGCTTGCGCGCCAGGGCCCAATATTGATTGTACATCTTTACGTCGCTGCCCTGTGCGGCGAGCAAGGCCAGCAGGGCGCGCAGCTGGATCGTCGCGTCGAGCGGGTCGCGCCGCGATTGATCGGTATAATCTTGCAATGCGCACACGCCGAGAAACAGCGCGCGCTCCGTATCGATTCGGTCCATAAGGGATAAGAACAAATCCGGAACGGAGTCGCAAGGGGTTTGGGGCGGATGGAGCCGGCCGACTGCAGCCGGGCATAAGCGCAATTGCGCGGGTGGGGCGTGACTAATCGACGTAACGCGAGCATCAGTATGGACGCCGCACTGCCTATGGCATGACAATCGAAGCCGGGTTACGTGTCCCTAAGCGCAGGAGAGGACCAAAAGAACGTCCATGCAAATTGCGAAGCTTGCCTTGGTTGCAATTGCAGCGCTGGTTCTGGCTGGTATCGATTATCTTTTGGTGGTCGCCGCCTTCCTGGGCGATCCTGATCCGGGCGCCTGGCTTTTGTTGGCAGCGCTTTGCCTTTGCGTGGCAGGTTTCGTCCTGCGAATGCCTTGGCTCCCGTTCGTCGCGCAAAATGGGGTCATATTTCTGTCCCTTGCCCATGCGTGGCGCGGGGCGGGTCCAGAGCCGGAACCGGGGGTTTGGGCGCATGTGGTCGGGCTCATATTGCTCGGAAATCTGCTGGTCTGGCCGCTCGCTTCATCAATACGGCGCCGTGCTGGCGGCCGGGGCGACAGGTGAGGACGCTGGCATTCGGCGCGTTGATCGCGATTTCAGCGGCCTGTTTGGCTGCGGCAGATAATTTGGTTGTCGCCGCATCCTTCCTGGATGCCCCCGATCTGGGCGGCTGGCTGCTCGCCGCCGGGCTTGCTGCATGCCTTGGCGGTATCGCTTTGCGCATGCCCTGGCTCGTCTTTGCGGCGCAGAATGGGGTGCTCCTCTTGTCTTCCGTCCACGCGTGGCATGATACGCGTCTGGAGCTGGGCCATGCGGTTGAATTCGCGGCGTGGATGCTCGTCGGAAATCTGCTGGTCTGGCCCTTGGCCTTATGGGCGCAGCGCCGCAATGCGGCAAAGCATGCCGCCGGGGTGATCCGCGATTGAGCCGAGTTCGCGGTCGGGGTTGATGCCCGATCCGGCATTAGATTGCTTCGGTGAAAGTCTCGACGATGATTTCGAAGTGGGCGATCCGCTTCCATTGGCTTCGGTCTGTGACCCCGCTCTCGTCCGATACCATGGCCAGCGTGAAGGTCCTGCCCGTTGCATCGACGAAGGTGTGCGGCGGCGAATCCCGCTGGCAGCAGGACCGGCGTAGCGCCGCGAGGCCGAGCGTCCTGATCAAATAGGTTTCGGCCGCGGCCGCGCGGCGCCCTTCGACCCGGTAGGTTGCGCGCAACGGCCTGCCCTGGGCGTGCGGCCGCAGGCGGCACCCTATGAACCGCACGTGCGGCGGCGTGCGTCGCATCTGGGCGAGGACATCGGCACAAGCCTGCAGGGGCGATCCGACGGGCCGAGGCGGCATGTGGCCAAGCCCGGGGGCAGATGCCAGTTGCGCCAGCAGAAGCGCAAATGCTCCGATCATGCGTGCACCATGCGCGTGTCCGATCTGCCCGTCATTCCCTTGCCCGATCGTGCCGGAACCCGGCTGTGCCCGTCATGCCGCCCGATGTCGCAACGCGCGCGGTATCCCGAGCCTTGCGACGATCGCTCACTCCGGCGCGCCCACGCTCTTCCCATCCTCGGCGGGCGAAGCGCCCGATTGACGGGGTGCGGGCTTGTCCGGATTGGCGGGGATCGTGCTCGTTTCAGGGGGCAGGCCATTGGCGACAGCGGTGCCGCTTTTGGTTGCGCGAGGCCCCCATGGGCTCCTGCGGTCCGGCCGGGTGCTCCACTGCAACAGCCGGTAAAATCCCGGCGCGATCAACGCTCCGCCCAACATCCATTCATACATAGCCAGCGGGCTTTCGTCGGGATCGTGGCCGGTGAGATAGAGGAAGAGAAAGAAGGCCGAGACACCGCCTATGATCATCCCCGATGCGATGAGCAGCTGTTTACGCGCGCTTTGCATTGGGCTTTCCCTCCTGGGGGCTGCGCGTGTCGCCGACGCCGCGGCGCACGCCGTACCGCGTTCAATTCACCGAATTGAGAAGGGTGTGCCAGGCTTGCGACCAGCGCTGCCGCGTGGCGGCATCGACGGCCTTCGCGGTGCAGACCGCGATGCGGCCGGGGTCGGCTTTTTCGCAGGTCCAGATATTCGGGTTGAGGCGCTTGGGCTCGACCGTGACGACGCTGACGATGCGGGCCTTGTTCATGGCGATCATCAGATCCGGGAAGACATCGTCCGAATCGGGCTTGGCGAACCAGTTGCAGAGCGTGTCGAACGGCAGATGCTGCGACGTTGGCCTTTCGCAGGTCTTGGCGGGATCGGGGAACAGGGTCTTGAGGAAGGCCCGGCCTGGCGGGCGCGTCGTATCCAGATCGGCGGCGGAGAGGCGGGCCAGCCCATCGACACCCTTGGTGGCGGTGCTGGCGGCGGCCGCCGGCATCACCGTCGTCACGGCCATGGCCGATGCGGCGATCGTCGCTGCCACCTGAAGCCCAAGTCGAACGCGGGAACGTGGCATGAGCAATCCTTTTCGTTGCGGGAATGTCGCAAGGCCGGACCGTATCAATGCATCGACCGATTTGGCAATCTGCGTGATGTGCGGGAGCGCTTGGCAGGGCGCAGGCCAAGCGTCAGAGACCACCATCGCTTCGATCCGGGATGATGTGCGACGATGAAGACCACGCTGCGATCCGATATCCAGTTTGCGCTGCAGACGAGCCTGCTGATCGTGGCGGCGCATGCGGTTGCGTTCTTCGCGCACGAATATTCGCATAGTGTTCTTGCCTGGGCGCTGGGCTTCATGCGCGATCCGTTCGGGCTGGATTATGGCACGGCGACGCCGGGCAACATCCTGTTGCAGATCGATATCGACGATAATGTCCAATATGCCCCGATCCTGGCGGGCGGACATGGGATCTCCGTGACGGCGATCGCGCTTGCGGGCCCGTTTGTCGGCAATGGCCTGCTCTATCTCCTCGTCTATTTCGGCGCCCGCAACCGGCTTGCCGCGATGCCGCGCGCGCTGGCCGCCTTCCTGTTCTGGCTGAGCCTGATGTGCGCCGGCAATGTATGGGGTTATGTGCCGTTGCGCGCGATCACGACCCATGCGGACATCGCGACCGCGGCGCGCGGGCTTGGCCTGTCGCCGCTGGCGCTGTTTCCGTTTCTGGCCATTCCCGCCTTCCTGATCGTCGGGCATTTCTTCGCGCGGACGTGTGCGCTGTTCCTCCCGGTGATCGCGCCCGGCGCGACGGCCCGCACGGCGATGGTGGTCGCGGTGACCAGCGGATGGTTCTTCCTGTTCTTCGGCAGCGTCGGCGTGGGCGGGAATTACGGCGCGGTGACACAGGCACTGGCGGTGCTGTCGATCGCAATGCTGTTTCCGCTGTCGGTCGTGTGGCTGTGGCACCGGTGCGTGGACACGCCTGCATAGGAATAGGCGCCACGCCTGCAGTGCCGGGTCCGGTTTAGCGGAACGACCGGCGCCTAACTGGCCGGATCATCCTTGAATTCGCGTAATTCCTGCGCGCAGCGACAGGCGGCGGCGATCTTTGCAGCCCATGCGACAGCGTCTTCGCGCGTCGCCAAATCCAGCACGGTGAACCCGCCGGTAAGGCGGCTGCCGGGATAGATATCGGGAGACAGCGACCCGTCGGCGGACACCAGGACGGGCGCGACCTGCTCCTCGATCCCGCCGCCGAAGACGTAGACGCCGGCGGCCTTGGCTTCCTCGATCACCGCATGCGCATCCGCCACGACAATCGGGAATTCGGCGTCGGTCAGCACCATCGCCTCGCCGGGGAAGGAGATGAGATATTTGGTCATATTGCCAGGATGCCCGTTCGATCTGCGCAGGGCAAGCGCCGGACACGGATCGGCATGGGGCCATGCGCGGGCGGCGTCTTGACTGCCGGGCAACGTCGGCGCAATACAGTGAACCATATGGTTCAGCTTTCTAATGCCTATCTCGACGCCTCCTTCGGCGCGCTGTCCGACGCGACGCGGCGCGGGGTGCTGGAGCAACTGGCGCGGGCGGACGCCTCGATCAGCGACCTGGCGGCGAGGTTCGATATGACGCTCACCGGCATGAAGAAGCATGTCGGCGTGCTGGAACAAATCGGGCTGGTGACGACCGAGAAGGTCGGGCGGGTGCGGACGTGCCGGCTGGGCGTGGCTGGGCTGGAGGCGGAGGCGGCGTGGATCGCGCGGCAGCGGCACTTGTGGGCGGCGCGCTTCGACGCGCTGGACGACGTGGTCGAGGATCTGAAAGCGAAGGAGAAAGAGGATGGGCCAGATCGGTAGCGAATCCGCCGTGGGCGGCACGATGGTGGAACGGAAATCCGACCGCGAGGTGGTCGTCACGCGTACCTTCGACGCGCCGGCGCACATCGTGTTCGCGGCGTGGACCACGCCGGAATTGTTCATGCGCTGGTGGGCGCCGAAGTCGACCGGAATGACGTTGCTGTCGTGCGACATGGATGTGCGCACCGGCGGCGGATACCGGGTGGCGTTCGGCGACGATCGGGCGACGGCGATGGTCTTCTTCGGGACTTATCTGGAAGTGGTGCCGAACGAACGGCTCGTCTGGACCAACGAGGAAGGCGACGACGGCGCGATCACGACGGTGACGTTCCAGGAACAGGACGGCAAGACGCTGCTGATGTTTCACGAACTGTATCCATCGAAGGACGCGCTGGACGACGCCTATATCGGCATGGAAGGCGGGATGACCGAGCAGTTCGGGCAATTGGATGAACTGCTGGCGAGCCTGGGTGCGGACGGCGCGTAGGCGCGGCAGCCCCTAGGGGGAGCAACCTGCTAGCGCTTTCGTGCGAGGGCGGGCGCCCATGAGGTCGACGGATTTGCCCGTTTACGCGGCGGTTCGCATGGGCATAGTCCATCCATGCGGAGGCCAGCATCAGATCAGCGGGATGGGCGCTGGTACGGCGCGATCGGATGCCTGGTGGTGCTGTTTCTTCCGATCTCGCTGTTGGGCGAAGCGATTGATGGCCGCCTGACATGGGGCAGGGCTGCGGGCTTGGTCCTTGGCGCCGCGCTGCTTCTGATCGTTCCGCTTTTTCTGGCCGGCAGGCGCAAGGACTGACCCATGCTTGCGGTTCAATCCGGCGTGGACTGTATCTGGCATGCGAGCACAGCGTTGCCGTCACCTCCATCATCCAAAGAGAGCTCGGTGTGGGGCGTGCGGCTAATCAACCTGCTATAATAGCGCATCTTATAGTGACGGTAGGATTTTTCATCGAACTGCAGGCGGGCCGCCTTGGCGACCTGATCCACGGTAACATTGCTGGCAAACGTCGTTACGTACAGCGCATTTGTGTCACCGATCATCCCGTTTATTTCCAGCGACCGGACAGGGAGGCCGAATAGGGTCATGCCGGCTGGTGCCGGAATTTGACCGCCGACGCTTTCCAGATCGTCATTGAGGCCTTCTCTTGCAAAGCCCAGGGATCGCAGCGCCGCCAGATCCTCCGCCCGCGCCGCGCGGCCTGCGGGGGTCTCATGATATCGCGCATAGGCCGCGAGCGGGTTTTCATCGAAGTCGCAGGCGAACGCTTTTATGTATTGCGGGGGAAGGCGGTTTACCGCGCCTGTGCGTTGCGTTGCCGATTGTTCGGTCGGCGGCCGATCGGCGCCCTGGGAAGGCGCGGTATTGGCGGCAGATTGTTCGCGGGATGGGTCCTCCGCGGCGCTGCACGCGGTCAACAGGATCAAGCCCAGCCAAAATGGCTTCATGACCATTCTTCCAGCGGCGCGAAATGCGTATCGCCCTCCCTTAACGGCACGTCACCACGCTATCAGAAATGCGTGCCTGAGTGGCGTTGGAGCGGATGGAACATTGGCGGATGCGGGCCGGTAATGGGCGACTGAGGATAATATCGGTGCCTCTGTAGCGGCAGGCAAAATGGATCGGCTGAAGATGGCCTTCGAAGCTGTAAATGCTTGTCTTGATCTTATCGCGCTTTGTCCCATCGGAGGGCGCAAGCTCCGCGTCGCCGGCAACTGGGCCATCATAAAAGCCAAAGCTGTTTAACTGCCTCCCTTTGGTGGACCGATAGGATTCCCAATTGGGTACGGCCGGCGCCGATTGGGTCGTGGAGAGATGGGCAGGACAGGTTAAGGTGATCGGCCTGGGCGTTGGGGCAACGGCCCTCAGCGGTGGTGCGGCATCGATCGGACCCAAAGCGAGGCAAGCCGCCATGGCCAATGTGGGCCAGCGCCCCCAGGTGGAGAAATGATACGGCATGAATCCGTGCCCTGTGCGGGCTTATCAATAAGCGAGCGGCCGAGGTAAAGCTATTGCTCGGCCGATTATTGTGCTCGACCCAATATCATAGCCCGGACGTCGCGCTTCTGCTTGGGGTTCGAACTTAGAATTTAAGGGACACTATACTTAATCTCTGACGCCTGATGGCTGTTGACGCCTGGCAGGCTTCGGCCCCCGTTTGCCGGGCGCGAGCTTGCGGTTGAGCGCTTTTTCCTGATCTTGGATCCACGCGTTCGCCGCGAGCGGGCGGCCGGTGCGGAGGCGTGCGTCGATCGCCTCGGCGATCGCTTCGCCCGCCGGGCCGACATCGCTCGCCTCCAGCCCGTGGTGCAACATCGCCTTCCAGTTGCGGACATGCGCGCCCAGCGCCGCGACGTCGGTCAGCGGATCGCTCATCATGCGGCGGCCGGAGACGTGGCTGCGCGCGCTCGACCAATGCCAATCCTGTGCGTGTGCCACCAGGCCCGCCGCGACCGGGTTCCGCTCGACATAGCGGACCGCCGCCATCAGGTGCGCGTCGTCCATGGGATAGGAAGCGAAGCGACCCTGGAAAAGATAGCCGGTCCAGCCCTCGCGCGCGTTGATGTGGCTGCTGTAACGGCGGTGCGCCTCGGCCAGCGCGGCGCGCAGGCCGTCCGCCGTTGCGGGGACGAGGATGAGGTGGACGTGATTGTCCATCAGGCACCAGGCGAGACATTGGACGCGTGCGGCGGCGCAGCCGTGCCGCAGCAGATCGAGATAGAGGACGCGGTCGGCGTCGGAGAAGAAGATCGGCTGGCGGCGGTTGCCCCGCTGGGTGACGTGGTGCGGGGCGCCGGGAATGACGATGCGGGAGAGGCGGGCCATGCTGCGCGGTATAGCAGGAGGCGCGAGGAGAGGGGGAGGGCTATTTAGTATAGTGTCCCCGAAACTTCCTAGTGTCCCCGAAACTTACGGCGGCGCTACACTACATTTGATCGGCAATCGTTTTCATCAGGTCAGTGGCCACCACAACCTCTTCTTTGGCGCGACCAATGAGCTTTTCATCGTAACCTTCCGTACGTGCCCAGTCCCTAATGCGACTGATTAAAGTCTTTCCCCGGACCCATTGCGACCAGTGCCATTTCGCAATTAAATCATCTGTGGCAGGCGATCCTCCCGTTTTCTCATACATTCGATTTATCTGCTTGCGTTTCTCAGAGAATTCTGCCGTAAATTTTTCGTTTTCGGCGTTCAATATATCCGTGATAGCCTGATCAGCCTCCACAAAAGGCAAATTGTATAGGCAAGACAGATATCCGGCTGAGCAGAAATACATTTCAATATCTGATCCAGCGGTTACCCACGGAGTGATGCCGTGGTTAAGGTATGCGTCACGCCAGGTCTTGACTTCTGCATCCGAACGACCGTCGCGATCGCGGTGAACAATAACCTTATGGTTGCCTCCGAGCTTCTGCTTCAGTTCAGCCATAACGGGAGCGTGGCCTAGGCCGTCAACCCCATTAAACGGGAAGACGCTCACGATGTTGTCAAGATCAGGCTCCTGCCTTAGAATTTCCGAAAGCTCGTTGGCGTTTCTATCTTCAGTGCAGAGCAGTATCGGTTTATCAAGCGCCCCCCAACCCAAGGCCCTCTTTATAAGCTCGCTTTCCTTAGATTCAGTCACGCCGCCGGCTTTTACCAGAACCACCCCCGATCCTAAGGGAAGGCCCCTCGCTACGAAGGGACTGTGGGTAGTGATGAGGGCCTTCGAACCGATTTCCGCCGCTCGTTTTCTTAACTCGCGCGTAAGCTTAGTTTGCAAAGTGGGATGAAGGTGAGATTCCGGTTCGTCTATGAGAAGAACCCGTGGCTGAAAAAGAACAAGGTAAGAGAAAAGCTGAACGACGTGTAAAAATCCCGTTCCAGCGAATTCTAGCGGGCGCCTTGCTTTACCTAGAGTAGTAAATTCGGCATGAATATATAGGTCAGTCTGCTCGGAGAAACTTACATAGAAGTGTGTAACTGGATAAACTCCAGAAACGTATTTTTCGAGAAGTTCAATTTTGCCTTCTTCTTTAATTCTTAATAATATGTTTCGTAAGACGACATTGCTGTCTCCAGACGCAACTTTGCGATAAATATGCCTGCGGGTTAGCCTTTGCTCATCTAACGGTATCCCCGCTATTCCGGGTATATAGGCCGAGAAAACACGGTCTTTTCCACGAAATTCAGTCAGTAAGCTCGGCGGAATCGTAGGGTCAACGGATAGTCCCTCATTCCGCGCAGATTTCAGGATAACTCTCGCCTGATTTTTATTTCCGTTATCATCAAGGAATGTAAAAACAACCTCGCTCTCTGCGGAACCCTGCTGGTTTCCCCACGTGGCATTATGTCCGAGCTCTTTGTAGGAGTTGGTGGGAATGTACTCCAAATCAGATATGGACAAAGTTGTTTGCTTGTTTGCCTCAGCTGCTTGAGCCATTGCTCGGGCAGCAAAGTGGATGGCTTGAAGCGCACTAGATTTGCCAGCATTATTTGGACCGACCAGCACGGTTGTGTCGCGGAGCGGCAGTGTGGCGGTTTTAATACCCTTGAAGCTCTTGACCGTGATTTCGGTAAGCTGCATTCAAAATTACTCCGCCGCCACCCCGGCATGCCCGAACAGCCCGCCTTCGCCGGCGCCACTATCCGCACCGGCATCTTCGTTAGCCGCTTCGCTATTCGCCTTGGCCGTTTTGCGGCGGTCGAAGCTGTCCCACACGTCGCTCCAGTCGCCGCGCGTCGCTGCCTTCGAATATTCGGTCGCGCGGGTTTCGAAGAAGTTGGCGTGCTCGACGCCGTTCAGCATCGGCGCGAGCCAGGGGAGGGGGTGGTCCTCGATCATGTAGATCGGCTTCAGGCCGAGCTGGCCCAGGCGCCAATCGGCAATGTAGCGGACGTAGCGCTTGATATCCTTGGGCGTCATGCCGTTGACCGGGCCCATCTCGAACGTCAGGTCGATGAAGGCGTCCTCCAGGCGGACGGTCTTCTGGCACATGTCCATGATGTCGTCCTTGACCGCCGGGGTCAGGCATTTCCGCTCCGCGCAGAAAGCATGGAACAGCTTGATGATGCCCTCGCAATGGAGCGTCTCGTCGCGGATCGACCAGGTAACGATCTGGCCCATGCCCTTCATCTTGTTGAAGCGCGGGAAGTTCATCAGCATCGCGAAGCTGGCGAAGAGCTGCAGCCCCTCGGTGAAGCCGCCGAACATGGCCAATGTGCGCGCGATATCCTCGTCGGTGTCGACGCCGAACTGGTTCAGATAGTCATGCTTGTCCTTCATCTCCTTATATTGGAGGAAGGCCGAATATTCGCTTTCGGGCATGCCGATCGTGTCGAGCAGATGGCTGTAGGCGGCGATGTGGACCGTCTCCATGTTGCTGAACGCGGTCAGCATCATCTTGATCTCGGTCGGCTTGAACACGCGGCCATATTTCTCGTGGTAGCAATCCTGCACCTCGACATCGGCCTGGGTGAAGAAGCGGAAGATCTGCGTGAGGAGGTTGCGCTCCTGATCCGACAGCTTCTGCGCCCAGTCGCGGCAATCCTCGCCCAGCGGCACCTCTTCGGGCAGCCAGTGGAGCTGTTGCTGGCGCTTCCAGAATTCATAGGCCCAGGGATATTCGAAGGGCTTGTAGGAGCGCGAGGCTTGAAGGAGGGGCATCTGGGTCTTCCTTAGTGAAGCTGAATGGTCTGGATTTTGGCGATGGGCCCGAACAGCCCGAAACAGATGGCGGCGAACAGCAGCCAGAAGAGCGGCGCGAGGCTCATGAAGAGCAGGCCGATCATGCGGCGTTTGATCTCGCCCGGATTGTCCTGCGGCAAGGGCTGTCCCAGCCGCGCGAAGCGCATGCCGTTGGCGAACAAGCCGAGGCAGACGAGCGTGCCGAGGCCGAGCATGAGCCAGCCGCTGGTCATATCGCCCGCCCGATTGCATTGACGATGGTCATCACGCCGTCTTCCAGAAGGTGAGGGCGAACACGATCAGGACAAGCCCGAGCGCCGCCAGCATCGTGCCGACGATCCTTAATATATAGACCATCTGGGGCGTATTTTTTAGTCCCAGCAGCGTGCGCGTGGCGGCCGGACGCAGCAGAACGGGCAGGCCCATCAGGCCGAAGAGCAGGCCGAGCATGGCCATGATGCGGAGCGACAGCGGCATCGGCGCGATCAGACGCCATGGCGTTGCGAGAGGATGAGAATCAAGGCGGCGGCGATGACGACGACCACCGCCAGCACGATCCAGGACGAGCGCGGCGTCGGGCGGCGATTGCGGGCCGAGGCGAGCGCGACGACGACGATCGCCACCACCACGACTGCCCAGAACAGCGCCATCCGATCCATTGCGTTCTTGTCTCCCCCGATATGATATGGCCAACGGAACGTAACACGAACAGCCCGATATGTGGGGTAAGGCTACGCCGATCCGCCACAAAGTCTAGGGCGTTGTGGCGGCTTTTCCACAGATTAAATGCACCGGACGGCGCCCCGGCCGGAGGCATGTGCAGCGAGCGCCATCGCACAATCAGCACGCTTGCGCGGGATCGTTTCCTGTCCGATGCGGCTTTCCGCAGGGTCGTGCGTTGGGCTGCGGCACTCTAGCGAGGGAATTCACAATGGCAGATCTGTCGAACATCCAAGAGCATATGGAAGTCATCGGCGCCGACGGCGTGCATGTCGGCACGGTGGACCATGTCGAGGGCGACCGCATCAAGCTGACCAAGAAGGACAGCGGCGCGCAGATCGAGGGCGCCGAGGGCGGCCATAGCGGCCACCATCATTATATCTCGGGCGGTCTCGTCGCCGAGGTCGAGGGCGACAAGGTGCGCCTGTCGGCCAATGCCGACGTCGCGATCGGCTTCGAAGAAGAAGAATAAGCGCATCCTCCCGCGGTCCGGCATCCGGATCGCAGGACGCGCGACGGGCGTCGCTCCCATCGGAGCGGCGCCCTTTTTCGTGCGCGGCCGGTGCCGATCACCGGCTTCGCCATTCCGTGCTGCGCGCGCGACGAAGCGGGCTCGGGTCGGCGCAACGGCCGCGCACCCGGCGGCAAGCGGCCTATATAGATCCGATATGGACCACCCCCTTTTGCTGGAAGAACCCCGGCGTATCCCCGGCGGCGTCAGCTTCACCATCAATGAAGTGCAATATGGCCAGACCGTATTCGTGACCGACGCGGCGCTGGCCCGGCTGGCGCCGCATGCGCGCGGGCCCAAGGAGATGATCCGCTTCGTCATGACCCATATTCGCGAATTGGCACAGCGCGCTTTGGCCAAGGCGAAGGGCGGCCGGATCGCCGAACTGATCGTGCTGGAACCGCAGGATATAAAGTAGCGGGGGTGGTGCGACGTCAGCCTTTGTCGGCGTCGCAGGCGTTGATGGTGGCGACGGGCGCGTCCGGCTGCTGATCGATCGTGTAGCGGATGGTGCGACAGCCATTGGCCATGGTTTCGCGCGAGGGGACAGCATAGCCGCTCCACGCGCCATCCTGCCAGCGCTGATCTTCACCCGTCACCAGCGCGCGATGGATCGCGTTCTTCACCTCCTGCGACTGGAGCGGCGCGAAGCCACCGGGGCCGGCCGCGGCGAGATCGGCGGTGGGCGCCGGTGCGACCGGGGCGGTGGCGTTGGCGGCGTCGGATTGCTGCGGCGCACTTTTATCATGGCACCCGGCCAGCAAGGCCGCGGCGGCGAGGAGTGGAAGAAGCCGCATAGCCTGGTCTCCTGAGATGCGTTGCGCGACCCTTACCGCCGGGGGCGGGCCCGCGCCAGCATCGGCCGGGACGACGGGCGCGGCATCGGTCAACGGCAGGTCACCACATCATAGATCGCGGCGGGGCGCATGTCGTCCGACCGGATCGTGCATTGCCGGATCGTGGCGGGTAGTGGCCGGCTCAGCACGATGCCCGTATCGTGATATTTGCAGGCAAAGACGATGGCGGCGCTATTTCCCTCGAACCGCCATGACGTGGTCGTGATCTGCCGTGCCGCCGCTCGTCCGTCGGGGCGAGTTCGGCCTGCATGGCGACCGGGCCGTCATAGAAGCCATACGCGTCGAGCCGGTTTTCGTCGGGCGATCGATAGGCATCCCACCCGGGTACCGCCGCCGCCGACTGGGCCGTCGCAAGATGTGCCGGACAGGCCAGCGAGAGTGCCGGGGATGCTGGCCCGGCAGGCGGGGACCGGCGCGGCGGTACCGCGTGCGCGACGCCGAGCGCACAGCTCGCAGCGACCATCAGCGCGACGAAACGCCTGTGGGCGCGGACGGGCGACGGGATCGTCCGTGCTACACGCCTGGATAAACGGACCATTGTTTCTGTCCCTGCTCTTGCCGGGTGGCGCCCTGAGCGCATGCATGCTGGCGCGCTTCGCTGTAAGGCAGTCGCGGCGCGCGTAGAAGGCCTGACGGGCAAGGCCGGTTTTTTTGGTCGTCGTCGATATCTTGCCCAGCCGCGAGCCTCGACAGGCACGCGGCGGGCCGCCGCGGCGTAAATAGTGTGGGAACATAGTCATTTACGCCGCGCGCATGGCATCCGGGTTGCGCATCATTTGGTGCATGGCCGCAACAGCGGACGATCGAAGGCAAGCCGGTCGGTAATTAGGTTGGGCCGAGGCGGAACAAGTTAATCTATTCTGGATTTGCTGAGGAAGGGGGCGATTACCGCCTACACGACCCAACAGGGAAGGGATGACGCTCGTGCGCGGGACAAGATCCAATGAGATGCGATCAACGTTGAGGCGGGCGGCGGTGCCGGCATTCTCGCTGAGCCTGGCGCTGCTGCTCGCCGGCTGCGGCGACAAGGTGCAATCGGTGTCGTCGAAGCCAACCCCGCCGCCGACCGCCTCGCCGCCAAGCTCACCCCAGCCGACGCCGGGCCTGAGCCCGAGCAGCCGCTACAAGCTGGCGCTGCAATTGTTGCAGCAGGGCAATCCGACGCAGGCGCGGGTCGAGCTGGTTCAATTGTGGCATGACGACCCGTCCGACGAGCGCGGCGGCGTGCTGATCCGCCAGATCGACACGGATCCGAAGGTCGTCTTCGGGACGGAAAGCTTCCCTTATACGATCAAGCAGGGCGACACGCTGTTCAGCCTGGCCAAGCAATATCTGCATGACTCGCTGAACTTCTATGGCCTGGCCCGCTATAATGGCCTGACCTTGCCGGCGCATCTGCAGCCGGGAGAAGTGATCCTGATCCCGGGCAAGCCGCGCCCGGTGCGCAAGTGGATACGGCCCGTGCCGACCCCGCCGCCCGCGAGCGGCACCGGCACGCCGCCGCGCCAAGGCCAGGTTTCGCCGCCGCCGACCGCGACGCCGACGGATTCGCCGGCACGCCGCCGCCAGGCACAGGATCTGCGCCGCCGCGGGCTGGAGCAGATGTCGGCCGGCTCGATCGATCGCGCGGTGACGTTGCTGTCGCAGGCAGCCAGCCTCGATCCCGGCAATGCCGCGATCGCCGCCGATCTGGCGCGGGCGCGCCGCATCCAGGCGACCGTGCACAATCAGTAAAGCGGGGAGGGGCGCTACGGCGCCCCTTCTTTGCCTGCGCGCCCGTCAGGGGCGGGCGTGGCGTTTGTGGATATGCGGGCGCGCTTGCGGCGCGCTCCCCCTCACCCAACCCTCTCCCCGCCGGGGAGAGGACTTTTTTGTTTAGAGCGTGATTGCTTTGGTGGAA
Source organism: Sphingomonas sp. ASY06-1R (assembly GCF_052180265.1). Lineage (GTDB taxonomy): Bacteria > Pseudomonadota > Alphaproteobacteria > Sphingomonadales > Sphingomonadaceae > Sphingomonas_I. The sequence continues at coordinate 2,788,285 of NZ_CP197464.1, read as the reverse complement.
CCCGTTCGTCTCGAGTTGCGATCGAGCCCTTCGACTGCCTGCGAGGCAGGCGCTCAGGACAGGCTTGTCGAGAGCGCGTATCGAGAGACCATCACCGATGCCTCGATACGCGCCCTCGATACGCCTTGCGGGCAACTCGGTCGCTACTCGGCACGAACGGATGAACGTAAAGTCATCATACTTTAGCGATGCTGGCTGTCTTCGGGATCGACGAGGGTGCGATCCTCATCCTCGTCATGCGGCCAGGGCGGCGACAGCTGACGGGCGGGTTCTTCCTCGGGCTCGGGCGCAGGGTGGGGGACGGCGGCGATCGGCTTTACCATCGGCTCCGCGATTGCGAACGGATCCTCTTCCGGTTCGTCCTCGTCCTCGTCGTCCTCCTCCGGCGCGACGTCCTCCTCGTCGTCCGCCTCCAGTGCATCTTCCTCTGCCTCGGCGTCGTCTTCTTCCGGCTCCGGCGCTGCGACCGGTTCGGGCGCGGCGGCGAGGATGGGTTCGGGCGCCGGCTCGGGCGCGGGCGTGGCGACAGGCTCCGGAGCGCTCGGTACGAATGGCGGTGCCAGCTCGGCGGCGGTAATTTCGCGCGGGGCGGCAGACTGGGGCGCGACGCGATCGACGATCTCGTCTTCCTCGTCCTCTTCTTCGTCCTCGTGCAATTCCTCCGCCGGCGGCAGCGGCGGCAGTTCCGGCGCCTCGAACGGGGGCGGCACATCCGGCGCGGGCGCTTCGGCGGGCGTCTCGTCGCGGACGGGCTCGATCGCCGGTTCGATCGGAATGGCGGACACCGCCGGCATCGGCTCGGCCAGGCGCGCCTTGCTGGCCGGTAGCGGCAATTCTTCCTCGAACGCCTTTTCGGGGGCGGGGGGCGCAGGGCTGTCCGGCGTTAGCGCGGGCGCGACCGGGCGGTCGAGCAGCATCGCTTCCACCGCATTGAGCCGCTCCTGCATCGTCTGGGCGACGAGATTGACGTCGTCGAACAGCTCGCCAAATTCGTCGCGCCGCTTGTGCGAGACGCGGAAATCCAGATTGCCGCGGGCCAGTTCCAGCAAGGCATCGCGCAGACGCGTGATCGGCGCCTGCAGCACGCGCGCGCTGAGGAAGGTGACGAGCGCTACCGTCGCCAGCGTGATCACGGCGAGCGCGATCAGCAGCCAGGTCGAAAGCTGCGCGGCCGAGCGCAAGTCCGCCTGGTTCAGCATAAGATCGACCTTGCCGAAATCATGGCCGGCATAGGTGATCGGGCGGACGAAGCGGAAGCTCTGGTTGGTGGCGACATCGGACACGCGGACGCCCTCGCGCGTGGTGATGAGCGGCTCGCCCTGGGCCGGGCGATAGCGCTGCCCGATCATATCCTGGTTGGTGGCGGCGCGGATGATGCCCTGGGAATCGACCACGGTCAGGCCGCGCAGATTGGGATCGGCCGAGGCGCTTTTGACAAAGGCCTGGACGGGCACCCAATCCTGTTGCTCCGGCGGCAGCGCGGCATTGTCGACCGCGCGCAAGGCGGCATTATTGGCAACGAAGGCCGTCACCGCGCGCCCGGACGTGACCGCGACCTGACGCATCGCATCGCGCTGTTTGACCAGCACGGTGCCGACCGCCCCGGCCAGCACGATCGCCGTGATCAGCGCCATCAGCAAGGTCAGGCGGACCTGGAGCGGCAGGTAACGGCGCTGCGCCGCGGCCTCCACCGCCACGCTTTCGGCCACGGAATATTCGCGCCGCAAGGCCGCGGCGAGGCGCAAGGCATCGGCAAAGCGCTGGGTCGGCTGTTTGGCCATCGCCTTCTGGACGATGAATTGCAGTCCGCGCGGCGTATCCGGAGCGACCTCGTTAAGGGGCTTGGGATCGGCGGTGAGGATCTGCGCGGTCAGCGCGGCCGCGCCCGAACCGGTGAAGGCGCGCTGGCCCGACAGCATTTCATAGAGGACGACGCCGACCGAATAGATGTCGGACCGTCCGTCCATCTCGCGGCCGAGCGCCTGTTCGGGGCTCATATAGCGCGGCGTGCCGATCACCTGGCCGATCTGGGTGCGGTAGCTCTGCTCCTCGAACAGCGGATCATGGTCTTCCAGCTGGGCGATGCCGAAATCGAGCAGCTTGAGCGTGTTGCCGTCGGGCGACAGAATGATGTTGGACGGCTTGATATCGCGGTGAATGACGCCCTGCGCATGGGCGTAGCCCAGCGCGTCGGCGAGCTGGATGCCGATGCTGATCACCTTGGACGGCGGCATGCCGCCGCGCTTCAGCACTTCCGACAGCGGTTCGCCGTCGAGCAATTCCATCACGATGAAGGGATAATCGTCGACCTGGCCGACGTCGAAGACGGTGACGATGCCGGGATGCGACAGGGCGCCCGCCGCGCGTGCCTCCCGCAGGAATCGCGCCGAATATTCGCGGTCCTGCCGATATTCGGGCTTGAGCACCTTGATCGCGAGCGCACGATCGATGTGCGGATCATGCGCGCGATAGACATCCGCCATCGCGCCTTCGCCGATTTGCTCGTGGATGCGATAGCGTCCGATCAGTTCGAGCATTCTTATCCCCCACCTGCGTAACGGCGGTGTGCCTGGGCATGGAACGTCATCGCATTTGAAGGGTTCCGCACACGTAATGAACTAGCTGGCTCAGGTGGTGCGAAACTGAATGGATGAAGGCTTGATTGCCGAAATCATGGCGCCGATCGAAGGCGACGTACCTGTCGGCACGGACGTAAGAGTGTCCGGCCCGGGCTCCGAGCTTTATCTTTCGATCAAGGACGAGCGGTCGAGCGCGCGCAGCGCGGAGCGGGAGGCGCTCGCGTCGCCCGATCCCGACGTGGACCCGCTGGCGGCCGGGATACGATCGTGGCGCGAAGTATCGCGGCAGGGCACCGAGCTGCTGATCCATCATGCCAAGGACTTGCAGGTCGCGGCCTGGCTGACCGAGGCGTGGCTGCGCACCGAAGGACTGACCGGGCTGGCCAACGGCTTTACGCTGCTGGCCGATCTGGTGCTTACCTATTGGGATGAGGGCCTGTATCCGGTCGAGGATGAAGAAGGCGCCGAGGCACGGCTGACGCCCCTGTTCGGGCTGTTCGGGCGCGAGGAGCCGGGCACGCTGATCCAGCCGATCAAGCTGCTGCCGCTGACGGATAATGGGCAAGAGCTCGTCGCCTTGTGGACGATCGAGGCGATCCGCGCCCAATCGATCCGGCACGACGATCCGGAGGTGCGTGACGAGCTCACCGCGCGGAAGGATCAGCGGATCGCGCAGCTGGACGCCGCCGTCGCCGGCGCGTCGCGCGCGTTCATCGCGGAAAATGTGACTGCGATCGATCAGGCGCTGGCGTCGATCGACCGGCTGATGGAAGCGCTGGACGCGCGCACGCCCTATGGCCGGTTCGGCTCGCAGGTGGCGGCGCCGCTGCTGAATATCGCCGAGATTCTGCGGCGGCACCATGTCCCCGCCGCAGTTGAAACGGTCGGCGATGATCCGTCGCAGGACAGCGAAAGCGAGGGGCAAGTGGTGCACGGAGCCACGTCTGGCACGCCTGCGAAACAAAATGTTAACGATCGTCAGGCAGCCTTCGCAACTCTCCTCGAGATTGCGGGTTTCTTCGACAGAACAGAACCGCAGTCCCTGATCGGTCATAGCCTGCGCGATCTCGTGCGAAGAGCCAATCTTCCGCTCGACGATCTTCTTGCGGAGCTATTGCCTGATCGCGAGCAACGGTCGATGTTCCTTCTCCGCGCGGGTGTCCGTCCAGACGCCGGCTCCGGGGGAGGGGATAGTTTTACGAGCTTCTAACAATACCTCGAATGAATAGGGGAAGCACATGGCGAGCGTACACGACAAGCTGAAGAAAGTGCGGAAACCCCGCGTCCACATTACCTATGATGTGGAAACGGAGGGCGCCGTCGAGGTCAAGGAACTGCCCTTCGTGATGGGCGTGATGGGCGATTTCTCGGGCGATCCGACGGAAGAGCTCAAGCCGCTGCGCGATCGCAAGTTCATTCAGATCGATCGCGACAATTTCGACCAGGTGATGCGGCGCATGTCGCCCGGCCTGAAGTTGCGTGTGGAAAACACGCTGAAGGGCGACGGCAGCCAGATGCCGGTCGAATTGTCGTTCGGATCGATCGAGGATTTCGATCCGGGCCGCGTCGTCCAGCAGGTCGAACCGCTGCGCAAGCTTTTGGAGACGCGCAACAAGCTGCGCGATCTGATGGCCAAGGCGGACGGATCGGAGAAGCTGGAAAGCCTGCTGGAAAATATCCTGCAGGACGAAGAACAGCTGAAGGCGCTGCGCGCCGAGCTGGGCTCGGACGACGCCGCTGCGTCGGCCGATAAGGAGTAAGGCGCATGACCGACGTTTCCCGCTCTTCCGCGCCCGCGCAGACCAAGGTCGTCGAGGGGCGCAGCCTGCTCGACGAAGCGATCAGCGTCACGCGCCAGACCGACCGCGATCAGGTCGAAACGCTGCTCCGCACGCTGACCGACGAGGCCACGTCCGGCACGGTCACCTATTCCAAGAACCTGACCGTAACGATGCAACGCGCGATCGCCGCGCTGGACCAGAAACTGTCCGAACAGCTTTCGCAGATCATGCATTCGGAGAAGTTCAAGGCGCTCGAGGGCAGCTGGCGCGGTCTTCACTATCTGGTGATGAACAGCAATACCGGCCGCGACATCAAGGTGCGCGTGATCAATGCGAGCAAGAAAGAGCTGGCGCGCGACCTGGAGCGTGCGATCGAGTTCGATCAGAGCACCTTGTTCAAGAAGATCTACGAGAATGAATTCGGCACGCCCGGCGGTGAGCCGTACAGCGCGCTGATCGGCGATTATTATTTCGGCGCGGGCCAGGAAGACGTGCAGCTGCTGCGCAGCATCTCCAGCGTATCGGCCGCCGCGTTCGCGCCCTTCATCGCCGCCGCCGGCCCGCAGATGTTCGGGTTCGAGACGTTCGAGGAATTGTCCAAGCCGCGCGATCTGGCCGACAAGTTTCAGGCGACCGAATATAATAAGTGGCGCAATTATCGTGACACGGAAGATTCCCGTTTCGTCACGCTGACCATGCCGCGCGTCCTGGCGCGCCAGCCTTATGGCGAGCAGACCAAGGCGGTCGACGAATTCGCCTATGAAGAAGCGCCTTTCTCGGCCGACGGTGCGCCCAAGCCGATGAAGCATGACGATTATTGCTGGATGAATGCGGCGTTCGCGCTGGGCGTCCGCATGACATCGTCCTTCTCGGACAGCGGCTGGACCACGGCGATCCGCGGGGCCGAGGGTGGTGGTAAGGTCGCCGACCTGCCGACGCACCTGTTCCTGTCCGACGATGGCGACATGAGCGAACAATGCCCGACCGAGATCGCGATCACGTCGCGGCGCGAGAAGGAATTGTCCGATCTCGGCTTCCTGCCGCTCTCGCATTACAAGAATACCGATTATGCGGTCTTCTTCGGGGCGCAGACGACCCAGCGGCCGAAGAAATATGATCAGGCCGGCGCCACCGAGAATGCGGCCATTTCCGCACGGCTGCCCTACATCCTGGCGAGCTCGCGTTTCGCCCATTATCTGAAGGTGATGGCGCGCGACAAAATCGGCTCCTTCATGGAAGTCGAGGACGTCTCTGCCTGGCTGAACCGCTGGATCCTGAATTATACCAATTCGGCCGAAGGCGGCGGGCAGGAGATACGTGCCAAATTCCCGCTGCGCGAAGCGCGTGTCGAGGTGACCGAGGTGCCCGGTTCCCCCGGCAGCTATAATGCGGTGGCCTATCTGCGGCCGTGGCTGCAAATGGAGGAGCTCACCGCGTCGCTGCGGCTGGTAGCGCGCATCCCCAAGAAGTCGTGATACGGCCATGAACGCCGTATCGCTGGCCGTGGCGGCGGACGGCGAGGGCCGGTCGCCGACACTTGGCGACACGGTGCTCCAGTCGATCGCTCAAGGCACGATCGATCCATCGGCGCTCGACCGCTTCCTCGCCCTGACGGACGAGGAAGCGTTGGCCGCATGGGTGGGCGATGCGCCCCCGGCGCAGGCGCGCGCGCAGATCGACTATGCCATCGCCACGATCGACAGCCTGCTTTCGGAGCAGATCAACGCGATCATCGCCCATCCCCGGTTCGCCGCGCTGGAATCCGCCTGGCGCGGCGTCCGCTGGCTGGCGATGGGGTTGGGGATCGATGACATGTCGCGCATCCGTCTGCTCGACGCGCGCTGGCACGAGATTGGACGCGACTTCGAGCGCGCGCCGGAATTCGACAAGAGCGCCTTGTTCGATCTGGTCTATTCGCAAGAATTCGACATGCCCGGCGGCGTGCCCTTCTCGATGCTGATTGGCCTGTACGATGTGCAGCATCGCCCGACGCGCGGCCGCAAGACGGACGATGTCGAGATATTACGCCACCTGGCCGCCGTGGGCGCCGCCGCGTTCGCGCCGATCATCCTGGACGCAGCGCCCGGCCTGTTCGGCGTGGACAATTTTGGCGACATGGACCTGCGCCAGACGCTCTCGGCCGATTTCCGCAACCCGGCCTATATGCGCCTGCGGTCGTTTCAGGAGCGCCCGGATGCGCGCTTCGTCGGCGTGGTCGCGCCGCGGGTCCGGCTGCGCGGGCCATGGCGCGGACGCCAGGTCGGCGATTGCGGCTTTCGCTACGAAGCGGACGAGCGGCAATCGCTGTGGGGCGCGGGCGGCCTGGCGATCGGCCATGTCGTGCTGCGTGCTTTCAACGATTATCGATGGCCGGCGTCGGTGCGCGGGCTGGTGCGCGACGAACTGACAGCGGGGCTGGTCGCCACGCTACCGGTGGTCGATTTCGAGACCGACGCGCCGGGCAAGATTGTCAAATTTCCGGTCGAGGTGCAATTGTCCGAGGGGCTGGACCGGGAATTGGCCGAGGCCGGTTTCATCAGCGTGCGGCGGGTAAAGGATACGCCCTATCTGGCGATCCACAACATGCCCTCTCTGCACAAGCCGACGACCACGTACGATACCGAGATTGCGCGCACCAACCAGCAGCTCGGCACGATGCTGAACTATATTTTGTGCGTGTCGCGCTTCGCCCATTATATCAAGATCATCGGCCGGGAATGGATCGGCGCGCTGAAGTCCGCCGACGAAATAGAGCAGCGGCTGCAACGCTGGCTCAACCAATATATCAGCAGCGGCAATGATGTGTCGTTCGAGCAGAAGGCGCGATATCCGCTGCAGGAGGCGCGCATTGCCGTGCGCGAATTGCCGGGAACGCCGGGAAGCTATGAATGCGGCGTCGCGCTGAAGCCGCATTTCCAGCTGGATCAGGCGATCAGCGAATTCCACCTCGTCACCATCATGAAGGAGCCCGGAGCGGCATGAGCGAAGCGGCAGCCACGAGCGACACGTCCGCCCTGTTGCGGGAGGGCGATCTGGACGGATTGCGCACCCTGCTGGCCGGTAAGGTCCGCAGCGAACCGGCCCAGGCCGGGCATCGGCTGGCGCTGGCCGACATCCTGATCCTGCAGGGCGAGTTGGAGCGGGCGGACAATCAGCTGGAGATCGCATCCCAGCAGGACACGCAGCTGGCACTCCCCGTCGCCTTGACGCGGCAGTTGATCCGGGCAGCCACCGCACGGGCGGAGACCTTCACCCAGCGGCGCCCACCGGAACTGGTGGCGGAACCGGATTTTGCGATCACGCGCGCGCTGGCCGAGCTCGCCGGCGCGGACGCGTCGAGCGAAGAGGAGGAGGCGGAGCTGCAGGGCACGATCGACGGGCAACCCTTCACCGGCCTGCGCGACGGCGACGATCGCACCGCCGGCGTGTTGGAAGTGCTCACCACGACCGGCAAATATGTGTGGGTGTCGCTGGCGCAGATCGGCCACCTGAAGCTGGTCACGCCGGAACGACCGCGCGACCTGGTCTGGCGCCAGGCGGAGCTGGACGTGCGCGGCGGACCGAATGGCGTCGTCTATCTGCCCGCAGTCTATTTCGCGGAATCGATGAGCGATGCCCAACGTCTTGGCCGCGAAACCGATTGGGTGGAGCAGGGCGCGCAGACGGTTGGCGTGGGCCTGCGCACCTTCCTGATCGGGGAGGATGCGGTCGCGATGGGTGAGTTTACGGAGCTGGTGGTCGCCGAATGACCGCGTCGCTGCTGGACAAATTGGTCGAGACGGAGGACCGGCGCAGTCCGGTCGCGCAATTGCGCGCAAGCCTGTGCCGCGACCTGGAAGCCATGCTCAACAGCCGGCGGCGGCTGTTGTCGTGGCCGTCCGAGCTTGAGGAACTGGATCGCAGCCTGCTCAATTATGGGCTGGACGATCTGGTCAACGAGACGCTGACTGCGGACGAATTCCGCACCCGGTTCATCGAGGATGTGGAGCGTCTGCTACGGCGGCTGGAGCCACGCATCGGCCGGTTTGAAGTCAATCTGTTGCCCAACAAGGATGAGCTGGATCGCACCCTGCGGATCCGCATCAGCGGCGTAGTGACGCTGGACGGCGAACGGCAGGAATTGATGTTCGACAGCCATCTGGATCCCATCCGCTCCTATCTAGTGATGCACAGCTGATGTTCGACGACATCCTGCCTTATTATAATAGCGAACTGCGCTTCATGCGGGACATGGCCAAGGCATTTGCCGAGGCCAATCCGAAGATCGCCGGACGGCTGCGCATCGCCGGCGACCAGATTGACGATCCGCATGTCGCCCGCCTGATCGAAGGCTTCGCCTTTCTGAATGCGCGCACGCGCATGAAGTTGGACGATGATTTTCCCGAGCTGACCACTTCGCTGCTCGATCTGCTCTACCCGCATTATCTGCGGCCCTTTCCGTCGATGGCGATCATGCAGCTGACGCCGCAGGCGGGGCTGCAGACGGCGACGACGGTTCCCGCCGGTGCGGAGTTGATGACGGAGCCGGTGGGCGGCGAGCCGGTGCGGTTCCGGACGGGTTATCCGGTCGAGATGTGGCCGGTCCGGCTGAGCAAGGCGGCGATTTCGGGGCTGCCGCTGCTGGCACCGCAAAATCGCCATGCGGCCACCGCGCAAGGCGTGCTGCGCCTGACGCTCGAGACGACGATTCCCGACTTGACCTTCGCCAAGCTCGGCCTGGACCGGTTGCGCTTCTATATTGCGTCGCCGGCGCGCACGGCGAACATGCTGTACGAGCTGATCACCGGCAGCACGCTTTCGGTTGCTGTCGCGGACGACGCCGCGGATCCGCATCCGGTGATCCTGCCGCCGGACACGATCCGCCCGGTCGGCTTTGCCGAAGACGAAGTCCTGGTGCCGCTGGGGCCGGCGAGCGACCCGGCGCATGCCTTGATGACCGAATATTTCGGTTTCGCGGAGAAATTCCTGTTCTTCGACCTGACGGGGCTGGATGCGAAGACGCTACGCGACGGCGGGCGCACGATCGACGTCTTCCTGTATCTCGACCGGTTCGATGCGGCGTTGGAGCGGCAGGTCAGCGCGAGCGATTTCCGGCTGTTCGCCACGCCGGTGGTCAATCTGTTCCGTCAGCAGGCGGAACCGGTGCGGCTCATTCCGGGCCGGTACGAACATCGCATCGTGCCCGATGCGCGGCGTGAGGCGACGACCGAAGTCTATTCGGTCGACAAGGTCAGCGTCGCCGATCGCGGCGGCACGGCGCAACCCTATTTCCCGTTCTACGCGATGGGCGGTGGGCGCAATGAGGGGCAGCGTTATTGGCGCCTGACGCGCCGCGCGGCCACGAACCGATCGGGCGGAGACGACGTGTTCCTGTCGACCGTCGACAGCAAAGGCGTGCATGTTGCCGATGCCGATCATGTGGCCTCCATCACGCTCACCTGCACCAACCGCAACCTGGCGGCGGATCTGCCGCGCGGGGACGGGCGGCCGCGCCTGACGATGCTGACTTCGGGCGGGCAGGTCGACCGCGCGGTCTTCCTGACCGCGCCCACCCATACCCAGCGGCCCGAGCGCGGACATGGCGCCTTGTGGCGTCTGATCTCGCATCTTTCGCTCAACCATATGAGCATCGCCGATCCCGCGCTGGCCATCGACCTGGTGCGCGAATTGCTGGCGCTGCATGACAGCCCCGCCGGCGCCGAGGGACGGCGCGCGGCGGAGCGGCTGCGGGCGGTGCATACGCGGCCCGCCACGGCGCGCGCGCCGGCCGCCGGACGGATCGCCTTTGTCGGCGGCACCGAGATCATGCTGGAATTCGAAGACCGGCGCCTGTCCGGATCGGGGGTCTTCCTGCTCGGTGCGCTGCTGGACCGGGTGTTCGCTTCGATGGCCGCGATCAACAGTTTCAGCCGCACCACGCTCATGCTCAAAGGGGAGAAGGATCCATGGCAGCGCTGGAACGCGCGCACGGGCACGCGGGCCCTGCTCTGACGCCCCCGAGCGGGCGCGCTCTGGCCCGCGCGGAATTCTTCCAGACGGTTCGCCTGATCCTTGCCGCCACCGGGCGCGGGGTGGGCGACGATACGCGGGCGGACGCCGAGCCGGTGCGCTTTCGGGTCATGGACGGTATGCGCCACCCCGATACGGAGATCGTGGCGCTGGATCGCCCGGCGGAGGACGGCCCGGTCGAGATGACGGTGGCGCCGATGGGGCTCACCGGCCCGATGGGGGTGATGCCGGATCATTATTCCGACCTGGTCGTCGGGCAGCGGCGTGCGCGGGACGAGGCGCTGGCCCGCTTCCTGGACCTGTTCAATCATCGCGCGATCAGCCTGTTCTATCGCGCCTGGGCCAAATACCGCCTCCCGGTGCAGTTTGAGGAGGATGGCGGCGCCTTCACCGATCCCTTCAGTCAGGCGCTTGCAGCGCTCGCGGGGATCGCCCGACTGGATGCGCCGGACACGTTGGCGGCGGCGGGATCGCTGGCACGGCGGGTCCGATCGCCGGGGGCGCTGCGCCGGATCGTAGCGGCGATGTTCACGATGCCGGTGGAAGTGATCGAGCTACAGTCTCGCTGGATCAGGATCGATCGCGCCGAACAGACCCGGCTCGGATCGGCCTACCAGCCGCGCGGCAATTATGCCGGATTGGGCCTGAATGCCGTGTTGGGCGAGACCGTGCCCGATGTGACCGGCCGCTTCCGCATCCGCATCGGTCCGCTCGACTGGCCGTCCTTCCAGGCCTTTTTCGAGGCGGACGGGCTGCACAAGCGGCTGACCGAGGCGGTGCGGTTTGCGATTGGCGGGACGGTGGATTTCGATATCCAACTGGTGCTGCAGGCGGATGAGGTGCCGCAGGTGCAACTGGCGGAAAGCAGCGCGCCGATGTTGTCGCGCACGGGCTGGTTGCTGGCCGGTCCGGCCAAGAAGGATCGGGACGATGCGGTGCTGCCCGCCACGAGCCGGGCCGGAAGCGGGATAAGATGAACCGTGACGGATCGATTCCTACGACGAACGGTTTAAACTCAAGTTAACAAATTTTGGGGCGATTATTCTTGGGACTGGCGCCGGTTACTGCCGAGGGTCCTCCTACGGCGAAACATCAGGATGAGCTGTTAGCGATCGGCGATCACCCGAATCGGATCGTCGCACCCGTGCAGGCCGGCCGTAAAAAACTGGGCCTGCGGTTCGACCCGTCGACCGTCACAAATAGAAGACAGGACGAAGGCTATGGCAGCGCGGGGCGATGCGCGGCCGGATCGGCGCCTTCGAACGAAACCGGCATTTTGGGGGAATGTGCATGAATTTGAAGGCGTTGGTCGCACGGCTCGATCCCGGCAGCCGTGAGGCATTGGAGGGGGCGGTCGCGAGCGCGATGTCCCGCACCAATTACGACGCCGAACTGGAACATTGGCTGCTGAAACTGGTCGAGCGGGACGATCCCGATCTGCGCGCCGTGCTCAGCCATTTCGAGGTCGATACCGGACGGCTGGCCGCGGAGCTCAACCGCACGCTCGATCGGCTGCGGACCGGCAATGGCCGCCCGCCGGCCCTGTCGCCGCGGATCGTGCGGCTGGCGCGCGAAGCGTGGCTGTTCGCATCGGTAGAGCAGGGCGAGGCGATCGTCCGCCCGAGCCATCTGCTCGCCGCTTTGTTGGCCGATCGCGACATGGGCAGCGCGATGCGCGAGGCGGCGTCGCAGCTGAGCAAGGTCGATGCGGACATATTGGCTGGAAACTTCGCGGCAATAGCCGGCGAAGGTGCGGGTGCGCCTGCCGCGACGGCCGAACCGGGCGCGCCCGCGGCGGTGCCGGTGATGGGCAAGGGCAAGGCGCTCGACACTTATTGTATCGACCTGACCGCGCAGGCGCGCGAAGGCCGGATCGATCCGGTCATCGGCCGCGACGGAGAAATCCGCCAGGTGATCGATATCCTGACGCGCCGCCGCCAGAACAATCCGATCCTCACCGGTGAAGCCGGCGTGGGCAAGACGGCGGTGGTCGAGGGTTTCGCCCTGCGCATCGTGGCCGAGGACGTGCCGCCGGCGCTGCGCGGCGTGCGGCTGCTGAGCCTGGACATGGGATTGCTGCAGGCCGGCGCAGGCGTACGCGGCGAATTCGAGAACCGGCTGAAGCAGGTGATCGAAGAGGCCAAGAGCTCGCCGACGCCGATCATCATGTTCATCGATGAGGCGCATAGCCTGATCGGAGCCGGCGGGCAGGAAGGGCAGGGCGATGCCGCCAACCTGTTGAAGCCGGCGCTGGCGCGCGGCGAACTGCGCACGGTCGCGGCGACCACGTGGGCCGAATATAAGAAATATTTCGAGAAGGATGCCGCGCTCACCCGGCGCTTCCAGGTGGTGAAGGTCGACGAGCCGGACGAGGGCAAGGCGATCGAGATGATGCGCGGCCTCGTCGCGACGCTGGAGAAACACCACAAGGTGCGGATCCTGGACGAAGCGGTGGTGGCGTCGGTGCGCCTGTCGCATCGCTACATCTTTGGTCGCCAGCTTCCCGATAAATCGATCAGCCTGCTGGATACGGCGGCCGCGCGCGTGGCGATGAGCCAGACGTCGACACCTGCCGCGATCGAGAATGCCAGCCGACGGATCGATGCCCTGACGATCGAGCGCGACATTCTGGCGCGCGAGACAGGGGCAGGCGCATCCGAACATGGCGCGCGGACAACGGCGATCGAGGAAGAGCTGGCGCAGACCAACGCGACCCGCGAGGCGCTTACGGCGCGCTATGAGCAAGAAAAGGCGCTGGTCGAGGCGATCGGCGCTGCGCGGGAGACTTTGGGCGGGCCGGATGCGACCGACGTTTTGCGGGCGGAGCTGAAGGACAAGCAGGCCGAGCTGGCGACGCTGCAGGGCGAGCGGCCGATGGTGTTCCACGTCGTCGATCGTCACGCGGTGGCGGATGTCGTGGCATTGTGGACCGGCGTTCCGGTGGGCCGGATGGTGGCTGACGAGCTGCGCGGCGTGTTGGAGCTGGAAGCGCAGATCGGGCGGCGGATCCGCGGCCAGGATCAGGCGCTGAGCGTGATCGGCGATGCGATCCGCACCTCACGCGCCGGGCTGACCGACGCGCGCAAGCCCACGGGCGTGTTCCTGATGGTGGGCGTGTCGGGCGTCGGCAAGACCGAGACGGCGCTGACGCTGGCCGACATGTTCTATGGCGGTACCCAGAATTTGACCGTCATCAACATGAGCGAATTCAAGGAGGAGCATAAGGTATCGATGCTCCTCGGCGCGCCTCCCGGCTATGTCGGCTATGGCGAAGGCGGCGTCCTGACCGAGGCGGTGCGGCGCAAGCCGTTCAGTGTGGTCCTGCTGGACGAGATGGAGAAGGCGCATCCTGGTGTTCAGGACGTTTTCTATCAATTGTTCGACAAGGGCATGATCAAGGACGGGCAGGGGCGCGACGTCGACTTCCGCAACGCCATGCTGATCATGACGTCCAATGCCGGTTCGGACCTGATCGAGAAATTGTGCGCCGATCCGGAGACCATGCCCGATGCGGCAGGCCTGGCGGATGCGCTGCGGCCCGAATTGCTGAAGCATTTCAAGCCGGCATTTCTGGGCCGCGTCACGGTTATTCCCTATTTCCCGCTGAAGCCGGAAATCCTGCGCGAGATCGTGGGGCTGGCACTTGGCCGACTCGGGGAGCGGGTTCGCGACAGCTATGCCGCGGAACTGCAATGGGACGAGGCTACAGTCGATGCGATTGCGTCACGCTGCACTGAAGCACAGAGCGGCGCGCGCAACGTCGAAGCCGTCATCGCTGGAGGGATCGCGCCCAGGCTAGCGGGTCTTTTGCTGCAGCGCAGACAAGATGGGGAAAGTGTTGAAAAGATCGAGCTAAAAGCCGACGCCCAAAGGGAGGTAGAAATTAATTTAAGCTAGTACTATTAGAACCGTAACGCAGTTCGTGCGTTTCGGACCCGTAGCAGTTCGTTCGAGGGAGATTGTTATGCCTGTGTATTTGAAGCTTGGTAACCTTAAGGGTGCTGCCACGTCGTCGCAGTACAAGGACTGGATCGAAGTCGATTCCTACAGCTGGGGATTCTCGGTTGCAGTCCAGACGACGTCGGGCGCCTCCGGCAATCGTGTTTCGTCGGGTAAGGTGACGCCAGGCGATCTGCATCTCACGAAGAAGCAGGACGACTCGACCACGCAGTTCATGATTCAGTCGCTGCAGGGTAAGAATACGGAAAATGCAACTCTCGCTGTGACCCGTCAGGCGTCTGATGGCGGCGAGCAGAAGTATATGGAATATACGCTCGCAAACGTGATTTGCTCGTCGTTTACCACGTCGGGTACTTCGGCCAGCGGTTCGCAGCCGAATGAGAATATCACGCTTAACTTCACGTCGGTCCAGATCAATCAGTTCCTGACCGACGCTGCCGGCAACGAGCGCGCCGTCCGCGGTGGTGTGGACTTCCAGCAGAACAAGTCCCTCTAAACGATACGGTTGGCCGGCCATGCAGGTGCATGGCCGGTTCGACTGCTGAGGTGCTTGTTCGTCGGGCACGGCCCGAATTAACTGGAGCATAAGGTGGCGCGTTTTCCCAATCGGTTTCTTCACCTGATCGAAGCCCCGGGGAGCGTCGACAATTACAAGCTGTTCCGCATGGACGGGACAGAGAAGCTTTCCGAACCTTTTTCGTTCGAGTTGACGATCCGATCGCAAGGCCAGGTCCCCAAGGCGGAATCCTGGATCGGCGCATCCATCACATTTTCGTTCGGGCAGACCGATGGGGCCGAGCGCACCATCAATGGCCGCTGCTCGGACTTCCGTCATCTTCACGAAAAAGGCAGCTACGTCGAATTCTTCATTCGCGTGCAGCCCGCCTTCGAGTCCCTGAAGATGACGCGCGATCGCCGCATCTTTAACGACAAGAGCGCCAAGCAGGTCGTCGAGACCGTGCTGGGCGAGCACAATATCGCGTTCGACGATGCCAAATGGGGCAATTCGCCCGTGCGATCCTACATCGTCCAGCATGACGAGAGCGACTTCGCGCTTGTCAGCCGGATGATGGAAGACGAAGGCGTCTTCTATTATTTCAAATATGATGAGGGGGCGGCGCCCTATAAGCACCGCATGATCATCGCCGGCGATCCGTCGGGCTATTATGACGGCGAGCCGTTCGAGATCAATTTCCGCCGCGACCATCTGACGCGCGGCCTCAATTCGCTGCAGATGGGCTATGGATCCGCACCCTCCAAGGTCGTCACGCACGATTATAATTATAAGCAACCCGGGGAGCTGACGCCGGTCACGGCGCCCAGCCGCCTGAGCTGGGCCGAGAAAAAGGGCCAGGTCTTCCAATGGGGTGCCGGCTATAAGGATCCCAGCGGCGGCCAGTCGCGCGCGAACCTGCGCGTCGAGGGCGCCGAAAGCGGATCGGTCAACATGAAGGGGCAGGGCACCTATTCCGCCTTTGCCCCGGGCGCGCGCTTCAGCGTCAACGACCAGCGGCTTGAGCCGTGGGAGCGCCGGATCGTCGTCAGCGGCGTCCGCCATTCGGTGTTCGATCCCTATGCGTCGGACGAAGGCGAGCCCTATTATAAGCAGCAGTTCGAGGCGCATCCGAGCGCGCAGCCGTTCCGGCCGCCGCAATCGACGCCGCGCGCGATCAGCTCCGGTCCGCAGACTGCGGTCGTGCTGGACCAGAATGACGGCAAGGGCCTCGGCCGCGTCAAGGTGCGCTTCCATTGGGATCATAGCGGCCATTCCAGTTGCTGGGTGCGCGTGCTGCAACAATGGGGCGGCAACCAGATCGGATCGCAATTCATCCCGCGGCCGGGCATGGAAGTGCTGGTCGACTTCATCGACGGTCGCGCCGAAAATCCGGTTATCATCGGCTGCCTGTACAACGGCAAGAACAAGCATGGCTTCGACCTGCCCGCCAATCTGACGCAGGCCGGCTGGCGGACGTCGGGCGAGGGGGGCAAGACCAACCACCTGTTGTTCGAGGACAAAGGGGGCGGCGAGAAGATCGATCTGCTGGCCGGGCGCGATTTCGTGCGGACGGTCAATCGCCATGAGAGCGTGTCGATCACGGAGCATCTGGAGATCGCGGCCAAGGCGGTCGACATCGCCGCAACCGAAAGCATCGTGCTGCACGTCGGTGGCAGCAAGATCACGATCACGTCGAGCGGCGTGTGGATCGATGCGGACAAGATCCAGCTGAACAGCGGCGGCGCGCCAACGACGTTCACGCCGCAGATCCAACCTGCCCTTCCCGCACCAACCGGTGCGACCAGTGTCGGTGCAGCATCCAGCCTCGCGGGCGGGGGCGGATCAGGACCGTCTTCCTCCTCTGGTGGGGGATCGGGTGGGGCTGCGGCCAATCCTGGTGGCAGTAGCGGCGGCGGAGCTGGCGCTGGAGGCGGTACCGGCGGTGGCACGCCCAAATCGGAAGCATTGGCCAAATCGATCACCAAACCGGGCGGGACTGGCACCCAGGCCG
Organism: Sphingomonas sp. ASY06-1R; assembly: GCF_052180265.1. GTDB lineage: Bacteria > Pseudomonadota > Alphaproteobacteria > Sphingomonadales > Sphingomonadaceae > Sphingomonas_I. The sequence goes on along the minus strand of NZ_CP197464.1, from coordinate 2,771,449 downwards.
ACGTCGATGCCGTGGTCGGCGAGCTGAAGAAGATGCCGGAGCCCGCGCTGCAGACGCTGAAAGACAACAAGGTCGACGTGATCGCCGCGCGCGGATCGGTCACCGACTTTGCCAGCGACTTGAAAGGCGTGAAGCCGCGCGGTTGGCCGCCCGGTAGCTCCTGGGACAGCGTGCCCGGCGCGTTCATGCCCGACCGGAATGCGGTTGTGATTGCAACGCGAGGGGACGCTACGAACCGGAGCGTCCCGCTGACTGGCAACGGCCATGGTTCGGAAAACCTGGTTGTGCATGAGGTTACGCACGCGGTCGACAAATATGCCGGCGCCGCGCGCAACTCGCAGAGCCCTGACTTCGTTGCTGCGCGATTGAAGGATGTCGCCGCGCTGCCAAGCTATGAAACGCAACCCGGTGTCGCCGGGTTGTCGGAAACATATGCGGAAAGCGCGGCACGCGCGTACGGAGGCTCACATGGTTCTATCGTCACGCCGGCATTGGATTCTTATTGGGCCGCTAATCCTCTTGGCGGCAAGTAGCTGCCACGCGGTGAACAAGGGAAAGGCAGCGAAGGTGGACCAGGCGCACAAGGAGCAACAGGAGGAGACGATCGGTGTCGCGACGCGCGAGGCGGACGGCACCTATGTCTTGCAGCTGCGCGCGACATCGAGCAGCGGCGCCATTGGCCAATCACTGATGCGCTACAAGCGCGGTGACAAAGGGTATGACGAGGTCGCCAAGCATATTGGCGCGGTCCCGGTCGGCAAATGGGTGCCGGTGAAGCCCTTCCCGGAATAACCGATAGCGGCGCGGGAGCGGTGTAGGGAACGCATGCAACATCGACTGGCTCGCGGGTGATCGGCTGACGGGTCATCGGGGATCTACAAGGATCACATGGTTCGATCGTCACACCGGCATTGGCGTCTTATTGGGGCGCTCATCCTCTCCGCGGCAAGTAGCTGTCACGCGGTGGATAACGGAAAGGCGCCGAAGGCGGATCAGGCGCGGGAGGAAAAGCAAGTTGAGACTGTTGGTGCCGCCATGCGCGAGGCCGATGGTACTTATATATTGCAGCTCCGTGCGACGTCGGACGGAGGCGACATGGGCGACGCGCTGATACGCTACCGCCGCGGTGACAAGGATTATGACGCAATCGCCCGGCACGTCGGCCCGGTCCCGGTTGGTCAATGGGTACTGGTAAAGCCCTTTCCGAAATAAGAGCAGGCCAGCACGTCGGATGAACGTGGTACGCTTACCTAAGCAACGGTGCAGCAGGAGAAGGTCGTGAAGCGCTCAGCCTGTTTGTTGATCGGCGTTGCGGGCTTCTTTCTGCAGGCAGCGTCGCCCGCTCAAAACGCCTTGATGGAGAAGATCGAGCGCACCGTGACACTGCCGCGCGGGGCGGAGCCGCTTTCCCATTATATCCGTCGCTACGCTTATCTTGGCGATCAGACGATCGTCGGAGTCTATGTCAGTCGTGACATAGACAAGAACGGACCGGCGCGGTCCTGGGTGGATGCAAAGCAACTGCCGCACATCTCGGACGGCGGATGTGGCATCGTGATCGTATTCTACGATCCAAAGAAAAATCTGCCGCCCGACGGGACGTGCAATCCTGCCGTGTGACCAGTGAATTTACTGCAACAACAATGGGCTGCGTCGGGCAGCCTTGACCTGCGCCTAGAATATTGATGCCGCGTCTTTCCGGAGACGGAACGAATGTTCGCGATCTGGCTTGATGCGTTACGGCGGTAGCGTGCGTGCGCGTCCGTTCACATGGGGCTAAGAAGAGGTCGGCGTGTGCTGCGACTGAGATTGTTTCGAAAGGATGATCCAACCAACCAGTTGGACAGCCGCGCACTGGATGATGGCGAGATCTCGATCGGCCGAGACAGCAAGGCCGATTGGCAGGTGGCCGATCCTGACCGGGTCGTATCGCGCAAGCATCTGACGATCGCCAGTCGGGGCGGGTTGCTGACGATCCGCGACACCAGCGCCAATGGCGTATTCCTGGGCAGTCCACGGCAGCGGGTCGATCGCGATCGGGCGATTCCGGTGGGACGTGGCGAGGCCATCCAGTTCGGCAATTATCTGTTGGTGGTGGAGGAGGAGCGCCGTGGCGGCGCCGATCCGGTGACGACGCCGGACCTGGCTTCCCCCTTCCGCGGCATCGACGAAACCAAGGAAGAATCGCGCAAGCCGAAGAGCAAGCCATTCGATAGCGCGCTCAAGCTGGATCCGCTGAGCCAGCGCGGGCCTGTACCCAATGAAGATGCATGGGACCGTCCGCCCGATGCCCCGGCCGGCAGCTGGAAGCCGACCTCGTCGCACCGTCAGCCCGAACATTCGACCCTGATCGGTTCGGAGCGTGAGTGGCGCGAGCCGCCCCCGCAAGCGGCGGAAGCCGGCTATGGCTTCGACGCGCCGTTCAACCGGCCGATCCTGGAACAGCCGGCAGTGCCAAGCCAGTCGACGGCGATCCCGTCCGACTGGATGGAGCCGGCAAGCCGCAAGGCACCGACCCCGCCCGCGCCCAGTACGCCTGCGGTGGCGGCGGTAGCGACGCCCGAGCCGATCCTGGCCCCTGCCGCCGAGGCGCCGGCCGCCAAGGCCAAGAAGAAGCCGGTGCCGCCGCCGGCATCGGACGGCGACGCCTTGTTCGAGCATTTCTGCGCGGGTGCCGGGATCGATCCCAACGCCTTTGCGGGCGAGGATCGCCGCGCGCTGATGGAGCGGTTGGGCGGTGTTTACCGGCAATCGGTGCTCGGCATTTCCGACCTGATGCAGGAGCGGACCGCGCTGCGGAACGAATATCGCATGGTCCGCACCACGGTCCAGCCGCAGGGCAACAATCCGTTCAAATGGGTACCGCCGCAGCGGATCGCGGTGGAATTGCTGCGCGGCGAAGGCAGCGGCTACACGACTGGCGAGCGCGCGCTCAACGAGGCGCTGCGCGATGTGAAGGCGCATCTGTTGTGTATGCTGGCGGGCATGCGCAGCGCACTGGCCGCCACCTTCCAGGCATTGTCGCCGCAGGAGATCGAAAGCCAGATCGGCGATCGTAATTTCCTGATCAAGGCCCAGCGCGATGCCGCCTTGTGGGCGGGCTATGTCGAGATTGCGGCGCGATTGCGTGCCGAGGCCGACGATAGCGCCGACGGCATGATCAACCGTGCCTTCCGCCGTGCCTATGAGGCGCAGGCCGAGGAACTGGGCGACAGCAAACAATGGCAATAAGATCGACAGCAGGGGGCGAGGGTCGAAATGTATTGGAATAACAAGGTCCTGTGGTCGGAGGGCATGTTCCTTCGGACGCAGCATTTCCAGCAGTTCGAACGCTATATCGAGCGGCTGAACGAGAGCACCGCCCGCTGGCTGCACCCGCTCGGTTGGGGCTTTGCCCGGCTGGAGATTGACGAAGGGCTGTTGCGCACCGGATCGCTGGCGCTGTCGCGGGCGGCCGGCATCCTGCCGGACGGGACCGTATTCGACGCGCCGTCCGCCGACGATCATCCCCGTCCGCTGGACGTGCCCGGCGATCTGCGGAATGCCATCGTCCACCTGGCCTTGCCGATCCGCCGGCCAGGTGCGTTCGAAGCGCGGCTGGAAGCGCGCAGCGGCCAGCCGCTCCGCTGGGCGGCGCATGAAACCGAAATTCCCGATACGATCGAAGATAGCGAAGGCAGCGCGCCGGTGATGGTCGGCAAGCTGGACCTGACGTTGATGCACGATCAGCAGGAACTGACCGGCTATGTGACCCTGCCGGTCGCGCGGCTGATCGAAAAACGGCTGGACGGCGCGCTGGTGCTGGATCCGGAATTCATCCCCACCGCCTTGAGCTGCGACGTATCGGCCAAGCTGGGCGGCTTCCTGGCCGAGATGCGCGGGCTGCTGCAGCATCGCGGCTCCGCAATCGCCGCGCGGCTGGCCGATCCGGGCGGCAAGAGCGTGGCCGAGATCAGCGACTTCCTGACGCTGATGATGATCAACCGCAACGAAGCCGTGCTGCGCCATCTGGGCACATTGGCCGATCTGCATCCGCAGGATTTCTACCGCACGCTGACCGGCCTGGCCGGCGAGATCGCGACTTTCACGGAGAGCGGTTCCAACCGCCCGCCGGAATTCGCCGCCTATCAGCATAACGACCTGCAGGCGAGTTTCGCGCCGTTGGTCGGCTTCCTGCGCGACGCGCTGAGCGCCGTGTTCGAGCAGACCGCGATCCCGATCCCGCTGGAGGATCGCGCTTATGGCATCCGCGTCGGCAAGATCACCGATCGGTCTCTGTTCAGCGACTGCACGTTCGTGCTGGCGGCGCGCTCGTCGATCGACGGCGATCTTATTCGCACCAACCTGCCGAAGCGCACGACGATCGGTGCGGTCGAGCGGATCCGGGACCTTGTCAACCTGCAGCTGGGTGGCGCACCGATCCGCCCGCTGCCGGCCGAGCCGCGCCAGATCCCCTTCCGGGCCAGCATGATCTATTTCGAGGTGAATACCAGTTCGGAAGACTGGCATCTGATCGAACGATCCGGCGGCGTCGCCATCCATGTTTCGGGCGACGTTCCCGATCTTGAGCTTGAGCTGTGGGCGATCCGGGGACGTACAAGGTGAGCGGGCGCAACCCGTTCGAGCCGGACGACGATGCCGATCGCACGATGATCGGCCGGTCGCCGCAGGCCCCCGTCGATCCCGACGATCGCACCCAGATTTCGCAAAGCCCGATCGATCCCGACGATAGGACCCAGATCCGGTCCGGTGCCGCCGGGCCGTTTGCGCGTCCCGACACGCCCCAGCCGCGTGCGCCTGCCGCGCAAGGCGGGGTTGCCGACACGCCGTTCACGCCCGCGCCACTGTCGCTCGACAGTTTCGGCGCGGCGAGCGCCAACGCCTTGCTGGCCGCGGGTGCGCCCCTGATCGCGCTGGCCAATTCGCTGCGCAGCGTCGTCGATCCGGGTGACGTCGTGCGGCTGCGGCGCACCGTCGTCGACGAGCTGCGCCGGTTCCAGACGCGCACGCGCGAACTGGCGGTAGGCGATGAAGATGCGCGCTACGGCCATTATGTGCTGTGCGCGCTGATCGACGAAGTCGTGCTGTCGACGCCGTGGGGCGTCAAAAGCAGCTGGGGCCAACAGACGTTGGTCGCCACCTTCCATAATGAGGTCGTCTCGGGCGACCGCATGTTCGAGCTGGCCGACGCGCTGGAAGCGCGGCCCGGCCGCTCGCCCAATCTGCTGGAGCTGATCTACGTCTGCCTGTCCTTCGGCTTCGAAGGCCGGATGCGGCTGGAACGCGGCGGGGCCAGCCGCCTCGTCCAGTTGCGCGAACGCCTCTATGCGGCGATCCGCAATCTCAAAGGGCCGGTCGAGCGGGGATTGTCCCCGAACTGGACCGGCGTCGACGCCGCCTATCAACCGGTCGCCCGGCAGACGCCCTTATGGGTCTGGCTGGTCGGCTTCGCGCTGTTGCTGCTCGCGCTCTATGCCGGCTTCCTGCTGCATCTTGGCACGCTGGGATCGCGCGCCACCGCGCCGCTGACTGCCAATTACCGGGCAGGCCCGGCCAGCCTGAACCGGTCGGCGCCCGCGCCGCCATCGGATAACCGGCTGTATCTGACGATCCTCGACATATTGAAGCCGGACATCGATGCCGGCCGCGTCGCCGTGACCGACAGCTCCGATGCCGTGCAGGTTCGGATGAAGGACAAGGGATTGTTCGCATCGGGATCGGCCGATCTGGACAGCAGCTACAGCGAGACGATCGGCCGCATCGCGCAGGCAATCGACCTGACCAGGGGCACGGTTCCAGTAACCGGGCATACCGACACCCAGCGCATCGTGTCGCTGCGCTTCCCGTCCAACCAGGCATTGTCGGAAGCGCGCGCGGGGGCGGTGGTCCAGGCGCTGACCGCGAAGGGTATCGAAAGCGGGCGACTGAGCCCGGCGGGCGTGGGCGAGACGCAGCCGGTGGCATCGAATGACGACGAACAGGGCCGGCGGCAAAACCGCCGCGTGGAGGTGACTATCCCCAAGAATTATGTCGAAGGGGGAGCCCGCTAATGGTGCTTTCGAAGCCATATTGGCTCAGGCGGATCTGGGTTCGTCCCTCGCGCGGCGTCATGATCGTGCTTGGCCTGATCGCGCTGGCCCTGCTCATCTGGTTCGTTGGGCCACTGATCTCGATCGCGCGCTGGGCTCCGCTCGGCTGGGTGTGGGCGCGGGTCGGGCTGATCGTCCTGATCCTGCTGATCGTCGGCGGCCGCTGGGGCTGGCGGAAATGGCGCGAGCGGCAGCGCAACCGGGCCTTGGTCGCTGACTTGGAGGGCCGTCCGTCGGAGGCCGCCAATCAGAGCGAGCTGGCCGCAGCCGACATCACCGCGATGGAGGAGCGGGCCGACAAGGCGCTCGCGCTGATGCGCGATGCGAAGATCGGCGCCAAAGGCGAGATGGTCTACGAGCTGCCCTGGTACGCCATCATCGGGCCACCAGGCGCGGGCAAGACGACCGCCTTACGCAATAGCGGGCTCGATTTTCCGATCGCGCAGGAGGTGGGCGACAGCCCGGTCCGCGGGATTGGCGGCACGCGCACGATCGAATGGTGGTTCACCGATCGCGCCGTGCTGATCGACACGGCCGGACGATACACCACGCAGGACAGCGATCAGGCGGTCGATGCGGGTGCGTGGCGCGGCTTTCTGGATCTGCTGAAGCAGCATCGTCCGCGCCAACCGTTGACCGGCATCATCGTGGCGATCTCGGTCGCCGATCTGGCCGGCGCCGACGAAAGCGCGGCGATCGATCACGGGCGGGCGATCCGCCACCGCATCAACGAGATGCAGGAGGCGTTCGGCATCCGGCTGCCTGTCTATGTGCTGATCACGAAGATGGATCTGCTCGCCGGGTTCAACGAATATTTCGAGGATCTGAGCGCGCACGAGCGCGAGCAGGTGTGGGGCGAGACGTGGAAGCTGGATAAGGACGGCAAATTGCCGGACGAAGCACCCAGTTTCGATCGCGCCTTTGACGGACTGCTCACGCGGCTGGATTCGCGCATGTTGATGCGGATGCAGTCGGAACAGGACATGATCCGGCGCGGGCTGATCTTCGGCTTTCCGCAGCAATTCGCGTCGCTGCGCCAGCCTTTGGGCCGGATGCTGCAAACGATCGCGAAATCGACGAAGTTCGAGACGCAGCCGCTGGTGCGCGGATTCTACTTCACCAGCGGTACGCAGTTCGGCCGCCCGATCGATCGGCTGCTTGGTGCCTTGTCGAGCCGGTTCGGCTTGAGCCTGGGCGGCGCGCGGCTGGAGAATAGCAAGGGCCGCAGCTACTTCCTCGCCGATCTGCTGAAGCGCGTCGTCTTCACCGAGGCGGCGCTGGCAGGCCGCGATCCGGCCGTCGAGCGGCGCGCGCGTCTGATCAAGTTCGGCGCGATCGGGGCGGCGGCGGCGCTTGCCGCGATTATCGCCCTGTTGTGGCTGGTCAGCTATTTCCGCAACAGCGCGCTGATCGACAAGCTGGAGACGCAGGCCGGCATCTTGCGTAAGAGCGTGCAGGCGCTGCCGCAGGGTCCGATCAGCGACAGCGACGTGACGCAAATCTTGGAGCCGCTGGGAGAGGCGCGTGCCTTGCCCTTCTCCAGCACCGCACCGATGGCGGATCGCACGCCCGGCTTCTCATGGGGGCTGGGCCAGGTCGGCACGCTGCGGCCGCAGGTCGACGGCGCGTATCATAATCTGCTGAACCAGCAGTTCCTGCCGCGCCTGCTGCTGGGCCTGGAGGATGAGCTGACCGAGCTTAACGGCGCGCCACAGGAGCCGGGCAAGGATAATCGCGCGGACACCTATAGCGTGCTGCGCCTGTATCTGATGCTGGGCCGGGCGAAGGGCGCTCCGCTGGATCGGCAGGGCATCCTGGCGGCGTTCGACGATCGCTGGAGCAATGCCTTCCCGGGTGAGGACCAGGCGCCGCAGCGCGATATCTTGCACGCGCATCTCGCCTCCCTGCTGGCGGGCCCGATGGATCCGCCGCGTCTGAACGCCAGCCTGATTTCGGCATCGCGCGATCGCGTCTCCTCGCTCGGGCCGGGCGAGCGCGTCTATGCGCAGCTGCTGGCCGATCCGGCGCTGCGTGGCCTGCCGGCCTTCACGATTGCGGAAGTGCCCGGCGTCGGCAATTCGCGGCTGTTCACCCGCAAATCGGGCAAGCCCCTGACGGCCGGCATCCCCGGCATGTTCCGGCGCCGCTATTTCATCACCAACGTGCTGCCCGCGATCGGCCGTTATGCCGCGCAGTCGGCCAATGAGAATTGGGTAACGGGCGAGGCGGGAACCGCCTCAAGCCCGCTGACGAGCGAGACCGGCCGGATCAAGGACGCGCTGCTCACTACCTACCTGGCCGACTTTACCCGACGCTGGGACGAGATGATCGACGACGTGGTTGTCAGCGGCGAACGGCCGATGGACGAACGCCTGCAACTCGCGGTGCGCCCGCCATCGCCTGTCAAGGCCTTGTTCACGGCCTGGGGGAGTGAGACCGACCTCACGCCGCCATCGCTGAAGCGCGGTCGCGGCGCGGCGGCGTTGCGCGTCGGCTCGCTCTTCTCGCGCTCCATCTATCGCGGCCTGAACAAGGCCAACCAGGTGGATTCGGCGGCATCCTCGGCCGGGCCTGCCCCGCCAGGGCCGCTGGACGAAGTGATCGAGCATTTCCGCTGGCTGCATGATATCGCGCCGCCGACCGGCCCGTCGCCGTTGGACGACGCGCTGATCGCGCTCACGGCGGTGGGCGATACGGGGACGGCGTTGCGCTCGGCAGCCGGTCTGGCCGATCCCACGCTGACGCGGGACAAACAGGCGGCGGCGATGGCGGCCACGGCGCGATTGAACCAAGTTGCGGGCGGTTTGCCGCCGGCGGCAGGATCCCTGTTCAAGGGCTTCGTCAACGCGTCGACCAAGCAGCTCAACCAGGACGCGCATGCCAGCATCAAGACGATCTATGCGCAGCAGCTCTACCCCGAATGTCGGTCGATCGTGGCGCAGGGTTTCCCGCTCGATGGGAATTCATCGCACGAAATCTCGATCGACGATTTCAGCCGACTGTTCCGGCCGAGCGGCCTGATCGACTCGTTCCAGACGACCAGTCTGGCCGGACAGATGGATATGAGCGGCAAATATTGGGGGCTGACCCAATCGGGCCGTGCACTCGGCCTGTCTTCGGCGGCCGTGCGGCAATTCCAGAATGCGGATGCGATCCGTCAGGCCTTCTTCAAGCCGGGCGACATCCGCCCCAACGTGCGCATGGCGATCGAACCGCTGCGGATCGATGGCGATGCGACGGCGGTGACGTTGACGCTGGACGGGGCGCCGGCAGCGTTCACGGCAACCGACCGGCGGAGCGTCGAACTGCGGTGGCCGGGCGCGACGCCGGGCGTGACGGTGTCGTTCCAGCATAAGGGCTCGCCAACCCCGAGCGTGCGCAGCTGGACGGGGGATTGGGCGTTCTCGCGCATGTTGCGCGATTCGCGATTGAGCAACGTCACCTCGCGCGGGTTCGTCGTCACGGTCAGCGATGGTGGTGCCAGTGTCGGCCTGCGCGTGCGGATGCTGAACACGACCAATCCCTTCACGATCCGCGAGCTTGGGAGCTTCCGGTGCCCGTCCGGCTTCTGAGCGAGGCGCCGCGCGCGGCCTTGTTCGGCAAGCTGCCGGCGCATGGCGACTTCGTGCGCCGGGGCGACCCGGAGCTGGTGCGGACGCTCGACGGCTGGCTAACGGCGGAGGTGGACCGGTTCGCCATGAGTGCCGGCTATGAATTGGACGAAAGGCTGTCCGAACTGCCGACCTGGTGTTTCCGATTGCCGGGGGACATTAGCGGCGCGCTTGCGGCGAGCCGGGACAAAGTGGGGCGCCTGTATCCGGTGATCGCGACCGCCGATGCGCAACCCGGCGGCGCGCAGCGGATCGCGGAGCTGCTGACCGAAGCGCGCGATCATGGGCTGGACGCGGATGAGACCCGGGCGCGGCTGATCGTCATTGCCAGCGACACGGCGGAGGACGCGGCTGCCGAGGAGGAGGGCTGGTGGCGCGCATCCGATCCGGCCGCGCGGGCGACCGTGACCGACTCCATGCCCACCGGCGCCGATTTTGCGCGCCTGTTTGACGTGGAGGGCTGACCGATGCCGGGCTTCAGCTTCGAAACGGCCGAGCGAACGCATGTCGGCTGCGTGCGCAAGCTGAACGAGGACCGCGTGCTCAGCCGTCCGGAGGTCGGGCTGTGGGCCGTGGCCGACGGCATGGGCGGGCATCAGGCGGGCGATCTGGCCTCCAGCATGATCGTCGATGCGCTCAGTTCGATCGAGCTCCTGGGCACGGGCTATGCCTTCCTGGACGAGGTCCAGGAGAGCGTCCAGCGGGTCAATCGGACGTTGGTGTCGCATGCGCGCCTGTCGCGTCCGGGCACGGTGATCGGATCGACGCTGGTCGCGCTGCTGATCTACGATGGGCATTTCGCCTGCCTGTGGGCGGGGGATAGCCGGGTCTATCTGCTCCGCGATGGACGCCTTAACCAGATCACGCGCGATCACAGCATGGTGCAGGAGCTGATCGATTCCGGGGCGCTGCAGCGCGCCGATGCGCCTTATTATGGACGCTCCAACGTCATCACCCGCGCCGTCGGCGTGAATGATCGGCTGGCGCTGGATATTGCCAGCGGGCCGATCCAGGAAGGGGATGTCTTCCTGCTGTGTTCGGACGGGCTGACCGGGATGATGGACGACGACGAGATCGAGGCGGTGCTGAAGGCGCGCACGGCCGACGATGCGGCCGATCATCTGCTGAAGGTGACGCTGGATCGCGGGGCAAAGGACAATGTCAGTCTGGTCCTGGTGCATGTCGAACCATCGGTGGACGATACCTTGCGGACCGCGCGGCGGACGTTGCTGGCCTAAGCCTTAGAGGACGTCGCGAAACAGGAGCGGGCAATGCAGGCAGAGGGACTGGGACAGCCGGAAATCGTCACCGCGGCGACGAAGGTCGCGGAGGAGGCGGCCGGGCAGCCCTATACCTGGGGCGGGCATAGCACGAAGGGGTTCGATTGTTCGGGCTTCGTCATCTACGTGCTGCGCCAGGCCAAGCCCGATGCAGGCTTCGCGTTCATGACGGCGGCGCAGATTTTCGACGACCGGCGCTTCCAGAGCGCGACGCCGCCGCCGCAGCCAGGCGACCTGATCTGCTTTCCCAAAGGCACCGGCATGACGCACGATCATGTCGGCATCGTCACCGACGCAGGCCATTGGATCGGCTCCCAAAGCAGCACCGGCGTTGCCAGCGTGTCCTTCACCAATCCCTGGTGGTCCAAGAAGACGCATTATTTCCTGAGGCTGAAATGAAAGCGATCGCGATCCTGGCAGCAAGCGTGCTGCTGTCCGCCGGCGCCTGCAGCGCGGCGGGCAAACCTTACTGGCTGAAGACCTGGTCGTTCGGCGAGATCAGCGGGTCGAAGGAGGCGAAAGCGGGCGTGACGCAGACCGGCGCCACCCAGCTGGGGCTGGAACCGGATCGGGTGATCGATCCCCTTTATGAAGGCTGCCCGGCGGGCGCGAATTACGACGACATCAAGCATCGCAGCCGTGCCGAACTGGCCCGCCATTTCGGGACGTCCTGGCGCTTCCCGGCGACGCTCGATGCGCCGGCAAGCGTCGCCGGCTGGATCCGCTGCAAGGGTGTAAATGTCGCACCGGTCGCCTTCGTAAACCCCAGCCTGGGCTATCGCTTCTTCGAAGAGGGCATCGTGATCACGCTGCATTGAGATGGCCTATCGCGGCGACAGGATGAATAGCAGGCGGTGGCGATGCGCATGCCTTGCCGGTGTCGCGGTGACGATCGGCCTGATCGCAGCCCCGGTGGTGGCGGCGCTCAAGATAGCCGGAATATCCGCACAGCTGTTTCTGCGCGACACGGGCAAGCTCTCCCCCGATCTGCTGCAGACGTCCGATCTGCTCGGCAACGCCGTAACCAGCGGCGACTCCGTTCTGGTCGTGATCACGATTACGGACGGGGGCGACGATCGCTTGCCCGCGCCGGAGCGTGTGCGGCTGGTTGCGATCGAGGAGGCGCCCGCCTTTGCGGTGAGCGGCACCCATCGCCCTGCACGACGGCTGCTGGATCGCACCGCAGCGGTGGCGCACGTTCCGACGGGCGAAAGCACGCATGTCGGCTTTTGGCTGGACCGTGTCGGCTGCGCGCCGATCCGCCTCACGGCCTCACTGGAGGGCGGGGGGCGGGGCACATCCAGGCAGGAAGTGATCGGGTTCCAATGCTACGAATAGTGGAACCTGTCGGGCGGTAATCCCGCCTGCGAATAGGCTGGGCGCAGCGAATAAGCGGATTAAGATCAGCCGATGGCATCGCAACAGCTGGTCTTCGGATGGCGCACGGCGCTGCTGCTGTTTGCGAGCGTGCAGATGGTCGCGGTCGCGGTGGCCTTGTGGCGGCCGCTGGCAAACCGCGTCGCGAACCGGCTGCTGTCAGGCCTGTTGGTCGTGCTGGTCGGCGTGATGACCCCGTATCTGATCGGCTTTGCCGGTTTCTACGATCGTTTCCCCTGGCTGTCCTTCGCTCCGTTCGCGGTGCCGCTGGCGATCGGACCGCTGCTCTACGGCTATGCCCACGCGATCGCCTTCGGCGCGGTGCCGGGCCGGATCCGGCTGCATCTGGTGCCGGCGGCGGTACAGTTCCTGTATCAGGCCATCGTGTTCGTACAGCCGTTGCCGGCCAAGAATGCGTGGGACGCGCATGGCACGCCATTCGTCGATCCCGTGCTGACATTGGCCCTGATCGTGAGCCTGGGCAGCTATGGTTTTGCCAGCTTGAGGATGCTGCGCCTGTATCGCGCAGAGCTTGCCCAGCAGCGCAGCGATGACGATCGGCTGAGCGCGCGCTGGCTCACGCGCACAGTGCTGGCGCTGCTCGTGATCCTGATTGTCTCGCTCGGTTATGAGGGCTGGAACCGGCTCGTGGCGCCGCTCGATTATTTCGGCGATGTGGGCCGCTACCTCGCGATTGCCGGGGTCGGCTGTTATCTGGCGGTGGAGGGCTGGCGTCATGCGGATGTGCCCCTCGCCCGCTTGCCCGAGCGGGGCGAACCGGAGATTGTGACCCCGGCACGCGATTGGCGGGCGGTCGGTGAGGCATGGGCTGGCCAGGTTCGTGGCGGGCAATGGCATCGCGACCCCGAATTGTCGCTGACGCGGCTGGCAAGGCTATTGGGAACGAACAGCACGCATCTGTCGCGCGCGCTCAATGAGGGGCTGGGTGTCAATTTCTCGACCTTCATCGCCCGGCTGCGGTGTGAAGATGTCGCGGCGGCCCTGCGATCCGGCGATCGGGCGGACCTCCTCGCGCTCGCGCTGGATGCGGGGTTCGGATCCAAGGCGACATTCAACCGGGCGTTCCGCGCCGAATTCGGACAGTCGCCATCCGCTTATCGGCAACGGCACGGCTCAAATCCGAAATAGTCGCAGACCACCGGATTCTGAGGCGCGCCGCTTGCCAGGGCGCGCAAGAGACGGGCTGATATCGGAGCCCGTTCATATGTCCTCTTTTCCGTCACGCCGTGCGGTGCTGCGCGGCGCCGCAATGATCGGCACCCACGCAATGATGGGCCGTGCCGGCGCAGCGCAGTTGCCGAACGGCGATTTTAGCGGCGACGCCGAATTGCTGGCGCGCGCTTATGGTGCGCTCCATCCGGGTCTGTATCGCTATAATAGCCCGTCGCAGATGGGCGCGCGGTTCCTGGCGCTGCGCCAGACGCTGGCGGCGCGCCCGACGCTCAGCGACGCGTATCTGGCCCTGGCACGCTGTACGGCGGCGGTCCGGTGCGGCCACAGCTATCCCAATTTCTACAATCAGAGCGATGCGGTGCAGCGCGGCCTGTTCGATCGGCCCGACAAACTGCCATTCCTGTTTCGCTGGATCGGCGATCGGATGATCGTCACGCGCGATGTCTCGCAACCGCCGCTTCCGCCCGGCACGGAGGTCCGCGCGATCGAAGGCGTGCCGGCGGGACGATTGCTGCGCGGCCTGATGCCGTATGCCCGCGCGGATGGGCATAATGATGCCAAGCGTCGCCGGATCCTCGAAGTGGAAGCGATCGATCGCTTCCAGGCGTTCGACATCTACGCGCCGATGCTGTGGCCCGCTATGTTTGCCCGGAGGGCGATGCGGATCACCGCGACGCTGCCCGACGGCCGGTCGCTGCGCCGTGACGTCGCGCTGATAACCTTGGCCCAGCGGCAGGCGGCGGTGCCGCCAATCGATGCCCAGCCGCGCGACGCGATATTGTGGTCCTTGGATCGCAAGCCGGGCGGGGTCGCTTGTCTGACCATGCGCTCGTGGAGCGTCTATAATGGCAGATGGGACTGGGCATCCTGGCTCGAGGCGCGGCTGGACGAGATCGTATCGGATGGGACGCGCACGTTGATCGTCGATCTGCGCGGCAATGAAGGCGGGCTGGATTGCGGCAATGCCATCCTGGCGCGGTTGGTCGATCGGCCACTGACGCCGCTGCGCATGGTGGCACGCGTACGGGCGCGCCGTGTGCCGGAGGATATCCGTCCGCACGTCGATACGTGGGACAAAAGCTTCTATGATTGGGGCGATAGGGTGCGGGGGCCGCAACGGGACGGGTTTTTCGCGCTGGCGGCGGATGCGGACGACGCCTATGGCGGGTTGACCATCCATCCCGCCGGGCGGCGCTTTCGCGGCACGCTGATCGTGCTGACTGATGCCAGCAATAGCTCCGCCACGTTCGGCTTTGCGCAGCTGGTCAAGGCCAGCCGATTGGGATTGTTGATCGGCGAACCCACGGGCGGCAACCGCCGCGGCATCAACGGCGGCGCCTTTCTGTTCCTGCGGCTGCCGGCATCGGGGATCGAGGCGGACCTTCCGCTGATCGGCTATTTCCCCAGCGGCGATCAGCCGGATGCGGGCATCCTCCCCGACATATGCGTTGAGGAAAGCGCTGCCGATATCGCCGCCGGCTTCGACCGGACCATGGCGGTGGCGTTGCGCCGCGCGCGATCGCTGGCCTGAGCCAAGCCGGCGTGGATCAGCTCTGTTCGTACACCGCCCAGGCGCGATCGAACCGGCCAGCCGCCAGATCTTCGGCACGGACGAGGATATTGAGCGCACCGGGCAGCCCGTTTCCGATCGGTTCGTCCGGGCCGAGCTGGAACAGCAGGCGCCAGGCTGCGGCGTCTTCCAGCAGGCGCCGTGCCTCCGGCGATTTCCATGCGTCGGACATGCCCGCATCGATCCCGTTTGCGGCAAGGGCGGCGGTGCCGGCCATGCTCGACTGGATTTCGCGCGGCCAGCCGCCAAGCTGATGCGCGCCCGCAGCGCCGTCTCCCGGCCAGCCTGCCACGTTCGAGAGCCAATCCTGAACCATCGACAGATCCTCGTCCGAGAGGGCGAATGGCGGCGCGGCGGTGCCGTAGGGCGCTGCAATCGTGACCGCCGGGCTCGTCCTAACGCGTGCCGGCATCAGCATGGCATTCAGGTCCGTCAGAGCGGCAAGCGCAGCCGGTATGTCGGTACGGACCAACGCCTCGGTTGCTGACGCGTCATGCAAGACATGCAGGCCGATGCGCGAGCTGGGTGCATAAGACGGGGGAAGCAGCAGCAGATCGTAGAACAGATAGAGCCGCCCGGTTCGCGGCAAAGCGGGATCGAAGCCCTCTTCCAGCGCCAAGGCGGCGAGATCGAACTGGGCCAGGAAGGCGAGGGGGAAATGGGTTGCGGCGGCGGCGGACTTGGCAAGCGCCTCGCGGGCCACCACGGCGCAATCCTTCGCCGTGAAGCCGAAGAAGGCGGCGTCCAGATCGGCGCCATCGACATCCAGCGTCTTCATGAAGGCCAGCGTGTCGGCCTTCTGCTGGGCATTCGCGGCGAGCAGGGCCGCGCCCTGTTCGGCATCCATCCATGGCGGTACGATCCCGGCATCGGCGTGGAAGCGGGCGGCATGGTCGAGCGCTTCCCGCGCCAGCGCGCCGCCATCATCGTAAGGCGGGCGTTCGGGCCAGGCCATGCCGGGCGGCAGATCGGGCCGCCCGCCGATCTTGGTCGCGCCGATCGGGATGGTCGCCTCGTCCGCCGGCTCGGCCGCGAGCAATAGCGCCGGGCAGGCCGATGGCAGCAGTTGCCGGATGGCCGCCGAAGAGAGACCCGCTTCCGCGAGCGACGCCATCAGGCGCTCCGTGGTCGCCGGCCACCCGGCGTTTTCCGTCTGCATTGCTGCCCTTAACCGTAAGCCCGATCAGCCGATCCAGGCTTTTATTGGCAGGCCAGGCACTCGTCATAATCCTTCGCTTCGACCTCGATCTGGCGAAGCTGCGGCGTGTTGTCGGCCTCGACGCCGCCGGCGAAACCGGCGCGCTGGATCGACTTGGAGCGAAGATAGTAAAGCGACTTGATGCCCAGCTCCCACGCCCGGAAGTGGAGCATCAGCAAGTCCCACTTCTCGACGTCGGCTGGGATGAACAGATTCAGCGACTGAGCCTGATCGATATAGGGCGTGCGATCGGCGGCGAGTTCGATCAGCCAGCGCTGGTCGATCTCGAAGCTGGTCTTGAAGACATCCTTTTCCTCGGTGGTGAGGAAATCGAGATGCTGGACCGAGCCGCCCTGCTCGAGGATCGTGTTCCACACCGCGTCGCTGTTCTTGCTCTTCTCGATCAGCAGCTTCTCCAGATAGGGATTCTTGATCGAGAAGCTGCCCGACAAAGTCTTGTGGGTGTAGATGTTGGCCGGGATCGGCTCGATGCAGGCGCTGGTGCCGCCGCAGATGATGCTGATCGACGCGGTCGGCGCGATGGCGGTCTTGCAGCTGAACCGCTCCATCACGCCCATGTCGGCGGCGTCGGGGCAGGGGCCACGTTCGACCGCCAACTGCATCGACGCTTCGTTAACCTGCGCCTGGATGTGCTTGAAGATGCGCATGTTCCAGCTCTTGGCCATGGCGCCTTCGAACGGCAGGTTGCGCGCCTGCAGGAACGAATGGAAGCCCATCACGCCGAGGCCGACGGAGCGTTCGCGCGACGCGGAGTAGCGCGCGCGCTCCATGCCGGGTTCGGCGCGGTCGATGAAGTCCTGCAGGACATTGTCGAGGAAGCGCATCACGTCCTCGACGAAGCCCTTCTCATCCTTCCACTCGTCCCACGTCTCCAGGCTGAGCGACGACAGGCAGCAGACCGCGGTGCGCGCTTCGCCATGCTGGTCGCGCCCGGTCGGCAACGTGATTTCCGAGCAGAGGTTCGAGGTCGAGACCTTCAGGCCGGCATCGCGATGATGCTTGGGCATGGCGCGATTCACGGTGTCGGCGAAGACGATATAGGGTTCGCCGGTGGCCAAACGGGTCTCGACCAGTTTCTGGAAGAGCGAGCGGGCATCGACCTCGCCGCGCTTGGAGCCGTCCTTGGGCGACTTGAGATCGAAGCTGGTGCCGTTGCGCACGGCCTCCATGAACTCGTCGGTCAGCAGCACGCCATGGTGGAGGTTGAGTGCCTTGCGGTTGAAGTCGCCCGAGGGTTTGCGGATTTCGAGAAATTCCTCGATCTCGGGATGGGCAACGTCGAGATAGACCGCCGCCGATCCGCGCCGCAGCGAGCCTTGGCTGATGGCGAGCGTGAGGCTGTCCATGACGCGCACGAACGGGATGATGCCGCTGGTCTTGCCGTTGAGGCCGACCGGCTCGCCGATGCCGCGCACCGAACCCCAATAGGTGCCGATGCCGCCGCCGCGCGAGGCGAGCCAGACATTCTCGTTCCACGTGTCGACGATGCCGTTGAGGCTGTCGTCGACCGAGTTGAGGAAGCAGGAGATGGGCAGGCCGCGGCCGGTGCCGCCGTTGGACAGAACCGGCGTGGCGGGCATGAACCACAGGCGCGAGATATAATCGTAGACGCGCTGGGCATGCGCCTGATCGTCGGCATAAGCCGAGGCGACGCGCACGAACAGATCCTGATAGCTTTCGCCCGGCAGCAGATAGCGGTCGCGCAGCGTGTCCTTGCCGAACTCGGTCAGCAGCGCGTCGCGCGAATGATCGACATCAAGCGGAAACGGCTTGTCGCGCCGCTTGCTGCCGGTGGCGGCAGGCTCAGCCGGCGCATTTTCCGCGGCGTCCAGCAGGGTGGCCATATCGTTCGCTTCCCGTTCTTCGCTCGAAAAGTCCATCGCCCGTCCCCTATCTCGTTCCTGTTCGACTCAGAGGGCGCTGCCCCAGATGCTAAGCGCATCGCCAGAGGGGGCAAGGATCGAGGTCGCGCAAACCCGTTCCATCCCCATGTTCATAGGGCGGGTGCTTCCGGAACCGATATGGTGATCGCCCCGGTATTTCTCAATCTGATGCCGGGCCCCCTGGGGTCGACACCACGGATAGTGTCACTACCGACTCTGGCGCACAAGATGTTTAATTTGTCGCAAGGCGGATTGTGCGCTTGACGCGCTTCAAAGGGTCAGTTTTTCGGCGGGTCGCGGCTGCGAAGTAGACGTCGGCCCGGCGAAGCCCGGGGCCGCTGGAAGTTGTGATGCCCTGTGGAGATTGTTGCGACGTTTCGGTAATTCGCAGCGGCCCCGGCCTCCGCCGGGGCGGCGGAATTGGGTATGCGGGGCGGCTATACGTACATCGTCACGAACAAGCCGTTTGGTGTTTTGTATGTCGGGGTGACGGCCGATATCGCCGAACGGGTGTTGGCGCACCGGGAGGGCCGGGGGTCGGCATTCTGTCGCCGATGGGATCTCAAACGGCTCGTTCTTATTGAGCCGCATCCAACGATCGAGGATGCAATCCTGCGCGAGAAGGCGTTGAAGAATTGGACGCGGGCGTGGAAGCTGCGGCTGATTTCTGAGGCTAATCCGCATTGGGACGATCTGTTCGAGACGCTCAACTGATAGCCGTCGCCCCGGCGGAGGCCGGGGCCGCTAGAGGTTGTAAATAATGTTTCGATAACCTCGAGCGGCCCCGGCCTCCGCCGGGGCGACGCTTTAAATATTGACGATCCCCGATTAGGAGGCACCGCATGACCACCATCATCCGCGAAGCCGATCTGATCGAGAGCGTCGCCGACGCGCTCCAATATATCTCTTATTATCACCCGATGGATTATATCCGCGCGCTGGGCGTGGCCTATGACGCGGAACAGTCGCCGGCCGCTAAGGACGCGATCGCGCAGATCCTGACGAACAGCCGGATGTGCGCCGAAGGCCATCGCCCGATCTGCCAGGATACCGGCATCGTCACGGTGTTCGTGAAGTGGGGGCAGGACTGCCGGCTGGAGAGCAGCCGATCGCTGCAGGCGGTGATCGATGAAGGCGTGCGGCGTGCCTATCTCCATCCGGAGAACCGGCTGCGCGCCTCCATCCTCGCCGATCCGGCGTTCGGTCGGGTCAACACCAAGGACAATACGCCGAGCGTGCTGCACGTCGAGATGGTGCCGGGGCACCATGTCGAGGTGACGGTCGCGGCCAAGGGCGGCGGGAGCGAGAATAAGTCCAAGTTCAAGATGATGAATCCATCGGATTCGATCGTCGACTGGGTGCTGGAGACGGTGCCGCAGATGGGTGCGGGTTGGTGTCCGCCCGGCATGCTCGGAATCGGCATTGGCGGGACCGCCGAAAAGGCGATGTTGCTCGCCAAGGAATCGCTGATGGGCGATATCGACATGGCGCAGCTGCGCCAGCGCGGACCCGCCAACAAGATCGAGGAACTGCGGATCGAATTGTTCGAGAAGGTCAATGCGCTCGGCATCGGCGCGCAGGGGCTGGGCGGGCTCTCGACCGTGCTCGACGTCAAGATCCTCGACTGGCCGACGCATGCCGCGTCCAAGCCGATCGCGATGATCCCAAATTGTGCGGCGACGCGCCACGCGCACTTCCACCTCGATGGGTCCGGCCCCGCTTATCTCGAGCCGCCGAGCCTCGACGAATGGCCGAAGGTGGAATGGACGCCAAGTAAGGAGTCGATCCGCGTCGATCTCAATAATTTGACGCCCGATATTGTCGCGAGCTGGAAGCCGGGCGACCGGCTGTTGCTCAACGGCAAGATGCTGACCGGGCGCGACGCCGCCCACAAGCGTATCGCCGACATGCTGGCGAAGGGCGAAGAGCTGCCGGTCGAGTTTGCCGGACGGGTTATCTATTATGTCGGCCCGGTCGATCCGGTGCGTGACGAAGTTGTCGGACCCGCCGGACCCACCACCGCGACGCGGATGGACAAGTTCACCAAGATGATGCTCGATCAGGGTTTGCTGGCGATGGTCGGCAAGGCCGAACGCGGCCCGGCAGCGATCGAGGCAATCCGCGACGCGAAGAGCGCCTATCTGATGGCGGTCGGCGGTGCGGCGTATCTGGTGGCCCGCGCGATCAAGGGCGCCAAGGTCGTCGGGTTCGCCGATCTTGGCATGGAAGCGATCTACGAATTCGACGTCAAGGACATGCCCGTCACGGTTGCGGTCGATGCGCAGGGCGTGAGCGTGCACCATACGGCACCGCTGGTGTGGCGCGAAAAGATCGCCCGGGAGAGGTTGCTGGAGCAGGTGTAGCGGCGGCGGCTGGCGATGCCTCCGCTGACCCCTGGAGATAGAGGCCATCCCTCCTTATCCTGAACAGGCGCGAGGGATTGCTCCGCGCCGTGCGGCCGTTAAGGCATTGTGGCGATGAGGCAGGCGACGATGCGGATGTGGGGCGTGATCTGGAGGGGGCTGCTGGGTGCGCTGATCGCGCTGCTGCTCGTGCCCGCCATCGTCCCGCCCTTCCTGGATCGCATCTATTATCGCGGGCCCGCAAGCGCGCATTTCAACGGGCAGCGCTTCTTCAATCCCGAGGGCGAACAAGGGACAGGCGGAGCGCAGAACCGGACGCCATGGGAAATGGCATGGCGCACGTCGATGATGAAAGAGCCGGCGCCCTGGCCAAGGCATGTTCCCACCAGACCCGGCTATCCCGCGGCGGCGGGCGTGGCCTGCCCGGTCAAACCTGCCCATGTGACCGAGAATTGGGCACGTTGCGTCGACCGGGTCGATCCACGGCGCATGTTCGTGACTTGGATCGGCCATTCGACGGTGCTGGTGCAGGCGGGCGGGATCAACATCCTGACCGATCCGATCTACGCGGAGCGGGCAGGGCCATGGGGGCTGTTCGGGCCGAAGCGCGTGCGCAATCCCGGCATCGCGCTGGACGATCTGCCGCATATCGATCTGATCCTGGTGAGCCACAACCATTGGGATCATATGGATCTGCCGACGCTCAAGCGGCTGTGGGCGCGTGATCGCCCGCTGATCGTCACGGGCCTGGGCAATGACGCTATCCTTAAGAGCGCCGGCGTCCCCGCGATCGCGCGCGACTGGGGTGGCACGGTCAATGTACGCCCTGGCATCACGGTCACGATCGAGCGCGCCCATCATTGGAGCTCGCGCTGGTGGAAGGACAAGGATCGCGCCTTATGGTCGGGGTTCGCCGTGACCTTGCCAGGCGGCAACCTTTATTATGCGGGCGATACGGGGCCGGGCGACGGAACGTGGGTGACGGCCGCCGCGAAGGACGGTCCTTACCGGCTCGCCTTAATTCCGATCGGCGCCTTCCAGCCGCATGAGCCGATGAGCGGCAACCATATCGATCCGGTGGAGGCGGTAAGCGCCTTCCAGAAGCTGGGCGCGGCTTATGCGTTGGGGGTACATTGGGGCACGTTCAAGCTGTCGAGCGAGGGCCTGTACGATCCGCCGAACCTGCTTCATGCGACGACGGACCGGCGCGGCATTGCGCGCGGGCGGTTCCGCGCGATCGAGGTGGGCAAGAATTGGGAAATCCCCGCCCTGCGATAAAGCCAGCGGCGCGCCGGCCCGATGGGATCGACCGTTGCCTGTTGGCAGTGCCATCGACTTTAGGATAGCGTCGATATCGCGCGGAGCGAAGGGGAAGGGATGAACAGGATAGAGCGGCTCGATCCGGGATTGGACGTCGGTTCCTTCTCCCGCCGGGCTCTGCTGTCCGGTCTGCTCTGCGCGCCGCTGGCGCAGCTCACGGCAACGCCCAACCCGCGCCGCGCCGGAGCGTTGATCGCTGCCGCGCGTCGGCAGGTCGGCGTGACGCTCAGCTATGATCCCGGCTATACCAGACTGGCCTTTCCGGGCGGGGATGTGCCCCGCGTCAAGGGCGTCTGCACCGATGTCGTCATCCGCGCTTATCGGGACGCATTCGCGCTCGACTTGCAGGCCTTGGTCAATGCCGACATGCGGCGGGCGTTCGCGGCCTATCCGCAGCGTTGGGGGCTGCGGCGGCCCGATAGCAATATCGATCACCGGCGCGTGCCGAACCTGGCGACCTTCTTCGGGCGTCAGCATTCACGTTTGCCGATCCCGCAGGACCGGAACGATTGGCAGCCAGGGGATATCTTCACGAGCCTGATTGACGGCCGCCTCCCGCATACGGGCATCGTATCGGATCGTGGACCGGCCTATGTCATCCACAATATCGGCAATGGCGCGCGCGAGGAGCCGGCGCTATTCCGCTATCCGCTGACGGGGCGCTTCCGCTGGAACCTCAGCGCCTGAGTCACCCGCGGAACCCGTCTTCCCCGGAGGCGCTTAACGTGACGATGGCCGCTGTCCGGCGTCTTCGATCGACGAAGGACGGACATTGTCGAAGCGGGAGGCGATGGACCATGCTGAACTGGCTGCGCGGATTGATGAACGGCGATCAAAGTTCAGTTCCAGACAATGCCCATGTGACGCGCGATGCGCTTGGGCGGGTCGTGCGTGTGCAGCAGACGTTATCGCCGCCGGTGCAAAGAGAGCCGCAGGGCGTTCCCACTCTCGTTCTGGGGCCAGAGCTGGAGGCGTTGCTGCCCGCCGCCTGTGACTGGATCGCCGATCAGAATCAGTCACTTGCGCGGCAATATGGCGTTGGGCTGGAAACCTCATTCTTGTTCGATCAGGAAGACGGCACGCTGACATTGGCGTTCAAGGGCGGCCGCAAGCTGGTCGCACGAGCCCAGGTGCTGGGCAGTTTCGATCCCAGCGATCGCAGTTTTCTGTGGGGATGGGCCAATGCGTCGCTGCAACCCGGGCTGACACGCGCCGTCGCCGCGCTGCGCGATCAACCGCCCGCGGCCGGCGACAATGTGTTTGCGACGCCGCGCCATCAGGTCAGCTTCGACAACCTCACGGCGCTGCTGGCCCTGGCGGGACAGACGATCGGCGCGGACGGTCTGTATCGGGCGATCGGCGATTCCTTATCGTTATTCCTCGCGATCCATATTGCCCCGGAGGCTGACAAGCGCGCGGGCGTCGACGCGACAATGGCGGACGCCGCCGTGACGCTGGTGGATGCGTATGATGCGGAAATGTTGCCGGTCGATCGCGCTTATGCCGACGACAGCGATGATGACGGCAAGACGACCGACCTGATCGACCGTAAGAGCGAGGTCTATGGCCGCTATTGGCGACGGGGCGACGATTATTGGGCACCGTCCTCACTCAGCTGGCCTTCCGATCATGATCCCTCGCTGCATCAGCGTAGGTTTGTGGCTCCGTCCGACGACGAAGGACTGCTGTGTGTCACGATCGCGCACAATTCGGTTCAGACCGTCTATCATCTGCAGCAGATTGAGGGGGCGTTGCGGATCGTCGACCAGCGGATCGACTGGGGTGACGGCTTGCTCTGGCCGAGCGCATCCGGCGTGGAAAAATAGCCGGGACGATGGCTTGTCAGTCGCGGTCGGGCGCGCCGAGCGGAAAATAATGCCGATAGGGTCGCGCCTCTTCAACCGCACGTGCGAAGGACGGTCGCGCCAACAGGCGTGACCGATAGGCGCGGATGCCCGGAAATTGGGGGCCAATCGGGTGGATCCAATCGGCGTAGAAGAGCGATGGCGCCGCCGCGCAATCCGCCACGGTGAAGGCGTCGCCCGCCGCCCAGATGCGGCCGTCCAGCCGATCTTCCAGCCAGGCATAGGCTGTTTCGAGGGCCGCGCGGGATGCCGCCATCACTTCCTCCGCACGGCTGCTATCCGCGCGCAGCGCTTCCGCCACCGGCTGTTGCATGGGCGTCATCACATAAAGATCGAAGAAGCGATCCAGGAAGCGCACTTCGAGCGCGGAATCGGGATCGGCCGGGAGGAGCTGCGCGGCGCCGCTATGGTGAAGATCGAGATATTCGATGATGATCGACGTCTCCGCCACGACCCGACCGTCATCCACCAGCACCGGAAAGCGACCGAACGGCCATAATGCAGCGCGCTCTTCCGCGGCGCCGGCATCCTCCAGGTGGCGATAGGTGAAGGGCAGGTCCTTCTCCCACAATGCGGTCAAAACCTTCTGGCAATAAGAAGAGAAAGGATGCGAATAGAGGGTTAGCGCCATGCCTGGATCTCCTATTAACGCTCTTACTTTCCGCTGATCGCGTCAGATTGTCTGCTGGCATTGAGAAGTACAGCGATGAGGGTCGCTCTCCTGCCGTATCAGCGCGCCTGAAGCGAATGGATCAGACGCGCTCGTACAATTCTTCTACGTAACCCTGCCGGAGCCAATGACGATGACGACTGGTGGCGCGGTACCCGCCGACCTTTGCGATCAATTCCGGTACGGAATATTGGTGGCCCGATCCGGTCGGAAGATGGGCTTCCTGGTTGATGCTGAGAAATAATGGGATGTTCAACTTTCCCGCGTCTTCAAGATAGCCAAGCGCAGCCTGCGGCTCGATCTCCGGAAACGAATCCTGGTTATACAGGACGTCGATGCTGCCGGGTGCGAGGTCCCGGAACGCGTCGGGCGGTAGGATTTGAACCGTGCGGTCGTCCTTCGGCTCGCCCAGCAATGCGACCGTCGCGCCGATGCTGGCGCCGCCCAGCACATATCCTTGAACGGCGTTCATCGTCGGCAAGTCGATGATCGTGTAGTTTCGAAGCCCCAGCAGAATCGCATAATAAGCGGTCAATCCGGCCCCACCGCCAATTTCGCAGATCGACCCGGACAACCCGCGTGTCTGAACCAGCTGTCGTAGCCGATAGGCGGCGTAAATGGCTTCAACCACCCGCATCTGAACGACGCCCCTGCAGCTTCTATGCCCAGAAAGCCGCCGACATGACCCGGTGGCGAAAGATCGACGCCGAGCGCCGCTTGCACGGAGTTCCACAATTCGGTGGCGGAAAATTTGAGGTTCGCGCCCCAGCTGCCCGTTTCCGGCATTTCGAGCCGAATGGTGCCGAGCGCCTCCGCCAGCGACAGAAGCTTGTCGTAGGTCCATGCCGCCAGAAGCTGCGCGAAGGCAGGGTCGGCAGCGCATTTGCGATGTTGACCCGCGCCGCCGAAAAAGCCTTGCGCGGCCTCCGATCGACCGAGCGCAGAAAGCTCCTGCGCCAGCGCCGTGATGTCTTTACGACTAAGCCACGATTCAAGATTACCCTGCTTTTCGCGCAGCAATGGCTCCCACACAGCGCCGGCGTCGGAAACATGGTTGGCATGGCTGAATGCCGTTGCGACCCTGCGCGCCAATGTTTCGTCGGGCGGCGCGTCGGCGGCGCAAGTCAATCCCAGAACCGGCCCTACTGGATGATGAAGGCGAAATCGGGCGCGTTCGTTGAACATACGGCGCGCCTAGCAGAGCGACGCCGGCTGCCAAAGCGATCGAAACTTTCCGGCGTCCGAGACCGAACCTTACGCTTGCCGGGACTCCCGCATCGCGATGGTCGCGACCAGGGCGACGCCGATCATCGCCGTGACGTACCAGAAATAATAGCTTTCATGGCCCGCTTGCTTGAGGCTGAGGGCGACGGTTTCGGCGGAGCCGCCGAAGACGGACTGGCTGATCGCATAGGGCAAGCCGACGCCAAGCACGCGGATGTGGGGCGGGAACAGCTCGGCCTTGACGATGGCATTGGTTGCGGTTGCACCGGACAGGATGACGAGCGCCGTCAGGACCAGAGCTAAGGCGACCAGAGGGTCGTGGGTGCGGCCGATCGCGGTCATGAGCGGCACGGTGCCGACGATGCCGCCGATGCCGAACCAATAAAGCAGCGGCTTGCGCCCGATGCGATCGGAAAGCGCGCCCAGCACCGGCTGTATCAAGATCGCCGCGATCGTGGCGGCGGCGCAGATCTGGCTGGCAAGCGGCTTGGTAAGACCCGACGTCACCACCAGATATTTCTGCATATAGGTCGTATAGGTATAGAAAGCGACGTTGCTGCCAACCGCCAGACCAAAGGCGATCAGCACCGCGCGGCGGTGATTGAACCACAATTCGGCGATGCCGCCGGCGCGGCGTTCCGGCGCCTTTTCCTGCGCGAAATCGGGCGTCTCATCGATGCCCCGGCGGAGCAGGTAGACGCCGAGCGCCAGCGCGGCGCCGACGACGAAGGCAAGGCGCCAGCCCCATGCCGACAGGGCCGCATCGCCGACGCCGCTGGCTTGCAGGCCGAGCAGGAAGGCCAGCGCCAGCAATTGCCCGCCATAGAGCGTCACATATTGGAAGCTGGACCATAAGCCGCGCCGCCCGGGGGGCGCGATCTCGCTGAGATAGGTCGCTGCCGCGCCATATTCGCCGCCGAGGCTGAGGCCTTGGATGATCCGGGCCACGACAAGCAGGATCGGCGCGCCGATATTGATCCGGTCATAGCCGGGGATTGCCGCCAGCAGCAGCGATCCGCCGCCCATCAGCGCCACGCTCCATGCCAGCGCGGTGCGTCGGCCATAGCGATCGCCGATCCGCCCGAGCAGCCAGCCGCCGATCGGGCGCATCAGGAAACCGACCCAGAAAATGCCGCTGGTGGCGAGGAACTGGGCGGTCTGGTCTTGGCCCGGAAAGAAGGTCTTGGAAAAATAGATCGAGAAAGCGGAATAAACGTACCAGTCGAACCATTCGACGAGATTGCCGGCGGCACCGCCGAGGAGGGAGCGGAGCGGGGCTTTCTTCATCATCCGTCCGCTTCGAAGGAAGTTGAAGGACGCCGCGCATCGCGCGTAGCAAGCCGACGCAGACGCACGTCGTCAAACGGGCGACTGCGATCCTTCATTGGTCGAACAATCCCAGCGCGGCCACATCCTCGGCCGAAAGATCGATCCCGAACAGCAGGCTCAGGCGCATGCGATAGACGCGGGGATCTTCGATCGCGGCCGCAGCTTCCTTATCGCCGTTGCGGCGGCGATAGGCCCGGTCGGTAAGGCTGGCCAAACCCTGCGGCAGCACGATGCTGGCAATCCGGACCTGGCGGAAGCGGCTCTCCGGCGCGGTCGATGTCCAGAAATTGGACAGGATCAGGTCGTTTTCGAAAACCGGATCGAGCGTGAAGCTATATTGCGGCTGCCAGCCATCGCCGCCGCCGCGCCCGTCGGTGGTGCCGGAATGGCCGTCGCGCTCCAGCATCCAGCCGTGGAGCGGATCGCGCATCAGGCGGAAACGGGCGCCATCGGGCGCGTCGGCGGTCTCGCCGTCGGCAAGCGGCATAGGCGGCGCATAGGATCCGCCAAAACCGGCATCGGCGATCCAGTCCTGCCCGTCGATGGTGACGAGGCTCAGCGTATGCGTCCTGGGCGGCGGGGCGCCCTGGATGCCGAGCCAGACGCGGGCGAGCAACGGGCGCACCACGAATCCGATGGCGATGAGCGCATCTTCGAACAGGCGGTTCTGTTCGAAGCAATAACCACCACGCTTGGCGGTCACCAGTTTCGCGAAGACCTGGTCGCTGTCGATCGCAATGCCGCGACCGAGGATGACATCCAGATTTTCGAACGGAATGGCAAGCCGGTGCGCGCGTTGCAGCAGCGCGAGCCCCTCGGCAGT
This sequence comes from Sphingomonas sp. ASY06-1R, assembly GCF_052180265.1. Taxonomy (GTDB): domain Bacteria; phylum Pseudomonadota; class Alphaproteobacteria; order Sphingomonadales; family Sphingomonadaceae; genus Sphingomonas_I. Next base: position 2,743,632 of record NZ_CP197464.1, on the reverse strand, counting down.
TGCGGCGGGTGGCACGGCGAGGCCGATGCGGGCGAGATAGGGCGCAAGATCGAAGGTCACGGCCGCCTTGTAACGCTGGAACAAAGCGCGTCCAGCACCCATATAGTCTATCTATGGCGATCCAGATTCGAACCAGCCTTGCAGAACCCGAGACCGGGCAGAGCTTCGTCCCGCACAGGCCCGAGCGGCCGGAAAAGAGCCAGGGCGGCAAGGCGTTCCGGCTCGTCGCGGACTATGAGCCCGCAGGCGACCAGCCGACCGCGATCGCGGAATTGGTGGAACAGGCCCGCGGCGGCGAGCGGGACCAGGTGCTGCTGGGGGTAACCGGATCCGGCAAGACCTTCACCATGGCCAAGGTCGTGGAGCAATTGCAGCGCCCCGCGCTAGTGCTCGCGCCCAACAAGATCCTCGCGGCGCAGCTCTATGGGGAATTCAAGAGTTTCTTCCCCGACAATGCGGTCGAGTTCTTCGTCAGCTATTATGATTATTATCAGCCCGAAGCCTATGTGCCGCGATCCGACACCTATATCGAGAAGGAAAGCTCGGTAAACGAGGCGATCGACCGGATGCGCCATTCGGCCACACGATCGTTGCTGGAGCGCGACGACGTGCTGATCGTGGCGTCGGTATCGTGCCTGTACGGTATCGGCTCGGTCGAAACCTATTCGGCGATGATCTTCGATCTGAAGGTCGGTCAGACCGTGGATCAGCGCGAGATCATCCGCAAGCTGGTGGCGCTGCAGTATAAGCGCAACGACGCCGCCTTTCAGCGCGGCGCTTTTCGCGTGCGCGGCGACAATCTCGAGATCTTTCCGTCGCATTATGAGGATAGCGCCTGGCGCGTCTCCTTCTTCGGCGACGAGATCGAGCAGATCGTCGAGTTCGATCCGCTCACCGGCAAATCCTCGGCCACGCTCAAGGAAGTGCGCGTCTACGCCAACAGCCATTATGTGACGCCCGGCCCGACGCTGAAGCAGGCGACCGAGGCGATCAAGTTCGAGCTCGCCGAGCGGCTCAAGGAATTGCAGATCGAAGGCAAGTTGCTGGAGGCGCAGCGGCTGGAGCAGCGCACCCATTTCGACCTGGAGATGATCGCCGCGACGGGCAGTTGTGCGGGCATCGAGAATTACAGCCGCTTCCTGACCGGCCGCCTGCCGGGCGAGCCGCCGCCGACCCTGTTCGAATATCTGCCCGAAAATGCTTTGCTGTTCGTCGATGAGAGCCATCAGACGGTGCCGCAGATCGGCGGCATGGCGCGCGGCGACCATCGTCGCAAGATCACGCTGGCCGAATATGGCTTCCGGCTGCCGTCGTGCATCGACAACCGGCCGCTACGCTTCAACGAATGGGACGCCATGCGTCCCCAATCCGTTTACGTCTCGGCGACGCCAGGGACGTGGGAGATGGAACGGACGGGTGGCGTCTTCTCCGAGCAGGTGATCCGCCCGACCGGCCTGATCGACCCGCCGGTCGAGGTGCGGCCGATCGAGAGCCAGGTCGACGATCTGGTCCATGAGGCCAAGCTGACGGCCGCCAAAGGCTATCGCAGCCTGGTCACGACGCTGACCAAGCGCATGGCCGAGGATCTGACCGAATATCTGCACGAAGCGGGCATGAAGGTCCGTTACATGCACAGCGATGTCGAGACGCTGGAGCGGATCGAGCTGATCCGCGACCTGCGGCTCGGCGTCTATGACGTGCTTGTCGGCATCAACCTGCTGCGCGAGGGGCTCGACATTCCCGAATGCGGGCTGGTCGCCATCCTGGATGCCGACAAGGAAGGTTTCCTGCGGTCCGAGACGTCGCTGATCCAGACGATCGGCCGCGCGGCGCGCAACGTCGACGGGAAGGTGATCCTGTATGCCGATCACATCACCGGATCGATGGAGCGGGCGATGCTGGAAACCTCGCGCCGGCGCGAGAAGCAGGAGGCGTATAACATCGCCAACGGCATCACGCCGGAAACGATCCGCCGCGGCATCAGCGACATTGTCGGCCATCTCTCGTCGCGCGATCAGGTTACGGTTGACACCGGCATCGAGGACCGGCCGCACATGGTCGGCCATAATCTGCGCGCCTATATCGAGGATCTGGAGAAACAGATGCGCGCTGCCGCTGCCGACCTGGAATTCGAAACCGCCGGTCGGTTGCGCGACGAGATCCGCAAGCTGGAGGCGGACGAACTGGGCCTGCCGCCGTCGGAACATAAGGCGCCGATCCGCGGCAATTCCACGCTTGGCAAACCCGGCACCCGCCAGACGCGTTACGGCAAGGCCAAGGCCGCGCGGGCGAGCAGGCGCGGGCAGGGATAAGCCTGGCCCAGAACCCGTTTGGCGCAAGGTGACGGCGCGTCACGAAACTGCAATTTAAGCTTCATCATGCTGCAATGCAGCAGTATCAGGGGCCGAGAGAAGGCGAACGCACGCCTCAAAAGGGAATCAGATCATGAAGCCGACTTTCGCGTTCCTCGCGACGGGCATCGCCCTCGCCGCGTTCTCCGCAGCGAATGCCTCTGCCGCCGAACCGGCTGCAGCCGGTGCAGCGGCACCAGCGGCGGATGCGGCGCCCGCAGCGGACGCGCCAGTGGATAGCGGCGAGGTGGTGGTGCTCGGCTTCGGGCGCGGGCGTCAGGAACAGGAAGTCACCGCCGCCGATATCGGCCGCCTCACGCCGGGCTCCACCCCGTTCAAGGCGATCGAGAAGCTGCCGGGCGTGCAATATCAGGCGGCGGACCCGTTCGGTGCCTATGAATGGGCGGTGCGGATCAGCCTGCGCGGCTTCAACCAGAACCAGCTCGGCTTCACGCTGGACAATGTGCCGCTTGGCGACATGAGCTATGGCAACGTTAACGGCCTGCACGTCAGCCGTGCGATCATTTCGGAGAATGTCGGCCGCACCGTCGTGGCGCAGGGCGCGGGTGCGCTCGGCACGGCCTCGACCAGCAATCTGGGCGGCACGATCCAATTCTACAGCGACGATCCCAACCATCAATTCGGCATTGCGGCATCGGGCACCGCGGGTTCCGACGACACCTACCGGGGCTATGTGCGCGTGGATTCCGGCGATGTCGGTGCGGTACGCGGTTCGCTCAGCTATGCGTATCTCCACACCGACAAGTGGCGCGGCGATGGCCCGCAATATCAGAACCAGGTCAATGCCAAGCTGGTGGGCGATCTGGGCAATGCCGGCACGCTGAGCGGCTTCTTCAACTATTCGGCGCGGCGCGAGACCGATTATCAGGATCTGACGCTCGACCTCATCAACCGGCTCGGCAAGCGGGCCGCTTTTCGCGTCGACAATATCCGGCCGGATTACACGACGGCCAAGGCGATCGCGCTGGCGCTGCAGAACGGCACTGCCTTTCCCGCGCCCTATCAGAATGCCGACGATGTCTATTTCGACGCCGGCGGCGTGCGGAACGACTATCTGGGCGGCGCGACGCTGGACCTGAAGCTGGCGCCGGGGCTGAGCTTCAAAGGCACCGGCTATTATCACGAGAATAAGGGGCAGGGCTCCTGGGTCACGCCTTACGTCGCGACGCCGCTCGGCGCGCCTGACCAGGCCGGCAATCCTATCACCGCGCCCGCGCCGCTATCCTATCGCACCACCGAATATGCGATCCATCGCGAAGGTGGCATCGGCGCGCTGACCTATGAGAGCGGGATCAACAGCATCACCGTGGGCGCTTGGTACGAACGCAACCATTTCCATCAGGCGCGGCGCTATTATGGCCTCGAGGATGCGGCCTATAATCGCGACACGCTCGGTTTCCAGAAGAACCCGTTCGCCACGCAATATGAGGGCGATTTCCACACCAACACCTTCCAATATCACGTCGAGGACACGCTGAAGCTGCTCGACGATGCGCTGGTTTTGACCGGCGGCTGGAAGGGCGTGAAGGTCACCAACAAGGCGGATGTGGAGACGGGGCCGCTCGCCAGCGGCCGGATCGGCGCGAAGGACTGGTTCCAGCCGCAGGTAAGCGTGGTCTACCATGTCTCGCCCAACACCGAGGTCTTCGCCGATTATACGGAGAATATGCGGGCATTCGTCTCTGCCCTGACGAGCGGGCCGTTCTCCACCACGCAGGCCGGTTTCAACGCGATCAAGAACACGCTGAAACCGGAAACGTCGAAAACCTATGAAGGCGGCGTGCGCTATCATGACGGCCCGTTCCAGGCGTCCGCGGTCGGCTATTTCATCGATTTCCGGAACCGGCTCGCATCGTTCGCCAACGGATCGGGCATTGCCGGCAACCCGGCGATCCTCAACAATGTGGGCAGCGTCCATGCCTATGGCGCCGAAATCGCCCTCAATTACAAACTGACGCGCGCCGTCTCGCTGTTCGCCAATTATTCCTACAATCACTCCGAATATCAGGATGACGTCTTCCGCAGCGACGGCACGATCTTTGCCCGCACGAAGGGCAAGACGGTGGTCGATGCACCCAAATCGATGCTGAAGGGGGAAATCGTCTATGACGACGGCACGATTTTCGGGCGCGTCGGTGGTGACTATATGTCGAAGCGCTTCTTCTCCTATGAGAATGACCAGGTAGCCCCCGGCCGGTTCGTGGCCGATGCCAGCATCGGCTATCGCTTCGCGGGATCGGGCTGGCTCAAGAATATCTCGATCGAAGGCAGCGTCACCAACCTGACGAACAAGCGCTACATCTCGACCGTCAACACCAACAATGTGATGGTCAGCGGCAGCGATTTCGACAATCCCAACTTCATGGTTGGCGCGCCGCGCCAGTGGTTCGTGACGCTCAAGAAGGGCTTCTGATGAAACGCCTGCTGGGGGCGGTGGCGGCGGCACTGCTTGCGGCCGCCCCGGTGGCGGCCGCGCCTGTGTTGATGATTTCGGTCGACGGGTTGCGCCCGGCCGATGTGATCGAGGCCGATGCGCGCGGGCTGAAGGTTCCCAATCTGAAGCGCATGATGGCGCAGGGGGCTTATGCCGAGGGCGTCGTGGGGGTGTTGCCGACCCTGACCTATCCCAGCCATGTCACGCTGATCACGGGCGCCGCCCCGGCACGGCATGACGTCGCCAACAACCTCACGTTCGATCCGACCAATATCAATCAGATCGGGTGGGACTGGTATTCCGAGGACATCCGGGTTCCGACCTTGTGGAGCGCGGCGCGGGGCAAGGGGCTGACGACCGTCAACGTCCATTGGCCGGTGAGCGTCGGCGCGCCGGTCGACTATAATCTTCCGCAAATTTGGCGGACCGGGCATGAAGACGACCGCAAGTTGATGCGGGCCTTGGCGACGCCGGGCCTGCTGCCGCGGCTGGAACAACAGCTCGGCCCCTATGCCCAGGGGATCGATGAGAGCGTGGAGGCGGACGAAAACCGTGTTCGCTTCGCCACCGCCCTTATGGCGCAGCATAAGCCGGCCCTGACGACGGTCTATCTGGCCAGCGTCGACCATAATGAACATGCCTTTGGCCCCGGTAGCCCCGAAGCCATGGCTACGATCGCGCGCAACGACGTGATGATCGGGACGCTGATCGCGGCGGCGCGCGCGGCGGAACCCGACACGACCGTCGTGGTCGTATCGGATCATGGATTTGCGCCGGTCCATACGGATGTGAACCTGCTCGCCCCGTTCATCGCCGCCGGGCTGATCAGGTTCGATGCCGCCGGCAAGGTGACCGGATGGGATGCCGAACCGTGGTTCATGGGCGGATCGGCCGGCGTGGTGCTGGCGCGTCCGCAGGATGGCGCGCTTGTCAGCAAGGTCGCCGGCCTGCTTGCCGCGCTGAAGGCTGACCCTGAGATGGGGATTGCCCAAATCCTCGACGCCAAGGCGATCGCCGCGATGGGTGGCAGCGCACGATCCAGTTTCCTGATCGCGTTCAAGCCCGGCTTCGAAGCGGGGTACGATCCGCGCGCTGCCAAGCAGACGCCCAGCAAATATAAGGGCATGCACGGCTATATGCCCTCCGATCCGGCGATGCGATCAAGCCTGTTCGTCGAGGGCCCCGGCGTGAAACAGAAGGGTCAGCTGGGGCAAATCGATATGCGATCGATCGCGCCCTCGGTCGCCCGGATTCTGGGCGTGCCCCTGCCGACCGCTGAGGCCAAACCGGTTTTCTGACAAAGCGGCCGCGATCACGCTGCAGCTCAGGCGAAGGAAAAGGGCTCCGGCTGGATGGCGATGGCCAGGGGCGTGGTCGCCACGATATCTCCGTCCGCCTGCAGAGGCGCGGGCTCTCCGCCGATGGTCAGCCGATCGCAGGAGAAGAGCAGGAGGTTGGGATCGCGGGTGAGATCGCGGCCGCGCCATAAGGCCCACACGAACCGCGCGAAATCGATCCGGCGGGCGCGGCGCAGCGCAACGCCATGCAACAGGCGCTGTTCGACCGAAGCGCGCGGCGCAAAACTCCAGGGGCCGGCAAAATAGCGCCCCTTGGCGATATAGATCGCTTCGCAGGCGATGATGCCGTCATCGGTCGCGACCTGCAGATGCGGCTGTCGCCATCTGCCCAACACGGACACGAAGGCCAGTACGTAGGCAAGGCGGCCGAGCAGGCGCTTGAGCGGCAGGGAGAGATTGTCGACCGCGAAACTGTCCGGCCCGACGCTGGCGACCCCGGACAGGATGATATCCCCGATCATCGCGACATAATGGTCGCGCCGTTCTGCCCCGCCCAATATCCGTGCGACGAAAGCCGCGGGATTGCGGGAATAGCCGCGTTCCCGTGCGATCAGATTAACGGTTCCCATCGGGTAGAGGCTGAGCGTGACCGGGCGGCCGTTGCGGTGCACGGCGGCCGCGACGTGCCGCAAGGTGCCGTCTCCGCCGACGATGCAGATATGTTCGGCGGCGGGATCAATACGGACCTCTCCTGCGCGGCTTTCGGACAGCAGGATGCGGGCCCCGGCGGCGGCAAAGGCATGCTGCAGTGCGCGTAAGCGCCGCCGGGACGACGAGCCGGCATCGGGATTGGCGATGATTTGGACGACCGGGCGGGTCTCGCGATCTTGAAATGCCTCAGCCACAGCGGTCCCTAATCCAGAGTGTTGCGAATTGGTCACGGTTTTTATGTTCTACCGCAACTGCGAAACCACAGGGCGTGCGACAGGTTCTACCCCCGAGCGCCTTTCAGCGCGCTTACGTATATGTATCGTAGGAGTTCAAGAATATGATCAAGACCGCCCTTGCCGCCGCACTCGCGGTCGGCATCGCCTGTTCCGCGTCCGCGCAGGACACGGCGCCGGACGGCAGCCGCCCCTTCGGAATTGAGCCCTATGTGGGCATCATGGGTGGCTATCACAGCTTCGACCGCCGCAGCGAATTCGGCACGGTTCCCCGTTACGGCAAGCCGACCGGCGCGCTGATCGAAGGTCTCGTTGGCGCCAACGTTCCGCTGGGTCCCGTCTTCGTCGGTGTTGAAGGTAACGCCGCCAAGGGCTTCAACGACATCGATTGGGAATATGGCGTTCGTGGCCGCGCGGGTTTCCGCGCTGGTGACAGCGGCCTGATCTATCTGTCGGGCGGCTATCAGTGGGTGAACGCGAAGAGCAAGCGCGGCTTCAACGACCACAGCGATTGGATGTGGGGCGGTGGCGTCGAGGTGGGCCCGAAGGACATCGGTCTGGGTGGCATCACCAGCAGCGCCGGCCCGCGCCTGCGTCTGTCGATCGAAACCTACGACTTTGACAGCATCCGCCCGATGGCGGGTGTGATCTTCCACTTCTGATGTGGAACGGGCGGCGGGACATCCCGCCGCCCACCTACAATATTTCGCGTATCTTTTCGGGCGGCCGTCCCAGACGGGCGCCCTTTTCCGTTTCGACCAGCGGCCGTTCGATCAGGATCGGATCGACCACCATCGCATCCAAAATTGCGTCGTCCGACGCAGTCTTGAGCGGCTTTGCTCCGGGCTCGGCCAGGCGCAGCCCATCGCGTGGACGCATTTCGGCCTTTTCATAAAGCGCAGCCAGCGTCTCCCGCGTTGGCGGCGTTTTCAGATATTCGACGATGCGGACCTCGGCACCTGCATCCTGCAGCAGTGCCAGCGCCTCGCGGGACTTGGAGCAGCGCGGATTATGCCAGATCGTTGCCTTCATTCCGCTGACGCGCGGTCCGCTTCGTCCTGCTCCGCCAGCCACTTCTCCAGCCACTTGATCGTGTAATTGCCGGTCTGGAAATCGGGCTCGTCCAGCAGCGCACGGTGGAGCGGGATGGTGGTCTTCACACCATCGATCACGAATTCCTCCAGCGCGCGGCGCAGGCGGCGGAGAGCGCCGTTGCGGGTCGTGCCATAGACGATGAGCTTGGCGATCATCGAATCATAATAAGGCGGGATGCGATAGCCCGCATAAAGCCCGCTATCGACGCGCACGTTCATGCCACCCGGCGCATGATATTGGGTCACCAGACCGGGGGAGGGCGCGAAGGTGCGGGCGTCCTCGGCATTGATGCGGCATTCGATCGCGTGACCGCGGAACACCACGTCCTCCTGGCGCAGCGTCAGCGGATGGCCTTCGGCGATCCTTATCTGTTCGCGGACCAGATCGAGGCCGGTGATCGCTTCCGTCACCGGATGCTCCACCTGCAGACGGGTATTCATCTCGATGAAGTAGAATTTGCCGTCTTCGTACAGGAATTCGATCGTTCCCGCGCCGCGATAGCCCATATCGGCCATCGCCCTGGCGACGATGCCTCCCATCTCCGCGCGTTGTTCGGCTGAGATGACGGGCGAGGGGGCTTCTTCCAGCACCTTCTGGTGGCGGCGCTGGAGCGAGCAATCGCGCTCACCGAGGTGGATCGCGTTACCGTTACCGTCGCCGAATACCTGGAATTCGATATGGCGCGGGTCGCCCAGATATTTTTCCATGTAGACGGTCGCATCGCCGAATGCGGCGGCCGCCTCGCTGCCCGCTTGTTCCATCAGCGTCTCGAGCTGATCTTCCGAAGGCACGACCTTCATGCCGCGCCCGCCGCCGCCCGAGGCGGCCTTGATCAGGACGGGGTAACCGATCTCGCGCGCGATCGCTTTCGCTTCCGCGACATCCTTGATCGGGCCGTCCGATCCGGGAACCAGCGGCAGGCCGAGCTTCGCAGCGGTCAGCTTGGCTTCGATCTTGTCGCCCATCGTCCGGATATGTTCGGGCTTGGGGCCGATCCAGATGATGTCGTGCGTCTCGACAATCTCGGCAAAGCGGGCATTCTCACTGAGAAAACCATAGCCGGGGTGGATCGCGTCGGCACCGGAAATTTCCGCGGCGGAAATGATGTTGGGAATGTTCAGGTAGCTCTCGGTCGCCGAAGGCGGGCCGATGCAGATCGCTTCGTCGGCAAGCCGCACATGCATCGCGTCCGCATCGGCGGTGGAATGCGCCGCGACCGTGCGAATACCCATTTCATGGCAGGCGCGGTGGATGCGCAGCGCGATCTCGCCGCGATTGGCGATCAGGACTTTTTCGATCTTGGCCAAGGCCGTTTACTCGACGACGACGAGAGGCTGGTCGAATTCGACCGGCTGATTGTTGTCGACCAGGATTGCCGTCACCGTGCCGGCGCGCGGCGACAGGATCGGGTTCATGACCTTCATCGCCTCGACGATCAGCAAAGTGTCGCCAGCGGCAACCTTCTCGCCGACCGCGACGAACGACTTGGCGCCCGGTGCACCGGACATATAGACGGTGCCTACCATCGGCGACTTGATCGTGCCGGGATGGTCGCCGGATGCCGGAGCGGCCAGTGCCGCGGGGGCCGAAGCCGGTGCGGCGGGTGCTGCTACGGGCGCCGCCGGTGCGGCCGCAACCGTTACCGGCGCGGCCGCTGCAGGCACCGCGATGTTGCGCACGACGCGAATGCGCCGGTCGCCGTCCTGAACCTCAATCTCGGTGAGGCGGGTATCATCGAGCAACTCGGCGAGCTGGCGGACCAGCCCGGCATCGACCTGCATCGACACATTATTAGTTTCGGTCATCAAACGATGCCCCTGAAAAGTGAAGGCGCGCTCATTGCAGAGCTTTGGCCGCACGTCCAGCGCATGAAGCCGCTGCGGGTTTCATCTTTTGCCGCATCCCCTTAGAGCGGGGGCCATGCCGACTCCAATTCACAGCGATGGTACCATTTCGATCACGGTCAATGGCGAGCATAAGCGCGTCCCGGCTGGCCTGAGCATCGCCGACCTTGCGAGTCAGCTGGGATTGGTGCCGGAGAAGGTCGCGGTCGAACGCAATCTGGAGGTGGTGCCGCGCTCGACCATTGCGCAGGTCTGCCTGGAGGATGGCGACGAGCTGGAGATCGTACATTTCGTTGGTGGTGGCGACCATCGGGTCGCGGGCGGCGCGTCGATCGACGAGGATCGCTGGACGGTGGCAGGGCGCAGCTTCCGCTCCCGCCTGATCGTCGGCACCGGCAAATATAAGGATTTCGCGCAGAATGCGGCCGCGCTGGAGGCATCGGGCGCGGAAATCGTGACCGTGGCCGTGCGGCGCGTGAACGTGTCGGACCCCAACGCGCCGATGCTGACCGATTATATCGATCCGAAGAAGATCACCTATCTTCCCAACACGGCGGGCTGTTTCAATGCGGAGGATGCGATCCGCACGCTCCGGCTGGCGCGCGAGGCGGGCGGCTGGGATCTGGTCAAGCTGGAGGTGCTGGGCGAGGCGCGTACCTTATATCCGGACATGGTCGAAACGCTGCGCGCGACCGAGGTGCTGGCCCAGGAAGGCTTCCTGCCGATGGTCTATTGCGTGGACGATCCGATCGCGGCCAAGCGACTCGAAGATGTTGGCGCGGTCGCGATCATGCCGCTGGGGGCGCCGATCGGATCGGGCCTGGGCATTCAGAATCAGGTGACGATTCGCCTGATCGTGGAGGGCGCCAAGGTGCCCGTGATCGTCGATGCCGGCGTCGGAACCGCGTCGGACGCGGCACTGGCGATGGAATTGGGCTCGCACGGCGTGCTGATGAACACCGCCATCGCCGAGGCCAAGGATCCCGTGATGATGGCGGCCGCGATGAAGGCGGCGGTTGAAAGCGGTCGACTCGCATATCGCGCCGGACGGATGGGGAAACGTCGCTATGCGGATCCCTCGAGCCCGCTGGCCGGCCTGATCTGAACGATTAAATTTCGCGGCGGCGACGGGATTGCCGCAAGCGGGCGTTCAAGTGCGGAACTTTATGGGGCCGCTTGTGCGCAAATTCTCGCTTCTGATCGGCTTGCCGCTTCTCATCACGCCCGAAATGGCATGGGCGCAAAGCCAATCCGCACCGTCGGGCACGCCAGCGGCGTCGGCCACCGCGAAGCCGGCAGTCCCCGCCGCGGAAGAGGAAGAAGAGGTGGTCGTCCAGGGGCAACGGCCGCGCGGCGCCGTGGTCGGGGATATTCCGCCGGATCAGACGCTGACCCAGGCCGACGTGCGGGCCTATGGCGTCAACAATATCTCCGATCTGCTCGACGAGCTTTCGCCGCAGACGACCAGCGGGCGCGGGCGCGGCGGCGAAGCGCCGGTGGTTCTGCTCAATGGGCGGCGTATTTCCGGCTTCGGTGAGATTCGCGACCTGCCGACCGAGGCGATTGCGCGAGTCGAGATACTGCCCGAAGAGGTAGGTCTGAAATATGGGTATTCGGCCGACCAGAAGGTCGTCAATATCGTCCTGCGGGAGCGTTTCCTGGCACTTGTCGGCCAGGCGGGCGGCAGCACATCGACCGAAGGCGGCGGCACGAGCGTCAATCCCGAAGCCAATTACGTCCGAATTCGCGGGGACAACCGGCTGACGTTGAACCTGCGCTATCAGGATAGTGCGAAGCTGCGGGAGAGCCAGCGCGACGTCACTGACCTGGGCGCAAACCGCCCGTTCGATCGCGTCGGCAACGTTGGTCCTCCCTTCGGCTCGGGGTCGGACGAAATCGACCCCGCGTTAAGCGCTCTCGCGGGCGTACCGGTGACCGTCGCTGCCGTTCCGGCATCGGCCGCCAATGGCCCTCCGACCCTCTCTGCGTTCGTTCCGGGCGCCAATTCGCCCAACACGACCGACATCACACGCGATCGCACGCTGCGCGCCTCTTCGCAGCAGTGGAGCGGCAACGCTGTCTATGCGCATCCGATCTTCGGTCGCTCGACCGCGACGCTGAACGGCAGCCTCTCGTACAGCACGGGTGACAGCCTGCGCGGCTTGCCGGGGGCGGCGCTCACGCTTCCCGTGGACAATCCTTTCTCTCCGTTTTCGGACCCAGTGGCCGTCTATCGCTACGTCGGGGACGATCCGCTGCACCAGCGGACGAGCACGCTGACCGGGCATGGCGGCGTGACCGTGAACGGCGACAAGGGGCGTTGGCGCTGGTCCGTAACCGGCAATTATGATCATACCGACAGTCGTACGAAGACCGAAGCAGGGATTATACGTCCGCATTCCAGGCGCGGCTGACCGCGCTCGATCCCACCGCCAATCCGTTTGCGCCGTTCGCGCCCGGCGATCTCGGCGGCCTCGCCACCAATCGTGCCCGATCGGTGACCGACACGGGCAATGTCCAGGCGGTGGTCGGTGGCCCTCTATTCAAGCTGCCCGCCGGCGACGTGACGACCAACATCAAGGTCGGCGCCGAATATATCGGGTTCGACGCCTCCTCGACGCGCGGCTTGACCGAACAGTCGAACGAACTCAGCCGTCGCAACGTCAACGGGCAGATCAATCTGGATGTGCCGATCACCAGCCGCCGGACCGGCGTGTTGCCCTGGTTCGGCAATTTCTCGCTCAACGCCAATCTGGCGGTCCGTCAGCTTTCCGATTTCGGGACGCTCAGCACGCTGGGTGGCGGTTTCGTCTGGAGCCCGATTGCACCTCTCAGTCTGATCGGCTCCTTCACGAAAGACGAAGGCGCGCCGACGGTCAATCAGCTGGGCGATCCGACGATCGTCACCCCGCAGGTACGGGTGTTTGATTATGCCCGTGGCCAGACCGTTGACGTGACCCAGGTCAGCGGCGGCAATCCCAATCTGCGCGCCGACAATCGCCATGTCTGGAAACTCGGTATCACGGCGAAGCCGTTCGGTGACAAAAACGATCTGACCCTGGTCGCCAATTATGTGCGCACCCGCACCAGCAACGCGATCGCATCGCTGCCCGAGCCGACGACCGACCTGGAAAATGCCTTCCCCGATCGCTTCCTGCGCGATGCGGACGGCAATCTGATCCAGATCGACACGCGATCCGTGAACTTTGCCCGCGAGCGGCGCGACGAGCTACGATACGGCCTGAACTTCTCGATCAATCTCAAGTCTATCATGCAGAAGAAGTTCGAGGCGTGGATTGCGGCCCGTCGGGCCGGTCAGGATCTGCCGCCGCCTATTTCGCGGAATAGTTTTGAGCCGGTACTGGCGGGCAACAAGGCGGATCTGGCGGCGCGGCAGGCCGAGTTCCGACAGCGTCAACAGCAACGGCAGCAGCAGCAGGCGTCTGCCGCCGACGTGCTCCCACCGCCTCCACCGGCCGACGCGCCGCCGCCCCCACCGCCCGACGCGCCGCCGCCCCCACCGCCCGATGGGGCTGCACCACCGCCGCCGCCACCGGATGGGGCGGCCCCACCGCCGCCGCCGCCAGAGGGCGCGGCACCACCGCCGCCGCCACCGGGCGGCGACGCGGGCGGTCCGCCGCCGGGTGGTCCTCCGCCGGGCGCAGGCTTTGGCGGCCCAGGCGGTGGCTTCGGTGGCGGGCGTGGTGGTGGCCGCGGTGGCCGCGCGGGCCAGGGTGGGCGCCTTCAGGTCGCGATCTACGATACGTGGACGATCCGCGACGATGTGCTGATCCGCCAGGGTGTGCCCTTGCTCGACCTGCTGAACGGCGATTCTGTCGGCAGTGGCGGTGGGCAGTCCAAGCACCAGCTGCAGTTGCAGCTGGGCTATTCGAACAACGGATTGGGCGCCCGGCTGGAAGGTAATTACAAGACCGCCACCTCGGTACACTCCGATGGCCCGGGGACGGGCGATCTCCGTTTTTCGGGCCTGGCGACACTCAACCTGCGCATGTTTGCCGATATGGGCTCGATGCCGAAATTCATCAGCAAGCCCTGGGCGCGCGGGATGCGGGTCAGCTTTGGCGTGACCAACATCTTTAACAGCCGCCAGCGCGTACGCGACGCCAACGGTGACACGCCGCTCAGCTATCAGCCCGCTTTCCTTGACCCGCTGGGGCGCACGGTTTCGATCACGATCCGCAAGCTGCTCTTCTAGCCGCCGGCGGCAGTGCTCGAACGGACGGGCCGTCAGCGCACAAGGACGATCAGAAGATCGGATCGTCCGCGCTGGGGCCTGCGATCGGGGTGTGGATACCGCACTCGACCTTGTCCCAGCCGCGCCAGCGGCCGGCACGCGGGTCTTCGCCCGGCATGACGCGGCTGGTGCAGGGCGAGCAGCCGATTGAGAGATAGCCTTGCGCCTCCAGCGGGTGGCGCGGCAGCTTATGCTCGTCGAAATAGGCATTGAGCTGATCCTTGGACCAGCCGGCGAGTGGATTGAGCTTCAGCTTGGGCCCGTCGGCATGTTCGGTATCAAGCTCGAACAAGGGCAGCGCGTTGCGCGTGCCGGCCTGAAAGCCCTTGCGACCGGAAATCCAGGCATCGAACCCCTTGAGCGCGCGCTGCAGCGGCTCGACCTTGCGGATCGCGCAGCAGCCGTCGGGATCGTAGGACCAGCGCAGGCCGGTCTCATCCTTCTGCGCCAGCAGGCGCGGGTCGGGGCGATAGACGCGCAGATCGGTGAAACCCAACCGCTCGGACAGTTCGTCCCGATAGGCCAAAGTCTCGCCGAACATCTTTTGCGTGTTCGTGAATACCAGTGGGACGTCGCGATCGATCTGGCTGACCAGATGCAGCAGCACGGCCGACTCTGCGCCGAAGGAGGATACCAGCGCGGTGCGGCCGAAGAGGTCGCCGGTGAGCAGTTCGCGCAGCATCATCGCCGTCGGCATGCCGGTGTAACGTGCGTTGAGCGCATCGACATCAGCCTGGGTAAAGGCGGGCCGTACGTCGATCGCGTCGATCTTGCGCGCGGCCTCACCCATGACGCAGCTTCCACACCGGTGCGCGATCGTCGGCGGCTTTCTGGTAGACGTAGGGGAAACGGGCGAGCGCTTCTTCCACCGCGGCCGGATCGAGCGGGGATTCGCTCGCCAGCGCATCGAAGCCGCAGCGACGATAATCGATCACCTGATCCAGCAGGATATCGCCCTGCGCGCGGAGCTCGCCTTCATAGCCCGCTTCGCGCAGGATGCGGGCAGCGGAATAGCCACGGCCGTCGCGGAAGGACGGGAAGGCGATCTCGATCAGTGCAAGGCGGTCGAGATAGGGAATGAGCGCGCGCGCATCCTCGCCCGCCTCCAGCCGCACGGCGGTGGCGTTGGACTGGCCGAGAAAGTCGTCGAGCGTGCCGGCGGGTTCCTCGTGCACCTCATCGGTGCGGAAGCGGATGAGGGTCATGCTTTCACCGTCGAACCGGCAGGATCGGTGTAGATCGCCGCCTTGAACGGATCCAACCCGACCCGGCGATAGGTGTCGAGGAAGCGTTCGCCTTCGGTGCGGAGCCCGCGATAGGTTTCCAGCGCTTTCTCGACCGCATCGACGACGCCGTCTTCGGAGAAGCCGGGGCCGACGATCTTGGCCAGGCTGGCATCTTCCGCACCCGAACCGCCGAACGACAGCTGGTAATTTTCGGTGCCGTGCCGGTCCACGCCGAGGATGCCGATATGGCCGGCATGATGATGGCCGCAGGCATTGATGCAGCCCGAAATCTTGAGCTTCACTTCGCCAAGGTCGCGCTGGGTGGCGAGGCTGAACCGCTCCGACAATTTCTGCGCGAGCGGGATCGAGCGGGCATTGGCGAGGCTGCAATAATCGAGACCGGGGCAGGCGATGATGTCGCTGATCAGATCGAGATTGGGCGTCGCCAACTCCGCGCCATCCAGCGCCTGCCACACCGCGTAAAGGTCGGCCTTGCGGACATGCGGCAGCACGATGTTCTGCGCGTGCGTGATGCGCAATTCGTCATGGCTATAGCGTTCGGCAAGATCGGCGATCAGGTCCATCTGCGCCGAGGTGGCATCGCCCGGAATGCCGCCGATCGGCTTGAGGCTGATCGTCACGATCGCATGATCTTCGCGCTTGTGTGCCACGACCTGCTGGTCGAGCCACAAGGCAAAATCCGGGTCGCTGCGATCGATGTCGGTCGTGCCGCCGGTGAAGGCAGGCAGCGCGAACATAGCCGCGATCCGCGCGAGCTCTGCTGCCGGCGGATCGACGCCCAGCGTCTGCACGTGAAGGAATTCCTCCTCGACCTGGCGCCGATATTCGTCGGCGCCGAGCTCGTGGACGAGGATCTTGATGCGTGCCTTGTAGATATTGTCGCGTCGGCCATAGCGATTGTAGACACGCAGGCAGGCTTCCAGATAGCCGACGAACTCGGTCGCGGGCACGAACTCCCGGATCAGCGGCGCGACCATCGGCGTACGGCCCTGGCCACCGCCGACATAGACCGCGAAGCCGAGCGTGCCGGTGTCGTCGCGCTTCAGCTGCAGGCCGATATCGTGCAGCCGCATCGCCGCGCGATCCTCGTCCGCCGCAATCACCGCGATCTTGAACTTGCGCGGAAGGTAGGTAAATTCCGGGTGGAAACTGCTCCACTGACGCAGCAGCTCGGCATAAGGCCGCGGGTCGGCGACCTCGTCGGCGGCGGCGCCGGCATATTGATCCGACGAGATATTGCGGATGCAATTGCCGCTCGTCTGGATGGCATGCATCTCGACCGTCGCCAGCTCGGCGACGATATCGGGCGCGTCCTCCAGCTTGATCCAATTATATTGGAGGTTCTGGCGGGTGGTGAAATGGCCGTAGTCGCGGTCATATTTGCGCGCGATATGCGCCAGCATGCGCATCTGCCGGCTGTTGAGCGTGCCGTAGGGGATGGCGACGCGCAGCATATAGGCGTGGAGCTGCAGATAGAGGCCGTTCATCAGCCGCAACGGCTTGAATTGATCCTCCGACAATTCGCCCGAAAGGCGGCGCGCGACCTGATCGCGGAACTCCGCGACGCGCGCATCGACGATCGCCTGATCATAATCGTCATAGCGGTACATTCAGATCACCCAGCTTTCAGACGCGGTTTCGACCGCCTGGATCCCCAGATCGCGGCGTACGGTCGGCCCTGCGGCGCGGATCCGTTCCTTGATGTGACGCGGCACCGGGCCCTGCGGACCCGCTTCGGCATCGACGACATAGGGGCCGTTGACGCGGCGCGCGGCTTCCTCGCGCTTGGCCACCGCATCCGCGCCGGCGTCCACCTCCACCGCGTCGGCAACAAGGCGCGACCAGCCTTCACCCGCCCACCAGATCACGTCGCCCGTGACCAGATCGTTACCCGTGAGCAATTTCATGCCAGCGCCTCCGCCTGCGCCGCAAAGGCCGCGAAGCGGTTCTCCGCGTCGGACAACAGGACGACCTCACCGACGACGATGATCGCCGGGCTGATGATCTTCTCCCGTTCGATCAGCCCGCCGAGGTCGGCCAGCACCGTGCGCAACGCGCGCGAGCCGGGCAATGTGCCGCGCTCCAGCACCGCGACCGGTAGATCGGGCGCAAGCCCGTCCTTCATCAATTTGTCGGCAATGCAATTGCCCGAAGCGACGCCCATATAGATGACGAGGGTGCGACCGACGCCCGCGAGGCCCGACCAATCCTGTTCGCTCAGGCCCTTGCACTGGCCGGCCACGAAGCTGACCGCGCTCGACCAATCGCGATGGGTGAGGGGAAGCATCGCTTCCGCCGCGCAGCCCAAAGCCGCCGAAACGCCCGGTACGACCTCAACCGGCAGACCGGCGGCGCGCACCGCTTCCACTTCCTCGCCGCCGCGGCCGAAGACGAATGGGTCGCCCCCCTTCAACCGCACGACGATCGAGCCTGCCTTTACATGCGCCACGATCAGCGCGTTGATCGCGTCCTGCGGCAAGGTGTGGCGGCTGCGCTGCTTCGCGACCGAAATGCGCTGGGCATCGGCCGGCGCATAATCCAGTACGCGCATGTCGATCAGCCCGTCATGCACGACCACGTCCGCGGCTTTCAGCGCTTCGACCGCGCGCAAGGTCAACAGGCCGGGGTCACCGGGGCCGGCACCGACCAGGATCACTTTGCCGCGTGCTTGAGGATCGAGAAGGCTCGCCATGATGCAGGGGAAATGGTCCCTGCGCGCGCACCGCGCAATCGAGCGATCCTTGGCCCCGGGCTAGAGATACTTTCGTCGCGTCGACGCATTGACGGCCAGCCGCTGCGCGCCCAGACTCCGCCAGCGAAACGAGTTGGGAGTGCGGCGACGTGGCGGATGATGCGGCAAGGCGGGTGCGCTACAGTAAGGTGGCGATCATCCTTCATTGGGCTATCGCGATCCTGATCCTGTTCAATCTGGCGACCGGCTTCTTCGGCGACGCGGTGCCGCAGGCCGTCTTCGCCTTCCATATATCCTCCGGCATCACGATCCTTGCGCTGACGGTGATCCGCATCGTGTGGCGTTTGACGCACAGGCCGCCGCCCTTTCTGCCGATGGCGGCGTGGGAGCGCGCGCTGGCCCATATCGTCCACTTCTGCCTCTATCTCGTCATGCTGGCGGCACCGCTGACCGGCTGGGCAATGGTGTCGGCCTATGTGCCCAAGCCGCAACCCGGCGCTGCGGCCCCGGCTGCGACGCCATCCAAACCCCGCCCGATCATGATCTGGGGGGTGATCCCGCTGCCGCGGATCGCGCCGATCACCCGTATCGCCGATCAGCCGGATGGCGCCGCCAAGTTGAAGGAGGCGCATGAAACGTTCGAAGCGCGCCATGAGACGATCGGCTGGATCTATATCGGCCTGCTGCTGCTGCACGTCGCTGGCGCATTGAAGCATCAATTCATCGATCGGCGGCGGCAATTCGCCCGGATGGGCGTCGGCAAGACTCCGGCGGAATGGGACCGCCGCACCTAAGCGGCAAGCTGGACACCGATATATGAACCATATACGCTCCGTATCGCCTGATACGGAGCGGATAGATGGGGCTAGTGAAGATTGACGACGCGCTGCACGAAGAAGCGCGTCGCGCGAGCACGGTGATGTGCCGCTCCATCAACGCCCAGGCGGAATTCTGGATGAAGATCGGGATGCTGGCAGAGGCCAATCCGACGCTATCCTTCAACGATATCGTCAAGGGACAGCTGGAATCGGCAGACGTGCGCGTCGCGCGGGCGCTCGCCGCCTGATGGTCAAGACGCCCGACGAACTGGCGCTGATGCGGATTTCGGGCAAGTTGCTCGCCTCCGTGTTCGAGATGCTCGATCGACAGAATTTGGCGGGCATGTCGACGATGGCGGTCAACGACCTGGTCGAACGCTATATTGTCATGGACCTGGCGGCGCGGCCGGCGAGCAAGGGCCAATATGGCTTCCAATATGTGCTGAACTGCTCGATCAACCACGTCGTCTGCCACGGCGTGCCGGATCCGAACGCGATCATTCGCGACGGCGACATCATCAATCTGGACATCACGCTGGAGAAGAATGGCTTTATCGCCGATTCCAGCAAGACCTATATCGTCGGCACGGTGCCGCCTGCCGCCCGCCGGCTGGTGCGCGTGGCACAGGAAGCGATGTGGAAGGGGATCAAGCAGGTCCGTCCGGGCGCGCATCTGGGTGATATCGGCTATGCGATCGAGCGGCACGCCAAGCAGAACGGCTATTCGGTCGTGCGCGAATATGGCGGGCACGGTATCGGGCGCGAGATGCACGAGGAGCCGTCGATCCTCAACTTCGGGCGGCCCGGTACCGGGCTCAAGCTGCGCGAAGGCATGACCTTCACGATCGAGCCGATGATCAATCAGGGCAGTCGGATGGTCGCCACCGAAGATGATGGATGGACCGTGGTGACCAAGGATCGACGCCTATCGGCACAATTCGAGCATACCGTCGCTGTGACCAGCGACGGCGTGGAGGTGCTGACCCTGCGCGGGGACGGCAGCTGATTGCACTCGTCCCCACCCTCTAGCTCTGCAGTAGGCCCTGGCCGATCGTGGCGCGGGCCTCCTCCGCCTCGACCGATGTCACCGGATAGGCGCAATAATCCGCCGCATAAAAGGCGCTCGGGCGATGATTGCCGGAGATGCCGACGCCACCGAACGGCGCGTTTGATGGCGCGCCATTGGTCGGTCGGTTCCAGTTGATCACGCCTGCGCGCACGCCTGCCCAGAAACGATCGTAGAGTGCGGCATCATCGGTGACCACGCTCGCGGCCAAGCCGTAGCGGGTCGCGTTCGCGGCCGTGATCGCGGCGTCGAAATCGGGCACGCGGATCAGCTGTACGAGCGGGCCGAAAATCTCCTCGTCGGGCAGGTCGGCGACATTGGTGACGTCGATCAGGCCCGGCGTGAGGAACGGCTTGGCGGGATCGGGCCGGGTCATCGCCCGCAGCACGACCGCACCATTGGCGACCAGCCGGTCGTAGGCGGCCAGCACTTGCGTCGCGGCGTCATTGTCGATCACCGGACCCATGAACGGCGCGGGTTCGTCGTGCGGCCCGCCTATAATGATCCGATCGAGGATCTTCCCGACCTCCTCCAGTAGCGGCCCTTCGGCCCCGTCGCGGACGATCAGGCGCCGGCCGCAGGTGCAACGCTGCCCCGCGGAGAGATAGCCCGACTGGACGACGATGGTCGCCGCTGCGGCAATGTCCGGCGTGTCCCACACCACCAGCGGATTGTTGCCACCCAGTTCGAGTGCCAGGATACGCTGCGGCGTGTCCGCGAACTGGCGGCTGAGCGCGGCGCCGGCGCCGGCCGAGCCCGTGAACAGCAGTCCGTCGATGCCGGCATGGCCCGCGAGCGCCTTGCCTTCGTCGCGCCCGCCCTGGACGATGCGGATCACCGTCTCGGGCACGCCCGCCTCGTGGAAAAGATCGACCAGGAAAGCGCCGCTGGCCGGCGTCTTTTCGGAGGGCTTGAACACGATCGCATTGCCCGCGAGCAGTGCGGGAACGATGTGGCCGTTTGGCAAGTGAGCCGGGAAATTATACGGGCCGAGCACTGCCAGCACGCCATGCGGCTTGTGGCGGACATGATTGCGCGCGCCCAATGCCCCCTCCATGCTGCGTTGGGCCGTCCGCTCGCCATAGGCGGCGATCGAGATACCGACCTTGCCGATCACGGCGTCGACCTCGCCCTTCGCTTCCCACAGGGGTTTGCCGGTTTCCCGGGCGATAATGTCGGCGAACGAATCGTCGTGGGTGCGGACGATGTCGGCAAAGCGCCGCAGGATTTCGGCGCGTTCCTCGAACGTGCGGCGCGCCCAGTCTGTCCAGCCGGCGCGTGCCGCTGCAACCTCGCCATCGACGTCGCCCGCGATGCCACGCCACAATTCGGCACCGGTGGCAGGTTCGTAACTGATCATTTCGGCCATTGATGCGCCTCACCCATGCGGCGGATCGCCGCGACCTTGTTGTGCAGAAGCGACCAATCGTCGCTCGTGTCGATTGCCGACCAGATCGCTTCCACCTCTTCGATATGCATCGAGCAGGGCTCCGCGTCGGACCAATAAGGATGATCGGTCGTGCGCGCCGGCTGATAGCGCGTCAGCAGCGTTTCGACCGGCCCAAAATGATGCGCATAGCGCGTGTCGTACGGGCCAGGACGGCGCGTGCCGCCCGACCAGTCGAAGAAGAAGCGGTCGATGCCGACAGTGCGCGTCGCCAGTGCCTGTTCGATCGCCTGGACAAGCGCCAGGTCGTCCGCGTCAGACCGCGGCTGCACGCCCAGCCGCGCGAGCATGGCGCCGCTATAGGCGTCCTCATAGACCTGCGGGAACGTGTCCAGGATCGGCGCCAGCGCATCGATCGACGCCAGTTTGGTCAGGGCAATGGCGAGCTGCACGACATCCCAGTGGATCGCCTGCGCCTGGCGCCCAAAGGCGTAAAGACCCTGATGATCGAAATAGGCGGCGGTGAATTCCGGATCCCAGAACGGCGTGAAGCGCCAGGGTCCGTAATCGAAACTTTCCCCGGTCACGTTGATATTGTCGCTGTTCAACACGCCATGGACGAAGCCCGCGGCCATGTAGGAAGCCGCGAGCCGCGCAGTACGCTGCACCACATGCTCCAGCAGCTGGAGCGCCGGTTCGTCGCCGGGCGTCTCGCCATAAAGATGTTCGACCACGTACCGCGTCAGCCGCTCCATCTCTTCTGCACGGTCGAGCGTGTTGAGCCGCTGAAAGCTGCCGATGCGGATATGGCCGTGGCTCAACCGCACCAATACCGACGCACGAGTCGGGGAAGGCTCGTCGCCGCGGTGGAGCGCTTCGCCCGTTTCGATCAGCGAGAAGCTTTTGGACGTATTCACGCCCAGCGCCTCCAGCATTTCGGTGGCGAGGATTTCGCGCATGCCGCCCTTGAGCGTCAGCCGCCCGTCACCGAAGCGGCTATAGGGCGTCGTGCCCGATCCCTTCGTCCCTAGATCCAGCCACCGCCCACGGACGTCGCGTAACTGGGCGAACGTGAAGCCGCGGCCGTCGCCGATATCCGGATTGTAACTGCGGAATTGATGACCGTGATATCGCAACGCCAGCGGCTGCGGCAGATTGTCTGCCAGCGGTTCGAAGCGCCCGAATTTCTCGACCCATTCCGCATCCGACAGCCCCGCAAGCCCGACCGAAGCGGCGGCGCGGTCGTTGCGAAACCGCAGCGTCGCATGGGGGAAGTCGGCTGCCGCCACCGGATCGGCGAGGAAATCGGCGATGGTGTGGATCGGCGGTTGCGGGATGGATGTCATCGCCCCGATATGGGGTGGCACAGGCCGGAGACGCAAGCGCATGGCACAGCCACCCTATCACGATCGCATCTGGAATTCGGCCGATGGCTTGCGCCTGCATTACCGGGATTATCCTGGCGATCCCGACAAGGCGCCGGTCCTCTGCATCCCCGGGCTGACCCGCAATGCGCGTGATTTCGATGCGGTGGCAGCGCGCCTGGCGGGCAGGCGCCGCGTGATCGCGGTGGATCTGCGCGGGCGGGGCGAGAGCGAATATGCGGGCGACCCAATGACCTATGTTCCGCCGGTCTATGTGCAGGATCTGCTGGCCCTGATCGCCGAGCAGCAGCTGGACCGGGTCGTGATTTTCGGCACGTCGCTCGGTGGGTTGCTGGCGATGTTGATCGGGCTGACCGCGCGCCCGATACTTGCCGGCGTGCTGCTCAACGACATCGGGCCGGTGCTGGGTGCGCAGGGAATCGCCCGAATACGGACCTATGTCGGGCGCGATGTACGTTTTGCCGGCTGGTCGGAGGCCGCAGACGCGATCGCCCAGGCCCATCGAGGGAGCTTCCCCACCTATCGGGCGGAGGATTGGCAGCGCTTGTCACGACGCGTCTGCCGCCAGGAGGCGGACGGCACGCTCCGCTTCGATTATGATATGGCTGTCGCCGAACCCTTCAATCTGCCGCCACCGGAACCGCCTTTCGATCTTTGGCCCGCGTTCGAGTCCCTTGCCGGGCTTCCCCTGCTGCTGGTGCGGGGTGCAGTGTCGGACGTGCTGGAGGCATCGACCGCGATCGAAATGGTGCGGCATGTCCCCAATATGGATTTTGTCACCGTGCCAGCTATAGGGCACACGCCAACGCTGGAAGAACCGGAGGCAATGCATGCGATTGATCGGCTGCTGGAGGCGGTCGATCACGAATAATCGCGCATTACGAATCAGGTAGGTCTATATGGCCGCACGTTTTTTGGAGGTTGGTTTGTTCAAGGGATTGCGCCCGATTATGTACGGAGGCCGCGAGGTCTGGCCGCTGATCGAGGGCGGCAAGGGTGTCGCGGTCTCCAATCATGCCAGCACCGGTGCCTGGGCCGCGGCCGGGGGCATTGGCACCATATCCGCCGTGAACGCCGACAGCTACGATCCGGAAGGCCGGATCATCCCGCAGGTCTATCGCGCGCTCACGCGGCGCGAGCGGCATGAAGAGCTTGTCCAATATGCGATCGACGGGGCCGTCGAGCAGGTGAAGCGTGCGTTCGACATTGCCGGCGGCAAGGGCGCGATCAACATCAACGTGCTGTGGGAAATGGGCGGGGCGCAACGCGTCCTTCACGGCGTGCTGGAGCGGACCAAGGGCCTGGTGGCAGGCGTCACCTGCGGCGCCGGCATGCCCTATAAGCTGAGCGAGATCGCCGCATCCTACGGCGTCAATTATCTGCCGATCGTCAGCTCCGGTCGCGCGTTCAACGCCTTGTGGAAGCGGGCCTATTCAAAGGCGGCCGAATGGCTGGCCGGGGTCGTCTACGAGGATCCGTGGCTCGCCGGCGGGCATAATGGCCTGTCTAATGCGGAAGATCCGAAGGTGCCGCAGGATCCCTATCCGCGCGTCAAGGCGCTGCGCGAAACGATGCGCGCAGGCGGCGTATCCGAAAGCGTGCCGATCATCATGGCCGGCGGCGTCTGGTATCTGCGCGATTGGGAAAATTGGATCGACAATCCTGAATTGGGTGCGATCGCCTTCCAGTTCGGTACGCGGCCTTTGCTGACGCAGGAAAGCCCGATCTCCGAGCAGTGGAAGGCGCGTTTGACGACGCTCGACGAAGGCGACGTGCTGCTGCACCGCTTCTCGCCGACGGGTTTCTATTCCAGCGCCGTGCGCAATCCGTTCCTGCGCAATCTCGAGCAACGCTCTGAGCGCCAGATCGCCTTCAGCCTGGAAGCGGCCGGCGACCACCAGTTCAAGCTGGACGTCGGCGTGAAGGGCAAGAGCTTCTGGGTGACGCTGGGCGATCTGCATCGTGCGCGCGAATGGGACGGCCTCGGCTTCACGGTGGCGCTCAAGACGCCGGACAATACGCTGGTGTTCGTGACGCCGGAGGAGATGAAGGTGATCCGTAAGGATCAGGCGGATTGCATGGGCTGCCTCAGCCAATGCGCCTTCTCGTCCTGGGCGGATACGGAAGGAAATTCGACCGGCCGTCTCGCGGATCCGCGCAGCTTTTGCATTCAGAAGACGCTGCAGGACATCGCCCATGGCGGTGACATTGACCAGAATCTGATGTTCGCGGGTCATTCGGCTTATCAGTTCAAGCAGGATCCTTTCTATTCGAACGGGTTCGTGCCGACCGTGAAGCAATTGGTCGATCGCATTCTGACCGGCGACTGATGATCCGTCGCCCCGGCGGAGGCCGGGGCCGCTGGAAGTAATTTCCCCGTCGAAGCAAGCACGCAGCGGCCCGGTCTCCGCCGGGGTGACGCTTTCAGGACGGCAAGGATTTCTGGCGCGCGCCCCAAGCGCGTCGCGCTAGAAACGCCGCATGAAAGAAGCGCTGATCGTCCGCCATACGCCGTTCGAAGGGGCCGCCGGTTTCCGGCTGCCGATCGAGCAGGCGGGGTATCATTTCGCCCGCATCAACGTTAGCGATCCTGAATTCGCTACGCTCGACTGGCTGGATCCGGATCTGGTGGTGGTGATGGGCGGGCCGATGGGCGTCTACGAGCGCGATCTCCATCCCTGGATCGACGGTGAAATTACCGGGCTGGCATTGCGCATTGCCGCCGGACGGCCGACGCTGGGCGTGTGCCTGGGCAGCCAGCTGATCGCGGCCGCCCTGGGCAGTCGGGTCTATCCGGGCCCGGTCAAGGAGGTGGGATTCGCGCCCATCACGCTGTCGGACACGGGCGCGCGTTCGGCGTTGCGCCATCTTGCCGGCGTGCCGGTCCTCCATTGGCATGGCGATACGTTCGAATTGCCGGAGGGTGCGGAGTTGCTTGCGACGACCCATGCCTTTGATCAGGCCTATCGAATCGGCGATGCGCTGCTGGCGCTGCAATTCCATCCCGAGATGGGCGAGGATCCCCGGTTTGCCGAATGGCTGAACGATACGGCCTATATCGCGGCGGCAGGAACCGATCCTGTCACCTTGCAAGCGGATCACGATCGACTGGGGCCTGCCGCGGTCGCAGCAGGACGCCTGATGTTGGCAGAGTGGCTGGCGCAGCTGCCTGACGCCTACGACGGATGAAAAAAGGGCCCCGGAATTGCTCCGAGGCCCCAATTCTGAAGCGCGATGCGCTTACTTGTAGTGGCGATAGCCACGCTTATCGATGTAGTACTTACGACCGCGGCTATCGCGATAATAATGACGGTTCTTCTTGAGCGCGGTGTAAGCCGCGCCGCCTGCGGCGCCGATCAGCGCGCCATTGCCGGTCGATACGCCCGGCAGGATCGCGCCTGCCAGCGCGCCGCCGCCGGCGCCAATGGCCGTGCCCTTCAGCATCTGGCCTGCGCTCTGCGCAGCTGCCGGAGAGGTGAGGCCGACCGACAGGGCGACCGCACCGGCGATGAGAGTTAAACGCTTCATTGCGATGTCCTTCCGTAAATGAAACAGCCCGAACCTGAACGGTACAGCTGCGCGCAAGTTCCTTCATTTCGGGTTCAGCTACTATTGGAACATCCGGCCTTCAGACCGCGTTACGGTTGCCGGATATCATTGGAATGGCAGAACATTATGGCTTCGCAGCCTAATCTAGATTATAAAAGCAGCTCGCAATTTTTTACCGACAGTTTCCAAAGGGGCCTGGCCCATTGGAACCGCGAGCGGCTTAAGCCCGGCTTTCCTGAAGCGGACTGGCACAAGACCTTGGAACGCGATCTGCGGATGACGCGGCTGGAAGGCGGCTTCATGGAAGAATTGCGGGCCGAGGTCGCTGCCGAGGCGGCCGTCGTGCCGACGGACGCAGCCGGATTCGTCGCATGGTTTGAGAATTTGAAGCTGGTCGGGCCAGGGCAGGGCGATGCTCTGTTTCCGTGGCTGGCCGAGCATGCCTCGCGCGACCAACTTCGCTGGTTCTTCGAGCAGGAGGCCGCTGGCGAGGCAGGCTTCGACGATCTGGTGGCGCTGACGCAGATCAAGCTGCCGGTGCAGGCCAAGCTTGAACTCGCGCGTAACTATTGGGACGAAATGGGCCGCGGTCAGCCTGCGGGCATGCATGGCCCGATGCTGGATGGGCTGGTCGAGACGCTGGACGTCAATCCGGTCATCGAAAACACCGTTTGGGAAAGCCTGGCGCTGGCCAATGCCATGACCGCCATGGCGACGAGCCGCCGATATGCGTGGCATTCGGTTGGTGCGCTTGGTGTGATCGAACTGACCGCGCCGGGGCGCTCTGCTGCGGTCGCGCAAGGGCTCAAGCGGATCGGACTTTCGAACCGGGAGCGTCGCTACTTCGATCTGCACGCGGTGTTGGACGTGAAGCATAGCGAAGACTGGAATCGCGAGGCGTTGATCCCGCTCGTCAGCGAAGATCCGGCACGGGCAACCGCGATTGCGGAGGGTGCGCTGATGCGTCTTCGCTGCGGTCTTGCATGCTTTGAGCGCTATCGCGCCATTTTGTGGTAATGATATCTCTATAGGGTGAATCGACGTGCCGGCGGGTCGCCAGCACGTCGCAATGCCTGCCTTTGCTCTTACGGGCTGTTCGATTGGGCGCCATCGCGATCTGCAAAGACCGCGGTGGCGTTCGTTTTGAGTTGCACGTGCTGCTGTCCCGCGATCCAAGGAGTCCGCCGTGAAGATCCAAATCGAATCCCGGCTGGACTATAGTTTCTATCAACCGACCGACGTCTTGCTGCAGCTGGAGGCTGCGATCATTCCCGAGCAATTCGTCAATGCCCATATCACGTTGACCCCATGCGATCATTTCGCGCGCGTCGCGGGGCATGACGATATTGGCGATCGGATCTGGTTGCGGGTCAATGGGCAACTGATCGTCGATTACCGGGCAACCGTCACGATCGATCGTGTGCTGGCTGATGTCCGTCATCTGCCCATGGTCCCGCCGCACCAGCTTCCCGGTGAAACGGTGCAATATCTGCTGCCGTCGCGTTACTGCCCGTCCGATCAGTTCCAGAATTTCGTGGATGCGGAATTCGGGACGCTGCAGGGCGGCGAGCGCGTTGCGGCGATGCGGGACTGGGTGGAGGAACGTTTTTCCTACGTGCCGGGCTCCAGCCTGTCTGACACCACCGCGCTGGACACATTCGTCAAGCGGCAGGGCGTGTGCCGGGATTACGCGCATGTGATGGTCACCCTGGTCCGCGCCTCCGGCGTTCCGGCGCGGATCGCCAGCGTCTATGCCCTGGGTGTGGAGCCGCAGGATTTTCATGCGGTCGCCGAAGTATTCCTGGGCGGCTCCTGGCATCTGATCGATGCGACCGGCATGGCGACGGAAGGCGGCATGGCCAAGATCGGCGTGGGGCGCGACGCGGCCGACGTCGCCTTTCTCACCGCTTATGGGTCGGCACAAATGAACGAACAGTCGGTGTCGGTTCAACCGGCCTGATCAGGCAAATGCGGTCCGCGTCTCCGCGCGGTGGACCGCACGCCCGGCGAGCAGGAAATGCACTGCCGCCCATAGATACAGCAGGACGTCCAGCCGCAGCGACTTGATCAGGCCGGTGGCGGACGCTGCCTGGCAGGCTGCGCTATGACATGCCGCCGAATAGCCTGGCAGGGCGGCCGTGGCGAAATGATCGCTCATCGTACCGATGATGAGCGGTCCCAGGCCGAGCCCGACCGCATTCATCAACATCAGCAGGAGCGCGATCGCCGTCGCCCGGGCGGTCGGCGATACGCTGTTGACGGTCAGCCCATAGGTCGGCCCGAAATAGAGATGCGCACCCGCCAGCGGCGCGATGGCTGTCAATGCCAGAAGCTGGGGGCTTTGGGCGCTCAGCGCGACCGGGAAGAGCAGGCCCGCGATCAGGGCACCCGCCGCCGCCACGCGTCCGGCACCTCCGCCGCGCTTCTGTCCATCCGCCAGCCAGCCGCCACTGCCGATGCCGATGCCGATCGCAATTCCAGCAACGATGCCGAACCCGGTGGCGGCGTCGCGCAACGGCAGGCCATAGACGCGTTGGAGCAGGGGAACCGCAAAGCTGGTCAGGGCATAGCCGGCGAACGAGGCGAGCGACGCGCCCGTAGCCATATGGGCGAAGCCGGGCGCCTGCCAAAGCTCCCAAGCGACCTCTTTCAGGGAAGGATGGGTGTGGGGGGCGGGAGTGGTGCGTGGTTCTCGCAGCACCCGCGCGATGACGATCGCCAGCAGGATTCCGGGTAACCCCAACAGGATGAAGGCCATGCGCCAGCCCAGCGATTGGGCGAGCCAGCCGCCGGCAACCGCGCCGATCAACATTCCGGCGGGGATACCGATGGAGAATAGGGACATTGCGGTCGCGCGGCGTTCCGGCGGCACCAGATCTGCGATCAGGGATTGCGCGGTTGGGGCATAACCCGCTTCACCCAGGCCGACACCCAGCCGCGCCAATATCAACTGCGGGACCGTCCGGGCAACGCCGCACAGCGCGGTCATTGCCGACCAGAAGCCAAGCGATATCGCGATCACGCCGATCCGGCTGCGCCGCTCCGCGATCCGCGCGATCGGCAAGCCCATCGTCGTGTAGAAAAAGGCGAAGGCGACGCCGCTGAGCAGGCCGAGCGACCGATCCGACAGGCCCAGTTCCAGCTTCATGGGCTGGCCAAGGATACCGATCAGCTGCCGATCGACGAAGTTGAGAACGTAGACGAGCGTCAGGATCACCAATGGCCAGCCGGTTTTGCGCATGGGCGTTCCCACTATTCCCTAACTGTTCGTCCGTATGGTTGCACCGAAGCTGGGGCGCTGATCCAGGAAAGCGCATGATGCCGTATCTGGATCGTCCTTGCCGCTACGATATGCGCTGAAGAAGAAAGCGAGGCCATTGACGATATTGAGATGAAGATCGTGTCCCTGTTCATAGAAGAAGGCGCAGTTGGGAGTGAACCGCCCAGCATCATGTCTACCCCCTATTTCCCACGCGTCGCCCCATTCCGGTCTGGCCCGCATGGTGAACCGTCTTCAGGGTCGAAGATCGGGAAGAGGGTGATTTGCCCGGTTGATCCGCCTGTTAACGTCGTTCGCTGTCAGGGCCTTGGGCGGCGGCAAGCTATTCTAGCTGGCAAGCGCGATCCTGAGGTTGCACAGGCACCGGGCGCTGCCTAAGTCGCGCGCATTCATTCTATGATGAGGCTCTCCTAGTGACCGTTGCCGTTTCTGCCCCGCTTGAGCCTTCGGCCAGTCTGTCGGTCGAAAAGGTGCTCAGCGTGAAGCATTGGAACGAGCATTTGTTCAGCTTCACGATTTCGCGCCCCGCCAGCTTTCGGTTCCGCTCGGGCGAATTCGTCATGATCGGGCTGCAGGGCGACAACGGAAAGCCGCTGCTGCGCGCCTATTCAGTCGCCTCGCCGGCCTATGCCGAGGAGTTGGAATTTCTGTCGATCAAGGTGGCGGAAGGGCCGCTGACCTCGAAGCTGCAGCAGATCCAGGTCGGCGACGACATCTATCTGGGGCGCAAGCCGACGGGCACGCTGGTCACCGACGCGCTGAAGCCCGGCCGACGTTTGTTCCTGCTTGGCACCGGCACCGGGCTGGCGCCCTGGATGTCGATCATCCGCGATCCCGACGTCTATGATCTGTTCAACCAGATCGTGGTCGTCCATTCGGTGCGCCGCTTGAGCGATCTCGCCTATCGGGACGTGCTGGAAAACAAGCTGGCGGAAGATCCGCTGGTGGACGAAGCGGCGGCCAATCAGCTTTCCTACGTGCCGACCGTGACGCGGGAGGATTTTCATACCCGCGACCGGATCGACGTGCTGATCAAGGATGGGCGGCTGTTCAAGGATGGTGCGGCCAATCCGCCGCGCTTCGATCCCGAACATGATCGCATCATGCTGTGCGGCAGCATGGCGATGATCAAGCAGACGGCCGAACTGCTCGACAGCCTCGGCTTTACCGAGGGCTCCAATGCCCATCCCGGCGATTATGTGATCGAGCGCGCCTTCGTCGGCTGATCGCAGGCGCCTTCAGCTGGACGTCTGTTCGTCCAGCCAGGCGTGGAACAGCGTGTTGGCGATCGCGTAGCGGGGCGGTGCCCGGAACGGCGCGTCCGGCGCATCGGCCAATGCGGCGGCAACATCGGCGCGCGTCGCCCAACGGGCATCTTCCAGTTCCGCCATATCCAGCGTGATGACGTCGTCCGCGACGGTCGCGATACAGGCGACCATGAGTTGCGACGGAAAGGGCCAGGGCTGGCTGGCGATATAGCGGACGGAGGTTGCCGCCACACCGGCTTCCTCGTGCAACTCGCGCGCGACGGCTTCCTCGATCGACTCGCCGACCTCGATGAAGCCGGCTAGCGCCGAATAGCGGCCCTCCGGAAAACTGGCCTGGCGCCCGATCAGCACGCGCTTCTCGACCCCGTCGTCATACTCCGCCAGCATGATCGCGACCGGATCGGTACGGGGATAATGTTCGGTGCCGCATTGGTTGCAATGCCGTGCCCAGCCGGCATGATGCGGCACGCTGGACGCACCGCAATTGGCGCAGAAGCGATGCCGCGCATGCCAGTCGAGCACGGATCGGGCGGCGGCATAGGTACCGGCTTCCCCGGCCGAGAGTCCGTCGAGGAGGCTCATCAGTTCGGGCGTGCGCCGTGCGGCCACCGCCTTGGGATCGATCCGCGCGAACCGCGGGATGGTGTCGATCACACCCAGCAGCAACAGCTCCTCGGCGGGCAAAGGCGTGAGCGGACGCCAGGCGAGCGCGCACGCCGCCACCTCCGGCACATAATCGGGCATGTCCAGTATCAGCGCGCGCGGATCGGCGGCCAGCGCCGCCAGGGCTTGCGCGTCCTGGCGTGCCGGCTCGATCCGGTCGAGGCGCGAACCGGTAAAACCGACATACAGGCTCATACATGCTCCAACATGGCGATTTGCGCGGCGCGCGCGAAGAGGGTCGGCAATCCGGCGGTGTCGAGGGTTGCAAGCGGCCACCATTCACCCACGTTCAAGCGCGACGGCGCCTGCGCCGCCAGCACCCGATAATCCAGCGCGAAATGCGTGAAGACGTGACGGCCGCTGCCCACGTCCCGCCAAGGCAGGGCCGCCGGCGCGCCGGTTGCCCCTGGATCTTCGTCCACCCACGGTCCGGTCGGCAAGGCGCGCATGCCGCCGAGCAACCCCGACGCCGGACGGCGTACGAGCAGGACCGCGCCGTCGCATTCCAGCCAGAACATCGTCGCCCGGCGGATCGGCTTGGCGCGCTTGGGCAGTTTCCGGGGATAGGTTTCGGGGGCTCCGCCGATCCGCGCGGCGCAGCCGTGCATCAGCGGGCAGATCGCGCAGGTGGGGTTGCGCGGCGTGCAAATGGTCGCGCCCAGATCCATCATCGCCTGCGCGAAATCGCCTGCGCGCGCGGCGGGTGTGATCGTGTCGGTCAGCTGTGCGATCGTGGGACGGGCGGCCGGCAGCGGCTGCTCCACGGCGAACAGGCGCGTCACCACCCGCTCGACATTGGCATCGACCACCACCGCGCGCCGGCCGAAGGCGATCGCGGCGACCGCCGCGGCGGTATAGCCACCAATCCCCGGCAGCGCGCGCAAACCCTCCTCCGTGTCGGGAAAGCGGCCGCCCGAGCCCGAGACGGCGCGCGCGCAGGTGATGAGATTGCGGGCGCGGGCATAATAACCAAGTCCTGCCCACGCGCTCATCACATCGGCATCGTCCGCGGCCGCCAGCGCATCCACCGTGGGCCACAACCGGGTGAATTTGTCGAAATAGCTTTTGACGGCGGCAACCGTGGTCTGCTGCAGCATCACTTCCGACAGCCAGACGCGATAGGGATCGGGCCGCGCGCCTCCCTCCGCGCGCCAGGGCAGGCGGCGCGCGTGACGATCATACCAGGCAAGGAGGGTCGCGGCCGTATCCGAACCGCTATCGACGAGCATGGCGACGCTATGGCATGGGCAGCAGCATGACGGAACGAAAGAGTCGAGGAGGCAAGCCGCCCGAGGAGCCGCGTCGGCGCGGCCAGCGCGCGGTCGCCGATCTGCTGCCCGATATCGGGGCGGCGGCGTTTAAGCGGTTCGGCTTCGTGCAGTCCTCCGTGGTGAGCCGCTGGGCCGAGATTGTCGGCGCTCGCTATGCCGAGGTTTCCGCTCCCGAATCGATCCGTTTCCCGGCTGGCAAGAAATCCGACGGCACGCTGACCCTCACCGTATCCGGCGCCCATGCGCCGATGATGCAGCATATCGCGCCGGCTATCATGGAGCGAGTCAACCTGTTCTTCGGCTATGTCGCCGTCGCCCGGGTCGTCATCCGCCAGGGCACGATGGCAATGCCCAAGACGCGCGTCGCGCCGCCGTCGCTGCGCCCGGTTCCCGCGGATCTGGGCGACTCGCTGCGCAACATCACCGATCCGGAGTTGCACGCCTGCCTGTCCGCGCTGGCCGGCGCGGTCGCGGCGTCGAACGGACCCCCCACCGTCGGGGTGCGCCTCGTCAAAGGAAGCAATGATTGATGGTTCGTTCGGTCATGATCGTAATGGCGATGGCGCTGTCGCCCGCACAGCTGGCGGCGGCCCCGGCCCGCGACTGGTCGACCGTCACGAACCGCACCGCGGCCGGCGCCTTCGTGCAGGGCAATCCCGCCGCGCGGGTCAAGCTGGTCGAATTCCTCTCACTGACCTGCCCGCATTGCGCGAAGTTCGAGGCGGAGGCGATCAAACCGCTCACCGCGAAATATATCCGTACGGGCAATGTGAGTTACGAGGTCCGCCACGCGGTTCGCGATCCCTTCGATCTGGCGGGTTCCCTGCTTGTCCGCTGCGACGGGCCGCAGGCTTTCTTCACGACCCTGCCCAAAGTCTTCGCCCAGCAGGATAGCTGGTTCGCGCGGGCCGAGGCATGGTCGCAGGTCGAGAAAGCGACGCCTGGCCTGTCGCCGGACCAGATCATCCAGAAAAGTGCCGCCGGCGCCGGCTTCGATCGCGTTTTTGGCATGCCCGCCGCGCGCATGAACGCCTGCCTCGGCAATAAGGACGAGCAGAAGGTCGTCACGGACATGGCAAATGCGGCGTGGAACGCACCCGGCTTTCCCGGGACGCCGGCTTTCCAGATCAACGGCAAGATGCAATCGACCATTCACGACTGGGCAAGCCTGGACGCCGCGCTTGCCGCCGTTCTCAAGACCCCCACTGCACGAAAGACCACACGCTGATGAAATATCCGGTTGCTCTTGCCGCCCTGATCGCGCTCTCGGTCGCCGGCTGTTCGAAGAAGGCGGGCGACGGCGCCGGGGGCGTGACCGCGCCGGCGACGCCGATTGCGGCGGTCCCGCCGCCTGCGGGCAAGCAATGGACCGATGTCGTCACCCAGACGCCCGAGGGCGGCTATCGGATGGGCAACCCCAATGCGCCCGTGAAGCTCATCGAATATGCGTCCTTCACCTGCCCGCACTGCCAGCTGTTTGCGAAGACCGGCGTCGATCCGCTCAAGAAGAAATATGTCAGCACCGGGCGCGTCAGCTGGGAATTCCGCTCGGTCATGATCCACGGCCAGGATGCGCCGATCACCCTGCTGATGAATTGCCGCGGCGCCGAGCCCTTCTTCACGCTCTCGGAACAGCTCTATGCGAACCAGGAAGCGATCGTGCAGAAGTTCGTGGCTGCCCCGAAGGCGGAACTGGAGCGGATCGCATCGCTGCCGCCGGTCGACAATTTCAAGGCGCAAGCGGAGCTGGGCGGCCTCTACAGCTTCTTCGGCGCGCGCGGTTTGCCGCGAGCGCAGGCGGAGGCATGCCTCGCCAATCAGAAGGCGGTCGATCAGCTGACGGCCTGGCAGACCAAATATCAGGAAGACGGCGTCAGCAGCACGCCGACCTTCTTCATCAATGGCGAACAGCAGACCGCCGCGGAATGGGAGCAGCTGGAGCCGCTGCTGGCCCAGGCCGTCGGCTGATCGGCTGAGGGTCCGGAAAGCCGGGGGGCGATGCGGATCAGAAAACTTCGGCTGACGGGCTTCAAAAGCTTCGTCGAGCCGGCCGAACTGTTGATCGAGCCGGGGCTGACGGGTGTCGTCGGCCCCAATGGCTGCGGCAAGTCCAACCTGCTGGAAGCCATTCGCTGGGTGATGGGCGAAGGCAGCGCCAAGTCCTTGCGCGGCGGCGGCATGGAAGATGTGATCTTCGCCGGCACCGCCAGCCGGGCCTCGCGCGATTTCGCCGAAGTCTCGCTGCTCACCGATGCCAATGGCGAAGAGCATGAAGTGGTCCGCCGGATCGAGCGCGGCGCCGGCTCCGCCTATCGCATCAACGGCCGCGACGTGCGCCAGCGCGACGTCGCTTTGTTGTTCGCGGATGCGGCGACCGGCGCCCATTCGCCCGCGCTCGTCAGCCAGGGCCGGATCGCGGCGGTTATCGCCGCCAAGCCGATCGAACGACGCCAGATGCTGGAAGAGGCGGCCGGTATTTCCGGGCTGCACGTGCGGCGCCGCGAAGCCGAACTGAAGCTGCGCGCGACCGAGGCCAATCTCCAGCGCCTGGACGAGGTGCTGGGGGAGATGGAGACGCGTATGGGCGCGCTCCGTCGTCAGGCGAAGGCTGCAGAGCGCTATCGTACGCTCTCGGCCGACATCCGCCTCGCCGAAGCACGCACCCTGTTTGCGCGCTGGCGCGAAGCCGCCACTGCGGCAGAAGCCGCGCAGACCGAGGCGCGCGCCGCCGAACAGGCGGTGGCGGCTGCGGCAGAGGCGCAACGCGCCGCCGCGGCCCATGCCGGTAAGGCGACCGTGGCTTTGGCAGAGGCCCGCAGCGCGGCCGAAGCAGCGCGAGAGGCCGCGGCGGCGGTGCGTCACCGCCTCGAAAGCGTGCGCGCCGAAAAGGTCGCGATCGAGCGCCGTCTCACCGAATTGACCCGGCAAGCGGACACGCTGGTGCAGGATCGTGCCCGGGAGGATACGCTCGCCGTCGATGCGGCGGCCGCGCTTGAGCGGTTGAGCGCGGAAGAGCAGGGGCTCACCCGGTCGCTTGCGGCCGGGGAGGCGCAACGCGCGACGCTGGATACCGGCGTGGTGGAAGCGGAGCGTGCCGCCCGCGACGCGGATGTCGCCTCCGCCCAGGCGATGGCCCGCGCCGCGGCCGAACAGGCCGATGTCCGCATTGCCGACACCGCGCTCGCCGCCGCCCGCCAGCGCCGTGCGCGTGCCGATGGCGAGGTCGCGAGGCTCGATCGCGAATTGGCCGGCCTAGGACAGGCGGCACCGCTGGCAGAGGCGCTCGACGCCGCCCGCACGGCCTTCGCCGAAGCCGAAGGGCGCCTGGCAGGCCTGAGCGACGATTTGTCCGCTGCGGAGGCAAGGCGCGACGATGCCGCCGGCGCGCGCGACGCCGCCGAAAGCGATAGCGCCGCCGCGCGCGCGTTGCTGGCCGGCCTTGAAAGCGAGGAGCGCGCGCTTGCGACCGCGCTTGCCCAAGTAAAGGGCGATCGCGCCCTGACCAAGCTTCGCGTTGCGCCCGGCTACGAACGCGCGCTGGCGGCCGCGCTCGGCGAGGACCTCGATGCGCCGCTCGGTACCGGCGGCGCACGCGGTTGGGCCGGCGGCGCCCCATCGGCGAGTGATCCGCCTCTGGCGGCCGGGCTGACTCCGCTGGCCCCCTGCGTCTCGGGCGGAGAGGAACTCGCGCGCCGGCTGGCACAGGTTGGCGTCGTCGATCAGGATGACGGGCAGGCGCTTGCCGTCGGCCAGCGGCTTGTCACGCGCGATGGCCAGATGCGGCGCTGGGATGGCTATTATGCGCGCGATGTTGGTGCCGCCGCCGCCGAACGGCTGATCCGCGCCAACCGCCATGCAGAATTGCTCGCCCAACTCACCCCCGCAAAGGAGTCGGTGGAGGCCGCCAAGGCCAAGCTGGATCAGGCGGGTCGTGCCCAGCAGGAAGCGCGTGCTGCGATCGACACGACCCGCGCCGCCATCACCGCCGCCGAAAACGCTTTGCGCAATGCGCGCCGGGCGGAAGATGCCGCCGCCTCCGCCATCGAACGCCGCAATGCCGCCGCCGCGGCACTTGAGCAGCGGCGGGGCAGCGCTGACCAGGAGCAGCAGGAGGCGGTCGCCGCCGAACAGGCCGCCGCCGCCGCACGTGCCGCCCTGCCGGATGGCAGTGAAACCCGGCGAGAGGTAGAGCAGCTAGCGGCCGTCGCAGATGCCGCCCGGGCGCGGCTCGCCGAAGCGCGCGGCAAAGCGCTTGCGCTCGCCCAGTCGATCGAGAATGACGGCCGACGGCTTCAGGCGGCCCGCGCCGAAGCTAAGGGCTGGAAGTCGCGAGCTGGCGATGCCGCGCGTCGGATTGCCGAGATGGCCAAGCGGGAAGAATCGGTGGCGGCCGAGCGCGCCAGCCTCGCCGATCGCCCGGCCGAACTGGATGAGACGCTCGCCACGCTGGCCCGCGAGGCGGAGACCGCCGAGGCGCACGCCAAAGCCGCGCGCTCCGCCGAAAGCGAAGGCGAAGCGGAACTGCGTCGGATCGAACAGGTCGTCGCGGCGGTCGGCGAGACCCTCGCCGCCGCGCGGGAAACACGCGCGGGCGCCCAGGCCCGGGCCGAACATCAGGAAGGCCGCCGCATCGAATTGTCGAAGCTTGCGGGCGAGCGCTTCTCCTGCCCCGCCGCGACCTTGCCGGAGCGGATTGGCTTCGACAGCGCCAGCCTCGCCGCCGCGGCCGACGAAAGCGCCCGTCATGATCGTCTGGTGGCGGACCGGGAACGACTGGGCCCCGTCAATCTGGTTGCCGAGAGCGAACTGGCGGAGATCGAGGGCGCGCGCGAAACCAATGCCGCCGAGCGGGATGAACTGTACCAGGCCGTGAATCGCCTGCGTGGCTCGATCGGCAGCCTCAATCGCGAAGGCCGCCAGCGCCTGCTCGCGGCGTTCGAAGCCGTCGACGGGCATTTCCGCCGCCTGTTCGCCACCTTGTTTGTGGGTGGCGAGGCGCATCTGGCGCTGATCGACAGTGACGATCCGCTGGAGGCGGGCCTCGAGATCATGGCCCAGCCTCCTGGCAAGAAACTCGGCAGTCTGACCCTGCTCTCGGGCGGGGAGCAGGCGCTGACCGCGGTCGCTCTGATCTTCGGCTTGTTCCTGACCAACCCGGCGCCGATCTGCGTGC
This sequence comes from Sphingomonas sp. ASY06-1R, assembly GCF_052180265.1. Classification (GTDB taxonomy): domain Bacteria; phylum Pseudomonadota; class Alphaproteobacteria; order Sphingomonadales; family Sphingomonadaceae; genus Sphingomonas_I. The sequence goes on along the minus strand of NZ_CP197464.1, from coordinate 2,705,591 downwards.
TGGACGAGGTCGATGCGCCGCTGGACGATGCCAATATCGAGCGTTTCTGCGACCTGCTGGTGGAGATGACACGCGAGACCGAAACGCGCTATCTTGTCGTCACGCATAATGCGGTGACGATGAGCCGCATGCACCGCCTGTTCGGCGTGACGATGATCGAGCGCGGCGTCAGCCGGCTGGTCTCGGTCGACTTGGGCGGGGCGGAGACGTTGCTGGCGGCGGAGTAGAGATGGCCAAGAGATATCGTGTGATCCACCAGCGTAAGAACATGCTGGAAGCGATCGTTTCCGGCCGGGGCTATCGCGACTGGTATGTTGCGCAGGCTAGCCGCTGGATCGGCTGGCGCACGATCAAGATCTGTCCGACCGCCGAGGAGGCGGAGGAAGCCTGCCGGGATCATGCGGGCGGAACGCTGTTGCAGGACGGCGCCAAGATCGTCTCCGAATTTGTCAGACCGGACTGAAGGAATGGTCGGCGGCGTCCTGGCGATCAGCGACTTCATGCTCATGCTGGCCGTATCGGCGCTGTGGGTGGGCGGGACGATGGTCGGGGCGGGGCTGCTGGGTATCGGCGCGATCAGCGGCCTGGCCCTCGCTGCGCGACGCTGCCGCCGCTTGCGGTAGGCAGGGCTTTTCCATCGGGCGGGCGTCGTACCCCGCCTAGCCGCGGCCGAGCGCGCCCGCTAAGAGCGCCTCGGATTTAGCGAGGGACCTTCGAACATGCTGATCGCGCTGCTGCCCGGGGATGGTATCGGTCCGGAGGTGATTGCCGAGGCACGCCGCGTGCTCGTGGCCGTCTGCGGTGACAAGATCAGCTTCGAGGAGGCCCCCGTCGGCGGCGCCGGCTATAAAGCCGCGGGCCATCCGCTGCCGCCCGAAACGCTGGATCTGGCCAAGCGGGCACGCGCGATCCTGTTCGGGGCGGTCGGCGATCCTGCCTGCGACGGGCTCGAGCGCCGCCTGCGGCCCGAACAGGCCATTCTGGGCCTGCGCAAGGAATTGGGGCTGTGGGCGAATCTGCGCCCGGCGCGCATGTTCCCCGAACTGGCCGATGCGTCGACGCTGCGTCCGGAGGTCGCGAACGGCATCGATATGGTGATCGTGCGGGAACTGACCGGCGACGTCTATTTCGGCACGCCCCGCGGCCGGCGGACGACCGAGACCGGCCGGCGCGAGGGCTTCGACACCATGCGCTATGATGAGGATGAGGTGCGGCGCATCGCTATCACCGGTTTCGAAACGGCCAAGCGGCGGCGCGGGCAATTATGCTCGGTCGACAAGGCTAACGTTCTCGAAACATCGCAATTGTGGCGCGACGTCGTGATCGAGGTATCGGCGGATTATCCCGAAGTGCAGCTGGAGCATATGTATGTCGACAATGCCGCCATGCAGTTGGTACGCGCGCCGGCGCATTTCGACGTGATCATCACCGGCAATCTGTTTGGCGATATCCTGTCCGATCAGGCGAGCATGTGCGTCGGCTCGATCGGGCTATTGCCGTCCGCATCGCTGCGCGCCTCGCGCAGCGCGCTGGGCCTGTACGAGCCGATCCACGGCTCGGCGCCCGATATTGCCGGTCAGGGCAAGGCCAACCCGCTGGGTACGATCCTGTCCGCCGCAATGATGCTGCGGCACTCGCTCGATCTGGATACGGAAGCGGCACGGATCGAGGCGGCGGTCGCGAAAGCCCTGGCCGCCGGCGCCCGTACCGCCGATCTCGGCGGTTCCACGAGCACGCGCGACATGGGCGAAGCGGTCCTCGCCGCCCTTTAGCGATTGCGCATTCGCTGCCTCCTCCCCGGAACGGGGAGGGGGACCGCTCGCAGAGCGGTGGAGGGGATTGGCGAGACAGTCGTGCCGTCTCCCATCCATCACAGGCGTCATCCCGCGGCCCCGCCACCTAAGCTCAGCTAGAACGCCACGTTGCGGCTTACTCGCTCGCAAACAATTCCCGCTCGACCGCGGTCACGATCGCATCGCTCTCGGGAAGCGTATCGGGCGCGAACCGGGCAACCACTGTGCCATCACGGCCGATCAGGAATTTTTCGAAATTCCACAGGATTTCGGGCTCGGGGTTCGGCGTCATGCCGTGGCCCTGCAGACGGCTGCGCATGCCCTCCGCCCCAGCTGCCGTCGGAATCGCAGCGGTCAGTTCGCGATAGAGCGGATGCTTCTCCGGCCCTGCCACGGTGATCTTGGAGAACATCGGAAAGGCGACCCCGAAATTGGTCGTGCAGAAGCTCGCAATCTCCTCATCGGTGCCCGGCTCCTGGCCGGCAAAGTCGTTCGCCGGGAAGCCAAGGACGACGAACCCGTCTTCCTTATATTTCTCATAAAGGCGTTCCAGGCCCTCATATTGGGGCGTCAACCCGCATTTTGAGGCGACGTTCACCACCAGCAACACCTGCCCGGCATAATCGGCAAGGCTGCTGTGCTCGCCCTTGATTGTGTCCAGCGGAATATCGCGAATATCGGTCATAGCAGGTCTCCGAACGGGTGCGCGGTCTCGGCCCACCTTGCGCGGCCGTCAACCGGCGGGCAAAGGCATGCGCCATGAAGCGCAAGACCGGCCAGGATCGTTCCATCACGAATAATTGGCGTCCCGCCACCCAGGCGGTGCGCGGCGGCACCGCGCGCTCCGAATATGGCGAGACGAGCGAGGCATTGTTCCTCACGTCGGGCTATAGCTATGACAAGGCTGCCGATGCCGCCGCCCGCTTCGCCGGCGAGCAGCAGGGCATGACCTATTCGCGCCTGCAAAACCCGACGGTGGAAATGCTGGAGGGCCGCATCGCCCTGATGGAGGGTGCCGAGGCCTGCCGTGCTATGGCAACCGGCATGGCCGCAATGACGGCCGCCTTGTTGTGCCAATTGGAGCAGGGCGATCATATCGTCGCCGGTCGTGCCGCCTTCGGTTCCTGCCGCTGGTTGACCGATACGCTGCTGCCCAAATTCGGGATTTCCTCCACGATCGTGGACGGGCGCGATACCGACGCGTGGCAGGATGCGATCCGGCCGAACACGAAGCTGTTTTTCTTCGAGACGCCCGCCAATCCGACGCTCGACATCGTCGATCTGGAGGCGGTGTGCGGCATTGCCCGCAAGGCCGGCATCACCTCCGTCGTGGACAATGCCTTTGCCACACCGATGCTGCAGCGGCCGCTGGAATACGGCGCCGATGTGATCGCTTATTCGGCCACGAAGATGATGGACGGCCAGGGGCGGGTGCTCGCCGGCGCGGTCTGCGGGCGCGAGGAGTTTATCGAAAAGACGTTGCTGGCCTTCACGCGTAACACCGGACCGACGCTGTCGCCATTCAACGCCTGGGTAGTGCTCAAGGGGCTGGAGACGCTCGATCTGCGCATCCGGCGCCAGAGCGAGAATGCGCTGAAGGTCGCGACCTTCCTCGATCAGCGGGTGGCCACGCTCTATCCCGGCCTCGCCAGCCATCCCCAGCATGATCTGGCGACGCGCCAGATGGAGGCTGCGGGCACGATCATCGCGCTGAATGTCGAAGGCGGACGCTCGCAGGCGCATGGCCTGCTGGATGCGCTGGAACTGGTCGATATCTCCAACAATATCGGCGACTCGCGCTCGCTCATGACGCATCCCGCCTCGACCACCCATTCCGGCCTCAGTGAAGAGGTGCGGACCGCGATGGGGGTGGGCGAGGGTATGCTGCGGCTGAATGTCGGTCTGGAGGATCCGCAGGACGTGATCGAGGACCTGGATCGCGCGTTGACGGCGGTGGGGCTATGATGCCCTCGACGCTCGCGGTGCTGTTTCCCTACAGCGCGCAGACGCGTGACGTGATCGTGCGCGTATCCGTCAGCTTCCTGCCCGAACAATCCGATCCGGAAAGCCGCAACTGGTTCTGGGCCTATCATATCCGGCTCGAGAATGTTGGCGAGCAGGACGTCCAGTTGCTCACCCGGCGCTGGGTGATCATGGACGGACGGGGCGCGCGTCATCTCGTCGAGGGGGAGGGCGTCGTCGGCGAGCAGCCGGTGATCGCGCCGGGCCAATCCTATGATTATGTTTCCGGCTGCCCGCTCGACACTCCGACCGGGTCGATGGAAGGCAGCTATCAGATGGTCGATGCGGACGGCACCCTGTTCGATGTCGCCATCCCCCGTTTCTCGCTGGTCGGCCCGGAGGTGACGGAATGAAGCGGACGCATCTTCCGTTGAACGGTCTGCGCGTGCTGGACGCAGCGGCCCGCTATCTGTCCTTCACACGCGCCGCCGATGAACTGGCGGTCACCCCAGCCGCAGTGGGCCAGCAGATCCGCACGCTGGAGGATGTGCTGGGCGTCGTCCTGTTCCGACGGACCGCGAAAGGCCTGGAGCTCACCCCGGAGGGCGAAGCCGGGTTGAACGCGCTTCGCCGTGGCTTCCTCGAATTTGAGGAAGCCGTGCGCGCGATGCAGTCGCAGCAATCGTCCAAGCGGCTGACGATAGCGGCGCCGCGCGATTTCACCGCCAAATGGCTGGCGGCGCGGCTGGCCGATTATGGGCGAACGGACGCGGAGCTCGGCTTCGCCATGGTCGCTGCGGACGACAGCTTGGATTTCACGCAGGCCAACCTCGATATCGCCATCTGTTTCGCCGAGGATAAGGGCGAACATGAAGGCGTGCCGCTCGGCGGCAAGGACTATGTCACGGTGGGCTTGGGCGACGCGACCGATCGCGCGATCGGGTGGCCCGGCTGCCCGCAACAGGATAGCGAGCCGGCGATCACCGTTGCCGATGCCGGGCTGGCAATTGATGCCGCCGCTGCGGGCCTTGGCCAGGCGACCGTGCCGGCCCTGCTGGCGGAGGCGGACATCGCCTCGGGGCGCGTCAAGGTCTTGGCGCACAAGGAAGGTGCCAAGGGCTATTGGTTGATCGCGCCGGTCCCGCAATGGCGCCAGAAGAAGGTCAAGGCGCTGGTTGCGGCGCTCAGCGAGCGCGGCTGACCTCTCGCTCGGCACAGTTCGGAAAACTCTTCAGAGCCGCCCGATTTTTCCCATGGCTGTCGCCGAAAGTCGGCGCATTCACGCTCGCTATGCGTCGATCGCGTCTTCTTCGATCGCCGCGGCATTGGCCTGGATGAAGGCGAAGCGATGTTCCGGATTCTTGCCCATCAGCCGATCGACCAGGTCGCGCGTGCCGGCGCGCTCCTCATATTCTTGGGGCAGGGTGATGCGGATGAGCGTGCGCGACTTCTTGTCCATCGTCGTTTCGCGCAATTGCTGGGGGTTCATCTCGCCCAGCCCCTTGAAGCGCGACACCTCGACCTTCTTGCCCTTGAACTGATTGGCCTCGATCGCGGCGCGCTCGGCCTCGTCCATCGCGTAGAGGCTTTTGCCGCCCGCGGTCAGCCGGAAGAGCGGCGGCTGTGCTAGGAACACCCGTCCGTCGCGCACGATCGGCCCCATCTCCTGGAAGAAGAAGGTCATCAGCAGCGTCGCGATATGCGCGCCGTCGACATCGGCGTCGGTCATGATGACGATCCGCTCATAGCGCAGCGCGGCGGGATCGCATTTGTCCCGCACCCCGCAGCCTAGCGCGAGGGTAAGATCCGCAATCTCCTGATTGCCGCGGATCTTGTCGGCGGTGGCGCTGGCGACGTTCAGGATCTTGCCGCGGATCGGCAGGATCGCCTGGGTCTTGCGGTCGCGCGCCTGCTTGGCCGAGCCGCCGGCGCTGTCGCCTTCGACGATGAACAATTCTGTGCCCTCGGGATCGTCATTGGCGCAATCGGTCAGCTTGCCGGGCAGGCGCAGTTTGCGCGCGCTGGTGGCGGTCTTGCGTTTCACGTCGCGCTCGGCCCGCCGCTTCAGCCGCTCGTCCATCCGGTCGAGGCAGAAGCCGAGCAGCGCGCGGCCGCGCTCCATATTGTCAGAAAGAAAGTGATCGAGATGGTCGCGGACCGCATTCTCCACCAGCTTGGCGGCCTCGGGCGAGGTGAGCCGATCCTTGGTCTGCGACTGGAATTGCGGATCGCGGATGAACACGGACAGCATCAGCTCGACGTCGGTGACGACATCTTCGGGCGCGAGATCCTTGGCTTTCTTGTTGCCGACCAATTCGGCAAAGCCGCGCATTCCCTTGATCAGCGCCGCGCGCAGACCTTGTTCATGCGTGCCGCCGTCGGGCGTGGGGATGGTGTTGCAATAATAAGAATAGGAGCCTTCCGAATAGATCGGCCACGCCACCGCCCATTCGACGGAACCCTGGCCATTCGGAAAGTCCTGCCGGCCGATAAAGGGTTCGGCGGTCGCGCATTCGCGCGTGCCCAGCTGTTCGCGCAGATGGTCGGCCAGCCCGCCCGGGAACTGGAAGCTGGCCTCGGCGGGCGTGTCGTCGCCGATCAGTTCCGGATCGCACCGCCAGCGTATTTCGACTCCGGCGTAGAGATAGGCTTTCGACCGGGCGAGCCGATAGAGCCGCGTCGGCTTGAACCGCATGCCCTCGCCGAAAATCTCCGTATCCGGCGTGAAGGCAACGCTGGTGCCGCGGCGGTTGGGAGTCGGGCCGATCGTCTCCAGTTTCGATGTCGGCAGGCCGCGCGAGAAGGTTTGCCGATACAATGTGCGATCTCGCGCAACCTCGATCACGGTATCGCTGGATAGCGCGTTGACGACGCTGATCCCGACGCCATGCAGGCCGCCGGAAGTCGCATAAGCCTTGTCGCTGAACTTGCCGCCCGAATGCAGCATCGTGAGAATCACTTCCAGCGCCGACTTGCCCGGATATTTGGGATGCTCGTCCACCGGCATGCCGCGGCCATTGTCGGTGATTGTCAGCCGGTTTCCAGCCGCCAGCGTGACATCGATCCGCGTGGCGTGCCCGGCCACCGCCTCGTCCATCGCATTGTCCAGGACTTCGGCGGCAAGATGGTGGAGCGCGCGCTCGTCGACTCCGCCAATATACATGCCCGGGCGGCGGCGGACGGGTTCAAGCCCCTCCAGCACCTCGATCGCGGAAGCGTCGTAATTTTGCGAGGTGGATTGTCCGGTGGAAGCGAAGAGGTCATCGGCCATAAGTCCGTGGACCCTAGAGCGTCTCGGGGCGCCTGTCAGCTATCCCGTCCGTGTGATGGACGGATCCACGCCTTAATGTGCAGCGTCGATCGCATGAATGATCGCGGCGCCGGCAATAGGCCTGCTCCCGGACAGGATCAGCTTGCCGTTCTTGCTCATCAGCGCGACCCGAAATCCGCCGTCCGGCACCTGGAAACGACGGCGCAGCGCGGACGCTGTATCATGCGCACCGATGACGCGATTGGCGTCGACCTGGACGAACAACAGGTCGCGGCTCGCCGCCTGGATTGCCAGGCGCGCCATGATCGCATGCTGCTGCCGCATGCGTTGATCCGCAAGCGACGGCGCGAACACGATGAGGGCGCTGTTATGGCTTTGCATGCCCGCGACCGACCGCAGATCGTCGGCTGTCGCATATGCGGTGGCAGGTGCGAGCAACAATACAGCGAAGCATGCGCGGCGAAGAAACATCATCACAGCCGAACGCGCTCGCTTAGGCAATGATCCCGCAGACAAAACCATAGCCTTGGGATATCCTTTACCTAACGGGTCATATCGCCTGCGCTGCACGTTGATGATACGAGCAGGCCAGCATTTGGTGGAGCCACTATCGAATGATGCTTCTGGCCTTCCTCGCGGCGATCGCACCAGTCGAACATTGCGTCGAGCTCCCCGATGAAGGTCCAACCGTCTGCCCGTTACGGCTGCCGCGCATCACAGCTATAGTCATTGAGAAGAATGGCCAGCAGGCATGGCTGGAGCCCAATTTTCCGCCACCTTGCAACAAGTTCGTTCTGACCGAGCGGCAAGTGCGTCGTTATTTCCAGCGCGCCTGGAAGACCGATCAGGGATCGGTGCATTACACGTTACCGGAATCGCCCTGTTACGCGTCCGGGCGGATCACCTTCTCCACAGGCAAGACGGCCGAGTGGAGCATCGACGGATATGCGGTCGGAAGAGTGTTCTTCGGCAAGGATGACACGATGTTCCTCTACTGCGACCAGTGTCGGTTCTCCCCGTTCCAGATGTAACGGGGAGAGTTGATCCGACGCGTGCCCTAGCCGCCTTTAGCGGACGCGCGGGCCGCCATAAGGCAGCGGCGGCGGCGGACGGCGGTCGCGGCGCGGCAGCTGCGCCTGATAGGCGACCGAGCAGTGGGACAGGCAATAGGGAAAGCCCGGGTTCACCGGGTTGCCGCAGAAGTGGAAGTCGGGCTCGCCCGGGTGGCCGAGCGGCCACTTGCAGATGCGATCGTTCAGATCCAGCAGGCTCGTCTTGTCGGCCATCTCAGCCGACGGCTTGGCCGGGACCAGCCGGCGCGGCGGCGCGGGCGGGATCGGCGACTGCTGTTCATGCGGATTCTGGCGCTGGAAGCCGCCCGGGCCGATCGACCGCACGATCGGCGTGTCCACGCGAGGCTCGGGCAGCGTCACCGAAATCGGCTTCGGCTCGGAGGACGGAGCGGCCTGTTCCACCACCGGCGCGGGCGTGAAGGCAGGCGCCGCCGGGGCAGCCGGAGCCGGTGGGGCGGGGGGCTCAGCCACGGGGGGCGCCGCTTTCGCGACAGGCTCGGCCGGTGCGGGTTCGCTGGCCTTGACCGGCGACGGGCGCGACTGCAGCCCCAGCCTATGTGCCTTGCCGATCACGGCGTTACGGCTGACGCCGCCCAGAATTTCGGCGATCTGGCTGGCCGTATTGCCGGACTGCCACATCTGCCGCAGCTGCTCGATCCGCTCCTCGGTCCACGACATTTTCAACTGCTTCCCATAGCTTCGAGGCTTGCCGCTGCCGCACCCGGTGGCTACCGGACGCTGGTGAACGACACCTCGATCGAAACTAAACGTCCCGCCCCCGGCGAACCGGTGATCCCGATGATCAATTGGGCAGGACTGCGCGCCCTCTATATCAAGGAGGTGCGGCGTTTCTTCAAGGTGCAACTGCAAACGATCTGGGGGCCGGCCTTTTCCGCGCTCCTGCTGCTCGTCGTGTTTTCGATCGCCTTCGGGCATGATGGCAAGCAGGTGATGGGCGTTCCCTTCGCCACCTTCGCCGCGCCGGGCCTCATCGCCATGTCGATGATGCAGAACGCCTTCGCCAATTCCAGCTTCTCGCTTTTGGTCGGCAAGATGCAGGGGACGATCGTTGACTATCTGATGCCGCCGCTGTCGTCCGGCGAGCTGCTGTCGGCGCTTGTCGCCGCCGCGATGACCCGCGCCGTGCTGATCATGATCGCGCTGCTCGTGCTCGTGAATATCTGGCCGGGGCATATTCTGCCGCGCGTACCGTGGGCCGCGCTCTATTTCGGGCTGATGGGCGCGTGCATGCTGTCCTTCCTTGGCGTCATGACGTCGGTCTGGGCGGAGAAATTCGATCATAACGCGACGGTGACGAATTTCATCGTCCAGCCGCTCTCGCTGCTGTCGGGCACCTTCTATTCGATCGACGGCCTGCATGGCGCTTTCCGCGCCTTCAGCCACGTCAATCCGTTCTTCTATGTGATTTCCGGCTTTCGCTACGGCTTCCTCGGCACCAGCGACAGCCCGATCCTGACGGGCGTGATCGTTCTGCTGCTCGTCAACATCGCGCTCGGTGCCGCCTGCTACGCCTTGATCCGCAGCGGCTGGAAGCTGAAGAACTAGGTTTTATCCGCCGTAGGGCAGAGGCCCCGGCCGCATCCGTGCAGCCGGGGGGATTGTCTACGCGCAATACTGCGCTGGCGCTCAGCCCAGTTTGGCGAGCGCTTCCTTGATTTTAAGCTTCTGTTTTTTCAGCATCGCGACCAACATTGTATCCGGCGCCGCGCGATGCGACTCGCTCTGGATCTGGGCATCCAGTCTCGCATGCTTCGCCATTAACGTGGCAGAGTGGGAATTCGTCATAGTCGACTCGCTCCTTCTTCACAGGTCGGACCTGTGAATAGAACATGCATCGCGCCATCTGTCTCCCGCCGATTTGCACCACCGCTCGCAAAATTGAACCAGTTCGCCGGGCCTTGAGCCCGCGGCCTCTAACGCCTAACGGGGGCGCCGTCGCAGGATGGGTGAATGATGGACGAAACCGAAATCATCCGACTGATCGGCGTGCTGCGAGAGGAGCACCGTACGCTCGACGAAGCGATCCTGCTGGCGCCCGCGGGGGATCAGCTGCAGGTGGCGCGGCTGAAGAAGCGCAAGCTGAAGCTGAAGGACGAGATCGCCACGCTTGAGGATCAGCTGATCCCGGACATCATCGCGTAACAAAGCTTTTGCCCGGCGACGGAATGTTGCCGAAAAGTGACAGCGGCTGCGTGAAGCCACAGGCCATGGCAGGGATGGTGCGGCGTGGCTTGGCAAACATCGGGAAAGTTGCGAGCTGATCGGCAGCGTCTCGGCGGCCATCCGCAAGAAGATGCGTGGGGTGGATGCGGGGCTCTTCGGGGGACTATGCGCCATGACTGTATCGCTTCGAAATGCTCATGCGCGCCGCATGCTCAGCTGTGGTGCCGCACTTGCCGGGCTGCTGGTGATAAGTCCGGCGATGGCGGCGGATGGCCCTGAAGCGTCGGCTCCGGTCGATGGGGGCGAGATCATCGTCACCGCAACCCGCCGCTCGGAAAATGCCAAGGATGTCCCGGTTGCCGTGACGACGCTCAGCGGCGACACGCTCAACACGCTCAACAGCAGCGGTCTCGACATTCGCTTCCTGTCGGCGCGGACGCCCAGCCTGCAGATCGAAAGCTCGTTCGGCCGCACCTTCCCGCGTTTCTATATTCGCGGCCTCGGCAATACCGATTTCGATCCGAACGCCGCGCAGCCCGTGTCGGTCGTCTATGACGATGTCGCGCTCGAAAACCCGATGCTCAAATCCTTTCCCGTGTTCGATCTCGCCAGCGTCGAGGTGTTGCGCGGGCCGCAGGGGACCTTGTTCGGGCGCAACACGCCGGCCGGCGTGATCAAGCTCAACAGCGCAAAGCCCAGCAGCACCTTCGGCGGCTATGCCCAAGCCGAATATGGCACGTACAACACCGTCAATGCCGAGGCCGCGGTCGGCGGGCCACTGGGCGGCGGCTTCAGCTTCCGCGCGTCGGGCCTGCTCCAGCGCCGCGACAATTGGGTGACCAACGATGCGACCAGCGGCTTCGCCGACCACAAATTGGAAGGCTATCGCGATCTCGCCGGACGTTTGCAGCTGGGCTATGCGTCGGGCGACTTCAATGCGCTGCTCAACGTTCACGGCCGCGACCTCGACGGTACGCCGCGCGTCTTCCGCGCCGGCATCTTCGAAAAGGGCAGCAACCATTTCGTGCCCGAGTTCGACAAGGACCATGTCTCGCTCGACGGGCTGACCAGCCAGTCGCTGACGCAATGGGGCACCAACCTTCACCTCGATTATCATTTCGAGGGCGTGGGCACGCTCTACTCGGTCACCGCCTATGAACGCGCCAAGGTAGAGAGCACGGGCGACGTCGATGGCGGCAGCTGCTATGCCTTCATCCCCGGCTGTACGCTCGGCCAGATCAACGTCGGCGCCTTCCCGTCCAACACCGGCGGCGTCACCAAGCCGCGCGAATTCAGCCAGGAGGTCCGCTTCGCGACCGAGGATATGAACGGCCTGCGTCTTCAGGCGGGCGCGTATTATTTCCACCAGAAGCTCTACTATAGTGAATATTTCTATGACAGTGGCCAGATCAACGGTTTCATCCTGCATGATGATACCAACCAGACGCTGGGTCTGTTCGCCTCGGTCGACTATAAGCTGACCGACAAGCTGACGCTGCGTGGGGGCGCGCGCTATTCGCATGACAAGAAGCGCGACACGATCGCGCTCAACCCTGCCTACGCAGCAGAGACGGTGGCCAGCCAATCGGTAGCGGTGGCGCTGCCGCTGACCAACCGCGCCAAGGGCAATAATGTGTCCTGGGATGCCAGCGCGACCTATGCGATCAGCGATCAGGTCAATCTCTATGCGCGCGCCGCGACCGGCTATCTCGGCCCGGCCATCCAGGATCGCGTGACCTTCTTCAGCCAGCCGTCGGTCGCCAAGAAACAGACGACCTTCTCCGGCGAGGGCGGCATCAAGCTGGTGAGCGCGGATCGCTCGGTTCATTTCGATCTCGACGCTTACTGGTATCGCACCAAGGACCTGCAGCTGACCGCGGTGGGCGGCGCCAACAATTCGGCCCGGCTGCTGAACGCGGACCATGCGATCGGCTACGGCATCGAAACCACGCTGGAGGTGCGGCCGGTCCCGCAACTGGCGCTGACCGTGGGCGGAAGCTGGAACTTCACGGAGATCCGCGACCCCAATATTGCGGTCGGCCCATGTGGCGGCGGCTGCACGGTCACCGATCCGCTCAATGCGGCGGGGCTTGCGATCATCAACGGCAATGATCTGCCGCAGGCGCCGCGTTACGTGGCCAATGCAACCGCGCGTTACAGCATCCCGCTCGGCAATGGCGACGAGATCTTCGCCTTCACCGACTGGGCCTATCGCAGCAAGATCAATTACTTCCTGTACACCGCCAAGGAATTCCGCGGCCGCGCGCTGCTGGAGGGCGGGCTGAAGATCGGCTACCAGATGCATAACGGGCTGGAACTGGCGGTGTTCGCCCGCAACATCCTCAACCAGATCCGGGCCGTGAGCGCGATCGACTTCAACAACCTGACCGGCATGATCAATGATCCGCGCATCATCGGTGTGTCCGCCCGGTTCAAGTTCTGAGGACGGCAGGCCGGCCTGGGCCCCTCTGCGCCGTCAAGCAGATGGCCGCGTGGGGTAGGGCAGGCCGCCGGCCGGTTGATGGCTGATCGGCGCGGTTCTCCGCAGCGCGAAAACAAAAAACACCAGAAACGAACTTGATGATTCACAATTTGCGGCAGCGTCCGGCCGGCCGCCCATCGGACCGGACGGGTGCGAGGATCAACCGCCGCTCCGCCGTCTGGGACAGCGTAGTACGGCTTCGATCCCGCTGACGGTGCCAAATATGAGAAACAGCCGTCACGCCGCTGTTGAAAACGCATCGACACACGACAGTTCGTACGCGTCATGCGTATACTTGTCAATATTGCTGGCCGTGGGGCGCTCGCCCGAAGGGAGCTGACAGCCTCCGACGGCTGAGAGCCCCGCTAGACGGCTGGGTCGACTAAATTGTCAGCGCAGCTGGTGCGACGCTCGGTGCTCAACGAGCGCCAGCTTCGCGAACTGCTGCGGACGGGCCCGGCGAAGCCAAAGGCTGAAGCCGAGCCCGGCGGCGAGCGTGACCAGATACAGGGCCGGCAGCCACGCCACCAAGGGCGTATCGACGGTGGATAGAAGGGTGAAGTTGGAGCAGACGGTCGCAAGTGCCAGCGCGAGGCCGACGGCGGCGACGACGGTCGCAAACAGCACCACCGGCCCTGCTTCCTGCCGCCGTCGGAAGGCATAGACCAGGATGGCGACGGCCGCGAGCGCCTGAAGCGCAATGATGCCGAGCGTGCCCATCCCGATCAGAACCGGAATGATCGCGGCGTAAGGATCCGTGCGGGCCGAGGCGACCGTAGCGAGGCAGAGCACGGTCGCGGCGGAGAGGCAGACGGTGGCCGCGACCGGAACATTGCGCGCCTCGTCGAACCGGGCGAGCGGTCGCGGGAGCAGTCCCTCGCGGGCGAGCGCATACACGTAGCGGGACGCCGCGGCGTGGATCGCGATGTAGGTCGCCAGCATCGATGTACATAACAGCACGCCGGCCGCGTCGGCGGCGATCTCCCCATCATATTGCTTGATCAGATCCAGCATGAGCGTGCCGCCGTGCGCGACCGCCTGCGCCTTGGCCGTCGGGGCGCCAAGCGCGCCGATCGTGATCCAGGCTGTGATCAGGTAGAAAGATCCGATCAGGATCACCGAGATGTAGCTGGCGAGCGGTATGCTCCGCACCGGATCGGCAACCTCCTTGGTATACAGAGCTCCGGATTCGAAGCCGACGAAGCAGGTGAAGGCCGTCATCAGGGCGACGCCCGACCCCGGCGCCAGCCAGGAATCGCGCCCGAAGGAGGACAGCGGGAATGCCGCCCAGCCTTTCGCCGCGACCACCGTTATGTCGAAGACGAGGAGCACGGCCGTTTCGACGACGATGATGACGGCGAGCAGCTTGGACGAGGCCTCCATCGAGCGATGGTTCAAGAGGCCCGTGACGAGCACCGAGACCGCCGCGCAGATCGTCCAGTCCACTTTCGCGCCCACCGCGAGCGAGACCTGTTCGTCGAAATAGCCGCAGGCCGCCGCCAGCCCGAACGTGAACGCTGAATAGGCGAGAACCGCGCAATAGGCCGTGCCCACACCCAGCGGCTTGCCCAGGCCTTCGGCAACATAAGTGTAGAAGGCGCCCGTGCTGACCACCCTCCGCCCGATAAAGGCATACCCCGTGGTGAAGGCGATCAGGATCGTTCCGGCGATCAGGAACGAGACCGGGACGCCGGCGCCGTTGCCGCGTGCGATCGCGATCGGCAGATTGCCGATCATTGAGGCGAGGGGGGCGGCCGCGGCGACAACCAGAAATACGATGTAGCGCGTGGGGAGCAGATGCGATCGGCCTGGTTGGTCGGGACGGCTCACGACATTTCCTTTTGATACCCGCATCGGGCGTCCCGATCGGTGCGGCGGTGCTAGGGCACGCCGGGGCGGAGGCACCATCAAGATCGGGTTACGCCTGTTACGTTGGACCAGCCGATATCGCCGTTCCGAACGCTCAAGGCCTGGCGCACGACGCGAAGCGACCTGTCGCGGCAATCGGGCCGACGTCCTCGTCCTGATCGCGTCCTTCCCCGCTGCGCCGGCACGACGTGTCATGGAGCCGTCTTGGATGTTGTGCTACCGTTACGATCTTCGAGGGAGAGATCGGCATGCCGGTGGAGTACTTCGCTGAGGGTGAGGTCGCCGAAGCGCCCTTCAAGCTCAAGGTCCACCGCGGCGAGGGCATGGCCCTGCTGGCGATGGACTGGCGGGCGGGGCGGCCGCCGGAAGACTTTGTCGGGTTCGCGATCGAATATGCGGAGCCGGGCAGCCAGCATTTCTTTCCGGTCAAGAACCGGCTGAGCTTCGAGGCGAACGCAGGCACTGCTCCGAGCGCTGAGCGGCCGGAGACCTTCTCCACGCTGGTCGCGCCCATCCAGAAGTTCCGCTGGGTCCACTTCCCACGCAATGCCGAACTGCCGGGCGCCTATCGGTACCGGGTCACGCCCATGCGCATGAACGGGGACGGAAGGCTGGAAGCCGGCGTGGCGCAATCTGCTGCGATCGCGCTGGCCCGCGACACCGTCCCAGGCGCGCTGAACGTGGCGTTCACGCGCGGCTTCATATCGTCGCAGGCCTTTGTCGATCGTTTCGCGCGCCACGGACCGGTCGACACGCTTGTGCCGGGCGATGCCGACGACGGCCTCACATTCGTGCCGACACATCCTGACCGCGCCGCCGCCTATCCGTGGATGGGGTTCGAGGCACGGCGGGCCATCCTCGACCTTCTCGACGTGGCGCTAGGCGATCCGACCGCGCAGGTCGGTGTGGTCGCCTTCGACCTCAACCTGCCCGAGATCGTGGAGCGCCTGGGACGGCTTGGCGACCGTGCCCGCGTGATCATCGACAATTCGGAGGATCATGTCGGGGGTTCGGAAGACGAAGCCGCGCGGGAGCTCGCACAGGCGGGCGTGGCTGTGAAGCGGCAGTCGATGGGCAAGCTCCAGCACAACAAGACGATTTTCGTGGATGGTGACGCGGTGCAGCGGGCGCTGTGCGGTTCGACAAATATGAGCTGGCGGGGTCTGTATGTGCAGTCGAACAACGCGTTGGTGCTGGAGGGCGCGCGGCCGGTTGAAGTTTTTCGAACGGCGTTCGATCAATATTGGGACCATCCCGAGGCCTTCAAGCAAAGTCCTTCCGCCGGCTGGTCCGACCTCGGCGTGCCCGGCGTGGACGCCAAGGTTTGCTTTTCCCCGCATTCCGCCGCGAACAGTGTGCTTGCATCGATCGGTGCCGATGTCGCCCAAGCGGGCTCCTCTATCCTCTATTCGCTCGCGTTCCTTTCGATCACGCCGGGCGCGATCCGCGACGCCCTGGCCGAGCGGACCAATCATGACGATCTGTTCGTCGCCGGCATCTCCGACCAGCGCACCGGCGTCCAGGTCGCGGTCGGCAGCTCCAACCTGCCCCCGACCTATGTGGTGCCGCTGGGCAGCGACGCGCCGCCCCCCTTCTCCGAGGAGCCCAAGGCGCTGACCGCCAGCAATGGCGGCACGCGTATGCACCACAAGTTCATCGTGCTCGACTTCGACACAGCCGACGCGCGGGTATATCTGGGCTCCTACAACATGTCGAAGGCGGCCGATGGCAGCAACGGCGAAAACCTGGTGCTGGTACGCGACCGCCGCGTCGCCACGAGCTACATGATCGAGGCGCTGCGGATGATCGACCATTATCAGTGGCGGGCGGCGCTGAAGCAGCGGAAGAAGGCGGCCGGACCGCTCGTCCTCAGAAAGGCACCTTCCTTGTCGGGGCAGGCACCGTGGTGGACGGAAGACTATGAGGATGCGCGGAAGGTCAAGGACCGCAAGCTGTTCAGCCGGTGACGTTACCAACTATGTGAAAGAGCCGTCATGCGGCTGGTGAAATGCAACTCCAAAGCCGTGGCAAGATGCGTTATATTCATCGTTAGGGCGATGATCACGGTCTGGGTCATAGCAATGATCGATGATCGCGTGATACATACCGGAATGACAGGCTGGATTTATGGGCCCAATATCGGGACGCCTGCAATTGTCTGTGTTACTGGTATGCTGCTTGCCCTAAGCTTGTGGTTTGACGGACGAACTCGGCTATTCCTGTTATCGTCTTGGCTTATGGTGCTGGCGATTGGCACGCATCGGCTCGTCGAACATTCGGATGGGCGCGTTTCGGATATCTGGTTGACGGCGCACGTCCAAAGTTTGGCTACCAGTCAACCGGATGACGAGGCACGCAGATGTGCGGTTGGGCCCTGGGTTATCCGATGCGAGGATCGTAAGGGAGGGGGGACAGTGACCACCTTTTCCCCAATTCCGTTTGTGCACTTATCTTGACCACAGACTCATAAGCCCGCAGCCAAATGTGCATTGAGGCGAGCTGGACTATGGCAGGAAAGTTTGCCGCGCGCGTGTCGTGGCGGGTGGTAACGCGACGGAAGTGCGTCAACTTGGAGAAGAGCCGTTCGATCCTATTGCGCTCGCCGTGGTGCGCGGGCCGATCTCGAGATCGTCGCCCAAGGCTTACGCCGCGCGGCGGTCGCATCCTGCCCACGATCTGCTAACGATCGGTGCAGGATGAGCGGCTGGGGAAAGAAGGCGCAATGACGCGACGGGGCAGGCGGTGGCTGATCGGGGTGTCGGCGATAGCGCTGCTGGCGGGGGCGACGACGGTCTACACCTTGCCGCTGGTCGCCGATCCGCACGGGCCCAAGGATTGTGCCGACATCCTGCCCGCGCTGCCGGGCGAGCCGCCGCGGCCGGCCAATGCGCCGGAGCCCGCCTGGGCGCAACGCGGCGGTACGATCAACGATGCGAGCTGCCTCAGTCGTACCAGCATCGCGGGTGTGGTGCGCCCGCGCAACGAGGCCGATGTCGCCACCGCGCTCGCTTATGCCCGTGCCCATAAGCTGACGATATCGGCGGCGGGCGTGAAGCATTCGATGGGCGGGCAGGCCTTCCGCCACGGCGGCGTGGTGCTGGACATGCGCGGCATGAACAGCATCCAGCTGGATCGGGCGGCACGCACCGTCACGGTCGGCGCCGGCGCCACCTGGCATGCGATCCAGCTCGCGATCCAGCCGGATTTCGCGGTGAAGGCGATGCAGTCGACCGACATCTTTTCGGTCGGCGGATCGATCTCGGTCAACGCGCATGGCATGGATCATCAGGCCGGTGCCGTCATGGGTTCTATCCGCAGCCTGCGCCTGATGCTGGCCGATGGGCAGATCGTCACCGCCTCCTCCACGGAAAATGCCGATCTGTTTCGCCATGTCGTGGGTGGCTATGGCCTGTTCGCGGTGATCCTGTCGGCGACGCTGGATGTGGTTCCGAACGATATCTATCGATCGGAACGTGCGCTGATCGACTATCGCCAATTTCCGGCGACCTTCCAGCGTATCGCCGCCGATCCCAGCGTCGGCCTGTCCTATGTCCACCTCTCGACCGCGCCGGGCAGCCTGCTGCGCGAGGCGCTGGTCTACGAATATCGCAAGCTGCCCGAGGATCAGGCCTTGCCGCGGGCGCGGCTGGGGGAGGTGGGCTCCACCAAGCTGCGGCGGATGACGGTCAATCTCGCCAAGAAGAACGATCTGTTCAAAAGCTGGAAATGGTGGAGCGAGAAGAATCTCGAACATCGGTTCGAAAGCTGTACCGTCACCCGCCAGACCGCGCAGGGCTCGGGCGAGGCGTGCCTGGTCGCGCGCAACGATCCGATGCACGATTCGGTGGCTTATCTGTTCAACAATCTCCCGCAGGAAACCGACATCCTGCACGAATATTTCGTGCCGCGTGGGCAGATCGTGCCGTTCATCGACGGCATGCGACGCATCTTCCAGGATCAGGACGCAAACCTCGTCAATGCCTCGATCCGCGCGGTCGGCACCGAGGACAATGCGCTGAGCTATGCGCCCGCGCCGGCTTTTTCGGTCGTGCTCTATCTGAACCAGCCGACCACGCCGGCCGGCAATGACGCGATGCGCCGCCTGACGCGCGCCCTGATCGATCTGACGCTGGCCCATCACGGCCGCTTCTTCCTGCCCTACCAGCTCCATTACACGCCGGAGCAACTGGCGCGGTCCTATCCGGAGATTGGCGGCTTCTTCGCGGCCAAGCGGCAATGGGATCCGGACGGCCTGTTCAGCAACAGCTGGTATGCGGCTTATGCGCCCTTCTTCGCGAAACAGCCTTCGGCCACGCGCCCCTCGATCACCAACGGCGCGCCCGCCGCATAAAGCGCGCGTACGAAGCCGGGCCGGGTGGAGCGGGCGATCGTCGCGCCTTGCCGTAATCCCACGATCTCGCCGTCCGCGGCGCGGATCGCGTCGATCGCGCGCGCGGTATTCCCGACCACCGCCACGTCGCGCCCGGCCGGCCCCACGAACGGCATTGCGATCATGATCGCGGTCCAGCCGCCCAGGACCAAAGCGACCAGCGCCACCGCCCGCGCGGTGCGCTTAATAATCGTAGACATGCTCGACGATACCGCCGGCCGCGCGGGTCTGCCGCAGCAGGTCCAGGACGCGCGGCACTTTCGTGGCGACGCCGAACCGCCGCCAGCCCGGCCGGTCGATCGGCAGCGTGAAGATAACCTGCCCGGCAGGCTTGCTCGTCTCCGGCAGGAGCAGGGTCGTGAAAATCTCGTCATTGCCGGCGATTTCGACGATCGGGATGTCGGTCCCGGCAAGTTTGGCCAGCAGATCGTTATATTGCTGGTAGCGCGGCGCTTCCACCACCGTCCGGCCGCCCGGCAGCGTCCGGACGGGCACGAGCCGTGGGTCGACCGCGCGCACGGCCTGCGGCGTCGCCTGCACGACCATGCGTAAGGTCCGCTCGTCGCGCCCGACCGTGGCGCCCGTCGCCATGTCGATCAGGCCGGCATAGACGGATTTCACGCCATATTCGCCGGACAGGGCCAGCCGCCGCTCCCAATGGCGCGCATGCAGTTCGGGCTCGGTCGTGCGCCATTCGCCCGCCAACGCCTGACGGAAGGGAAAGCGATACCAGGGCGTCTCGTGCAGGAAGCGGCCATAGTCGGCCTGGACGCGCGCGGCGTAGTGATCGTCGGCGCTGGTCCAGCCGCTCGCCCATTCGAACAGACGGCCGATCGTGCGCTCATAGGCCGCCTTCACCGCCAGCTCGACCGTATAGCTGATGCCGATCGTGTAGATGGTGACCTTTGCCGCGCCTGCGCCGGGCCGGTTTCCCGTCAGCCGGTTGACCTGGCAATAGCTCGTCCAGAAGCCGCCAATCTGCGACCCATAGGCAAAGCTGCTCGGCGGTGCGCCGGATTCGAGATGGCGCGCAAAGGCCTCCGCCTCATAGACGATATGCCATTCCGGATAGGTCAGATAGGTTTGCACCGCGGGGCGGCGCTCGGTTGGCGGCAGGAGAGCGGTGGAGGGTGCAAGCGGCGTGCCGCCGCTGGGCCTGCACCCCACCTCGATATAGGTGATCGGCACCAGCACGACGGCGGCAACCAGACCACCGACCGCCGCCAGGATGCGCCAGCGCCGCTTCACGCGGCAGCGGTCGCGGTGGGCGCTACGGGCGATGCGGCGAGACGATAGCCGACCCAGATGGCCAGGCCGCCGATGACGAGGTGGGGCAGGTTGGCGAAGACGTGCGCGTAGAGCGATTCCTTGATCGGCCCGTACAGGAAGATGCCGCCGTCGAGATAACCGCTGCCCAGGAACAGCCCCATCACGCCATCGGCAAAATAGAGCGGGCCGAACAGCCGGAAATACAGGCGCGATGCGCGATAGGAGAGCAGGGCCGCGATACCGGCCCACAATCCGGAAAAGAAGTGCAGGCTGTCATCGTAAAGATCGAGGTTGAACAGGCCGAACAGATTGCCCTGTGCGTCGTGGAATTGCGGCACATAGCCGATGGCGACCACCAGCATGAAACCGACGCAATAGATCCACCCGAACCGTCTTACCCTGTCCATTACGCCCCTCCATCGTTGCGCGGAACGTGGCAGCGATTGCACGACGGTTCAATGGCGGGACGGCCGCGAGCGCGCGACTGCAAAATCTGTTATCGCCGCGCCCTTGTTGGCGACGCGCTCTTGAACCTGTTTGTTCATCTGTCACAATGCCGCTCAACAGGGGGTAAATGTGCGCGCATTGTCGGCTTTGGTGGCTGCCATGTCCCTAACGGGCGTGGCCTCTGCAGATATGCAACAGGTTCGTCGCGGGCCTGCACCCGCCTGGGTTGTGCCGTCGGCGATGTTGGCGGTGCCTGACAATGTCTCCGGTCCCATATTCGTGCGACGGCAGGATGCGATCATACACGTCGGTGACGCGGGGCAGGCGCAATATAGCGGATCACGCTTCAAGATCCTGCAGTCGAACGCGCTCGCGCTCGGCAATATCTCCATCACGTGGAATCCCGTCGCCGGCGCGCCGATCGTGCACGAGATCAAGGTGTATCGCGACGGCCAGCCGATCGACGTTTTGAAGGATGCCTCGTTTGAAGTCCTGCGCCGCGAGCAGCAACTTGAGGCGGCGACACTCGACGGCATGCTCACGGCGGTGCTGCGCGTTCCGGACCTGCGCGTCGGTGACGAGCTGGAGATGGATCTGACGACGTTCGTCAGCGATCCGACGTTGCTTCACCATGAATCGGGCGTTCTCGTGCTGGCGCCCATCCCGGCGCCCGGTCACTATCGTCTTGGCCTGAATTGGGATCAGGGGCATCAGCCGAACATCAAAATGGCCGCAGACATGGAGCGGGTGGCGGAACGCAAGGATCGCGCAATAGAGTTCCGCTTCGACAACCCGCCGCCGCTGTCGCCGCCCACCGATGCGCCGGCGCGCTATCAATGGCAACGGATCGTCCAATATAGCGACTTCGCGGACTGGGCGTCGGTCTCGCGCCACTTCGCGCCACTATATGCGAGGGCGGCAATGTTGGCCCCGGGTTCGGCGCTGTTCAAGGAGGTGGAGCGGATCGCTACAGCGTACGCCACACCGATGGATCGGGCCGCTGCGGCGCTGAAGCTCGTCCAGCAGGACGTGCGTTATGTCTATGTGGGGCTAAACGGCGGCAACCTCCAGCCGGCCAACGCCGATCAGACCTGGACCCGACGCTATGGCGATTGCAAGGCGAAGACCGCGCTGTTGCTCGCCTTGCTCAAGCAGCTTGGCGTCGATGCGGAAGCGGTGCTCGTCAATTCGACCGGCAATGACGATGGTCTCGAGCAGAGATTGCCGATCCCGCAATTATTCGATCATGTGCTGGTGCGCGCCCGTATCGATGGCGTGAGCTATTGGATGGACGGCACGCTGCCGCCGGTCGCGCGGGCCAGCATCGCGCCGGTTATTCCAATCAGCCGCGTGTTGCCCCTCAGCATCGCCGGCAGTCCGCTCGAGCGGCTCGTCTGGCAGCCTCTGGCGGCACCAGACGAGATCCACCTCTACGATGCCGATGCGCGCGCCGGGTTCGATAAACCCGCGCACGTCGTCAGTACGACCATCTTGCGCGGGGTGGAAGGCCTTCAGCAGCAGATGCAACTCTCAGCATTGACATCCGCTCAGCTGCTCGCCGCTTTCCGCCAGAATGCGATCGGCGATACCTTTCAAACGATTGACGATGTGCAATGGCGTTATGACGAGAAGGCCGGCGCCAGCGTCCTCAAGATCAGCGGGATGGGGCCCGTCAGTTGGGAGGACGATGATAATGGCGTGAAGTCGCTGGCGCTGCCTGGCGGCGGGTTCAGCCCGCCCGAGCGGCGGGTGCGCGGAGCGGATCAGGATCCGGACATACCCTATTACCAGAAGTCCGAATTCGGTTGTTACGTGACGACCATTCGCCTGCCGAGCGCCACCCAAGCCAAGCAGTGGACGTCCAAACCCAGTTTCCTCCAGCACTTCTTTGGGCGGACCTATTACCGCGCATGGGAACTGCGCGAAGGTTCGATCCGCATGATACGAAGCTCGCGGGTAGAGCAGCCGGAGATCGATGCCGCCACCGCCCGTCGTGACAATGCGCGCGTGTCCGGCTTCGACAACAGTATGGGCTGGATCACCTACGACCCTGCGGAACGCAACGGATCGGTCGGCAAGGGCGAGCATGTCCCTGCCGCCGACGAGGTGGATTGGGTCAGCGCGGCAACGCATTGCCTGCCGCCGGCCCGCCGCGATGCCGCGGCTGGCGGCGCCAAGGCGGCGAACTGATATATTGGATCCTGATCGGCTTTGCCATGATCCGGTAGGCAGCATCTCAGCGGGCGGTCCGCTGCCCAGGGCGGGGCAACCGCTGCCCCACAGAAAAAACCCCCTCCCGCCAGGGTCGCGGGAGGGGGTTCTTTAGGCCCGCGCCGCCCACACCGGACGGGGCGCGCAGGGCCAACGCCAGACCGGAGGCTTAGGCCGCCTGGCGATCGTTGACCGCGTCGATCGTCTGCTGCGGGGTGCTGCTGTCGATCTGGATGTTCCGGGGCTTCTTATGCTCCGGCACTTCGCGGACCAGCTGGATGTCGAGCAGGCCGTCATTATAGCCCGCGCCGGTCACCCGGATGGTGTCGGCAAGCTGGAAGCGACGCTCGAACGCACGCTTGGCAATACCACGGTGCAGGAATTCGCGCGTCTCGCCCTCGGCGCCTTCATTGGCGCGACCGGTCACGATCAGGACATTGTCCTGCGCGGTGATTTCCAGCTCATCACGGGTGAAGCCGGCCGTCGCCATCGAGATGCGATAGGCGTCTTCGCCGACCTTCTCGATATTATAGGGCGGATAGGCCTCTGCTTCGCCGCGCGTGGCGAAATCGACCAGTCGGTTCAAATTCTCGAAGCCGATCGAGGAGCGGAGGAGGGGGGCAAAATCAAAACTACGCATGATTATCAATCCTTTCAAAAGCGATCGAACATGATGCGGTCCGCGGGTTCCGCCGGACCGTCCGCCTCCGCCCCAAATGGCGACGAAGGCTGAACGAGAGATAGGAAAGCCGCCAAATCGTTCAAGCGTTCGCGCAATCGCCGCCCTGAACTTCTTTGCGCTTTGGTGCCGCGTGGGACCTGTGGCATGGGGCAGCGGAGAGGATCCTCATGGCGTCGGTTTCCGTCCTTCCTTTGTCTGATCGCGTGATTGCGGGGCTGCACCGGGAAGCGCTGGCACTGCAGGAGGAATGCAATGCCTATTTCGCCGGAGACGGCGCCGCCGACCGCCAGCATGTCTCGATCCGTGCGCAACTGCTGCTGGCCGGCGAGGCGCTCAAGGCCGGCACACGCTTGATGCAGGTGATCGCATGGGCCGCACCGCGCGCGGCGGGCGTCCCTGCGCGCCAGGAAGACGCGGCTGTCAGGCCGCTCGTGCAGGCGCCCGAGAGCGATGTCGAACGGGTCGGCGCCTTGCCGTCGCGCGCCCGCGACCTCATCCTCGCAAGCGTCGATCTGTACCAGCGGGCAGGGCGCGTCGCCACCGGCACGCCCGCGCCGCCGCCGTCCAATCCGCCGCGGGGATTGTTTTCGCTGGAGCGCGTACGCTGACCTTCGCACGCGCCGCAGCCAGCCTGTTGTCGCTGACGATCGCGACCAGCGTGGCGGCGGCCGCGCCCAAGCCGCCGCGCGACGCGCCGTTGTGCGCGCCGCCGGGCACCGCCCCGGTCTTCCTTTCGCCGATGGGGGAGCCGTTCCGCGCCGCGGCGGGCCAGCCTTACCCGTCTGCGACATGGTTCGCCCGCGCAGACACCAACAAGGACGGTGCGATCAGCCGGGAAGAATTGGTGAAGGATGCGATGCAGTTCTTCCGCCAGCTCGATACCGACAAAGACGGCCGCCTCACCCCCGACGAAGTCGGCCAATATGAAAGCGTCATCGCGCCCGAGACATCGCTCTTCGTCGCCCGTCCCGACGGCTTTTATGCGGAGCGCAGGAAGAAGCATGAAAGCGACGCGGTCGGGCGATCGGCCGACTATGGCGGCGCCATGGGGGCGGGCCGCTATGCCTGGTTGAACATACCCGAGCCCGTTGCCGCGGCGGATGCCGACATCAATCGCGTGATAACGGCCGCGGAGTTTGCCGCCGCGGCGGACAGGGCATTCACGATGCTGGATGTCGCGCGAAAGGGGGCGCTGACACTGGCGACCTTGCCCCGCACGCCGCAGCAGATCGCGATCGAAGGGCCGTGCCGACCGCCCAAGACGCGGCGGTAGGGGCAAGGCATCGGACAAACAATGTTGCGTGATGTTGCAACAAAATTATAAGCTCGTTACCAGCTTGGCGCACGCATCGAAGAGTGCCGGAAGAGGATGAACGACATGGCCGAGGGCTCTCGCCGCAACCTGCCGCCACTCGCGCTGCATGTGCCCGAGCCACAATTCCGCCCGGGCGACGCGGTCGATTATGCCGATTTCGATCGTGGCCAGGCGGGCGCGGTCACTCGTCCCTCGATCGATGCCGCGCCGGATACGATGCGCGATCATGCCTATAGCCTTGTCCGCGTGCTGGACGATGACGGAGCCGCGGTGGGGCCGTGGGATCCGCGCCTGGCGCCGGAGCGGCTGATTGCGATGCTCCGCCATATGGCGTTGACGCGCGCCTATGACGATCGGCTCTATCGCGCCCAGCGCCAGGGCAAGACCAGCTTCTACATGAAGTGCACGGGCGAGGAGGCGACCTCGATCGCCGCGGCTTATGCGCTCGACCGCGACGATATGTGCTTCCCTTCCTATCGCCAGCAGGGGCTGCTGATCGCGCGCGGGTGGAGCCTGGTCGACATGATGTGCCAGGTCTATTCGAACCTGGGCGACCGGCTGAAGGGCCGGCAGATGCCGATCATGTATTCGGTCAAGGATGCGAGCTTCTTCTCGATCTCGGGCAATCTTGCGACGCAATATCCGCAGGCGGTCGGCTTCGCGATGGCGAGCGCGGCCAAGGGCGACACCCGCATCGCCGCCGCCTGGTGCGGCGAGGGATCGACGGCGGAGGGCGACTTCCATTCCGCCTGCACCTTCGCCAGCGTGTACCGCGCCCCGGTGATCCTGAACGTGATCAACAATCAGTGGGCGATCAGCTCCTTCTCCGGCTTTGCCGGCGCGGAGAATACGACCTTCGCGGCGCGCGCGATCGGCTATGGCATGGCCGGCCTGCGGGTGGACGGCAATGATGCGCTCGCGGTCTTTGCCGCGACGGACTGGGCGGCGGAACGCGCCCGATCCAATGCCGGGCCGACGCTGATCGAATTCTTCACCTATCGCGCCGAAGGGCATTCGACCTCGGACGATCCGACCAAATATCGTTCGGCCGAAGAGAATGTGAAATGGCCGCTGGGCGATCCGATTGCGCGGTTGAAACAGCATCTGATCGCGATCGGCGCGTGGGATGAGGAACGTCATGCGGCGATGGACAAGGCGGTCGCCGAAGAGGTGCGCGCCGCCCAGCGCCAAGCGGAAGCGCAGGGCATCCTCGCCGACGGCCTGCTGCAGCATCCGTTCACGACGATGTTCGAGGACGTGTTCGAAGAGATGCCGTGGCATCTGAAGGAACAGAGCCAGCAGATGATCGACGAACGCAAGAAGGCCGGCATATGAGCGAGGATATCGTCGCACCGGCGGAGGCCGGGGCTGCTGCAGGCGGAGATGCCAGGCAAACGCCAGCGGCCCCGGCCTCCGCCGGGGCGACGGCTGATGCCGCCACCAAGCCGATGAACATGATCCAGGCGATCAACAGCGCGCTGGACGTGATGATGGATCGCGATCCCGACATCGTCGTAATGGGGGAGGACGTCGGCTATTTCGGGGGGGTCTTCAAAGCCACCGAGCATCTCCAGGCCAAATATGGCAAGACCCGCGTGTTCGACACGCCGATCACGGAGCTCGGCATCATCGGCGTCGCGGTCGGCATGTGCACCTATGGCCTGCGCCCGGTGCCGGAGATCCAGTTCGCCGATTATATCTATCCCGCGCTCGATCAGCTCGTCTCCGAGGCCGCGCGCCTGCGCTATCGCTCTGCCGGCGAATATACCGCGCCGATGACGGTGCGCTCGCCCTTTGGCGGCGGCATTTTCGGCGGACAGACGCACAGCCAGTCGCCGGAAGCGATGTTCACGCAGGTCGCCGGGCTGAAGACGGTGATCCCGTCCAATCCCTATGATGCCAAGGGCCTGCTGATCGCCGCGATCGAGGATAATGATCCGGTCATCTTCTTCGAACCCAAGCGCATCTATAACGGCCCGTTCGACGGCCATTATGATCGGCCGGTGACGCCCTGGGCGAAGCATCCGTCGAGCATCGTGCCCCAGGATTATTATCGTATCCCGCTCGGCAAGGCCGCGATCGTGCGCGAGGGCGAGGCGGTGACGATCCTCTGCTACGGCACGATGGTCCATGTGGCGGTCGGCGTGGTCGCGGAGATGGGGATCGATGCGGAGATCATCGATCTGCGCACCTTGCTGCCGCTGGATATTGAGACGATCGAGGCGTCGGTCCGCAAGACCGGCCGCGTCGTCGCGGTGCATGAAGCGACCAAGACCAGCGGCTTCGGTGCCGAACTGGCGGCGCTGATCCAGGAGCGCTGCTTCTATGCGCTCGAGGCTCCGATCGAGCGCGTGACCGGGTGGGATACGCCCTATCCGCATAGTCTGGAATGGGCCTATTTCCCGGGCCCGGTGCGGCTTACCCAAGCTCTCGAAAAGGTGTTGGAGGCCTGATGGCGCGCTATTCTTTCAAGCTGCCGGACATCGGCGAGGGCATTGCCGAGGCGGAGATCGTCGCCTGGCATGTCAAGATCGGCGACATGGTCGAAGAAGACGATCCGCTGTGCGACATGATGACCGACAAGGCGACGGTCGAAATGACGGCCCCGGTCGCGGGCAAGATCGTCGAGGTTGCGGGCGAGACCGGCGACCAGATCGCGATCGGGTCGGTGTTGGCGGTGTTCGAGACCGAGGCTGGGGCCGAGGTTGCGGCCGCGCCGGTGGTGGAGACGGCGCCGAACGAGGCCGCGCAGGTGGTGAAAAGTGATCCGGTGCCGCTGGGCGAAACCGAAAAGCCCTCTCCCCTTGTGGGAGAGGGTTGGGAGAGGGGGCGTGAGGCGGAAGCCGACGCTTCGTTGCCTGTGGCACCGCCCCCTCTCCCCAGCCCTCCCCCACAAGGGGGGAGGGAGCCACGGCGTACGTTGGCTTCGCCGGCGGTGCGGGAGCGAGCGAAGAATCTCGGTATCGATCTCGCCCAGGTACAGGCCGAAGGCGACCGCATTCGCCATGCCGATCTCGATGCCTTCCTGACCTACAATCAGGGCTATCGCACGTCGGGCGGCGCCCGCGCCGACGAGCAGATCAAGGTCGTCGGCCTGCGCCGGCGGATCGCGGAGAATATGGCGGCGTCGAAACGCGCCATTCCGCATTTCACCTATGTCGAGGAATATGACGTCTCCAAGCTGGAGGCGCTGCGGGCGGACCTTAACGACACGCGCGGCAGCAAGGATCGACTGACGATCCTGCCGTTCCTGATCGTCGCGATCTGCAAGGCCTTGCCGAAATTCCCGATGATCAACGCGCGCTATGATGACGAAGCGAATGTCATTACGCGATCCGGTGCGGTCCATCTCGGTATCGCCGCGCAGACCGATGCAGGGCTGATGGTGCCGGTGATCCATGATGCGCAGGCCAAGAATGTCTGGCAACTTGCCGCCGGGGTGAAGCGGCTGGCCGAAGCCGCCCGCACCGGCAAGGCGAAGAGCGAGGAACTGTCCGGCTCGACGCTGACGCTGAGCTCGCTCGGCCCGCTCGGCGGCATTGCCGCGACGCCGGTGATCAACCGTCCCGAAGTCGCGATCCTCTGCCCCAACAAGGTGGCCGAACGGCCGATCGTCCGCGACGGCCAGATTGTCATCGCCAAGATGATGAACATGTCGATTTCCTGCGACCATCGCGTCGTCGACGGCCATGATGCGGCCAGCTTCGTTCAGGCCGTAAAGAAACTGGTCGAAACGCCGGCGTTGCTGTTCGTGGAGTAACGGTCGCCCCGGCGGAGGCCGGGGCCGTAGGAGGTAAGCGCAACGCACCCGAAGAACCAAGCCCGGCACGAACCGGTTAGTGGAAGTCCTCATCCGTCAGAGGCATCGACAATGAATCGCCTATGTCAGCGCGTAAGGCAGTGCCCGAACGCCACCTCAGGCGGACCTAGCCGTGAATGAAGCTGCATTCTCCAACTGGATCCGCGACAATCATATCCGCTCCGACGCATATGTGATCGGCGCGCCGTTGAGCGAGCGTTATGTTGCCGCGCGGGGCGTTCTCGGTTGGTCGGTATATTATTCCGAACGTGGCTTGCGTCGCAACGTGCAAAGATTTTGGACAAAATCGGCGGCACTCGAGGAACTTGTTCGTCGGATCAACGGGGATCCATTTACCCGATCTGATTGAACGCGCGATGTAGGCCTACGGGCAAAGTAGAATGCTTCCATTATATGAAGAATACCTTGCTTTGTGTTTGGCCGCATTCTTCTGATGCAGAGCGAGGTCAGAGCTTCCGCAGCCACAGATTGTCGATGCGGTGATCGGCGTCCTTGCGGACGATGACGTCGGCGCGCTGGCGGCTGGGTAGAATGTTCTCGACCAGGTTGAGTTCGTTGACGTCGCGCCAGATGCGGCGTGCAATGCCGCGCGCTTCCTCTTCAGGCAGGATCGCGAGCTTGTGGAAGAAAGCGGTCGGATCCTGGAAGGCGGTCGCGCGGAGCAGCATGAACCGCTCCTCGAACCAGCGCGAAATGTCGCCGGGCGCGGCATCGATGTAGAGCGACAGGTCGAAGAAATCGGACGCGGTGAAGGGCGCGCGCGTGCCGTCCGGGCCGATCCCGATCTGCAGGACGTTCAGCCCTTCGAAGATCAGGATGTCGGGATTCTCGACCACCTGCACTTCTGGCCGGACGTCGTAGACATGGTGCGAATAGAGGGGGGCGGTGCCGCGCCCGGTCAGGCGGATGTCGGCCAGGAACTGGATCATGCGGCGCACGTCATAGCTTTCGGGAAAGCCCTTGCGCTCCATCAGCCCGCGCGCGGCCAAGGTGCTGTTCGGATAGAGGAAGCCATCGGTCGTGACGAGATCGACACGGGGATGATCCGGCCAGCGCGACAGCAGCGCGCGTAACAGGCGTGCGCTCGTGCTTTTGCCGACCGCCACCGATCCCGCAATCGCCACGACATAGGGGCGCCGGGCCGCGGGCCGGCCGAGAAAGTCGTCGGTCACGCGCGACAGGCCGTGGGCCGCATTGACGTGCAGATTGATGAGCCGGGTCAGCGGCAGATAGACGTCCTGCACCTCGTCCAGCGAGATCGGATCGTTGGTGCCGCGCAGCCGCACCAGATCGGCTTCGTCCAGCGTCAGCGGCACGGCCGAGCGGAGGCGCGCCCAATCGGCGCGCGTGAAATGGGTGTGGCTCGCCTCGCTGGCCGGCAGCGTATCGATCACGCGCCGCGCATCGGTGGCCGCATCCGCCGCGAGCATGGCGCGATCATCGCGGATGCGCGTATCGACGAAGTCCAGCGGCACCAGTCGTGCACCATCGACCAAATTGCCCGGCACCTGCGCCGCCGTGATAATCTCCGGATGATAGGCACCATCGATGTGGCCGCGGACGAGCCAGCGGTGCACGGTCGACGGGGGCTTGCCGATGGCTGCAGAGAAGCGGGACAGCCCGCCGAATTTGGCCGCGACCACGGAAGCTGGGGCGCCGCGATCGATCGCCCGCTTGGGATTGTTCTTCGCCACCCAGTCCCTCTTCCATCGCATGCGCAAATACGCAACAGCAGGATCAACTAATTTGCAAATTGCGAAATATCTGCTTGCTACAACGCAATCCATGCTTCATTTTTCCGCAAATGCGAAATATCTCTGGCTTTGTCGCTCCCTCCGCCTGCCGCGTCCTCGGTGCTATGCTGGTGGCCACCCTGTCCGCTCCCGTCCTTGCGGATGTCGATAGCGATAGCCTGCCAGAGGTTGTCGTTACGGCACAAAGGCGGCCTGAGCAGGCGCAGCAAGTGGGGGTCGCGCTGTCGGTCCTGAACGGAGCCGATCTGGTCACCCGCGGGGTCACCAACGTCAATCAGCTGCAATATCAGACACCCGGTCTGGAGGCGGTCCCGGCCTTTGGCGGCGGCCAGCCGCAATTCCGGCTGCGCGGCGTCGGGTTTGACGATTACGCCTCCAACAATGCCTCGCCGGTCGGCATTTATGTTGACGAGGTCGCCAAGTCTTTCCCGATCCAGACGCAGGGCCTGCTGTTCGATCTCGACCGGGTCGAGGTGCTGCGCGGACCGCAGGGCACCCTATACGGCCGCAACAGCACCGGCGGCGCGATCAACTTTCTGACGGCGCGGCCGACCAGCACGCTCTCCGTCGGCCTGGATGCGGACTATGGCAGTTTCGATCTCTTCCGCGCCGAGGGCCATATTTCCGGCCCGATCGGCGAGGGGCTGAGCGTACGGATCTCCGGGGCGACCGAGCAGGGTGGGGGCTTCCAGCATGATCGGCTCACCGGTCGCAGCCTGGGTGATGCCGATCGCTGGGGTGCGCGTGGGCAGATCGCCTATACGGGCGGCGGGGTCGATCTACTGGTGGAGGGTCATTATGGCCGCGACACGTCGGAGGCGACCGGGCTGCGCCTGTTCGACCCGCTGGTCTTTCCGTATGGCAGCGCATCGCCAAGCCGCGTCATTCCCGCCGACAGCGGTCATCGCGCCACCGGTTGGGGTGCGTCGGATCAATTCGCCGCCCTCCATGGCTTCGCCGCCGACACCAAGCCGTTCCGCGACAATGAGACGATCGGCGGCCATGCCACGCTGGCGGTCGACCTCGGCGATGCGAAGCTCACCAGTGTCACCGCTTACGAACATTTCCGGCGGCGCGAATATAATGACTGGGACGCCTCGGATCTGGCCTATGCGGGCACCTACTTCGGCAGCCGCGCAAACGTCTTCTCGCAGGAAGTCCGCCTCGCATCGACCGGTTCCGGCCGCCTGCGCTGGATCGTCGGGGGCTATTATTCCAGCGAGCAGTTGCGCGACCAGTTCGACAGCGATTTCGTGCAGTCGCTCGGCTTCGTGGCGCGTACCTCCTATCGGCAACAGGCGCACACGATCGCCGGCTTCGGCCAGCTCGATTATGATCTGACGTCGAAGCTGACGCTGACGGGTGGGCTGCGGCTGGAGCGGGAGGTACGGCATCTGCGCGATTTCGATACCACCACGACGCCACTGGTCGGCATCGGCGTTCCGGCCGGCCAGTCGGACCAAAGCTATACCCAGCTGACCGGCAAGGTCGCCGCCAATTATCATCTCAGCCCGGCCAATCTCGTCTATGCGAGCGCCAGCCGCGGCGTGAAATCGGGCGGGTTCACGGCCTATAATACGCTGACGACGGACCAGTTGGCGCCGTTCAAGCCGGAAGTCCTGTACGCTTATGAGGTGGGCACGAAGAACGAACTGGCCGGGCGCACGCTGCGCCTGAACGGCGCGGCATTCTATTATGATTATCGTCGCCAGCAGGTGCAGTCCGCCATCTACAGCCCGATCTATGGCGCGGTCGGCAAGATCGTCAACGCGCCCAAATCGCACATTTATGGGGTCGAGGCGGAGCTGACCTGGGCGCCGATCGCAGGCCTAGAAATCACCCAGGGGCTGACGTGGCGGAAGGGCAAGTTCGATCGCTTCAACGATCTCGACATCGCCGCCAGCACGGCCGCGGGCCAGGCGGTGACGGTCAGCCGCCGCGGCCAGGATCAGGGCTTTCCGCACTGGAGCTATACCGGCTCGGCCAGCTATCGGCTGCCGCTCGGCGGCTATGCGCTGACGGCGCAGGCCGATTATGCCTATCGCGATACGCTGGCGCCGGTGCTGCTCGGCCCCAATTTCCGGGTGCATGATTATTGGCTAGTCAACGCGACGCTGACGCTGGCGTCAGGCCCCTGGAGCGTTGGGCTGTATGGGCGCAACCTGTTCAACCAACATTATGATCTGACCCGGAACTTCTTCCTGGGCGGCATCGATATCGCCTCGCCCGGGCGACCGCGCAGCTTCGGCGTTCGGGGGCGGTATAGTTTTTAGCTGAAGTCGGGAGCGTGCATCGAGGGATGGGATGTCTCGATATGGCTTCTCGGCTACGCTCGACGCCTACGCGACACGAACGGGCTCCAATGATCGCAGCGGTTGAATGACGGTCGCTAAGACACTGCTGCGTTTGCTTGTCTACAGCTTGGCGCTCGCGCTGGCGTTCGTGGCGCCCGCATCGGCGCGCGATCGGATCGTCGTCGCGCTGCAGCTGGAGCCGCCCACGCTCGACCCGACATCGGGCGCGGCCGCCGCGATCGACGAGGTCACCTACCGCACCATCTTCGAAGGCCTGACCACACTGGATGCGACGGGCGCCGCTGTGCCTTTGCTCGCGACCAGCTGGACGATGGCGCCCGATGCGCGCAGCTACATCTTCCACCTGCGACCCAATGTGCGCTTCTCCGATGGCACATCCTTCGATGCGCGGATCGTCCGGTTCAGCCTGCTGCGCGCCATCGCGCCCGGCTCCAGCAACGCGCAGGCGCAGGCCCTGGCGGAAATTGCGGGGATCGACATCCTCGATCCGTTGACCGTGCGCATCCGCCTGAACGCGCCGGATGCCGGCTTGCCGGTGTTGCTGGCGTGGGGCGATTGCGTGATGGTCGCCCCGGCATCGGCAGGCAGATTGGCGACCGATCCGATCGGGACGGGGCCATTTCGCTACGGCAGTTGGGCGCGGGGCGATCGCCTGACATTGCTTCGAAACGATGCCTATTGGGGGGCAAAACCCGCACTCCGCCGGATCGATTATCGCTTCATCAGCGATCCCGCCGCGGCCTATGCGGCGGTGAAGACGCATGCCGTCGACCTGTTTCCGGACTATCCGGCGCCTGAAAACCTGGCGCAATTGCGTGCCGATCCCAGCTTGCGCGTGACCACCGCGCCGAGCGAAGGGGAGGTTATTCTTGCGCTGAACAACGCCAAAGGCCCCCTGCGGGATTTGCGGGTGCGGCGCGCGATCGCCTTCGCCATCGATCGCAGGGCCGTCATCGACGGCGCCATGTACGGCTATGGACAGCCGATCGGCAGCCATTTCCCGCCGCAAAATCCCGATTATGTCGATCTGACCGGGCTGTATCCGCACGATCCGGCACGGGCGCGGGCGCTGCTGGCGCAGGCGGGATATCCCCATGGTCTCACCCTGACGCTCAAGCTGCCGCCGCCGGCTTATGCCCGCCGCAGCGGCGAAATCGTGGCGGCGGAACTGGCCGCGATCGGCATCAAGGCCGTGATCGTGCCGGTGGAATGGCCGCAATGGCTCGACGAGGTGTTCGGCCGGCACGATTACGACATGACCGTGATCAACCATGTCGAGCCGTCGGACTATGTGATTTACGGCCGGAAGGATTATTATTTCGGCTATCGGGGCGAAGCCGTGGCGGCTTTGCTGGCGCAGTTGAAGGCCACTGCCGACCCGGCCCGGCGGCATGTCCTGCTGGGCGCAATCCAGCGGCGCATCGCCGGTGACGCGGTAAACGGCTTTCTGTTCCAGTTTCCGCACCTGGCCGTCGCCGACGCGCGCCTGACGCAGCTCTGGTCCAACACGCCGCTACAGACGGTCGATTTCTCGGCCGCGCGCTTCGCCGGAGCGGATGGCACTCAAGAGGGGCAGAGCGGGGGGCGGGGCTGGCTGATGCCGATGCTGGGCGCGCTTGCGATCGGCGGGCTGATCGGGTTGGCGCGGATCGGCGGTATCGGCTGGACGGCGCGGCGGCTGAGCGTGCTGCTGCTCACCTTGGTCGGCGCCAGTCTGGTCATCTTCCTGCTGCTGCAGCGCATCACCGGCGATCCCGCCCAGTTCATGATGGGGATGGAGGCAAGCCCGCAATCGGTCGCGGCATTGCGGGAGGAATTGGGCCTGAACGGCCCCCCGATCGCCCGCTATGCAGCCTGGATCGGCGGGTTGTTGCATGGCGATTTCGGCATCTCCTACGCCTATCGCATCCCGGTTGCGGGGCTGCTGTCCGCACGTCTTGCGGTATCCCTGCCGCTCGCCTGCCTGGCGATGATCCTGTCGGTGGTGCTGGGTTTGTGCGCGGCCTTCGCCGCCGCGCTCCGGCCGGGCGGTCTGCTCGATCGCGCGATCGGGCTCACGACGCGGGTCGGCGTTGCCATTCCCAGTTTCTGGCTGGCGATGATCCTGCTGTTGATGTTCACCGTACGGCTGCGCTGGGTGGAGGCGAGCGGTTTTCCGGGCTGGCAGGCAGGAACGGGGCCTGCGCTGGCGGCGCTGATTCTGCCGAGCCTGGCGCTCGCGCTACCCCAGGCGGCGCTGATCGCGCGGGTCGCGCGGGCCGCGCTCGTCGCCGAGCTGGGACGCGATTATGTCCGCACGGCCCGCGCCAAGGGTCTCGGCCGCGGCCTGATCCTGTGGCGCCATGTCGCCCCCAATGCGGCGGGCCCGATCCTGGCCGTGATCGGGCTGCAATTCCCGTTCCTGCTTGGGGGCAGCGTGATCGTCGAGAATGTCTTTTATCTGCCCGGCCTCGGGCGGCTGATCGTTCAGGCGATCACCGCGCGCGACCTGATCGTTGTGCAGGCTGTGGCCATGTTGCTGGTCGTGGTGACCGTCAGTGCAAGCTTTCTGACCGATGCCGCACAGGCGTTGCTCGATCCGCGCTTGAGGGACAAAGCATGAGCGGCGGGCGGCTTGCGCGCCTGCTGGGGCCGATCCTGCTGGTGTTCATCATCGGCGCGGCGCTGCTGTCGTTGCTCTGGGTGCCGTGGGACATCACGGCGATCGACGTGCCGGGTCGACTCCAGCCGGGCTCGTTTCGTCATCCGCTGGGCACCGACCAGCTGGGTCGCGACCTGCTTTCGCTGCTGATGATCGGCGCGCGTCCGGCGCTGGGCGTGGCGGCGCTTGCGCTCGCGGTCGGGCTGGCGGCGGGCGTGCCGCTGGGCCTGTTGGCAGCGGCGAAGCCGGGGTGGATCGACGAACTGGTCGCCCGCATGTCCGATATAGTGTTCGCTTTTCCTGCGCTGGTGCTGGCGATGCTGGTCCTGGCGGTGTGGGGGCCGGGCGCCAGCCATGCCGCGTTGGCCATCGGGCTGTTCAACATTCCGGTGTTCGCCCGGGTCACGCGCGCGGCGGCGCGCGCGATCTGGACGCGTGACTTCATCCTCGCGGCCCGGCTGGCCGGCAAGGGCCAGACGCGGATCTCGATCGAGCATGTCCTGCCGAACATCGCCGGGCCGCTGATCGTCCAGGCGACGCTGCAGCTGTCGCTGGGCGTCCTGGCCGAGGCGGCGTTGTCCTTCCTTGGTCTGGGCGCCCAGCCGCCGGTCGCGAGTTGGGGGCGGATGGTGGCGGAGGCGCAGACGCTGATCGGGGTGGCGCCGCGATTGGCGCTGCTGCCCGGGCTCGCGATCGTCGTGACGATCTGCGCCATCAACCTGACCGGCGAGCCATTACGGGACCGACTGGCACCGGAGGCGGGGCTGTGAGCGCGCTCCAGATCGAGCATCTGTCGGTACGCTATGGCGAAACGGTCGCGCTCGACGCCGTCTCGCTGCAGGTTGCCGCCGGCGAGATCGTGGCGCTGGTTGGCCCGTCGGGCTCGGGCAAATCGACGCTCGCCGCCGCCGCGATGGACCTCCTCCCCAAAGACGCGATCGAGCATGGCGTGGTGCGGGTCGACGGCCACGATCTCCGCACACTGAATGAGGCGGCGTTACGGGCCTTGCGCGGCGGACGGATCGGCATCGTCTTTCAGGAACCCGCGACCGCGCTCAACCCCGCGCTGACGATCGGCCGCCAGATCGGCGAAGTGCTGGAACAGCATTCCGGCCTGTCGCGCGCGGAGATCGACGCCGAAGTGGAACGGCTGCTGGATCGGGTTGGGCTTCCGCTCCCGCCCTATCGCTATCCGCATACGCTGTCGGGGGGGCAGCGCCAGCGCGTGGCGATCGCGATGGCCATCGCCGCCAAGCCAGCGATCTTGCTGGCGGACGAGCCGACCGCGTCGCTCGATCCCGCAGCGCGGGCGGAAATCATCCTCCTGCTGTCCGGCCTGGCGCGCGATCGATCGATGGGGCTGCTGATCGTGACCCACGATATGGAGCTCGCCCGCACCGTTTCCGACCGCATCGTCACGCTGGATCGCGGGCGGGTGGTCGAAACCGGTTCGGCTCTCGC
Source organism: Sphingomonas sp. ASY06-1R (assembly GCF_052180265.1). Classification (GTDB taxonomy): domain Bacteria; phylum Pseudomonadota; class Alphaproteobacteria; order Sphingomonadales; family Sphingomonadaceae; genus Sphingomonas_I. The sequence continues at coordinate 2,668,652 of NZ_CP197464.1, read as the reverse complement.
GACCAGCGTGCCGCCGCGGGTCCCGCGCATGGCGGGCGCGCCGATCCTGCGGTTCGATCGGGTGGCGCGCAGCTATGTTGGGCGCAAGGGTTCGGTCGCGGCGCTGCGCGACGTGTCCTTCACCCTCGGGCGCGGCGAGACGCTGGCGGTGGTGGGGCCTTCGGGCTCGGGCAAGTCGACGCTGGGGCGGTTGGCGCTTGGCCTCGATCGACCCGACGGCGGCGTCGTGACGCTCGACGGGCAGGATTGGCAGGCGATGCGGGGACGGGACGTGCGCGCCATGCGGCGGCGCGTGCAGGCCGTATTCCAGGATCCCGCCGCCAGTTTCGACCCACGCCAGACGGTGTCGCGGATCGTGGCCGAGCCGCTACATCTGCGCGACGGGCTGAGCGCTGCCGAACGCGACTTTCTGGTGGCCGAGGCGCTGGCGCATGTCGGCCTTCCGACGGACGCCATCGGCCGATTGGCCCAGGCATTTTCCGGCGGTCAGCGCCAGCGGATCGCGATTGCCCGTGCGCTGATCCTCAAACCCGATCTGATCGTGCTGGACGAAGCCTTGAGCGCGCTGGACCCTGCCACCCGCGCCGACATCGTGGCGCTGCTGCTGCGCCTGCAAACGGAACGCGACATCGCCTATCTGTTCATCGCGCACGACATGGAGCTGGTTCGCCAGATGGCCGACCGCGCGATCGTGCTGGAGGAAGGCCGGATCGTGGCCGCGGGACCGGTAGAGTTGGTGTTTGACCGTATCGCGCGCGGGGGAGATCCGCACGCGAACCACCCCCGGTCCTGAGCTTGCCCGCCACGCGGACTATCCCTGCCTTCGCCGCATGACGATGTGGCGCGGCGGTTCAGGCGAGCAGGATTGCGGCGGCCTCGTCCCACATTTGCGGCGTAGCGGCGGCGAGCATGCCTTTGCCGGTCTGCGTGGCGTTATACAGCGTGCCGTCGAAGCGTGCGACCTTGCCGCCGGCTTCTGTCAGGATCAGCGCGCCCGGTGCATGGTCCCAGACATGGGTGCGCCAGAATAAGGCGAGGTCGTTGGTCCCGAGCACGACGCGCGGATATTGTTCGGCGGCACAGCGCGGAATGCCGACGCAGCGCATCTTGCCCTCGGCGCGGCGCTCGATATCGTCGCGCAGTTCGGGCGGCAAATAGCGGGTCGAGAGGCCCGCGACGGGGATGGCTTCCCCACTCGTACGGGCGTTCACGCGTTTGCCGTCGATGAAGGCCCCCTGGCCACGGCCCGCGCTGCACAGGCGATTGAGAACCGGATCGAACAGCCATGCGGCTTCGCTGACGCCGTCGGCGATCAGCGCGACCATGATGCCGAACGGGGATTCGCCTGCGGCGAAATTGGCGGTGCCGTCGATCGGATCGACGATCCAGGCGACACCCTGGCCGATATTGTCGAGCAGGGACGGATCGACCGAGACGCCTTCCTCCCCAATCACCCGCGATTCCGGCAAGAGGCGGGTGAGCCCCTCGATGAGCGCCAGCTCGCTTTCCTTGTCGGCGATCGTGACGAGCTCGTCGGGCGCCTTTTCCTCAATGTCGCCCGCATCGAGCATGCGGAATCGCGGCATCACGATCCGCGTGGCGACATCGCGGATGAGCGCCTGCACCGGCGCGTCGAGGGGGTGCATAGCCATCAGCTCCGGTAATCCGCGTTGATCGAGATGTAGCCGTGGGTGAGATCGCAGGTCCACACGGTGGCGCGGCCTTCGCCGAGGCCGAGATCGACCCCGATCTCGATCTCCTGTCCCTGGAGATGGGCGGAAACGGGCGCCTCGTCATAGCCTTCGACCGCCAACCCGTTGCGGGCGACCTGCGTGTTGCCGAAGCGGATCGAGAGCTTGTCGCGCTCGGCCGCCTCGCCCGCCTTGCCGACGGCCATGACCACCCGGCCCCAGTTCGCGTCCTCGCCCGCGATCGCCGTCTTCACGAGCGGGGAATTGGCGATGGAGAGCGCTACGCGGTGGGCGGAGGCATCGCTTTCCGCACCCTCGACCATGACCTGGATGAACTTAGATGCGCCCTCGCCGTCGCGCACGACCAGATGGGCAAGCTGCCGGCAAAGATCGGTGAGCGCTGCCTGGAACGCCTCGGCTCCGGCATCGTCGGCGCTGGTCAGCGGCGCATTGCCCGCCTTGCCGGTGGCGAAGGCGAGGACGGTATCCGATGTCGATGTGTCGCTATCGACCGTGATGCAGGAGAATGTCGGGATATTGGCGGCAGACAGCATAGTCTGCAGGAAGGGCGCTTCTACCGCCGCATCGGTGAAGATGAAGCCAAGCATTGTTGCCATGTCCGGCGCGATCATGCCCGACCCCTTGATGATGCCGACCAGGGTCACCGTGCGCCCGTCGACGATCGCGGTCGTGCTGGCGCCCTTGGCGAAGGTGTCGGTGGTGCCGATCGTGTCCGCAGCCGCCCGCCAGTCGGCGTCCGGCGCCTCCATCACGGCATCGATGCCAGCCTCGGCCTTGTCGATCGGCAGGGGCACGCCGATGACTCCGGTGGAGGCGACAAACACGTCCGATGGCTGGCAGCCGACATGGCCCGCCACCCGCGCGGCGATCGCTTCCACCGCGGCGCGTCCGCGACTGCCTGTAAAGGCGTTGCTGTTGCCCGCATTGACGACCAGCGCCCGGGCGCGGCCGAGCGTCAGCGCGGCGCGGCACCATTCCACCTCGGGCGAGGGGCATTTGCTGCGCGTGGTGACCCCGGCCACCGTCGTGCCAACGTCGAGCGCGGCATAGGTCAGGTCGGTCCGCTCCCAATTCTTGTAGCCTGCGCGCGTGACGGCGAGGCGGACGCCGGCGATCGGCGGCATTGCGGGGAAGGGACGGGCGAGGGGGGAGATAATCGATGACACGTGCCGCTCACCTTATTAGCATTACTTTATGGCGCGGGGGGATAACGTGCAAACAGGCATCTGCAAGGCCGCTCTGGCCGGCTGTCTCATATTGTCGAGCGCCGTTGCGATGGCACAGAAGCCATCTCGCCCTGCGCCTGCGAATGATCCTGGCACCTGGATCGGACCGGATGACTATCCGGAAGACGCCAAGCAGGCCCGATCACAGGGTGCCGTCGGCTTCGTGCTGAACGTTAACGCCGAGGGGCTGGTTACGGGCTGTGCCGTCGTCTCCACCAGCGGCTCCCCCTCGCTTGATGAGCAGACGTGCAAGCTGCTCCGCGAGCGGGCCCATTTTGCTGCGGCGCCCGGAACCGGAGTCCGTGCATTCGCATCCCGTATTCGCTGGACGCTGCCGGTCGAGGCTCCGGTCGTGATGAAGCCGGTCGAAATCTCTTCCAACAGCTCGGGTGCCAATGGCGGTGCAGATCTCATCGTGGGCACTGACGGCATCGTTACCAAATGCCAGCCACTTGGTCGAACCTACTGGAATGTGCCCGGGCCACCGGACCTATGCGGGTCTTTTCCGGCTGGATCGCGCTATGGCGCGCCGACGCTACACAATGGAAAACCTGTCAAGACGAGGGTGCGTATACAGGTAAACGTCGCAACAGCGGTCCTCCCGGGCAGTTGAGCGGCTGCAATTCCCAGCCTTCACTGCTGGACGTCAGTGTGCGCCTAACCTACATGGCATCCGCAATGCGTTTGCTGCTCCTCCTGTCCGCCTTTCTGACCGCCCTGACGGGCGCGATGACGGGCACGGCCGCCTCGGCGCAGCCGGTCGTGGCGAGCGCAAGCGCGACCCAGGCGCAGCCGGGGGTCGCGACCCGTGCGCAGCATCCGCTGCCACAGCCGGTGCCGGCGGCGGTGCTTACGCCGCAGACGTGGCGCGCGCCCGCGCCGCTAACGGCGCGCTCCGCGCCGGATTCGTTCGGCGAGCGTCGCCGCGAATAAGCATTCGCGCTTTTGATCCAGTGCATCTGGATTTCCGTTTCATTGTTTAGACTATCGCGCCCGGCCCTGAGTGGCGGCAGCGTTCCACGATAAGGAAAATCAGCATGTTAGCCGGCATCGCCAAGGCCATCTTCGGCTCGTCCAACGACCGCTACGTCAAGTCGATGCAGCCGACCATCAATAAGATCGCGGCCTTCGAGCCCGAGCTGCAGGCCATGACGGACGAGGAACTGGCAGGGCAGACCGCCAAGTTCCGCGCCATGCTGGCCGAGGGCGAAAAGCTCGACAAATTGCTGCCGGAAGCGTTCGCCACCGTGCGCGAGGCCGCGCGGCGGGTGCTGGGCCAACGTCACTATGACGTGCAGATGGTCGGCGGCATCGTGCTCCACCGCGGCGAGATCGCGGAAATGCGGACCGGCGAGGGCAAGACGCTGGTGGCGACGCTCGCCGTCTATCTGAACGCGCTGCCGGGCAAGGGTGTGCACGTCATCACCGTGAACGACTATCTCGCCCGGCGCGACTCCGAATGGATGGGCCAGGTCTATCGCTTCCTGGGCCTTACCGTCGGCGTGATCGTGCCGAACATCGGCGATGAAGAGCGGCGCGACGCCTATGCGGCCGACATCACCTATGGCACGAACAACGAGTTCGGCTTCGATTACCTGCGCGACAATATGAAATATGAGCGCAGCCAGATGGTGCAGCGGCCGTTCGCGCATGCGGTGGTCGACGAGGTCGATTCCGTGCTGATCGACGAAGCGCGGACGCCGTTGATCATTTCGGGCCCGACCGAAGACAAGTCGGAACTCTACAAGTCGGTCGATGCTATCGTGAAGCAGATCGACCCGTCGCACTACGAATATGACGAGAAAGCCCGCTCGGTGATCCTGACCGAGGACGGCACCGAGGCGGTCGAGCGATCGCTGGAGACGGCCGGGCTGCTCCAGGGCGACAATCTCTACGATTTCGAGAATACGCAGGTGGTCCACCACCTTAACCAGGCGCTCAAGGCGAATGTCGCGTTCAAGCGGGACATCGATTACATCGTCAAAGAAGGCAAGGTCATCATCATCGATGAGTTTACCGGCCGCATGATGGACGGGCGACGCTGGTCCGACGGCCTGCACCAGGCGGTCGAGGCCAAGGAGGGCGTCAATATCGAGCCGGAAAACCAGACGCTCGCATCGATCACCTTCCAGAATTATTTCCGTATGTATCCCAAGCTTTCGGGAATGACCGGCACGGCCGCGACCGAGGCGCAAGAATTCTTCCAGATCTACAAGATGAACGTCGTGTCGATCCCGACCAATGTGCCGGTGCGACGCAAGGACGATGAAGACGAATTCTACAAGAATATCGGTGATAAATTCTCCGCGATCACCCAGGCGATCCGCGACAAGCAGCAGACCGGGCAGCCGGTGCTGGTGGGCACGGTATCGATCGAGAAGTCGGAGATGCTGTCCGAATTCCTGCAGAAGGAAGGCGTGCAGCATAATGTGCTGAATGCGCGCTATCACGAGCAGGAAGCCTTCATCGTCGCCCAGGCCGGGCGGATGGGGGCGGTCACGATCGCGACCAACATGGCCGGTCGCGGCACCGACATTCAGCTGGGCGGCAATCTGGAAATGCGGATGCTGGCCGAGCATCCCGATCTGGAAGCGGGCACGCCCGAATATGAACGCGTGGCCTCCGGCATCGGTGCGGAAATCGAGCGCGAGAAGGAAGCGGTGCTGTCGGCGGGCGGCCTGTTCGTGCTCGGCACGGAACGGCATGAAAGCCGCCGCATCGACAACCAGCTGCGCGGCCGCGCGGGCCGCCAGGGCGATCCGGGTCTGTCGCGCTTCTACCTCAGCCTGGACGACGATCTGCTGCGCATCTTTGGCCCGCAGACGATGTTCGCCAAGATGATGAACAAGAATCTGGAGGATGGCGAAGCGATCGTCAGCCCCTGGATCAGCAAGGCGATCGAGACCGCGCAGCGGAAGGTCGAAGCGCGCAATTACGACATCCGCAAGCAGGTCGTCGAATATGACGACGTCATGAACGACCAGCGCAAGGTGGTGTACGAGCAGCGCGCGGACATCATGGATGCAGACGCGGTCGATGACGTCGTCAGCGACATGCGGGCCGAAACGGTCAATGCGATCGTCGCCGATGCGTGCCCGCCCGGCTCTTATCCGGAGCAGTGGAATATCGCGGGCCTGAAGGAAGCGGCCGCCGACATCTTCGGGATCACGCCGCCGATCGAGGATTGGCTGAAGGAAGAGATGGTCGAGCCGGAGATGCTGGCGGAGCGCATCAGCGAGGCCTCTGCACAGCAGCTGGCCGAGCGGGTCGAGGAGGTCGGGCAGGAGAGCTGGGCCAATATCGAAAAGAGTGTTCTTCTCCAGCAGCTGGACCATCACTGGAAGGAACATCTGTCCACGCTCGACGCGTTGCGCCAGGTCATCCATCTGCGCGCCTATGCGCAGAAGACGCCGATCAACGAATATAAGACCGAGGCATTTGCCTTGTTCGAACGCATGCTCGCCGCGATCCGCGAGGATGTGACGCGCACGCTTTCCAACATCCGCTTCAATTTCGCACCGCCGGAATTGCCGCCGATGCCGGATTTCGCGATGCCGAATTTCGTCACGACGCATATCGACCCGTTGACCGGCAATGACGACACGTTCGATCGCGATGCGGCGTCGATGGGCCTCGTCACCACCCGCCTGCCGCCGATGCAAATGACGCAACCCGACATGCCGATCGACGGCAATCCCGAAGAATGGGAAAACCGTGTCAGCCGCAACGCGCCATGCCCCTGCGGATCGGGCCGCAAATATAAGCATTGCCACGGCCAGCTGTAGGCGGCGGCGATAGGCTGAGGAAGGACAGTCGACGGCGCCCGCCTGCCAGCGGAAGCGGGCATCTCAGGACGTCGTGTCCCTCCGGCTGAGATCCCGGCGTTCGCCGGGATGACGGGGGTGATGTCAGCGCCGGCCAAACAGGCGTGAAAGCCAGCCGCGTGGCGCTGGTGCGGGCTTCGGCATGCCGCCGACCGGCTGGAGCATCGACCAGCGAAACCCTTCGGGTGGATCCTCGTGGGGGGAGAAGCCGCATATTGCTTTTGACAATCTGCCGGGCACTTCAAACAATATATCGACCTTGTTGTCGCGCCCGATACCCTGGGCAACAGCGGCATACGCTTCGCCGATGATCGCGGCGAGGTTGGTCGGGAGCTCGCCCTCCAGCTCCAGCCGATCGTCGCGGCCCCACCGTTCGAAATCGTAATCGACGCTCCACACTTCCTGCCCATCGGCAAAATAACGCCCCTCGGCAAAAGAGCCGATCCTCGACAGCTCGCCGGCGACGGCTGGTCCGAATTGGGTAAGTCGCGCCAGTCGCGCTTTGTCCTTCTCGTCGATATTGCCGAATAGCAGGAGCCATTCGCCCGGCAGCTGGCCGATGAAGATCCGGTCCTCATATTCCGGGTGCTTTACAAAGTCGGGCCAACCGGGGGCATTGCGCGTTTCGGCCCCGTCGGACCATTCCAGCTTGAGCGTCGCGAGTGCCTGCTCCGGCGCGAGGCTCTGCACCGCGATCCAAACGAGCATGAAATTCGCTTCGTTCATATCCATCGCCGTCCCTCCGTCAAAACCGTGCAGCCCGCGTAACCGCTAGCCCCGCCCAAACAGGCGCGAGAAGAAGCCCGGGCGGCCGCCGCCGGACCGCGCGGGCGCTGGTTTGGCTATTCCGGTCGATTTCAGGCTGACATGCCGGAACGTTTCCGGGTCGCCCTTTCCCATTCTGAAGCCGCAGATCGACTCCGCCAGTTCTGCAGGAATTTCGAACTGAAGATCTATTTCGGTGTCCGCCTGTCCGGCCCGGGCCGCGGCGATGATCGAATCGAGTTGCGCGGGCGGCTGTCCGACGACGCTGATCCTGCCCCGGTCTGGCCTGACCGTGACGATCCAGTCATCCTCTCCTTCCAGTCCACATGCGGTGGCATAGGGGGCATCCATGTCCACGCCATAGGCGACATAGGCCCGGCCGAGCGGACCTAGTTCCGCCAGGTCGCCGTTCATCGCATCCTGGTCATCCTCGCTGAGCAGCACCAGCCAATCGTCCGACCATTCCAGCAGGGCGATCCCTTCCAGAATGTCCGCCTGGACATCCGAAACCTCCATCGCAAGCGCGTCCAGCGCCTGTTCTCGCGTCAGACCCTGAACCGCGATCCATGAATGTGAAAAGCCCATCCTGTTCTCCGTCGCTCCCCTGTTTTTGCGGCAGCGATAGTCTTTCAGTCGAACGGAAATTGCAAGAACAAAAAAGGAACGTTCAAGATCAGGTGACGATACCGCCCGAGTTGAAGCGGTCATCGCGCCAGGCGTTGCTGGCCATGACTTCGGCGATGGTCTCCGTTGCGGTCCACACATCTTCGTAGCTGAGCGTAAGCGGCGTCAGCCCGAAGCGGGCGATGTTTGGCGTGCGGAAGTCGCCGATCACGCCGCGTTCGATCAGGGCGCGGACGATGGCGAGCGCATGCGGGTGGGCGAAGGAGATATGGCTGCCGCGCGCGTCGGCTTGCGCAGGCGTGATATTGAGTAGCTCAGGGCAAACGGCCACCATGCGTGCGGCAAAGAGATCGTAGAGGCGCGCGGACTTGGCCCATAAGGCCGCCTGCTCGACCTCCAGCATCAGATCGACGCCGCTCTCCAGCGCCAGCAATCCCAGCATGGCGGGCGTACCGCTCAGGAAGCGGCCGATGCCCGCCGCCGGTTCGAACGTCGTGGAAAAGTCGAACGGTGCGGCATGGCCGAACCATCCCGCGATCGGCGATTGGAGCTCCGTCTGAAGCTTGCTGGCGACGTAAAGAAAAGCCGGCGCGCCCGGTCCGCCGTTGAGATATTTGTAGCCGCAGCCGACCGCCAGCTCGACGCCATCGCGCTGCAGATCGAGCGGCACCGCACCGATGCTATGGCTCAAATCCCAGACGATGCGCGGGCCGCGCGCGGTGAGCGCCGGCATATCGTGGCGCGATCCGCTGCGGTAATCGACGTGCGCGATCACGGCGGCGGCGACATCGGACGTCAAAGCGTCGGCGATCTCCGCACGCGGGACGCTGCGATAGTCGCGGCCGAGCAATTGCGCGACGCGGCCGGCAACATGCGCGTCGGTCGGGAAATTGTCGCTTTCCGCGAGGATCGCGCCGTCGCGCGTTTCGCCCGCCGCCATCAGCAATTTGAACAAGCAGACGGAGGTCGAATCGGCGACGATCACCTCGCCGGGCGCGGCGCCGAGCAGGCGCGCGATCTTGTCGCCGACCCGCTGTGGCGCGCTGACCCAATCCTGCTCGTTCCAGCTGCGGATCAGGCCTTCGCCCCATTCGCGCTCGATCACGTCGCGCATCCGCGCCGCGGTGGCGCGGGGGAGGGCGCCGAGCGAATTGCCGTCGAGGTAGATCACCCCCTCCGGCAAAGCGAAACGATTGCGAAAATCCGCGAGCGGATCGGCCGCGTCCCAGGCCCGAACTTCTTGAAGCGTCGTCATAAAGGCTTGTTGCGGCTTCCTTATCTGTCGGGCAAGCTTTGCGCGTCAAAAGGGGGAAACGCGTATGGCGACCACGCCGGAACTCGCAGCGAAAGAACGGAGCCGCGATCATGGCCTGGTCCGGGCGATGGGTGTGTTCGCCTTTGCCGCGGCAATCACCAACGAAGTGGTGGGGTCCGGTATCTACCGCCTGCCAGCGTCCATGGCGAGCGCCGCAGGCACGGCCGCGCCTTATGCCTATGTCGCCTGCCTCGTCGCTATGGGCGCGATCGTGCTGTGCTTCTCCGAAGCCGGCAGCCGCATATCGACCAGTGGCGGGCCCTATGGTTATGTCGAGGCGGCGTTCGGGAGAATGCCGGGCTTCGTCGCGGGCGTGCTGTTGTGGCTCTCCGCCGTGCTGGCGGCTGGCGGGGTCGCGGCTGCCCTTGCCGACACGGCGGGTTCCGCCTTTCCGATCTTCGCACAGCCCGGCCTGCGCTATCTTCTGATCATCGGGGTGCTCGGCTTGATGGCGGGCATCAATATCGTTGGGGTCGATCTGGCGGCCAAGGTGCTGGGCTGGGCCACCGTGATCAAGGTGTTGCCGCTTCTGCTATTCCTTGTCGTCGGCGGGATCGGTCTGGCGATGGGCCATCATGCCGAAACGCCGATCACACACGCGCCCGACGCCAATTTCGGTCGGGCCGCGATCCTGGCCATGTTCGCGCTGACGGGCATGGAAACGCCACTTGCGGCCTCGGGCGAGGTGCGCGATCCCGCCCGGACCGTCCCGCGCGCGCTGATCCTGGCGATGGCGTCGATCGGGCTGCTGTATATCGCCATCCAGTTGATTGCAGGCGCCTTGTTCGGGGCCGGCTTGATGACGTCGAGCGCGCCGCTTGCCGATGCGCTGGGTACGATCGATCCACGCTGGCGGGCACCGCTGCTGGTCGGCGCGTCCTTTTCCATGCTGATCTGGCTCGGCAGCGATTTCCTCGGCGCACCGCGCGTGTTGTTCGCCTTCGCGCGCGACGGCATGCTGCCATCCTTCCTGGGGCAGGTGCATCCCAAGTGGCGGACGCCGCACTGGGGCATCATCGTCCATTTCCTGCTGGCAGTCGGACTGGCGCTGACCGGCACGTTCGAGAAACTGGCGATCCTGTCGACGCTCGCAATTGCCCCGCTTTATTTTCTGGCGTGCGCGTCGGCTGTCATTCTGAAACGGCGCGGGGTAGCGACGCTCGGCAAGCCGCTGTCGCTACCGGGCATTCCCGTGATCGCGCTGTTCGGAATGCTGTGCATGATCGCGCTGGTGGCGCTGGCTCAGTGGAGCGAGATCGGCGCGCTGGCGGGCGTGCTGATCGGAAGCTGCCTTTTGTACCTGGTGATGCGGCCACGCGCCTGATCCTCTCCGTTCGAGGGTAAGGGTCCCAGCGAAATTCAGGGGCGCTGGCGTGAGTTCCACAGGGACTTGTTGGCCTGCTGGCGCATGGCGAGATAGCCCGCGCGCGCGAGGTGAACGCCGTCGGTCGTGAAAGACGGGCGGAGCACGCCGCCCTCATCCAGCAGCGACTGCGCATAATCGACATGCACGACGTCGGCGGCGCTGCAATATTGCCGAAGCGACGCGCGCAAGACGGGAAACAAGGCTGCGGACGCGAAGAGTGGCTCGGCGGCAAGCGCGATGGGAGGAGGCGATGCGAGAATGACGCGCATCCCCCGTGCCTTTGCCCGCTCGGCGATTTCTATCAGGTTGGCGAGCGAAGCCGATGCCTCCGGGCCGGGCGCGCCATACCAGAGGTCATTGGTGCCGCCCATGACGTGGAGGATCCTGGGGGATAATGGCGCCACATCGCGCTCGAAACGCTCCAGCATATCGCCGGTCGTGGATCCCGAGACGCCGAGATTGATCCGCCGCGGCCAGAAGAACCAGGGATCGGCCTCAAGCCAAAATTCGGTGATGGAATCGCCGAGGAAGACGGCGTCCGGCCGTCCGAGCCTTCGTGCCAGCGCGTCGATGGATCGCGTCTGCGCTTTTAGCAGCGGTTGGCGCAGTTTTCGCAGGAAGCGGGGCAAGCGCATATGCCGCTCAGGTAAATGCGATCGCGGCGGCGACCAGAATCGATGCCAACAGGACCGCCCCGGCCAGCCATTTCGCGGCAGCGAGGATGTCTGGCCCCGATGCGGTTGACGGCGGTACCGACCCGCTGTCCTCCAGCCTGCGTACCAGCGCGCGGAGCAGGCGCGGTGCGTCGTCGTAGAGGCGCGCCACTTCCAGCAACATGGCCTCGGCTCGCTCCGCCGTTCGAGCGGGAGAGAGGCGCGACGTCAGCAGCTTCACGCGGGCGCGGTCGAGAGCGGTGGACAGATCGAAATCCGGCTGGATGCCGCTCAGCACGCCGTCCATCGTGATCATCGCCTTGAAGATCAGCACCAGATCGGGCGGCAGAACCAGCTTCTCCTCGCGCAGCAGGGGAAACATGTCGGCCGTCAACGCGCCCAGGACCAGCTTTCCCCCGCCATGGCGCGCGGTCAGCCGCTCCGAGATCACGATTATCCGTGCGTGTGGCACGTCCGCATTCTGGTTCCACACGGCCAGAACATCCGCCAATGCGGCCGGGTCCCCGGCGTGCAGGGCAAGGATGAAGCGCAGGAATTCCTGCTGACGACGCGGGCTGACATGCCCGATCAGCCCGAGATCGATCAGCGCCAGCCGGTTGCCCGGCAGGCAAAGCAGGTTGCCCGGGTGCGGATCGCCGTGGAAGCGCCCGTTGAGCAGCACCATGTCCAGCACCAGATCGGCACCGAGGTCGGCGATTGCCGCCGGATCCAGGCCGGCCGCGCGCAACGTCTGCGCGCTGCGGGGCGGGATGCCCTCGACGTAATCCATCGCCAGCAGGGTTTCCGACGTCCACTGCCAGTGGATCTGTGGAATGGTGACCCGGCTATCGCCGGCCAGATCGGCGCGCAGCCGATCGGCGTTGCGGCCTTCATTGGCAAAATCCAGCTCGTCGATCAGTTCCTGCGCCAGCTGCTGGACAAGCGCCTGGGGTTGGTACGGGCGGGCCTCGCGGCTGCCTGTTTCGATGACCCCAGCGAGGTGACGGATCAGGCGCAGATCCGCTTCCATCTGCGGTCTTATGCCGGGACGCCGTACCTTGAGCACGATTTCACGGCCATCATGCGTGGTCGCACGGTGGACCTGGGCGATCGATGCGGCTGCGAGCGGTACGGGATCGAAGCGGGCAAAGGCCGTTTCGGCCGGCTCTCCCAATGCGGCTTCGACTTGCGCCCGTAACTCTTCGAAGGGCAGCGTTGGGGCCTTGCTCTGCAGACCCTCGAATTCCGTAATCCAGGCGTCAGGCAGCAGGTCGCGCCGTGTCGCCAGGATTTGTCCGAGCTTGATATAGGTCGGCCCGAGCGCCTCGATCGCCTGCCGCGTGCGCCGTGGCAGGTCGAGCGGCTCTCCACCCGCTTCGGGGGCAGGTTCCGCATTCAGCCCGAGCCGGGCAAGCAGCACGTCGAGTCCAAAGCGTGCGGTGACGCTGCCGATCTCGGCGAGACGGGCGCGGTCGCGTGTAGCGACCATTAGGGTTTTGATCATGTGTCAGCGGCTCGTTTTGGCATAGGCGGCCAACGGCCGCTCCCCCTGTGCGTTCCCGGGTCTGAACACTGGGAAATGGAGCGATCAGGCGATATCGAACACGTCCCCTGCTGCCGCCGCAGGAAAGCGCCCCGGATCAATGCCTTGGTCGTGCAAGGCACTGCGCAGCAAAGCGACAGGTTCCTCGCGCTCTTCATCGGTCAGTCGGAAATCGCCCCAGTGGATGCCGATCGCCTGGCCGGCATCGAGATCGATCATCATGCGCACCGCATCGTATGGATCCGTGTGCTGGGCCGCCATGAACCATCGCGGCGCATAGGCACCGATCGGCAGCAAGGCGACGTCGGGGACGCCGATCTCTTCACGCATGCGGCGAAAGATGGCGCCGTCGCCATAACCGGTATCGCCGGCGAAATAGATCAGGCCGGCCGCGGTCCGCAGCATGAAACCGCCCCATAATGCCATCCGCCGATCGCCGATGCCGCGTGCCGACCAATGATGCGCAGGCACGACATGAACCTGTGCGTCTTGCTCCAGAGCGACCGTGCTGCCCCAATCCCCTGCGGCCACGCGCGCGCCCGGTACGGTGCGCTCCACGATCGCGTCATTGCCGAGCGGCGTGACGATCAGCGGCCGGTGCGCGGCGTGAAGACGCCGCAAGGTCGTGACGTCAAGATGATCATAATGGTTGTGCGACAGCAGCACCGCGTCGATCGGCGGCAGATCCGTAAACGCGATGCCCGGAGGCGTCACGCGGCGTGGCCCCGCGAAACGGATCGGGCTGGCCCGGTCCGACCAGACGGGATCGGTAAGGATGTTGAGGCCAGCGGCCTGGATCAGTAAAGTGGCATGGCCGACCATCGTCACGCGCAATCCGGCGACGCGGGCGTCGGGCTTCACCTGTCTTCCTGGAACGGCCTTTGGCCAAGAAGCGTGGATCTCGCCGAAACGCCATTTGAGCACGTCGCTCAGCGACCGATCCGTGTTCGGATGATCGGGATTGAAGAAGCGTGTGCCGTCGAAATGATCCGATACCGGCCCGCTATAATAAGGGTTGGCACGCGCCATCGGGATTAACCTGCCGTTTTCTGGAGCTCCACCCGCATGGGGTAAGCGCTCATTGTTGATGGTGCGTGGGACGCGATTTACGACCCAGGCCAGCTTCGATCAACGTCACCGTTGCGGCCCAGCTTTTCGTATTCGGGGTGATGAGCTCGACATGGCCCTCGTCGGGAATGGTGATCCGCGCCACCTTCTTTTTGGCTGCATAAGCGGCGGCGAAGGAGGGCGGGGCGATGCGATCCAGTATTCCGTTGACGAGCGTCACCGGGATGCGCGGATCTGGCAAGCGCGCTGGCGAGGTGTCGGCATAGACATCCTGATGGGCTGGCGAGACTGGGCCCGTCAGCTTGTTGACCGGCTCCGTATCGCAGGTGTTGCCCGGCGGAATGGTCGCGGCTTCCAGATCGGGGAGGCCGCCGAGGCTGATCGCTGCCGCCAGCGTGATCGGATGCGCGACATGAAGCGGGCTCGATCGGGGAAGCGAGCCTCGCGCGGCCAGCCACAGGGCCAGATGGCCTCCCGCCGAATGGCCGATCACGACGACGTGGCGGGTATCGAGACGATGTTTCTCGGCATTGGCGGCAAGCGCGTCTGCAGCCTGCGCGACGTCCCGGAAGGTACCAGGGTAGCCGCCGCCTGGGCGATCGACGCCGCGATATTCGATATTCCAAACGGCAATACCGCGTTTGCGCAGATCGTCCGCGATCCAGTTCATGATGTCTGCCTGGGCGACCTCGGTCTGCCAACATCCCCCATGGACCATCAGCACTACCGGATGTCGGGTTGACGTCTCGGGTAGCCACAGATCGATATGCTGGAGCGGGTCCGCGCCATAGCCGATCGTCATGTTCGGCTTGGGCTGGGGGCGATTGAGCAGATCAGGCCAATGCATGAGCGGTGCGCCCGTAGCCGCCCCCGCCAGCAAGATACCGAACAGGAGCGGCAATTGTCTGATCATGCCAAGATCTTCGCCAGTCCTTTGGACAGTTGCAAGGCGCCATGCAGCTGGGCGGCCGCATCCGGCCAGTTACGCGTGATGACCAGCTTATTGTCGGGCCGCAGCTTGGCCGTGCCCTTGAGCCGTTCGACATAGCTGAGCAGTCCGCGCAGATCGGGAAACTCATCCTTGAAGAAGGTGACGAGCGCACCCTTGGCGCCCACGTCGAGCTTCGCGACGCAGGCCTTCTTGGCGTTGAGCTTGGTTTCCAGGATCGACAGCAGGTTGGCGGTCGCCTCGGGCAAAGGCCCGAACCGGTCGATCATCTCGGCCGCGAAGCTTTCGATGCCGCCCTTGTCCTCGATCTCGTTCATGCGGCGATAGAGCCCCATGCGCAGATCGAGATCGGGAACATAGGTTTCCGGGATCATGATCGGCGCATCGACGCTGATCTGCGGCGAGAATTCGCGGCTGCGCGTGGCCTGGGTCATGCCGCCCGCCTTGGCCTCCAGGATCGCATCCTCCAGCATCGACTGATAGAGTTCGAAGCCGACTTCCTTGATGTGGCCCGATTGCTCGTCGCCCAACAGATTGCCGGCGCCGCGAATGTCGAGATCGTGGCTGGCGAGCTGGAAGCCCGCGCCGAGCGTGTCGAGATTCTGCAGGATGTGGAGACGCTTCTCCGCGGTTTCGGTGATCCGGCGGTTGGGCGGCGTGGTGAGATAGGCGTAGGCGCGCGTCTTGGCGCGTCCGACCCGGCCGCGTAGCTGATAGAGCTGGGCTAGGCCGAAGCGATCGGCGCGGTGAATGATGAGCGTGTTGGCGCTGGGAATATCGAGCCCGCTTTCGACGATCGTGGTCGAGACGAGCACGTCGAACTTGCCGTCGTAGAAGTCGCTCATCCGCTCTTCGACCTGCGTCGCCGCCATCTGGCCGTGGGCGACGACGTAGCGCACTTCGGGCACCTCCTTGCGCAGGAATTCCTCGATATCCGGCAGATCGGCGATCCGCGGCGCGACGAAGAAGCTGCGGCCGCCGCGATAATGCTCGCGCAGCAAGGCTTCGCGCAACACGACCGGATCCCACGGCGCGATATAGGTGCGCACCGCGAGGCGATCGACCGGCGGGGTTTGCAGGACGGACAATTCGCGCAGGCCCGACATCGCCATCTGCAGCGTGCGCGGGATCGGGGTGGCGGTGAGGGTCAGGACGTGGACGTCCGCCTTCATCGATTTCAGGCGTTCTTTATGGGTGACGCCGAAACGCTGCTCCTCGTCGACGATGACGAGGCCGAGATGCTTGAACTCGACGCCCTTGGCGAGCACCGCGTGCGTGCCGATCACGATGTCGATCTTGCCCTCGGCCAATCCCTCCCTGGTTCGCTTGGCCTCGGCCGCGGGAACCAATCTGGATAGCCGGCCGACCTCGATCGGGAAGCCGCGCATGCGTTCGACGAAGTTGGTATAATGCTGACGGGCAAGCAAGGTCGTCGGACCGACGACGGCGACCTGCATACCTGCCATCGCCGCGACGAACGCGGCACGCAACGCCACCTCGGTCTTGCCGAAGCCGACATCGCCGACGATCAGCCGGTCCATCGGCTTGCCCGCCGACAGGTCGTTCAACGCATCGTCGATGGCGCGATCCTGATCCTCGGTTTCCTCATAGGGGAAACGATCGACGAAGGCGCTGTACGCGGAATCGGCCTGCGCCACGTCCGCCGCACGCAGCGCGCGCTGGGCGGCGGTCGCGATCAACTCGCCGGCAATCTCGCGGATCCGTTCCTTCATCCGCGCCTTGCGCGTCTGCCAGGCCACGCCGCCCAGCTTGTCGAGGCTGGCGCCCTCTTCGCTGCCGTAGCGGCTCAGGACTTCGAGATTCTCGACCGGGACATAGAGCTTGTCGCCGCCGGCATAGGACAAAGCCACGCAATCATGCGGCACCTTGCTGACCGGAATCTGGGTCAGGCCGTCATAGCGGCCGATGCCGTGATCGGCGTGGACGACAAGGTCGCCGGGCGAGAGCGTCGCCAGTTCGGCGAGGAAGGCATCGGCCGATTTGCGGCGCTTGGCGCGGCGGATCAGCCGATCGCCCAGTATGTCCTGCTCGGTCAGCAACGCGACCTGCGGCGTGGTGAAGCCGTGATCGAGCGGCAGCACGGTCAGCGCGGTCGTGCCGGGCCGGAAGGCCGCGCCGAGCGCGTCCTGCCAATCGTCGGCCAGCATCGCGCCGTCGAGGCCATGATCGTTCAACAGGCCCTTCAGTCGCTCGCGCGCGCCGACGGAGTAGCTTGCCAGCACGATCTTGCGCTTGGATTTGGCGAGATCGCGGACATGGGCGACCACCGCCTCATAGACATTGGCGTTCTGCGTACGCTCCGGCGTGAAGTCGCGCGGTCCGTCGACGCCGAAGTCGATCACCCGGGCGCTGTCGGGTTCGTGATAAGGCGTGGTCAGATGGATCGGGCGATCGGCAATCGCTTCGGCCCATTCTTCGGTCTTGAAATATAAGGTCTCGGGTTCGAGCGGGCGGTAGCTGCCCGGATCGCTCGCGCGGGCACGCACGCGGTTGTCGTAATAATCGGTGATCGCCTCGAACCGCGCGTCGGCCGCGCCGTCGGCGCCGCTGTCGCGCACGACCAGATCGTCGGGCGAGAGGTGATCGAACAGCGAGGACAGCCGCTCCTCGATCAGCGGCAGCCAATGTTCCATGCCGGCCAGACGACGCCCATCGGACAATGCCTGATAGAGTGGATCGCCGGTGGCGGTGGCGCCGAACTTCTCGCGATAGCGCGAGCGGAAGCGCTTGATCCCTTCGGAATCGAGCAGGGCCTCCGATGCCGGCAGCAGCGTGAAACCATCGATCGAGGCCATCGTCCGCTGATCTTCGACGGAAAATTGGCGAACCGTTTCGATCTCGTCGCCGAAGAAATCCAGGCGCAGCGCATAGGCTTCGCCCGCCGGGAACAGATCGACCAGGCCGCCGCGCACGGCATATTCCCCGGCCTCGTGAACCGTATCGGTGCGCTGATAGCCATTGGCCTGCAGCAATTCCGCCAAAGCGTCGCGGTCGATCCGCTCTCCCGGGGCGAGGGTCGCGGACAATTGGCGCAGCCGGAAGGGCGTGAGCGTGCGCTGGGTGACCGCATTCACGGTCGTGACGAACAATTGCGGCTTGTCCGTCTTTTGCTGAAGTGCGTGCAGACCTGCCAGCCGCTCGGAAGTGGAGCGCAGCGACGGAGAGGCGCGGTCGTAAGGCAGGCAATCCCATGCCGGGAACGCCACGACGTCCAGCTCGGGCGCGAAGTAGCGCGCATTGTCGGCCAGCGCGCGCATCGCGGCTTCGTCGGGCGCGATGAAGACGGCGCGCCCTTTGGCCGCGCGGGCCAGATCGGCCATCATCCAAGGGAGGAATCCTGCAGGCGTGCCCGCCAGTGTCAGCGCTTCCCCGGCTTTTAAGATGCGTTGGATGTCGGTCATAGCTCAGCCCCTCCCCTTCAGGGGAGGGGTTGGGGTGGGGCCTATATTCTTGGCCAATCGCCCGTGGCGAGGCCCCACCCCCGACCCCTCCCCTGAAAGGGAGGGGAGATTTTTATTCAGCATCACTTTGCCACCGGGATATAGTCGAGCACGCACATGCGCTCCATCATCGGCCCTCGCCAGCGATCGGGGATGGGGATCGTGCCGATCGCCCACCCCATGATGTCGACATCCTCTTCGTCCATCAGCGCCTCGAACCAGGCGATCTCCGCGTCCGACCAGCTGTCGGCGCAGGTATCGAAGAAGCCACCGACCATCAGATCGGCCTCCTTGGTGCCGCGGTGCCAGGCGCGGAAGCGCAGGCGCTTGAGGCGAATGTCGCGGTTCATGAAGCTCCAAAAGGAAATGCCGGCTGCCGCTTTGCGGCGCCGGTGCGGGGGGCTATTGACCCTTATCTAGTCATGCGCCCCGAAATTCTCAATCCGCTGTTCGCCGAAGTCGAGGCGCTGAAAGGCGTCGGTCCGACGCTGGCCAAGCCGCTGGCGCGGCTCGGGCTGGCGCGCGTCATCGACCTGTTGTTCCACCTGCCCACCGGCTGGGTCGATCGCAAGGCGGTGGCGGAGCTGGACGAGGCCGATGTCGGCCAGATCGTGACGGTCACGCTGATCCCGAGCGAATATCGCATGGGCGGCAGTCCGCGCGCGCCGTCGCGGGTGGTCGCGCTGGACCAGGCGGGCAATGCGGTAAGCCTGGTCTTCTTCGGCAGCGGATCGGGCTATGCCAAGAAATTGCTGCCGCTGGGCGAGCCGCGTGCCATTTCGGGCAAGCTCGATCGCTATGATCAATGGCTGCAGATCGTCCATCCCGAGGTGATGACGCCGGAAGACGCGAAGGCGCTACCAGCGCGCGAGGCGGTCTATGCGCTGTCGGAGGGGCTGACCAACAAACGGCTGGCTGCGCTGATCGGGCAGGCGCTCGCGCGGATGCCGGAATTGCCGGAGTGGGTTGAACCCAGCCTGCTTGCCAAACAGGGTTGGCCCGGCTGGGCGGACGCTCTGACGAGGCTGCATGCGGACCCTGCCGATGTGAAAGCGCGCGAGCGGCTGGCCTATGACGAATTGTTTGCCAATCAGCTCGCTTTGATGCTGGTGCGGGCATCGTCGCGGGCCCGGCGCGGCCAGCCGCTCAAGGGGGACGGCCGGCTGCGCGATGCGCTGCGGCTGCCCTATCGCCCAACCGGCGCGCAGTCGCGCACCGTTGCCGAGATCGAGGGCGACATGGCGCAGAGCGCGCCGATGCTGCGGCTGCTGCAGGGCGATGTCGGCGCGGGCAAGACGCTGGTTGCGCTGATGGCTTTGCTGATCGCGGTCGAGGCGGGTGCACAGGGCGCGTTGCTGGCACCCACCGAAATCCTCGCGCGCCAGCATTATGCCACGCTGTCGCGGCTGTTGGCGGGGGTGCCGGTGAACGTCGCCATCCTGACCGGGCGCGACAAGGGGCGCGCACGCGAAGCGACATTGATGGGCTTGGCCGACGGATCGATCCACATCCTGATCGGCACGCATGCGATTTTCCAGGAAGCCGTAAGCTACAAGAGGCTGGGTCTTGCGGTGGTGGACGAACAGCATCGGTTCGGCGTCGCCCAGCGCATGTTGCTGACGCAGAAAGCCGAACGGCCGCCGCATCTGCTGGCGATGACGGCGACGCCGATCCCGCGGACGCTGACGCTCAGCCAATATGGCGAGATGGATTCCAGCCGACTGGACGAAATGCCGCCAGGGCGGCAGCCGATCGAAACACGCGTCATCTCGGACGACCGCCTGATCGAAGTGGTGGACGGCATTGCACGTCATCTGGTGGGCGGTGATCAGGCCTATTGGGTGTGCCCGTTGGTCGAGGAAAGCGAGGTCAGCGATCTGGCCGCGGCGGAAAGCCGTGCCGAGGCGCTGAGCGCGCGTTTCCCCGACAAGGTCGGCCTGGTCCATGGCCGCATGAAGGGGCCGGAGAAGGACGCGGTCATGGCCGCCTTTCAGCGCGGCGAGCTTGGTCTGCTGGTGGCGACCACGGTGATCGAGGTGGGAGTTGACGTTCCCAACGCCACGCTGATGGTGATCGAACATGCCGACCGGTTTGGCCTGGCCCAATTGCATCAGCTGCGCGGGCGCGTCGGGCGCGGCGAGGGGCGATCCATTTGCCTGCTGCTGCGGACGGCGGGCGGCTTGAGTGAGACGGCGCGCGCGCGCCTGGCGCTGCTGCGGGAGACCAACGATGGTTTCCGCATCGCCGAGGAAGATTTGCGGCTGCGCGGCGCGGGCGAAATATTGGGCACGCGGCAGTCGGGCGAGGCGGCGTTCAAGCTCGCTACCCCCGACCATAGCAGCGCGCTGATCGAAACCGCGACGCAGGACGCGCGGCTGCTGGTCGATCGCGATGGCGGGCTGAGCGGCCCGCGCGGGCAGGCGGCGCGGACGGCGCTATATCTGTTCGAACGCGACGCAGCCGTGGGGCTTATCCGATCGGGCTGACGGCGACGGGTAGCGAACCTGTTCTGGTCACCCTTCCTCGTTTCCGGCATAGCGACCGCTCCGGCGAGGCCGGGATCCAAAGCCGCTTGCAAAAGGGGGGCGTGGAAACTGGAAACGGGGCCGGTCGCGACCGGGGCCGATAGAGGGGATGAACGGGATGCGGCGTCTTGCCACGATTGCCTTGGGCCTTGCGCTGGCGACCGCCGGGACGGCCGCGCCAAACCGGCCGCCAATCACCGGCATTTCTCACATCGCGGTCTTCTCCGCCGACATGGCGGCGTCCGAGGATTATTATACCCGTATCCTGGGGGCCCGTAAGACGGCCGATCCGGAGGATGCGCATGGGGTGCGGTATCAGTTCAGCACGACGCAGTTCGTCGAGGTGTTGCCGCTCGGCCCCAATCCGGGCGAAAGCCGGCTCGCGCATATCGGCTGGAACACGACCGACGCGGCGGGCCTTCGCGCCTATCTGATCGCACGCGGCTATCCCGGCCTATCGTCGATTACGAAATCTGCGGACGGCAGCCTGTGGTTTTCGGCGCAGGATCCGGAAGGGAATGACGTCCAGTTCGTCCAGCCCGTCGGTACGGCGCGGGCCGAGCCGGGGGGCATTAGCGGGCATATCATCCACGTCGGCTTCATGGTCCGCGACCGCGCGAAACAGGATCGGTTCTATCGCGATCTGCTTGGCTTCCGGCCTTATTGGTACGGTTCGAAGAAAGAAGGGGCGACCGACTGGATCTCGCAGCAGGCGCCGGACAGTCGCGATTGGCTCGAATATATGATGGTGGGCGATGGATCGACCGTGCCGATGGCGCGGGTCGATGCGCGGCAATTGGGCGTGCTCAACCATTTCTCGCTGGGCGTACCCAACATGCAGAATGCGGTCACGACCCTGATCGCAGCCGACCGGCTAAGCCCGCGCCACGATGGCCCGAACATCGGCCTTGATGGCAAATGGCAGGCGAACCTTTACGATCCGGACGGCACCCGCGCGGAGCTGATGGAATTCCAGCCGGTGACCAAGCCCTGCTGCTCGCAATTCACGCAGCCCAGCCCGACCAACTGAACCACGCCGCGCATGGCAACACCTTGAACCGGCTGGCGGATCGTTGGTCCGCTCAGCCGCGTTCGAGCAGGCCGTGGCGCTTCTTGCCGAGGCTGAGCTTCACCGGTGCATCCTGATCGAGCACGATCTCGTAGCGCTCGTCCTTGATCGGGATATCGTTGAGCCGGACCGCGCCTTCCGCGATCTTGCGGCGCGCTTCGCCGTTGGAGCCGGCAAAGCCAAGCACGGTCAAGGCGGTGACGATGCCGATCGTGCCCTCGGTCACGCGGATGGTGGGCAGGCCTCCGCCCGCACCGCCCTGCGCAAAGGTTTCCTGGGCGGTGGTCTGGGCTTGGACGGCGGCTTCGGCACCGCGACAAAGCTTGGTCGCCTCGGTCGCCAGCACGACCTTGGCGTGGTTGATCTCCGCGCCTTCCAGCTTTTCCAGTCGCGCAATTTCGTCGAGCGGCAGATCCGTGAACAAGCGCAGGAAGCGGCCAACGTCGCCGTCATGCGTGTTCCGCCAAAATTGCCAATAATCATAGGCGGGGAGCTGATCCTCGTTCAGCCACACTGCGCCCGCCATCGTCTTGCCCATCTTACCGCCATCGGCCGTCGTGATGAGCGGCGTGGTGACCCCGAACACCTCGGTGCCGTCCATGCGGCGCGCAAGCTCGATGCCGTTGACGATGTTGCCCCATTGGTCGGAGCCGCCAAGCTGCAACCGGCAGCCGGCACGGCGCGACAGCTCCAGAAAGTCATAGGCCTGGAGGATCATGTAGTTGAATTCGAGGAAGGACAGCGACTGCTCGCGGTCGAGCCGAAGCTTCACCGAATCGAAGCTGAGCATCCGATTGATCGAGAAATGCTGACCGACCTCGCGCAGAAAGGGGATATATTCCAGCGCGTCGAGCCATTCGGCATTGTCGACCATGACCGCGTCGGTCGGGCCGTCGCCGAAGGTCAGGAAGCGGGCGAAGACCTGCTTGATCGAGGCGACGTTGGCCGCGATCAGATCATTGGTCAGCAGCTTGCGCGCCTCGTCCTTGAAGCTGGGATCCCCGATCTTGCCGGTGCCGCCGCCCATCAGCACGATCGGCTTATGGCCGGTCTGTTGCAGTCGCCGCAGGATCATGATCTGCACCAGACTGCCGACGTGCAGCGACGGGGCGGTCGGATCGAAGCCGATATAGGCCGGCACCACCTGCTTGGTCGCAAGCGCATCGAGTGCCGCCGCGTCGGTGACCTGGTGGATATAGCCGCGCTCGGACAGGACGTGCAGCAGGTTGGACTGGAATTCGCTCATGATGGTCGCGCGCCTAGCATCTGCATCGGCGTCCGTCATCCCGGCGCGACGGACCCAAGCCGCCCGGCGCGGATCGAAGCGCGATTGCGTCGCCGCCGCACCGATCGCAATGATGCGCTGCGAATAGGAAGACCAGGTAATATGGCTGAATTAGCGCTGACCGTGCATCCCGACGGGACCTCGCCGATCCAGGCGATAGGGGTCGCGCTCGAGCGCCCGGACCTGGAACGGTTGCAACTGGCCTATCGCCTGTCCGGCGTGCTCGACCGCTTGGCCGTGCCGACACCACAGCCGCCGGGTCGTGCCGACGAACTCTGGAAGCACACCTGCTTTGAGGTCTTTATCGGCGCGGCAAACGGGTATTACGAATTCAACTTCTCGCCCTCCTCCCGGTGGGCCGCCTATCGTTTCGCCGACTATCGCACCGGCATGCGCGACGCGGTCGTCGCTATGCCCGCCATCGACTGGTCGATCGAGGAGGGAAGGGCGACGCTCTTCGTCACATTGCAGCTGCCGCACGACGCCACCGGGCCGCTCGGCCTTTCGGCCGTGGTCGAGGACCGGCACGGCGCGCGATCCTTCTGGGCGCTCGCGCACCCCGCCGGTCCGCCCGATTTCCATCACGCGGCTTGCTTCGCGGCCGAACTGCCGTCAGCAGGCTAGGCTTATGGATTTCGGTATCGATCGGCTGCTGGCCGACCCCTCGCTCCTGGCACAGCTGAAAGGGCGCCGTGTCGCCTTGCTCGCCCATCCGGCCTCGGTCACGGCCGATCTGGTCCATGCGCTCGACGCGCTGGTTGGGGCCGGGGTGAACGTGACCGCGGCGTTTGGGCCGCAACATGGTCTGCGCGGCGACAAGCAGGACAATATGGAGGAGTCGCCCGACTTCACCGATCCGGTGCACGGGATGCCGGTCTTCAGTCTCTATGGCGAAGTGCGTCGACCGACGGGGCAGGCCATGGGCACGTTCGACATCCTGCTCGTCGATCTTCAGGATGTGGGCTGCCGCATCTACACGTTCATCACCACTTTGCTGTACGTGCTGGAAGCCGCCGCGGCACATGGCAAGGACGTGTGGGTATTGGACCGCCCCAATCCGGCCGGCCGGCCGATCGAGGGCACGATGCTGACCGAAGGATGGGAAAGCTTCGTGGGGGCTGGCCCGATGCCGATGCGCCATGGGCTGACGCTGGGCGAACTCGGCCGTTGGTTCATTGATCGCGGCAAGCTGGAT
This sequence comes from Sphingomonas sp. ASY06-1R, assembly GCF_052180265.1. Classification (GTDB taxonomy): domain Bacteria; phylum Pseudomonadota; class Alphaproteobacteria; order Sphingomonadales; family Sphingomonadaceae; genus Sphingomonas_I. Next base: position 2,644,072 of record NZ_CP197464.1, on the reverse strand, counting down.
GTTGCCTATCGGGTCGTGAAAATGGACGGATACGCTCCCGATGCGGCGCCCGGTTTCGGCTGGCCGCTGGCGGAGCGTCCCTGGATCAACCCCAGCCCGAACGCGCCGAACCTGTGGATGGCCAGGGCCTATCCCGGCACGGTGATGCTGGAAGGCACGACGTTGTCGGAAGGGCGGGGGACAACCCGTCCCCTGGAGCTGTTCGGCGCACCTGACATTGTCGCGCGCGACTTGTTGGTGGAGATGCGTCGCCTTGCGCCGGAATGGCTGGCCGGTTGCGCCCTGCGGGAGATGACCTTCGAGCCGACCTTCCACAAACATGTTCATCAATTATGTTCGGGCATCCACGTGCATGCCGAGCAGCCCTTTTACGATCATGACGCCTTCCGCCCGTGGCGGCTGCAGGCGCTGGCATTCAAGGCGATCCGCGCCTTGTACCCCGACTATCCGTTGTGGCGCGACTTTCCGTATGAATATGCCTTCGGCAAGCTGCCGATCGACGTCATCAATGGCGGGCCTGCCCTGCGGGAATGGGTCGATGATGCGGCAGCGCTGCCGGCCGATCTGGAGGCCCGCACCCGCCCTGACGAGGACGCCTGGCGCGATGAGCGTCGGCCCTATTTGCTATATTGAAAGGATTATCGATGCATCGATCATCAGCCGCGATCAGTGCGGTAACGACTATTCTCCTCCTGGCGCTCGCGTCGCCGGCACAGGCCTCCACCGATGCGGCCTGGGCGGCCTCCACCAAGGCCGGCCGCGCCGCCTGTATCGCCGCCGCCAATCTGGCGCGGCCGATCGTCTCGGCGCCGCTCAACTTCAGCGATCAGGTCGGGCGCGACGCCATGCTGGTGCGTGGGCGCTACAAGCAGCGCTACATGAAGAATGCGCTTGGCACGATGCTGTGCCTGTATGACCGTCGTACCCACAAGGCCGAGACGGTCGATGCTAAGGGCTGGACGGCAGGGTAGGCTAAGCCGTTCGGCGGGAACGTCAAACCGCAGCTCGCACCTGCCCGAAATGAGCCGCGGAATAGACTCTGAACAAGTCCAGGGTGACGGTGTATTGGGGGGAGAAGGGTCGGCCAGGCCCCCCGCTCGTCATGCTGAACTTGGTTCAGCATCCATCGGGAGGGCACGCATCGTCGACGGGGGCGAGCATTACGCCTTGTCACACCCGATCACCCGCTGCGTTGCCTGGCCGCGGAATAGACCCTGAAACAAGTTCAGGGTGACGGTGGATGCGGGAATGGTCGGCCGGCCCCCCGCTCGTCATGCCGACTTGGTTCAGCATCCAGCGGGAGGCGCGCATCGTCGACGGGGGTGAGCATTACGCCTTGTCGATACCCGATCACCGGCTGCGTTGCCTGGCCGCGGAATGGACCCTGAAACGAGTTCAGGGTGACGGTGGGTGTGGGAATGGGCCGGCCAGCATTCCCCGTTCGTCATGCTGAACTTGCGTCCAGTCGGCGACGTGGGCGGTAGCGCACGCTGGGCTGACGTAAATCCCCCCGTCACCCCGGACTTGAGCCGGGGGCCCGCTCTTTGGGGACCGGAGGAGTTAGCATCACCCCGGCTCAAGGCCGGGGTGACGCGGCTTGTGGTTCGACAATGGCGTTATCGCGAGGCGCAGCGAGCGGCGGCGCGATCCGCCGCCCCGACTACTGGTCGAGGAAGCTGCGCATCTTGCGGCTGCGGCTCGGATGCTTGAGCTTGCGCAGCGCTTTGGCCTCGATCTGACGAATACGCTCGCGCGTGACCGAGAATTGCTGGCCGACCTCTTCCAGCGTGTGATCGGTGTTCATGCCGATGCCGAAGCGCATGCGCAGCACGCGCTCCTCACGCGGGGTGAGGCTGGCAAGGACGCGGGTGACCGTTTCCTTGAGGTTGGCCTGGATCGCCGCATCGACCGGGATCACCGCATTCTTGTCCTCGATGAAATCGCCCAGGTGCGAATCTTCCTCGTCGCCGATCGGCGTTTCGAGGCTGATCGGCTCCTTGGCGATCTTCATCACCTTGCGCACCTTCTCGAGCGGCATGCTCAGGCGCTCGGCCAATTCCTCGGGCGTCGGCTCGCGGCCGGTCTCGTGCAGGAACTGGCGGCTGGTGCGGACCAGCTTGTTGATCGTCTCGATCATGTGGACCGGGATACGGATCGTGCGCGCCTGATCCGCGATCGAGCGCGTGATCGCCTGACGGATCCACCAGGTCGCATAGGTGCTAAACTTGTAGCCGCGGCGATATTCGAACTTATCGACCGCCTTCATCAGGCCGATATTGCCCTCCTGGATCAAATCCAGGAATTGCAGGCCGCGATTGGTATATTTCTTGGCGATGGAGATGACGAGGCGCAGGTTGGCTTCGACCATTTCCTTCTTGGCGATACGCGCCTCGCGCTCGCCCTTCTGGACCATGTTCACGATGCGGCGGAATTCGGTCAGCGACATGCCCGTCGCCGACGCGATCTCCCCGATCTCGGCGCGGATACGCTCGACCGGCGCGGCTTCTTCGGTCGCGAAGGCCGTCCACTTCTTGTCCAGCTTGGCGACGGTCGTCAGCCAGCCTTCTTCGGTTTCGTGCCCGAGATAGCGGTCCAGGAAATCCTTGCGCGGCACTTTGTGGCGCTCGGCCAGACGCAGCATCTGGCCGCCAAGCGCGGTCAGGCGGCGGTTGAACGAATAAAGCTGATCGACCAGATGCTCGATCTTCGCGGCGTGGAACTTCACGCTCTCGACCTGCGCGGTCAGTTCCTCGCGCAGATTCTGATATTTGGTTTCTTCCGCCTTGGGGAAGTCATCGCCCATGCCGAGCGCGTTGACGCGCTTGGCCTGCAGCTTGGCGAAGCTCTTGTAGAGGGCGGTGATCGCCGCGAACTTCTCCAGCGCCTGCGGCTTGAGCTGCTCTTCCATCTGCGCCAGCGACAAGGTGTTATCCTCGTCATCGTCGTCGGACGGGCGCGGCACGCGACGCTCGGTCAGGCCGTCCTCGTCCTCATCGGCCGAAGCTGCCTCTTCCGGCTCATCCTCCTCCTTGAACGAGGGGCCGGCGCTCTTTTCGCTGATTTCGCCAGTATCGTCCTCGGCGCCCTCGACCTGCTCGGCCGTCGGGCCCTTGGATACCATGGCGTCGAGATCGAGGATCTCGCGCAGCTGCATCGTGCCTTCGTTGAGCTGCGTGGACCAGTCGATGATGGCGTTGAACGTGATCGGGCTTTCGCACAGCCCCTGGATCATCGTGTCGCGGCCGGCCTCGATCCGCTTGGCGATGGCGATTTCGCCTTCGCGGCTGAGCAATTCAACCGCGCCCATTTCGCGCAGATACATGCGCACCGGATCGTCGGTGCGATCGACCGTTTCCTTCTTCGTCGCCGTGGCGGTGAAGGTCGCGACGGTCTCGTCGCCGGTCGTTTCCTCGGCCTCGTCCTCTTCCGCCTGCTGGGGCTGCTCGCCCTCCTCGCCGGCTTCCTCATTCTCGACGACGTTGACGCCCATCTCGTTGAGGGCGGACATGACGTCTTCGATCTGATCGGTGGTCATCTGATCCTGCGGCAAAGCCTCATTGAGCTCGTCCACGGTGATGTAGCCGCGCTTCTTGGCGCGCGCGAAGACCTTCTTGATCGACGAATCGTTGAGATCGATCAGGGGCGCATCGCCGCTGTCCGTCCCGTCGCCGCTTCCACCAGCCGCTGCCAATGCCGTCTTCGCCATGCTACCTCTTTGATCCCGTAACCCGTTCATTCGCCTTCCGGCTGCATTAAATCCATCAGCCGGCGTTCGACATCCTGCTTTTCGCGCGTCAAACGCTGCTGTTCCGCGAAGCTTGCCTCATCCGTCGTGGTGCCCAATCTTCGGGTTGCGTCCGCCAGCGCCTGTTCGATTAACGGGCGCGTCACCAACACGTCGATCGCTTCTCCAAGATCGCGCGTCGCACGACTCGGGTCCGCATCGCTGCGCAGAAAGGAAAAGGCAAGACCGTTCGTCCGGCACAGCTCATCCGCCACCGGTCCAAGCCCGGCATTTGCCAATATGGAATGCGCGCCGTCGCCTTCAAGGGAACGCCCTGTGAAAGCGGCGTCAACCAGCGTGTCGCGGATTCGTTCAAGGACCGGATCGCCCAGCGGAAGCTCGGCCAGCGCCTCGGCATGGGCCGGCATGATGCCGGGGTGGAGGACCAGGCCGGCAATGACGGCACGGGCGAACATCGGATCGACGCCGCCTTTGCCGATCGAGCGCGCGCCTGCGGTCGTGGGGCGGGGCGGGGGCTTGCGGAATTCGCCGCGGCGGAAGGGCGGGCGTTCGCGGAAGGGGCGCTCGTCATTATGCTGGCGCGCAGGTGCAGATCCGAACAGCGCATCGAACCGGCGGCGGAATTCCAGCTTATATTCGTCCGCGGTTCCCTTGTCGGCGATCATGCCGGCCAGCTCGGCCAGGCGTCGGCGAAAACCCGCGCGCGTTTCCGGCGTGTCGAGCGCCGTCGCGTCCTGTTCGCTGCGCCAGATCAGGTCGACCAGCGGGATCGCACCCAGCAGCGCAGTTTCGAACGCGGCGCGACCGCCAGCCTTGATGAGATCGTCGGGATCCTGCCCGTTGGGAAGCGTCACGAAACGCAGCGAGCGATCAGGCGCCACCAAAGGCAAAGCGCGCAAGGCGGCGCGAATGGCGGCTTTCTGCCCGGCCTTGTCGCCATCGAAACACAGAATTGGTACCGGCACCAAACGCCACAGTCGTTCGATCTGCGCTTCGGTAAGCGCGGTGCCGAGCGGAGCGACGGCCTCGTCAATGCCGGCGCCGGCGAGCGCAATGACGTCCATATAGCCTTCGACCACGATTACGCGATCCGCCTTGCGGCTGGCTGGACCGGCGCGATCGAGATTATAGAGCGTGCGCCCCTTGTCGAAGAGCGGCGTATCCGGCGAATTCAGATATTTGGGTTCGCCGCTGTCCAGGATGCGGCCGCCAAATGCGATCGTGCGGCCGCGTGCGTCGCGCACCGGAAAGATCAGCCGGCCGCGGAAGCGATCATAAGGCTCTTTCTCGTCCACCAGGATGAGCAGTCCGGCTTCGATCAGCGTCTCATTGCCGAAGCTCGCCAGCGCCGCCTTCAATTTGCCGCGCGAATCCGGCGCGAAGCCAAGCCCGAAAGCCTTTACCAGGGCGTCGGGCACGCGCCGCCGGCCCAGATAAGCGCGCGCTTCGGCGCCGGCGATGCCCTGCAACTGCTCGGCAAACCATGTCCTGGCCGCCTCGGACGCGGCCACCAGGCCGGTGGCACGTTCCGCCCGCTCGGCGGAGCGTGGATCGGGCGCGGGCAGTTCAAGCCCCGCCGCATGGGCGAGTTCCTTGACCGCATCCATGAACGGCATGCCCTTCGCTTCGGTCAGGAATTTGATGGCGTCGCCATGCGCCGAACAGCCGAAGCAATGGTAAAAGCCCTTGTCGTCATTGACGTAGAAGCTGGGTGTCTTCTCATCATGGAAGGGGCAGCAGGCGCGATATTCCCGCCCCGCTTTCTGCAGTTTGACCGTGCGACCGATCAGCCCGGACAGCAGGGTCCGGTGGCGGAGTTCATCCAGGAATTGCGGGGAGAGGCTCAAAGCTCTCGACCCGGTTCGGGCTTCGGGTGGATTTTTCCAGCCCCGTTCGTCCTGAGCGAAGTCGAAGGACGCTCCTTTGGCGGGACCGCCAACCAGGAGATTCGAGCCCAATCACCCTCAATCAACGCCATTTTCTTGGCGCGTGTCCAGCCTTTGAGCTGCCGTTCAGCAGACAGCGCTTCCTCGCGCGTGGCGAAGTCTTGCGACCACGCCAGGGAGACCGGCCGTCGCCGGGCCGTGAAATCGCAATAGCCGCCATGCTGATGCTGGCTCATCCGTCCTTCAAGATTGTCTGTGTGACCCACGTAGAAACGCTCGTCCGCGCATCGTAACATATAGGTCCAGAACGTCATGGCTGTTCCTCACGCGTCCTTCGACTTCGCTCAGGACGAACGGGGTTCGTTCCAACCCCTCCCGCAAGCGGGAGGGGAGAGCTTTCATACCTACCCCAGCCGCGCTTTCACCAGGGCGCTGGCTTTGCTCATGTCCATCTGGCCGGCGTGGCGTTCTTTCAGGGCGGTCATGACGCGGCCCATGTCCTTGACGGATGTGGCGCCGAGGTCGGTCGCGATCGCATCGATCGCGGCGGCTGCCTCGGGTTCGCTCATCTGCTTGGGCAGGAAGCGTTCGATGACGGCGATTTCCGCGAGTTCGGCGTCGGCAAGCTCCTGGCGGCCGCCCTTTTGATACAGGTCGACCGATTCGCGGCGCTGCTTGATCATTTTCTGCATGACCTCGGTGACCAGCAGGTCGTCGTCAGGCGTCGCGGTGGCGGTACGCAATTCGATATCGCGATTCTTGATCGCAGCCTGGATCAGGCGGGTAGCACTGACCGTGCCGGTGTCACGCGCCTTCATGGCGGCGATCTGCGCCGCCTTTATATCGTCTCTAATCATGGGAATCCCTCGGGAGGAGCGGAAACCTCCATTCTAGCCGGAACGCGCCCGATTGGGTAGAGTTGACCCGTCGAGGAAGGGCGTTTAGCGGACGCCGCTTAGCGACATCGCTGCTCAACCCATTGGAGTGCCCGCCCACCATGGCCGACGCCACGACTTCTCGCGCGCCCCCCGAAGGCGCAACCGGTGTGCTGGTGCTGGGCAATGGTAGCGTCATCTGGGGCCGCGGCTTCGGCGCCGAGGGCGCCGCTGTCGGCGAGGTGTGCTTCAACACCGCCATGACCGGCTATCAGGAGGTGATGACCGATCCGTCTTATGCCGGGCAGATCGTGACCTTCACCTTCCCGCACATCGGCAATGTCGGCGCGAACCCCGAGGATATCGAGGCGATCAACCCGCATGCGCTGGGCTGCGTCGTGCGGGAGGATGTGACCGACCCGTCGAACTTCCGATCGACCCAGCGTTTTGACGGCTGGTTGCGCAACAATGGCAGGATCGGCCTGTCCGGCGTCGATACGCGCGCGCTGACCCGTGCGATCCGCCTGGGTGGCGCGCCCAACGGCGTGATCGCGCATAACGCCAAGGGCGAATTCGATCTGGACGCGCTGACGCAACAGGCGCGCGACTGGGCGGGCCTGGAAGGGATGGACCTCGCCAAGGACGTGTCCTCGACCCAGAGCTATAAGTGGGATGACGGCTTGTGGACGCTGGGCGAAGGCTATGCGACCCACGCCGCCAACCCGGACGGCCCCCACGTCGTCGCGATCGATTATGGGCTGAAGCGCAATATTCTGCGCAATCTGGTCGCCGCGGGCGCGCGCGTGACGGTTGTACCGGCGACCGCGACGTTCGAGGATGTGATGGCGCACAATCCGGACGGCGTGTTCCTGTCCAACGGCCCGGGCGATCCTGCCGCGACGGGCGTCTATGCGGTGCCGGTGATCCAGGAACTGCTCAAGATCGCCAAGCCGATCTTCGGCATCTGCCTTGGCCACCAATTGCTTGGTCTCGCGGTCGGCGCGAAGACGGCCAAGATGCACCAGGGCCATCGCGGCGCCAATCACCCGGTCAAACGCAATGACGATGGTCGTGTCGAGATCACCAGCATGAACCACGGCTTCGCGGTGCTGACCGAGACGCTGCCGGCCAATGCCGAGCCGACGCATATCTCGCTGTTCGACGGGTCGCTGGCGGGCCTGCGCCTGACCGACAAGCCGGCTTTCTCGGTGCAATATCATCCGGAAGCGAGCCCCGGCCCGCAGGATAGCCACTATCTGTTCGAGCAGTTTGTTTCACAACTGCGGAGTGCACGGTGACTCCCTCTCCCCAGCGGGGAGAGGGTTGGGGTGAGGGGGAGCGCGCGTCAGCGCGCGCCCACATCATCGTTCGTGCGGTACACCCTCACCCAACCCTCTCCCTCAAGGGAGAGGGCTTACGTGCGCGCGTTGCACAAAGCGGTACGGATCTCCGCAAGAACGCCGTCGAGATTCTCGGTTACGTCGTTGTTCCAGAAGCGAATGACCGTGAAACCATACGCCTCGATCAGTCGAGTTCGCTCGACATCCCCGCGACTCTCCGCATGCTGGCCGCCATCCAATTCGATCACCGGGCGCGCCGCGCGACAGGCAAAATCCGTGACATGCGGTCCGATCGGAAACTGACGGACAAACTTGGCGCCGTCGATCTGCCGGCTACGCAGTCGCTGCCACAGCGCCGCCTCCACATCGGTCGACCCTCGCCGCAGCTTTCGCGCAACCGGTGTGAGACTCTTCTCGATCGGCGTTCACCCTCACCCAACCCTCTCCCTGCAGGGAGAGGGCTTTCAGGTCTCGCATAACCTATGCCCAAGCGCACCGACATCAAATCCATCCTCATCATCGGCGCCGGCCCGATCGTCATCGGCCAGGCGTGCGAGTTCGACTATTCGGGGACGCAGGCGTGCAAGGCGCTGCGTGAGGAGGGGTATCGCATCGTCCTGGTCAATTCGAACCCGGCGACGATCATGACCGATCCCGACATGGCGGACGCGACCTATATCGAGCCGATCACGCCCGAAGTGGTCGCGCGCATCATCGAGAAGGAGCGGCCCGACGCGGTGCTGCCGACGATGGGCGGGCAGACCGCGCTGAATACGGCGCTTGCTTTGTGGCATGACGGCACGCTCGAAAAATATGGCTGCGTGATGATCGGCGCCGATGCCGAGGCGATCGACAAGGCCGAGGATCGGCTGAAGTTCCGTAACGCCATGGACAAGATCGGGCTGGAAAGCCCGCGGTCGCGCATCGCGCACAGCGTCGAGGAGGCGGTTGCCGCGCTGGAGTTCGTCGGCCTGCCGTCGATCATCCGGCCGAGCTTCACGATGGGCGGGCAGGGTGGGGGCATTGCCTATAATCGCCAGGAATTCATCGAGATCGTCACCTCCGGCCTCGATCTGTCACCGACCACCGAAGTGCTGGTCGAGGAAAGCGTGCTGGGCTGGAAAGAATATGAGATGGAGGTCGTGCGGGATCGCAACGACAATGCCATCATCATCTGTTCGATCGAGAATATCGATCCGATGGGCGTCCATACGGGCGATTCCATCACGGTCGCGCCGGCCCTGACGCTGACCGACAAGGAATATCAGATCATGCGCAATGCCAGCATCGCGGTGCTGCGCGAGATCGGCGTCGAAACCGGCGGCTCCAACGTCCAGTTCGCGGTCAATCCCGCCGATGGCCGCCTGGTCGTGATCGAGATGAATCCGCGCGTGTCGCGCTCGTCGGCGCTGGCATCGAAGGCCACCGGCTTCCCGATCGCCAAGGTCGCCGCCAAGCTGGCCGTTGGCTACACGCTCGATGAGATCGACAATGACATTACCGGCGCGACGCCTGCCAGCTTCGAGCCGACGATCGACTATGTCGTCACCAAGATTCCGCGCTTCGCTTTCGAGAAGTTCAAGGGCGCATCGGATCACCTGACGACCGCGATGAAGTCGGTCGGCGAGGTGATGGCGATCGGCCGCAACTTCCATGAGAGCCTGCAAAAGGCGTTGCGCGGACTCGAGACGGGTCTGTCCGGCCTCAACATCGTCGATCGGCTGAAGGGTGCGCCGCGCGCCGAGATCGAGGCGGCGCTGGCCGTCGCGACGCCGGATCGCTTGCTGATCGCCGCCCAGGCGCTGCGCGAAGGTTTCACGATCGACGATATCCACCGTATCGCCAAATATGATCCATGGTTCCTGGAGCGGCTGGCCGAGATCATCCGCGCCGAAGAGCAGGTGTGCCGAGAAGGCCTGCCCGGCGATCCCGCCGGTATGCGCAAGCTCAAGAGCATGGGCTTTTCGGACAAGCGCCTCGCCTGGCTGGCGCTCAACAGCGCCAATCTTCGCGGCATGCAGCGCGAGCAGGCCCGCGGTTCCGGCATCGTCCATGACGCGATCAGCGCGATGGCGGGCGGCGTGACCGAGGCGGAGGTTCGTGCCCATCGCCACCGGCTCGGCGTCCGGCCGGTGTTCAAGCGGATCGACACCTGCGCCGCCGAGTTCGAGGCGAAGACGCCTTATATGTACTCGACCTATGAGGCCCCCGCCTTTGGCGAGCCGGAGAATGAGGCGCAGCCGTCTGACCGGCGCAAGATCGTGATCCTCGGTGGCGGTCCCAACCGCATCGGCCAGGGCATCGAATTCGATTATTGCTGCTGCCACGCCTGTTTCGCGCTCTCGGACGCGGGCTTCGAGACGATCATGGTCAATTGCAATCCGGAGACGGTGAGCACCGATTACGACACGTCGGACCGGCTGTATTTCGAGCCGCTGACCGTCGAGGATGTGCTCGAAATCCTGCACGTCGAGCAGCAGAATGGCGAACTGGTCGGCGTGATCGTCCAGTTTGGCGGCCAGACGCCGCTCAAGCTCGCGCAGGAGCTGGAGAATGCGGGCATCCCCATCCTCGGTACCTCGCCCGATGCGATCGACCTGGCCGAAGATCGCGAGCGGTTCGCGGCGTTGGTGGAGAAGCTCGGCCTTCGCCAACCCGAAAACGGTATCGCGCGCAGCCGCGACGAAGCGATCAAGGTGGCGGAGCGGATCGGCTACCCGGTCCTGACACGCCCATCCTACGTATTGGGCGGTCGTGCGATGGAGGTGGTCGATACGCCGGCCCAGCTTGACCATTATATCGCGACCGCGGTGCAGGTGTCCGGCGATTCGCCGGTGCTGATCGATCGGTATCTGCGCGACGCGATCGAGGTGGATGTTGACGCGATCGCCGACGGCACGGACGTAGTCATCGCCGGCGTGATGGAGCATATCGAAGAGGCCGGCGTGCATTCGGGCGACAGCGCCTGTTCGCTGCCGCCTTATAGCCTGTCGCCGGAAATCGTGGCGGAGATCGAACGCCAGACCGACTCGCTGGCCCGCGCGCTGAAGGTTCGGGGCCTGATGAACGTCCAGTTCGCGGTCAAGGACGGGCAGGTCTATCTGATCGAGGTCAATCCGCGCGCCAGCCGCACCGTGCCCTTCGTCGCCAAGGCCGTGGGCGCACCGATCGCCAAGATCGCCGCGCGGGTGATGGCGGGCGAGATGCTGAAGGACCTGCCGAAGATCGATCTCGATGTGGATTATATTGCGGTCAAGGAAGCGGTCTTCCCGTGGGCCCGCTTCCCGGGCGTCGATCCGGTATTGTCGCCGGAGATGAAGTCGACCGGCGAAGTGATGGGCATCGACCGCGATTTTGCGACGGCCTTCGCCAAGGCGCAGCTCGGCGCGGGAACCGTCCTGCCCCAGGCTGGCACGGTGTTCGTGTCGGTGAAGCCCGGTGACAAGCCGGTGATCGAGCCGGCGGTGCGCATGCTGATCGACCTCGGCTTCGATATTGTGGCGACCGACGGTACCGCCGAATATCTGGCCAGCCGCGGGCTGGCCGTGGAACGCGTCAACAAGGTCGCGCAAGGGCGGCCCCATATCGTCGATCGTCTGAAGGATGGCGGCGTGCAGCTGGTGCTGAACACCACCGAGGGCTGGCAGTCGTTGCAGGATTCCAAATCGATCCGTGCATCCGCGATGCTGGCGCGCATTCCATATTTCACCACGGCGGCGGCGGGCGTGGCCGCGGTGCGGGCGATTGCAGCGTTGCGGGAGCACAGCCTTGAAGTGCGCTCGCTCCAATCCTATCATAGCTAGCTGACGATCCCAGACATCGTGAAGATGCGGGGCGTCGCCAAGTGGCGGCGCAGGGTGGTTTTTTGACGCTTGAGGCTTTTCGCTTCGGATTTTTACGCTTCACAAGGGGTTTGGTTGAGATGGCAAGCGACGAGAAGATGCCGATGCTGGTGGAAGGGCATGACATGCTCACCACTGAAGTCGCGCGTCTCAAGATTGAGCGGCCGCAGATCATCGATGCGATCGAGGAAGCGCGCGCCCATGGCGACCTTTCCGAGAATGCCGAATATCATGCCGCCAAGGAGCGTCAGGGCCAGATCGAGGCGATGATCGCCGACATCGAGGACAAGCTTTCGCGCGCGATGATCATCGATCCCAAGACATTGTCAGGCGACAAGGTCGTGTTTGGCGCGACCGTGCATCTGGTGGATGAAGACGACAAGCCGATCACGTACCAGATCGTGGGTCAGACCGAAGCCGACGCCAAGGTCGGCCGCATCTCCTATTCCTCGCCGCTCGGCCGGGCGTTGATCGGTCGTAAGGTCGATGAAGAGGTTGAGGTCACCGTCCCCTCCGGCGACAAATATTATGTCGTCACCGGCATCGAATTCATCTGAGTTGCTGCCATTTTGTAGCTTTGGACGAGTGATGGACGCTGGATATAGAGACTATGTCCGGTGTGAGGCGGCGATCGGCCTGCGCTCGATCGCCGACATCGTCCTTCGATGAAGGCGGCACCACCCAAGGCAACCTTTGCCATTTGTGCGGTGACGTTGATCAGCTTTGCCGTGCTGAGCGCGACGGATCGGTTCGCCGACGCTGCGGTACTGGGCGGCTTCATTCCGGCGCGTCTATCGGGATCCGTCGTGCCCCATGCGCTGCCGGTGTGGTTGACCCCGCTCAGCGCGACATTGCTGCATGGCGGGTTGCTGCACCTCGGCTTCAACCTGCTGATGCTCTATTTCTGCGGCCGCGATGACGAGGTTGCGCTGGGGCGCCCGGGCGTCGTGCTGCTCTATGTGCTGGGGGCCTATGGCGCCGCGGCCGCGCATTTCGCGGTGGGACCGCAATCGGTGTCTCCCATGGTCGGCGCCAGCGGCGCGATCTCGGCGCTCGTGGGGGCCTATGCCATGCTCTACGGCCAGCGCCGGCCGTCCAAATTCTCGCCCGAAATTGCGCGCTGGCTGCACATTGCGTGGCTGGCGGCGGCGTGGATCGTCGTTCAGTTGATGCTCGGCCTGGTCTCCCGCACGCAGGGGCTGGCCATTGCCTGGGCCGCCCATGTCGGCGGCTTCCTGGTCGGGCTTATCATGGCGCGGCCACTGCTGAGGTGGCGCTACCGCAAGGCGTAAGCCCGCGCCGCCGCCCACCGAGCGGACCGCGGCGCTTCCCATATCATGTGCAGAATACCGGCGTTCCCTGGGGAGCGACCGGATGGTTCAGTCCTTCGCGTCCGGATTCAGCAGGCGATGGAGGTGCACGATCACGTAGCGCATCTCCGCATCGTCGACGGTGCGCTGCGATGCGGCCCGCCATGCTTTTTCGGCGCTGCCGTAATCGGGATAGAAGCCGACAACCTCTACCTTGGAGAGATCTTCGAAATCGAGCGTGCGCGGATCTTTGACCCGCCCGCCGAACACCAGGTGCATTTTGCTCATGGGCAAAGCCTCCTGCCGTCGGCGGGGGGGAGTTGCAAGTGCGCGTTGGTTATTTGCGCGCGTTCATCATGCGAACCAGCGCATCGAAGCCCTGGCGTTGGATCACCGAATTGAAATCGGCGGCCTGCGCCATGGCGACGTTGATGCCGGCCACGTTCAGATTGAGGACCTTCCAGGCGCCGCCGATCTTGACGACCGACCAGGTCGCCGCGATCGGCTGGCCGCCGGGCTTGGTGACCTGCGTGTAAACGTCGGCCCCGCCGCCGGCGGTCGGCTGCGAGCGGACGACGCGAATGCTGGCGTTGGAATATTCGAACAACCGGTCGGCATAGGTGCCGACGACATAGCCTGGCAGCGCCGACTTATAAGCCGCGCGCTGCGCCGGGGTGATCTTCGGCAGCCACGCCCGGATCAGGCGGTCGCCGATCTGGTCGACCGCGACATTCTGCGCGAGCAGCGCGCGGAATTTGGCTTTCGCCGCATCCCGGCTGCCGCTGCGCATCGCTGCAAAGCCATCGCTCGTCAGCGTCTGAACGAAACGCTGCGGATCGCTGGTATCAACCGCGGCCGCTGCCGGCGCGGTGATTGCAGGAACCAGCATTCCGGACGCGATGCCAAGCGCCAACAGGGCGCCACGAACCTTGATCATAACCATCTCCAAAATGCGACGAGCGGACGCAAGCGCCCGCTCGTCTGAACTCGCGTTGAACTTCTAGCGGGTCGCCGACTCGCGGGCAGCCTGGATGGCAGCCGCGCCCGCGGTGCCGGCAGCCTTCAAAGCCTGCTCGACCAGCTTCGAAACCTGGGCGCGCAGCTGATCGGTCGAAAGGCCGGATTCATCGAGGGCGCCGGTTCCCGCGGTGCGGCCCGCGTCGAGCGCGGCACGGGCCGCCTCACCGATCTTGGCGCCAAGCGGCGCGAGCAGCTCCTTTTCCTTTTCGATGCGCGGCAGCAACGCGCCGGCCAGTGCGCCGATCGCGATCCCGCCCAGCAGCGCCGTCAACGGACTGGCTTCCAGGCTGGCGCCCGACGTCTTTTCGCGCGCAGCGGCATAAGCGGACGCAACGCGCTCGCTGACCTTGCCGTAAGCATCGGTCAGAGCGCCATTGTTCGTGTCGTTATCCGGGGCTTTCGGCTTACTCATCACTGTCTCCATCATAGTCGTTGCCGCGCAGCCGGGCGATCAGCCGCGCGATCGGTTTACGGGCTAACAACGCAGTAACGCCGATTGCGGCTGCAGAGGCAGCCACGGGGCGTTTGCGGATCGCGCGAACAGCATCGTTGGCGGCGCTTTCTCCGGCGTCGCGCGCGCTTTCCCAGGCGTCGCTGGCGAGAACGGACGGTTTGAGCCGGGCTTGCAGTGCGTGCGCCGATCCGAGGAGACGTTCACGTGCCGCGGCGACTTCGGCGCGCGCCCGGGCGACATCCGCCTCGCTCACTTCGCGATACCCTTGATACGCTTCACGGCCGCCCAGCCCAGCAAAGCCGCCACCGCCAGCACGAGGAACGACGCTACCGCGAAACCGCCGGCCAGGCCGAGCCATCGACCCAATAACAGGCCGAGCGCCGCCACCAGGACGGTGAGGGCGGCTTGAACGAACAGGATCGCGACGACGATCATCGCCACGGCGGGCCCTGCCTGACCTGCCTTGGTCGATATCGTCGCCTTGACGAGGTTTACCTCGGCCCGGACATACGCCTTCCCATTGTCGATCAGGCGGGTCGCAAGTTCGCGGAGCGGCAACGGCTCCTGACCGGCATCCAAGCGCGTCACGCCTTCGGAGTGCCTTCGTGGGCGCCACCGTCCGCCAAGCCGGACCGCGCAAGTCTCGCCACGACGAAGCCGAGCGCTGCTGCCGTACCGACGGCAATCGCGGGCGACCTGGCGATAAGCGCCCGGGCATCCGCGAACAAATCGTCGACATCCTTGTCGCGGAAATTGTCCGAGAAACTGCCGATGCTCTGTGCGGCGCGACGGGCATAATCGCCATATTGGCGACCCAATTTGTCGTCGATCTCGGCGGCGGCATCTTCGACCGTCTGCACCAGATTATCCAACGCCGCGGTCGCACGATCCTTGCCGGCTTGGGCGAAATCGCGCGCCTTATCGGTCGCCTGTCCGCGCAGATCATCGAACCGACCGAATAGCGGCGTACCATCGAAAGCCGAAGCCCCATGCGTATCCGAGTTTGATCGCGTGCCGGTGTCGGCCTGGCCCGTTCCCGACGGCCCGGTCGCGGTGAAGCTCCGGTCGGCGCTGTCGCTATCGTCGTCCACGCCGGCGCCCTCGATGATGGCGTCGGTGCCCTCAGGCAGCTGATCGTCCGGGGAAGCCATGTTTCGTCTCCTGCGTTAAGCGGTATTGATGATTCAACCGCCGCATTGCGGCTGCGTTCCATCGACCTAATACACTATTTCATTCCGCCTGCGTTATTATTGCCTCATCCGTCTCCCCCCGATAGAGGCGCGGCATCTGTTTCAGCATAGCGCAAGGAAAACTCCATGACCGCGATCGTCGACGTCCACGCCCGCACCGTGATCGACAGCCGTGGCAATCCCACCGTTGAGGTCGACGTCACGTTGGAAGACGGAAGTTTCGGCCGTGCAGCCGTTCCGTCCGGGGCCTCCACCGGCACGCGCGAAGCGGTGGAGCGTCGCGACGGCGACAAGACCCGCTGGGGCGGCAAGGGCGTCGATGACGCGGTCGATGCGGTGAACGGAGAGATTGCCGAGGCCGTGGAAGGGCTGGAGGCCGAAGACCAGGGCGAGGTCGACGGTATCATGATCGAACTCGACGGTACCGAGAATAAGGGCCGGCTGGGCGCCAACGGCATTCTGGGCGTCAGTCTTGCGGTCGCAAAGGCCGCCGCCGAAGCGCGCGGTCTGCCGCTTTACCGTTATGTCGGCGGCGTTTCGGCGCACATCCTGCCCGTGCCGATGATGAATATCGTCAATGGCGGCGCGCATGCCGACAATCCGATCGATTTTCAGGAATTCATGATCGTGCCGACCGGCAGCGACAGCCTGATCGAGGCGGTGCGCTGCGGGACCGAAATTTTCCACACGCTCAAGAAGAAGCTGCATGACAAGGGCCTGTCGACTTCGGTTGGCGATGAGGGCGGGTTTGCGCCCAACCTCGCCAGCCCATCCGAGGCGCTGGACTTCATCATGCGTTCGATCGAGGCCGCCGGCTACCGGCCGGGCGAAGATGTCGGTATCGCGCTGGATTGTGCCGCCAGCGAATTCTTCAAGAATGGCGTCTACGACCTGGAAGGCGAGGGGCGGAAGCTCAGCCCGGCCGAGATGGTTGACTACCTGGCGGAATTGGCCGGGAAATATCCGATCGTCTCGATCGAGGACGGTATGGCCGAGCAGGATTGGGATGGCTGGAAGCTGCTGACCGATCGGTTGGGTGCGACCTGCCAGCTGGTCGGTGACGATATTTTCGTCACCAATCCACGCATCCTGGCGGAAGGCATCGAGAAGGGCGTCGCCAATTCCTTGCTGGTCAAGGTCAACCAGATCGGCACGCTCAGCGAAACGCTGGAAGCGGTCAGCATGGCGCAGCGCGCGGGTTATACTGCCGTCATGTCGCACCGTTCGGGCGAGACGGAGGATTCGACGATCGCGGACCTCGCCGTCGCGACCAATTGTGGGCAGATCAAGACGGGCAGCCTTGCGCGTTCGGATCGGCTTGCGAAATATAACCAGCTGATCCGTATCGAGGAGGAGCTGGGCGCCGTCGGCCGCTATGCCGGGCGCAGCGCGATCAAGCGCTGATTCCAATCCGATGGTGCGTGGGGCAGGCCATGGGTCCGCCTTCACGCGCAAGCGGCCGGAAGACGGCTCAGGCGTGCATGGTCCAAGTCAGGCTACGCCCGCCCCAATCCTTGCTGTATTTCCTACTTGTTAAATAGGGATTAAGGTGCCGGCACGTCCATTGCGGAGTGCGGATCATGGCATCCAGCGAATCTGGTCTGTCGCCATTGTGTCTGATGGTGCCGGGGCTTGGCAATTCCGGCCCTGGCCACTGGCAGACGATCTGGGAAAACGAGCGGCCCGACTGCGTGCGGGTGGAGCTGGGCATGTGGAACGATCCCACCCGGAACATCTGGATCAGTCGGATCGATCAGGCGGTCGCCGCGGCGCAGGGGCCGGTCGTACTGGTCGGGCATAGTCTGGGCTGCCACGCCATCCTGTGGTGGGCGAGCCTGCTGGGCGAGGATGTACGCGGCAATGTGGCGGGCGCCCTGCTGGTCGCGCCACCCGATGTCGATCGCCCTTCGGCCGATCCGCGCCTGACGCCGTTTGCCCCGGCGCCGCAAAGCCTGCTGCCTTTTCCTGCCAGGCTTGTGGCGAGCACCGATGACCCATGGTGCGCGCCTGAACAGTCGATCGAACTTGCCGGCGCGTGGGGCGCGGATTGCCTGCTGCTGGATCATGTCGGGCACATCAATGCGGACTCGGGCCTCGGCGCGTGGCGTGAAGGGCAGGATCTGCTGGAAGAGCTGCTAGACGCACGGCCGACGCGCACATTGCTGCCGGACATCCGCCCACGCTCCGCCGTCGCGGCGAGCCATGGTCCCTGGCTGGAACATTAAGCGTCGTTCTATTCGCCTATTTGTGGCTGGCGCCGCTTGACGACGAATTGCCTTGGTTTACCCTCCACCGATGGCCGATCCCTGTTCCCATTATCATTCGATCGAGGATGTCACGCCGAGTGCGGACGGGTGCGAAGAATGTCTCAAGACAGGGTCGTGGTGGGTGCATCTTCGCCTGTGCCGGACGTGCGGCCATGTCGGCTGCTGTGATCAATCGCCCAACCGTCACGCGACGAAGCATTTCCACGCCACCGCGCATCCGATCATCGAAGGCTATGACCCGCCGGAGGGGTGGGGCTGGTGCTATGTCGACGAACTGGATTTCGACCTGCGCGATCGGATGACGCCGCACCCGCGCCCAATTCCGCGCTTCGTTTAGCCGTCTGTGGGCATCCGGCTGACTCAACTTTTGCACGTTCCGGCGGCTTTGCGCTTGAAGCCTTTGGCAAAACGTGATTCTCCAGTCGGCGAGATGTCGCGCCGCCCCGCCTTGAATATGATCAGGTCCGCCTTTTGGCCGACCGTGGCCTTGGCTGTGATCCTATATTTCGCGGGCGCTGCCATCGTCGGCCAGAACGGCCTCTTCTCGCTTGCCGGATATCGGCATCAGCGCGCCGAGCATCTGGTGACGCTACAAACTCTTCAAGCAGAGCGTGCGCGGCTGGCGCATCATGCCGATCTGCTCGATCCGCGCCACGTCGATCCGGATTTCGCGGAGGAGATGGTGCGCAAGCAGACTGGCCAGATTCGGCCCGATGAAGTGATCCTGCCCGCCGACTAAGCGATCATTTCGCCGCAATTCACCTTCTTTAACGTTCGGATCAACAGATTGCAGGGTGCGGTTGCACGCCTTGCAACCTTCAGCGCGGAACTGGCCGTTGCGGGAGCGGGTTTGTCCCGCCTATAGGGCGCTTTCTAAATGCGCCCGTAGGAGAGAGATCCGCCTTGGCCCGAGCAGAAAAAACAGTTGCGTCCGAAGCTCCGGCTGCGCCGCCCGCGACCCCGAACCGCGAACGCCCTCCCGAGCCTCGTCCATACGAAGCATCGAATGAGGAGCTGCTCGAATTTTATCGGCAGATGTTGCTGATCCGGCGATTTGAGGAAAAGGCCGGCCAGCTTTACGGCCTCGGGCTGATCGGTGGTTTCTGCCACCTCTATATCGGGCAGGAAGCCGTCGCGGTGGGTTTGCAATCCGCCCTCAAGGTGGGCCGCGATTCGGTCGTGACCGGCTATCGCGATCATGGCCATATGCTGGCTTACGGCATCGATCCCAACCTCATCATGGCTGAATTGACCGGCCGCGCCGCCGGCATCTCCAAGGGCAAGGGCGGCTCGATGCACATGTTCTCGGTAGAGCATGGCTTTTACGGCGGTCACGGCATCGTTGGCGCGCAGGTGTCGATCGGTGCGGGCCTCGCCTTCAAGCATAAATATGCCAATGATGGTGGCGTCGCGCTGGTCTATTTCGGCGACGGCGCGGCCAATCAGGGCCAGGTCTACGAAAGCTTCAACATGGCGGAGCTGTGGAAGCTGCCCGTCATTTTCGTGATCGAGAATAATCAGTACGCGATGGGCACGAGCGTCAACCGCGCTTCGGCCGAGGATCAGCTGTACAAGCGCGGCGAAAGCTTCCGCATCCCCGGTATTCAGGTCGATGGCATGGACGTGCTGGCCGTGCGCGGCGCGGCCGAGACGGCGCTGGAGTGGGTTCAGGCCGGCAAGGGACCCGTCCTGCTGGAACTGAAGACCTATCGCTATCGTGGTCATTCCATGTCGGATCCAGCCAAATACCGGTCGCGCGAGGAAGTTCAGTCGGTGCGCGACAAGAGCGATCCGATCGACCATCTCGCGCGCATCCTGGCCGAGAAGGGCGTGGGTGAGGATCAGCTGAAGGCGCTCGACAAGGATATCCGCAAGATCGTCGCCGACAGCGCGGCATTCGCGGAAGAATCGCCGGAGCCGGAAGCCGCCGAACTTTATACCGACGTCCTCGTCGACACCTATTGAGCGCGAGACAAGATGCCCATTGAAATCAAGATGCCCGCGCTCTCTCCGACGATGGAGGAGGGTACGCTCGCCAAATGGCTGGTCAAGGAAGGCGACACCGTAAAATCCGGCGATGTCCTCGCCGAAATCGAAACCGACAAGGCGACGATGGAATTCGAGGCAATCGACGAAGGCACGGTTGCCAAGATCCTGGTGCCGGAAGGCACGGACGGCGTGAAGGTCGGCGACGTCATCGCCGTGATTGCCGGCGAGGGGGAAGATGCATCCGCTGTGAGCTCCGCTCCCGCAGCTGCTGCACCGAAGTCGGATGCGCCGGTCGAACAGCCTGCTTCCCAGAAGCCGGAGCTTACGGGTGAGGGGGGCGAAGAAGCGCCCAAGCAAATGGAGACGGGCGCGCGCGCCTTGGTCGCCAATGTTGCCGACACGCAGGACGATCCCGAAGTGCCGGAAGGTACGGAGATGGTCCGCACCACCGTGCGCGATGCCTTGCGCGACGCCATGGCCGAGGAAATGCGCAAGGACGACCGCGTCTTCGTGATGGGCGAGGAAGTCGCCGAATATCAGGGCGCCTATAAGGTCACGCAGGGGTTGCTGGACGAGTTTGGCGACAAGCGCGTGATCGATACGCCGATCACCGAATATGGCTTTGCCGGCATCGGTGCGGGCGCAGCCATGGCGGGCCTGCGTCCGATTGTCGAGTTCATGACGTTCAACTTCGCCATGCAGGCGATCGACCACATCATCAATTCGGCCGCCAAGACCAATTACATGTCGGGCGGGCAAATGCGGTGCCCGATCGTGTTCCGTGGTCCCAATGGCGCAGCCGCCCGCGTCGCCGCGCAGCACAGCCAGAATTATGGTCCCTGGTATGCAAGCGTACCCGGACTGATCGTGATCGCGCCTTATTCGGCCGCCGACGCCAAAGGCCTGCTCAAGGCGGCGATCCGCTCCAACGATCCCGTCGTCTTCCTGGAGAATGAGCTGCTGTACGGGCAGTCGTTCGATGTGCCCAAGCTGGACGATTATGTCCTGCCGATCGGCAAGGCCCGCATCGTCAAGCAGGGCAAGGACGTGACGTTGGTCAGCTATACGATCGGCGTCGGCGTTGCGCTCGAAGCGGCCAAGCAACTGGCAGAAGAGGGCATCGATGCCGAGGTGATCGATCTGCGTACCCTGCGTCCGCTCGACACCGCTACCGTGCTCGCGAGCCTGAAGAAGACCAATCGATTGGTCGTCGTCGAGGAAGGCTGGCCGACCTGTTCGATCGCGTCGGAAATCGCGGCCGTGGTCATGGAACAGGGCTTCGACGATCTCGATGCGCCGGTATTGCGCGTGACCAATGTCGACGTGCCGCTGCCTTATGCCGCTAATCTCGAGAAGATGGCGCTGATCACTGCGGATCAGGTCATCGCGGCAGCCAAGAAGGTCTGCTACCGCTGATGCGTGGCTCCCATGCGGGGAGCCACGACATCCCGTTGGGGCGGTAAGCTATGACGGCTGCGCCGCCCCCGAGTCCGCAGATCGTCGATCCTGAGCGGATGCTGGCGATTGCCTATGCGCCCGCGGACAAGCGTGCGCCGCTTGCCGCTTTGTTTCAGCTGGATGAACGGCTGGGGCAGATCGTCGCCACGACGAGCGAACCGATGATCGGCCTGATGCGCCTGACCTGGTGGCGCGAGGCGCTGGAAAAGCTCGACCTTGCCGACCGTCGTACGCCCGATGAGCCGCTGCTCCGCGTGCTGGCGGAGCAGGTTGCGCCACGGCTCGTATCCGGTGGAACGCTCGCGGCGATCGAGGATGGCTGGTCCGCACTGATCGACGAAGACGATTCCGAGCGGCTTCTCCTCCGCCACGGAGGGGAACGGGGGCGGCATTTGTTCGCGGCGGCAGCGGCGATCCTCGGCGCCGACGACGCCCGTTTGCCGGCCGCAGGCGCGGTGTGGGCGCTGACTGATCTCAGCTTTCATCATTCCAATGCTGCATTGAGCGCGGCCGCCCGGGCGCGCGCCGCGGCTTTGGCCGGCGACATCCCGTCGGGACGGTGGCCGAGCGCCGCGCGTCCGCTTGCCGCGCTGTTCGCCTTGGCCGTGCGAGACAGCCGGGCAGGGCGCCGTGTTCAGGCCGCTCCGGCGCGTCTTCTGCGGATGCTGGCGCTGCGGATTACAGGGCGGTAGCAAGGGGCATCGAGAAGGGGGACGCGGGTGATGTGGCGCTATTGGGTCGGGGCAGCGGCAGCGATTGTGTTGATCGTGGGAGGCGTTTTCTGGTGGCGCAGCACCGCGTCCGCCCAACATCATACGGCGCGCCACGCGGCTGCGACTGCGACGACGGAGGCCGGGGATGAGCCTATCCCGGAACCGCCAGCGGCCAGCGAGAAGACCCGCGAGGAGAAACGCTTCCTGCGCAGCGACCACGACAAGAATGGCGCGATCAGCCGGGACGAGTTCCTGGCCGCGCGACGGCGCAACTTTGCCAAGCTCGACGTCAATGGCGACGGCCGCCTGACCTTTGAAGAATATGCGGTGAAGGCGGAGGAGAAGTTCACCAAGGCCGACGCCGATAAATCCGGCTCGCTCAATCCGGCCGAGTTCGAGACGACCCGCGTGGCGCGCAAAGCCAAGGCGAGTTGCGTCTGCCAGCCCAAAAACGACGATGGCGACTAAGCCGCGCTGGGAGATCGTCTCCGGCGATCTGGCCGATCCACGGATCATTCGCCTGCTGGAAACGCACGTGGCGGCCGCAACCGCGGATATGCCGCGCGAAAGCTGCCATGCGCTCGACGTGGTCGGCTTGCAGCAGGCCGATGTCCGATTGTGGGCGCTTTGGGCCGGGGCCGAATTGTTGGGCGTGGGGGCATTGAAGGACCTTGGCGATGGCCATGGCGAGGTGAAGTCGATGCATACGGCGGCAGCGGCGCGTGGCCAGGGGGTGGGCGCCGCCATGATGCGCCATATCCTTGCGACCGCGCGAGCGGAGGGCTTCTGCCGCCTGAGCCTGGAGACCGGGGGCATCGCCTATTTCGCAGCCGCCCGGCGCCTCTATGCCGCGCACGGCTTCGTCGCGTGCGGGCCGTTCGCGGGCTATATCCCGGATCCCAATAGCGTGTTCATGACGCACGACCTTGCGGCAGACCCAGCAACCTCTACATGAGACGTAGCCGAAGGCTTTGCCGCGGCGCCAAATCTTGCGGCTGATACCCGCCAACAATCGGAAACTAAGTGACAATCCCAGGAAAAGAATTGCTGTTTCTCGCACTCGGCGGGTCGGGCGAGATCGGCATGAACGTCAACCTCTACGGCTGCGACGGCAAATGGGTGATGGTGGACCTGGGCCTGACGTTCGCGGACCCGGCCTATCCCGGCATCGACATCATCCTGCCCGACCTCGATTTCATCGAGCGTAACCGTCACAATTTGCTCGGGATCGTGCTGACGCATGGTCATGAGGATCATATCGGCGCGATCCCCTATCTGGCCGCCGATCTCGGGGTGCCGCTCTATGCGACCCCGTTCACCGCAGGCCTGATCCGCGGCAAGCTGGACGAAGAAGGCATCGCGTCCCAGGTTAAGCTCAACGTCGTCGAGCGTGGCGGCAGCGTCCGGCTCGGCTCGTTCAACTTCACCTATGTGCCGCTCGCCCATTCGATCCCGGAGGGCAACGGGCTGCTGATCGAGACGCCTTATGGCAACATCTTCCACACGGGCGACTGGAAGCTGGATGAGGAGCCTCTGCTTGGCACGCCGGCGACACCGGCCGAGTTGAGCAAGATCGGCGACGCCGGCGTGCTCGCCTTGGTCTGCGATTCCACCAATGTGTTTAACGACGTTGCTTCCGGTTCGGAAGCGTCCGTGCGCGAAGGGCTTGCCGGCGTCGTCAGCGCGGTCGAGGGGCGCGTGCTCGTCACGACCTTCGCCTCCAACGCCGCGCGCGTGCAGACGCTCGGTCAGGTCGCGCGCGATTGCGGCCGCCAATTGTGCGTTGCCGGCCGTTCGCTCGATCGCATCATCAAGGTCGCCAAGAGCGTCGGCTATCTGCAGGATTTCCCGCCGATCATCGATTTCGACGCGGCGATGAGATTGCCTGCGCACGAGGTTATGATCATCGCAACCGGCGGCCAGGGTGAGGCGCGCGCCGCGCTCAGCCGCGTTGCGTTCGACAGCCATCAGATCAAATTGTCCGAAGGCGACACCGTCGTCTTCTCGTCGAAGCAAATACCCGGCAATGAAATGGCGATCGGCCGCATCCAGAACGCGCTCGCCGCCAAGGGTGTGATCATGATCACCGAGCGTCAGGCGCATGTCCACGTCTCGGGCCATCCCGGTCGGCCCGAACTCGCCGCCATGTATGAATGGATCCGGCCGGACATCATCCTGCCGGTGCACGGCGAGATGCGCCACCTGGCCGAGCAGGACCGGTTCGCGCGCGGGCAGGGTGTCCCGCGCGGCATCGTTCAAGTGAATGGCGATCTCCTCCGCCTCGCGCCCAACGGCCCGAAGAAGATCGGCAACGAGCGCGTCGGGCGGCTTATCCTCGATGGCGATGTCATCCTGCCGGCCGACGGCACGACCATGAACGAGCGCCGGCGCATTTCGGCCAATGGCGTGATCGCGGTGACCGTGGCGCTCGACCAGAATAGGCGTCTGAGGGGTGAGCCGGCCGTGTCGATCCAGGGCATTCCGGTCGAAGAGGACCGTGAGGATTTCCTGGACGATGCACGCGATGCCGCCGCCAGCGCGGTCAAGGGCAACAAAAAGGACGAAGCCGGGCTGCGCGAGGCGATCCGCCTGAGCGTGCGCCGGGTGGCTACGAATTGGACGGGCAAGAAGCCGGTCGTCGAAGTCGCGTTGATTGAGGTCTGACAGGAATGCGCCTGAGCTCGATCCTCGCGCTCTATCCGCTTTTTTGGGCGCTGAGTTTCTTCTTCGTGCTGCCCTTTCGGTTGCAATCCGAAGGGGAGGACCAGCGCGTGCCGGGACAGTTCGATGGCGCCCCGCCCAAGTTCAGTTTTGCGCGGACCGCCAAATGGACGACGCTCGTCGCGCTCGTGCTGTTCGGCCTCTATTATGCCAACTACGTGTATCATTGGATCCCGGTACAGAGCCTCAACCTGGTTCCCGACAGGGTGCTGGAAGGCAAATGACGCCGCGCGTCGGGGCTGGTGAGCCCCGGCAAGAGGCCGGCCGTTGTGCGACGATGATCCGGCTCTGACGCGCAACCACCATAGTGGACCAGCGTTATCCCAGCGTATTCATGAAGGCGGGGCGTAAGGATGGCGGGATTCCTGAAAAAGCTGTTCGGCAATCCTGAACCGGCTCCGCCTGTAGATGAAGGTGCCAGGATGCCGAGCAGCATCGAAGAAGGCATGGCGTGGCAGGCGGCTGATTTCGTCGAGGCCTTTTCGCCTGCCGGATCACCGATCGACGGCAGCAAGCTCGACTATAGCGAGGCGTCGCTCACGCTGGTCGATCGCGTGCTTGATGACTTCTATCGACGCGAAACGCCATTGCCGGACGATCTTCACTTTCTGGCATCCGCTTATGTGTTTGAAGTGGCACGGCGTGAATTTGGTGGACGGTACCTGCGCGGTGAAGGGCAAGATCCATTTGTACTGGTGATCGGCGAAGCCGATGCGGATGTCGGCGTTTGCGTCATGGGCAAGGTGCGCGGCCGCGCCGTAAACGGACCGGAAGATAGCATTCCGTTCTTCTACGCCGGGATCGGCCCCCTCGTAGCCGCTGGAAAATCCGCCACGCTGATATGAGCCTTCCGCCGGCAGCGTGCCTCCGGTTATCGCACTAGGCCCTTCGCGCCTCACCTGAAGGGAGGGGGAAATAGATGATGCAGCGCCCCCGCGTGACGACCCGACAGCTGACTTATTTCGTCGCGGTTGCCGAAGCCGGTGGTTTTACGCGCGCTGCCGAACAGGTCGGTGTCTCGCAACCATCCTTGTCGCAGCAGATCAGCGGGCTGGAACAGGTGATTGGCGGATTGTTGTTCGAACGCGGGGGCGCCCCGTTGCTGACGCCGCTCGGGCGTGAGGTGCTGGATCGCGCGCGGCGCATCCTGCTGGACGTACGGGATCTGGAAGAGGTGCGGGCGATCGTGGGCGACGGTCTGACCGGGACGATCCGGCTGGGCGTGTCGCCAACGCTGGGAGCCTATATGCTCCCCGCCATCGTCGCCCGGCTGCACCGGGAGCATCCCACGCTGCGTGTCCATATCCGCGAAGCGCTGCCGGATGCATTGGCCTTCGGGCTGGCGGCCGGCACGCACGATATGGTGCTCGCGCAATTGCCGGTGGCGGGCGCCAGCCTCCATTGTGAACGCTTGTTTCGCGAACCCCTCCATCTGGCCATGGCGGCCGACCACCCGTTGCATCGAAAAGCGGTGATCAGGCCCGCTGATCTGATGGGGCAGCCCCTGCTGACATTGCAGCCGGGCTATCGGCTGAGCGATCAGGTCGCGGCGATCGCGGCGGAAACCGGCGCCGTCGTATTGCGAGACTATGAAGGGACCAGCCTGGATGCCGTCCGTCAGATGGCCGGAATGGGTGTCGGATTGACCCTGCTGCCGGAGCGTTATGTGCGGCAGGAGGTGCGGGAGGGCGATGACGTCATCGTGCGGCCCTTCACGGGCGGGCGCTATTATCGCGATATCGGTTTATTGTGGCGTGATGGCGCGGGGCGAGCACCCGCCTTCCATCTGATCGCCGATTATCTCCGTGCAGACTCATAGGATAATCCTATCGGAACAATAGGTGTGGCAGGGTTGCCCCAATAGCGCAGCCGGAATAAAATCCGGTCTGGCTGAGTGTGGGGATTTTGCGTGGTTGGAAGGCGATCGGGATTTAGGGATGCCATTGGCTGGCTGACCGAAATCATTGGCCCCGACGCGGCGTATATCCGCCTCGGCCTGATCTATACGGTGGCCATCAGCCTGCTCGCTTTGGCGACGCCGATTTCCGTCCAGCTGCTGATCAACAGCGTTGCCTTCATCGGCCTGCCGGCTCCGTTGTGGACGCTGTCCGGCGTGCTGTTGCTGCTGTTGCTGCTGGTCGCCGGGCTGAGTGCCCTGCGCGTTTATCTGATGGCGCTGTTTGAACGTCGCGTGTTCGCGCGGGTCGTGGCGGACATCACGGTCCGGGCGGTGCACGCGCAGAACCCCTTCTTTGGCGAGGCCAATCGGGGCGACCTGTTCAACCGCTATTTCGATCTGGTGGTGGTGCAGAAAGCCGTGCCGAGCCTGGTCATCGGCGCTTTCACAATCGTGTTGCAAGGGGCGGTCGGGCTGGTGCTGACCAGCTTTTACCACCCTTTCTTCCTGGCCTTCAACGCCGTGCTGCTCGTTATCCTGCTCTTCGTCTATCTGACGTGGCAAACCGGCGCGATCACCGGTGCGGTGGCGCTGAGCGACGCCAAGCATAAAGCCGCGCGCTGGCTGGAAAGCGTCGGGGGGTCGAACGGCTTTTATAAATCGAGCCGGCATCTCGGGTTCGCAATGGACCGATCAGAGCAGGTCACCGCCGCCTATGTTCACGCGCATCGCAAATTTTTCCGCTACAGTTTCGCGCAGACGCTGGCTTATTTGCTGATCTACGCCGTCGCGAGCGCGGCGCTACTCGGCCTGGGCGGCACCCTCATCCTGCGCGGCGAGCTTTCGATCGGTCAGCTCGTTGCGGCCGAACTGATCATGTCGAGCGTCTTCTACGGCATATCGCAGCTCGGCTGGTATCTCGACACGTTCTACGATCTGGTAGCGTCGTCGGAAGAATTGTCGCAGCTGTTCGCCATCCCTCAGGAGCCCGCAATCACGAGCGGCCGCGGTCCGGACGATGGCGCCGTCCGGATGCGCGACGTGCAAATCGACGATGCCCATTTCGATTTTGCCTTGAGCGCCGGCGAGCAGTTGGTGGTCGCGGCCGAACCGGGTGCGGAACGCCCCCTGACGATGCTGCTGAAGCGCCTTGCGACCCCCTCGCGCGGACTCGTTTCGATCGGCGGGGTCGATCTTGGCGCGCTCGATATGTATCTGCTGCGATCCGCCGTGACCGTGCTGGATCGCCCGACCATCGTCGAGGTCACGATCCGCGAATATCTATCGCTTGCGGCGCCCGACGCGTCGGCCAGTGCGATGCTGGATGTGCTCGACATCGTCGGGCTGGGCGAGCGAATCGCGCTTCTGCCGGACGGGCTCGATACGACGCTGACCTCGTCCGGCTGGCCGCTGTCGATCGCCGGTGTGATGGAGCTCAAGCTGGCGAATGCACTTCTCAGCCGCCCGCGGGTGTTGGTGCTGTCGTCCTTGTTCGACATGATGCGGGTCGAGCGGTTGCGACGCGCCTTGGAGGCGCTGCGCGAGGCAGGGACGACAATATTGCTATGCACCGGGCGGCCTGAGGCGATCACGCTCGATGGCTGGTTCTGGCTGGGGCGTCGCGAGCAGCGGCGCTTCGCCACGGCGGCCGAACTCCAGCAGCACCTGGTCCAGCGGGAGGTGCGCCATGCCGAACAGGCCTGAGCATCTTACGCACTTCCGGACGCTCGCCGCGATCCGCGTGCCGAGGCCGGCATTAGCGGTTGCCTGGATGGTCGTGTTCGGGATCGTGGCGACCGTGGCTTTCCTGGTGTTCGTGCCGTGGGTGCAGACCGCACAAGGGCCGGGCCAGGTCGTCGCGCTCGATCCCGGCGATCGGCCACAATCCGTATCGGCGCTGGTGCCCGGCCGGGTCGAACGCTGGTATGTCCATGACGGCCAGCATGTCGAACGCGGCCAGCGGATCGCCCGGATCGTCGATATTGATCCGAACTTCCTGTCGCGGTTGGCGGCGGAGCGTGCGCAGGTGGAGGCCGAAATCGCGGCTGTCCGGCAGGCGCAGGCGGTTGCCCAGATCGATGTCGGGCGCACCCGCCAATTGTTAGCCGAAGGTTTGGCGGCGCGGCGCGACTTCGAACAGGCGCAGATCAAGGTAGCGGACAGCGCGGCCAAGCTCGCGGAGTCCCGCGCCAAGCTCAACCGTATCGATGTGCAGCTCAATCGTCAGTCGGCGCAGGAGGTGCGCGCGCCGCGCGACGGCCGCATTCAGCAGCTGAATGCGGCCGCGGGCGGTGCCCTGATCTCTGCGGGGACAGTATTGGCCTTCGTCGCGCCGGAGCGGATCGAGCGTGCGGTCGAAATCTATATCGATGGGCGCGATGTGGCGCTGGTGCGCACCGGTCGGCCCGTCCGGCTGGAATTTGAAGGCTGGCCTGCCATCCAGTTCAGCGGCTGGCCGGCCATCGCCCAAGGCATTTTCGATGGCCGCGTGCGCGCAATCGATCCGATCGCGGCGCCAAACGGTCTATTCCGCGTGCTGGTCGAACCGCGCGCGGACAAGCCGGCATGGCCAAGCGGCATCTTTGTTCGGCTTGGTGGCAAGGTTCGAGGCTGGGTCCAGGGCGAAACCGTACCCGCCGGCTATGAGCTCTGGCGTCAGCTGAACGACTTCCCGCTCGACTTCGGTCAAACCTCGCCCACGGGCGAGCAAGCCAAGGCTGCAGAAGCCAAGGATGATCGTGAGGCGGCTGCCAAGGCAGGGAAGCCCGCCAAGTGATCGTGCCGATGCTGGTCGCAGCAGCCATGCTGACGGGCGGCGCACCGGCGCGCGTCCCGGCCCAGACCGCCATTCAATCGCCGTCGGCGCCGACGTTGACGTTGGCGGAAGTGCTGCAGGCGTCGGCGCGCTCGGCACCCCAGATCGTCGAGGCGCTGGCCCGCAGCCGCCAGGCCGAAGGCCGCGCTTTATCCGCCGACGGTGCCTTTGATACCTTGTTCGAGGTCGACGCGCGTCAGCGTACGCTGGGTTATTATAATGGATCGGTGGTCGAGGCGCGAACGACGCAGCCGCTCAGCAGCAATGGCGGCTATGTCTATGGCGGCTACCGCGTCTCGCGAGGCGATTTCCCGGTTTACGAGGACCAGGCCTATACCAATCGCGCTGGCGAGGTGAAGGTCGGTGCGCTCTACTCCCTGCTGCGGGATCGGCTCATCGACGAACGCCGCAGCAAGCGCACGCTCGCGGCGAGCGACATCAACATTGCCCGGTTCGAAGCGGCGGCGGTGAAAATCGGCGTGCAGCGGCGTACGATCGACGCCTATCAGACCTGGGTCGCCGCCGGTCTTCGCTTGCGCGCCTATCGCGAATTGCTCGAATTGGCCGAACGCCGGCGGGGCGCGATCAGCCGGCAGGTCCAGCTCGGCGCCCGACCGGATATCCTGCTGACCGAGAACGACCAGAATCTCGTGCGGCGCCGCGCGCTGGTGTTGCGCGCCGAGCAGGATTTTACGAGCGCGGCGAACGCGCTCTCGCTTTATTATCGCGACGATGCCGGGCAGCCGCTGCTGGTCGGCGCCGATCGGCTGCCCGCCGACGCCAGCGCGCTTGTCGGACCGGCCGTGCGGAGAAACGGACCGCCGACCGCGCGCCCGGACGTGCAGACATTGCTCGCCCGGGTTGAGCAGTCGGCCGTGAAGCTGGCGGTCGCGCAGAATGATCTGCGCCCGCGGCTCGACCTGCGGGGAGACATCGGCAAGGATCTGGGCCGGGAAGGTATCGGGGGACGCAGCCGTACGCCGTTGGAAGCATCGGTCGGGGTGCGCGTGTCCGTGCCCCTGCAGAACCGTGCCGCCAAGGGGCGGCTTGTCGAGGCACGTGCCGAAATCGACGCGTTGGAGGCGCGCAGCCGCTTCCTGCAGGATCAGATCAAAGTCGAGGTCGAAGGCATCAACATCGCGGTCGATGGCGCCGTGCGCCTGGCCGAAACCGCCGAGCAGGAACGGGCGCTGGCCGATCGGCTCGCTGCGGCCGAGCGACGTCGTTTCGAGCTCGGATCGAGCGATTTCTTCCTGGTCAACCAGCGCGAGGAGACCGCCAACGATGCCCGCGTCCGCCTGATCGATGCGCAGGCGCGCATTGCTGCCGCGCGCGCCGAACTGGCGGCCGCCACGGCCGACTGGCCGGCGCTGGGTCTGCCGCCGCAGGACGATGCGGGTCCGCTACAATAAGCTCTTGGCTTCAGGATGATCCTGGGTCGCTTGGTTGTTCCTAACATGGCGGCCACCGATCGAAATCTGCCACGGCCCAAACCTTTTCTCCGTCCATCGCGAAAAACACATATCGCCTCGGGTCGGGCCAGCCGTGCCAATAACGCTCACGCACGATCCAGCGCCGGCCGGCAACATCTGCAACGGCGATCGTCCTGTCACCGAACCGGCCAAGAATTGGCTGGCGCTCGATGACATTCTCTTCCGTTTCGGTGGGTGCGCGCCAGCACACGGGCATCCGCCGACATTGGCGGACATTCAGCCAAAAGCGGATATCCTCTGCGAGGCTTTGCCCGAAGCCGTCGGCTTCCGCTGCGGTCGTGCCGATGCCGGTCAGGTCACGGAAAAACTGGATCGCCCATCGGATCATATCGCTGGCTGCTACCGAAAGGAGAACCGGCAAAGCAATGTTGGCGTCGCAGGCACGCCGTGCGGCGGAACGGGCCGTCTCGCGTTGTCCGGCGGTAAGACGACGGAGACAGGGACATGCGCAATCGTACGACGGCATTCGCGCGAACGGCCGAAATGGCGACGATCTTCATGATTGGCGACGGCCTCCTGGGGCTGACCCAACCGTCGCGACATGTCGATCTTTGGCGCTCGCCTTATCCATGGGTCGATGGTCTTGTCCGCCCCTTTGCGCAGCAGCCTGGCCGCCGCCGTATCTACGGCATCCTGCAGATTGCGGCCGGGCTCGCGCTCGCCTCCCGGCTGCGTCCCCGCTAAGCGGGAGCGCGTGCCATCCTTTATCGCGGCGAGGGAAAGCAGAGACATGCGAAGAATGACGATCATCCTGCCGATGTTGGCGGTACTGGCGGCAACCGCCGCTGGAGCGCGCGGGTTTATCATCAAGGACCTCACCGGCGAGGGCAAAGCCGCTGCGGCCGCGCTGGGCGCGGGCTTCCAGCTACGGTCTACGCCCAGCCGGCTGATCCTGCATTGTGGAAGCTGCGCCGGCGAGCCGGTGGTCGATCTCGTGCTCGGCTTTCAGTCGGATGGGACGGAGGAGCGGGTGCGGTCGGGCAAGACGACGATGGCCGATCTCGAACGTCTGTGCCGCACGCGGAGCGCGCAGTGCCGGATCACCGCGCTGGATGTGAAGCCGGCGGTCGGCTGGGTCAGCGCTTATCCTATCGGTGATCGCGCGGGCGCCACCGCCGTCATCATTCGCGACGGTCAATTGCTGACGATCCGGTCTGTCGCCAACGAAGCGGGCCAGACGCGGCGCAATATTGATCGCCTGATCCCGCTGGCGCGTTCCCGGATCGTCGGGCCGTAAGGCAGGCGTGGCGCCTTATCAGACCGCCGTGCAGGTGATACGCCTAAGCTGCCATTTCACATTATGCGCTTCTGCACCGTCGCACGTGCCCAATTGGCGCGCCATGGCGATCGCCACATCTTCGGGCGCGACACCCTCAAGGCCAAACAGGGCGATGCAATAAAGTCCTGCCTGCCGGGCATCGGTAAAGGACCAGGGTATATCGATCAGTTGATCCGCCACCGGCTTCAGCGCCGCCTCGCGCAATAGCCCCGCAATTGTGCCGTTCAGGAACGTGCCCCGATGGCCCAGCGGATTATGGGCATCGACATAGCCGTTCAGGAATGACGCCGGCGCGGTGCCTTCCTCGACGTCGGCGATCACGACTGTGCCGCCGGCGCGGACCAGGCGGCGCATCTCGCGAAATACGGCGGGAAGATCCGGGCAATGGTGCAAACCCGCCAGACTGACGATGCAGTGCACGCTGCCATCGTCCAGCGGAACCTGCTCGATCGGTGCCTGAACGGCGCGATAGTCCGGCCCTTGCGGACAGTTTGAAACGAAGGTCGGCGACGGCTCGACCGCTATGTAGCGGACCCCCGGCGGCAGATAGCGGTGGAGATATCCGCCGCCGGCGGGCATGTCGCACAAGCTCTGCCCGGCGATGTCGCCCAGAGCGTCGACCATCGCCATGAATTCGCGGTCGCGCGCGTGCGGCATCTCCTCCATCGCCTGCTGATAGGAGCCCGCGCGCGCGGCGAAAATTTCCTCATATGTGTCGAACATCAGGCGGCATCCGACCTTTCGTGGCCATAGAGCATCGCCCCGAACGCGTCCGCGGCCCGATCACGCGCAACGGTTAGCGCCGCAAATTGCGGATCGGCGGAAAAGGGAAAGAAGTTCATCGTCGGATTGGCTTCGAACAGCACCAGTTCACCATCCTCCCGCAAGGCAAGATCGGCTCCGAAGAAATCGAGATTCATGCGCGCCTGGATCTGCCGGAGCGCCTGTCGCGTTCGCTCCGGCAGCGCATCGACGCCGTCCTCGACACACTGTCTCTCTTCCATCACAAGCGCAGGTCTCCCGGCCATGAACCGCGCCCGCGCAGAAGCGTGTACGTTCCACTGATCTGAAATCAGCAGATGGCGGATAATCTGTCGCTCGCCAATGAAGAATATGCGCATCTTCCGGTACAAGTCGTCCGGGCTACGCGTATCGATATACTCAGTCAGGAAGTAGGTTGTTGTTGGCACGATCTGACGCAAGGCGTCCTGTGCGCTGTCGACCAAACCCAATATTTCTCCGGAATGCGTCCCCGTCGACCGCAAGATGGCCGGAAAACGTACGCCCACTCGCTCGATGGCGGACAACGCCACGCGCTCCTTGCCGACGAAGCGCGCCACACGCGGAACGAACAGTCCCTCGATGCCGGCCAATGTCCGGGCGACCTGATCGCGCGTCGTCTTCGCGACGGCGGCCGGCTTGTTGAGGAGCCTGCCTTTATAACCCTTCAATATCTTTTCGAGGACGGCCAGCGTTTCCGGATTCTGGTCCGCGTCCGTGATCAGGTTGAGGAGAATATGGAAATTGGCGAAGTTGTGCTTTCCCGCCAGCCGCAGATAATTGCGCGGGATCTGCAGCCGCAGCCAACGATCCAGCGATCGCTCGCGCACGCGATGCAGATCGGTACTGCCCCGGCTTTCTATCGCAATCTCCTCGTCGGCAAGGCCGGACAGATGATCGCCGCCGCCGAGATAGCCGATCCGCAGGCGCTTTTCTTCCGTCGGTCCGTTCATCGAAATCCGATTTGCCTAGGGGGCGCTATCAGCGACGCAGCCGTTCGATCGCCTGGGCCAGGGCGACGTAGAGCTTGCCCGTGTCCGACGACAGCATCGTGGTGGCGATGGGCGTACCGTCGCGGGTCGCCATCACACGGCGCAGCAGCGCCTCGAAATCGTGGATATAGCGGTTGACCTGATCGCGGAATTCGCCGTCTTCATTATAGCGCTGCACGACAATCTGCGCGTCGGCCCGATCGAGCAGCCGGACGGCGCGGCGGGTAAATATGCCGCGGTCGCCACGGAGATAGGCCTTCCACTCTTCGTCGGTGACCTCGTTGGCAAATACCTTGGCGATATCGATCGCCGTCGAATTCAGTGCCTCGATCAACAGCCCCGCGGTGCGGGCGAAGCTCTGATCGTCATGGGTTTCGGTGTCCGTCCGATTTGCTTCGATCCGTGCCTCGATCGCAGTGGAGGTTTCAGCGATCGTCACCAATTGGCGGGTCAGTCGCTCGGCCGCGAGTTGAGCGGCCTGGATCGCCTGTTCAGAAGTGGCGCCGATCGCCGCAATTTCCTGCTTGCCGACGTCGGCCAGCGCCACGCTCATCGCGCGCGCCGCGCTTTCGCTCATGCGCTGGGCCACGCGCGGGATCGCGGCGGTGAAGGCGTCGCGCGCATGGTCGGCCGCCTGCGTGGCGGTGTCGCGCACCTGATTGAGCGCCTCGACCAGCTGCACCGATGCGCCTTCGCTGAGCGAGCGCACTTCCGCATCCGCCTTGGCGAGAAGCTCCTCCAAGATACGGGTCTGGTCGGTCAGACTGGCGAGGCGGCCGTCCGTCTGTCCACCAATCTCGCCCAAGGCCGCATGCTGACGTTCCAGCAGGCTTTCCGCTTCCGCCAGGCGTTCGGTGACCGCGGCCGCGGCTTCGCCCAGGCTTTCCGTGCGTGTTCCGGCCGTAGCGATCGCCTGAAGGCTCTGCTCCGCATGGAGGCGGATGCGGGCCAACGCGGCCGGGATCGTGTCCGAGATGGTGGCGCTGCTCGCCTCGGCCTGCTGCCGCAATTGCCCGACGCGATGGAGCAGGACTTCGGCGGTCTGGCTGCTACCGCCCAGCGCGCGTCCTACCGCCTCCGCATGGCTCGAAAGCGTGCCGATATGCGTGGCGAGCTCGGCCGTATGCTCGGTACCCCTGTCGCCAAGCTCGGCAAACCGGGCTTCGGCAGCGCTGATCGCCTGATCCAGCTGCCCCAGCATTGCGCCGGCCGACTGTTCCTGACCTTTCAGGCCGGTACCAATATCCTGCACGCGTGCCAGCAGTGCATCCAGCCGCGCGGCCAGCGCGCGTGCCGCCTGCTCGCTCGCGGCGTCCACCGTGGCGCGATTCTGTTCGACCAGCGCACTCAGCGCCCCGCTTTGCGCGGCAATCACCTGACGGCTGTCTTCAAGGCTTTCCGCCGCCGCGCCCAGCGCGCCATCGATCGCCCGACCCATCGATCCTGCGGCATCCTCGATCCGCTTGTCGGCTGCGGCCGCGCTGGCCTCAATCCGATCGAGCTGGCTTGCGAGCCGTGCGGCGGCACCGCCGGTGGACTCGTTCGCCGCCTTTGCGTGCGTATCAAGCCGGCTGAGCAGCTCCGCCAGGGCGCGGGCGCGCGCATCGGCCTCGGCGCCGCTTTCCCGCAGCCGTTCCCCGACCGTGCGCGCCACGTTTTCCGCGTTCGGCAATTCATTCAGCAGCACATCGAGATCGCCGCGTGCGACCGCGGTGGCGCTGTTCAGAGAGGAAACCGTCGCGCCGACCGCGCTCGCCTGCTCCCGCAGATCGCCGGCCGCCCGCCCGATCCGATCGCCCGCGGCGCTGCCGAGCTCGGCCAGTTCGGCGGCCTGCTGGCCCAGGGCGCCACGCGCTTCGCCGATGCGCTGATTGAGGAGGTTCAGCGTATCTGCCAGCGCGGCCGTATCGACCCGCAGCCGCGCCGAGGCGCGCGAATACGCGCGCGCTTCGGCACGCCCCGTGCGCAGCAGCAGCAGATACAGGATGGCGATCAGGGCGAGCGGCCCGCTGGCAAGACCGATCCAGGCCGCCAGCGTCAACGGGGGCAGCAGTCGCGATGGACTTGCCGCGAACAGGGTCGCGCCCAGCGCCAGGACCCAGCCCAGTGCCAGCAGGCCGAGCAGGGCGGAGGCGATGATATGCGGCCAGGGACGCGGCGGTGCCGTATCCCAGACGACGTCGTCCGTTATGGCATCTGCCGTTTCATGCAGTGGCTCCTCTTCGGCCGCCCGCACCATATTTCCCGCCCCTTGAGTCATGACCGGACTGTACCAGCTTAGTGGAGCCAGGAAAGCGCTCAGATGTAGAGAGGCGCTTGATTTGCACGGCATTGCGACAGAGAAGCCGCGCATGCTGGGGGAGGGACCAACGGCGCTTATCGGCGCTTATGAGCCTGGGCCAGGCCCGGGCGGCCTGCGCGCATTGCAGCCATTGGCCGGTATGAGCGTGATCGAATATCAGGCGCGCCGCGCGATCGAGGCGGGGGCGGCGCGCATATTGCTGCTTATCGATGAGGCGCCCGCCGAACTGTCGGAAGCGATCGCGCGTCTGCGGAGCGACGGCATTCAGACCGGCATGGTGCAGGGTATCGATCAGGCCGCCGACGCCTTGTCCCAAGACGAAGGGGTGCTGCTGATCGCGGAGGGATGCCTGCCGACGATGGGCCTGCTGCGGGACATATTGGCGGCACCGATACCGGCGCTGGGAACGGTGCCCGACACGGCCGAATTCGGGCAGTTCGAGCGGATCGATGCCGAACAGCGCTGGGCGGGAATCGCTCTGCTCGATGCGCATCGGATTGCCGAAACAGCCGCGATGATCGGGGCATGGGATCCCGTATCCACACTGTTACGACGCGCCGTGCAGGAGGGCGCCACCCGCATCGTCGCGGCGACGCCCCCCATACTTGCGACAGATCCCGAAAGCCTGGCCGCGGCGGAACAGGCCATTTTCGCGGCGGCGCGCGAACCGGCGCGAGACGTGATCGGGACGCTGTTATTCGTGCCGGTCGAAGAGCTGGCCATGCCGCTCCTGATCGCGCGCAGGACCGATCCAAACCTTCTTGCCGGCGGAGCCGCCGGGCTTGCGCTGTTAGGTGGCATCGTCGCCGTCGCAGGGTGGTCCTGGGTGGCGTTGCTGGCGCTGCTTCTGTCCGGTCCGCTTTCGGGCGGCGCAGCGCGGCTCGCGCGCGTCAGCCAGCGCTCCCTATCCCGTCAGCGGCTGTTCGGATTTGGGCGCCTCGGTGGCGCTCTGCTGGGGCTAATTGGACTGTCGCAAACGCTTGCGGCTGCGAGTGGCCAATGGGGTTGGTGGCTGACGGGGGCGGTAACGATCGTCTCCATGGCGGGGCTCTGGGTGGAGCGCAGGGCTGCGCCCGACCCGATGCCGATCTGGCTGGCCAGCGTCGACACGCTGATCTGGCTGATGCTGCCCTTCGCGTTGTCGGGACACTGGAATTGGGGGCTCGGGGCGCTGGCCTTGTACAGCTTCGCTTCGTTCGCCTGGGCGCAGACGCGCAAGTTGAAGGACGATGGGGTCACGGAATGAACCCTTTGCGATCGCTCACGTTTTCCCGCCGACAGGATGGGAGTTTATCATGGCCGAACCTATGCCAACGGACGCGATCGCCTTGCTGAAGGCCGATCATCGCAAGGTCGAGGAGCTGTTCGAGGAATTCGACAAGGCGCGGCGATCGGATCGCAAGGCCGCGATCGTGGCGCAGATCTGCACCGAGCTGAAGGCGCACACCATCATCGAGGAAGAGATATTCTACCCCGCCGTGAAGCCGAAGATCGATGGTGCGATCGTGGAGGAGGGCGTCGTCGAGCACGACGGAGCCAAGGTGATCATCAACGATCTGGAACAGGCCGATCCGAAGAGCGAATATTACGACGCCAAGGTCAAGGTGCTGTCCGAGGAGATCAAGCATCATGTGGCGGAGGAGGAGCGCTGGATCACCGGTATGTTCGCGCAATCGCGTCGTACCGATATCGATATGGAAGCGCTGGGCGCGAAGCTCGCCGAACGGAAGACGGCGCTGATGGCCCAGGCGAAGGCCGGCAAGGGTTTGCCCTATGCCAAGCCAAGTGCATTGAAGTTGGTAAAAGCTTGAAGGTCTGGCGGCGGAAATTCCGCCGCCTCCTTATCACCCCTTAGAGGGCGACCACGAGCCCGACGGCAAGCGCATGGGCCGCGATCGCGAGCACGATGCTCGTCGCGTTTTCAAAAATATTCACACCGATTTCCTTGTTGCGAGTTTCCGCATCTTTGTGCGGTGCAACATAGATAGCGACCAAACGCTCAATCGCTATTTTAAAACGGGTCGTCGCGGATGCATTATGCGCAATCGTGGCTGAGCGGCATGCCGAGGTCGCCAAATGCGGATGCGACGGCCTGGGCACTTACCAACACGCCCAAGCAGGTGCGCACGTGCAGAAGGCCATTCATGGCCAGATGCACGCCGTCGGGATTGTCGGGCGCGTCAGCAATCAGGTCCAACAGCGTTGCTTCGTCGCTGGTCATGCGCTGACAGCAGCAGGGCGCGACCGTCAATTTCGAACCAGAGACGCGTGCGAGTTCTGCCATCAGCGCCCGTAACAGGACGAGCGGCCGGCGATATCCGAGCCCAAAGCCCGTGAAGAAGGCATGTGCGGCATGGGCATCCGCAATGCCGCCGACCGCCATGCGGCGGATGCCATACAGCAATAAACGACGATAAGGATTGGCGGGTGCCGTGTGCGGCAGAAGGGTTTGCGGATCGGTATCGCGCATGGGCAGCTCCTATCAGGATCGCCATGCTTTCATTTTAGCTAATGATAGTCAATCGCAATAAGCGCCAATCTTCAGGTCGGGATGGTTCCATTCGCCGAGAGGACGGTTCCAGCAAGATAAAGCGAGCCGCCGATCAAAACGAGTGGAGCGGCCGAAGCCGCGGCAATCTTCTGCAAGCCTGCGGCCGGATCCGGCGCGGACGAAAATGCCAGTGCCAGCGACCCGCACACATTGGCGACCGCCGCCGGCCCATGATGGTCGTGGCCGGGAACCGGCACTGCCCAGATATGCGCCGCACTTCCGGCAAAGGGCTCGAGAAAGCCGCGTAGATCCTTGTTGGCCAACATGCCGAGGATCAGGTGGAATGGCCGCCCCGGTGCGATCCGGGCGCGGAAAAAGTCGGCGATCGCACGTCCCGCGGCGGGGTTGTGTCCGCCGTCCAGCCACAATTCGCTGCCGGCAGGCAAAGACGCGGGCAGAGGGCCGGTGGCAAGACGCTGAAGGCGCGCCGGCCATTCCGCCCATCCCATCGCGGCACGCAGCGCTGCGGGAGCAACCTCGATCGCCTGTTGGTGACGCAGCATCGCGATGGCCAGCGACGCATTACCCGCCTGATGGCTGCCGGGGAGGCGCGGCATCGGCAGTTCGAGCTCACCCAACGCGTCATGATAATGGATTTTGTTGCGATAGGGCGATGCGTCCCACGTCCCGCCCTTTGCCAGCCAGTGCGCACCCACCTGCCGCACGACGCGCCCGATCTCGTTGGCCAGGCTGGCAGGATAATGTTGGGTGATCAGCGGCACATTGCTTTTGGCGATGCCGGCCTTTTCGGCCGCGATCTGCTCGATACGGTCGCCCAGAAATTGCTGATGATCCAAGCCAAGTTGGGCGATGCCGCAGACGACCGGGCGCTCGATGACGTTGGTGGCATCGAGACGACCGCCTAATCCGACCTCGATGATACAGGCGTCGGCCGGATGCCGGGCAAAGGCCAGCAATGCCGCGGCTGTGGTCACCTCGAAAAAGCTAGGCCCCACGCCCTCGGCGATGGTGAGCACCTCATCGAGCAGGCCTGCCAGGGGAGCGTCATCGACAATCGACCCGCCAATCCGAATGCGTTCGTTGAAGCGGACGAGATGCGGGCTCGTATAGACGTGAACCTTCTTGCCCGACGCTTCGAGGGCGGCCCGCAGAAAGGCGCAGGTCGATCCCTTGCCGTTCGTGCCAGCGACGTGGAAGACTGGCGGCAGCGACCGTTCCGGATTGCCGAGCCGCGCGAGCAAGGCGGTGACCCGCTCCAGCCCGAGCGTGTCGGCGCCCGGGGAAAGCGTCGATAGCCGGTCGAGCTGCTGCTGAACCGCGGGGTCGGACGATACGGCGAAATCGGCCATTGTCTTGACCTGCTTCTCAGGGGCGAAGGCGGTGCAGAGCGTTGTTCGCGTCGAACGTCACGCGATAGCGCTGCCGCAGAGCGGCAGGTGCCGTCTGGCGACGCAGTCCATCATGCCGCTTTCATGCCTGGACACAGATAGGCGATCAGGCGCGCCAGTTCTGCGCGCAGCTTGTGCCGGTGGACCACCATGTCCAGCATGCCGTGATCCAGCAGATATTCGGCACGCTGGAAACCTTCGGGCAATTTCTCGCGCACGGTGCTTTCAATGACCCGCTGGCCGGCGAACCCGATCAGCGCGCCGGGCTCCGCGATCTGCACGTCACCCAGCATCGCATAGGATGCGGTGATGCCGCCGGTCGTCGGGTCCGTCAGCACGACGATATAGGGAAGTCCCGCCTCGCGCAGTTGCTGCACGGCCACCGTCGTCTTCGGCATTTGCATCAGGCTCATTATGCCTTCCTGCATGCGCGCGCCGCCGCCGGAGGTGAAGATGATGTACGGGCAACGGTCCGCGATGGCCGCCTGGATGCCGGCAACGAAGGCGGCGCCCACGGCCAAGCCCATCGTGCCGCTGAGAAAATCGAAGTCCTGGACCCCGATTACCGCCTTGAACCCTTCGATCCGGCCGGACGAATTGATCAGGGCATCGGCCTCGCCGGTCTTGACGCGGGCGGCCTTGATCCGATCGGCGTACCGTTTGGAGTCGCGAAACTTCAGCGGATCTTCCCGCACCTGCGGCGCGGGAAGCGGCGTGTAGATGCCGCCATCGAAGATAGCATCGAACCGTGCGTCCGCGCCGATCCGGCCATGATGCTGGCATTTCGGGCAG
Organism: Sphingomonas sp. ASY06-1R; assembly: GCF_052180265.1. GTDB lineage: Bacteria > Pseudomonadota > Alphaproteobacteria > Sphingomonadales > Sphingomonadaceae > Sphingomonas_I. Next base: position 2,603,012 of record NZ_CP197464.1, on the reverse strand, counting down.
ACGGACTGGTTCTCTTCATATTCCCGCGAGAACAGCATCGTCCCGCAGTGGGGACATTTGTGCCAAAGGTTATCCGGCGTTTCGCGCTTGGGCATGAAGGGCAGCGCGTTGCGCACCCGATCGATCCAGCTCATGCCGCCATCTCCTTACGTGCGGCATGCACGGCGCCGCTTAAAGTCCTAACAAGATTGGCAACGGCGGGGGCGGGGTCGATGCCCTCGTCGGCCGCGGCAGCGATGACATCCACGATCGCGGATCCGACGACCACGCCATCGGCCGCCTCGGCAATCGCCGCCGCTTGCTCTGGCGTCCGTACGCCGAAGCCGACCGCGATCGGAAGATCGGTGCTCTGCTTCAACGTCGCAACCGCCTGCGCCACGGCGCCGCTGGCGGCCTGCTGCATGCCGGTGATGCCCGCGACCGATACGTAATATAGGAAACCGCTGGCGCTGCCGAGCACTGCGGGCAGGCGGGCGGCGTCGGTGGTCGGGGTGGCGAGCCTGATGACGGCGATGCCCGCTGACCGAAGCGCCGGACCGAGCGCCGCATCTTCTTCGGCGGGTGTATCGACGCAGATCACGCCATCGACATCCGCGCCGGCGCAGGCATCGGCAAACCAGGCGGCCCCGCGCCGGAGCATGGGGTTGGCATAGCCCATCAGCACCAGCGGAACATCGGGATGTCGCGCGCGGAAGCCGTTGGCGATGGCGAAGATGTCCGACGTGCGGGTCCCGGCCGCCAGCGCACGGAGGTTGGCGCGTTGAATTGCCGGGCCGTCCGCCATGGGATCGGTGAAGGGCATGCCGAGCTCGATCACGTCGGCACCGCCTTCCACCAGCGCGTCGAGGATTGCGGGCATCGCCGCAGGCGTGGGATCGCCGCAGGTGACGAACGTCACGAGCGCGGGCCGACCCTTGGCGAAGGCAGCCGAAAGGCGGCTCACATCGCCACTCCCAGCGCTTCCGCAACCGTGAAGATGTCCTTGTCGCCCCGGCCGGAAAGATTCAGCAGGATGATCTGGTCCTGTCGATATTCCCGTGCCTTGCGCACGATTGCTGCAAGGGCATGGGCGCATTCCAGCGCAGGAATGATGCCCTCGGTGCGGGAGCAGAGCTGGAAGGCGTCGAGTGCTTCCTGGTCTGTCGCAGGTTCATATTGCACGCGCCCGATATCATGCAGCCAGCTATGCTCGGGGCCGATCCCGGGATAGTCCAGGCCGGCGGAGATGGAGTGCGCTTCGGCGATCTGGCCATCCTCATCCTGCAGCAAATAGGTCTTGTTGCCGTGGAGGATGCCGGGCGTGCCGCCGTTGAGGCTGGCGGCATGCTGCGTGGTGTGAAGGCCATGCCCGGCCGCCTCGATGCCGAGCATCTTGACGTCGGGGTCGTCCAGAAAGGGATGAAACAGGCCGATCGCGTTCGATCCACCGCCAACCGAGGCCACCAACAGGTCAGGCAGCCGACCTTCTGCCTCCAAAATCTGTGCCTTGGCCTCAATGCCTATCACGGATTGGAAATCGCGGACCAGTTCCGGATAGGGATGCGGGCCAGCCGCTGTTCCGATCAGGTAGAAGGTGTCGTCGACATTGGCGACCCAGTCGCGCAGCGCCTCGTTCATCGAATCCTTCAGCGTCTGCGCACCGCTTGTGACCGGTACGATTTCGGCACCGAGCAATTTCATGCGGAAGACGTTGGGCTGCTGCCGCGCGACGTCCTTGGCGCCCATATAGATCACGCACGGCAAACCGAAGCGTGCGGCGACGGTCGCAGTCGCTACGCCATGCTGCCCCGCACCGGTTTCGGCGATGATCCGGGTCCGCCCCATCCGCCGTGCCAGCAGGATCTGACCGATGCAGTTGTTGATCTTGTGCGCGCCGGTGTGATTCAGCTCTTCGCGCTTGAAATAGATCTTGGGTCCCATGCCCTCCGGCGCGGAGGCGCGCAGCGTCTCCGTCAGCCGTTCCGCATAATAAAGCGGGCTGGGGCGACCGACATAATGCGTCATCAGCCCGTCGAGCTCGGCCTTGAAGGCCGGATCGACCTTCGCCGCGCGATATTCGCGGTCCAGTTCAAGGATGAGGGGCATCAACGTCTCGGCGACATAGCGGCCGCCGAAATCGCCGAAATGGCCCGATGGATCGGGCTGCTGACGAAGGGAATTTGCAATGGTCATGATTGGGCTGCCGCTTGGAGGAAGGCTGTGATCTTGTCCACATTCTTGACGCCCGGCGCGCTTTCGACGCCGGACGAAACGTCGATCAGGCGTGCGCCCGTCGAACGGGCGGCGTCCGCGACATTCGCGGCATCCAGCCCGCCGGACAATGCCCAGGGCAAAGGATGGACGAAACCGTGAAGCAGCGTCCAGTCAAAGCGTAAGCCCATCCCCCCCGGGAGCGTGCCGGCAGGCGTGCGCGCATCGTAGAGGATGCGGTCCGCCACGCCGCGATAGAGCTTCGCAACGTCCAGATCCTGACGCGTGCGCACCGGCACCGCTTTCCACAATTCGAGCGGGTAGCGGCGCAATTCGGCCAGTCGGGCGGGACTTTCATGGCCGTGAAGCTGCAAGGCCGTCACGCCCGTTGCAACGACCCTCTCGACCAGCATGTCGTCGGGATCGACCAGGACGGCTGCCTTACCTACGCCGCCTGGCGTGCGACTGATCAACGCCGCCGCCTGCTCGGTCGTAAGATCGCGCGGGCTTTTCGGATAGAAGACGAAGCCCAGCCACGCGGCACCGCCGGCGATTGCCGCATCGACGGTCTGGGCATCGGACAAGCCGCATATCTTGGTCTGGAGCTGCATGATGGTCGCGAGGTGGGGAAAGCGCAGGCCAAGCGCAAGCAAGAATGACTTGCGCCTTGAGGCCTTGTGATTGGGTAGGGCGGTTGCCATAGCGTGTCCATGCTGACCGCAATGGACATCGTCGTCCTGCTCCTGATTGGCGGCGGGGCGATCCTGGGGGTACTCCGCGGTTTCGTCACGGAGGTCCTGTCGCTGTTCGCGTGGGGCGCGGCGATCTTTGCGCTGAAGATGCTGCATGGCCCGGTTTCGGGCCTGATGGTCCACATCGTCCATAATCCCAGCGGTGCCGCCGTGTTGGCCTTTGCCCTCGTGTTCGGTGTCGTCTTCTTTGGCGGCAAGATGGTCGCGGCATCGCTTGGCCGGCGCACCCGAACGTCGGTGCTCGGCCCATTCGATCGCGCCTTGGGGCTCGGCTTCGGCGCCCTAAAGGGCTTGCTGGTGGCAACCGTGCTCTTCCTGGGCGTCAACCTCGTCTACGATACCGTCTATGGCGGCAGATCCGAGCGTCCCGGCTTCATTCGCACGTCGCGCACCTATCCCCTGCTGAACGCCAGCGGACGTGCGGTCGTCGATTGGGTGCAGCATCGCCGTACGCGCGCGTCCGATCCAGGTCCCGAGCCCGACAATGCGCAGACCAACAGCGGGGGCTTCCGGTGACGGAGACCTTATACAATAGCGAGATTTTGAAGCTCGCGACCTCCATCCCGCATCAGACACGCCTCGCGGCTGCGCAAGGTACGTCGGAACGGCGTTCGCCGATCTGCGGCAGCCGGATCACCGTGGACGTGACGCTGGGTCCCGACGGCCGGATCGTCGGCCTGGGTCAGGAGGTGCGTGCCTGTGCGCTGGGGCAGGCCTCGGCATCCCTGATGGGTGCGCATGCAATCGGGCGCAATCTGGCCGAGCTGATCGAGGCGCGCGACGCACTTGCTGCCTATCTTGCGGGGCAACGCGACGATCCGGGCGATTGGCCCGGGCTGCAATTGTTCGCGCCGGCGCGTGCGCATAGCGCGCGCCATGCATCGATCCGCCTGGCATTCGAGGCCGTCACCGAAGCGGCAGAACGTGCGCGCACGGCGGAGGCAGCATGAACGAGACGCTCGTTACCGATGGCGTGATCATGCTGGGGGTCGCGCTGGCCTTCGTGCTGCTGTTCCGCAAGCTCGGGCTCGGCGCCACGCTGGGCTATATCGTTGCGGGTGCGCTGATCGGGCCGCATGCGCTGCGGCTGGTGGACGGCGCGGAAACGAAGCTCGGGATCGCGGACCTTGGCATAACATTGCTGCTGTTCCTGGTCGGCCTGGAGCTTAATCTGACCCGCCTGTGGCGGTTGCGCCGGGACATATTCGGCTTCGGGCTTGCCCAGGTGGCGCTATGTGGTGCCGGCCTTGCCGTCGTCATCTACTTTATCGGCTTTACGTGGCAGGCCGCGCTCGCGCTGGGGCTGCCGCTTGCCTTGTCGTCGACCGCGCAGGTCCTGCCGATGCTGCGTTCGGCGGGGCGTTTGAACACGCCCTTCGGGGAGCGGGCGTTTTCCGTCCTGCTGTTCCAGGATTTGTCGATCGTCCCGCTGATCACGATCATTGCCAGCCTGTCGCGCGCGCCGGCCGATCCGGCCGCGCCTCCGGGCTGGTTGCTGGGTCTGTATACGGTCGGCGCCGTAGTCGGCCTTGTTCTGGCCGGGCGTTACCTGCTCAATCCGCTCTTCCGCCTGATCGGCGGCATGGGCGAGCGGGAGCTGTTCATCGCTGCCGGGCTGTTCACGGTGCTTGCGGCGTCGGCGGTGATGGAGCTGCTGCACATCTCCACCGCGCTCGGCGCATTCATCGCCGGCGTGATGCTCGCGGACTCGCCGTATCGGCACGAACTGGAGGCCGACATCGAGCCATTCCGAACGGTGCTCCTGGGGCTGTTCTTCCTGGCGATCGGCATGAACCTCGATCTGCATGCCATCGTCGCCCGGCCGATGTTCGTCATCGGCATGGCGCTGGCGGTCGTGGCGGTGAAAGCAGCGCTGATCTTCCTGGTGGCGTTGATCTTCGGGGTGGAACGACGATCGGCGTTCGCGCTCGGCTTGCTCCTCAGCCAGGGTGGCGAATTCGGCTATGTGTTGTTTGGCCAGGCCGCCGCGGGCCTGTTGATCCAGCCCGATGTTGCGAGCCTGTTCAGCGCGATCGTGACCCTGTCGATGGTAACGACGCCGTTCCTGATGATGGTGGCCACGCGATTCAATCGCCCCAAGGGCGCGGTCAAGCGGGACGATCTGGACGGACCGGAACGCGCCGCACAAGCTGCCGCCATTGTCGTGGGATATGGACGGTTCGGCCAGACCGTATCGCAGATGCTGATGGGCGCCGGCATCTCCGTGACGATCATCGACAGCGATGCGGAGATGATCGACATTGCCGCCCGTTTCGGCCTGAAGGTCTATTATGGCGACGGCACCCGCCTGGAATTGTTGCAGCAAGCCGGTGCCGATGAAGCGCGGACGATCGTCTTTGCGATGGACAAGGATCAGCTCGACCGGGAAGAGTTGGAAATAGCGCTGAAGACCTTCCGCCAGGCCGCCATTTTCGTCCGCGCCTATGATCGCCGCGCGTTGATCAGCTATCGCGGGCTGGACACCGTTGCGGTCATCCGGGAGGTGTTCGAAAGCGCTATCCTGATGGGGCGCAAGACGCTGCAGACGCTGGGCGTCCATGATGACGTGATCGTGCGGATCGAGCAGGCCTATCGCGCACGCGATACGGAAAGGCTGCGGGTGCAGGCGGAAAGCGGCCTCTTCTCGCAGGAAGCGCGCTCGTTATTCTCGCCAAGCAAGCTGCTGTTGCTGGAAGACGAATTGTTGCTGGACGACAAGAAGTGACGGGCAGCGTTCTGGTGCGTCTGGCGGCATTGTCCGGCGCGGTCGCGATCATGGCAGGGGCGTTTGGAGCGCATGATGCGGCGGGCAAGCCAGCCGAATGGCTGCGAACCGGCGGCGAATATCAACTGATCCATGCCGTTGCGGCCATCGTTGCGGTTCAGCTTGGCACAAGGTGGCCCGCGGCATTGCTGCTCGGTGGATCGGCGCTGTTCGCAGCGACGCTCTACGTCATGGCGCTGGGCGGCCCCCATTGGCTCGGCGCTATCACCCCCTTGGGCGGACTAACCATGATCGCGGGCTGGCTGATGCTGGCATGGCGGGCGGCGGTTTCCCGTCAGGAGATTTGAAGATGAAATACTGGACTTGCCTGGCGTTCGCGGCCTTGGCCTTCCCGGCGGTGGCATCCGCCCAGAATTGGAAGACGGCGAAGCGGATCGACATCGACCTCGCCGATTTCAAATATACCCCAAACCGTATCGTGCTGCGCCATGGGCAGCCTTACATTCTGCACTTCGTGAACCGCGCGCGTGGCGGGCATGATTTCTCGGCCAAGTCGTTCTTCTCGGCGGCGCAGATCAGTCCGGGTGATCGTGCCAAGGCCTATCGCGGCAAGGTTCAGCTACGGGGCGGGGAGAGCGCTGACATTCGTGTGATTGCGCCCGCCGTGGCCAATTACGACGTTCATTGTTCCCACTTCATGCACGATACCTTCGGTATGACCGGCGTGATCGCCGTGCAGTGATCGCCTGCCCACTTAGCGCCGCAAGCGGATGAGCAATCTTCTGAACATGCTTGCGGTGCGGCTGCACCAGGCCGTGATGGAGCCGGCGCTGGTGCTGTTTCGACGCGCATCGCGTCTACGCGCGTTCGGAATGACCGATGGCGAGCGCGTGGAAACGCGCGTGGCCTGGCATCGCCCTGAGGACTGCCGGACACCGTGCCCGCTGCATACGGACCAGGTTCCCAAATTGCTGCGGCGCTATGCTGCGCCGTCCGATCCCGCAGGCGATCGCGCCGCGGCCATCCGGCTGACGCCGATGGTGATCGATCTGGATCGGCTGGGCGATTTTGCCGCCTTCGAGCGGGTGCTCAAGGAACGATCGTCCCGCACCTTATCCAAGATCCGTCGCGCGCAACGGATGGGCTATACGGCGCGGCAGTTCATGCTCGCCTCGCATGTCGACGATCTTCACGCGATCAAGACGTCGATGGCGTTCCGCGCCGCGGGCCCGGTGATCGACCGATGGCTGCTGAAACCCCATCATGTCGGTCGACCGGCGACCGAGACCTTGCCCGTGGCGGCGCCGTGTTGCCCCGTTCACTGGACGATCTGGTGGGGCATTTTCGCGCCTGAACCGGGGCACAAGCAGGGCGAGGTGGAAACCGCAGAGCGGCTGGTCGCCTATGTGAAGATGATGCGCCTCGGCGACGTGGTCCACTATACGGAGATCATGGGACACAGCGATCGCCTCGGCGACGGCGTGATGCTGCTGCTCCATCATCAGATCGTACGGTGGCTGATCGAAGCGCCCGAGCCCGCCGCGCGGGACGCGCATATTTTGCTGTACGGGGCGGCAGAGCATGGCGGCGACGGCCTGCTCACGTGGAAGAAGCGGGCAGGATTCCGGCCCGCCAAGTTACGCGTCGCGCGCGCCCGCTAAGCCGCTGCGTGCGCTACCTGCGCCGCTCGTCGTCCAGGAAATGCGCGACGTGCTGAAGATCCACATCCTTGGCCAGGAATGTCTGGCCGATACCGCGTGCGAGGAGGAAGGGTAGCCGCCCGCCCGCCATTTTCTTGTCATGCGCCATATGCCCGACCAGCGTTGCACCGTCGGCATCGACATGCGCTTCCGCCAGCGTGGTTGGAAGGCCGGCATCGGCCAGATGTCGCGTAACGCGGGCGGCGTCCTGACCGGAACATAAGCCCGTAGCCGCCGAAAAGCGGAACGCCAGGGCCATGCCACAGGCCACGCCCTCACCGTGAAGGAGCAGGTCCGAGAATCCGGTCTCCGCCTCAAGCGCATGGCCGAAGGTGTGGCCCAGATTGAGAAGGGCGCGGGTGCCGGTTGTCTCACGCTCATCGGCGGCGACGACGCGCGCTTTGGCGGCGACGCTATGTGCGATCGCATGACTGCGCGCATCGGCATCGCCCGCCAGCAGCTTTACTGCATGGGCTTCGCACCAGCTGAAGAATTCGAAATCGTCGATCAGGCCATATTTGACGACCTCGGCATATCCCGCCCGTACTTCCCGCGCCGCCAGCGTATCGAGCGTGGTCGGATCGATCAGGACGAGATCGGGCTGATGGAAGGCGCCGACCAGATTCTTGCCGGCGCGGGTGTTGATCGCAGTCTTGCCGCCTACCGAGGAATCGACCTGGGCCAGCAGGGTCGTCGGAACCTGCACGAAGCCGCAGCCGCGCTTCAGGATGGACGCGGCAAAGCCGACCAGATCACCGATGACGCCACCGCCCAAGGCGATGATGCGATCGCTGCGTTCGACACCCTCGTCCAGCAGGCGATCGGTCAGCCGCTCCAGCACCGGCCAGCTTTTGGTCGCCTCGCCCGCGGGCAGGATGATCGGCACGATCTCGATATCGGCGAGGCCAGCGGCGAGGCGCGGCAATTGCGTTGCGGCGACATGGTCATCGGTGACGACAATCAGCCGATCGCGGCGCGCCAATGGCGCCAATTGCGTCCTGGCATCATCCAATAATCCCGCCGCGATCAGGATCGGATAGCTGCGTTCGCCCAGGCCCACGTCTACTTTCATCATTGGCCAAGCGCTTTCAGGATCGCGTCCACGGTCGCTTCATGTGGCGAGGGACGGCTGCGGATATGGATGGGTGCCAGAGCGTAGATGGGATTGCGAACCTTGGCGAGCGCAGCAAGCTTTTCGCGGGCATTCCCCCCCTTCAGCAAAGGGCGCGATCCAGCGCGGCGGGCAACCCGCTCCGCCAACACCCGCACGTCTGCATCCAGCCAGATTGCCGTCGCACGCTCCAGGATAAGCGAGCGGGTATGATCGTCCATGAAAGCGCCGCCTCCCGTCGCGATGACCTTGGGCGTGCCATCGATCAGGCGCGCAATCACCCGCCGTTCCCCATCGCGAAATTCCGCTTCGCCATATCGCTCGAACATCTCCGCGATCGTCAGGCCGGCCGCCTCTTCGATCTCATGATCCGAATCGACAAAGGAAAGATGGAGCCGGCTCGCCAGCCGGCGTCCAACCGTGGATTTGCCGGCCCCCATCAAACCGATCAGCACGATCGGACGATCGATCATGCCCGGCTGAGGATTGGTGGCTGGCAACATGCCGGGGCTATACACAGGCGCCCTGGGTCGGGCAAAAGCGCGATCGCGAATGATTTCTTGAAGGATGCCAAACTTGCCGCGCCCGATCCTTATTCTGCTGATCCTCCTGGTCGTCATCGTCGGCGCCATGTTCGCATTGTCGGGGCTGGACCGTCCGGTGCCACTTACGCATGTCGAACAGCCGGTGACGAATGCATCGGCGCACTAAACGACTTGTCGCGGCGCTGGCGGGTACGGCCAGCCTGACCCTTGCCCTGCCGGCGATGGGGCAAAGCGGGCCGCAATCGATTCTGCCGCCCGGCTTCGGCAACGCGCCTGTCCGGCCGGAAACGCCACCGCCCGCCAATGCAAACGGGCAGGGGCCGGCCGCCGGTACGATTGTGCCCCCGGTCTCGCCCAATGCGGACGAGGCGGTTGCGGTGTCGACTCCGTCGCTGCTGCCGTCCGACATCGGCGATCTGGCAGACGCCGAAGTCAAATTGCCCGACGAGATACCGGACGATTCGCGGCGTCCGCTGGAGCGCGTCGGCACGGATGCGATCTATGGCGAAGATGCTTTCGGTGCGGCGGACGGGCGCTACATCGTCACCCTGATGCGCCGCATGCAGGCGCCTATCGCATCGCGCTGGGCGGAAATCATGCTGCGCCGGGTGTTGCTGGGCGTAACCCCGGCACCGCCGGGCGAGGGCAAGGCGGACTGGGTCGCGGATCGCGCGGCCTTGTTGCTGCGGATGGGCGAAGCAGACGGCGCGCGGATGCTGGTGCAGAGCGTGGATGTCGATCGCTTCAGCCCGCGGCTGCGTCGCGTTGCCATCGCCACTGCGCTCGCAACGTCGGATCCGCAGGGGCTGTGTCCGCTGCCTGACGGCAGTGAGGAGGTCGGCGGACAGCCTGCCTGGCCGATGATCCGGGCCATGTGTGCCACCATGGCCGGCGATCAGGCGACCGCCAACGCCACGATCGGTCGCGCGCCGTCGGGCGATCCGATCGATCATGCGCTGGCGGAGAAGCTGGTGGCGGCCGGTGGCGGCGGCCGGCGGCAGATTCAGCTGGAATGGGCTGCGGTGGATTCGCTGACGGACTGGCGGTTCGGCCTGGCGACCGCGCTGGGCGTCACAATACCCCAGAACCTGCTCGATTCTGCGCCGATATCCTTCCAGGCTTGGCTGGCCCGGTCACCCTATCTGACGGCGGCAGACCGGATCGGTCCGGCCCGCCTTGCCGCAGCCTTGGGCATATTTTCCAACGCGGATCTGGTCGATCTCTACGGTCGCGTGATGGACGAGGCGGGCGATCAGGACACCAACAGTCCGGCCGGGCGGCTGCGCGCCGCCTATCGCGGCGATGACGATGATGCCCGGATCGCCGCGATGCACGCGCTCTGGGATGCGGCCAACAATGGGGAGGGCAATGAGCGGGATCGCTATGCCGCGTCGATCCTCACCGCGCGTGCCGCAGAGGGGATCATTCCCTCGGCCGGGCTGAAGGACGATGTCGCGCCGCTGTTGGCGTCGCTCTTTTCGGCGGGCTTCGACTTGCAGGCCGAACGCTGGGCGAACGTTGTGAATGCGGCGAGTGGCGCGGACGGGGATCGTGCCTGGTCGATCCTGGCCGTTGGCGCGAGCAGGCCGGTCATGGAGGTCGATTCCGGCCGGGTCCGCAAGTTCATCGATCGCGCCGGATCGTCGGGATCGCAGCGTAGCGCCTTGCTGATCTCGGCCCTCGCCGGTCTGGGGCGGCTGCCCGACGCGGACGCGGCCAAGCTCGCCGCGCGCGTCGGCGTGACGCTCGGGCAGCCAAGTGTCTATGGGAGCGCGTTGCGGCGCGCCGTTTCGGGCGGGCAACGCGGCACGGTGGCGCTGCTTGTCGCCACGGGCATGCAGGCACCGAATTGGAACGGGGTTCCCGCCGCCGATTTCTACCAGATGATCAGTGCGCTGCGCGCGGTGGGTATGGAAAATGAGGCGCGCATGATTTCGGCCGAGGCAATGACGCGGTTGTGACCATGATCGCATCACGCGGCGACGATCCCGCCCTGATCGATCGTTTCCTCGAGATGATGGCTGCGGAAGCGGGTGCGGCGAAGAATACGCTGGCTGCCTATCGGCGGGATCTGGCCGGTGCATCCGAATTGCTGGGTGGTACATTGGGATGCGCCACGTCCGGCGCGCTGGTGCAATTGGGCGAGCATTGGCTCCCGCTCGCGTCGAGTAGCGTGGCCCGGAAGGCGTCCGCGTTAAGACGGTTCTTCGCTTTTCTGGCGGAGGAGGGGCTGCGCGCCGACGATCCATCCGATGCGCTGCCCCGGCCCGGTGTCGCCCGCACGCTGCCGCGTATCCTGGATCATGCGGACGTCGATCGGCTGTTCGCGGAGATTGCGCGGCGGCTGGAGATTGACGGCTCGCCCGCCAATTTGCGTTTGTCGGCTTTGGTCGAACTTCTCTACGGATCGGGGCTGCGCGCCACCGAGCTGGTATCATTGCCGCGCAACCTGATCCGGCACGATCAGCCCTTCCTCATCCTGCGCGGCAAGGGTGGACGCGAACGGCTGGTTCCGATTTCGGATCGCGCCCGTGCGGCAGTGGCATCCTATGCCGCCACGCTGCCGCGCGAGGGCGCCTGGCTGTTTCCGTCTGGAAAAGCCCATCTCAGCCGCGTCCGATTGTTCCAACTGCTGCGTGCGCTCGCCGCGGATGCGGGTATCAATCCGGAACGGGTGAGCCCGCATGTGCTGCGTCACGCCTTCGCAACGCATCTGCTGGAGGGGGGCGCGGATTTGCGCGCATTGCAGACGATGTTGGGGCATGCCGACATCGCCACCACGCAGATTTACACCCATGTCGATGGCCGGCGGCTGGTTGAACTGGTCAATCAAAGACACCCGCTCGCCGACGCGCCGTTAAGCGCACGCGTTGACGCTGGCCGCGACCACTCCTAACGGCGCGCCATGGCTGCATTCCTCGAATTCGAAAAACCCATCGCCGAGCTGGAGGCGCGCATCGTCGAGTTGCGGGAGACCGCCGACAATCACGACGGCGCGCTCGACATCCAGGCGGAAGTCGCAAAGCTGCAGACCAAGTCGGATCGGTTGCTGCGCGAGACCTACGCGAAGTTGACCCCGTGGCAGAAGACGCAGGTTGCCCGCCACGCCGAGCGACCGCATCTCAAAGATTATGTCGCCGGCTTCGTCGAGGATTTCATGCCGCTGGCGGGCGACCGCGCGTTCGGCGAGGACCAGGCGATCGTCGGGGGGCTGGGCCGGATCGGCGGACGTCGCGTCATGGTGATCGGCCATGAGAAAGGCGACGATACCGCCAGTCGCATCAAACATAATTTCGGCATGGCCAAGCCCGAAGGCTATCGCAAGGCGATCCGGCTGATGCGGCTGGCCGAACGGTTCAAGCTGCCGGTCGTCACCTTGGTCGATACCGCCGGTGCCTTTCCCGGCATCCAGGCCGAGGAACGCGGCCAGGCAGAGGCGATCGCCCGTTCGACCGAGCAATGCCTGGCGCTGACCGTGCCGATCGTCGCTATCATCGTGGGCGAGGGGGGATCGGGTGGTGCAGTCGCGTTGGCGGCGGCCGATCGCGTGCTGATGTTCGAACATGCCATCTATTCGGTAATCTCGCCCGAAGGCGCCTCCTCCATTTTGTGGCGGGGCCCCGAGAAGGCCGCCGATGCGGCCGAGGCGATGAAGATCACCGCGCAGGATCTGGAGAAGATGGGCGTGATCGACCGCATCGTGCCCGAACCCGTCGGTGGCGCACATCGTGACCGGGCCGCTGCCATTGCCGCCCTGGGCAGTGTTATCGAAGAAGAATTGGCGGAGCTGGAAGGGTTGAGCGGGGCCGCGCTGCTCGAGAAGCGGCGCGCCAAGTTCCTCGCTATCGGATAAGGCAGGCGTGAACTTCCTCGCTGTCGCCGCGGTGGCATTGATCGATGCCGACGGTCGCTTGCTGGTCCAACAGCGCCCCCCCGGGAAACCGTTCGCGGGCTATTGGGAATTTCCGGGCGGCAAGGTCGAGCAAGGCGAAACGCCGGAAGCCGCTTTGATCCGGGAAATCAAGGAGGAGCTTGGGATCGATGTCGAGGCAGCCTGCCTTGCGCCCGCTACCTTTGCCAGCGATCGGCAGCCTGGTGGCGACCGGCACATGGTTCTGCTTCTCTATGTTTGTCGCAAGTGGCGGGGCACCCCCCAATCGCTGGAGGGGGGCGTCGTGAAGTGGGTGCGCGTCCAGGATCTGTACGGCCTGCAGATGCCGGGCCCGGATCGACCGCTGATCGGACTGCTCGAAGCGTTACTCTGACGGCGGACGCAGCGCTTCGGCGAGCGATGTCTTGCCCGAACCGCGGCGCGCAGGCTGGGGCTGATCGGGGCCAGGCGACCAGCCGGTCATGAAGACCAGCTCGAACCGTTCCCGCACCCGGCCATCCGCACCCGCCTGCGCCCCGAACGCCTCGCTGAGGTGGACAAGCCGGCCCCGGGTCAATGGCGGCCGGACGCCTTGAAGCAGGTTGGTCGCGGCCATGCCGCGGAGATCGGTCATCAGGCGAAAGGGATCGGCATAGCCGACGTCGAGCGGCTCGCTGTCAGCGACGGGCAGGGCAAAGCCCGCGCGGGTCAAAAGATCACCCGCCGCGCGCACGTCGATCAGCGGATGAACGCGTTGCGGCACGGCACCGCCCGCGGCCTGATCCGCCGCCAGCAGGGCCTTCTTCAACCGTGGCAGGCTACCCGCTCCGACGAAGCCCGCCAGAAACAGCCCGTCGGGCTTGAGCGCGCGGCGACATTGAACCAGCGCGCCGGGCAAATCGTTGACGCTGTCAAGTATAGCGGCCGAAACGATCAAATCGAAACTTTCCGACGCGAACGGCAGCCGATCCTCATCGCACTGGATGCCGCCGGCGGCGAAGCGCGCGCCGGCATCGGCGGCGACGACCTCGATGCCCCGATCGCGGAGCGCGCACGCCATCGAACCGTCCGCGGTCCCAAGATCGAGCGCATGTTCGAAGCGGCGCGTCACCAGGTCGAGCCGGTCGAGCAGCCCTTCGACTATGGCATCGCGCAGGAAGCTATAGTCGCCAAACCGGTCGGCGGCGCGATCCCGCCGCATGCGGCGCAGGCTTCGGTCAAAGATTTCAGGCGGCTCCACGGCGGGGGGCTTGTGCCCGCTCGTGGCGCAGCGGACAAGCGCGGCATGTCGCTTTTGCCGATGCCCCGCCTGCTGCGCTTATTCTTGCAGGCCATTGTCGCATTTGCGCTACCACCGCGCTGCCCCGGGTGCGGGACCGTTGCGGCGGAGGATCATGTGTTCTGCCTCGCTTGCTGGCAGGCGCTGGATTTCCTCGGCGGGCCTGCCTGCGGGCAATGCGGGGAACCGATCGAGCTTGCCTATCATGACGAAGCGCGCTGCGGCGCCTGCCTGGCCGATCCGCCGCCTTTCGACCGGGCACGCGCGGCGGTCGCTTACGGACCGATCGCGCGCGCACTGGCGCTGAAACTGAAATATAGCAGGCGACCCGGCGTCGCACAGACAATGGCGCGGCCGATGCGGCGCGTGGGCGGGGCGATGCTGGACGGCGCTTTGATCGCGCCGGTCCCTTTACATCGTCGACGCCTTTGGTCGCGGGGCTATAATCAGGCCGCGTTGATCGCGCGGGCGCTGGTGCGGGACGGAACGGGGGAGCTGGCGCTGGATCTGATCGATCGTCTCAAGGCGACCCCGCCCTTGCGCGGCCTGGGCAGGCTTGCCCGTGAGCGCACTGTCGCAGGCGCCTTTCGCCTGGACCCGAAATGGGCACAGGCCGTGAAGGGACGGCGGGTTGTTCTGATCGATGACGTCTATACGACAGGATCCACGGTCCGGGGCTGCGCGCGCGTGCTGAAACGCGCCGGTGCGAGTGAGGTGAACGTCCTTTGTTGGGCTCGCGTGCTGCGGGATCACGAGGAGATGCGTTGACAGGGGGTAGGAGCGACCACAGATCGGTGGAAAGGAGCATCCATGCCCAAGGTTGAAGTTTATACGAAGATGTTCTGCCCCTATTGCGTGCGGGCGAAGCGCCTGCTGGACGAAAAGGGCGTGTCGTATGAGGAGATCGATATTACGATGGGCGGCCCGCGACGCGGCGAGATGATCGAGCGCGCCAATGGTCGCACCACCGTGCCGCAGATCTTCATCGGCGAAACCCATGTCGGTGGGTCCGATGATCTCGTCGCATTGGAGCGTCGCGGTAAACTCGATCCCCTGCTGGCGGACTGATGCGCGCTGCCATTTATCAGGCGAATACCGGCATCGATCCCCTACTGGGCGCGCGTGCCCTGGTAGAGGCGGCGGAGCGCGCGGCGGGCGCAGGGGCGGATATGCTGTTTTCGCCCGAAATGAGCGCGGTGCTCGACCGCGACCGTGCACGCGCCGCCAGTTCGATCGTGACCGAAGCCGAGGATGTGGCGCTGGCGGCCATGCGCGAGACGGCCGCCAAATATGGTCTGTGGGTGCATCTGGGTTCGCTGGCGATACGGAATGAAGCGGGCGACGATCATTTTGCCAACCGCGGCTATGTGATCGACGATACGGGGGCGATCCGCGCCCGCTATGACAAGATGCATCTGTTTGACGTCGACCTGCCGGACGGTCAGTCCATTCGCGAATCCGCTGCCTATCGGGCGGGGCGGCAGCCGCTGGTCGTGGATACGCCGTGGGGCCGGCTCGGGCTGGCAATCTGTTATGACGTGCGCTTTCCCGATCTCTTTCGCGCGCTGAGCGATGCCGGCGCGACGATCTTCTCGATCCCGGCCGCCTTCACGAGGCCTACCGGTGCGGCGCATTGGCATATATTGCTGCGGGCGCGCGCTATCGAGGCCGCGGCCTATGTGGTCGCTGCGGCGCAGACCGGCAAACATGCCGATGGCCGCGAAACCTATGGCCATTCCCTGGTCGTGGATCCCTGGGGCGCGGTGCAGCTGGATATGGAGGACGATGTCGGCGTGAAGCTCGTGGAGTTGGACGGTGCGGCCGTGCTCGCCGCGCGCAGCCGAATTCCGGTGCTGGAGCATCGTCGCGCCATTGCCGCGGCCGAGGTCGCACGATGATCGTTTTCGATCTGGCCTGCACCGACGGACATGTTTTCGAAACCTGGTTCGGCTCGTCCGACGATTACGAAAATCAGCGCGGTCGCGGGCTGGTATCCTGTCCGATCTGCGGCATCAGCGAGGTCAGCAAGGCGGTAATGGCGCCCAATGTTGCGCCTAAGGGCAATGCCGCGAGTGCGCCGGTTCCGGTTCAAACCGGCACTGCTCCCGCCGAAATGAAAGCAATGTTGGCGGCGTTGGCCAAGATGCAGGCGAAGGCGCTGGCGAGTTCGGAGCATGTAGGGCCGCGTTTCGCGGATGAGGCGCGCGCCATACATGACGGGGATGCGCCCGACCGCCAGATCCACGGCCAGGCGACGCGCGAAGAGGCCAAGGCCCTGATCGAAGACGGCATTGCCGTGACGCCGCTGCCGCTGCCGATCGCACCGCCGGAAACGCATCATTGATGGCAGGCGTTGACCCGATGCGCCGCCTCACTTAGGCGTCCGCCCCGAGCCCCGGTAGCTCAGCAGGACAGAGCAACGGTTTCCTAAACCGCAGGTCGGGAGTTCGAGTCTCTCCCGGGGCACCACTCCCGGTCAAAGATGGGCACCACTTTCCCTCCGCGGGGAAGTCCGGTGGCCACGCCGGCTTCAAGCGCAGCTGTCGGACCGCAGATCGCGATTTCGCTCTCCGATACTCGAACCTCTGAGACGAACATTCGGAGATAGGAGCTGCGCAACGTCGGGTCATCCTCGCGCAATTTCGCCTTCAGCAGCGCGCCGAACCTATCGACCGTTTGCTCCGTGATACGGCGGGATCCTCGGGCTAACTGCGTCTCCAGCGTGTCGATGCGGCTCGTCAGCGAAGCTAACTGCGCTCGGTTGAACGCCATGCGTTCTGCGAAGGCCGGATCGCGCGGTCCCATGACTCCTTGCTCAACAAGAACAAGGAGATTGCTGATTGCCGTCCGAACTCGAGTTTGCTCCGCCCGCACGCGCGACAATTCGTCTGCTTGATCGGCACGTCGCTGGTCCGAGAGGTTTATAACCTCGTTGAGCAGCGTACGCAGCCGATTCGGTTCGAGCAATTGCCGCTCGATTGCCTCCAGCACCGCACTGTCCAATTGCTCGCGACGAATGCTCGGGCAGGTGCACTTTCCGCCGCGGTTCACACGGTCGTTGCAGGCATAATATGCGTAGCGGCCGCTCTTACCGGTTCGGATCGTCATTCCGCTGGCGCAGCCGGGCATCCCGCATCTGGCTACACCCACCAACAACGTGGTTGCTGCCGCCACATGAGGGGCGGTTTTGCGCGGATTACGGGCTGCCCTGATCGCGGCCACTCTCTCATGCTGGTCGCGTTCTATAATCGCCGGGCAGGACACGGTGATTGCCTCCTCGCGATCAGGTGCGCGGCCGTCATCGTCCGCCGTCCGATCAAGATATTCGCCGGCGTAAATCTCGCGGGCCAGGATCCCGGCCACATTTCCGTTCGTGAACCTGGCCCCTCTCAGGGTGTGGCCTTGTTCGTTGAGCGTCTTCACGATCCAGCGTCCGCCACGCCCGGCGTCGGCCCAATCAAATATCTGCCGGACGATCGCGGCCTCTTCTGGCACGATCTCCAACTTCATTCGGCTTTTCTGATCGTCCTGCCGAGCGACATAGGTTCGATACCCAAACGCTATCAATCCGCCGTTGTAGAAGCCTTGTCGCGCATTTTCCCTGCGGCTTTTGCGGGTAAGTACCGCGGCATCTCGGGCTTGCTCTTCCGCGAACATCGCAGAAATCGTGTGGCCGATGCGCCTGCTCCGGCCTTTTCCAAAGTCCTCGGTTGTTGAGATTACCTCGACACCGGCATCTTCCAGATCGCCGATCGTGTTGAAGAAAAGCCGCATACTTCGGGCAAGCCGGCTCAGCATGTAAATGAGGACGGTATCGACGGGCCGGTCATCCGCCGTCGCCTGTGCCACCATCCGCTGGAACTCCGGACGATGCTGAGTCTGCCCGCTGAAGCCAGCGTCGGCAAACTCCTCAACAATCTCCAAATCATGCTTCTTGGCGTAAGCCCGGATCGCGTTGCGTTGGGCTTCAATGCTTTGCGGGGCGCCGCCCTCTCTGTCGACGGAGAGGCGCAGATAGGCGTAAGCCCGCTTCCGGCCATTGTTTTCAGGAGCTTTCTTCATCGGCGGCCTCCTTGAACAACCTTACAATGTCGGGCCCGATAGCGTCCAGAACCCACTGCGTTTCCCTTGTTGTCACGGGAAGCGAGGACACCAAGTCCTTAACGTGCAAGCCAGAAGGAGACCCAGGTCTTTCAGAGCGGGCGCCCGCGTTCTGCTGCAAGGAGGGTTTTGCTGCGGCCACCCATGCCAGATGACAGGATCACCAGCCTCATATCCCAACCTACCCCTAAAAACAGATTCAGCGGTTTCGGGCACGGCGGCACCCTTTAACTTGCTTATTCAGATATTCACCGAAGCTGGTCGGGCTGCAGTTCAATAAATCGGATGGCGACCTGATACCGCATTGCGCGAAGCATGCGAAGTTCGTCGCGCAACGAGACTTTACTGAAAAATGGAATATTAAAGTCACCGTTTTGACGCGGTGTATCGGCGATGAGGAATTCAACACTCCACGGCCGAGTTTGATCAGCCCGCGCACCGTCAAGAGATATCGCTGCCGCCTCACCTGCGACCTGCTCGACCATTTCCCGGAGCGAAAGCCAAGCCGCTTCGAACATGCTGAATTGCCGGGCTGAGTTCGCTCCTTGTTTGAAAAAGTGACTTAGGACACTTGATCGGCGAGAGCTTTTCTTGACGTGGATAAGCCGCTTACCCGCAATGTCGAGAATGTCACAAGGCTCGAAGCCAGACCGCGCGACCCCCGGAATCTGAATAAGAATGGTGTCGAGCAGCACAAAGCCATTCGCCGCCGCATATTCGGCATTATACTCAGCTTCGGCCTGATATCGGCCATTCCCCTTTACATCGTATACCTTTCGCAAGGGCGCGGGCGCCACATCCCAAGGGAGGATTGCCTCCTGAAAACCTGCTTCTATCGCATCCTTGAAGCCCTGCTCTATGCGATACCATTCGCCCTCGTTGGCAGCGTACCGCTCAGTTTCATGCACGATCGAGCCGACCAAGGCGGACTTGATGCTCCAGCGGACACTGGGGTGCCCATCTCCTTCGAAGCAAGCTTCGATTTTATGTTGCTTGAGGGTCTCGGCGGTGACGGTCTCAAGGTTCTGCCCCATTGCCGCTGTATAGTGGCGCATGAGTAAGTCTGGGTATGCTCCGCGCTGCCGTGGCCCGTTGAATTTGAAGGAGGCTGCCTGATCCTCAAAGCCGACGGGCAAACCCAATTCGAAATCCTCTCCGGCCGTGGCGACGCTCAGTGCTGCTAATTCATCAAGGTTCTCCGCTAGCTCCCGATCCGCGACCGGCATCACCGAATCGATAATCCGGAAGGCTGTCTCTTTGTAGTGTTCCGAAGTGTAAAAGATGAGCGCATCGGAAGCGATATCAGGAAGGTCGCCAAGGCCGAATTCTCCTGTGACGCGGAGCGACCGGGAGCCGCTCATGGTGTCTGCGGTTGCCTCGTCGCGGGTTCGGCCGCTTATCTTTCGGATAAGATCAAGCGCGTCTTCGAGGCCGAAGGAGGTCAGCTCGCGCTGAAACGGCGACAGCGCCACGCCCCTAAGTGCATCACCGAGATTGGCACGCTCGAGCCTCCGCAGTTTTGTATCATCCAGCGCATTGATCGCTACACGCAGGCCGAAGTCACCTTCGAAACGATGGTCGTCGAGATACATCCAACCATGGGCGAACGTGCATGCGAACGTTTTCCCGCCTGCCCGAAAGATCAGGACGGCTGCTGCAGAGGAAGTTTGAATATGGTCGTCGAAGGTAAAGTGGCGCCTGAGCTCAACGACCCATTTCGGGGCGAAAGAATGCCCAACGAAAACATAGAGACGCGCACCCTCGCCGAAGGTTTCGCTATCGACAATTCTTGTGGTCGGGTGCGCAAGACGACCGCGCGCTTCGTCTGACAGGAAATCGCTGAAGTTCTCAACCTCATCCTTAGCTAAGTAAATCGTCAGTGTTTTTGCTGCCACCTTGCGCCTCCCCCCGGAGCTATATTTCGAAGGTAGGCCCTATTCAGCTTGTCGTAAATGTTGCGGAGTTTAAGGTCGCCTCTGCCCCAAGTGGGCGTCCGCCAATCAGCGGTCAGGTGACGAGATCGGCGCTCGCTTCATCAAGCAAGAGCCGCGTGTAGCGGCGGGGGGCAGATTTGAAACAAATCGAAGTTAGGGTTGAGAACGATCATATTCAAAGGATCACGACGGCACGGCCGCTAGCAGCGATCTCTGAGTTGATCTGGAACGCTTATGATGCAGACGCCACTGAGGTGCG
This sequence comes from Sphingomonas sp. ASY06-1R, assembly GCF_052180265.1. Lineage (GTDB taxonomy): Bacteria > Pseudomonadota > Alphaproteobacteria > Sphingomonadales > Sphingomonadaceae > Sphingomonas_I. The sequence continues at coordinate 2,582,545 of NZ_CP197464.1, read as the reverse complement.
CGTCGAGCTGGAAAAGGGCCAGCTTACGACGCTGGGCGGCATCCACATAATCGACAATGGCACCGGGATCCCGCTCGACACGATTGAGGACAGCTTTCAAAAGCTGGGTGGCTCTTGGAAGCGGCCCGGTAGGAAAACCACCGGCGGCCGGGCGGTGCACGGGGAGAAGGGCCAAGGCCGCTTCAAGGCCTTTTCATTGGGCGATTCCGTAGCCTGGACCTCAAACTATGGCGGCCAACGCTTCACGATCTTCGGGCAAAAATCCAACCTGAAGAACTTCGAGGTGAGCGAACCTGTCGCCACATCCAGCCAAGGATGCGCAGTCGCGATCCGCGACGTGATCAAAGATTTCGAGATCTGGGCGGAAAACGGTTTCGCCGATGGGGTGCGGGACGTGTTCGCGCTTCAACTCTACGACGATCCGAGCTTTCAGATCATCTATGATGGCGTTGCCGTGGACGCCCGTGAGGCGATCGACTCGGTGACGCCCTATCCGATCGCTGTCGATCAGGGAGGCCGCACCTTCGACGCTATCCTCGATGTCGTTGAATGGAAGAAGTCTGTCGATCGCAAACTCATGCTGTGTCTACCGGGGAGGTTCAGCTTCTACGAGATGCCACCAGGCATCCAAGCTCGCGGGTTTGAGTTCACCGCCTATCTGACTGCGGAGCATTTCCAGCAACTCGCCGACAATCATGCCGAGGGTCTTGTGGAGCTGGACCCCACCTCGAACGCGCTAATAGAGGCGGCCAAAGCTCGGTTACGCGAGCATTTCAGAACCAAGGAAGCCGCGCGGTCCCGCGACAAAATCCAGGAATGGGTCGAGGCAGCGATTTATCCCTATGACGGCGCGGCGGCAGATCCCATTGAAATCAACGAGCGCCAGCTATTCGATGTCGTCGCCCTGAACCTGGCAGACTACAGCCCCGACTTCGACAAGTCCCCACCCAAACAGAAGAAACTTGTCCTCCAGCTCATCAAGGCGGCGATAGAGACCGGCGCGACCAATCTACTCTCAATCCTAGAGAAGGTGATCGACCTACCGAAGGAGCGGCAGGCCGAGCTGGCAGACCTGCTGCGTAAGACCTCCCTCACCGCCGTGATCAACGCGGCAAAAGCCGTCACTGACCGGCTGGATTTCCTAAAGGCGCTACAGCTTCTTGTCTTTGAACCCCAATCTCGGCGCCAGCTCCTCGAACGGTCGCAGCTCCACCGGATCATCGCCCAAGAAACCTGGATTTTTGGCGAGCACTTTAACCTGGTAAACGACGACCAAGATCTGACCTCGGTCCTGCGCAGCCATATAGAGCTTCTCGGCGCAGAGCGCGAATTGCCAGGTGCTGCCGAACCCGTGCTCGATGCAGAAGGCAAGGCGGCCATCGTCGACCTGATGCTTTCGGCCCGCGTTCCGACCCCGACCGACGATGAGCGTAGGCATCTCGTCGTCGAGCTTAAACGGCCACTCCAGCCACTTAATGAAGACGTGCTCGGCCAGATAAGGAAATACGCCAAGGCCGTCGCGCTGGACCCGCGATTCAAGCACAGCAATGTCGAATGGGACTTCGTCGCCATCTCGAACAAATTCACACCTGACGCTGAACTCGAAGCGCGGTTGGCCGGCAAACCGCGCGGTCTCATAATGGAGCTCGACGACCCTATTAAGATCAGGGTTTGGGCGAAAACCTGGGGCCAGATCATCCAAGAAGCCGAAGGGCGGCTTACTTTCTACAAGCGGCGCTTAGAATATCAGGCCAGCGATGAGGAAGCCCTGGGCTATCTTCGTACGATCGACAACGCCTATCTCAGCGAAGCGGTAAAGGCTCGCATCGCCGAGATGGATGGCGACGAAGCGGACGAGGAGCCAAAAAGCGAGAGTTGAGTCTCAGCCGCGCGAATGGACAAGTTCCGCCAGCTTGGCCTTATAGCTTAGTTTGCGCATCTGCCATCATATGCCGGCTGAACGAAGGGCCGCTGACCTCGATCGCTCCTCAAAGCGGTCAGGGTCGTTTTCAACCAAGAGCTGAACTTCCGCACCTTGGGTCACCGAGCAACTAGCCTTCAGTCCGGCATTGGCAGCAACAGGCAACGCAGATATTTGTTAAAAATATGAACCCAACGGGATCAGATTTTTGATTAAAGAAATCCGCGAAGCTCGGCGGTCAGCGGGCTGGTCCCAGAAGGCCCTGGCGGGAAGGATCGGTGTCGACGCTCAGGCCATCAAGCGATTAGAGAATGGCGTCGGCTCCGTGCCGAACTTGCTTGCAGTTATGGCCGAGCTCAATTTTTGCCTGACAGGCCTCGGGCCCGGCAAGACGCTGCCCGAGCAACTGCGCGCACGCCGGCAGAAACGGGATCTGTCCGTAAATGCGATAGCATCGCGCACAAGTTTATCGCGGGCCACCATTGCCAGCCTGGAGCGGGGCGGGGGATCGGTCGCCAGCCTGCTCCGCTTGCTCGCCGTTCTCGCGCCTCGGGCGCGTCGACGCGCGCCTGAGAGATCGTATTGGGGCCAAGTCGACAGGGAGAACCGGGATAGCCGCTTCACGCCAACGGATTTTCTAGCCAACATTTATGCAGCCTTTGGCGAGATCGACGTAGACCCCTGCGGGAGCGTCCTCAGCCCTGTTATTGCGCATCGCCGTATTCTTTTAAGCGAAGGAGGCGACGGACTTGTTGACGACTGGGCGGGCCGCGTTGCTTTCGTGAACCCCCCATATTCCGAGCTCATCAAGTGGCTGCGCCGCGCCCACGATCAGTGGCGGGCCGGCAAGGTGGAAACCGTCGTCTGCCTAGTTCCGGTGAGGACTGATTCGGCGTGGTTTCACGATACTTTGAGCGCCGACGCAGACATCTACCTGCTGCAAGGGCGAGTGAAGTTCCTGGATCCGGGCGGAAAAAGCCAGCACACACCCTTCTCCTTGATGGTGCTGGGTCTCGGTGTCACCGTCGAACAGAAAGCTCGATATGCGGAGCTCGTGCCGGGCTACTGGCTGGCGCGTAGGGCCGGTACCAAGCACGCCGTTCAAGCCAACTAAGGACGTTCCTCGCCCGATCTCACCCACTCGCTGCCACCCACTGGTCGCTCTGGTAGCGGTGCCCGCGCGAGCCGAGGGCACCGCTACCCTTTATGCCGCGTCGGCCACCTCCCGCACGGCCGCCTGTGCAGTGATATCGATACCTCTACGGCTCAGGCGAAGCAGCTTTTCCCGAGCCGGTTCCACACCATCCTCCAGAGCCGCCCTCGGCTTCGTCTTGAGATGCACGACTTCACGCGGTGACACCACGAAATGCCCTTGCCGTGCATCATTGGCCATGATGACGGCTCGCCGCGATCCTGCCGGTAAGGAGAGTTGGCAGTTGCCGAAAAAGTAAGTCACTCCTTCGCGTCGGACGGCGATGCTGATGCCGGTGAAGGCGTAGGAATTGTCGGCCTCGGGACCAAATTCCAGCTGGATCAAGTCGACGTTTGAGTCCGTGGCCAAGCGGCAAAGTTCGAGCCTGCCGAGCGCGTCAAGCTGATCCCCGCCGACAAAGGCAAGGGACGGTTTCAGCGCCTTTTTGCCCAGTAGCATGCGGATCGCCGCTTCGACGTGCGGGCGGGTTATCGCCATCTTGGCAGCATAATCGAGATCCTTCATCTTCATTCCTTCAGTTTCATTCCGCATTTCGGAACAACCTGACGTCTCCCCCTGAAGGTTGGCGGGCGGACCTGCCGATCCGCCCGCCGCGCCTCATTCTGCAAGATGTTGGATCCACAGTTCTTCGATCACGGCCTGCCCGGAGTCCCTGATCAGTTCCTGGTCGTATGCGCCCAGTGCCATGCAACCCAGCGCGCCAATCGCGCGGCAACCGATCAGCAGGTGTGCGTGTGTCGGGTTGGTCGACCCGACCCGGGAGGGCGCGTGCAACACCACCAGGCTGGCGAGATGCCGCTCCGCCAGCCTGCCGGCAAAGCTCCGCGCACATTCCCAGGCGTGGTGAAGCCGCGTCGTGCCCGCGAATGGAATGGTACAGTAAATAAGGATCGGCTTATCGATCACCGCCTCATCCATGGCCGTCAGCAGCACCTCCGGGTCCGTGAGCGTATCGGGGGCACCTGGCGGCAGCACGACGTCTGCGCGTTCCGCGGTTACCCGCCATGGGGACGCGGTTGCGTCGCCATGGGGCGCTATCGGCTGCAGCTTCCGACGGCCGAATTCAACCGCGCTATTCGTCCTGCCGCCATAGTGCCGACGCAGAACCCCGAACACGACCCCGACATCCGAAGGTCCTTCGGGATTCAGATATAGCCAGCTTTGTGGATCGGCATCGTCCGGCGCGATTAACTTCGGACCATTGGCCAACGCTCCGCTCTTTCGTGCCCGGACACCAGTCTTCGCAGCGGTCATCTCACCGACTCCGTTGGCGCGTGGAAATCCGCACGATTTCGGCTGCGGCTCGGCAAAGGCCGTCTACGCGTTGATCGTAAGTCAAAAACGGCGGGATCATCTCCAGTCGCAGGCCACGAGGCTCGATGGCGATGAAAGGGCCGGCATCGATCGGGACGAGCCACAGGCTCTGATCATCGTGCCTATAGAAAGCCATACCTTCCAGCATGAGGACATCACGCTCCGCGACCAAGGCCACGCAGGCTTGGACCGGGTTGAGAATCTCCGGATGAAAGCCGGTTCGCATCAACAGCACGTCGCGACGACGGCTCCGTGCGACCCTTTCCATCATGTCGGAAAACATCGGCTGGTCGCAGGGCGTCGCCGACAGAATGACGTTCGCTGATTCGATCAGGAAGGCGCCAGCCGGTAGGCCGGCGCTGACTGCAATCGGTTCGCTTGCTTCGGCTCCAAGTGCAGCATGGGGAAGGGACAGCAGGCGCGTCCAGAGGTCCGGAGCGAGAGCCGGAGTCGTAATGGGCATTTCAGTTCAGCCTTTTGGCAGGAGGATCACCGGCCCGATCGGGTCCGGATCAGGCTGCCACTCGCTTTTCCTCACGTGCAGCAGCTTCGCCTGCTCGGGAGATTTACCTCATCTTCTTCACGTGGCTGGGCGGTTGCCGCTCCAGCCACGCGGTGAAGCCGGTCATTCGTTACGACCCCTGCGCTTGCCTTTTCGCGGGTTCAGCAGCGGATCTTCCGGGGCCGAAGGCCCTTGGCCTGGGCTGACAAAGGAGCTTGGTAAGGCTCCCTCACCCAGCTTCTTCCGTTTGCGGGCGCGCCGCTCCGCCTGCTCCCGATAAATCTCCAGTAAAAGACGACGCGTCTCGTCAGCGTGATCACGGTGAAAGACGGCGCGAAGCTCGTCCTCGAACAGCACCCCTTTGACTATTTTCGGGTCCTCCCCATCGAGTGTGACGCTCGCATCTTGCGCGCGCAGCAGAGAGAAGGCGGCCATGCGCAGGCGAAGAACGACCTCAGGTCCCCGGCGCGTCACTTCTGCCCGCAGCAGCGCATCTCTTTCCAAGACCCGTCGCGGCGTGTCGACCCTTGCGACCGGCCGTCGGGCCGGACCATACATGTCACGTTCGGCCGTTGTTGGTGTGCGCATCGGCAAAAGCGCGCGCAATTGTTTGATGGCCTCTTTTGGCCCGATAGAGGGCTTACGCACTGTATTCACGGGCGCCACTTGAGGCGCAGCCATACCAGCGGATTTCGGCGGGACCTCGGTAGGGGCGCGATCTCCCCGTGTTGGTGGCTTGAGCACGACGATACTGGCGAGCTGACCGGCTATGCGTGCCCGCTGATCGATGAGGCGGTTCCGAAGGACTGCTGGGCTCGCAGCAAGATCGGGAAGGTTCGCGCGAGCCCCCGCATTGGCGAGCCGTGAAAGGACGATTTGCCGGAGCCCGGTCATATGGCGGCCGGCGCGATCGAGCCGCGCAGCCGTATTATCGGCGCGCGTTATAATTACATTTTGCATGTTCGGGCGGATAGCTTCCAGCGGGTCTGACTGAAGAAACGCGCCTGCCTCGGCAACGGCCGCCTTTATGCGCTGATACAGCGCCATCCTGGAGGAAATGCTTAGTCCGATGCGGGACAGTCGTTCTTCACGTATCCGAAGTTCATCGATGGTGCGTAGCCGTGCGCTATCCATCCGGACAATAGCCTCCACGGCTGCCGCATTCACACGGGATCGCACGCTGGCCCGCACGGCGGCTACATTCGCCCGCTTATGCGCGAGACGCGAGATTGCGGCAGAGCCGAGAGCATCGATCTGCCTTGCCATTGCCAATGCGCTGGCGATCCGCGCCATGACGGCCCTGAGGCGCTGCAGCGCGGCGAGCTTAGCTTCCCCGTTGCTGATGCGGCGCCGAAGCCAAACAGCCGTTTGGCCCAGCTTCGGCTCAGGCTCTGGAAGGTTTCGCGCGCTGTTGCTTAAGTGCGTGTAGCGCCGCCCACTTCCCGCGGCCGCCAGTGTCGCATTGATCGCGCCCACCACAATCTTGCGGCGCGCCAGAATGCCGGACGGTGTGTTGATGTCGCTGACTTTGGACGCCGCGAACTCCCAATCATACGACGCCACCCGACGGACTGGCCTCAGCGAATAAATGATGTGCACGTGGAAATTCCGCTGGTCACCCGATGCGTCCGGCTCGTGAATACCAGCTACATATCCTAGGCCGCGCTCTTCGAAATACCTGCAGATGCGCCGAACGACCTTGCGCCGCTGGCGCGCGGTCAAGGTCGCATCAAGTGCGATGATCTCGCTGATGTAGACATTGGCGTTCGCACGATCATGCGTTTCGATTGCCTCCAGGGCGCGATGGTAGGCGACCACCTCATTGCGATCGTCACCGATATTCGAGCGCCATCCGAGCTCACCTCCTTCGAGTCCCTCAAGCCGGGCAATGTACAGTGCAGCACGCGCACCTTCGCCAGTGCGCCAGCGGCGTCCTTTCGTCGAGGCGAGGCCCCGCGCCGTAAACCCGAAATGGATGCTGCGCAGGCCATCCGAGGCGGCGAACGACTTTGTGACCGCCCCGCTGAACACTGCGCCCGCTGTGCGATGGAAGAGTTTCCGCGGAGTCGCGTTGCCGGTGCGCGGGCGTTCCCGCTCCGGCACCTGCACGCGAAATTTGCGGGTCAACGCGCGCTGTATTTCCCGATCTTCTTTGGCGCGTCGGCGACGATGGTGTCGCGTCTGCTCCCGGTCTTCCTGCTGCTGGGCGCGTTGATCGCGCGTCGCGCGGTTGCGCGCACTTCGGGCAGCCGCGAGGTCTGATCGAAGCGGCTCGCAGCCATCCTTTACCTGCCCATATCTGAGTTTCATGACCCTTCCAGACTGATCCGGAGAGGGGGGTGGCGAAGCGGGTTGTGCGGCCATTCGGGGCCGAACAACACTTTATCGCGCACCACCCCCCTCTCGTTCTGTCTGCTCCATGCACTGAACTGCGTGGTGGATATCCCAAGCTACGCCCATCACCGTGCTTTCTTGGGGGTAGGTTGGGATATGCTGGGCTGCGGGTCGGCTAACCGCAAACCATGCAATACGAACAACAGCGAGCGGCGGACTTTTCAGCGCTCATGGCGATGATCGACGGCACGATCGGCAAGGCCGATCGGAAGGTCGAGCTTGTGCACGACGAGCTCCGCGAATTGCGCCGGCAGGCGTGCGCCCTACCGAAGCGCCGTGGCGGTGCGGGATCGCGTGATGCTCGCAAATATGCGCTCGGATCAACGCTGGCGGTGCTCGGTCTTGCCGATATCGATGATATCGCGCTGCTCGGATTGCTTGCCCATCCGCTGCACATGCTGCGCTGGTCATCCAGTGTTCTATCCAGCACACCGGATCTAGGGTTCGGGCCATTAATCCAGACGGTGCTCTCCGACAGCCACCGCCGCGCTTGGTGCGAACAATGGGGACGCGCACTCTGGTGGCGCCATCGTAAGGCGCTCTACGACGCCGAAGTTACCTCATTCCTCAATTCAGGTCGCACCGGCAGGGGCGAACGCTGGCGTCGCGACCAACCCACCGCCGTTCAGCTCGGCCTGATCTTGGACTTGTGTGGCGTGCTGCAAGAAACTGATCCCAAAGTCGGTACCAGAGGCGAAGCCTTCGACTGGATCTATGCGCGCGGCGGAAACCCCACATTCTGGGAAGAGCCTGCTCTTCCCAGCCTTCGGGAGGAAGACGATGTCTGAGTTGCCCCAAGACTTGGAAGAAGCGATTGCGAAATTCGACGACTTGGCCCGTCAGCTCGAACAGGCAATCGCGCAATGCGAAGCGGAGCAGCGTCGAGGCGGGATCGGCTATAACCTGTATAATCGAGCGAAGATCATGGAAGAGCAAACCCGCACCTTCGCAGCCGCACTTACGAAGCGGATCGATGACGAAATAGGCAAGCTATGAGCAAAAACGTCTTGCTTGGTGCGACCGAGCGCACAAAGGCCCGGAACGCCATAAACAAAGAAAGCGAGATTCGTCGAGGCGCTGGTGGTCGTCGTCCACCATGGGCCAGCTTCAGTGATTTAGGCGCCTTGGTGAAGGCGCTGATGGCCGGCAAGCGGATAGACACCGACGCCATGTTGGAGCTGCTACATCATCAATATTACTTCGGAGGTCTAACAAAGAAGGCTTTCCCGGCTGTTCTTTTTGATCCTGATCTCACCGACTTGGCACGACTTCCTGCAGGTGTCCTGGACGAGAAAAAAGCGTTGCTGCCTGAAGGGTTGATACCAACGACTAAGGAGCAACTGCGCGCGCACTGCGAGCGGATGATCGTGATTACGCGCGACAAGGGGCTGATCGAAGCCGTGATCCGCGGCTGGCCTGCATTCGGAAGAACTGACGACAAGATGGCGCGCCATGTTGACGATCTGTGGCAGCTACACGCCCATCACCCTCCGCTATATCGCGCACTGGTGTTGGGTCGACATGCGCGCGTGATGGCGGCGCTGCGGACTGCAGAATACGCTGGTCAGCGCGCTGGCACGAGCCTCGGCACAGACGAATTAGCACGCCTCCGCAGGGCTCTTATCGCTCAGACGCTGATTTGGTGTGCGCATGATATCCAGCTGGTGTTGGCGCGTAACGTGCTCGGCGCACTGGAGCCTTTAGGCGGAATGCTAACATCCGATCATGACACGCTGCCTCCGGAACGCGTGCTCAATGAAGCGCGCGATCTTCGTGCGGTTCTTGATAAGGTGCTGGCGGCCTATCGCAATCATCGCATGTTAGGTCGCGACGATCGGGAGCCGAACAATGATCCTGTCATCGCTCATCCGAGCGTTCGCCAGCTCCACAATCTGATAATCCATGAGGCAGATCAGTTAGGCGTGAATCCGGATAAGGCGTTCCAACAGCTCGACGAAGAGCTCGACCGGATAACGAGGCGGCTGGAAGGCGCGAACGACGAGTTTCTGAGGCAGACGGCCCTGCCTAAGACCAGCAACAAGCTGGGGAAAAGCTTTCACCCGTTGTGGTATTCGGGTCTTTCGAGCGTTCAGGCGTCTGCCGTCCCGATTATTCGCTATGTGCAGGCGCAGGCCTGCATCGAGGCATTGCTGGAAGCCGCGGTCCGGAGCGGGGCCCGCCTTACTTTACCGGCTTACGGTAGATCGGTCCTCCCGCACGGTTCCAAGGAGCGCATTATGGACTTGCTCGTCCTATTTCGCCGCGAACTCCTGAAAGACAAGCACGCACCGGTGCGCGCAGGGCCTGACGACGTGCGCGGAAAGAACACGGGTGCAGCGGCAATCTCGCGGGCGACGGATTTCCTGGAAGGCAGGAACCTAATCGGCGCTCATCAAGACTCCGCCCAGGGCGAAGTCAGAACCTATGAACTGCTAGATATCATTCCCGAGCATCGACTGAACAGCTGAACGACAAGTTTGGTTAGCACTTCCAAGCAGGGTGGGCGGATCCCGGCGTTAGCAGCAGGAACCGCGAAGAGCGCGCGTTCGATTCCCATGCGACGCGGCCCTTTCAACGAGGTCACGGAGAGCAAATCTGATTTTGCAGGAATGAAATAGCCCAACTGCAACCCGATACACGAACCCCGCTTTCAATATTGATTAATGCAGAGTAGCCTTCACGCGCCCGCCAGCCGGCGGGCCGAGGCGTGGAAACCTCGCACGGATGAATCGGTCGAAAGACCGCCGGTCGCTCCTTACGACCGGGTGGCGGACGCGCATGTCCAGGCCACCCGGCTAAAGGCGTTCGCGCTCGCTCATCCGTGCGAGTTTCCAACACCCGGTTCACAGGGACCGGCGCCGCCTCGTTAACTCAGGCGGCGCCGCCGGTGGCGCCTCGCTTTGCGGGGGACGACGAGGTGAATACAAAGCAGCTGAAATTGAGCTTGGCGCTGGCGCTTGCCGGCGCCGCGCCAGCCCAGGCAATTGCGGCGCCGACCGCTGCGGTACCGATGGCGCAGCCAGCCGAACCGCCGATCGGCACGACCGGCCCCGCGACGTTCGACATTGCGGGCCTGAAGCTCGGAATGGCCCCGGACGCCGTCCGGCAGGCGCTCGGCCGCGCAGGGTATCGGGTGGAGCGCACGTCGAACGATTCCGATTTCCGCAACATGGTGGCGTCGAAGGCGGCTTGGGTCCGCCGGCAGCAATACAACGGGACCCAGACCGCGCTCCGGTCCATCAACGCGGTCGGTCCCGCCGGAGAGAGGCTGGAGATCCAGTTCGCGCAATGGCCGGCGGGGCCCCGTGCCAGCTACATCGTCTATTTCGGCAACAAGGACCGACAGACGGTCGAAGCCCTGAAGAGCCAGGTCCTCGCGAAGTTCGGGCAACCCAGCTGGCGGAGTGGCTCAAGCCCAAAGTGGTGTGCTGTTGAAGATTCTTGCGGACCGCTCGACCGCCCGAGGCGGCCGACCCTCAGCGCTGAATTCTATTCGTGGATGCTGGTGCTGCAAACCGGCCCCGAGGTGAGCGAGGCCTATGACGCACTGGTTGAGCGCGAAGTCCGCAAGCTCGCACCGCTCACCGACAAGAGCAGCTTCTAAAGAGCTAGGCCTAGCAGAAAGGAAGACCGCAATGAGCGATTACATCGGATATCAGAACTTTCCCGGACTGGACGCGATCCTGCCGGCAACCAAGCCCTCGTTCACCGTCGATCAGGCTGCGGCGCAGCTCGACAGGCTCGGGGTGAAGTGGGGCCCCGGCCAGCTCGGAACGGGCACGACCGTCACCTACTCGATCGCGAGCCAAGACACCGGCGCCTTCGGCGGCAACACCTTCTGGCAGCTTCAGTCGAACCAGATCCACGCGATCGAGGTGGCCACCAACGCGTGGAGCGACGTCGCCAACATTAGCTTCCAGCGGGCCGGGTCCGGATATTCCGGCTCCGGCGCCTATTCGAATGCGGGGCAGATCAAGTTCGAAGGCTTCACCTACTCGTCGAGCGGCGCGTCGGGCATGTCGGAATTCCCAGGGCATGGCTCCGTGACGACGGAGGTCTTCACCGGGTTCAACGACAGCGACTTCCTTCGCGACCAGCACCAGTGGATCCCGGACGGCTTCAACGCGCCGGGCGGCTATTCCAGCCTGCTGCACGAGATCGGTCACGCCATCGGCCTGTCGCATCCGTCGGATTATGGCTCGCCAAACCCCAGCTACGCGACAAACGCCTCATATCGCGAGGACAGCAAGCTCTTCAGCATCATGAGCTATTTCGACGGCTCTCAAGGCGCGCCGATCGGCGTCTGGACAACCCCAATGACGCCCGGCATCGCCGACATTGCCGCCGCGCAGCGTCTATACGGCGCCAACATGACGACGCGCACGGGCGACACAATCTACGGGTTCAACTCCAACGCTGACGCCAGCTATTTCCACATCACCGACGCCAGCCAGAGCTTCGTCCGCTTCACCGTCTGGGACGCGGGCGGAAACGACACGCTCGACTTCTCCGGCTACAACTACAACCACGTCATCGACCTGCGCCAGGGCAGCCTGAGCAGTGTCGGCAACGTGTCTCCCGGCAACCAGCTCGAAGGCTACAACGTCGGCATCGCCCAAGGCGCCGTCATCGAGAATGCGATCGGCGGCTCCGGCGGCGAGATGATCATCGGCAACGATGCGGCCAATCGCATCGTCGGCAACGCCGGCGCGGACTTCATTAACGGCGGCGCGGGCGCGGACACGCTCGATGGAGGCGAGGACAACGACCACATCTATGGCAACGGGTCGGGGCTCGCGGGGGCGACGGACGGCGGGGACATCATCGTCGCCGGCCTTGGCCATGACTATGTGAACGGCAACGGCGGCAGCGACGTGATCTTCGGGGGCGACGGCAACGACCGCATCCAGGGCGGAGCGGACGACGACCAGATCTCGGGAGACGCCGGATACGACCGGATCAACGGAAACCTCGGCAACGACGTGATCCGCGGCGGCGGCGAGGACGACCTGCTGCGCGGCGGCAAGGGCGACGATCAGATCTACGGAGACGACGGCAGCGATACGCTGTCCGGGGATCAGGGGCTGGACGTGATGAGCGGCGGGGCGGGCGGAGACGTGTTCCGCTTCGCGCTCGACGACTCCAACATCGATTTCGGACGGGCCGTCGCCGATCGCATCACCGACTTCGGATCCGACGACCGCATCACCTTCGACTTCGGCGCGCCGACGACAATCCTCCACGGATCGGCTGGCGATCTCTACTCGGCGGGCTGGTCGGCGCGTGACGCGCTGGTCGCGTCCGGAGATCCGCACGCGGTCGACGCGGTCCAGATCGGCGGGGACACCTACCTGTTCTTCTACGGCCGCAGCGACGGGCACATCGAGGCCGTCGATCTCGCAGGCGTCAATGCAGCGACGATCGATCGCGGGGATTTCGCCTAAACACCTGTTCTGTGCCGAGGCCGCGACAGGTTAATTGTCAAAAGGCCAGCCGTGCGACACGATGTCCATCGGAACGCGTTCGTTCCGATCCTTGGGAGAGCACGGGATGGCTGCCGGGCCGACGTCCGACGAGATCATGAAGGCAATTGGCGAGTCCGGCTATCTGATGGAACAGGAAGTTGCGACGCAGCTGGAACGGCGGGGCCTGAACGTGCGGACCAACGTCGCGTTCGAGGATCCCGACGAGGCCAAGTCCCGCGAGATCGACGTGACCGCAGTCCAGCGAGTCGCTTTCGCCGAAAGCGCGAAGCTCGCCGCCTTTGTGGAGCTGATCGTCGAATGCAAGAACAGCTCGAACCCTTTCGTGTTCATAGCGCGGCCCAAGAACGCGGCCGACCGGCGGGAACGCCCTCAGGAATTCGTCTTCCCATTTCGATACACCAGCCGGAAGACGGCGCCTGAGGGGCACGCAATCGCCCGCGACACTCATGCATTCCATCATCTCGGGTTTGATCGTGCATACGCCGTGCACAGCGCGTCTTGGAAGGCTGTGCAGTTCTGCCGGATCGACCGCAAGGGTGCCGGCTGGCACGCCAACCATGGCGGCCTGTACGACGCCACGTTCTACCCGATGGCAAAGGCGCTGGTCGCACGACAGAAGGGCGTTCCTAAAATGCAGAGAGACGGTGATTGGGCCTACATCTGGCTTTTCTTCCCGATCGTCGTAACGTCGGGGGACCTGATCCTAATCGATTCCAGCGCGGATCAACCTGCTCCGAAGTCGGTCGACCACGTATCGTTTCAGCGCGATCTCAAATCCGGAAAGCTGTCCGGAAACTTCACAGTCACCTTCGTGCGGCAGGACGCGCTCGAAGCCTTGATGATGCAGGTGGTCGACCCGGTGGCCGCACTCGCGCGGGACCTGATCGAGAACAGACAGGCCTTCCTCAGGGATACATCGGTGCCCTGGGTCGACTGAAGTCGGCGCTCCAGAGAAGCCGAAGTTCGTTCTACCGTTAGCTTACAGTCACTCGCTCGCCATCGGTTAAGGCGAGCTGATCGTCTCAGGCGTCGAATCGGTCATACCCTCACAAGGCGCTGGGCGTCCTAGTTGCGTGTTCCTGTTATGTTCTATAGAGTCGCTCGACTCATTCCATGGAGTTGAACCGATGGGCGTCGTCGAGAACATCAAGGACTGGCTGGCCAACGAGGCCTCGCCTGAAGAGCGCGCCGCCATCGAGGAGCGCCTGAATCCCGAGGGCGGCCTTCTCGCCGCCATCAACGGGGTCCCGATCACCGGTCCGCAGATGCGCGCCGCGATCGGCGCCATCACGCACATCCAGGTGAGGACCCCGGCGGACGCCCTCGAACATGCCAGGATCCTTCGGCAGTTCGCGAGCGAACGCGGCTTCACGCCGCCCGAATACGCGGGTCCGGCGCTGCACGCCCGCGCGGTGGCGATGGACCGCTGGTGCCGGCTGCACGATCGGCACGGCCAGACCGACGTCGACGCCTTCTTCGAAGCCGCCGCCACCCATCCGCTGAGGCAGACCGACCAGGGCATGGCGTTCGATCCCGAAGCCTTCGCGGATCACATCCGCATCCTCGCCGAGATGCCCTTCTGACCAAGAGACGTACGATGAGCCGCCTGTGGGACACGCCTGAATTCTGGGTCCGCACCGAGACCGACGAACTGCTCCGCGAATATCCTGGATCCGACGCCCGCTCGCTCGCAACGTCGTTCGCTGAGACGAGCGCCAGCTACGACGGCGATCCCGCCTTCGCGCGCGACATCGTCGCCGAGCTGCACAAGCGGGCGGATGCGGGCGTGCGCTTGTGGCCCGAACCGATCGGACTGGCATCGCTCGAGCACGAGGTCCGCGACCTGATGACGGCCGAGGGCGGCGAGACCGAGGACGGACCGCCGCTCTGGTGGCAGCGGATATAGCTCGACGAGCCTCGTCTGCAGCAGTTCCGGCACGCGAAGCACGGGCGATCGAGGAATGGTCGATTAAGGCTCAGCCACGCAAGCTACTCGGCCAAGCGTTCGATGATGGGGCAATCGGGGCGATCGTCCCCGTGGCAGGACTGAGCAAGTCCGGTGAGCGATCGGCGCATGGCTTCCAAGGCGTAGGCCTTGCGGCCCAGCTCGGCAGCGCGCGATTCCGCCAGCGCCTTCACTTCGGCACTCGACCGCGCGCGATCCGACCACAGGCCGAGCAGCGTGCGGATTTCCCCGATCGGGAACCCCAGGTCGCGCGCGTTGGCGATGAAGCGGAGCCGATGGACATCAGCGTCCGAATAGTCCCGGTAGGTCCCGCGCCGGGGCGGTGCGGGCACCAGTCCGATCTTCTCGTAATGGCGGATCATGCGCTGCGAGACGCCGCTGGCCTCCGACGCCGCACCGATGTTCACAATTTCACCGCGTTCAGACGCAGCGCGTTGAGCACGACGGTGAACGAAGAGAGCGCCATCGCCGCGCCGGCCAGCATCGGCGACAGGAGGATGCCCGCAACAGGGTAGAGCACGCCAGCGGCAACGGGGACGCCGACCCCGTTGAACAGGAACGAGAAGAACAGGTTCTGCCGAATATTGCGCATCGTCGCACGGGCGAGCTTGCGGGCGCGCACGATCGCCGAAAGGTCGCCCCGCGTAAGCGTCATGCCAGCACTTTCGATCGCGACGTCCGTTCCCGTGCCCATCGCGAGCCCGACGTCGGCAGCGGCCAGCGCCGGGGCGTCGTTGATGCCGTCGCCGGCCATCGCGACCTTGGCACCACCCGCTTTGAGTTCGCCTATGATGCGTGCCTTGTCTTCCGGCCGCAGATCGGCGCGGACATCGTCCAGACCTCCCACAGCACGCGCAACCGCATCTGCCGTCCCGCGATTGTCGCCCGTCAGCATGATAACCCGCAGACCCTCCTCGCGGAGGGCGGCAATGGCGTCGCGTGCCGAAGCCCGCACCGGGTCGGCAACCGCAAGCAGGCCGGCGAGCGCGCCATCGACGGCGATCAGGATGACGCCGGCCCCTTCGCCTCGATGACGATCGGCTGCGGCGTCGAGCGGCTTGGGATCGGCGCCGACACTGTCCATCTGTGCGGCATTGCCGATCACCACCGACCGGCCGCCCACCGTGGCACTGACGCCCATGCCGGTCTGCGAGGCGAAGTCCTCGACCGTGCCGAGCCGCAGTCCGCGTTCCCTGGCGGCGACGACGATCGCGTGGGCGAGCGGATGCTCGGACTGGCCTTCGACCGCAGCGGCAAGAGCGAGCATGTCGTTCTCTCCGATGGTGCCGGTCGCCTCGATCGCGATCAGCGACGGCCTGCCTTCCGTAAGCGTGCCCGTCTTGTCGATGACCAGCGTATCGACCTTATCGAGTGCCTGCAGGCTCTCGGCGTTCTTGACCAGCACGCCCGCCTGCGCGCCCCGCCCGGTGCCGACCATGATGGACATCGGCGTAGCAAGTCCGAGGGCGCAGGGGCAGGCGATCACCAGCACGGCGATCGCGTTGAGGAGGGCATGACCCATGCGCGGCTCCGGTCCGACCAGCGACCATACCACGAAGGTCGCGACCGAGATCAACACGACCAAGGGCACGAACCAACCCGATACGCGATCGGCGACCGCCTGGATCGGGGCACGGCTCCGCTGCGCTTCCGCGACCATGCGGACGATGCGCGCCAGCATCGTGTCAGAACCGACCGCGCGAGCTTCCATGACCAGGCTGCCCGTGCCGTTCACCGTTCCCCCGGTAACCGCGGCATCGACCTCCTTGAGGACCGGAGCCGGCTCGCCGGTGAGCATGGATTCATCGACCGAGGAGCGACCCTCGACTACCACGCCGTCAACCGGGATCGCTTCGCCGGGACGAACCCGCAGCCGATCTCCCGTCGCCACCTCGGCAAGACCGACTTCCTCCTCCGAGCCGTCAGACCGCAACCGTCGTGCGGTCTTGGGAGCGAGATCCATGAGGGCGCGGATCGCGCGCCCCGTCGCCGCCCTGGCGCGCAATTCGAGCACCTGTCCGAGCAGCACCAGCGTCACCACTACGCCGGCGGCTTCGTAATAGACCGGGACCATGCCCCCGTGCATTCGGAACGTGGCGGGGAAGATGCCCGGCGCGAGCGTCGCGACCAGACTGTAGAGGAATGCCGTACCGACGCCGATCGCGATCAGCGTGAACATGTTCAGATGGCGGGTGCGAAGCGACGTCCACCCCCGCTCGAAAAACGGCCATCCGGCCCACAGCACGATGGGCGCAGTGAGTGCGAGCTGGACCCAAGGCGAAGCGGCAGGGCTGACGACGTGGATCCCCGACATTTCGGCGAACATCGAGACGATAAGCAGCGGGATGGTGAGCGCCCCTGCCACCCATAGGCGGCGGGTGAAATCGACCAGCTCGGGGTTGGGGCCGTCGTCGAGCGACGGTTCTTCCGGTTCGAGGGCCATGCCGCAAATCGGGCACGTGCCCGGCCCCTCCCGGCGGATCTCCGGGTGCATGGGACACGTCCACATCGCCCCCGGCGTCGCCATCGCTTCGGGCTTCGGCTTGGCGCCGAGGTAGGCATCCGGGTCGGCGACGAACTTGGTCAGACACCCTGCGCCGCAGAAATGATAATCCTGCCCGGCATGCTCGGCATGGTGCGCCGTCTTTGCCGGATCGACGGTCATGCGGCATACCGGGTCGATCACTGTGGCCGAGGGTTCGCCGCCCGCTTTCCCCGAGCAGCAACCTTCCTTGGCCGCTTGCGGGACAGCGGGAGGTGCCGACGACGAGCAGCAGGAAGCACCGGCTTCGCGCTCGATCGTAGCCGGTTCGCCGTCGTGCTTGCCCGAGCAGCCGCAGCCCCCGGCGGAATGGTGGTGGGAATGAGGGTCGTTCATAGAAGAAACTCCTTCGACCCGAGGGCATGTAGGGTCTGACACCGTGTCAGGGTCAAGCCCACATTCCGGCGATGCACGGCATGTGATGGTTCTACGTCGCCGAGCCCGATTGCCCTCGTCCCGATCCTCACATCGCCGATGCGGGCGGCTCGAGGGTTCCCAGCCAGGCGACCAGCGCCAGGATCGTGACGGCGCAGGCCGCCTCGACCGCGAGGCTGCGCCGTAACGTGCGGAGCGCCCCCCGATGATCCGCTGCGGCGATCGACCGCTCGAATGCCGGCGTCAGCCGGAAGCGATTGAGCGAGGCGAGTGCCAGCATCGCGCCGAACAGCGCGAGCTTGGCGAGAAGGAGCTGTCCGTAGGGGGTGCTCGGCAGGCTCAGCAGATTGCCGGCACCGACCAGCACCCAGCCATTCGCCAGACCCGTCACGACCATCGTCACGACCACGATCGTGCCCACCAGGCCGAAGCCGTGCAGTGCGCGATGAGTCAGTCTGAGATGGGCGGCGTCGATCCGACTTGGCGCGCGCGTGACGAGCAGCGTCAGCCCGAGCAGCGCGCCGACCCAGGCTCCGGCTGCCAACAGGTGCAGAATGTCGGCCAGCAGATGCGCCCAGCCGATCCCGCCTTCGTCCATCGCGCCATGACCCGTCCACGCGAGCGTCGCGAGCGCGATCCCCGCCGCGAACGCGACCGTGCCGAGCGGAACGGAACGTCCCGCCGCGATCAGCGCGACGATGGAGGCAACCACCAGCGCGACCATGCGTGCCTCCCACGCCGCGCCCGTCGCGGAACCGGTCAGCAGCATTCCGATCGCCTCGCGATCGATCGGCCAAGGGGGGACGCCCGCCATCGCCGCAGCCAGCAGCACGAGGGCAATGGCGGAGAGCAGGAGACCGAGCAGGCCGCTTCCGACAAGCCACCGGCGCAAGGCGAGCGCGTCGGCACGCTCGCCAGCCTCGAGCCCGTAGAGGCTGAAAGCCGAAAGGCCGAACAGGCAGCTCAGCGCCACATACAGCGCGAAGCGGACCGCGATCAGCGGCCAGTCGGCCTCCACCTCACTTCACCGCGAAGGCGAAGCTGCCCGCGACCCGGTGCGTGTCTGTCGAGACCACGTGCCAGGCGACGCTGTATCGGCCTGCGCCGAGCGGCGCCTTGGGCGTGACGACGAGGGTGCGACCGTCATCCGCGACGCCGGCTCCGGCCGCGACCTTCATCGGTGCGTGAGAGGTGCCGCCATGTCCGGTCATCATCAGATCCGCGCCCGAGAACTTCGGCATCAGCCTCTCGCTGAAGCGCAGCTCGACCCGCGCTGCCTTGGCGACGGTCGCGTTCGGCGCCGGAGACGCGGACACCAGCTTCGGATGCGCATAGGCGGCTGTGGCGGTCCCGAGAAGGAAGAGGGCGGCAGGGAGGGCGATGCGACGCATAAGGTTACTCCGATGAGGGCTCGTGTTCCCCTTACGCGAGGGGAGCGCCCACCCCTCACGCTCCATGAGGGGTGATGGGCAGCTCTGCGTAAGACATGGTAGAGGGCGGAGTGGACAGCATGGACGATCTGGACGGAGCACTGGCGAAGCTTGCGGGCGCACCCGTTCCGCTTGCCTTGAACGACATCGAAGGCCGCGTGCTGGCGCGCATCGGCGCGCAGCCGGCCGTCGCGCGCCGGGCCGGGCTCGGCATCGGCGTGATGACGGTGGTCGCGCTCGGGATCGGGATGGCCGGTGCCGAGCTACCGGCCACCGCCAGCTCCGTCGCATCGCTCGCGCCACTCGGAGGAGCTTCGCCGCTCGCGCCTTCCGCCTTGCTGATCGGCGAGCCATGACATCGACCAGTCGCCTCGTCCTGTGCGTCGTGCTCGCCTTCGTGGCGGCGATCGGGGGCGTGTTCGTCGGCCGTGCGCTGTTGCCCCATCCCAAGCAGCCCGGCGCTGCGCTGCACGAGGTGCTGCATCACAAGCTCGCCTTGAATGGCGATCAGCAGGCGAAGTTGAAGGTTCTGGAGGACGGGTTCGCGGTGCAGCGCCGCGCCCTCGAACTGGAATTGCGCGCCGCCAACGCCCGGCTCGCCGAGGCGATCGAGGCCGAGCACGGCAACGGTCCGCGCGTCGCCGCTGCGGTGGACCAGAGCCACGCCGCGATGGGCGAGCTGCAGAAGGCGACGCTCGCGCACATCTTCGCGATGCGGCAGCTTCTGCGACCCGATCAGACCCCCCGATTCGATGCCGCGGTGGTGAAGGCGCTCACCGACGGCCGGGGGTGAGCCTCGACTGGACATCCCTGTCCGATGGCGAGCTGGCGACACTGAGCATCGCCGGCCGACAGGCGGCCTTCGCCGAGATCGTGCGGCGCTACCGCCAGCCGGTCTTCAGGCTCGCACGCGCCTGCACCGGCGAGGCGGACGAGGCGCTGGACCTGGTGCAGGAGACGTTCGTCGCCGCGCATCAGGCCCTGCCGCGCTACGATGGACAGCGGGCGATGAAGGCGTGGCTGTCGAGGATCGCGATCAACAAGTGCCGGGATTGGGGAAGGAGGCGGACGGTCCGACGTTTCTTCTCCTTCGCTCTCTCCGACGACGGTCAGGCCGAAGCGGTGATCGATGAAGGACCCGCAACCGACGACGCCGTAGCCGATCGGCAGGAACTGGACCGGGTGACGCGCGCCATCTCGACTTTGCCCATGAACCTCAAGGAGGTGCTGGTGCTCCGGGCGATCGAGGGCTTGAGCCAGGCCGAAACGGCCGAGGTGCTGGGCGTTACTCAAAAGGCGGTGGAAACCCGGCTGTATCGCGCGCGCGCGCGCCTGCTCGAAAAGTTGAACGCGATCTAAGGGGTAGGGTCCCTGCTTGCGTAGAGGATTGAGACGGGCCGCAGCGGCCCACCCCAAGGAGCCACCATGTCGCGCGTTCTCGACCGCCGCCAGCTGCTGCGCGGTGCCACCCTTGCCGGAAGCGGCATCGCCCTGTCGGCGTACATGCCGGCATGGGCGCAGCCCGTCTCCGCCGGCATCGTGAAGCCGCTGCCTACCGTATCGGGTGGCGAGATCCGGCTGCGCGTCGCAGATCAGATGATGACGATCGACGGGCGGCCAAGTCACGCCATCGGCATCAACGGCACGGTCCCCGCTCCGCTGATCCGCCTGCGCGAAGGTCAGACGGTGAAGCTCCACGTCGAGAACGGCCTGGACGAGCAGACCTCTCTGCATTGGCACGGCCTGATCGTGCCGTTCCAGATGGACGGCGTGCCCGGCATCGCGTTCCCCGGGATCGATAAGAGCACGACCTTCACCTATGAGTTCCCGATCGTGCAGGCGGGCACCTACTGGTATCACAGCCATTCGGGGCTGCAGGAGCAGATGGGGCTCTATGGTCCGATCGTGATCGACCCCATGGGGGCCGATCCGATCCAGTCGGACCGCGAACACGTCATCGTGCTGTCCGACCACAGCCAGCTCCACCCTCATCGCATCTTCATGAAGCTCAAGAAGCAGTCGGGCTATTTCAACCGGCAGCAGCAGACGCTCGCCGGCTTGCTGAAGGGCGAGGATCAGCCGCTCCAGGATCGCCTCGAATGGGGCAAGATGCGGATGGACCCGACCGACGTCGCCGACGTGACGGGATCGACCTACACCTATCTGGTCAACGGCCATGGTCCGCAGGACAATTGGACGGGCCTCTTCCGACCCGGCGAGCGGGTCCGTTTGCGCGTCATCAACGCCTCAGCGATGACTACCTTCAATGTCCGCATTCCGGGTCTGAGGCTCGCGATCGTTCAGGCCGATGGCATGAACGTGCGCCCGGTCGAGGTCGACGAGTTCCAGATCGGTGTCGCCGAGACCTACGACGTGATCGTCACTCCGACCGACGAGCGCGCCTACACCTTGGTGGGCGAGAGCGTCGATCGGTCCGGAATGGCGCGCGCCACCTTGGCGCCGCGTGAAGGCATGGCCGCCGAGGTGCCTCCGCTCCGCAAGCGTCCCGTCGCCACCATGAAGGACATGGGGATGGACATGAACATGGACATGTCAGGCGAAGGATCGATGCAGGGCATGCATCACGGATCGATGCCGGCCGCCGGCGCCATCGCCGGCATGGCCGGTATCGATCACGGCACCCAAGCCGGGGCTGGGATGCCGGGCATAGCCGGTGCATCAGGCGCGCACGACAGCATGGCCATGGGCGGTATGGCCGGCATGGACATGAACATGCGGGACTTCTCCAAGGCTCCGGGCGTGAAGAAGGGGCCGGGCGTCCAGACCATCTCGCCGATGCCGATGGATCGCACCGGCGATCCCGGCCAGGGCCTCGAGAATGTCGGGCACCGCGTGCTCACCTACCGCGATCTGGTCGCGCTCGATCGCAATCCCGATCTGCGCGCGCCGTCGCGCGAGGTGCAGATCCACCTGACCGGCAACATGGAGCGCTACATGTGGGCGCTCGACGGCGAGAAGCTGTCCGAGGTCAAGGCGCCGATCCCGTTCCTCGCCGGCGAGCGCGTCCGCGTCACGCTGGTCAACGACACGATGATGGGCCACCCCATCCACCTGCATGGTCACTTCTTCGAGCTAGTGACGGGCCACGGCGCATACAGCCCGAGGAAGCACACCGTCATGGTGCAGCCTGGAGGCAAGGTCAGCTGGGACGTGACCGCCAACGAGGGCGACTGGGCTTTCCACTGCCACATGCTCTACCACATGCACGCGGGCATGATGCAGGTCGTCCAGGTCCGTTCCGCGAAGGGAGAGGCAGCATGAAGACGCTGCTTCTCGCCGGGATCGGCGCGCTCGTCGTGGCCGCACCCGCGACAGCCCAGACGATGGACCATTCGATGACGCCGGGCATGAGCATGCCCGGGATGAAGATGCCGGCGAAAAAGCCGGCTGCCGAATCCAGGCCCGCTGCCAAGAAGGCGCCTGCGAAGAAGCCTTCGCCTCGACAGGCGCCGACGAAGCGCCCGGTCGTTCCCGTGGCCGATCCGCACGCCGGCCACGACATGTCTGACATGCCGGGCATGACCATGAGCCCGGCTCACGCGCCAGCCGGGGGCGAACACGCCGGGCATGACATTTCGGCTATGCCCGGCATGCAGATGGGACCCGGCCAGTCCATGCAGCACGACATGGCATCGATGCCGGGGATGGCCGCACCTGTCGGCACGGATCTGAAACCGGGCAATGCCCCCGCGCCTGCGCCTGGCCCGGGGCTGGCTGCTTCCCGCTACTATGGCGAAGCGGCGATGAGCGAGGCCGACCGCGACCTGCGCCGCGAGCATGGCGGGATGACCTACTACCAGGTGCTCTTCAATCTCGCCGAGTATCAGGCGCGCAAGGGCGGCGACGGCTATCGCTGGGACGGCGAGGCGTGGATCGGCGGAGACATCGACCGGCTCACCCTGAAGAGCGAGGGCGAGGGCACGTTCGGCAACCAGCTCGAAGCGGCGGAGGTGCAGGCGCTCTACAGCCGCGCGCTCGACCCATACTGGAATCTCCAGGCGGGCGTCCGCTACGACTTCAAGCCGAACCCGTCGCGCACCTACGCGACGGTCGGGATCGAGGGGCTCGCCCCCTATTGGTTCGAGGTCGAGGGCGCCTTGTTCCTGTCCGACAAGGGCGACGTGCTCGCCCGAGCCGAGGCTTGGCATGACGTGCGGGTGACGCAGCTCCTCGTGCTCCAGCCTCGCGTGGAAGCCAATTTCGCAGCCCAGGACGTGCGGCGCGACGGCATCGGCTCGGGGCTCACCGACCTCGAACTCGGGCTACGGCTCCGTTACGAAAAGTCGCGCGAGTTCGCCCCCTACATCGGCGTATCCTGGGAACGGCAGTTCGGCGACACAGCGCGCTTCACGAGGGCGAGAGGCGACGACACCGGCGGATTCAGCTTCGTCGCCGGCGTGAGGACCTGGTTCTGAGGAGCGGCAGGCTCCGGCTGATCATCGGAGGACAGTTGCTGCTCTGGTTCTCCAGCGGCTTGCCTGGATTCGCTGGCCGCGTCGCAGGCGAAGAAAAGTGCGAGGGGTGAGCGGGGCTGCCGCGTAGCTCCTTGAGGCGGGTTCCTAGGGAGCAGTAACCATGAAGACCATCACCACGATCGGCATCCTCGCTGCGGCACTCGCCGCCAGTCCCATCGTCGCGCAGCAGCGCGGCATGGCGGGAATGGACCACAGCCAGATGCAGGGCATGGATCATTCCAAGATGATGCAGCCGACCCCGGCCAATCCCTACGGGCCGGACATGATGAAGATGCACGAGAAGATGATGGCGGCCATGGGCGCCGACGCCGGCGAGACGTGGATCCGCCAGATGATCGAGCACCATCGCGGCGCCGTGACCATGTCGCAGACGGTCCTTCACCACACGCAGAATACCGAAATACGGCGTGAGGCGCAGAAGACGATCGCCAGTCAGAATCGCGAGATCGCCACGCTCAATGCCATGCTGCGCAAGATGGGCAAGCGTCCCCAATAAGGTGGCTGTCCAAGCCCCCGCCTTCACGGGCGGGGTCTTACATGAGGAGTCGAGCGATGAAGTTGTCGATCCGTAGCGCACTTGCCGCCGCAGCCATGATGATGCCGGCTGCCGCATTGGCCGCGAGCGGCATCGCGATCCACCGCGATCCCGGGTGCGGCTGTTGCGAGAAGTGGGCGGCACAGGTGCGCCAGCAGTTCGGCCGCAACGTCCAGATCATCGATGATGCGCGCCGCGACGTGCTTCAGCGCAAGTTGGGGGTGCCTGCTGATCTCGGCTCCTGCCATACCGCCATCATCGACGGCATGACCTTCGAGGGACATGTCCCGATAGCCGACATGAAGCGGGCGCTCGCGCAGCATCCCAAGGGCGTGCGGGGCCTGGCCGTGGCCGGAATGCCGATGGGTTCACCGGGCATGGAGATGCCGGGCATGAAGGCGCAGTCCTATGACGTGATCGCGTTCGGGGCGAGCGGGCGCAAGGTGTTCGCCCAT
This sequence comes from Sphingomonas sp. ASY06-1R, assembly GCF_052180265.1. GTDB lineage: Bacteria > Pseudomonadota > Alphaproteobacteria > Sphingomonadales > Sphingomonadaceae > Sphingomonas_I. Next base: position 2,557,916 of record NZ_CP197464.1, on the reverse strand, counting down.
CACTGATAAGAGCGAAAAGCGAACGCCTCCCATCACGGGTGCGGGCCTTTGCGTCGGCGTCGCGAACGCGGTATGACCGCTCCGATGCGCCAGCTCCTCTCCTTCCTCGGCGCCGTCATGCTCGTGCTGACGGCCTGCACGGGAACCGCGTTCGCGGCGGGCGTGCCTGGCTGCAGCGAGCCGGCGCGCGCGGAAATGTCCATGCACGTCGCAGGCGACTGCGACGAGGTGCCCGCCGACGCGCACAAGGCCTATCCGCACCATCACGACGGATGTGCAGGACAGCACTTCGGCGTGACCGCGCCCGAGACGATCGTGCTGCGTCCCGTTGCGATCCGCCAGAGCTACGCCGCTTCCCGCGCGCAGGAGCTGTCCGCCTACAGGATCTACGCGACCCTCCGCCCTCCACAGGCCTGACGAAGCCGAGGCCGCGTGCGCGGCCGACAGGATTCGTCAGGAGACCATCTTCCATGCATCGCACATTGGCGGCCCTGATGGCCGCGATCGTCTGCGCGACCCCGCTACTAGCGCAGCCGACGACCACCGTGCCCTCGGCGTCGGTGCTAACCCTCGACGAGGCGCTGGTCGCGGCCGGCGCCAGATCTCCCGCCGTCGAGGCGTCCCAATCGGGGATCAGGATCGCGCAGGCGCAACGTGCCGTCGCCGGGCTGCGGCCGAACCCGTCGCTCGACACGATGAGCGAGAACGTGGCGGGGACCGGCGTCTACAAGGGCCTGCGCTCGTCGGAGACCACGGTCGGAATCTCCCTGCCGCTGGAACTCGGCGGCAAGCGCTCCGCCCGCGTGGGCGTCGCCAACGCGCAGCTAGACCGCGCCACGCTCGATGCGGTCATCGCCCAAGCCGACCTCCGGCTCCGGGTCACGCAGGCCTACAACGAGGCCGTCTCGGCGCAGCGCCGGGCCGCGAACGCGCGGGAGCAGGTCGGGATAGCCGCCGAGGTCCTGCGAGCCGCGCGCGTCCGCGTCGCCGCCGGTCGGGCGTCCCCGCTCGAGGAGCAGCGCGCCGACGTCGCCCGCCTGAACGCCGAGGGCGCGGCAGAACGCGCTGACCGTTCCGCACAGGTGGCGGTGGGGAACCTCGCCCGTCTGATCGGGCGCGGGGCCGCCACGCTAGACGCCGACTGGTTCGCGCGGATCGAGGGTGCGGGACCGCGCCTGCCTGTCCGGAGCGAGGATACCTTGGCGGCCGCAGCCGCACAGGCCGATCTCACGACGGCGACGGCGCAGGTCCGGCTCGCCAGGACGCAGCGTGTTCCGGACATCACGCTCAGCGCGTCGGCCCGCCGTCTGGAAGCCACGAACGACACTGCGGCCGTGTTCGGCGTCTCGGTGCCGCTGCCGCTGTTCAACAACGGCCGCGCGGCCGTCGATCTCGCCTCGGCCCAGCGGCGCCAGGCCGATGCGCAGCGTCGGGTCGCGCTGCTGGACGCCGAACAGGCGATCGCCTCCGCCGAAGTGGACGTGGCGAACGCCGCGACGTCGGCGCGCAACGCCACGGGGCCGACGCTCGCGGCCGCGCAGGAGGCCGCCCGCATCGCCCGCATCGGATACCGCGAGGGCAAGTTCGGGCAGCTCGATCTGCTCGAGGCGGAGCGCACGCTCGCCGAGACCCGCGCGGTCGCGATCGACGCGCTCGCCGCCTACCATGATGCACAGGCCCGGCTGGAACGGCTCGCCGCCCCGGCGCCCACCGACGCGAAGGACCCACGATGATGAACAGCCACACGCGGACGCTGCTGCTCGCGCTCCTCCCGCTCGCGCTCGCCGGATGCGGCGGGGGCGGGAAGAAGGCCGACGGCATGGCCGGCATGGAAGGCATGGAGAACGGCGAGGCCGGTGATAGGAAGGCGGACAAGGACGCCGTCGTCCTCTCCGCCAGGCAGATCGCCGACGCCGGCATCGAGGTCGCACGGCCGACGGTCGGCGGAGTGGCGGGCGCGATCGAGCTGCCCGCGCTCGTGCAGGGCGATCCCCAGGGCGTCCAGGTCGTGTCCGCCACCATCGGCGGGCGCCTCGTCGCGCTGACGCGAAATCTCGGCCAGTCCGTCCGGCAGGGCGACCCGCTCGCGGTCATCGAGAGCCGCGAGGCAGCGTCGCTGAAGGCAGAGGTGGAAGCCGCGCGCGCCCGTGCGGCGCTGGCCCAGTCCAACCTCCGGCGGGAGCAGCGGCTGTTCGCCGAGCGCGTCTCGCCCGAGCAGGACCTGGTCGCGGCCCGCACGGCCGCGACCGAGGCCGGCATCGCGCTGCGCCTGGCGCAGCAGCAGCTCGGCGCGACCGGTGGCGGGGGCGGAGCCCTCAACCGCATCGCCATGCGCTCGCCGATCTCCGGACAGGTGATCGCGCGCCCGGCGGTCCTCGGCCAGACGGTGGACGCGAACGCCGAGCTCTACCGGGTGGCGAACCTCTCCCGCGTCAGCATCGCGGCTTCGGTCCCGCCTGCAGACGCCGGGCGGATCCGCCCCGGCATGCGGGTGGAGGTGACCGCCGCCGGCCGACGACAGGAGGGACGGGTCTCGTTCGTATCCCCCGCGCTCGACGAGGCCACGCGCCTCGTCCAGGTGATCGCGACGCTCGACAACGCGGGCGGCACGTGGCGCGTCGGCGAGCCGGTCACCGCCAGCTTCATGCTTCCCGCCACAGGCGGCGGTGGAGTCGCGGTCCCGTCGACGGCCGTGCAGAGCGTGGAGAACCGCACGGTCGTCTTCGTCCGCACGCCTTCCGGATTCCGCGCCGTGCCGGTCACGACCGGGCGGCGTCAGGGCGATCAGGTCGTGATCGTCTCGGGCCTCGCCGGCCAGGAGAGGATCGCCACCACCAACTCGTTCACGCTCAAGGCCGAACTCGGCAAGGGCGGCGAAATGGACATGGACTGAAGCCATGATCTCACGCCTCGTCACCTTCTCGGTCGAGCGGCGCTGGCTCGTCCTGCTGCTCACCGCCGCCGCAGCGCTCGCGGGCGTGTTCGCCCTGCAGCGCCTCCCCATCGACGCCGTTCCCGACATCACGAACAACCAGGTCCAGGTGAACGTGCTTGCGCCGTCATTGTCGCCGGATCAGATCGAACGGCAGGTCTCCTTCACGATCGAGACGTCGCTCGCCGGCATCCCGGGGCTCGAATACACGCGCTCGCTCAACCGCAACGGTTTCGCCCAAATAACGGCGGTCTTCTCAGACAGGACCGACATCTACTTCGCGCGCCAGCAGGTCGCCGAGCGGATGCGCATGGCCGAGGAGCGGCTGCCCGCCGGCACCATGCCCGAGATGGGGCCGATCGCGACCGGCCTCGGCGACATCTTCATGTGGACGGTCGAGTATCGCGAACTGGACAAGGTCCGGCACCGCGACGGGGAGCCCGGCCTCCAGCGCGACGGCAGCTACATCACACCCGAAGGCGACCATCTCGTGAGCGAGGCGGACAAGGCGACCTACCTGCACACGGTCCAGGAATGGATCGTGGCGCCGCAGCTCCGCAGCACCGAAGGCGTCGCCGGCGTGGATTCGCTCGGCGGCTACGATCGCGAATATCTCGTCGTGCCCGACGTGCAGCGGCTCGCGGCTATGCGCCTGACGATCAACGATCTCGCCACGGCCCTGGAACGCAGCAACACCAGCGTCGGCGCAGGCACGGTCGACCTGAACGGCGCCGGCTTGTTCGTCCGGTCCGACGCCCGCGTCCGCACCGCCGACGAACTCGCTCGGACCGTGATCGCGTCGCGCGAAGGCGTGCCCGTCCAGCTCAGCCAGGTCGCCACGGTCCGCGCGGGTCAGGGCATCCGCACCGGCTCGGCTTCCGAGAACGGCCATGAGGTCGTCGTCGGCACCGCCGTCATGCGCATCGGCGAGAACAGCCGGACGGTCGCAACGGCCGTCGCCGAACGGCTGGCGGTCATCGGCAAATCGCTTCCCGCCGACGTCGTGGCGAAGACGGTGCTCGACCGCACCAAGCTGGTGAACTCGACCGTCTCGACGGTCGCGCGCAACCTCGCCGAAGGCGCCGTGCTGGTGATCGTCGTGCTGTTCGCGCTGCTCGGCAACTTCCGGGCCGCGCTTATCGCGGCCCTGGTGATCCCGGTCACCATGCTGCTGACCGCGACCGGTATGCTGCGCGCCGGCGTGTCGGCCAACCTGATGAGCCTCGGCGCGCTGGACTTCGGACTGATCGTCGACGGCGCCGTGATCATCGTCGAGAACGCGCTCCGCCGATTGGGCGAGCGGCAGCACGAGACGAGGGGGCAGCTTGTCCTGAAGGAGCGGCTGGCGGTCGTCGCGTCCGCCGCGCGCGAGATGATCCGCCCGTCGCTCTACGGCCAAGCAATCATCATCCTCGTCTACACCCCGCTGCTGACGTTCTCCGGCGTCGAGGGCAAGATGTTCGAGCCGATGGCGCTGACCGTCATCATCGCTCTCCTGTTCGCCTTCGTCCTGTCGCTGACCTTCGTGCCGGCGGCCATCGCCGCCTTCCTCGTCGGCCGCGTCGAGGAGAAGGAGAGTCGCGTCGTCGGCTGGCTGCGGCGCCGCTACGAGCCGGGCCTCGAAGCGGCCATGCGGAGGCCGACGCTCACCATGGGCGGCGCAGTGCTCGGCGTCGTCCTGGCCGCGCTCGCCTTCACAACCCTGGGTCAGGAGTTCCTGCCCCAGCTCGACGAGGGCGACATCCTCGTCCAGGCCTGGCGTCCGCCAGGCACCTCGGTCGACCAGAGCCAGCACATGCAGTTCGCGGTCGAACGGGCGATCAGCAAGGAGCCGGAGGTGCAATACGCCTTCTCACGAACGGGCACGTCCGAGATCGCGTCCGATCCGATGCCGCCCAACGCGACCGACACGTTCGTCATGCTGAAGCCGCGGAAGGAATGGCCGAACCCCAGCCTGCCCAAGGAGGAGCTGGTCGAGCGCATCGAGAAGAAGGTCTCGACCATCCCCGGCAACGGCTACGAGATCACGCAGCCGATCCAGATGCGTTTCAACGAGCTGATCGCGGGCGTGCGCGGCGACATCGCGGTGAAGGTGTTCGGCGACGACTTCGCCAGCATGAACGCCACCGCCGTGCGGATCGCCGACGTGCTGCGGAAGGTGCGGGGCGCCGCCGACGTGCGGGTCGAGCAGACCGAAGGCCTGCCGCTCCTCGACATACGGCCGGACCGCGCCGCCATGGCGCGCGTCGGCGTCACCGCCGGCGACGTCCAGGACCTCGTCTCCGCCACGGTCGGCGGCAGGCAGGCCGGCGTCATCTTCGAAGGCGACCGCCGGTTCCCCGTCGTGATCCGCCTCGACGACAGCTCGCGTTCGGACGTCGAGGCGCTCGGACGGCTGCCGGTGCCGACGGCCGGCGGATCGTTCGTGCCGCTATCCAGCGTGGCCGAGATCGCGATCGGGGACGGCCCGAACCAGATCAGTCGCGAGAACGGGAAGCGCCGCGTCGTCGTGCAGGCGAACGTGCGCGGACGCGACGTGGCGGGCGTCGTGGCCGACGCGCGGGCCGCGATCGACGCGCAGGTGCGGCTGTCGCCGGGCACCTATCTGCAATGGGGCGGGCAGTTCGAGAACCTGGCGGCCGCGCGCCAGCGGCTCGCCATCGTGGTGCCGATCTGCTTCGCGGCGATCATGCTGCTGCTATACGGCGCTCTCGGCTCGGTCCGGGACGCGGCGATCGTGTTCACGGGCGTGCCGCTGGCGCTCGTCGGCGGCATCCTGGCGCTGGTGCTGCGCGGCATGCCGTTCTCGATATCGGCCGCCGTCGGGTTCATCGCCCTGTCCGGCGTGGCCGTGCTGAACGGGCTCGTGATGGTCTCGTCCATCCACGACCTGATGCGGACGGGGATGGCGCGCGCGCGTGCCGCCCGCGAGGGCGCGCTGCTCCGGCTGCGGCCCGTCGCGATGACGGCGCTGGTTGCGAGTCTCGGCTTCGTGCCGATGGCGCTCGGCCACGGCGCGGGCGCGGAGGTGCAGAAGCCGCTCGCCACCGTCGTCATCGGCGGGCTGATCTCGGCCACGCTGCTGACGCTGTTCGTCCTGCCGACCCTCTACGCCCGCTTCGGAGCGTGGCGACCGACGGCAGCCGAAACGGACGATACGATCAGAACGACGGCGGGAGCGCACGCATGAGCCACGACCACGATCACGCCGGACTTGGCCACGGTCATGCTCCGGCCACCTTCGGCGGCGCCTTCGCCCTCGGCACGGCGCTCAACGTCGGGTTCGTCGTCGTCGAGGCGGTCTACGGGCTGGCGGCGAACTCGACCGCGCTCCTGGCGGACGCCGGCCACAACCTCAGCGACGTGCTCGGCCTGCTGATCGCGTGGGGCGCGGCGGTCCTGGGCCGGCGAAGCCCGAAGGGCCGCTATACATACGGGCTGCGCAGCTCGTCCATACTTGCCGCGTTCCTGAACGCGCTGTTGCTGGTAGTGGCGATCGTGGTCATCGCAATCGAGGCGATACGGCGCTTCTCGGAACCCGCGCCGGTCGCGGGCGCGACGGTCATGATCGTCGCGGGCGTGGGCATCATGGTCAACGGGGCGACCGCGCTGCTGTTCATGCGCGGGCGGAAGGGCGACCTCAACATCCGGGGCGCGTTCCTGCACATGGCCGCCGACGCCGCCGTCTCGGCCGGCGTGGTCGCGGCCGGCTTCCTGATGCTCAGGACGGGCCTGGCCTGGATCGACCCGGTCGTGAGCCTCGTCATCGTGGCCGTGATCGCGGTGAGCACATGGGGGCTGCTGCGGGATTCCGTCGGCATGAGCCTGCACGCGGCGCCGCCGGGAATGGAGCCCGCGCGGATCGAGGCCTTCCTGCGCGGACGCGATCGCGTCGCCGACATCCACGACCTCCACGTCTGGCCGCTGAGTACGACGGAGACCGCGCTTACGGTCCATCTGCTCGTGCCCTCCGGATATCCGGGCGACGCGTTCACGCACGAGATAGCGTGCGCGCTGCGCGACGAGTTCGCCATCGCCCACGCCACGATCCAGATCGAGACCGATCCGGCGGCCGACTGCATGCTCGAGCCGCGCGGGACCGTTTGATCACGCCTTCCGGCGTATCAGATCCGGCACCACGCGCAGCGCCTTGGCGAGAGCCTCGATCTCGGCGTCCGTCGGCTGCAGCTGGCCGATCTCCATCCTGCAGAGATCGTCGCAGCAGATCCCGGTCAGCCGGTCCAGCTTCCGTATCGTCAGCCCCGTCTCCACGCGCCAGGCCATCAGCGGGTTGTCTCCGCCGGCTATGCGGTGCGCGACGCCCTGCGTCGGCTGGGTCCGGACACGCTCGCGTTCCGCGATCAGCCATGGGGACACGCCGCGCCGCCTCATGCCGCCGCGTCCTGCTCGCACAGTTCAGCGCGCGCCTGCTCTGCGGCTGCCATGGCTCGACGATGGTGCAGCGTGCCGCGTCTCCCGGCCTCGTCGAAGCCGATCGGCGCCAATGTGAAGCAGGCGTCGTAGATCGCCCGCGCGGCCGCCATGAGCCGCTCGTCCCGTTGCATCGCTGTTCCTCGGTTCAGGGTGTCAGATGACCGGCACGACGTCGCTGGCGTCGAGCGTCCAGACGCCGGTCGGGGAAGGGGATAAGCTCGCCATCAGGATCGCGATCTGCTGGTCGAAGTCGCGCGCGTGCTTCCGGAAGATCTCGTCCGTCGTCATCTCGGTGGACCGGGCGACCGCGCACTGCGCGTCCCAGCTTACGAGGACGTCGACCTTCCTGCCTCCATGCCGCACCGTGAACCAGACGAAGCGGCAGTCGGCCACCTCGGCGAACTCCGGATGCTTCATGAAGTCGGTCATCCTGGCCTTCACCAGCGGGACGACGTTGGACGAATCGGACATGCTCACCTCCGTGGCGGCAAGGTAGAACATAAGTGGAACATGCGTGGCAAGCGATTCGCCGCCTCGTCAGTGACGCAGCCCGTCCGGACCGGCGTCGACGCGGAGCCGGTCCACCCGATCGGCGATCGCCACGCACGTCGCCACGCCGTCGTGGTCGCCCTTGCCCGCCACGTCGGCGACACGGTCGGCGAGGAACTGCGCGACGCGTTCGCCGTGCCGTCTGAGCACCTGGTCCGCGCAGACCCACAGCTCCCGGTCGCCTAGCAAGAGCAGGCCTCAGCCCTGGATGTAGGGGTGCTGGACGCGCACGAGATCGACGGCGTTGCCGATGGCGTGCATCTCCTCGCCATTGGCGTTCGGCGTCACGCGCCAGTTGGAATGGATGTCCTCCAGGATCGGACGCTCCTCCACCGGGCCGAGCAGACCCGCCCAATGCTCCGCGGTCCCGCCGGCGCACCCGCCAGCAGGCCGGTCAGCAGATCCCGCAGCTCATCCGCCGTCACGCGTCACCCCTCGGAAGTCGCCCAAGCGGTGGGCGTGGCCGCAGGGCTTCACCTCGATGCCGCGCGAACCCAGTTCGGCGGCGATCGCATCGCAGTGCGCGTCGCCCGTCTCGTGCGCATGGTCATACATGTCGAGCAGGGTCTCGTCGTCGAACTGGCGCAGCATCGGCGTGCCGTCGGTCATCGTCACCTCACCTGCTTCACTTCGAGCGTGCCTTCCGAGAGCGGCCGGCACAACTCCCTGGCCGGCACGGCCGGATCGAGCCAGCGGCCATAGTCCTGCGGACCGAGCAGCACGATCTGCCTGTCGTGATACGGCGCGATGTCAGGCCCCGGCTCCGTCGTCAGCATCGTCCACGCCTCGCCGACCTTGGGATCGGTCCGCCACAGGCCCGCCACGCAGAACCAGTCGAGCCCCTTCATCCGGAACTCCCACTTCGACTTCGGCGCGCGCTTCTTCGGCGCCTCGCCGTCGGCGACCGGTGCGTCGGTGAATTCGTAGAAGCCATCGATCGGAATCAGGCAGCGGCCGCTCCGGAATTCGCGGTTGTCGGAGCGATAGTTGTAGACTGGCTTACCGGTTGGGGCGGGCCAGCTCCAGCGGCGCGTCACCGCATCCGCCTCACCCGGCGCATCCGCGGCGGCGCGTATGATTACGCTCGGATCCGTGATCTTGATGCTGTCGAGAGGCGCCATGTTGGGCAGCCCTTCCGGGAAGCGCAACGGGATTTTGAGCTCGCTCCAGTCTTCGCGCAACTGATTGAGCGATATCCGGCGGGCGGCTTCGTTGCACATGGGCGCTCCAAGCTATTCGCAATCTACTCGCCGATATCCGTTCAAAGGGCAAACGCGCGGGCGAAGCCTGAGGAGGCCACTGCACCGCGCTTTCTCCCTAATGCGGACTAGCGTGTCGCTGTTCAGAGCCCAACCCAAGCCGCAGGATCGAAATCCTCCAATGATCTGAGTGCCCAGCTTCGCCCTCCACGGGGCACCATTTCAGCATTGCCAGAAAATTGCCAATTTCCGATGACCCCATTGAGGGGTCCCGAGAACTCGCCCCCAAGCCTAAGCGCATCGCGCTGTAGCAGATTGTCGATCGGGCCTGGTCGAGCGCGGCGTTCAAGGCGGTGAGAGCCGTCCGGCAGCGAAATCGCGCGCGAGTGCGATGAAGGCCTGGAAGGCCGCGGAGGAATTCCGCCGGTTGGAATAATAGAGGCACAGCGGTGAGAGTGGCGGTGTCCAGTCTTCTAGAATGCGGATGAGCCGACCGGCCGCGATGTCCTCGCGGACATCCGCCTCCATGAAATAGCCGATCCCGACGCTGTTCATCGCCGCGATCCGGGCGAGCGACGCTTCGTCGAGCGTGATCGGGCCCTCGACCTCAAGCTGCAATTCCTCGCCCCCCTTCTCGAAGCGCCAGCGGAACAAGGCGCCATTGGGGAGCCGCACGCGAAGGCACGGGTAAGTGAGCAACTCCTGCGGCACCTGTGGGATAGGCCCGCCTTCGAAGAAGGTCGGGGACGCCGCCACTGCCATGCTTCGCGTCTGGCCGAGTGGGATCGCGATCGCGTCGCTCGGCACCAAGTCTGCGCTGCGCACGCCCAGATCGAAGCCCGCAGCAACGACGTCCACCAGCCGCCCCTCGGTGACGAGATCGACATGCACCTGCGGATAGCGTTGCAGATAGGTCAGGACGAGCGGCACCATGATCTCGCGCGCCGCCGTCGCGAAGGCGTTAATGCGCAGGATGCCCGACGGCACCTCCTGCTGCGCGCGCGCCGTGTTCATCGCTTTCTGGATGTCCTCAAGCGCTGGCTTGATCTGCGCGACGAAGATGCGCCCCGCATAGGTAAGCGAGACGCTGCGTGTGGTGCGGTTGAACAGCCGCACGGCGAGCTCCCGCTCGAGCTTGCCCACCGCGTTGCTGATCGCCGTGGTCGACATGCCGAGATCCAGCGCCGCCGCTCGGAACGAGCCGCACCGGACGATCGCGAGAACCGCCTCCATTTCGATTAGCGAATGGCGCCCCATTATCCCGCTTTCCGTAACACGCTATGCCGATTTGTCTCGATTATCAGGCGAAATGTCTATCGCTAAATCAACCTCTGCACCATCGAGGAGAAGATGATGTCAATGGATCTACCCAAGCCGATCGCCGACTATGTCGCGGCCAATGCCCGTCTCGACATCGACGGCATGGTGAAGCCCTTTCAGCCCGACGCCGTCTTCATCGACAATGGCAAGAACTTCGAGGGGCAAGCGGCGATCCGTCAGTTGTTCGAAGACGAAGTGATCCCCGTGAAGGCGATCTTCACGCCCGATACGGCTTGGGAAGAGGGCGACGATTTTGTCGTCGAGGGTCCCGCGCATGGCGACTTTCCGGGCAGCCCGCTGCGCTTCACCTATCGCTTCAAGCTAGCAAACGGCGCCATCAAGACACTGGAGACCACCGTATGAGCATCAAGGCAGATCCCACCGAGTTCGTCGGCAAGCGCGTGCTCGTCAGCGGCGGCACCAAGGGTCTCGGCCGCGCCACGGTCGAGCGTTTCCTGGCCGGCGGCGCGCGGGTCATCACCGCCGCCCGGGCAATCAAGGACACTATCGAGGGCGTCGCATATGTCGAGGCGGACCTGACCACGCCGGAAGGTGGCAAGACGCTGGCCAATGCTGCGATCGAGCGGCTGGGCGGCATCGACATTCTCGCCCATGTCGTCGGTGGTTCGTCGTCGCCTGCGGGTGGCTTCGCCGCACTGACGGACGAGCATTGGCTTGCCGAGTTGAACCTCAACCTGCTGGCGACCGTCCGCCTCGATCGCCTTCTGATCCCGCAGATGCTGGAGCGGGGCAAGGGCGTGGTGGTGCACGTCACCTCGATCCAGTCCGTCCTGCCGCTGCCCGAATCCACGACCGGCTATGCCGCCGCCAAGGCAGCGCTACGGACCTATAGCAAGTCGATCTCGAAGGAGCTCGGTCCCAAGGGCGTGCGGGTCAACGCCGTCTCGCCCGGCTGGATCATGACGGAGGCCACCGGAGAGTTTCTCGAAACGCTTCGCGCGGCCAATGGCGGAACGATCGACGACGCGCGGCAGTCCGTGCTCGACGCGTTGGGCGGAATCTCGATCGGACGGGGTGCCGAGCCTGATGAGGTGGCCGATCTCATCGCCTATCTCGCGGCTGACCGCGCCGCTGCGATCCATGGTGCCGAGTTCGTGATCGACGGCGGGACCATACGTACCGTTTGAGGGTATCGATCGAGCGCCGGCCTCGCTCTCGGAGTGAGCGCCGGCGCGCCAATTCGGATTGATCAACCCAATTATCTGAGGACCCAGCTTTGTCCCCTGCGGGGCACCAATATCGTGTCACGCCTCAGCCGAAGGGATGGCGCAGACGGCGGAACAGGCCGCGTTTGGCGGTCGCCTCGAACATCTCCGACGGGCTTTCCGGATCCAGCACTTCATTGTCGGCGAGCCACGCCTCGACCGTGCTGAGCTCAGGTAGTTCATAGGGGCGTAACGATCGACCTCTGCCGCGGAGCGCCTCGATCGCGCGGATGATCGAGCCTTGCGCGTCGATCTGTGCAGACACTCTCGCAACGGGAAGGCCGAGATGTTCTGCGATCAGCCCGTCGCGGATGGCGCGAATGGCGTCAGCGCCCTCGTCACCGGCGTCGATCGTCACGTCGCATTCCGTATCCAGGCCCATCGAGCGATTGTTCATGTTCGCTGATCCGATCCGCAGCGTATGGCCGTCGACGATCATCACTTTGGCGTGGACGTAGATGGGCGCGCCGCGGGCGGTGAAAGGATGATAGATGCGAAAGCGCTCATGGGGGTCGCGCTGCTTGAGTGCCGCCACCAGGCGTGCGCGCGTCGTATCCATGGCAATCGGCTCCAGCCAGCCCTGGGCATGCTCCGGATTGACGATCACGATCTCTGGCCCGTCCGGCTCGGACAGCCGCGCCGCGATGGCCTCGGCGATACGACGCGAGGCGAAATATTGGCTTTCGGCGTAGATGGAGACCTTGGCTGCGGCGATCTGCTGGACGAACAGCGCCTCGACTTCGCGGACTTCCGGCGACTCCGGCATATCCGGCGCGGTGCGCGCTATCCCGACTTCGACGTCCTTGAAACCGACCGGCAACCCCTTCGGCCAGCACCAGTTGGGCTTATCCACCGGAGCAAGCGTTTCACCGCCGGCGCGGACCCAGCGATCGCGGGCGAGTTCGCCCAGCGCCGCCGCGACGGGGCCCTGCAGCGCCGTCGTCGCATCATGCCACGGTTTATAGAGCTTGCCGTTCGGTACGACCCGGCGCGGTTCCACATCGCGATGACGCCGCGTGTCCCACCGCTCGCTCGTCATGTCGATCCCGCCGCAGAAGGCGAGGCCGTCGTCGATCACGACAATCTTCTGATGATGCGAGGCGCCGGGCGGGTGAAAGCTGTCCAGCTTGGTGTGGATCCGCGGATGTCGCATCCACCGCGCAAGCGTGAGGATGTTAGAACCGCGCACCAGTGTCTTCAGAGCCCCCACATCCCAGCGCAGAAGGAAGATTTCGAGCTCCGGATTGCGCTCCACCAGCCAGTAAATGAAATCGCCCACCGCGGCGGGTTCGTCCGGCTCGCGCTTCGACGCGACGAGCTGGATGCGCGCGTCGAAATCCCAGCCGATCAGCATGATCCGGCGCTGCGCCTTCAGCATCGCCAGCCGGGCATTCTTGAAATAGTCGTCGGCGTCGATGAGCACGCTCATTCGCGTTGCCTTCGCGACGCGCCAGAATGCCTTATTGTCCATGCCTGCCGATATCTTTCGCAATTGCCTGTCTTGGGCGCGGTCAGGGGCCGCGGCCTGCCGTCTGCTTGACAGGGAATTTGCCGCGGCTGCAACCGGTCGATCGATTGTGGTGGCGGCATCGCGCCCGGCGGTGCCTCGCCATCGCCGCGTGGGACGCAGGCACGGATGGAACGCGCTGACGCGAAGCGTTCGCAATAGGGGCTTTTCCCCGCCGCGCTCGTTGGGCCTACAAAACACTTAACCAGTGAGACCCATCATGACGAAGATCTCTTCCACGACCGGCAACGGCGGTGAGCCTCACCAGCGCGCTTCGGGCGCAGACGCGGTGCTGACGACCAACCATGGCGTCCCCGTGAGCGACAACCAGAATAGCCTGAAGAGCGGAGCGCGCGGCCCGACCCTGCTGGAGGACTTCGTCCTTCGCGAGAAGATCTTTCACTTCGATCATGAGCGTATCCCCGAGCGGATCGTGCATGCCCGTGGTTCCGGCGCGCATGGCGTGTTCGAGGCGACCGACGATATCTCCGATCTGACGCGCGCGGCGGTCTTCACCAAGGGTGAGAAGACGGAAGTATTCGTTCGCTTCTCCACGGTCGCAGGCGGGGCCGGCTCGGTCGACACGCCGCGCGACGTGCGCGGCTTCGCGGTCAAATTCTATACGCGCGAGGGCAATTGGGACCTCGTGGGTAACAATATTCCGGTATTTTTCATCCAAGATGCGATCAAATTCCCCGATCTGGTGCATTCCGTAAAGATGGAAGCGGATCGCGCCTATCCGCAGGCAGGCAGCGCGCACGACACTTTCTGGGATTGGGCCAGCCTGATGTCGGAGACGACACACATGCTGATGTGGGCGATGTCGGATCGCACGCTGCCCCGCTCATTCCGCACCATGGAGGGGTTTGGCGTCCATACCTTCCGCCTCGTCAATGCCGAAGGAAAGTCGAGCTTCGTCAAGTTCCATTGGAAGCCGCGGCTGGGTCTCCAGTCGACGATCTGGGACGAGGCGCTCAAGCTCCAGGCGGCCGACAACGATTATCAGCGCCGCGACCTGTGGGAGGCGATCGATACGGGCGCCTTTCCGCAATGGGATCTGGGCATCCAGATATTCGATGAGGAATTCGCAACGGCCCAGCCCTATGACGTGCTGGACGCTACCAAGCTGGTACCGGAAGACGACGTACCCGTCCGGATCATCGGCACGCTGACGCTGAACCGCAATCCGGACAATTTCTTCGCCGAGACGGAGCAGGTCGCCTTCCTGCCGACCAACATCGTGCCCGGCATCGACTTTTCAAACGACCCGCTGCTGCAGGGACGGCTGTTCAGCTATCTCGATACGCAGAATTCGCGCCTCGGCACGACCAATTTTCACCAGATTCCGATCAACGCGCCGCGCTGCCCGTTCGGGAATTTCCAGCGTGACGGCAAGATGCAGACGATGGTGCCCAAGGGCCGCGCGAATTACGAGCCCAACAGCCTTGCCGCGCATGGCGAGGAAGGCGGGCCGCGCGAGAGCCTGGAGCGTGGGTTCGTGACGACGAACGCGGCGACAGGGCCAGACGAGCAGGGCGACAAGCTCCGCATCCGGGCCGAACTGTTCGCCGATCATTACAGCCAGGCGCGATTATTCTACCGCTCGCAAACCGAGAATGAGCAGGCGCACATCGCCTCCTCGTTCGTGTTCGAGCTGTCCAAGGTCGGTCTGCTGGATCAGGTGCCGCCCCGCATGGTCGCCAACCTGCGTAACGTGGATGAGGACCTCGCGAAGCGCGTTGCCGACGGGCTCGGCATCGACCTGCCGGAGAAGGCGCCTGCGGCACGCGAGCCGGTGGACATGCCGCCGTCCGATGCGCTCTCTATTCACAAGAATATGAAGGACACGCTGGAAGGCCGCGCGGTCGGTATTCTCTATGCCGATGGCAGTGACGGCGCGGCGCTCGATGCGGTCATCGCGGCGGTCAAGGCGGCGAAGGGCAAGGCCGTGCTCGTCTCGCCGAAGGTCGGCGGCGCCACGCTCGCCGATGGGTCGAAGCGCAAGGCCGATGGTCAGCTTGCCGGCACGCCCAGCCAGCTCTTCGATGCGGTTGCCGTCGTGCTCTCGGACGATGGCTGCAAGGCGCTGCTGAAGGAAGCGGCTGCGGTTCAGTTCGTGATGGACGCGTTCGGCCATCTAAAAGCGATTGGGGCCAACGATCAGGCAAAGCCCTTGCTGGATAAAGCGGGGGTTGAACCGGACGACGGCGTCACGGATCTGGGCGCTAAATTCGTCGCGGCGGCAAAGAAGCGTTTCTATGCCCGCGAGCCGAATGTCCGCACCTTGGCGTAAATGATCGGCGGGGCTTCAGACCATTTTTCCGGAAAAGTGGCTAAGCCCCCTCGACCACCATGTTACGCCCCTGCTGCTTGGCGGCGTATAATGCATCGTCGGCGCGTTTTGTCATGGCGCCGACGTCGTCCTGGCTGTCGCGAACGCAGGTGACGCCTGCGCTGGCAGTGACGGTCAAGCCGGCCGGGCCGATGCCGAAGGGCGCCCCGCCGATCACGCGGCGCATGCGGTCGGCCATCTCGATAGCATTCTGTATGCTGGTGTTAGGCAGTAGGATGCCAAATTCCTCGCCGCCAAGACGGCCAAGCAGGTCGCTGTCGCGTAGCGACACCCGGAGCCGATCCCCGACCTCCTTGAGCACGATGTCACCGGCCTGGTGTCCGTGCGTGTCGTTGATGCTCTTGAAACGATCCAGGTCGATCAGGATCAGGCTGACCGGCAGATCATGGCGTCGGGACCGTTCGACTTCGGATCGGAAGGTCAGTTCGAATGCGCGGCGGTTGAGGGCCCCGGTCAGATAGTCGGTCGTGGCCAGCTGGCGCAGTTCGTCCTCCATCCTGCGCTCCTCGGTAATATCGTGAAACGTGCAGATACGGCCACTCAGGCCATGGGCGATCCAGCGCATGTCGGCCTTGAACGTGCGGGCGCCGTGGTTGACGTAAAATGTCGCAGCGGCCTTGTGATCGTTGGTTGGCTGCCGGAGCGGTGCGGGCTTTTCTTGGGCGCCGATCATCTCGGCAAGCGCCTTGGCGATCCGCTCCGGTCGCGCCTCGCCCGAAGCCAGGCCGAGCAAGGCGCGCGCGCCCTGATTGATGAACGCGTTCGAGGCTTCGGCATCGATGAAGACGAACGGCACGGCCATGCTGCGCACGATCGACTCGATCTTGTCTTCCGCGATCCGCTCGCTCGTGGATTGGGCACCCTGGCGGGCGAGCGATTCCAGAAGCGAAGCCGCGGCGATGACATGCTCGTGCATGTCGGCGCTCGAATGGGAGCAGAGCGCGATCAACAGCATCGGCGTGTCGTTGACCGGCGCGGTGAGTATGCGGGTGGGTCGGCCGCTCATCGCGACGGTAAATGCGACGGGCAGCCGCACTGACCCGGCATCCTGGTCCGGCGAACTGAGCAGTTGTGCATTGACCCGGATATGATGCCCGATCTCTTCGGTGCGGGGCCAGGCCTCGATCACTTCATATTGCCCGTCCCCTGCGGGATGGAGCAGCAATGCGGCCTCGATCCCCGCAACCCCGTTCAACAGCCGCAGCACGGGGCGCAACCCTTCGCGCGAGGGCAGCAGGGCTTCCGGGCTAGTAAAGGCGTTCATGCAATGCCTTGATGATCGTGTCGGGGGCGGACAAATGTGGGAGGTGCCCTTGGGCGTCGATCCAGACCAGCTCGGAGCCCTCGATCTGCTGCGCCATCCAGCGGGAAGCTTCCGGCGGAACGGCGATGTCGTCTCTCGATTGGATGAAGACGGTCGGCACATGCACATGCGGAAGCAGGACGCGAATGTCGGTCTGAAAGATCATGCGCGCGATCTGAACGCTGACCTCGGGGCGCATCGAAAGCAGGCTACCGGCAAAATCATCGACCGCTTCCGGCCGGCCTGAGGGGATCGCCTGTGGCGTGAACCCAGCCACCCAGCCGTGATAATTGCGTGCCATTTCGGTGAGCAGATGCTCCAGCGCCGCTGCCTCGAAGCCGCCGATATAGGCCTCGTCATTCAGATAGCGGGGGGAGGTGTTGAGGAGCAGCAATTGATCGAAGCGATGCGGTGCCTCGATCGCTGCCAGCAGGCCGATCATGCCGGACACCGAATGACCAACGTAGCGACATTTCTTGATCTCGAGCTCGTCGAGAAGGTCCAGCAGGTCATCCGCGTAGCTCGCAATCGACGCATAGAGGCGTACGTCGAAATCCTCGGGCAAAAGCGGCCCGGCGCCGGGGAGGTCGAACAGAATGCAGCGCGCGCGCTCCGCAAAATGGGGCGCGACGGCGGACCAGGCATGCTGGTCCGTTCCGAAACCATGCGAGAAGACAAGGGTGTCCTGGCCAGAGCCTTGGCAGCAGACCTGGTGGCGGGATGCGCGCTGCCCCTTCACCGCGTGGCTGCCGAGACAATCCTGAACCAATCCATCCTCCGTACAGCCCCTTCACTATGCGTCTACAGGTGCGTCATGGCTTATTGAAGGCTTCCTTATTCCGTCTTCCGGCTTGGTCGATGAGATCGACGTGGCTACACGAAGACGAAATGCGCTGTGAGGGGGCGATGATGACCGTACGAATACTTGGCGCAGCTGCAGCGACGCTGGGTTTGCTCGCTTTGGCGAGCGGAGCACAGGCGGATAACCCGATCATCCAGACGCGCTTCACCGCCGACCCCGCGCCGCTGGTGCATGACAATGTCGTCTATCTCTACACCAGCCATGATGAAGATGATGCCACCGGCTTCAAGATGCTCGATTGGCGGCTCTATAGTTCGACCGACATGGCGAACTGGACCGATCGTGGCGTTGTCGCTTCGCTGAAGACATTTCCCTGGGCGGTGCAGAACAACGATGCCTGGGCGCCCCAGGTAATTGCCAGAAATGGCAAATTCTATCTGTACGCACCGATCAGCATTGCCGGATCGCCCAAGAATGTCATCGCCGTAGCCGTGGCCGACAATCCCGCCGGCCCATTCAAGGATGCGCTGGGCAAACCGCTGGTCGGGCCGGCGGATGGATATTTCGATCCCACGGTTTGGATCGACAAGGACGGCCAGGCCTATCTATATTGGGGCAATCCCGATCTGTGGTATGTCAAACTTAACAAGGACATGGTCTCTTATGCGGGGCCGATCACGAAGATCCAGCCGAGGATAGCAGACTATCAGGAAGGCCCCTGGTTCTACGGGCGCAATGACCATTATTATATGGCATTTGCCTCCACCTGCTGCTCCGAAGGCATCGGCTATGCCATGAGCGAGAAGCCGACGGGGCCGTGGCTCTATAAGGGGCCGATCATGGAGCATGATGCGCGCGCCACCGGTAACCATCCCGGCATCATCGATTACAAGGGTGGCTCCTATGTGTTCGGCTTCAGCTACGAGAACAACTTTGCGATAACCCCGATTCATCACGAGCGGCGATCGGTTTCGGTTGCCAAATTTGCCTACAATGCCGACGGAACCATCCCCAACCTGAAATGGTGGGACGTGGCGCGCGCGCCGCAGATCGGGACGCTCAATCCCTATACGCGAGTGGAGGCGGAGACGATCGCCTGGACGTCGCGGCTGAAGCGAGATCGCGATCGCAATTACAGCTGGGCGCCGGGCGTTACGACCGCGCAGGACGATACGATCGGCGTGTATGTCACGCGAATCACGGATCGCAGCTACATCAAGGTGGCGGGCGTGGATTTCGGCAAGACCGAAGCGAAGATGTTCACCGCGAGCATTGCGAACGCCCGGCCCGGATCCTCAATCGAACTGCATCTCGACCGTGTCGACGGGCAAATGATCGGGGCGATGCAAGTGGATCCGACCGGCGCGCCCGGACATTGGCGGGAGCAGTCGATATCGACTTCCGGCGCGATCGGGGTTCGCGATCTGTATCTTCTCTTCAAAGGCGGAGATGGCGCTATGTTCGATCTCGATTATTGGCGGTTTAGCCGCTGATCCTGACCGGCCGGCCCGTCGGGCGTCAGCGGCTGCTATATTGATCGCAGGCGGGCAGAGCCGCATTGGGCTTGTAACGCCCGCTTGCCGGATCAAAGCGAAACGTGCGGCGATAGGAACAGGCACGATCCTTCACCCAGACGAGGTCGCTCTTCTTGAGTGGCGGCTGGGTCGAGGAATCGACATTGCGCGATGCGCCCCGAGGATAGGATTGCGCGCTGGCAAGGTAGGCCAGTGCCGGAAGGCCGGACTTGGTGGGCTTCACTGCCGTCAACTGACCATCGAACTGATATTCGTCGTGGCAGGCGCCCGCCCGCGCCGTCGCATCCTTGTCGGAGAAGCAGGCGCGGATCATAAGGTCGGTCTTCCACGGCAGGCTCAGCACGCTCCGCGGCGCGCTACCAGGGCGAACAAGAATCAGGCGCAGCGTCGTGATCTCGCCGCCACCCCCAGAATACATGACCGGAGCGCGCATCTCGACCGGAACGAGGGCACTGCCGTCCAACAGGCGCAGAAGATGCGGCACCGGCTTCATTTGGATCGTGTCATCCTGTGCTTCCGGTGACCAGCGCGCCGCCGCCTTGCCTTTCACGGTCACGATCAAGGGTTTGCGCGCCCCTGCCGCTGTGACGCACCAAACTTGATCGCGGCTGCACAGAGCCGTGCCGGCCGATCGCGCGGTGAGAGGTTCGAACCCTGCAATTGCAGGGGCGGTCGCAGCCGTGGCGCCGATCGACAGCGAAGCGGCGATGGGAAGCAAGGTCAGTCGGTACAGACAGTTCATCACGCTGACCCTCATTTCAGCCATTGGACGAGCTTCCAGCATCCAGCGACCCGTGCGAACACATAGGCCTTGGGCTTGCCGATCCTTCGGATCAGCGTCTTGCCGTCGCCTTCGCCGTCGTCCCTCATCAAAGCAGGCTGATACGTCACCTGCCAACCCTCGCCGGGCAGTTTCTTTCTGTCCAACATCAGGTCGATGAGCGGCGTCCCATGCTTCTCCCATCGTTGTGCAGATGCTTCGTCCACATAGTAAAAGTCCATCATCGCGATATCGAACTGGTTGGGGTTTGCGGGGCGCTTGATGCCGGGCCGCGTCGGCGCCGCGAAGGCGCGCTCTTCAACGGTCGGAGCGGAATATTTGCGCCGAACATCGGGGGACCAGATGAATTGGTTAAAGAAGGTGTCGAAGTTGCGTGCCTGGCACGCACTGGCTGCATCCTTCAGATAGGTTGGCGGTTGCACGTCATCCTTGTGCGTTGCCGCGCCAGACGCGGTCGCGAACAATGCCGCAATGAGAGCCGCTTGAATCCTCGTCATCGTTGCTTCCCTTGTTCAGGCCCTGCGCTCGAAGCGCTCGCTGTCGTATCCGAGTGTTACGGCATCCATGAACGTTGTTCAATTAAAATAGTTTCACGCGCGGGGCGACTATGGGGCGTGGAATGGGATGGCGCCTGTGCCGGATCGCTATGATGCATGGAGCTCCACGAAATGACCGAGGTTTCCTTAGGCATAAATTGAACGACGTATAAAATCATTGATCGGCTGTGGTGCGGATGGTAGCGGCCTTAGCAGCGGCAACAGGCGCCGGTGCAGCAAGGCTTCAAACATGACGCGACATTTCCCGAGCGAAGCGGCCAAGGCGGTAAGAACAGGGGAAGCCCTTTGGGTTGCACGCCGCAATAGGATGAT
The DNA here is from genome assembly GCF_052180265.1 of Sphingomonas sp. ASY06-1R. Classification (GTDB taxonomy): domain Bacteria; phylum Pseudomonadota; class Alphaproteobacteria; order Sphingomonadales; family Sphingomonadaceae; genus Sphingomonas_I. The sequence continues at coordinate 2,537,106 of NZ_CP197464.1, read as the reverse complement.
GCGGACTTTTGCCGTCTCCATGACCGCGTTAGGCTTGGTCTCGTGCCCGTTAACGGGCGCTATGGCGCAAACGAACGGGACGAGCCCGGCCGCGGCGCCGACCACCGTGCCTGGCATCGCCGAGCTGGCTGTCACGATGCAGCGGGCGAAGGATTTCGATGACGCAGGGCTGCATAAGGACGCGGAGCGACTGTGGCGCGATGCGCTGCAACGGCGCATCGCCTTGCTCGGCCCAAATGTCCCGGAGCTGGCGCCGGCTTATGAGAGGCTCGCCAGCAACCTGGAGGCGCAAGGCCGGTGGCATGACGCCGAACGCTATCGCATGAGCGCCGTTGACGTGCTGGAGAACAACAAGGGCGTCGATCCGACCGAATTGGGCCGGCAAGCATCGCGCCTTGCACGGAATCTCCAAAAGCAGGGGCGGATCGCGGAAGCGGCAACCGTCAGTTATATCGCCTTGTCCGCGCTGCGCCAGAAAGGCGACGACACCGTCGACGCGGCATGGGGCTATAATGGCGTCGGGGCGATCCTGTCTGCCCAGGGCAAATTGGTCGAAGCGGAGCCCTTTTACCGCCGGGCTGTGGAAATACGCCGCGCGCGGCTCGGCGACGGCGATGTCGATACCGCGACCAGCTTTAACAATTATGGCGTGCTGCTCGGGCGGTTGGGGCGGTTAGATGAAGCCGTCCAAATGCTGCGCCTTGCCTTCGATGCCCGGGAGCGCGAAAGTTCCGCGGGCGACCGCACCGCCGAGAGCGCCTTGAACCTAGGGATCACGTTGGATGCCAACGGCCGTTGGGCCGAAGCGACACCGTGGCTGCAAAAGGCGGCCACGATCTGGCGGGCCCGAAAAGCGGAGGCCGATGTGATCGAGGCCGACAATGCGCTTGCAGTCAATCTCGTCCATCTGGGACGTGCGGCGGACGCGGAGCCGACACTTCGGCGCGTGCTGGCCGCGCGGCGGGCGCAGCAGGGGCATGATGCGGCGGCCACGGGTCAGGCTTGGTCCAATCTCGGTGTCACGCTCGACGCGCTGGGGCGCCATCGCGAGGCGCTGTCCGCGCATGACAAGGCACTGGCCATCGCGGTGGCCGGCGGTCCGACACAGTTGCTTTCGGTGGCCGATTATCGCGCCAACCGCGCTGCTTGCTATCAGGCTCTTGGGCGAAAGACGGACGCGATGGCGGAGTATCGGCTGGCGCTGGTCATCTACACTACTGCGCTGGGAGCGGAGGCTCCACGTACGCAGAGCGCCCGCCGGGGAGCGGCCGGTCAGGTGCATGCCGCCAACGACGACAATCCCATCCCTGTGATCGTGCCGCCCGCGCACTGACCGGTGGCGTCTCTCCCGCGCCACGGCTACCTTCGGTCGCCTCGATCCGGCGTGGGGTGGTCTGATCAGATCGCGCGCTCGACCGGTATGGCGGGCGGCACGTGACAATCCGTCGCCGCCGTTGCGATCACGCGCCGACTTTCTTCTTCCGGCATCTCACCGCATAATCTGCCACGGGCCGATCCCCGTCGCCAACGGTCGTCACACTGAGCGTTCCGGCGCGCGCCACATAGTCGAAGCTGCAAAAGCCGAAGCCGGTGCCGCTGCAATCATCCACTTCGGTCATGCCCTGTTTGACCAGATCGGCGATCGCGTAGCTTATCTCGCTTTTGGCGCGCTTATACGCAACCGGCATCCAGCCGTGCCGCGCCAGCAGCTCGCGCGCCTTGGCGATCGGCACGCCGTACAGGTTAGGCACGCGGGCCGTACCGCCGCATGCCGGATCTTCTGCTGCCATCTTGTCGACCGAAATGGCGCGGTCACCCTCGGCATGGACATCGGCAAACGGCTGCGAGAGGAAATCGCCGTCCCATAGCCGTGCACCGTTTGCGCCCTGCTGCTGGATCTTGGCGACGGATCGCCCGGCACCGGGTTTCATCTAGCCAAGCGCGACCAGCTTTTCGCCGCGGAAGAAGCCGACATTTCCGCGCTCAAGCTGGCAAGATCCGCTCGTGCCCGGTTGCATCTTTCCGACGAAGCTAACGGCGCGATAGCCCCCGACCTGCGCCTCGCCCGTCACGGCCCAGCCACGGGCCGCCACCATCCGCGCGGCCGGTGATTTCGCATTGCTCAAAAGGTGCGCACAATTGTCCCGGTCGGCGGCGCTTGCGGGCGCCGGCGGCAGGAGGTCAGCGGGCGTCAGCATCAATGCGGGAATAGCGCTGGCCAAACGCGGCATTGCAGCGATTTGCGCGGTTGCCGCGGCTGGCCGCACCCCCTGCGTGGCCGACGCCCCTTCAGCAGTGGCCGGCGTGGTACCGGCGACGCCAAACAATATCAGGGTCGCCGCGAGTGCCGGCATGGGCCCAGATTGACGTGTCGCAAAGGGGAACGTGCCCAAGATCATCTCCGTTGGCCAATGGCTACGGCAATCGTGGAAATTATATTGAACGCCGTCAATATAATTCGGGGCAGGGCATGCCCACACCTTGGCGATGTGAACCTCGACCAGAGTAGTATTCTCCGGACGCCAGACTCTCCGCATCATCGTCGATGCGCTGAGGAGGGCATATGAAACGTCAAGTCGGTAGCGGAGCCGTGGGCTCGGTCACAATCTTGCCGGCGGCGTTAACGGACCATCAGGAGGTCGACCACCGGGTCGCCAACAGCCTCCAACTGATTTCCGCCTTGCTTTCGCTTCAGGCGCAACGGTCCGCCGATCCCGCTATTTGCGAGGCCCTGACCGCAGCTGTGCATCGCGTGACCGCGATCGGCGCGGTGCATCGCCAGCTCTGCCAATCGGGTTCGCGCGACAACATCGATATCGCCGCCTATCTCGCCGATCTGGCGGTGGGGCTGGAACAGGGCGGCAGGGGCAACCGCAGGCAGCTCTATGTGCATGTCGAGCCCGCCCTGGTGCCGGCGTCCTTTGCCAGTATCGTCGGCATCGTGGTCACCGAGCTGGTGATGAACGCCTTCAAGCACGCCTATGCGCCCGGGGCTTCGGGGGACGTCGATATCTGTCTGTTCTTTCCGTCCGCATCCGAATTCTGGATGGAAGTGCGGGACTATGGGCAGGCCGGCGCCGGCCAGAATGCGCCACCCCGCGGTGGCCTTGGTACGGATATCATCAACGCGATGAGCCACAGGCTGGAGGCGAGCCATCGCCTTACACGAGATAGGTTCGGCATGCGCTTCTCCATGAGCGGAAGGGTCCCGACGGATTGAGCCACTTGCGTGCCGGGCCAATCACCGCTGGCCGAAGCCCGTCTCCTGGGCATGTCCATCACTCGGCTATATCGGCCACGATATCACGCCATGTGCCGATCTTCGCCGCCTCGCCATGAAGACGGCCTTGCTCATCGCGCAATTGCCAGATCGCGGCTTGTTCGATGCGGAAACGCCGCCCGGATTTCGTCACCCTGGTTCCGCTATACGCGGTGGAAAAGCCCTGACGAGCGACCTCCTCGAACAAGCGCGCCCGCTCGGCGCGATCGGCGGGCGCCGCCGAAAGGCGCGATGGTAATCCTATGAACGCGTCCCAGTCATATCCAAACAGCGTCTGCGCCGCCCGATTGGCGTAAATGAACAACGGATCCGGATCGGTATTATGCGCCAGAACCGGGAAGGGTGCTCCGTGATACAGCCAGTCCGCATCGTGCCCCATCGCCAAAGGCCCGTCACCCAGAAGCCGGGCGTAGCTGGCGTTGAGAAGGTCGAACATCATTGGCTCGGACGGGTTCATAACTGTCTCGCTCTGCTCGCGCCGCCAGGGGTCGCCAATCGATGATTCACCGTCACGGCCCTTATGTTTTCATGGTGTTTAATGAACCCCGGCAGACCGGAAATCTCGTCGACCCCAGCGTTTATGAACTGCACCGCGTCGCTGCGATGACCTTTCCGCTACGCATGTAACGGGACACTGGTGGCGTCGCCGCGCCTTCCACAGGCGCAGAGGTGCCGATTTTGCGACGGAATATGCCAGATGTAACTTTTGAGCGGTGTCCCTGTCCGGGTCACAGGTCCTATCTGCGCATCCATCCAGCTAAGAAGGAACCGCCTTGCCAGGATCAGCCGAAAAGCCCGTTGCTATCGTCGGGGGCGGGATTGCAGGGCTTGCGCTGGGGCGGGCGCTGCAGGGGGCACAGATGCCCTTCGTCATCCTCGAACGCAGTGTGGCAGCCGCCGATGCGGGCCTGGCTATCGTCTTGCCGGGTAACGCGATTGCAGCGCTCGGGACGTTGGGGCTGCGCGAGCCGATCGAGCAGCTTGGCTATCCTTTTGGCCGCCGCGAATATCGCACGGCCGGCGACAAACTCTTGTGCGAGATCGACGAAGACGGCTTCTGGGGACCGACGCGACGCCCGCGCACCATCAAGCGTTCGGCGCTTCTCGCCATGTTGGCGGAAGGACTGCCGGGCGGTGCGGTTCGACGCGAGACCGAATTGCGCGTTGCGGAGATAGGGGCGGAATGCACCACGCTTCGGCTGGCCAACGGCGAAAGCCTCGACACGTCGCTCCTTGTCGGCGCGGACGGTGTTAATTCGACCGTACGGAAACAGATGTTCACGGCGGCAGCGGCGGTTAAGCCCGCTCTGCTTGCTCAGGCCAGCTGGCGTTTCATGGCCCCTAATCCGGGCGTAGACTGCTGGACACTGTGGGCCGGCGCGGAGGGCATGGTGCTGCTGGTGCCGGTGTCCCGGGATGAAGTGTATGGATGGGCGGCGATGACCCGCCCGCAACCGGATGTCAGTTCGAACAAGTCCCTTACAAGGTTGATCCAGAACTTCCCGACACGGGTACAACAGGCCGTGACGTACGCCATATCCGGGCAAGGCAGGCTACATTGGTCTCCGCTGGAACAGGTCACGCTCGACCTTTGGCATCAAGGGCGGGCGGTGTTGATCGGCGATGCCGCGCATGCTTTGGCGCCGGTGTGGGCGCAAGGCGCGGCCCTTTCCATGGAAGATGCGATCATATTGGCGCGGTCGCTCGGCCGTCATGCGGGAGTCGCAGCGGCATTGTCCGCGTACGAAGCCGAACGGCGACCGCGCGTGGAGCATGTGCAGCGAATGACCGACGCGATGTCAAAGGCCGGCAAATTGCCGCCGTTCGTCCGTAACATCCTTTTGCCGATGATCGGACCCAAGCGCTATCGCCAGACCTATGAGCCTCTTAAGGTTTCAATAGCCTGAGCCTGGATCCCTTGCTTTCGCGCCGACCTGCTTGCCCCAAGGGCTGCTTGCGGTAGGGAGGGGCGATGACGGACAATTCGGCAATCGAACGGGCTTTTGATCTGGCGAGATCGGGCCACTATCGCAGCGTTTCGGAAGTCGTCCGTCGCTTGCCGGCGCAGGATCGGGCCGCGGTGGAGGCCTATCTGGCGCAGCCGTCCGCCCGACGAGAGCTGATTCTGATCTGCAGCGACGCCTGGCTCGCCGCCGGCTGACGGCCTGCTCCGCTGCACCCACCTCGCCGCGCGGAGCGGTCGTTCAGTGGGTGCGAGCGGATCCGGTACGTATCGGCGCGTTAGAAGCGGTACCCGATCGTGCCTTGCACGGTCCTGCGGCTGCCATACCAGCACCAGGCGTAATTGGCGTAACAGGACGTCAGATACTTCTTGTTGAAGATATTGGTCGCGTTGACCGAGACGCTGACGCCACGCAGGCTGTCCGACACGCCACCCAGGTCATAGCGCGCGAGCGCATCGAACAGCGTATAGGATGGGGAGTAACGCGCTATCCCGTCGGTCGGTGCGATGCCGGCATAGACTTTCGCGACATGGCGGACGGCCCCGCCCAGCGCCAGCCCTTCCAGCGGTCCTCCCTTCGGTGACCATTCCAGATTGGCCGACAGATTGCCGCGTCCTGCGGTTTCCAGCGATTTGCCGACCCGCGCCGCGTCCGCATCCTCCAGCACCTTCACCCGCTGGCGGCTGAATGCCAGCCGTCCGTTGAAGCCATAGGGCAGGGGCATTGTCGCCTCCACCTCGACCCCGGTGGATCGTACCTTGCCCGATTGGAAAGCGATAAACGTGAGCGGGTTGGACGTCACAACATCATTCTGAATGATGCGAAACCAGGCCGCGGTGAGGAGGATGTCGGTCCCCGGAACCTGATATTTGGCACCGGCTTCCAGCTGTTTGCCGGTCGACGGTTTGGCGAGCCCGGTGGTGCCGTCCGGATTGGTAACGATCGACGTCTGCGGCTGGAACGACGTGGCATAGGAGATATAGGGGGCAAGCCCCATATCGAGCATATAGAGCGCGCCGGCGCGCCAGGTGAACTTCCGGTTCTTCTGCGCGTCGGGCAGAACGGTGTCCTGCGCCGTGGTGCCTGATCCATTGGCGATGCGCGTCCAGTCTTCACGCCCGCTCAGGGTCACCCGCAGCCCGCCCCAGGAGAGTTCATCCTGCGCATAGACCCCCTGCTGAAGAGCGCGCACATTGTAATAGCCCGTTGGACTTAGAACTTGCTCAGGAGTTTGAGGAACGGTCACGGTTCCATAGACCGGCGCATAAACATCGATCGAAGGCGCCGTGCCGAAAGCGTACAACTCGCGCGCATGCAGCAGCTGGCGATCATAGCCGATCAGGATATTGTGCGTGATCGGTCCGGTCTGGACGCTGCCGGTAAGCTGATTGTCGTAAGTCCAGGCGTTGAGCCTTTCGCGCGTCGCATAGCTGGCCCGCGAATAGAGGCGCTGCGTCGTATCCAGCGGGTCCAGCCCACCGGAGGCGTAGATCAGTCCGAGCTTCGATGTAACGCGCTGCAGGCGCCCGGAGGCACGGAACGCCCAGTCGCCGTTGAACCGATGGGTAAAGATGTACGTCCCACCGGCCTGCTCGCGCTGATAGCGATTGCCGCTTTCGCCGCCATCGAACTTGCTGCTGATCCTGCCATTCGGATTGGGGATCAGCGTTCCCAGCGACGGGAACACGCCATAGGTGCCGTTATACGGATCGTGCGAATAATTGCCGAGCAACGTCAGCGATGTCTTGCCGCCCGCACCAAGCGTCACCGCGCCCGAAACCGTCTGCCGCTCCCGCTTGCCGAATTTCTGCTGGGTGTCGGCGCCATTGGCGCTGCCATAAAGGCGCCAGAGTACGCCGGGCGCCGCGCGTCCGCCGATATCCGCATCTACCCGGTACAGATTGAAGGTGCCGTAGGTGCCGGCGGTGGCGCCATAGAGGTCGCGGTCGAGCGGAAGCTTGCTCGACTGGGCGACAATGCCGCCTGGGGTCGACTGACCGTAAAGCGTTGACGCCGGGCCTTTGACGACTTCGATCCGATCCAATCGGGAGATGTCGGTCTGGGCGGAGGCATAGCCGGTCGGGCTGGTAAACTGGCGCAGCCCGTCCAGATAAATGAGGGCGTCGAAACCGCGCAGTTTGAAGAGATCGTAAATCTCCTCGCTCGCGCCGCGCTGTTCCGGTGTGACACCGGCGACATAGCGCAGGGCCTGGTTGAGATTCTGCAGGCCCAGCCCGGCAATTTCGGAGGCGCTGATGACCGAGATCGACTGCGGCGTCTCGGCGAGCGGAATGCTGCTCTTGGTACCGGCACTGACTTCGTTGACCGGGCGCGCTCCCGTCACGACGATAACGCCGGTATCCTGATCCGCTTCTGCCGCTACGTCGGCGGCGTGAAGAGGCGCGGTAGCCAGAACGGTGGATGCCAGCAACCAACGCAAACCGTAGATCTTCATCGTTTTCGAGTCTCCCTGAGGAGGCTCCGGTAGATCAGTTGATAATGACTATCAATAGCCGCTTGCTGCGTCGGGCGCGTCAATGGCGAGTGAGCGCCGACCGGACCGAGGGGTTACCAGTTGAACAAGGTCCCGTCTTCCAGGCGGTTCACGGGCAGGAAAGCGCGCTTGTAGGGGTATTGGGCGGCCAGCACTTCGTCGAGATCGACGCCGAGACCCGGCTTGTCGCCGGGATGCATCAGCCCGTCGGAGAAGCTGTAGGCGTGGGGGAAGACCGCATCCGTCTCGGCCGTGTGGCGCATATATTCCTGCACCCCGAAGTTCGGCACCGAGATGTCGAAGTGGAGCGCGGCCGCCATGCAGACCGGCGACAGATCGGTCGCGCCATGGCAGCCGGTGCGCACCTGATAGAGATCGGCGAGCGCCGCGATCCGGCGCAGATGGGTGATGCCGCCGGCATGGACCACGGTCGCGCGGATATAGTCGATCAGCTGGTTCTCGATCAGGCCCTTGCAGTCCCAGATCGAATTGAAGATCTCGCCGACCGCCAGCGGCGTGGTCGTGTGCTGGCGAATGAGACGGAAGGCGTCCTGATTCTCGGCCGGCGTCGCATCCTCCAGCCAGAAGGGACGATAGGGCTCGAGATCCTTGCCCAGCCGGCCCGCCTCGATCGGGGTCAGGCGGTGGTGGGTGTCGTGCAGCAGATGCACGTCCCAGCCCAGCGCCTCGCGCGCGGCCGCGAACAAGGGCACAACCGAGCGCATATATTTCTCGGTCGACCAGACATTCTCGGTCGGCAGATCGGCATCGGCCGGCTCGTAGAAATAGCGATCCTTGGACACGCCATAGGTGGAGGCGAGGCCGGGTACGCCCGACTGGATGCGGATCGCCTTATAGCCCTGCTCCTTATAATGGAGCGCATTGTCGATCGTCTCGGCAATGTCCTTGCCGTTGGCATGGCCATAGACCATCGCCCCTTCGCGGCTGGCCCCGCCGAGCAGCTGATAGACGGGCAGATTGGCGATCTTGCCCTTGATGTCCCACAAGGCGGTATCGACCGCGGCGATTGCGGACATCGTCACCGGTCCGCGCCGCCAGTAGGCACCCTTGTACAGATACTGCCAGATATCCTCGATCCGGTGCGCGTCGCGCCCGATCAGGCAGGGCACGACATGATCCTCCAGATAGGACACGACCGCCAGTTCGCGGCCGTTGAGCGTCGCGTCGCCGAGGCCGTACACGCCCTCATCCGTCTCGATCTTCAGCGTCACGAAATTACGCCCCGGGCACGTCACGATGACGCGGGCAGATGTGATCTTGGGCACAGGCTCTTCCTACATTGGATGGGGTATCCGCCGCCGCTCTGGTAAGGCGCGCTAGGGGTATTCAATCGACGCTGAACATCTTTCGCCTGGCCTGCATCTTCTCATTCAACAGCGCAGCCTCGCGGACTTCCGTGGCGACGATCAATTCTTCAAGCACACGGGTGAGATGTCCTCGCATTGCCGCCCGCGCCGCATTTGCATCTCTGGTTGCCAGGGCGTTGATGATATCGCGATGCTCGCCGATGCGTGGCACGACCCCGGCGTCATGCGCTTTGTCCGCAAGAAGCTGCTGCTGCGGTGACGCGAAGCGCGCTTCCCATAAAGCTTCGACCGATGAGATTATGGCACTGTTCTGCGTGATGCGTGCGATCGTGAGATGGAATGTCCAGTCGGCATGCTCGGCGCTGACGAAGTCGTCCCCCGCTGCTATCATCTCGGCAAGTATGGCATTGAGGTTTTCGACATCCTGATCCGTCATGCGCTCCGCAGCGAGGGCACATGCTTCGCCTTCGATTGCGCGGCGTGCTTCCAGCAACTCAAACGGCCCGACCCCCTGGATCGCCGGCTTGCCCAATCGACGCGTCTGCGTCCGCACATAGACACCCGAACCCACCCGTACCTCTACCAGCCCATCGACTTCCAGCGCGATGATCGCCTCGCGAATGGTGGGGCGCGAAACATCGTAGGAAAGAGATAGCTCGCGCTCGGACGGCAAACGATCGCCAACTTTGTAGCCGCCGCTCCGGATCAGTCCCGCAATACGTTCCGCGAGTTGAGCGTATAGACGCGTCGTTGCTGCTTTTCCCGCCGTGCCAGCGCTGAACTCTGCACTCGCCACCATTAACGATCTACTCCTTGTTTGATGCGCAAGTTATCTGACCAATCGCCCGGGAACAACCCATCCGCTGGCTTGACAGATATGCTGAGAAGCTAGCATACCATTTGTCTGAGCAATCGCCCAGGGAGGCGATGCCAGACGGGGGAGGATAGCGATGACATCATGCAGTCGTGCGCACGCGTTTCGTGTAACTTTGTTGGTTGCTGCAGCGACAGCCGCCTTGGGTGCAGTTCCGGGCTTTGCACAGGCCGGGACTGCGGGGCAGGCGGCTCCAGGGGCACTGCCAGACGCTATCTCGACGGGCGGTGATACCTCGGCTGAGGTGGTGGTCACGGGCTATCGCAACAGCCTCGCGCAGGCCACGAACGCAAAGCGGCAATCCAGCAATTTCAGCGACTCGATCTTTGCCGAAGATATCGGCAAGTTTCCGGACACGAACATTGCGGAATCTTTCAACCGCATTCCCGGTATCACAATTACCCGTGATATCACGGGTGAAGGTACCAATGTCGCCATTCGCGGTCTGGGCTCGAACTTCACCAACGTGACCTTGAATGGCGCACCCATTGCGGTGGCATCGTCCGGCGCGACCGATGCGCAAGGGACGGATCGCTCGGTCGATCTTAGCTTTTTTCCGACCGATCTTTTCACGAAGCTGACGGTTAACAAAAGCTACTCGCCAGACCTGCTGGAAGGGGGCGCCGCCGGCAATATCGACATACGTTCGGCTCGCCCGTTCGATCGCAATTCCTCTTATCTCGCCTATAATCTGCAGGGTGCGAAATTTTCCGGTACCGACAAACTCGGCGCGCGCGGATCGCTCATTGGCAGCTGGCACAACGATACGATCGGCATTCTCGCGGGCGTCTCAGGTCAGCGCTTCCACACGCGCACCAGGGGCTTCGAAACGATTGGCTATACCAATCCGGCTTTATCGGCAGCGCAGTGCGGTGCGGCTACGGGATGCAACGCAACCGGTGGCGGTAACTGGACGATCCCTGCGACCGTCCCGGTAGGCGCGGGAGCGGGCCTGGTGCCCGGTACCGTGATCGATCAGGCTTTCCTTCTTGCGCACAATCCGGGCGTCACCATTCAGCAGCTCGATAATGGATTGATCCCTCGGCTCGGACGTCCATCGGACCAGCGCGGATCACGCGATCGCATCAATGGCGTGGTCAGCGTCGAATGGCGGCCCAGCGACGAACTGCATTTCTATGTCGATGGCATGTACGGCTATAAGCATAACGACCTGATCCGCGAAGACATGGCCTGGATCGGTCGCAACGGATCGGTAATCCCGCTCAATCTGAAGTTCGACAAGTCGGACTGCAGCGCTGGCTGCACGGTTACCTCGGGTACCTTTGCCAACGCGCAATTCTTCGATGAATTCCGTCCTTATATCGAGACGACACGGCTCTGGAACGTCAATCCTGGCCTTGAATATCAGATGGCGGAAAACCTGAAGCTGACGCTGCAGGGCAATTACGGGAAAAGCCGCTTCCACCGAGAAAGCCCAACCGTTGGCCCGACCACGCCCCTGGGTGTTGGGAATACGGTGACCTATACCAATGATGGCGGGATCCCGACGATCAAGAGCGATCTCGATCTGAACGACCCGAACAACTTCGGCTGGAACACCCAGGCCCGATTGAACCTGCAGGATGAAAGACGGCGCTATCGTAACAAGGGCGTACGTGGTGATCTTACGTGGGGCGGCCAGCCGCTGAACCTCAAGGTCGGGGGTGCTTATGACGACGTGCAGCGCCGTATTCGCGGTTACGATAATACAGGCCCATGGCAGAATGCCGCCTGCGGCAACAATCCGAGCGTCACGCTGCCGTCTCCGAACGGCCAGCCACCCTGTCAGGGCCTGAGCGTCGTAGGCGCCGCGCCGGCCGGTTATCCGACCTATCCGGGCTTTGGCACCGGCTATACCGCCGGACAGACCGGCCCTGTCACCTATGCAGGGTCACTGGTGCCGAATTCGGCTTTCCCAACCTATCTGGTGCCGGGACCCGCCGGGTTCGTAACAGTCGATTTCAAGAAGTTTGCCGCCGCCACCAATTACGACGAGTTCCACGCCAATGCGCCCGATAGCGGTGGCGCGAACACCGGTGCCAGCGGCGGCCTGATCCGCGAGCAGATCAAGGCCGCTTTCGCGCTTCTCAGCGGTATTCAGTCGCTGGGCGGCAACGATCTGCGATTTGGCTTCGGCGTGCGGTATGTGGATACGAAACAGACGATCGCCGGGCGTGTCTCGCTGCCCGATCCGCGTAATGCCACCAGTGGCGGCGGCACATTGCCCGACGGCAGCCGCTATCCGAATCTGGTGTCGGAGGTGCGGACCGACAACAGCTATTCACGCTGGTTGCCGGCCGCAAACCTGGCTTACAATATCGGGGAACACGCAGTCGCCCGTGCGGCTTATTCGAAGACGATGACCCGGCCCGATCCTGCGGCGCAGTTGCCGGGCGTGTCGTTTGGTGCCCCGTCGGCGGATCAGGCCGGCATCGGTAATCCTGCGCTCAAGCCCTATATTTCCGACAATCTCGATCTTGGATTTGAATATTATACGGGCCGGGAAGGGGTGATCAGCTTCAACGCGTTCCGCAAGTCGATCCAGGGTTTTACGAACCAGTTCGTGACGACGGTGCCGTTCTTGTCCCTGTCGCAATATGGCATCACCTACGACACGCTGAACCCGACGCAGCAAACCGCGATCAACCTGCGCGGTGGTCCCACCGTCGCCCAGGTCCAGGTGACCTCGCAGGTCAATGTGCCGGAGCGGCTGAAGATCAACGGCCTTGAATTCCAGTGGGTACAGCCGTTGGATTTCGTCACCAAGCTGATTGGCGTGACCGGCTTCGGCTTCAACGCCAATGCTACGATCGTCGACCAGACCAGCAAGGGCGCGGCTCAAGCTTATGGCGTGGCGCCACGTACCTACAACGCCACGATTTATTATGAAAATCATGGCGTAATGCTGCGCGTTTCCACCACCTATCGGAAGGGCTCGCAGAGCAGCGGCGCTAATCAGAATGGCATTACCGCCGCTGCCTTGTTCAACGACAGCTATCAGCAATATGATTTCTCGTCCGCCTTCGATCTGGACAAATTGCTAGGCATCAAGAACGCGCCGCAGCTGACGATCAACGTCGCCAACTTCACGAATGAGAAGCTGCGCTCCTACTTCCAATATTCCAATGCAACCTTCACCCAATATCGGCCGGGCCGTCAGGTCTTGATCGGTCTGCGCGGGAGTTTCTGACGATATGCGGCACTGGTTTCGCTCTTCCGGCGAACTCTCTCGCCAGAAGGGCGGAACCACCAAGATAGCGTGTTCGACGGCACGACGGCCATTCCCGCCCGCGCGGGCAGGGGGGATCGCTGCCAAGCGAGTGCTGGCCAGCCTTTTTCTGCTGGCCGGGGCTGCGTTGACCGCCATTCCCGCGCGTGCAGCCGGCAGCGCCATGTCGGCAACGATCGAGACGTCGAGGCCGGGCGATCCGATCGATCGGCATATCTATGGGCAATTCGCCGAACATCTCGGTCGCGGCATATATGAGGGTATCTGGGTCGGCCCCGACAGCAAAATCCCGAACGTGCAGGGCTACCGCCTCGATGTCGTCAATGCGCTGAAGCGTCTCCACGTGCCCGTGATCCGTTGGCCCGGTGGGTGCTTCAGCGAAGTCTATGACTGGCGGGACGGTATCGGCCCGCGCGCCAAGCGCCCCGTTCGCACGCGGATGAACTGGGACGATGTCATCGACACCAACCAGTTCGGCACGCACGAATTTCTCAATTTTGCTGAGATGATCGGCGCCGATGCTTATGTTTCCGGCAATGTCGGGTCGATGACGCCGCGTGATATGCAGCTGTGGCTGGAATATATGACGGCCGATAACGCGTCGACACTGGCGCAGGAGCGACGCGCAAATGGCCGGGCGAAGCCATGGACGATCAAATATTTCGGCATCGGCAATGAGACGTGGGGCTGCGGCGGCAACATGCGGCCGGATTACGCCGCCGATGTGAGCGCCCGCTATTCCGCCTTCGTCAAAGCGCCCAAGGCGATGAACATGGTGCGCGTGGCCAGCGGCGCCAGCGTGCAGGGCGGTGGCGATTATGAAGCCTTCACCGAAGCGATGATGCGCCATCGCGGCGAGACCGAGGCGCTGAGCTTCCATTATTATGCAATGCCGATGGGGCGCCCGAAGAACGTCGATATCGGCTTCGACGAGGCATCCTGGGCCGACACGATCGAACTGGCGCGCCTGATGGAGCCGCAATTGTCGCGGGTCGAGGCGATCATGGATCGCTATGATCCCGATCGGCATGTGCCTCTGTTCGTGGATGAATGGGGCACCTGGTATCGCCTGCCGCCCGATGCGAAGCCCGGCGAGCATCATTATCAGCAGAACACGATGCGCGACGCGCTGGTCGCCGCGATCACGTTGAACATCTTCCACCGCCATACCGCCCGCGTGAAGATGGCGAACATCGCGCAGATGGTGAACGTCCTGCAGGCGATGATCCTTACCGACGGGCCGCGGATGCTCCTGACGCCGACCTATCATGTGTTCGACATGTATCAGCCGTTCATGGGCGCCACGCCTTATCCGGTGAAGGTGACGACGCCGGATTATGAATTTGCCGGACACAAGATGCCGACGGCCGATGTGTCTGCGGCGCGCGGCACTGACGGCCGAATCCATCTGTCTCTGGTCAATGTCGATCCGCACAAACCGGTTACGATCATGACCAATTTGCGCGGGACCGCTTCCGGCCAGCTTCTGACCGCAGCGGCGATGGACGCCCGCAACACGTTCGACGCGCCGAACACGGTGGTGCCGAGATCTTTCCGGGGCAGCGCCGCCGACGGCCGTCTGACCTTCACCCTCCCTGCCAAATCGGTGGCGGTCGTTACCGTCACCGAATGATCGAGAAGAGCCATTGATGCTGACCCGCCGCGAGACGATGATGGCCGGCCTTGCGAGCGGTTTGTTGCCCACCGCGTTGGCAGGCGCCGTACGCTTCGACCGCGCCGGACCGGGCTTCGACATTGCCGGGGCGCAGGGGCGGATCACGCCGATCCTGATCGATCCTCGCGATCTGGCGGGTGTACGCCGCGCGGCGGCCGATCTGGCGCAGGACATCGGACGGGTCACCGGCACCGATGCCGCCTTGCTGACGGACCCGGCCGCCGCGGCAAAGCGCGTGATTATTGTCGGATCGATCGAGAAGAGCGCGCTGGTGCAGGATCTTGTCCGGCGCGGCAAAATCGATGCCGCCGCACTTCGCGGCACATGGGAAGCCTATCAGATCACGACCGTGCGCAATCCGCTGCCTGGCGTGCAGGAAGCGCTTGTTATCGCCGGCAGCGACAAGCGCGGCACGATCTACGGCATTTACGATCTCTCGCACCGGATCGGCGTGTCGCCCTGGTATTGGTGGGCCGATGTGCCGGTGGTTCGGCGCAGTGTCGTGCGCGTCCAATATGGCCACTATGTCCAGGGATCACCTGCCGTGAAATATCGCGGTATTTTCCTGAACGACGAGGCACCCTGCCTGTCTGGCTGGACGACTGAAACGTTCGGCGGGATGAATTCCAAATTCTACGGGAAATTGTTCGAGCTGATGCTGCGGCTGCGGGCCAACTACCTGTGGCCGGCCATGTGGAACAACGCCTTCGCCGAGGATGATCCGGCCAACCCGATCCTGGCTGACGAATATGGGATCGTCATGGGCACGTCCCACCATGAGCCGATGGCGCGCGCACACAAGGAGTGGACCGACCGCAAGAATCGCCTGGGCAATGGCGAATGGAATTACGCTACCAATCGTACCGCCATCCGCCAGTTCTTCCGCGAAGGGATCGAACGCAATGGCGACAAGGAAGCGGTCATCACGGTCGGCATGCGCGGGGACGGGGACGTGGCCCTGGCCAGCAGTGGGGGGCTGAAATCCGATATCCAGCTGCTGGAGACCATCATCGCCGATCAGCGAGCGATCCTCACCGACGTTCTGCATAAGCCGGCGGCGAGCGTGCCCCAAGTCTGGGTGCTGTTCACCGAAGTGCTCAAATATTATGAAGGCGGGCTGCAATTGCCGGCCGACGTGACGCTGATGTTCACCGACGATAATGTCGGAAATCTGCGCCGGCTGCCCACCCCGGCGGAGCGGGCAAGCCGATCAGGCGGCTTCGGCGTCTACTTCCACATGGACATGCATGGTGGGCCTTTCTCCTACCAATGGATCAACAGCAATCCGCTGCCCAAGATCTGGGAACAGATGAACCTCGCTCACGAATATGGCGCGAACCAGATCTGGATCGCCAATGTCGGCGATCTGAAGCCGCTGGAACTGCCGATCGAATTCTTCATCGCGATGGGCTGGGATCCGGCAGCGGTCAGCAATGACAAAATCGGCGGTTGGACGCGCGATTGGGCCGCACATGCCTTTGGCGAAGAGCATGCCGAGGAAGTCGCCTTCCTGGTGTCGCGCTACGCCAAATATAATGCTTGGCGGAAACCCGAGCAATTGAGGCCTGACACGTTCAGTCTGGCCAATTATCGCGAGGCGGAACGGGTCTGGGACGCGTGGGAGGAATTGGCAGTCCGGGCGCAGGCGCTGCAGGAGAAGCTGACCCAGGATCGGCGCGATGCCTATTTCCAGCTTGTCCTTTATCCCGTCCTGGCCTGCGCCAACCTGGCCCAGATGTATATCGCGGCGGCGCGCAACCAGCGTTTCGCGGAGCAGGCGCGCGCCAGCACCAATGCCGAAGCGGATGAGGTGCGCCGCCGTTTCGCACGCGATGCGGCGCTGCGCGATGTCTACAATCACACGATGGCTGGCGGGAAATGGAACCACATGATGGACCAAACCCATATCGGCTATTTCGACTGGTACCCGCCCGAGCGCGACATCATGCCGCCGGTCACGCATATCGATGTGCCGAACGATGATAGTTTCGGGGTGGCGGTGGACGGCGATGCGCGCACCTGGCCTGGCTTCTATCTTCCGCCGGCGCTGCCGCAGTTGGACAGCTTGACTGCCCAACCGACCTTCATTGACGTATTCCCGCGCGGCGCCCACCCGATTGCCGCCTCGGTGGAATGCGACCGACCTTGGGTGCGCATTCATTCCGCCAAGGCGTTCGGCACGGGCGCCGCGGATCGCCGCTACTGGATTGATGTCGATTGGTCGCGCGCGCCGATCGGCAAGTCCCAGACCTATGTCGTGGTTCGCGACAGCAAGACCAGCGTGAAAATCAAGCTTGATCTGGTCCGCGCGAGCCAAACTCAGGAACGCGCCGCCCGTGGCGCCTTTGGCGGGTTCGCGCCGGCCTTCGCCATTGCTGCCGACGGCTTCGCCCGCAACGTGACGACGTCGCGGGCGCAATGGCAGGCGATCCCGGATTTCGGACGGGTCGCGACGGCGATGGGGATCGCGCCCGTGACAGCCGCATCGTTCGATGACCCGGGTCAGGCGCCCCGGCTCGAATATCCCGTCTTCCTGGCCGAGGCGGGTGCATATCGCATAGACTTGGTGACGGGGCCGACGCTTCAGGTGAACCCGGCGCGTCCATTGGCCGTCGCTATCTGGCTGGATGACGAAACGCCGTTAGTCCAATCCGTCTTCACGCCGGAGCACCGCGCCGATCAGGATTTCCTGGGCGCCGCGCATGCGGCCAACGTCAGCGCCAATGCCAGGACGATGTCCTTCACGTTGCGCGCGGATCAGCCGGGCCGGCATCGGCTGAATGTCGCGATGGTCGATCCGACGATCGTGATCCAGTCGATCATCGTATCGCGCGGCGATCTGCCCAAAAGCTATTTCGGGCCGCCGTTGGCGAAGACGGATCGCGCGGCCGAAACACTCCTTGGAGTGCCAAGGGCCTAGGGTCGTTTTCTGATTGATAGAATCGAGGGGATTCCCTTTTTGCGTTCGTTTTGATTCAACGCTCTTGTTGGGTTGAGGAGGGAGCGATGGCGAGGCCCTATTCGAATGATCTTCGTGACCGGGTTGCGGCGGCGGTTGTGTCGGGACGGTCGTGCCGGGAGGTCGCGCGGACGTTCGATGTGAGCGTGTCGAGCGCGGTGAAGTGGTCGCAGCGTTTACGGGCGACGGGAACGGCTGCAGCGAACAAAATGGGCGGCCATCGCAAGGTTCTGCTCGAGCCGCATCGGGAATTGGTTCTTTCGCTGCTGGATGCGTCACCCGACATGACGATGCGTATGCTCGTGGCCGATCTGGCCGGGCATGGCATCTTGACGAGCACGGTGTCGGTATGGCGCCTGGTCCGGTCGGCCGGGAAGACGTTCAAAAAAAACTCTGTTCGCCGTCGAGCAAGAGCGGCCAGTGATCGCGCGAAGGCGAGCGCAGTGGCGGAAATATCAGGGCCGGCTTGATCCGGCGCGTCTCGTCTTCATCGACGAAACATGGGCCAGGACGAACATGACGCCGATCAGAGGCTGGAGCGAGCGCGGGCGCAAGCTCATCGGCCGAGCACCCTTTGGCAAATGGTCGGCATTGACCTTCGTTGCCGCGCTTCGCGCCGACCGGATCGACGCCCCTTGTGTGCTCGACGGGCCGATCAACGGCCAGAGCTTCGCAGCTTGGGTCGAGCAGTTCCTGGTGCCGACCCTCGCGCCCGGCGACGTCGTCATCATGGACAATCTGGGAAGCCACAAAGGGCCCGGTGTCCGCACAGCGATACGATCAGCCGGCGCAAAGCTGCTCTTCCTGCCGCCTTACTCGCCGGATCTGAACCCCATCGAACAGGTCTTCGCCAAACTTAAACTCATGCTCAGGCGAGCGGCTGAGCGCACCACCGAGGACACCTGGCGCCGCATTGGCTCGCTGCTCGACCGCTTCTCGCCAGACGAGTGCGCCGCATACATCCGAAACTCCGGATATGCTTCCATCTAAAAGAAACCGAGTCTAGCGATCCCGCAGCGCTACGGTCAGGCGAGCGACGGCATTGCCTTGGCGCGGCGGGCCTGGCCAAGCGTCTCGCCCAGCGCTTCCATCGTATAAGGCTTGGCGAGCAGCGGGAACCCCTCGGCAGCGGCGGAGGCGGCGGCTTCGCTGAAGCCGGTCATCAGCACGACCGGCAGATCGGGCTTATGCCGCGATACCTGGCGGGCCAGCTCAAGCCCGTTCATCTTCCCCGGCATGATCATGTCCGAAAGGACGAGGTCGATCGGTCCGTCCTCCTTCACCAGCCGCAGCGCGTCCGTCGCGTTCGTCACCCGGCGGCTATTATAGCCGAGCTCGCCCAGCATCTCGCATACCAGCTCCGCGACATGATCATCGTCTTCGGCCACCAGGACGGTCGTGTCATGTCCGGAATCCTCGACCGTCGCCGCCTTGCCGGCGCTGATCGGTACCGCAAGCGTCGAGCGTGGGAACAGCAGCGACACGCTCGTTCCCACGCCAAGTTCGCTATCGATACGAACGCTGCCACCGGACGCCTGCACGAATCCATAAACCTGGCTCAGGCCCAGCCCGGTGCCACTGCCGACACCCTTTGTCGTGAAGAAGGGCTCGAACACCTTCTTCACCATATCGGGGGCGATGCCGGTGCCGCTGTCGCGGATGCACACCCGTACCATATCCCGTTCGGCTTCACCGGATGCCGGAATGTTCGCCGCGCTGATCGCAATGACACCGCCGTCCGGCATGGCGTCGCGCGCATTGATCGCGATGTTGAGCACCGCCACATCCAGCTGCGACGCGTCCACCTCGATCGGCCACAGGCCAGAGGGGAGGTCGAAGGCGATCGTGATATCCTCACGCAGCGATCGTTCGAGCAGGTCCTCCAGCCCGCGCAAGCGGGTGCCCACGTCGATCACTTCGGGCGTCAGGGGGGAGCGCCGCGCAAAGGTCAGGAGTTGTTGGGTCAGCTTCGCGCCGCGGTCGATCGCCTGCCGGATGCCGTCCTTCAGCCGATCGCGGCGAACCGGATCGGTCGTCCGCTCCAGCAATTCGATGCCACTCGATGCGACCATCAGCAGATTGTTGAAGTCGTGGGCGACCCCGCCGGTCAGCTGGCCCATCGCCTCCATCTTCTGGGATTGACGCAGCGCCTCTTCGACGTCGCGGCGCCCGGCTATCTCCGCCTGCAGCCGGCGGTTAGCGGCGCTGACCGATGCATAAGACGCGCCGAGCACGGCCACCAGCAGACAAGCCATGACGATGATGATGGCGATACCCAGATAGCGCGTCGCCCGGCGCGACCAGTTTTCGGTGGCGGCGCCCAGATAGACGGAGCCCAGCTTGGTGCCGCCCTGTTCGACCGACGCGGTCACGATCAGTTCGTCTCCACGCAGGGTGGGGCGCCGTACATGGTTGACCTGCGGCAGCGGTTCCCCCGCGCGCGAAAAGCCGGCGACCAGACGTCCATTGGCCGCATAGGCGCCGACGGCATCGAAATCGGGACTGGCTTTCAGGGCGTCGATATATTCTCGGGTTGCGGTGTCGTCATCGAACGCCAGCGGTCCGGCCAGGCTGCCCGCCAGCACGCGCGCCTGGACCTCAACCTCGCGCACCTTTTCGGCACGCGCCTGATTCTCGTTGTGGAAAGCAAGAAACAGGCTGGCCAGCAGCAAAGCCAATGCGAGACTGATGCCGATCGCCGGCGTCTCGGCAACACGCAGCAATGCCCTTCGAAGCAAGGATGGGCGGCTCATCGGGTTACGTTGACCGCAAGGCCAAGCAGCTTCGAACTGATCGCGATGCCATGCTGTTGCGCGGCCGCCTGATCGATCGTGAACCGCAGCCGGTCTCCGACCGTCACAAACTGAACGATACCGCCCGTCACCCCGCCGGTCTGATCGGTCACGGTCAGCACCGGCTGGTTCGCGACCATCTGCAACATCTCCTCCGAATTCGCCCCGCCGCCGACGAAAAGGATATGGCAGGTTGGTTCGGGTTTGATCTCGCTTATGCGGTGAACCGTGACGGGGCGGCCGTTGATCCGCTGCCCGCGGACCGCATCATCCAAAATCCGGCCGAACGGGTCGTGCCCGACCAGGCAGATGGTGAGCGGGTCGTTAGGGCCCTCAAAGGCGCTTTCGGGCCATTGCACGAACGGGGCGAAACGGTAGATGTAGCTGGCCTTCACCGCCGCCTCCAGCGGGAGGTCGGCAGGCTCCGCAACGCCTGCGGTGGCGAGAGTCACCATCACGCTCAGCGCGCCGGCCAGTGCCATTCCGATGCCTTTTGCTGCCACCCCGCCCCGATACGCAACATCAACCGGCATGGCGAGGTCCAGCGTCGTGGGCGGGTCGATTAGAAGATGCCCAGGAACTTCTTCTGCGTCTTTTCCGCCTTCACGTCGCGGCTCTTGCCTGAGCCCACATCCTTTCGGGGCTCGCCCTTGGTGGTGCGTTGCGCCGATGCTTTCGCGCCGGCCAGAACGGGGCCGCAGGCGGCGCTCTTCGCATCGCCCGGGTCCACGAAGGCAATGATCGCCGCCACCGGGCTGGCGACGAGGCCAAGCGCCAGACCGGCGCCGCCGCGGGCCAGCAATTGCGGTGTGATGATCTGCATCTGGGGTTTGGCGAAATAACCGCCAATGCCGACGGGCGACTGCCCGGAGAACAGGCTGAACTTCTTGCCGTCGGCGCGGAAGGCGAGGCTCAGCGATTCATCCCTGAAACTGAAGCCGCCCTTGGCCGTCATCACATTCTTGTCGGTGTCGATCAGGATCGGATCGGCGGCGGCGATGCCGTCGCGCACGGTGAAACCGATCAGACCGCAATTCACCTGAACCGGCTTCTTCAGTTTGTCCTGCAGCAGCCGCTGGAAGAATACGCCGAGATCGAATTCGCTCAGCTGAATATATTGCGTCCAGAATGTGCCCTTGGGCAGGATGACGGCAATACGACCGGAGGAAGTGGCGAGGCTCTTGCGCAGCGAATCCCCAACGCCGCGCATCTTCACGCGCGCGGTCATCATGCCGGACGCGGGCGCATCGGCGACGCCGCTCTTGTACAGGAGTTTGCCGATCGGCGTCGGCGAGAGACGGATGTCGTAATCGGTGACGACCGAGGGGGTGCGGGCGTTGATCACGATATCGGAACGCAGGTGCCCGCCCGACACGTCGAAATTCAGCGGCGACAATTTCAGGAGCGAGCGATCGAGATCCAGCCCGAGCACGATATTGGAAACCGGAATGAAGGGCTGGTTGATCGTCGCGATCGAATAATTCACCTTCGCATCGAAACTCTTGATCGAATCGCTGCGCAGCGGCGCGTCCGGCAGGATGCGCGGAACGCCGTCACGCTTGTTCTGCGTCGTTGCGGCTGCGGTGGCGCCCTTGCTGGCCAAGGCGGTGGCGTCATATCCGATGAAGGGGCCGACATCGATGATGTCGACATGCCGAGATGTGATGTCCGCAGTCAGCAGCATCCGTTCGTCGCTGTTGGCCGGCACGCGCGCGGTGAAGCGCCCCGCAATGTCGCTTGCTCCATAAAAGCCGGTGAGGCGCGTGAAGCGATATTCCTGGCCCTGCTTCACCATATGGGCCTTCAGCCGATAGGTGCGCGTCTCGGGAACGGCGACGCCGATCAGATCGAACAGATAGCGGATGTTCGGCCCGCGCGCGGCGACCGCCAGATCGCTGCCCTCGATCATCGTCGCGCCCGGCAGATTGCCGGCAATATCGATTCGGAACAGAGCGCCCTTAGCATGCAGATCGAATTTATTCGTGCCGCCCGCCATCAGTTGGTTGGGTGAGGATTGGCTACCCCACAGCCTGAAGGGCCGATCCCGCATCGTTCCGTCGCCCGTGAAGCGGACGGCATTGCCGAATTTATTGTCCTGTGCCCTCATCGCCTGGAAAGCCACGTCGACGGAAAGCTGCATCGTCGGATCGCGGTATCGCGCGGTCGTTCCGTCGATCTGGGCGCGCTGGATCAGCGGCATCTTGAAAGGTTTGCCGCCGCCCTTGCCGAAGGTCCACGTATTCTGCTTGCGCCGGGCGTCCCACTCCATGTCGGCTGCGCCGTCGACCAGATTGATCCAGTTCACCTTGGCCTGGTTGCCGAACAGCAAGCTGAACGTATCGATCCGCGTGTCGATCAGCTTGGCCTGAAACAAATTGGGCTTGGACGCCCATTCGGGGTTGGAAATACTCAGCCCCTCGGCAAGGAACTTGGTGACGAAAGGATCGAAATACAGGTTGAAGTCGCCCGCTACTTTCACGCTGCGCCCGGTATGGGAGCTGGCGATGCGTTCGAACGTGTGCTTCAGGAACCTGCCCTTCGTGACGAACAGCACCAGCCACGCCAGAAAGATCAGCCCGATCAGCGTTGCCAGGATCGATATGCCGGTTGCCAGCGTGTGCGTGCCGGCCAGTCGCCGCTTGTCCCGCAAGTCCGCGTCGAGCGGGGGGCGTGTTACGGAATCGCTGTCTACACTTTGGGCCATCGAGCGTGTAACCGTTCCGCATCGGCAGGGGTTCCGCCGGCGCGGCGGCGTGCGATGGATGGTTGCACAGCCCGCCATACTGCCTTATAGGCGCGCCCTTCCAAGCGATAATGGATGAACTGCCCGGCTAGTATGGGCTGCCGTGGCCGTTCTTGATCGCTCTCGAAAAGGAGACGAAAATGCCCAAGCTGAAGACGAAGAGCGGCGTTAAGAAGCGCTTCAAGCTCACCGCCACCGGCAAGATCAAGCACGGTGTCGCTGGCAAGCGCCACCGCCTGATCAGCCACAATTCCAAATATATTCGCCAGAACCGCCGCACCGATGTGCTCGCCGCTCCCGATACGGTGCGCGTGAAGCTCTGGGCGCCCTACGGCCTCAATTAAGGAGTAGCGGGACATGGCACGCGTCAAGCGCGGCGTAACTACGCACGCAAAGCATAAGCGCATCCTTGAGGATGCGAAGGGCTATTATGGCCGCCGCAAGAATACGATCCGCATCGCCCGCCAGGCGGTGGAGAAGGCGGGTCAATATGCGTATCGCGACCGTAAGGTTAACAAGCGCAATTTCCGCGCACTCTGGATCCAGCGCATCAACGCTGCCGTGCGGGCCGAAGGCCTGACCTACGGCGTGTTCATGCACGGCCTGAAGCTGGCCGGCGTCGATCTGGACCGCAAGGTCCTGGCCGATCTCGCCATGCATGAAGGCGCCGTGTTCAGTGCCATCATCGCCCAGGCGAAGGCAGCACTGCCGGAAGGTGCCCGCGTCGCGGCATAACCCGATCGACGGCAAGAGAATGGAAAGGCGTGGGGGCAAGGCCTCCACGCCTTTTTTCTTGGCGATTGCTGCTGCCATCGCGTGGATATAATTTTGCGTAATGTGCATCGTGACGCGTTCTTACGTCTAATGACAACATCCGAATCCTCCTGTTCAGGCTGCCGCGACGGCGCGGCCTTCGAAACCGCCTTCTCCATGGCGTTCCAGCCGATCGTCGATCTGCCGGCGCGGCGTGTCTTCGCCTACGAAGCCCTGGTGCGCGGCCCCGCGGGTGAGCCGGCCGCCATCGTGCTCGATCAAGTCACACGCGAAAGCCGCTATGCCTTCGATCAGGCATGCCGGGTCAAGGCGCTGCAAACCGCCGTCGCGGCGGGCATCGTGGCGACGGGGGCAAAGCTGTCGATCAACTTCCTGCCAAATGCCGTCTATTCGCCAATGGCCTGCATCCAGCTCACGCTCGCTACCGCCGCGCAGACGGGTTTCCCGCCCGATCGGCTGATCTTCGAATTCACCGAGAATGAGGAGATGGGATCGCCCGAACATGTGGAAGCGATCATCGATACCTACCGAAAGATCGGCTTTTCCGTCGCAATCGATGATTTCGGCGCGGGCTATTCGGGGCTGGGCCGGTTTGCCCGTTTCCGTCCGGATCTCATCAAGCTGGACATGGACCTGATCCGCGGCGTCGATGGCGATCCTCGGCGCAGCGCGGTGATCGCGGCGACGGTCGGGATGTGCGCCGCCCTCGATACGGTGCTAATCGCGGAAGGCGTCGAAACCGTGGCGGAAGCGGCGACGCTCGATCGCCTCGGCATCCGCTTCATGCAGGGCTATCTGTTCGCGCGCCCCGGGTTCGAACAACTGCCGGAGGCCGTCTTTCCCGCTTTGGCGTAAGTGAAGAGCGGAATTAGCCAGGAACGATCGCCCCGCTCACGTCATTCTGCCAAAGACACGGGGCCTTTGTGCGGACGGCTGCCTACGGCTCCCGCACATCGCCCGCCACGCTTTGGGAGCCGATGATGAAAGCAATGGTCTTGCACGCCCCAGCCGGGCTTGATCGCCTCGTGCTGGAGGATCGGCCCGATCCCGAAGATCCTGGCGCGGGGGAGATTCGCGTCCGGCTACACGGCACCTCGCTCAACTTCCACGATCTGGGGGTGGTTACGGGCCGAATGCCGACAGCGGACGGTCGCGTGCCGATGGCAGATGGCGCCGGGATCGTGGAAGCCGTGGGCGATGGCGTGCGTGAATTTGCCGCGGGCGACGCGGTCGTGTCCTGCTTCTTTCCGGATTGGCAGGCGGGCACCGCAACGATCGGCGACTTCAGCCGCACACCCGGCGACGGCATGGATGGGTTCGCCCAGGATGTCGTGGTTCGCCCCGCGACCGCGTTCACCCGCGCGCCGAAAGGCTATGACGCCGTGGAGGCCGCCACCATCACCACAGCGGGGCTCACCGCGTGGCGGGCGCTGGTGGTCGACGGCAAGCTGAAGGCGGGTGATACGGTCCTGCTGCTCGGCACGGGCGGCGTATCGATCTGGGCCTTGCAACTGGCGAAGTTGATGGGTGCGCGCGTCGCGATCACCTCCTCCTCCGATGAAAAGCTGGAGCGCGCCCGCGCCATGGGCGCCGAATATAGTGTCAACTACCGCGCGCGGGAGGATTGGGGGCACGCCGTCCGCGACTGGACGAATGGACGTGGCGTCGACCACGTCGTCGAGGTCGGCGGCCCCGGCACGCTGGCCCAGTCGATCGAAGCCGTGCGGGTGGGCGGTCACATCTCGCTGATCGGGGTGCTTACCGGCATGGGCGGAGAGGTCCCGACGGCGCTGTTGATGGCGCGGCAGGCCCGGCTCCAGGGTTTGATCGTCGGCAGCCGCGCCGAGCAGCAGGATATGGTGCGCGCGCTAGAGGCGGGTGGCGTGCGGCCGGTAGTCGACCGGCGCTATCCGCTGGAACAATTGGCCGACGCGTTCCGCCACCAGCAGACTGGCGATCATTACGGTAAGGTCGGGGTGGAATGGTGACGGCCTTGCGGACGGTTACCGCTGTTCATGGCGCGATCCGCGACGATATCGGCGATCTCACGACGCGCCGCCCGCTTCCGGCGCCGGGCTTGCCGCAGGTCGATCCATTTCTGTTCCTCAACCATCATGGTCCGCAGATCTACCCGCCGCACAATCGGGGGCTGCCCTTTGGGCCCCATCCGCATCGCGGCTTTGAAACCGTAACCTTCATTCTCGCCGGCAGCCTCGCGCATCATGATACGGGCGGCCATGAGAGCGTGATTGAAGCAGCTGGCGTCCAGTGGATGACGGCTGGCGCCGGGTTGATCCACGCCGAGCTGTCGCCCCAGGCGTTCATGGATGCTGGCGGTCCGCTCGAAATTCTGCAGCTATGGGTCAATTTGCCGGGGCGGCTCAAGATGACGCCGCCCCGCTATACGGGGCTGCAGGCCGAGAGTATCCCGTCCTTCACGCTCGATGGCGACGGCGCGATGATGCAGCTCATCTCCGGCGAATATGGCGCGGTGTGCGGCCCGATCGAATCGCTGACGGGTGTTTTCATGGCTACCGTCACCTTGCAGGCCGGCAGCCGCGTGGAGCTGCCGGCCCCGCGCGGTCGCAACGTGTTCCTCTATGTCGTGAGCGGCCGGATCGGCATCGCTGGGGCATCGGTCGATCGCTGGCATCTGGTCACGCTGGCGGATGATGGGGATGCAGTCGCTATCGCGGCGGATCAGGATACGGTTCTGCTGTTCGGCCATGCCGATCCGATCGGGGAGCCGGTGGTGGCGCACGGGCCGTTCGTGATGAATAGCCGTGAGGAGATCGAAACCGCGATCCGCGACTATCATGCCGGTGCCTTCAACCGCCCCGCATCATGAAAACCGACATCGCAACCCGCGTGTACGATCATGGCTGGCGGCTTGATCCGATCGTCCGCAGCCTGCTCGATACCGATTTCTACAAGCTGCTGATGCTGCAAATGATCTTGCAGCGCCATCGCGACGTCCATGCGACCTTTGCACTGTTCAACCGCAGCCGCCAGGTCCGTCTGGCCAACATCATCGACGAACGGGAATTACGCGATCAGCTGGATCATGCGCGCACGCTGCGTTTTTCCAAGAAGGAGCTGATCTGGCTGGCCGGCAACAGCTTCTATGGCCGTGAACGCATGTTCACGCCGGAATTCATCGCCTGGCTCGCCGACTTTCGGCTGCCCGAATATGAATTGCAGGCTCGCGACGGTCAGTATGAACTGCGTTTTGCCGGCAGCTGGGCCGAAACCACCATGTGGGAAATTCCGGCGCTGGCGATCATCAATGAGCTCAAGGGGCGGATGGCGCTGCGCGGCAAAGGGCGTTTCGCGCTCGACATCGTCTATGCACGCGCGAAGGCTAAATTGTGGGAAAAGGTCGATCGGCTGCGTGGCCTGCCCGATCTGGTCCTGTCCGATTTCGGTACGCGTCGGCGCCACAGCTTCCTGTGGCAGCGCTGGTGTGTGGAGGCGCTGAAGGAAGGACTGGGGGATCGTTTCATTGGCACCTCCAACGTGCTGCTGGCGATGGATTCCGATCTGGAGGCGATCGGCACCAACGCGCATGAACTGCCCATGGTGGAAGCCGCACTGGCCGACAGCGATGCCAGCCTGCGCGAAGCGCCATTCCGCGTGCTGGACGAATGGCGTCAGCTCTATGGCGGCAATCTGCTGGTCGCTTTGCCCGATGCGTTCGGCACCGCCGCCTTTTTGCGCGATGCCCCTGACTGGGTGGCCGACTGGACCGGCTTTCGCCCCGACAGCGCCCCGCCGATCGCCGCCGGTGAGCAGATCATTGCCTGGTGGAAGGCGCATGATCGCGACCCGCGCGAGAAGCTGCTCATCTTCTCCGACGGCATGGACGTGGGCTCGATCGAGGACGTCTACCGCCATTTCCATGGCAAGGTGCGGATGAGCTTCGGTTGGGGCACCAACCTGACCAATGATTTCCGCGGGTGTGACCCCGATGGCGGCGGCGGACTCGATCCGATCTCCCTCGTTGCCAAGGTCGTCGAAGCGAATGGGCGCCCGGCGGTCAAGCTCTCCGACAACCCGGCCAAGGCCAGCGGCGATCCGGCGGAAATTGCCCGTTATTTGCGCGTCTTCGGTGGGGAGGGACGGGTCGACCAGGCCGTGACCGTCTGAGCGGCTACCCTCCTCGCGCTATTGCACCGGTAGGCGGATCTATGGCTTGACCAAGGAAACCGGCGTGGACAATTCCGCATTGCAGCGTATGCGCGGGCGGGCGCCTGGGCCGGCATGGGCATGGGCTGCGATCCTGAAGACGACGCCCATATAAGCTGGGCGATCGACCTGCATTAAAAGGCTGAAACGTGACTACCGACCCCGATCAGATGCGCAGCGAGCTGCTGAACGCCATCACCGCCGTCAATGATTCCGACGCGTTGGAAGCGATCCGCGTGCGCGCGCTGGGCAAGAGCGGCACGATCACCGCGTTGCTCAAAACGCTGGGCGGCATGACGCCGGAAGATCGTCAGGTGAAAGGTCCCGAAATCCAGGAATTGCGGATTGCGGTTTCCGACGCGATCGCCGCGCGCAAGCTGGCACTGGATCGCGCCGCGCTCGACGTACGGCTGGTCGCGGAAACGCTCGACATGACCTTGCCGGTGGCGCCGATCGCGCAGGGCAGCGTCCATCCGGTCAGTCAGGTGATGGACGAACTTGCGGAGATTTTCGCCGATCTCGGCTTCGCGGTTGCGACCGGGCCGGAGATTGAGGATGATTGGCACAACTTCACCGCGCTGAATATTCCGGAAACGCATCCCGCGCGGGCGATGCATGACACCTTCTATTTTCCGGATGCGGAGGGCCGCGAGGCGAAGATGCTGCTGCGGACGCACACGTCGCCGGTGCAGGTTCGGACGATGCTCGCCCAGCAGCCGCCGATCCGCATCATCGCCCCGGGCCGTGTCTATCGGGCCGACAGCGATGCGACGCATACGCCCATGTTCCATCAGATCGAAGGTCTGGTGATCGACAAGGGCATCCACCTCGGCCATCTGCGCTGGACGCTGGAGACCTTCCTCAAGGCCTTTTTCGAACGCGACGATATCGTGCTGCGCTTGCGACCGTCCTTCTTCCCCTTCACCGAGCCTTCGGTGGAGGTCGATGTCGGCTATTCGATCGAGAAGGGGCGTCGTGTGATCGGCGGCGCGGAAGGTTGGATGGAGGTGCTCGGCTCGGGCATGGTCCACCCCAAGGTGATCGCGGCCTGCGGCCTTGATCCGGATGAATATCAGGGTTTCGCGTTCGGCACGGGTGTCGATCGTCTGGCCATGCTGAAATATGGGATGGACGATTTGCGTGCCTTCTTCGACGGCGATCTGCGCTGGCTGAAACATTATGGGTTCCGGGCGCTGGATGTGCCCACGCTCAGCGGGGGAGTGGGGGCATGAAGTTCACCCTGTCATGGCTGAAGGAACATCTCGACACGAATGCCACGCTGGAGGAGCTGCTCGTTGGCCTCACCAAGCTTGGGCTTGAGGTCGAAGGCGTGGACGATCCCTCTGCCAAGCTGGCGGGCTTCACCGTCGCCCGCGTGCTGACCGCTGCCCCGCATCCCCAGGCCGACAAATTGCAGGTGCTGACGGTCGATACGGGCGACGGGCAGGGTCTGCAGGTCGTGTGTGGCGCACCGAATGCACGCGCGGATCTGGTCGGGGTGTTCGGCGCGGCCGGCGCGACCGTGCCCGCCAACGGCATGGTACTCCGCGTCGCCGCCATCCGCGGCGTGGAATCGAACGGCATGATGTGTTCGGCGCGCGAGTTGGAACTCGGCGAGGAGCATGACGGCATCATCGAACTTCCTGCCGATGCGCCGGTCGGCACATCCTTTGCCGATTACAGGGGCCTGTCCGATCCCGTCATCGACATTGCGGTGACGCCCAACCGCCAGGATTGCATGGGCGTGCGCGGGATCGCCCGTGATCTTGCGGCCGGTGGCTACGGCACGCTGAAGCCGCTCGACATCCCCACGATCCGGGGCGACGGGCCTTCGGTCGTGCCCGTATCGACGGACGATGCCGAGGGATGCCCGGCCTTCTTCGCGCGGTCCGTGAGCGGCCTCACCAATGGCAACGCACCGGACTGGATGAAGCGGCGTCTTATCGCGGTGGGGCAGAAGCCGATATCGGCACTGGTCGACATCACCAATTATGTGATGCTGGACCATGGGCGTCCGCTGCACGTTTATGATGTCGCCAAGCTGCGGGGCGGCTTGGTCGCCCGCAAGGCAGTGGATGGCGAGAGCCTGACGGCATTGAACGGCAAGCACTATCAGCTCGATGCGACGATGACCGTTATTGCCGATGACGCGCACGTGCTCGACATTGGCGGGATCATGGGCGGCGCGGACTCGGGTGTTTCGGAAACGACCACCGATGTCCTGATCGAATGCGCCTATTTCACGCCCGATACCATCGCGCGTACCGGCCAGAAGCTCGGCCTGACCAGCGATGCGCGGCAGCGCTTCGAACGGGGCGTCGATCCCGCCTTCCTGGGCGAAGGTCTGGCGATCGCCACGCAATTGGTGATCGAGATCTGCGGCGGCAAAGCGTCCGACGTGATCGAGGCGGGGCAGCCGCCAGTCGGTCATGCGACCTTCAAATATGATCCGCTTGCTGCGGCGCGCCTCGGCGGCATGGAGGTGGCGCCCGAGCGCCAGCGCGAGATTCTCACCAGGCTGGGTTTCGGTATCGATGGGGCGTGGACGGTACGCGTCCCCAGTTGGCGCCGCGACGTGGAGGGAACGGCCGATATCGTCGAGGAGATCGTGCGGATCGAGGGGATCGACAATGTCCCCGCCGTGCCTCTGCCGCGCCCGGATGGTGTAGCCCGGCCGACCGCGACCGCGGAGCAGAAGGTGGAGCGCATCGTGCGCCGCACGGCGGCGGCCCGCGGTCTCAACGAAGCGGTGACTTGGAGCTTCCTGCCCCAGGGCGAGGCCGATCATTTCGGTGGCGCCGCCTGGGTGCTGGCCAATCCGATCAGCGAAGATCTCAAGGCCATGCGTCCCTCACTGCTGCCGGGGTTGCTGGCGGCGGCGCGGCGCAATCTGGATCGTGCGGCCGGTCCGGTCCGCTTGTTCGAGCTCGGCCGCCGCTATCTTGCCGATGGCGAACGCGCGACGCTGGGCTTGCTGCTTGCCGGCGACGCACCCCGCGATTGGCGTGGCCGCAAGGCCCCGCTCGATGCCTATGCCGTCAAGGATGAGGCCATCGCATTGTTGGCCGCCGCCGGTGCGCCGGTGGACAGGCTTCAGGTGATGGAAGCGCTGTCGCCGACCTGGCATCCCGGCCGCTCCGGCTCGCTGCGCTTAGGCCCCAAGACGATCCTGGCCGAATTTGGCGAGCTGCATCCCGCGACGCTCAAAGCCTTCGGTCTCGACGGCCCCGCTGTCGCGGCGGAACTGTATCTGGATGCCGTTCCTGCGCGTCGGGACGCCGGGCGCATGCGGACAGCCTACGCGCCGCCCGCCTTACAGCCCGTGAAGCGCGATTTCGCCTTCGTGGTGAAACGCGACGCCCCGGCCGATGCCCTGTTGCGGGCCGTACGCGGCGCCGACAAGGATGCGATCGTGGAGGTGACTTTGTTCGACGTCTTCGTAGGCCCCGGCCTTGTTGAGCATGAGAAGTCGCTGGGAATCGAAGTCACGCTCCAGCCGGCCGAGAAGAGCTTCGCCGAGGCCGACCTGCAGGCCATCTCGGAGAAAATCGTCGCGGCCGCGGCCAAGACCGGTGCGCGCCTGAGAGGCTAGCAAAACTGTGGCCATTGGTCGTCGCCCCGGCGCAGGCCGGGGCCGCTGGAGGCAAAGGCGATCGAGATAGCAGTAGCCCCGGCATCCGCCGGGGCCGCGCCGTCGCTCAGCGTCGCAGTAAGAACACCGCATGCTCGGCCCGCAGATTGGCGGCCGCGCTCGAAATGCGGCGGTCTTCGGTCAGGAACCACGCATCTTCCACAACCAGTCCGCGTTCCGCCACGAAGGCGCGAAAGTCGTCGATGGTAAGCTGGTGAATATTCTCGGTCTCGTACCACGAGACCGGCAGCGCCGCCGTCACCGGCATTCTGCCGCCCCACATCAGGTTCCAGCGGACCCGCCAATAGGCGAAATTGGGAAAGGACACGAAGGCGCGCGTGCCGATCCGCAGCAATTCGGTAAGCACCTTGTCCGGCGCACGTGCAGTCTGCAGCGTCTGGCTCAGGATCGCATAGTCGAACGCATGATCGGGATAATATACCAGATCGGTGTCGGCATCGCCCTGGATCACGGACAGGCCTTTGCCGACGGCAAGGCTCACGTTCGCGGGATCGATCTCCAGGCCGCGGGCATCGACCTGCGCGTGATCGCGCAGTTCGGCCATGAGTTCACCGTCGGCGCAGCCAATGTCCAGGACGCGCGACCGGGGCGCCACATGCTGCGCGATTATCGCAAGGTCGGGGCGCAGGCTCATGGGGCGTTCCGTAGCGCGTCGGCGAAGGCGGGCGCCAGCCGCTCCATATAGCGATCCGGTCGGATCAGCGGGTAAAAGCCGTTCGCCGCATATACGTCGTGCGCGTCACGCGTCACCAATGCGAAGCGGCGTATCCCTTCATAAGCGGGATGATCCAGAAACCAGGCAACCAGGCGTTTGCCGAGGCAGTGGCCACGCCACGGCTCATCCACCCAGACATCGGCCAGCCACGCGAACGTGGCATGATCGGTGATCATGCGCGCGAAGGCGACCTGTTCGTCGGCGCGATAGGCCCCGAGGCAATGGGAACCGGCAATGGCGCGCTCCACCGTTTCCCGCGCGATACCCGGTGACCAGTAACTGGACGCCAGCCAGTCATGGATGCGGGCAACGTCGAGCCGGGCCCGATCGTCGGACAAGGTGAAATCGCTCATCGCGCACCCGCGCGAATGAAGCCGTCGACCACGCCGAACAATTGCGGGACATCCAGAAGGAACGCATCGTGACCGAATGGCGAAGACAGTTCGACGAAGCTCGCTGCGGCACCTGCGGCATTCAGCGCGTGGACGATCGCGCGCGATTCCCCCGTCGGGTACAGCCAGTCCGTGTCGAAGCTGACCAGGCAGAAGCGGGTTTTGCTGCCCTTGAACGCATTTGCGAGCAGGCCGCCATGCTCCTCCGCCAGATCGAAATAATCCATCGCGCGTGTGATATAGAGGTAGGAATTGGCGTCGAACCGATCGACGAAGCTGATCCCCTGGTGGCGTAAATAGGATTCCACCTGGAAGTCGGCGTCGAAGCCAAACCCTTTCTCGCCGCGATCCTGCAGCTTGCGGCCGAACTTGTCGTGCAGGCCCGCTTCCGAAAGATAGGTGATGTGCGCCGCCATTCGCGCGACCGCGAGCCCTGCGGACGGCGGATCGCCGCGCCCGTAATAATTGCCGCCGCGCCAGTTCGGGTCGGCCATGATCGCCTGGCGCCCGACTTCGTGAAAGGCGATATTCTGCGCGGAATGGCGCGCGGCAGATGCGATCACGACCGCGGCGCGCACCCGGTCCGGAAAGCTTGCCGCCCATTCCAGGATTTGCATGCCGCCCATCGATCCGCCGACCGCGGCCTCCAGCGTCGCCACGCCGAGATGATCCAGCAGCATCGCCTGTGCGCGCACCATGTCGCGCAGCGTGATGACCGGGAACGACATGGCATAAGGCGCGCCCGTCTCCGCCCGGATGGTGGCGGGTCCGGACGAACCCATGCACGATCCCAGCACGTTTGCGCAGATCACGAAATGGCGGGCCGGATCGATCGGACGTCCGGCCCCGACCATGCGTGTCCACCAGCCGGGCTTGCCCGTGCGCGGATGGGCCGAAGCGACATGATGATCGCCGGTCAGTGCGTGGCAGATCAGGATCGCGTTCGATTTCTCCGCGTTCAGCGTGCCATATGTCTCATAAGCGATGTCCACCGGCGAGAGGACACCGCCGCCGTCAAGCTTGAGGGGCCTGGGCAGGGTGACATGGCGTGCAAGGCCGAAGCGTTGATCGTCGGACATCGGAGCGGTCGGCTAGGGGGGCGCCGCGTCCATTGTCAACTCCATGTGCCGCCGATGCCGTGAAAAGCGCCCGACCGCCCGATCCGTAGCGGCCTGCCAATCGCTCGACATTGGGGCGAAGCGGCGGCTACCATAGGAAATCACATAAGGATCACAAATGGTTCGCCTCTCGCTTCTCGCTGCCGCCACCGCCATATTCACCGTCGCTCCGGTGCTCGCCGCCAATCCGTTCGAACAGCAAAGCACGCTGCCATATCAGGCACCCCCGTTCGATCGTATCAGCGACGCGGATTATCAGCCGGCGATCGAATTGGGCATCGCGCAGAGCTTGGCGGAGATCCGCAAGATCGCCGACAATCCTGCCGCGCCGACCTTCGATAATACGGTCGTCGCGATGGAGCGGCAGGGGCAGATGCTCAATCGCGCCCAGCTCGCATTCGGGCAGGTCGCGCAGGCAAATACCAATCCGGTGCTGCAAAAGACGCAGGCCGCGCTGGCGCCGCAGCTGGCGGCCTATAGCGACGCGATTTATCTCGATCCCAAGCTGTTTGCGCGGTTCAAAGCGCTGAACGATCGCAAGGCGTCGCTCAAGCTGACCGAAGAGCAGGCGATGCTGCTCGATGATTATTACAAGGATTTTGTGCGGGCCGGCGCGCAATTGTCCGCTGCCGATCAGGCGACGTTGCGCGATCTGAACAAGCAGCTGTCCTCGCTTGGCGTAGCGTTCCGGCAAAAACTGCTGGCCGCTACCAAGGCCGGGGCCCTGATCGTGGACAGCCCGGCGCAGCTGGCCGGGCTGGGAAGCGCCGGCGTTGAGGCCGCGCAGCGCGATGCGCAGGAGCGCGGCCTGCCCGGCAAATATCTACTCTCGCTTCAGAACACGACGACCCAGCCTGCGCTACAATCGCTGACGGATCGCGCGACGCGCGAGGCGCTGTTCAAACAAAGCTGGACGCGCGCGGAAAAGGGCGATGACAATGATACGCGCGCGACCATCGTGCAGATCATCCAGCTGCGCACAAAGAAGGCCAATCTGCTCGGCTTCGCAACCTGGGCCGATTATTCCTTGGCCGAACAGATGGCGAAGACGTCGGACACGGCGCGCAATTTCCTGAACGCGCTCGACGCCCCCACGGCCGCCGCGCAAGCACGCGAGCTGTCCGAGGTGCAGCAGGCAGTCGATCTCGAAAAGGGCGGGTTCCAGGCGCAGCCATGGGATTGGGATCTGTATGCGGAGAAGGTCCGCAAGGCGAAATATGACGTCGATGAGAATGAGACGAAGCCCTATCTCGAACTCTGGAACGTCTTGGAAAACGGCGTCTTCTATGCCGCCAATCAGATGTACGGGCTCAGCTTCAAACGTCGCACCGACATCCCGACCTTCCATCCCGACATCCGGGTCTATGAGGCGTTCGAAGAGAATGGGACCCCGCTGGGGCTGATCTATTTCGATTATTGGAAGCGGGACAACAAGGCCGGCGGGGCGTGGATGAACTCCTATGTCCGCCAGTCGAAGCTGTTCGGAACCAAGCCCGTTATCAGCAATACCGCGAACTTCACGAAGCCGGCACCGGGCCAGCCGCCGTTGATCACCTTCGATGATGTGCGCACCATGTTCCACGAATTCGGGCACGGCTTGCACGGGCTGTTCGCCAGCCAGACCTATCCCAGCATTTCGGGTACGGCCGTGGCACGCGACTTCGTGGAATTCCCGTCGCAGTTCAACGAACATTGGGCGCTCGAGCCGCGTGTCCTCGCCCATTATGCCAAACATTATCAGACGGGCGCGGTGATGCCGCAGGCGCTGGTCGACAAGATCAAGCGCGCGGAATTGTTCAATCAGGGCTATTCCTTCGGCGAACTCCTCGCCGCCGCGCAGCTCGACATGGCCTGGCATTCGCTGCCGGGCGACGCCGGACCGCAGGACGTCGACGCGTTCGAAGCCAAGGCGCTGGCATCGACCGGACTGGACGTGGCGCACGTGCCGCCGCGCTATCGCACCAGCTATTTCTCCCACATCTGGGGCGGCGGTTATGCGGCGGGCTATTATGCCTATATCTGGACCGACATGCTCGAAGAGAATGTCTATGACTGGTTCAAGGCGCATGGCGGCATGACGCGCGCAAACGGCCAGCGCATGCGCGATCTGGTCCTCTCCCGCGGGCACACGCAGGATTACAACGTCATGTTCCGCAACATGACCGGCCATGATCCGCAGGTGGCACCACTGCTGCGCAGCCGGGGTATTCCCGCCAAGTAGGGCAGGCGCCGCCGACATCCGGGCATATGCTGGTCCGCCTCGCGCCCGGGATGAATGGCGTCGCCGCCGGGCGCGGCTGACCGAAAACTGTCATATTCACCGCGTAGCCGGGCCGGATGTGTCGCGCGTCAGCCTGGCTTGCATGATCCGTACGGCTGGACGTCGCCTCCACATATGCTCGTTCCGGTATTATAGTGGAGTTGCGTAATGGTCCTGCAGATTGATCGCCGCAGTCTTGTTCTCGGCGGCGCGCTGGGCCTGGGTGCTCTTGCCCTGCCGGCCGGGCGCGGCCTCGCCCAACTGCCGCGCGCCACCGGCTTCACCCACAATGTCGCCAGCGGTGAGCCAGGGCCGGACTCGATGCTGCTATGGACGCGGTATCGGCCGTCCACGACGGACGCCACGATCCGGCTCGATGCCGAGGTTGCGCTCGATCCCGGTTTCGCCAGGATTGTGTCCGGCGGCAGCGTTCGTACCGGTCCCTACCGCGACTGGACGGCCAAGATCACCGTCGACGGTTTGCGACCGGGCACCGTCTATTGGTATCGCTTCGTCGCGCCGGACGGCAGCCGATCGCCGGTTGGCCGAACCAAGACCTTACCGGTTGGGCCGACGCAGCGCTTCGGTCTCGCCGTCTTTTCCTGCTCTAACTTCCCGGTCGGCTGGTTCAATGCCTACGCGCATGCCGCCGCACGCGACGATCTCGACCTGTGGATGCATGTCGGCGACTATATTTACGAATATGATTCCCTCCATGACGCGGATCCGGCCGTGAGCCGGACGGTCGAACCCACCAATGCGATCCTGACCATCGCCGATTATCGCCTGCGCTATGCCTGCTATCGCGCCGATCCCGATCTGCAGCGCCTGCATCAGCTGGCACCGATGGTGGCCTTCTGGGACGATCATGAATCGGCCAATGACAGTTGGGAAGGGGGCGCCCAGAACCATCATCCCGACAAGGAGGGCGATTGGAACCCGCGCCGTGCGGCGGCGATGCAGGTGTATCGCGAATGGATGCCGGTCTCGGACGAGCCCTGGAAGGCCTATCCGATCGGGACGCTCGCCACCCTCTATCGAACGGAAACGCGCCTCCTCGCGCGTACCCAGCAGGCCGATCTGGCACCCTTGTTCAAGGCTGCCGATCCCGATGCGGCGCTGAAGACCTTCCGTGACGGCATCTGGCATGATCCGTCAGCGACGATGATGGGCTCTACCCAGGAAAGCTGGCTCGCGCATGCGCTGAAGAGCAACGCGCGTACGACCAATTGGCAATTGGTGGGGGTCGGGACGATCGTCGGCCGCACGTTGATGCCGACCGACGCCTTGGGCTGGCTGCGGCGCGACGCCACGGCCAAGACGATCAGCAACTTCACGGACGATATTCGTGCGTCGAAGGCTGGCTTGCCGATGTGGATGGACCGCTGGGACGGTTACCCCGCCGCCCGATCGCGCCTGTTGCGCGCCGCCCAGCAGGCCGATGCCGATCTCGTCTTATTGTCGGGCGACAGCCACAATGCGTGGGCCTTCGCACTCAGCGAAGACGGCAAGCGCGCGGGCGTCGAATTTGCTGGACACAGCATCACCTCCAACGGCTTCGAGAACAGCTTTTCGGCCGATCCGCTGACCGTGGCGCGCGGCTTCGTTGCGACCAACCCCGAACTGCGCTGGGCCGACACCAGCCGGCGCGGCTACATGATGTTCGACATCCGTCCCCAGCAGGTGTCCGGCGAGTGGCTTTTCATGCAGACGATCAAGATGCGCACCACGGCGCTGAGCGGATCGCATCGCATGTCGGTGCAGCGTGGCCGCCGCGTCTTCGCGACTTAGTAGACTGGCCCGATCTTCGACACGCCGATCAGGCTCGAAAGGATACCTTCACTTGATCGGCCGCTTCTCCAGCTTTCGCGCGAGCGTGCGGCGGTGCATCCCCAGGCGGCGTGCCGTTTCTGAAATATTGAAATCGGTCGCGACCAGCGTCTCGTTGATCCGTTCCCATTCCAGCGTCTTGATCGACGTTGTGCGCTGCGAGATGGGCACGTCGGTGTTGCCGCCGGCGCGCGTAAAGGCATCCTCGATATCGTCGGTATTGGAAGGCTTGGCCAGATAATGACACGCGCCGAGCTTGATCGCTTCCACCGCGGTTGCGATGCTGGCGAAGCCGGTCAGAACTACGATCAGCATTTCCGGATCGTGCGCGTGGAGGCGCTGCACGCACGGCAGGCCGGATGCATTGCCCAGTTTCAGATCGACGACGGCAAAGCGGGGTGCCGCCTCATCCAGCAGGGCATCCAGCTCTTCGGGGCTGTGCGCAACCCAGACGCGATACCCGCGCCGCTCGAAAGAGCGCTGCAACGTGCGCGCGAAGGTCGCATCGTCTTCGACGATCACCAGGCGGCGGGCATCGTCCATCATCTCTCCTGTTCGGGATCGGGCGACAGCGGCAGGATCAGCTTCACTTCCGCGCCGCCGGCCGGGCGGTTGCCCGCCTCCAGCCGGCCGCCCAGCCGTCGGGCCACATTCGCGGCCAGGAACAGGCCCAGGCCGTGGCCCGCACCCTTGCTCGATTGATAGAGCTTGCCGATCATCGGCAATTGCGCCGCAGGAAAACCAGGACCGCGATCCGTGACCGCCAACACCAGATGCGTGCCATCGCGCGTCGCCCGGAAGCCAACGCCATAAGGCGAGAGCTCGGCGGCATTGTCGAGCAGGTTCCAGATCGCCTGACGCAGCGAGGCATCGACCACGAGCGCGGCCCGGTCCAGGCCTTCCATCGTGAAATCCAGCGGCAGCACCGCGTGTGTCTGGCTCCAGGCGGAAATGGTCTCGTCCAGGAAATCGGTGACCGCGGTTTTCTCCATATCCTCGCCGCGCGGCTCGCCCGCGGACTGGAGAATGTCGGACACGATCGCCTTGCAGCGGCGCACCTCCGCCTGCATCTCGCCCAGGTCGCTCGCCAGATCGGGATCGTTGGCAATTGCCGGCATCCGGCGCCAGTCGCTGAGAATGACCGACAGCGAGGCGAGGGGTGTCCCCAATTCGTGCGCGGCGCCGCTGGCAAACAATCCCATGCGGACGATACTGTCTTCTTCCGCCGTATGTTCCCGCAGGTCGGCGAGATAACGGTCCCGCGCGCGCAGGTTGCGCGTGATGCGCGTGATGAAGAGCCCCAGCAGCGTGCCCGTCAGCGCGAAGCTGATCCAGCCGCCGACCCGCTGGAGATCGCCCAGATTGGCAAAGACCTTGGGTGGGTAGACGAGGGGCGCGCTGTGCGCGGCCAGCCATGCATAGCAGCCGCAGGCGGCGCAGACGACGACGATCACCGACCATGCTTCCAGCAGGATTGCGCCCAGCACGACCTGCAGCAAATAGAGCGAGATGAACGGATTGGTCGCGCCGCCGCTCATGTGAAGTTGCGCGGTCAGCACCGCCATGTCGAGCAGCAGCGCGATCATGGTCGCGCTGTTGGTGATCGTCAGACGCGGCAGCAGCAGGATGTTCGCCACATTGGCGAGCGCCAGCAGCGCCACCAGCGCGATCATCCAGACCAGCGGGAGCGGGACGCCCAGGCCGAGATTGACCGCCAATATGGTGATCAATTGACCGCCGACGGCAATCCACCGCAGTTGGATCAATTGCCGCATATTTTCCGCGGCGATCGTCGGCAGCGGGCTGCGCGTGCGACCGATGCCGACGCGCCGCGTCAGGGCCAGGACCGGCGTGTCCATCAATCGCCTTTTCCGGACCGCCACGCAATCCGCGTGCCGGCAATACACAGTCCGCACAAGGCGAACCATGTCAGCGCATAGACCAGATGGCTGTTGCGGAACTGGATGACCGTCAGCCCGCCGACGGGATAGCCCCCCGCATTAGGCGTCGCATCCGCGTCGATGAAATAGGGGGCGACGCGCTGCAGGCCGTGCGCCTGCGCGATGGCGGCGACGTCACGCGAATACCAGCGGCCGGCGGCGGGATCGTTGCTGCGCAGGAACGCGCCTTTGGGCTCGCTTGCCCGCGCCAGGCCGGTGACGGTAACGACGCCGGGCTGCTGCGCGAGGGCACGGCTGCGGGGATCGCGCCGTTCCGGCGGCACATAGCCGCGATTGATCAATAGGATGCCGTTCGTCGTCTGCAACGGGGTCAAGACCCACCAGCCGGGTCCCAGATCGGTTACCGCCTGCACCAGCGTTTCCCGATCATGCAGGAAGCGGCCTTGGACGCGTACGCGCGTATAGGCCATGTCGGTCTTCCAGGCGGCTGCCGCGGGTGGGGCCTGCGGTGCCGCATGGATCCGCGCTTCCACCCGCGCAATCAGGTCCAGCTTCCAGGCGCGGCGTTCGATCTGCCACACGCCCAGCGCGGCGAAGCCTGCCGCCAGCAGCAGGCAAAGGGCTATCAGTCCGCGCCGCGCCGCCATGTCATTGTCTTTAGGATCCGCCGTTCATGCCGTCAGTGCCCATCGGCATCATGTTCGTATTCAGATGATACATGATCCACAGCGAGCCGCTGATGACGATGGTGATGATCACGACCGTGAACATCAGCGTCATCAACGTCCAGCCGCCTTCGGAGCGGCTGTTGACGTGCAGGAAGCTGAGCGTGTGCACGACGATCTGCACGAAGGCGAGGGCGATGATCAGCAGGACGGTCGTCTGCACGTCCGCGATCACGCCGGTCATCACCAGCCAGAACGGGATGGCGGTGAGGATGACCGACAAGGCGAAACCGGTCAGATAACCGCGCCGGGTGGCGTGGCCCTGGGCGGTTACCTCGCCGTGGGCCAGTTCGTGGTTGCCGTGGGGGGCGCTCATCGCAGGACTCCGAGCAGATAGACAAAGGTGAAGACGCCGATCCAGACCACGTCCAGCAAATGCCAGAACATGCTCAGGCACATCAGCCGCCGCTTATTTTCCGGGATGAGGCCGTGCTGGCCGAGCTGGACCAGCGAAACCATGATCCACAGCAGGCCGAAGGCGACGTGCAATCCGTGCGTTGCGACCAGCGCGAAGAAGGCGGACAGGAAGGCGCTGCGCTGTGGCGTCGCCCCTTCGGCGATCAGGCTGCTGAATTCGTACAGCTCGATGCTGATGAAGGCGATGCCGAACAGGGCCGTGATCGCCAGCCAGACCTGGGTGGACCGCACCCGGCCTTCGTCCATCGCGATCATCGCCATGCCGCAGGTGATCGAGGAGATCAGCAGCATCGCCGTGTTGATCGCGACCAGCGGCAACTCGAACAGCTCGCGGGAAGTGGGCCCGCCCGCATAGCTGGAACTCAGGACGCCATAGGTCGCGAACAGGGTCGCGAAGATGAGCGCGTCGCTCATCAGGTAGATCCAGAAGCCGAGCAGCGTGCTGCCGCCGGTGCCGTGCGCGTGATCGTCTTCCTCGATCACGTAGAAAGCGGGCTTTTCCGCGGGGTTTGTGGCCAGAACTGGGTTGGTCATGTCAGGCCTCCGCCGCGGTCAGGCGGGCTTGTTCGGTCCGCGCGACCTCGTCCGCGGGGATGTAATAATCCCGCGCATAGTTGAACGTGTGTCCGATGCCGACGACGAACAGCCCGACCAGGCTGACGGCCGCCAGCCACCAGATATACCACACCATCGCAAAGCCCAGGACCAGCGAGAGCGCGGAGAGGATCACGCCCGCGCCGGTGTTGCGCGGCATGTGGATGGGACGGAAGCCCGTGGACGGAATGTCGTGGCCGCGCTTCTTCATGTCATACCAGGCGTCCAGATCGTGGACGATCGGGGTGAACGCGAAGTTGTAAGGCGGGGGCGGCGAGGTCGTCGCCCATTCCAGCGTACGCCCGTGCCACAGATCGCCCGTCGTATCGCGCAGCTTCTCACGGTTTTTGATGCTGACCGCGATCTGGATGATGAAGCCCAGGATGCCGATCAGGATGATCACCGCACCGATGGCTGCGATCACGAACCAGATCTGCAGCGATGGATCGTCGAAGTGGCGGACGCGCCGCGTCGTGCCCATCAGGCCGACGATATAGATCGGCGTCCAGGCGACCCAGTAACCGATCACCCAGCCCCAGAAGGCCACCTTGCCCCAGAAGGGGTCGAGGCGGAAACCGAAGGCCTTCGGGAACCAATAGGTCATGCCCGCGAACAGGCCGAACACCACGCCGCCGATGATGACGTTATGGAAGTGCGCCACCAGGAACAGCGAATTGTGCAGCACGAAGTCGGCTGGCGGGATCGCCAGCATCACGCCGGTCATGCCGCCGACCACGAAGGTCAGCATGAACGCGACGACCCACATCATCGGCAGTTCGAACCGAATCTGGCCGCGATACATCGTGAACAGCCAGTTGAAGATCTTCGCGCCGGTCGGGAT
This sequence comes from Sphingomonas sp. ASY06-1R, assembly GCF_052180265.1. Lineage (GTDB taxonomy): Bacteria > Pseudomonadota > Alphaproteobacteria > Sphingomonadales > Sphingomonadaceae > Sphingomonas_I. The sequence goes on along the minus strand of NZ_CP197464.1, from coordinate 2,494,364 downwards.
AGAGATCACCATCGTGGCGATGCCGAAGAAGCTGTTGACGCTCGCACCCGAGCCCATCGTGAAGAAATGGTGCAGCCAGACGAGGTAGGACAGCACCGTGATGACCACGGTCGCGTAGACCATCGACGAATAGCCGAACAACCGCTTGCCTGAGAAGGTCGACGTGATTTCGGAGAAAATGCCGAAGGCGGGCAGAACCAGGACGTAGACTTCCGGGTGACCCCAGATCCACACCAGGTTCCAATACATCATCGGGTTGCCGCCGAGATCGTTGGTGAAGAAATCGGTGCCGACATAGCGGTCCAGCATCAGCAGCGCGAAGGCGGCGGTCAGCACGGGGAAGATCGCGATGGCCAGCACGTTGCTGCATAAAGCGGTCCAGCAGAAGACCGGCATCTTCATCATCGTCATGCCGGGCGCGCGCATCTTGATGATCGTAGTGACCATGTTGATAGCGGATAAGGTTGTCCCGACGCCCGCTATCTGCAGCGCCCATAGATAATAATCGGGTCCCGTGTCCGGACTGTTCTGCAGGTTGGACACCGGCACATAGTTCAGCCAGCCCGCGCGCGAGAATTCGCCCACGAACAGCGACACCATCACCAGCAGCGCGCCCGCCACCGTCAGCCAGAAGCTCAGATTGTTGAGGAAGGGGAAGGATACGTCGCGCGCGCCGATCTGCAGCGGCATCACGAAGTTGACCAGGCCGACCACCAGCGGGATCGCCACGAAGAAGATCATGATCGTGCCGTGGGCACTGAAAACCTGATCATAATGGTGCGCGGGCAGGTATCCCTGGTTCGCGCCGAACGCGATCGCCTGCTGCGTGCGCATCATCAGCGCGTCGGCAAAGCCACGCAGCAGCATGATGATGCCCAGGATCATGTACATGATCCCGATCTTCTTATGGTCCACGCTGGTGAACCATTCGCGCCACAGCCAGCCCCACAGGCGGAAATAGGTGACGCCGGCGACAAGCGCCGCGCCGCCCAACATCACCACGATGAACGTGATGAGCAGGATCGGCTCGTGGAACGGAAAGGATTCGAAGGACAGTCTGCCGAAGACGGTCTTGAGAAGGGATTCACTGAACATGGGGGGCTCCGGCGGCTCAGCCGCGCGCCACGCCGGACGTGCCCGGCATGGTGGGAAGGAGGAAAGACATGTCGCGGTTCCGCTTGGAGGCGGGATCGGTCACGCCCGGGGCGCCGGGCTTGCGCGGCTTGGTCACATTGGGGCCGGGGGCGATATCCTTGCTGTCCTTGAACAGCGCGCCTTCCGGCTTCGTGCCCCGCGGCGGCGGCGTGGCGCGCCCTTCCGGCATGCCGGCACCGGCCCGCATATCGTGCGGGTTGCCACCACCGGCGCGCTGGTCATGCGCCATGATATCGCTCATGCAGGGCGTGCCCGGCGCGACGCAGCGATTGACCACCCGATCGAACAGGCCGGGCATGACATTGGCGAAGCGCATCGCCGGAACCTTCTCGCTCGGCTTTTCCAGCGTGAGATAATCGGCGGTCGCCAGCTTTTGCCCGCTCGCCTTGGCCTCGCCGACCCAGCGGTCAAAGCCTGCCTGATCGACGCCACGCAGCTTGAACCGCATGTCGGAGAAGCCGGCGCCGCTATAATTGGCCGAGAAGCCTTCATATTCGCCCGGGCGGTTCAGCACGGCGTGGAGCGTGCTGCGCATCCCCGGCATCGCATAGACCATGCCGGCCAGCGTGGGCGCGTAGAAGCTGTTCATCATATTGCTCGACGTGATGTCGAAGCGCACCTGACGATCCACCGGCAGGACCAGTTCGTTGACCGTCGCGACGCCCTGTTCCGGATAGATGAAGAGCCATTTCCAGTCGAGCGAGACGACCTGCACGCGCAGCGGGGCGGTCTTGGGATCGATCGGCCGGCCGGAGGCGATGCGGTCGAGCGGCCGGAACGGATCGAGCAGATGCGTGCTGGACCAGGTGAGCGCGCCCAATGCGATGATGATCAGCAGCGGCGCCGACCAGATGACGAGCTCCAGCGACGTCGAATGATCGAAATCGGGATCGTAGGTCGCGTCCTTATTGCCCTTGCGATAGCGCCACGCGAAGATCACGATCAGTAGCATGACCGGAACGATGATCAGCAGCATCAAGGCGGTCGAGGCATAGATGAGGTTGCGTTGCTGCAACGCCACGTCGCCCGCAGGGTTCAGCACATCTCGGCTGCACGCGGCGAGCAGCAGAAGCGATCCGAGCAGGGGCAGTCGGCCCAAGCGTCGCAGGGTAGGCAGGTATTCGCGCATGATCGTGCCCTAGGCCGTCCGTGGACTGCGCTACATTGGACATTTTGTCCAATGCCGCTGCACTCTGCTATAAGGCACAGGGGCGCGAGTGGCGACCCGTACGTGCAGGACATGCAGGCACGGGTTGAATGTGATTTGAACGGCGGGTCACCCCGCAGGAGCATGATGGTATGACGGCACCGATCGCCGCGTCGAATTCGACGCCCCTTGAGCGCGACGCGCGGCTGGTCAACGCTCGCGATCACCGGATCGCGCCGGGGGAGATCGCGATCGGGGTCATCATCGGTCGCACGAGCGAGTTCTTCGACTTCTTCGTCTATGCGCTGGCCTCAGTGCTGGTCTTCCCCTCGGTGGTCTTTCCCTATGTCGATGCGCTGACGGGCACGCTCTATTCGTTCGCGCTGTTCGCCCTGGCGTTTGTGGCGCGGCCGTTCGGGACGCTGCTGTTCATGTGGATCGATCGTAATCACGGTCGTGGTGTGAAGCTTACCATCGCTTTGTTCCTGCTCGGCGGCTCGACGATGGCGATCGCCTTGCTCCCCAGCTACAATCAGGTCGGCGCGCTTTCCGCCATCCTGCTGGGCGTCTTCCGGGTCGGTCAGGGCGTCGCATTGGGCGGTGCCTGGGATGGTCTGCCATCTTTGCTCTCGCTGAACGCGCCGGAAGACCGCCGCGGCTGGTATGCGATGATCCCGCAGCTCGGCGCGCCGCTGGGATTGTTGGTCGCCATCGGCCTGTTCACCTATTTCCTGTCATTCCTCAGCCAGGCGGATTTCCTGAGCTGGGGCTGGCGTTACCCGTTCTTCGTGGTCCTCGCGATCAACGTCGTCGCGCTGTTCGCCCGGCTGCGGCTGGTCGCCACGCCCGAGTTCGAGCGGCTGTTCGAAAGCCGCGAACTGCAGCCATCGCCGGCGTTCGAGACCTTGTTCGGTGAATGGCGGACGATCCTGCTCGGCGCGTTCGCGCCTTTGGCCAGCTTTGCGCTGTTCCACCTCGTCACCGTGTTTCCCCTGTCCTGGGTCACGCTTCGCGCTGGCGAGCAGCCGATCCGCTTCCTGATCATCGAGGCAGGCGGCGCGGTCGTCGGCGTTCTGGCGATGCTGGCGTCCGGCATGATCGCGGATCGCGTCGGCCGCCGTGCGGTGCTGGGTGTCTCCGCGGTGCTGATCGGCGCCTATAGCGGGTTTGCGCCGCAGCTTTTGAATGCGGGCGGCTTCGGTGAGACGATCTATATGCTGGTCGGCTTCGCACTCCTGGGCCTGGCCTTCGGCCAGTCTTCCGGCGCGGTGAACAGCAGCTTTCCGGCGCAGCATCGCTATACCGGGGCCGCGATCGTCGCGAACTCGGCCTGGCTGCTGGGTGCGGGTTTCGCGCCGCTGGCCGCCTTGTTCCTCGCAAGCCGCTTCGGTTTGTGGTCGGTCGGCGCCTATCTGCTCTCCGGCGCGGTCTGCACGCTGGCGGCACTCGGCATCAACAAGGAATTTGCGCGCAAGCAGGGGTAAAAGCCGACCACTTGGTCTTCTAGACGGGGAGCCAAGCGGCGCGTGCCTTAGTCGGTGAATCGTACGACGACGTTATAGCCCGGCCATTCCGGTCCAAGCGGTCCCCGGGCGTTGTCGTCCTGCCACTGCTTGACGCCGAGGTCCGACAGGGATCGGTAGCGGCCGACTTCGGTCATACCCCTGACCAGGAATGGAACCCCCTCGCACGCCAGCGGCAACGGGCAATCGGCCACGTGCAGATGCAGATGCGGCCCGGTCGTGTCGCCGGTGAAGCCCACTGCGCCGATCGCCTGTCCCATGCGCACATGGTCGCCGGCCCGCACAATTATACTTCCGGGCCGTAAATGCTCGTAGAAAGCGTAGCGATTGCGCGCCACGCGAAGCACCACGTAATTGCCGCTTCCGTCGCCAAGGGCATGCGCCGGATTGCCCGCGATCGAACCCGCTTCCCCCATATTGTCACGCGTAGCTGCCACCACGGCGTCCGCCCCGGCCAGGACCGCCGCGTCGTAGCCTACCGCGTCGGCCGGACGATCGGGATCGTTCGTGCTGACCCGCCCGCGCGCATCTACCCCGACCCAGTCCACCGCATACCGGCCGGGAATGCGTGCACGGCCGTCCAGCGTGTAGATCACGCGTCGATGGCCGCGGGCCCAACTCGGGTCGTGAACCGCGACCCAGGTGCCGTCTTTAAAGGGTGGGGCCAGAACGGGGATCTGCGTCCGGTCCACCGTCGCGGGTGGTGATCGCAGCGTGAAGGGATGGCCGTTCGGTGCGACCCCATCCATCTCGATCCGCACCGCGCGGGGTCTCATCCCGGCGGGCAGCTCTGGCTCGACATAGACGATGGCGCGTGCACCTGCGCCAATCGACCCGGCCTCGGAGGACGCCCCGGCCCCTGGCTGCGCCACCCGCTGTCGGAGCACCTCGTTCGAATAGGTCGCGATCGCCTGGCCATCGTCCGCATCGACGATGCGAACGTTTTGAAGGCGCAACGGAATATCGCTGAGGTTGGTCGCGTGGATCTCGAAGGCGAGGATCGTCTTGCCGTCGCTCACCAAAGGCGACGAAATCAAGGGTATGACCACGTCTAACGATTGGATCGTCTCGGCGGACGGGGGCGGGCTCGCCCCGGCGGCGAGAAGGGACAGGGCTAGGCTGAGCCTCATTGCGCTGTGTTCCGAAATCCTTGCCTGTGTCGCACGGCTATCATGTTGTGCGTGCAGCGACCACGCCGTGCTGCGCAAGGATCAAAGCCGCCTTTGTGCGGTTCACGATGTGCAGCGGTGCGGCAAAAGGGAATGATGATGACCGGCGAGCTTGAGCTTGAACTGAAGCTGGAGGCCGAGCCTGCGGCGCTGGACGGCTTGGCCCATGCCGCGATCCTGGCGGACGCTGGCCTCAAGGAGCGTCACGAAATCTCGACCTATTTCGACACGCCAGATCGCGATCTCCATCGGGCGGGTCTGTCGCTGCGTGTGCGCCAGATCGACGATCGCTACGTCCAGACCGTCAAGGCGGAGGGTGTGGTCGCGGCCGGTCTGTTCGCGCGGCCCGAATGGGAACGCGCACTCGCCGACGGGACGCCGCTCATCGATGACACCGCCGGCCCGCTGTCGACACTGGTCAATGCCACATTGCTGCACGGCATCGCCCCCCTGTTCGTCGGCGAGGTCACCCGCGCGACCGGACGATTGGCCTATGATGGTGGCGATGTCGAAATTGTGATCGATCGGGGTACGATCGTGGGATCCGGCCGCACCCTGGCCGTGCATGAGGTCGAGCTGGAGCTGAAGAACGGGCGGCCGGAAGCATTGTTCGCGCTGGCGCAAGCTTTGAATGCGATTGTGCCGCTGCGGCTTGGCGTCCTGTCCAAGTCCGAGCGCGGATATCGGCTTGCCGGTGGAGATCCGCCGACCTCGGTGAAGGCGCAGCCCATTATCCTCAAGCCGGACATGACGGTTGCGGATGCTTTTCAGGCCGTTGCGGGCGCCTGCCTGCGCCATTTCCGCCTGAACGAAGACATATTGCGTGGTAGCGATGGCGATGGGGAGCCGCTTCACCAGGCCCGGGTCGCGTTGCGCAGGCTGCGCTCGGCCTTGTCGATCTTCAAACCGGCCTTGGCGGATGACCGCTTCGATCACTTCCGGTCCGAATTCCGTTGGCTTGCCGCGACCCTCGGCGAGGCGCGCGATCTGGATGTACTGTTGGCCCGAAATCCGCCCTATCGGGCGGCCTTAATGCCGGCACGCGAGCAGGCCTATGCGGACGTCCGGGCGGCGCTCGCATCGTTGCGGGCACGGGCGTTGATGATCGACTTTTCCGAATGGCTCGCCATCGGCGCATGGCGGATCCAGCCGGCCGATCCCGCGGTGCTGCACGCAAATGCGGAGCGCTTCGCGGTGCGCAAGCTGCAGAAACTGCGCCGCCGTCTGAAGCGCCGGGGTCACAAATTGCAGACGCTCGATGACGACGAACGGCACGAAGTACGCATTCTCGCCAAGCAGATGCGCTATGCGGCCGAATTCTTTGTATCGCTCTTTGCCGGCAAGAAGGCGCGGCGGCGTAGCGCGGCATTCCTGGCGGCGCTGGAAAAGCTCCAGCAGCATCTCGGCGACCTTAACGATCTCGCCCATGGTCCGCTGGTTCTCGCCCGGCTGGGGATCGAGCCGGAGGCAGCGGAGGATACTGCCGGACAGCGAAAACGGCTTCTCCGCAAAGCCGCCAAGGCGCATACCGCCTTTGCCGAAACCAAGCCCTTCTGGCGCTGATCAGCCTGTCGTCGGGGCGGCCGATGGGCGTGGCTCGACCAGCGGGGCGAGCCGGTCCTGCAGCAGCGCCGCGAACCGATCCCAACGACAGAGTTGCGCCGCGCAGCCCGGGATTTGAAGCGGGGTTTGCGTCACCGCATTCCCCAGTCGCCGCAGCGCTTGTGGGCTTTGCGTGCGGTAATAGACCCGCACGAACCGCTCACCCGATCTTGTGTCGCGCAGTGTCGCCAGCACCAGCGCGCCGTCCGGCGGCACGTCGTTCGTGGCATAACCCGGCGCGCGCAGATCGATCCACAAGGCCGCGGCCAGCGCGGTGACGTTGGTGTCATGTCCCATCAGCACGGTCAGCCGCGGGCCGTTGGGATCGTTCAACGCCCGCAGGCTTTCGCGCCCCAGCACCGCCGCTTGATGGGCCGCCATATACGGCGTGTGGGTGAAGACGGTGAACAGGGCCGCATGCAGGGATCCCAGGCGCTGGACCATCGCGGCGTCGGCTCGCCCCCAGCCGACCTGCTTGGCCGGCAGACCCTCGACATATTGGAGCAGTAGGACCTGCGCGATCCCGGACGCGGTACGGATCGGGCCGGACAGGATCAGGTCATGTCCGTCCGCGCTCGGCGCCAGAGCGGGGGCACCGTCCGGAAGGCAGCTCTCTCTACGCGGCGCACAGCCAAGCACGCGGTCGAGCAGCGTCAGCGCATCGCGGTGGCGGGCGACCAGCGCCGGCATGCCGCCCGTTGCCTGCGTGATCGCGCCGATCGCTGTCCGGGCGTCAAAGGCGGTGGCGCGCGCGCGCAGCGGCTCGAACAGGGGATCGACCACGCCGACCGGCCGATGCGCGATCGGCAATGTGCATCCTGGTGCGAACCCTGCGGCATAGGCTTCGCCGCTCGCGATCGTTCGGTCGGAGCTGTTGGTGCGGATCCGCACCGCGCCGGGGGCAGGGCAACCCGTCGCCGGCAGAAGCCCGTCGCGCGCTAGTTGCGCCCGGTCGGCTTTTGCCACGATCGACAAAGCGCGGGCACCATGGGGTGTGATCCGGCTTTCGGCCACCGGCCATTGCGGCCAGGGCGCGCCGGTCCGCGTGCCGTCCGGCACCTCCCCTTCCAGAGGGGCGCGGATGCCGTGGCGCATGACCATCACAACCCGATCGACCACCAGCGTGGGTCGGGCTCGCGGCGGGGCCGCTGCGACGGACGCCCCCCAGCCCAGCACCAGCAAACCGATCGACAGCGTCCTACAGCGGCGCACATTTGCGCTCACGGCTTAAGTCGGCACCCTGCCGCGACCCGCACCGGGCTGCACCGTGCCATCGCTTTGTTCGGCAACGTCACGACGAAGCCCAGATGCGCGGGATCGGGCGCACCCGGATAATAATCGGTGCTGACCGCCTGCGCGCCGCTCGCCATCGCCGCCTGCGCCTTGCTCAGATCGTGCTGGCGCGCTTCGACCGTATTCGCATCGGACCGCGTCCGGACGATCACGCCCTGCTGCACCAACTCCCTGATCTTGGCGCCGTCCACCAGCGGGTCCTGCACGATCTCGATGGCGGCCTCCGGCTGTTCCGGGGGATACCAGCCGAACATCACGCGTCCCGCCAATCCGGCGTGGCCGACCCGATAGGCATCGGACACCGGTTGCCGAACATCGAACAGGAAATAGATGCGGCCGCGCGCTGCTTCGAGGCTGGGCCAGCCTTTTGTGCGAACCGCATCGCGGAGCGAGGGCGCGCTACCACGAACTTGGTCGGGCGTGATCAGTCGGGACGGCGCCAGCACCGACCGTATTTCCGCATCCAGCGCGTCGAGCAGCGCGGCATTGTCCAGCGGCAGCGGTGAGGAGATGCCGGGGCGTTCCGATGGGGTATCGGCGGCGTTGATCGTGATCATGATCGGCAGGTGCCGGGGGTGGGCGCGCGACCAGTTGTCGATCTCCCGTAGGCAGCGAACCAAGGTCACGCAGCCGCTTAGATAATCGACGTCGGGGACGTGGAACACCTTGTAGCCCGGCTTCAGCATCGCCGCGCGATCGAACGGGGTATGTTCGCCCGCGGCGCGCGCCCATTCTTCGCCTCTAGGGTTGGCGTAACGACCGCCGGTCGGGTCAGCGAAGATGTCGATCTCCAGCTGTCGCACGCCCGCATCCAGTTGTTGGGTGAGCGGGAGGTGATAATAATCCAGCCCGTCCGCCAACTTGGGCTCGGCCGCGCGGATCTTTGCCATCACCGCCGCCGGGATCTGCGCCTTGTAGCTGTTATGCGATCCGACGACCTGGATGTCGTTCATCGCGAGCGGCGCGGCCGCCACCGCGCTGGAGGACAAGGCGACGGCGGCAAGCAACGCTTTCATGTCCTAAAACTCCGCCCGCACGCCGAACAGGATCGTGCGGCCATAATAGTTGATTTCGCCAAACCGCAGCTTGTCCTCATTGTACGAATAGGTATGCGCGCCCGCGATATTGATCGCCTCCAGGCTGGCCGTCACATTCCGGGTCAGCTTCACCGCCAGGCTGCCGTCGAGCGACCCGAAGGGCGCCAGATAGGTCGACGCCTGGGTCGTGCTGCCGTTGCCGGTCAGATATTTGTCGCGCCAGACATAGGAAAGACGGCCCGAAAACGGTCCCTTCTCGTAGAAACCGACCACGTTGAAGCTGTTCTTGGACAGTCCGATCAGCTGGTTTTTGATCGGTCGCGCGCCCGCCGTATAGTCGGAACGGACCGATGTGTGGGTGAAGGATGCCTGGAAACCAAGTCCGTCAAAGGGCTTTGGCAGGAAGGTGAAGACCTGATTATAGGCGGCTTCCAGGCCGTAGACCTTGGCGTCGCCGCCATTCACCTGCGTGCTCAACAGCACCGTTCCCCGCCCGGGAATGTCGATATTGATGTTCTGGGCGGTGATATAATCGTCCATCTTCTTGTAAAATAGCGCGCCGGTAAGCGATCCCTCGCGGCTGAAATACCATTCCAGCGATGCATCATATTGGGTCGCAAGGAAGGGTTTCAGGTCGGGATTGCCGCCGCTGGCGGTCGGTGCGTCGGTCGCAACGCTGATCTGGGGCGCGCTTTGCGTGACGTTGGGGCGCGTCAGCACGCGGCTGGCGGCGAGCCGGCCGACCAGATTGGGCGTCAATTGCGCGCGCAAATTGAAGCTCGGCAGCCAGTTATTGAACGTTTTCGGAAAGCTGACGAGCGTCGGCGCGGTGCCGATCGTCAGCGTACCGCTCGCGACCTGATCGGTGTGGACATAGCGCACGCCGACATTGCCGGTCACATCGACCGTGCCGAGCGCAAAGGCATAGTCCGCCCGCACATAGCCGGCCGCAACCTTTTCCTTGACGACGTAGGAGGCGCGCAGATCGGCTGCTCCCAGCGGCGCGTTGGCGATCGCATCGGTGAACAATTTGTCGTAAAACACGTCCGTGATCGGGACCAGCCAGTTGCGCGGATAATTGCCCGGCACGCCTTTCAGGAAATCGTCATACGGCATCGCTTCGTAGCCGTTCGGCGCGAACTGGTTCAGCGGGACATTGTTGGCGCTGTTCACGATGAAATCGCGTCGGCGATAATCGCGCTTGCGCCAATGATATTCGCCGCCTGCGCTGATCTTGGTGATGAAGCCGCCAATGTCGCGCGCGACGTCCAGCCGACCATATCGGTCCCAATCCTTGCTGTTCTTGGGCGCAATATTGAACGGGTAGATGATGTAATTGGCGGGGTTGTTGACGTCGGTCGTCGTGCTGATCGTCGGCAGCTTCTTGTAGCCGGCCGAGGCATCGTAGGTCAGCGGCGCGAAGAACATGATGCGGCTGCGCACCGTGCCCTCGGCATAGCTGGGGTGGAAGCTGTGCGCGTAAGACCAATTGGCATTGGCCGCGACATGCCAGTCGTCGCCCGGATCCCAGGTCTGCTTGAGCCCGATCGTGATCAGATCGTGCCGGTTGAGGCTATATTCGCGCGTGCCCATGAAACGCACGTCGTTGATGGTCGCACCGACGACCGTGTCGCCGACCGTCTTGACCGATCCCGGGACGATGACCGGCTTGTGGCCGGCGACGCTGGTATCGTCGGGATAGATGTCGAGCCCGAATTCGTCATAGGCAACGTCCAGCCGGGTCGCGAGCACGTCGAGCGTCGTTTGCAGCTCCGGCGTCGGCTGCCACTGCGCCGATACGATGCCGGAGATGCGCTTGCGATCTTCCGTCTCCACCGTCGGACGCAGCCGGGTCGGCGTGTAGAAGCCGGATCCCAGCGCTGAGGTGAACTTGTCCAGGTTCCAGCCGGTCTGGAACGACCGGTCGTTGCGCACCGACTTGCGCCAATATTGGGCGCCGGCGAGGATTCCGAACGTGCCGTCCGGCGTCTTGTAGCTGGTGAGTCCGGTCAGGTTGGGGCGGACCTTTTCGGTCATGTCGGTATAGGTACCGCGCAGGTTCAGCGTCGTACGCGTGCCGATGTCGAGCGGATGGAAGGTCCGCACGTCGATATTGCCGCCCAGCGCGCCTTCCGTCATGTCGGGCGTCGGCGTCTTCACCACGTCGATGCGCGATACGAATTCGGCCGGCAGCATCTCGAACCGGAACTGACGGCCGTTGGCGCCACCATTTTCGATCAGGTCGTTGATCGCGACCGGACTACCGTTCAGCAGCGTGCTCTGGAATTGCGGGCCCAGGCCGCGCACGCTGACATACAGGCCTTCGCCGCGCGGCCGGGTGATCGTCACACCGGTCACGAGCTGCAGCGCTTCGGCCACGTTCTGCGTCGGAAATTTGCCGATATCGGTCGAGGCGATCGAATCCACGCCATAAGCAGCGCGGCGCTTCGTCTCGGTCGCTTCCGCCAAGCTGCGCGCATAGGAGCCGGTGACGACGACCTCGCCACCGTCGGCCGCTGGCTGAGACGGCGTAGCGGCATTCCCGTCGGCGGGCGCGGCGCTCTGCGCCAGAACCGGCGTCGCGCCCAGCATGGCCCACGTGAACGGAAGCGTCGCCTGAAGCAGGCGCGAGCGCAGTAACATCGATGATTTCCCCTTGGTGCAGGCTGTTTAGCCTTTCGCAAGGGCCGTCTAGGCACGCCGTATGACACTTTGCGGGCTGAATTATTGCGGCGATGTTGCAGTGCGGTAAAGCGATACCGCAGCGTGACGCGCTGCTAATTCGTCATCCGGATCGATCAGGGCGTGATGGTCACGATCACCCGGCCATAACGCGTCAGCGGCGGTTCGCCTTTATCGGTCACCCGGACGATGAAGTGCGCTTCGCGCGGCTCCGTCACCACGGGTGCCGTGAAGTCCACCGTATGGATGTTGGCGGAGATCCCATTGGCGATCGGCGACTGCCAATGGCCAATCTCCTGATAATGAAACCATTGGAAGCTCAGACTATCCCCGTCCGGATCGCGGCTGTCGATCGCGCTCAGCACGAACCGCTGCCCCGATTTTACCGTCAGTCGGCTGGTGGCGAGCTTCACCACCGGCGGATGATTGGCATGATCGAACGGCTGGGTCGTCCAGGTCATGCGCGCGGCAAAGTCATTCTGGAAGTCGTCGCGCCAGCGCCAGATGCCCGCGCGGAAATCCTTGATCTGCCGGTCCCCCGGCTCGTGCGCGCGACCATAGGGCTTGGCCATTTGCGGCTTGTACATGTCGATCGCATTGGTCCAGATCGGGCGTGTCTCGGGCTCGATCGGGACGCCGCTGAAGCCGCTCGGATCGGTGGTGGCTACCGGCGGCGTGTAGAGTTCGTAACGGCCGCCCCAGCCGCCCCAGTCCGGATGTTCGGGCACGCTCAGCCCGTTGGGGATCAGCGAGAGATAGGCCGGCGTGTCGCCTTCCATCCCATAGGCCACGTCGGGATAGATCGCGCCCAGCGGCCCGTGGCCCTGCTGGATATTGTCGCGCAACCAGGCATTGCTGATTGTAATATTGTCGCCGCCATCGATCAGCGTGTGGATGCCGGTCCATGTGCCCGCGCCATAGCCGCCGGGGCTCACGACATAGAATAGATCGGGGAAGGTCCGGCGGATCCAGGCGCCGCTATCGTCCTGATCCGAAATCGTGGCGACGCGCAATTTGGCGATCAGCCGACGGGCCTCCTCCGGCGTCCGGGTCGCGCGGATGGTGTATAGCGCCTGCGCCAGCGTGTTGGCGCCGCCCCACACCGTCACCCACAAAGGCCGTGGATCGCGCCGCTCTAGCGCCTCTATGATCAGGCGCGATCCGGCCGTGTCCTTCCCCGCGCCGACGATCGCCATGCCATAGCCCGGCTGGCCCTCGCGGACGAGTGCGAGCAGCCGGTCGGGGGCAGGGTAGCCTGTCTCATGCTTCAGCAGGTTGGGCTGCACCCTGGCATAAGCCTGAATGATCCGGCGGATCGACTCCGGATGAAGCGATGTCTTCATGTGGATCGACGTGGTCGCGACCAACCCCTCAATGTCGATCTCATTCGCGTAAAGCAGCAACCGCACGAAGGATTGGGTGTCGTCGGGATCGGCCTCGATGTCGCTCAGCACGATCATCCGCTGTCGCTCCGCCGGCGCTGGCAAGGGGGCCTGCGCGGCAATCGGCGAGGCGAGGGCGATCATCCCCGCCAATGCCACTATCATTCCTTGTGCCCGCATCTTGACCCCCATGCCTGTCCGCGCGGCTTCTGCCCCGAACACGGCGCGCGGTAAACGCCTGGCCGACACGTCAGCGCTTGTGGGGGCGGGCCGGTTTGCGGTGCGAGAGCGCGGCGCGCACGGATGCACTGCGGCTGACCGCAAGGCAGTGCGCAAGCAAGGCGGGTTGGTCGCTGCGGTCGACCGGCGCATCGACATGCACCGTTGTTAGCGGCCGCCCGGCCAGCTCGCGGCGGACCGCCGCTTGCACGCCGTCAAAGCCGAGCGGCGACAATCCCAGGTCGTGGATGGCGATGGAGCCGAGACGATACCCCTCATCGCGCAACGGCCCGGTCGCGCGCTGCGTCAGGCATGCGGCCAGTGCATAATCGGCAGCGGCGTCGGCGCGGGCAGCCGGCGCCGCACCTGCATCGGCCCAAGGCACCACAAGCATAATCAGCAGGGGAAGGGACGATGCCGGCTTCAACACCGCCCCCCGGATACGCCGTGATAATGTACCGCACACGTCTAACACCTCCCTCTTGCCTCGATCACTGGGCAGGTCGCCGCTCGTCGCTACGCCCTGAATGCTCACGACGCTGCGCCGGTCCCTCCCACCTCCAGCAGGTGGACACCGTTCGGGAGTTGCCGGAACGCGCACCGACGACCCAGGAACAGTTCGATGATCGTTGCTGCCGTCAGGCTGTGCTGGCTCGGCTTGACGGTGGTGAAGGATCCGGCGCCCGCGAGGGCGAACGGCAGCAGCAGCTGGTCGGCAAGATAGGGACCGGCAAACGCCGCAGACTCCAGATATCCGGCCATCCGTCCGGCCGCCATCTTGGCCACGCGCTCGGCCGGCACGCCAAGCTTGCCAAAGCCGCTCACGACTTCGGTCACATGCTCGTAGGCGGCTTCCAGCAGCAGGATGTTGCCCGGCCCCTGTTCCGCGGGTAGCTCCCGCACCGCAAACGCCGTCTCCGGCCAGCCGAGCAGCGTGCGTGCGGTGTTGATTTCCCGCTCGGCGACGGCGACCGGCAAGGATGCGAACAGCGCGGTCGCCGATTGGCGCAATGATGAGCCACGGTCGATACAGTCGATTGGGGTCAGCGGAGCGGGCACGATGTCCACCTCGATCCGCCCGCCGCCACGCGGGTAGAAACCATGCCGCACCAGACGCGCCGTGACGCTGGGCCCCATTCGGTTGAGGACCGGCAGGAAGCTTTTCGTGATGAACTCGAACGGCGGCGCGAGCATGTTGTGCGTCCCTCCCTCCAGCACGAGCCGCGAAGGCCCATCCGCCAGGATCAGCGGCATCAGTACGGTCTGCAGGACCAGCCCCGTCGAACCGGCCGTGCCGACCGCGAAGCTGTACGTGCCCGCCGTGACGCGGCCCGGTCGAAAGACCAGCTCCGACGATCCTACTGTCAGCCCCTCGCACGCGGCGCCGCCGATGGCGCATGCCGCCTCGATCGCCGTCACGTGCTGGCGCATCAGGCCCGGCTTCTCCCGCCGTCCGCGGATGTTGGCGATGCGGAATGGTTGGCCGGTGACGAGCGACAGCGCGCACGCATTGCGCACGACCTGGCCGCCCCCTTCGCCTTCCGCCCCGTCGATCATGATCATGTGTTCACCAATTCCAAAAAGATGTCGTCGGCGCGTTGTAGCGCCATGCTGGATGCGTCGGCCCGGCCGGGGACATCGGCTGCCCGGCCCAGCTCGGAACGAATGATGGCATCAAGCCGAGGTAATTTCGCACCGTCGGATCGCTCGTTCGTCCGCTGCTTCGCCTCGACCAGCGTTGCGATGTCGGTGACGATATCCTCGGGCAGGCGGGCTGCGCGGATCAGCGCCGCCAGATGCATCGGCGGCCGTATTTCCGGCGCCAGGCGCAGGGCGCGGATGACCAGCGCCGGCCGCAGCGCGTAGAAATATTTCTTCACGGCCACATCGGCGTCGCCATCGAGCCACCGTTCCGCGGCATTGCTGCCGAGACGAGCATAATGATGCGCAAGCGCGCGGCTATCGATCACGTCGTCCGCCAATGCCCGCAATCGGGCTATGATCGGATGGTCGGCGCAATAGCGCACGGGCGACTCCATCCACTCGCTGATGACGGCGTTGGACTTCAGCAAAAGGCTCAGCGCCTTGCGTATGTCCCAACCGTTCAGGTCGATCTCGTCCTCGATCGGTCGCTCGATCACGTCGCGCCCTGGTTGCAACTGGAGATACCAGTTGCGACGCCGGACATAGACGAAGCGGATATCGTAATCGCTGTCGGGCGACGGAAATCCCCACGCGCGCGAACCGGATTCGATCGCGAGCAGAATGCGCACATCCTCCTCGATCGAGAGCGCGTGCAGGCGTGCCTCGATCTCTGCCCGGATGCCGGGCGGGATGGCAGGGTCGGCCGCGGGATTCATCATTCTGTTCCAATATTGGGTGGTGTGCGTCAGCCTTTGACGCACACCACCTGCTTCAGCGTATGGACGATCTCGACGAGGTCGGCCTGCGCCGCCATCACCGCCTCGATCGGCTTGTAGGCGCGGGGGCTTTCGTCGATCACGCCTTCGTCCTTGCGGCAGGCAACGCCGTCGGTCGCGGCGACGTGCTCCGCCACCGTGACCTCGCGCTTCGCCTGCGTGCGCGACATCACGCGTCCCGCCCCATGACTGCAGCTGTCGAACGAGTCTGCATTGCCAAGCCCGCGAACAATGAACGATTTCGCACCCATCGATCCCGGGATGATCCCCATCACGCCCTTCGCTGCGCGCACCGCGCCTTTGCGGGTGACGAGCACGCTCTGGCCGAAATGGTTCTCCCGCGTGACGTAGTTATGGTGGCAGTTGACCGCCTCCAGCTCCGCGTCGAACGGCTTGGCGATGATCGTGCGGATCGCCCGGATGACGTTGGTCATCATCATCCGGCGATTGAGTGCCGCAAAATCCTGCGCCCAGCCGACCGCCTCGACATAATCGTCGAAATGGTCGGTCCCTTCCGGAAAATAAGCGAGGTCCTCATCCGGCAGGTTCACGAACCATTTGCGCATGTCCTGCTTGGCGAGCTCGATGAAGAACGTGCCGATCGCATTGCCCACGCCGCGCGAACCCGAATGCAGCATCACCCACACGCGCTGCTCGGTGTCCAGGCAGACCTCGATGAAGTGGTTGCCCGTGCCGAGCGTCCCGAGATGGACGAGGCTGTTGGCCTTTGCGAGCCGCGGATATTTCGCCACGACCTGGCCGAAGCGTCCCGCCAGCGTCGCCCACGCGTCCACGATCTCGGCCGGCGGGTCGCCCCACGAGCCGGTGTCGCGGCTGCCGCGTCCGACCTGGCGGCCGACCGGCACCGCGCGTTCGATCGCGGCGCGAACGCCCTCCAGATTGTCCGGAAGATCGCTCGCGACGAGCGAGGTGCGCGCGGCCATCATGCCGCAGCCGATGTCCACGCCGACGGCGGCCGGAATCACCGCGCCCTTGGTCGGGATAACCGAGCCAATGGTTGCGCCGATCCCGACATGGACGTCCGGCATCACCGCGACATGCTTGAATACGAACGGCATCCGCGCCGCCCGCGTCAGCTGGTCGCGCGCCTTGTCGTCGACCGGCACGCCGCGCGTCCACATCTTGATCGGCACGCCGCCTTCGACATGCTGGAAATCGAAATTCGCTTCGGTCATGACGACCTCCTTCTTGGTCTTGTTACATGCTGTGGCCGTGGCGACGAGATTGGATGAGACATGCCTGATGCTCTAACCGCTGAGCTACGCGCCGATGCGCGGCCGGAATTGAACCGGCGACCCTCAAGTCCCTGTAGTCCCACCGGCATTCGCCACGCCTGGCGATTTCGGTATCGGCGACGAGATGTGGTAAGACGCTGTCTGAGCTCCCCGGTCGCCCGGGGATGGACTTGAACCATCGACCTCCTGCGCAAGGCAGGCGCTCTCCCTGTAGTCCCACCGGCATTCGCCGATGCAAAGGTACTGGCAACGAGGGGTGATGAGACGTCAGCGGAGTCGAACCGCGGCTCTCGCGAGCTTGACCAGACAATGTAGTTCCATCGGCATTTGCCAGTTGTGTCGTTCCACGGCGACGAGGTGTTGGCGGACGGTTTCTGCTCTACCCGCTGAGCTACCCGCTTGCGCAGGGCGGGATTCGAACCCGCGACACGATGTAGTCCTACCGGCATTCGCCGTGATGATTATGGTGCGGCCGTGGCAACGAGAAATGGCGAGACGCGGTCCTTGAGCTACGTTCCATCGGCGGGATTCGAACCCGCATCTCTCCAGTCCCTCGCGGGTGCTGGAGCGCTCTACTCGTCGGACCATCTTCCTGGGATGTAGTCCCACCGGCATTCGCCACGGCCTTGTCTTTCATACCTCCGTTTCGTTGACGATGCTCACCCAGTCGCGCGCGCCGCCACTGGCGAACCGTGCGATCGTGTCGAACACCGCGTCGGAAAAGCCTCCGACATTCAGTATCTCCGGCCGGCCCGATGCCTGGGTCGTGCCGTGCGGCTGGATATCGACGCAGACCAGCTTCGCCGCCGGGTTGCGCCGGACCAGCTTGTCCCATTCGATCATCGTCGCGGTCGTCCCGCCCCGGGTGGCATCCACCCACGACTGGTTGTCCGAAACGATCAGCACCAGATCGACCTTCGCCCGCTCCGCATTCAGTTGCGCCAGCGGTGCGGAGACATTGGTCCCACCACCGCCGATCGCCGCCAGCTTGGCGGCGTTGACCGCAAGCCGCGCCTTCGGATCGAGCTTCACACGCACGACCCGCTGTTCAAACGGAAGCACCCGCGCCTGCCGATTGGTCCGCAGCATCGCCGCCGCGACCAGCGCCGCGACATCGATGCAGGACACCTTCGACGTGGCGCCCTTGCGGTAGCCCGTCACCGGCGAGGTCATCGATCCCGATACGTCGGGGCAGACGACCACCTGGCCCGGCACCGTCGGCACGGTCGCAACCGATGCCTCCAGCGCCGCTTCCAGCGCAGCCTGCACCTTCAGCGGTACGCCCTCTCCGGCTGCGTCCAGCGCTACCATCAGCTGGTAGGGCAGGACCCGCGCCTTCCCGAGTGCCGTCGCATCCGACAGCCGTGCCGCCACCGCATCGATCACCCCCGCCACGTCGAACGCGCCGTTGCGCGCCAGCGTGTTGAGGTTCATCCGCAGCGCCTGCCACCCCATCGTGCCGGCCAGCTCGCCCCACTGCTCCGCCGTCAGCGGAAAAGCGGTGAGCCACTGGAACGGCACCGGCGGCAGCGGGCCGGACGGATCGCGCTTCCACGCTTCGAAGGCCGCAATCTCCGTCGGCAATGCCGCGACATCGTACGGCTTGCCGATCAGCCAGCCATAAAAAGCCCGCCGTTCGGCCGTCGCCGGCTTGGGCCGCACCATCCGCACGACATCGGCGAGCGACGGATCATTGCCCGTCGCGGCCGCCAGCAGATCGCGCATCGATGCGTCCTCCAGCCAGTTCTGCACCAGCCGCTTCGGCCGCGTGCCGAGCGACGTCCGGCCGACCTGGCCCGATCGCATGATCTGAACGAAGCTCCGCAGCATCCGGCCATTGTCGATCACCCGACCGAAGACGCGGACCGCCAGATCCGGATCGGCCACGGTCAGATAGGCCGTGAGCAGCGCCGGCATGTCCTTCATCGCGCCGGAGGTGCGGGCATAGACCGCCGCCTTGGCCACGAAGAGCGGATCCACCGCGCGTGCCGCATCCAGCGTTTCGGCCAGATGCGTCTCGGCCGACGCGTAGAAGCTGTCGGCCAGCGCACCCGTTGCAGCCAGCTGTGCGAGCTTCGCCTGCGGCGCATAGGCATAAGCCGGTGCGCTCTCGCGGTTGATGCTGTCCGTAACCGGAAGCAGCTTGGCGAGCGCCGATGCGAAAAGACCCTTATTTGCCATCACGAATTCCCGTGCGATCCGGGGTGGTCGGCCCATTCCGACCACCCCTTGCCGCGCATTCCGCCGTCCATCTTCAAGCGGCCAGCGGAACATCTCAGTTATTGCAGCAGCCGTGCCAGTTTCCTGAGATCAACTGGAAATTTCTTTATAACATTGAAAAACAAGGATAATAAATCTTAAGGCGCAGGCTGCGTATTTTTCGCGTGCCACCAGCCTCGGTGAAAACCTATCGACGATGATAGAAGTTTATCCTACAGGATAGTCATGAAACCGCGCGTCGCTATCGGATTCCTGGGCTCGACGCTCGATGCCGGCAAGTTCGGTCCGACACGATGGAACAAGTGGCGGCCTTCGGTGGGCTTGTGCATGCACGAGGATCTACGGATCGATCGGTTCGTGCTGCTGCACGGCACGCCCCATGGCCGGCTGGCCGAATATGTCGCCGACGATATCGTCTCGGTCTCGCCCGAAACCCGGGTCGAACGGAAAGTCATCGACTTTGTCGACCCGTGGGATTTCGAAGAGGTTTACGGCAAGCTGCTGGATTTCGCGCGCGCCTATCCGTTCGATCCGGAGGCCGAAGACTATCTGCTTCACATCACCACCGGCACCCACGTCGCGCAGATCTGTCTCTTCCTGCTGACCGAGGCGCATTATCTGCCCGGGCGCCTTATCCAGACGCAGCCGGAGCGGGGCCGGCCCTCGGCCGCGCCCGGCAGCTGGAACATCATCGACCTCGATCTGTCGCGCTATGACAGCATCGCGACCCGCTTCGCCGCGGTCGCGGCCGAAAGCACATCCTTCCTCAAGTCCGGGATCGACACCCGCAACGCGGCCTTCAATCACATGATCGATGAGATCGAGCAGGTCGCGGTCCGGTCGAAGGCGCCGGTGCTGCTGATGGGACCGACGGGCGCCGGCAAGAGTCAGCTGGCACGCCGCATCTATGAACTGAAGCGCCTGAAGCATCAGGTCCGCGGGCCGTTCGTTGAGGTGAATTGCGCAACGCTCAAGGGCGACGGCGCGATGTCGGCTTTGTTCGGGCACAAGAAAGGGTCGTTCACCGGCGCCGCGGCGGACCGCCCGGGTCTGTTGCGCACCGCCGACACCGGCATGCTGTTCCTCGATGAGATCGGCGAGCTGGGGCTGGACGAACAGGCGATGATCCTGCGCGCGATCGAGGACAAGCGCTTCCTGCCGGTCGGCGCGGATCAGGATGTCGCCAGCGACTTCCAGTTGATCGCCGGCACCAATCGCGAGCTGGCCCGATGCGTGCAGCAAGGCACGTTCCGCGACGACCTTTACGCACGCCTGAACCTGTGGACCTTCACATTGCCCGGCCTGCGCGATCGGCACGAGGATATCGCGCCCAATCTCGATTATGAGCTTGATCGGTTCGCGGAGCGCGAAGGATCCCGCATCACCTTCAACAAGGAAGCGCGCGATCGCTTCCTCGCCTTTGCCACGGGGGCGGATGCGCTGTGGCAAGGCAATTTCCGGGATCTCGCATCCAGCGTCACGCGAATGGCAACGTTCAGCCCCAGCGGGCGCATCGATGTTCAGGGCGTCGAGGCGGAGATCGCAAGGCTAAGGCGCGCCTGGTCGCAGACCGATGAGAGCGGGGATCAGCTGGAAGCAATCCTCTCCGCCGACCAGCTGGCGGCGCTGGATCCCTTCGATCGCGTTCAGCTGGCCTATGTCGTGGCAACTTGCCGCCAAAGCCGATCCTTGTCGGACGCGGGCCGCGCCTTGTTCGTCGCATCGCGGGCGCGCCGGACGTCCGCCAATGACGCCGATCGGCTGCGGAAATATCTGGCGCGGTTCGACCTCTCCTGGGGGCAGGTCAACGACGCCGCTTAGCGTCGGCGCGCGGGCACCGTCATCGCGCGTCGTCGACCAGCTCGGCCAGTTCGATCCGATTGCGGCCCAGCGCCTTGGCGGCATAAAGCGCACGATCGGCAGCGGACATGGCGCTGCTCAGCGTGGCGATGCCGTTCCCCAGTTCCGCCACGCCGATGCTGACGGTGGCTTCCACGGGCATGCCGTTAACGCCCGCCTCAACCGCCCTGCAAAAGTCGGCGGAAAGCGCCTGTCCAGAGGCGCGCGCGGTCACCTTGTTTTGCCCCGGGACCAGAGCGGCAAATTCCTCCCCGCCAACGCGTGCGAAGATCGCGCCCGGGCCCAGCGAACGCAGTGCGACATCGGCAAACAGCTTCAGGACCTCATCGCCGGTGGAATGACCGAAGCGGTCGTTGATCGTCTTGAAATGATCCAGATCGAACAACAGCAGCGAGACCGGCTGCCGGGCCAGGTGCTTTTGCACCAGCCGTTCCCCCTGCTCGAAGAACCAGCGCCGGTTGCCGACGCCGGTGAGATAGTCGGTCTGTGAGGCGTTGAGCAGTTGCTCATGCGCCTCCTCGCGCACAAGGGCCAGCAAGGCCATGGGCAGGCCGACGGAATAGAGCACGCCTTCATACATGGTGATCTTGGCGGCAACGGGCAGGATATCGGCGCCGAACAGCGCCGCCAGGGGCGCAAGGGCGAAGGCGCGCGTTGCGTAAAAGGCGGCGTGGACGGCGACGATACCGATGGCGATACGGCGGGAACGCAGCCCGCGCAGTCGATCGCTTCGGGCAATCTCCCACGCTGTCGCGGCCGAGATCAGCGAGATCGGCACGGCGCTGACATAATTCCAAAGATCGATCATCCAGCTCGGGCCGGCCAGGACCCATGTCGCCGCCAGGGTGGCGAGCAGCGCCAGCGATGCAGTGCGATGATGGCGACCGCTAAAGGATGCCACGCCCTGCAGGATCAGCAGGTAGCCGGAAACCAGGACGAAGTTGCTCGCTGCGGAAAGCGCTACGCTGGGAAGAAGATGACGCCCGATCGCGACCACGCAGCCCAGCGCGAGCGTCGCATAGCCCAGCGCAAGGATGCCCAGCTCCCGGCGCCGCTGCGGGCGCGCCTGCCGCTCCCACAGCGTCATGCCGGTGCTCAGCAGCAGCGTGCCGACCGCGAGCACGTAAAGAGTAAAGAGATCGAAACGCATCCAGACACCGAAGCCGTCGACGCCTGCAAGCGGGTCGCAGCGCTTCTTTAAGGAATTATGACACGGTCCGCACCCTTTCTCGTGCGATCACGTGCTTGGGCGAAGGATCGCCCCCGGCGGATTGCCAATGGCGATCCCGCGCATACTAATGGCGGCCATGGCACAGGCACCCAAGGCGTTCATGCTCCACGGCTTCATCGGGTCCGGCAAAACGACGCTCGCGCGCCAGCTGGAGCAACGCTTTGGCGCGCTGCGTTTCACGCATGATGAGTGGATGCGTCAGCTCTACGGGCAGGATCCCCCGGCGGACGACTTCCAGGATCATGCCAACCGCATCCATGCCGTGATGGAGGCGATGTGGACGCGCTGCCTGGATATCGGAACCAGCGTCATCCTCGATTTCGGGTTTTGGTCGCGGCTGGAGCGGCACCGCGTCGCGTCGCTCGTTACCGCCCATGGCGGAGAACCTTCGCTCTACCGCGTGTCTTGCTCCGAAGCCGCAGCAAGATCGCGTATCCAGAAACGGAATATCGAGATGTCGGATGGCTTATATATCGCGCCGGAGACGTTCGATGTGCTGAAGGCCAGGTTCGAGGCGCTCGATCCGGATGAAGATCGGATCGAATGCCCGTCGCCCGAGCCGAGCTAGGGGCCGAAACGATGGGAGTGGGGTTTCCCGCGACAGCCTGTTCCCGGCATGCAAAGCGCGCGGCTCACTGCCGCGCCCGCAACGTCAGGCCGAATGTGCGCGGCTCGCTCGGCGTGCCCAGGATCAGGCCCGAATTGCCCGCCTGGATCGTCAGGTTCTGGATATAGTTGGATTTGAACAGGTTGCGGGCAAACACGGCGACTTCCCACTTGTCGGCAAGCCGCAGGCCGGCACTGGCATTGGTTACGTTATAGCCCTTGATGAACGTGTAGCGGGACAAGGACGGGTCGCCATAATAGCCGCTCCGCCAGCTGCTATCGGCATGCAGCACGATGGCCGCGTCCCGCCCGCTCAAGGTGAAGGGCAGGACATAGTCGCCGCCCAGCGTCTCGGCGAAGCGCGGCAGTCCTGAAAGGCGCTGGCCGGTAAGGTTGCAGGCGCTCGTTGCCGACGTCTGAAGCTCCAGCGGGCAGGGGCCGGCGGGATATTTCGCATATTCGCCATGCGCATAGGCGATCGATCCGCGTACGGAAAAGCCCTTGAACAGCAAGGCGGTGGCATCGGCCTCGACGCCTTTGACTACAACCTTTGGAATGTTGGAGAGATAGCCGCGCAGCGCCACCGTCTGGCTGCTGTCGACGATCGTCGCCTGGAAATCCCGCACGCGCGTATAATAGCCGGCCAGGTTCAGGATCAGCCGCCGGTCGAACAGGCGGGACTTCAGCCCGATTTCGTAGGTCGTGTTACGTTCCGGCGCGACGACGGCGGTGGCGAGCGCGGGCTGGTTCTGGGCGTCGAGCGGAAGGCCCGACATGTTGATCCCGCCCGATTTGAAGCCGCGGGCGAAGCTCGCATAGCCGCGAATATCGTCGGTCAGCGCATAGGCGATGTTGGCGCGGCCGGACAGGCTGCCATCCTTGTCGCGCGCGGCATAGGATTGCGGGCGCAGGATCGACAGCTTGGCATTGGCCAGGGTCGGATTGGTCGTCGGCAGACCGCCGAACACGATCGTGGAATAACGCCCGTGCTTTTCCTCATAGGTGTAGCGCAGGCCCCCCGTCAGGGTCAGGCGCGCGAGCGGGGTCCAATTGACCTCGCCGAAGGCGGCGTAGCTGTCGGTCGTGAAGCGCGTCGCGCCGTCCGTGCCATAGCCGTCGAGCAGGTTGGACGGAAATTGGGGCGCGGGGCCGAGCAGCCAATAGGTCGCCTGCGGGCCATAGATGCTGATCGGCCGGCCGCGGATCGTCTGATTGAAGAAGTACAGGCCGCCGACATAATTAAACGCGCGGTCTCCATTCGATGCGATCCGGAGCTCCTGACTATATTGATCCTGGTGCGACGGGATATGCTGGGTCAGCTGGATCGGAATGCCGGTATAATCGCGATCGTTGGCGGCATCCCATTGCCAGAAGCGCCAGGCGCTGACCGACGTCAGCGTGGCCGGGCCAAGATCCCAATCCACGATCGCCGACATGCCGCCTTCGCTGGTGCGGACGCCCAGATCCGCGTCGATATCGTTGACGCGATGATAGGCGTTCAGGCTGGGCGGGGTATAATTCAACCCGGCGGCGAGCGCCGGATATTGCCGCGCCGCCGGCCGCAGGCTGGTACCGACGCGCAGATAGACTTGGGCACAGCAATCGGCATTGAAGGCGGAATAATCCGCTGTCAGCCGGATCCGCAGCGCGGGCGTTGGCGTGAAGAGCAACTGCCCGCGTACCGCCTGATTGCCGATACCGTTATAGCGTCTGCCGTTCACCGCATTGCGAATATAGCCGTCGCTACGTGTCGACAGGCCGGAGACCCGGAACGCAATCAGATCGTCCACGATCGGCCCGGAGGCGGACGCCTTGGCCTGCAGGAACTGGCGGCTGCCATAGGAGATTTCTTCGCTGGCCTCGGGCGTGAAGCTGGGCGCTCGCGTCGTGATACTGATGGCGCCTGCGGTGGTGTTCTTGCCGAACAAGGTGCCCTGCGGTCCCCGCAAGACTTCGATCTGGTCGATGTCGCTGAAGTCGAACGCCGCCGTCGCCGGACGCGCGTGATAAACCTGATCGACGTAGAAGCCGACGCCCGGCTCCAGCCCGTCATTGGCCTGGCTCACCGCGACGACGCTGCTGCCCAGGCCCCGAATTGTGAAGGCGGTGTTGCGCGGATTGGCGGAACTGTAATTCAGGCTGGGTACCAGCAGGCTGAGCTGCTGCGTGTTCACCGTGTAGGAGCGGTCGATGAGGTCGCCCCCGATCACGGACACTGCGGCAGGCACGGTCTGGGCATCTTCGGGGCGCAGCCGGGCGGTGATCACCACGTCGGGCAGCCCGGCTTTCGGCGCGGTCGGCACGCTGGGATCAACCGGCCGCCCGGGCTGGGCGACAGCGGCGGACGTGGCTGCCAAGCCCACGGCCGTGGTGAGGATCGATCGCAACATGAGGCCCCCTTCATATGCCTGTTCTCAGGTGTATCTATATTCCGCTGTATATAGACGTTTCCGGACGGCAAGTTAATTTGCGTGGCGCGGCTGGCTGCGACGGCCGATGCCGGGTTGTTGATTGCGCCCGCAGGGTGTGCGCAAAGAAGATCGGATCGCGCTGAGAGGAGTGGCCGTGGCAATCGATGGACCAGTGAAGCTGAACTTTCAGCTGATCGGCACCGATCAGCCGGCTATCGGCCCGGGCAAGGCGCTGGTCATGGAAGCGATCGATCGGGAGGGCTCAATCTCCGCGGCCGGGCGTGCGCTCGGCATGAGCTATCGCCGGATCTGGTTGCTGGTCGAAGGCCTCAATACGCATTGGCGTGAACGGGTCATCGAGACCAAGATGGGTGGCGGCAAAAGCGGGGGCGCGCATCTTACCGATTTTGGCCGGACCTTGCTGGACACATATCGCACGGTCGAACGGCGGATGATGACCGCCGCCGCGGGGCCGGATCTGGACTGGCTGATTCAGGCCCGCAAGATCGATTAGGCGGCAAGCGGGGAGCAGGGCCTCGGCCTGTTACAGCCGTTGCTCCCCAGGCCCGCGCCCCCTAAAGCGCCTGGCCATGAACGCTCTTTTGCCCAAGCCCTGGATCGATGCGATCGCGCCCTATGTTCCCGGTCGCGCGACGACGGATGACGGTCGCAAGGTTCACAAACTCTCGTCGAACGAGAATCCGTTGGGGACCAGCGACGCGGCGCGCGCGGCTTTCCTGGCCGCTGGCGCCACGCTGGATCGCTATCCCGACGCCGGTGCAGCCACCCTGCGGGAAGCGATTGGCGCCAAGTTCGGGATCGAGGCGGATCGCGTCATCCACGGCACCGGTTCGGACGAATTGCTCCACCTCGCGGCGGGCGCCTTTGCCGGGCAGGGCGATGAGGTCCTGTATGTCCGCTACGGCTTCTCGGTCTATCCGATCGCGGCCCGGCGCGTGGGCGCGGAGCCGATCGAGGCCGATGATCGCGATTATGCGACCGACGTCGATGCCTTGCTCGCGAAGGTGACCGACAAGACGCGCGTCGTCTTCATTGCCAATCCCAACAACCCCACCGGCACCTATACGTCGCGTGAAGAAATCGCCCGCATCCACGCCGCGCTGCCGGCTAATTGCCTGCTGGTGGTCGATCAGGCCTATACCGAATATCTTGATCCGGCGGACGACGACGGCGCGCTCGATCTCGCGCGGACGAACTCCAACGTGCTGGTCACGCGGACCTTCTCCAAGATCCATGGCCTCGCCGCCGAAAGGATCGGCTGGGCCTATGGCGCGCCCCACGTGATCGCGGCGATGCACAAGATCCGCGCGCCCTTCAACGTCTCCACCGCAGGGCAGGCGGCGGCGGTCGCCGCGCTCGGCGCCGACGATTTCATCCGCGCCAGCCATGACCATAATCTCAAGTGGCGCACCTGGTTCGCCGAAGAGATCGCCAAGATGGGCAATGCCGGATTGCGGGCCATTCCGAGCAAGGCCAATTTCATCCTGATCTTGTTCAACGGCAAGCTGACGGCGGAGGAAGCCTATCACGGGCTGATGGAGCGCGGTTATATCGTGCGCTGGCTGCCCAATCAGGGCCTGGCGCACTGCCTGCGCATCACGATCGGCAACGAGGAAGAAGTGCGCGGCATGGCCTGGGCGCTCCACGACATGGTCGGCGAAGCCGACTGATGCTGCCTTTCGCGCGCGTATCGATCATCGGACTTGGCCTGATCGGATCCTCCATCGCGCGGGCGGTTCGCGCCAACATGCCGACGGTCGCACTAACCGGGCATGATGCCAATCCGGACGTGCGCGCGCGGGTCACCGCGTTGGGCCTCTGCGACGATGTGGCGGATACGGCGGGCGCGGCGGTGATCGATGCCGATCTGGTGATCCTGTGCGTACCCGTCGGGGCGATCGCCGACGTCGCCGCGCAATTGGCGCAGGACATGCCGGCCGATGCGATCATCAGCGATGTCGGTTCGTCCAAGGCCGGCGTGCTGGCCGCCCTGAGCGCCCATTTTGCGGATCGCCAGATCGTGCCGGCCCATCCGGTCGCCGGCACCGAATATAGCGGCCCCGACGCCGGCTTCGCGACCTTGTTCAAGGGCCGCTGGTGTATCCTCACCCCGCCGGGCGATGCCGACCCGACCGCGGTGATGCGCGTCTCCATTTTCTGGGAGCGCCTGGGAGCGCAGATCGAGATCATGGATGCCAAGCATCACGATCTCGTCCTGGCGGTCACCAGCCATTTGCCGCACCTCATCGCCTACACGATCGTCGGCACCGCATCCGATCTGGAGACGGTGACGGAGAGCGAGGTCATCAAATATTCGGCCGGCGGTTTCCGCGATTTCACGCGCATCGCCGCGTCCGATCCGACCATGTGGCGCGACGTCTTCCTGGCGAACAAAGATGCCGTGCTGGAGATGCTGCAACGCTTCAGCGAAGATCTCACCGTCCTGCAGCGCGCGATCCGCTGGGGCGATGGCGATGCTCTGTTCGATCTGTTCACGCGCACCCGGGCGGTGCGCCGCTCGGTCATCGAGCAGGGCCAGGACGATGAGCGTCCCGATTTCGGCCGCACGCACGAATAATCCGGGGCGGTCGTCGGCTCCCTTCGCTCGTCCGAAGGGATCAAATTGCCATTACCCATCACCCCGGCGAAGGCCGGGGTCCATTCAGCCGCTAGCTCTCGATGCAGATGTCGAGCAAATCGCCAAGATCGGTGAACGTAGCCGCGAAGAGTTCGTTGTCGTTGCGCCTCGGCAGAATCCGGTAATCCATGGTCAATGTGGCGCCGCTGCGGCTCTCGGGTGAGAGCGAAAAGCGCGCGCAGTCGAGCTTCAGCCCCTTCGCGAAATCCTGCTGCGAGACCTCATCCGGTGCGGTCGCGCCGGGAAAGACATTGTCCAGGGCCCGGCGCAGCGCCGGTCCTCCATGGACGAAGCGCTCCTCAAGCCAAATAGCGCGGATGTCGTCCGGGAATTCGGTGCGAACCTTGGCATCAAGCGTCTCGATCCGCTCGATCAGGGGCACGAACGGATCGAGCTGTTCGGGCTCGAAAACAGCCATCGCCCGCTGTGGCATGTACAGTTCGATCGGAATCTTACGGCCGGCGAGCGTCGCCGTGCCGATCTTCGTTAGCTCGGAAAGCCTGCAGCGGCCGAAATAGGAGTGGCGATAGCCATTCACCCAGCGCGACGCCGCGATGGAGCTGGGAAGGCTTCGCATCGCTTCGTCGACCTGGTGGTCTATTCCCGCAAAGGTGCCGGCCTCATTGAACAGAGCCGCAAATAGCGGCGGGTACCAGGGAATGCCGGCGAAATCCCAAGCCTTCCCATCGAGCGCCCGATACTGAAGCGCGAAGGGCTGGTACCTGGGGGCGTCGGGTCCATTTCTGCCGGGCTCCACCGCCCAAGGAAGCGGTAGTTCACCGCCGGCCATCATGACTCCGACCAGTTCAAAGGCACCGGCCGAGTTCGGCCATGACCGGAGATAATGGCGTACGAGCCCGTCCTTCGCCTCGATGTCGCGGCAAAAGGCCTCGAAGGCGGCCAGTCGGCCTCCTAACGCGTCATAGTCCTCACGCTTCGGCTCATCCGCGAACCGGACGGTATAGTCGATGCCTCCTCGACGACACGGTGGGTGGAGCACCAGGTTCCAATCTTCTGAACTGACCGAACCGAAAAACGGGCGTTCTGCAATCACCTTCTCCGGCATCATCATATCCCGATAAACGGCGCATGCACCCGATGCCCGCCAGTCTGTTTCAGGCTGCCGTCAGCGCCCGGCAAGTGCTGCGGCGCGGCGCAAAAGATATTTGTGATATTCGCGCAGCAGGCCGACCAGGTCGGGCTCGCTCGGCACAGCGTCGCGCACCACCGTCACGCCCTGCAGCACCTGCCGCAATTCGAACCGCGCCCGGCGCATATGCCAATCGGTGGTGACGAGCCGGATCGATTTATAGCCATGGGCTGCGATCCAGCGCCGCGTCTCCAACGCGTTGGAGCGCGTATCGACGGCGGACCGACCCAGATCGATCCGGGTCAAGAGGGCTGGCCCGACGCGGAACGTCGCCACGATGTCCGCCGGGCGCACGCGACGGTCGACGCCCGACACCAGCATGCGCTGCGCGCGCCCGGCGGCGAGCAGATCGATGCCGCGCTGGATCCGGCCCGGTCCCCCGGTCAGCACCACGATGCCGTCGGTATATTCGTTGCCGGCGGGCTTCGGCAGGTCGATCGCGAAGAGGACGAACCCGAGCGCCCACAGCAGGATCAGCAGGCTGAAAATACGGCGGATCATGGCACGCGCCGCCAATTGGCCAGCAATGTCGCCTGCGCCGACAGCATCGCCAGTCCAACGAGCGCGGCCGCAAGGGCGATCAGGATCGCCCATCCGCCGACCCCCAGATCAGGGTCGATCCCGGCGCCCAGCGCGGAGATGCGATTGCCCACCATCGCAATGACGACGATCGCCGCCAGCAGTCCGGCAAGCGCGCCGACCGCGGCGTCGCGGGTCACGGCATTGCTCACCAGTTGCGACATCTGGCGATCGGTCGCGCCCAGCGCATGCAATATGTCGAGCGTCGCGCCTTCGCGCGCCAGCGCCGCGCGCGCCGACAGCATGGCGATCACGCCGGTCGCGGCCGCGCAGATCAGCGCGACCCCGAAGGCGACGGCGCGCAAGGCACCGATGAGGCGGGACAGCGGCCCCAGCTCGGCTCCCGCCGCCGTGACCTGGACATTGGGCAATGTCCGCAGCGCGCGGGCGACGGGTTCGCGGTTGCGCGCGCGCACCTCGATCAAAGCGGGCAGGGGCAGATCGTTCGCCTTCATGCCACCGATATAGGGCGCAACCAGCGCTTCCGCCTCCTGCTCTTGCACGCGCCGAACCGCGACAACGCCCTCCACCCGGTCGAGCCGGGTCAGCACCGCGCCGGCCAGTTGCTCACGGCGCTGGGGCATGGGTTCGACCACTTGCACCAATATATGTTCGCGCGCGGTGTGGGACACGGCGTCGGACGCCGCCCGCAGCGACAGCGCCAGAGCCGCCGCCAGCAGCATCGGCAGGCACGTCGCCGCGATCAGCAGGGCGAAGCTGGTCGGCCGCCATCGTCGCAGCGGCAGCAGGGGGACGGCGGCCGTCATGGCTCCTGCTCGATCCGACCCTTCACCAGCCGCAGCACGGAGGCGTGCGGCCGCTGCTGCAACAGGTGCACGTCGTGCGTGGCGATCAGCACGGTGGTGCCCTGCCGGTTCATCGTCTCCAGCAGGTGGAGCACGCGCGCCGCCATGTCCGGATCGACGTTGCCGGTCGGCTCGTCCGCCACGATCAGCTCGGGATGGGTGATGACGGCACGCGCAATCGCGATGCGCTGTTGCTCGCCGCCGGACAGGGTGGCGGGGCGCGCCCGTGCGCGATTGCGCAGGCCGACCCAGTCCAGCAGCTGATCGACGCGCGGCCCGATCTCGTCTTCGGCCATGCCCGCGATGCGTAGCGGCAGCGCGACATTGTCATAGGCCGACAGGGACGGGACCAGACGGGAATCCTGATGAACCACGCCGATCCGCCGCCGCAGTGCGGGCAGGTGCCGGCGGGGCAAACCGGCGGCATCCGCGCCGAACAGGCTCACGATACCGCGGCTTGGACGCCGGGCGAGCGTGATCAGGTTGATCAGCGACGTTTTGCCGGCGCCGGATGCGCCGGTGAGAAAATGAAACGAGCCGGTCGGCAGCGTGAAGCTGAGCCCCGCGAGCGTTTCCGCACCCGTACCATAGCGCAAACCGACATTGTCGAACTGGACGATGCCGGCCATCGGCGCCTTTGCTCCCCCTCGCTGCGGTGCCCGTCCCGCATCGCATGCGGGACCGACACCCGTAAAGCGCCTCGCGTGCGACGACGGTGCTTGCAGCGTCGCGGTCGGCATGATTTACGATCCCGTTATGAAGCTCTCCTGCCCGAATTGCGGCGCAATTTACGAAGTCCCGGAAAATGCCATCGGTGCGACCGGGCGCAAGATCAGGTGTCGCGCGTGCGATACCAGCTGGTTCGAGCCGGGACGGGCGGCACCCGCGGCCGCCGCAGAATCGCCGGTGCCGCCGGTATCTTCGCCGCCGGCGCCGGCGCCGATCGCCCCGGTAACGCCGCCCACCACGCTGGCGCCACCGGTCGCAAAACCCAAGGCCCGGCGCGGTCGCGGGCCATGGCTGCTCCTGGCGCTGGTTATCCTGGTGGTCATCCTGGGCGGAATTGCCGCCACTGTGCTGATGGGGACGCAGCAGGTCGCATCGCGTCTCGGCATCGCCGAGGATCGGGTCCCCCTCGGGATCGCGATCACGCGCGAACCCGATTGGCGCATGATTGCGGGGGGCAGCCAGCTGTTCGCGGTCTCGGGACGCGTCTGGAACCCGACGACTGTGGAGCAGAGCGTGCCCGACATTCGGGCCGAGCTGCGCAATGCGCAAGGAAAGACGATCTACGCCTGGACGATCACGCGGCCCGCCGCGCGGCTCGCCCCCGGCGCCGCCGTCAATTTCGACGGCGCGGCGGTGGATGTCCCCGCAAACTCCACCAATGTCAGTGTCAGCTTCGTCGGAACCGGCGTCGATCATCAAAAGTAAGTGCGCGGGCCATTGCGGGGCAGAAAACCCTCTGCTAGTGGCTCCGCCTCACCAGCCCCGGCCCGCCGGGGAATATCCCGATGTGCGGTCGTGGCGGAACTGGTAGACGCGCAACGTTGAGGTCGTTGTGGCCGAAAGGCCGTGGAAGTTCGAGTCTTCTCGACCGCACCATTTCTCCTCGCAAGAGGTTGAAATCAGACAGATAGGGCAGGGCGCTTAGCCCCCCTTTAGGGCCCCCGGGTTAGCCCTGCTCAGGCATGATGTGCGGGATCGCTCGCAACCTGGGGCGCGGTTGCCGCAATCCATGCGCGGGTCTCGCGCAGCAATTCGTCCGATAGCGCAGGATCGTCGATCGCTCGGGATAATATCACGGCGCCCACCATCGCAGCCCACCGGCCGATCGCCGCGCGGCGCTGTTTTGCATCGTCCTTTCCCGGCAAACCACGCGCGAAGCGGTCGATATGCGCGTCCAGCCCGTGCGCCATGGCCGCGCGCGCTTCGGGTGTCTGATGCCGCATCAGCCCGGCAAGACTGGCCATCGGACATCCTTGGCCGGGATTTTCCCGATGCAGCGGGGACAGATAGGCGTCCGTCCAGGCTTCGATGTCTGCCATCGCCGCTCCGTCTCCCGTCAGCGCATCAGCGACCGTCGCAGCGATCAGATCGTCCTTCGAGGCGAAATGGCCATAGAAGCTGCCGTGGGTTTGCCCGGCGGCCGTCATGACATCGGCCACCGTCACCGGCGCGAAGCCGCGATCGCGGAAGAGACGGCTGGCTTCCTGCAGGATGCGGCGACGATTCTCCCCCATCTGCTCGCGGCTCACCTTCATCGCAATAATCTCCATCGCCCATTGACGTTTCATGATGACGATCATAATTAGTAATTATGACGTCCGTCATTAATATAGCATTCCGACCTGAAAGGGCAATCCAATGACCAAGCCTGCCGTCCTCATCACCGGCGCCTCCACCGGCATCGGCGCGACCTATGCCGATCGCTTCGCGCGGCGCGGTCATGATCTCGTCCTCGTCGCCCGGGATGAGGCACGCCTGCAAACGCTGGCATCGCAGCTGACGGATCAGACCGGCGTCGCGGTCGACATTCTGCCCGCCGATCTCACGCGCGCCGATCAACTCGCCGTCGTGGAGGCACGGTTGCGCGACGACGATCATATCGGCGCGCTGGTTAATAATGCCGGTATTGGTCTCGCGGGCGGTTTCGCCGATCAGGCGATTGACGCCATTGATCGTCTCATCGCGCTCAATATCACCGCGGTGACGCGTCTGGCCGCGGCGGCGGCACCGCGTCTCGCGGCACGCGGCGAGGGCGCCATCATCAATATCGGCTCGGTCGTCGGCCTGGCGCCCGAGTTCGGCATGACCGCTTATGGCGCGACCAAGGCATTCGTACTCTTCCTGTCACAAGGGCTGGCGCTCGAACTTGGTCCCAAGGGCGTCTACGTGCAGGCGGTGTTGCCGGCGGCGACGCAAACGGAGCTGTGGGACCGTGCCGGTGTCGACGAAGCCGCGCAGCCGCCCATGATGCAGGTTGGCGCCATGGTGGATGCCGCGCTCGCCGGCTTCGACGCACGGGAAGGCGTCACCATCCCGCCGCTGCATGACGGCGATCTGTGGGACGCCTTTCAGGCAGCGCGGCGATCGATGCTGCCGGGCTTCAGTGCGATCGTCCCCGCGCCGCGCTACGTCGCCTGAGCCCCGTCTCTCCGCCCCCGCGCGCCCGACGCGCCGGGGGCGCGATAATCACAAGGGAGCGAAGTGGAGTCGGTCGTGCTTGACCTGACGATGGAGAAGGCAGACGCAGGCACGAACGAGGGGGAGAGATAGTCGTGCGTTTTCCAGTATTTATGTGCGCGCTAGTGGGTGCGATCAGCCTGTGTGCGGGAGCGCATGCCGCCTGTACCGTATCTTCCGATGCGGGCGCCGTCGTCAATCCGATCAGCATGGCGACGTCGGAAAGCGCTGACATCATCGTTTCCATGAGCCTGTTACCCAAGCTCTTGCATCTCGATTATGCCAGCGCGGCGCGCGACACACCGTCTTGCGAGCTAGGCCAGTTCGTCGTCAACGGTCAGACCTACACGCTTTATGGCAGCGACGACAAAGGTCGATCCCGCAAAGCGCTGTCCGCCGCGAAAGGGCAGCCGATCGCGCAGGTGCTGGGTGTCACCAATATCATGAAGGCGATCGAGGCGTCGAAGCAGGGCAAGTCCGCGCCGGTCGAGGGCTATTTGCTGGCGACGCTGACCAAAAGCGATTTCACCGGCTGGCGCTATTATACCGGCCTGCCGGATCCGGAGGTCCTCAAGCACGACATGGCTGAGGTGCTGGGCGGCGGCGGAACCCCGATCTTTCGCAACGGCGCCGACGGCAAGACGTCGCTCTTTCTGCCGGAGAAATGATGTCCAATGCGCAAGCTATGGCGATTGGATCCGCAGGCCACGAAGCCGATGCATTCCGCGGCGCGCCCAGCCGATACGGCGGTTGATCAGCGACGGCTGAGCCGGCCTTTGATGGGCGACAATATCGTCGCCGGGAAGGAAAGTCCGCGCTCAGGTCTCTAAGCGGCACATGGCACGGTCTACCAGATGCCAGGGAGAGGGAAGACGAGCATCAGAGAGACACAGGCTCTCGCGCGGCGTCGGGCGCTGGCGGCATGGGTCGCCGGTGAGGTGATGCCGCACGAGCCTTTTGTCCGCGGTTGGTTCAGCCGCAGACGTATCTCGCCGGAGGACGTGGATGAGTTGCTGCAGGAAGCCTATTGCCGCTTGGCGATGTTGGACGCGTTCGACCATATCGATAATCCGCGCGCCTATTTCCTGTCGATCGCACGCAATCTGATGCTGCGTCGACTCAAACGGCAGCAGATCGTGTCGATCGAGACGGTGGCGGAGATCGAGACGTTGCGCGACGATAGCCATCCTTCGCCGGAGGATCAGGTCGCCAGCCGCATGGCCTATGATCGCGTGTTGCGCATCATCGCCACCCTGCCGGAGCGCTGTGGCCGCATTGTCCGTCTACGTAAGGTCGAAGGCTGGTCGCAGCGGGAGATTGCGCACCATCTCGGCATTACCGAGAAGGCGGTGGAGAAGCAGGTCTGGCTTGGGGTGAAGGCGGTGCGTGCGGCGTGGGACGGGGAGAGTGACGTCGCGTTGCTTTCGGCAACGGATCGCCTGGCAGGAGCGTCCCGCCCATGAGCGCCGACGACAGCCTGATGGCAGCGCGCTGGGTCGCCCGGATGGATTCAGGGGTCTGGACCGAGGATGACGAGACCGCGCTCCGGCGATGGCTTGCCGCGGACCCACGGCGGCATGGCACATTGCTGCGATCGCACGCGACCTGGCTGGCGGCGGATCGGGCGCTGGATATCGACCGCCCCGCCGACGAGGCCGTTGCGCCGCCTCTGATCGGTTGGGGCAGGCGTAGCGTGGTGGCCGGTCTGGCGGCCGCGGGCGTGGCGGCCTTGGTCGGCTCCCTGTCCCGTCTGCGCACCAATGGCGCAACCAAGTATGCGACGGAGGTCGGCGAAATCCGTCGCGTGCCGCTGTCAGACGGCTCGGTCATGACGATGAATTCGGGTTCGGAGCTGGCCGTCCGGATGCATGGCAAAGCGCGCAGCGTAGCCCTGGCCCAGGGCGAAGCCTGGTTCGATGTTGCGAAGGATGCCGAGCGCCCGTTTGTGGTTGCCGCGCGAAAGGTCAAAGCGCAGGCGATCGGTACGGCATTCTCGGTGCGGATGCGCGATGACGCGGTCGAAATCCTCGTGAATGAAGGCGTTGTCGAGGCATGGTCCGACGATGCCGCCTTCCGCCGCATACGATTGGAAGCCGGGCAGCGCGCCCTCGTCGGCGACGACGCCGCGATCAAGCTGGAGCCGGAGCAGGCGTCTTCGGTCGATCGCGCCTTGGCGTGGCGCAGCGGCATGATCGATCTCGACGGCAAGACGCTTCAACAGGCGGCGGATGAATTCAATCGCTATAATGACCGCAAGATCGTCATTGCCGATCCCACTATTGGGGCTGCCCAGATCGATGGTGTCTTTCGGATTAATGATCCGGAAGGTTTCGCCATTTCGGTGCGCAATATCTTGGGTGCATCTGTCAACACGGAGACGGCGGAAGTAATTCGCATCCAAAGCTGAGCTAGTTGGGAAGGATTTTACGCAGCCGCGTCTCCTACCTCCCGCCGAATGGGCCGCAAAGGTCCACGGGGGAGGGGATATATGATTAAGACATCCGCTGGCTTCGTCGCTCTATTTGCATCCACGGCCGTCGCCGGAGCGCTTGCCACGCCGGCGCTGGCGCAGACCAAACATTTTGCCATCCCCGCGCAATCTGCCGGAACCGCTATCGGCATGCTCGGACGCCAGGGTGACGTGCAGATCGTCGCGTCGCGCGCCGCCACGCAAACCAAGCGCACCAACGCCGTCTATGGCGATCTAACCGTTTCCGCTGCTTTGGCGCGCCTCCTGCGCAACACCGGCTTGGCCGCAAAGGAGACACGTCCCAGTACCTATGCGGTCGTGACCGCGGCCTATATGCCGATGGCCGCGCAGGTGACGACCGCTCGCCTCAATGACGCGCCGGGCGCCTCGGCGGGGGGCGCCGGGCAAGACACGCCAGCGCCGATCACCACCTCGGTCCAGGATTCGGGGCAAGCCAATCCCGCGCCCGACGCAGCGTCGGAAATCGTCGTCACGGGCATCCGCGCCAGCCTCGACAGCGCGCGCGGCATCAAGCGGCAGTCGTCCGGTATCGTCGATGCGATCGCGACCCAGGATTTCGGCAAGCTCCCCGACGCCAATCTCGCGGAATCGCTGCAGCGCGTGACCGGTGTGTCGATCGATCGCTCCGGCGGCGAAGGCGCCTTCATCACCGTGCGGGGCTTCGGACCCGAATTCAACACGGTCTTGGTCAACGGTCGCCAGATCGCGACGCCGACCGACCCGAGCCAGGCCTCGGGCCGTGCCTTCTCGTTCGACACGCTCGCGTCCGAGCTGGTGGCGGGCGTGGAGGTCTATAAATCCTCGACGGCACGTTACCAATCCGGTGGCGTCGGCTCCACCGTCAATATCCGCACCGCGCATCCCTTCGATTTCAAGGGGTTGAAGCTGTTCGCCTCGGCCGACGCCAATTATGATGAAAATGCCCGCAAGGCAGGGCCGGACGGATCGTTCCTGTTCAGCGATACCTTTGCCGATGGCCGGTTGGGCGTCCTGGTGAGCGGCAGCTATCAGAAGCGCCATACCCGCTTATCGCAGGCGCAGACCGATGGCTGGTTGGTCAATCCCGATGTCCCCGCCGGGCAGGTGAATGGCGGCGCGGGGGTGACCAGCGGGTCCAATCCGCAAGGCAATATCTTCATTCCGCAGAATTTCGATAGCCGGGTGACGCGGGAAGATCGCGAGCGGATCGGCGGCACGCTGGTGATCCAGTACAAGCCGACGGACGACATCACGGCGACGGCGGATGCGCTGTACACGCGTTTCACCAATACCACCGATGCGCGCTCCTACGGCCATTGGTTTACCGCCTCGAACCTGACCAACGTCACGACGGACGCCGACGGCACCGCGATCGATCTGACCCAGGCGACGGGCATCGCGAGCGATTTCCACAACAAGAAGTTCGACAAGAAAACGAACACGCGGGAATTCGGCCTGAACCTCAATTGGCGGATGACCCCCAATCTCACGCTGGACCTCGACGGCACCTATTCGCGTGCCCGCGAACTGCCGAATGGCGGCAAAGAGGCGTATCTGGCGCTGCTCGGCTATCTGACGGGGTCTGATCGCTACCAGTCCGACGGCAAGACCCTGCCTTTCACGACGGAAACGCTCCCAACCTTCGCCAACCCGTCCAGCCCATGCGGCTCGGCCGTGACCAATTCGGGGGTGCCCGCAACCGGCAATGTCGTCGGGGCGGGCCAGCCGCTGTGCCAGCATGTGATGCTGCTGCGCGGCTATGGCATCAAGGACGAGGTCTATCAGGGACGCGCCGACCTTACCTACAAGAGTGATAGCAGCGAGGGGCTGATCCGCACGAACCTGGGCTTCTATTATTCGCATGATCGCAAGGACACCTCGCTCTATTCGAACGATGGCGGGACGGGTTGTACCACCTGCGGCTATAATTTGCCGGCGCCGGCGGGGCTCGGCATCTCGGTGTTCAATGCGCGCAACAGTTTCATGTCCGGGGTCAGCGGCTCGGGCCGATTGCCGACGCAATGGCAGACATTCAGCGGGCCCGACCTGTTCGATCTCATCACCGCGCAGCAGCGCGCCAACAATCCCAACTTCACCTTCGCACCGCCGCTGGTGAACGACACGATCGTGACGGAGCGCGTGATCGGCGGCTATCTGGAAAGCGAATTTGCCGGCGATCTGGCGGGTCGGCCCTTCTCGGTCGTGGCGGGTGTCCGGTTCGAGAACACCCAGACGAACGTCAACGGCCTTGCCACCGCCTACACGGCGCTGATCAAGCTCGCCAACGATCAGACCCAATATGGGTCGGTGTCCTCCGGCAGCACACGCACCAGAGGCAACAATAGTTACTCGAACGTCCTGCCCAGCATGGCTTTCAAATGGCTGCTAACCGACAAGCTGACGGCGCGCTTTGCCGCGTCGGAGACGATCACCCGGCCGACGCTGGAACAATTGTCGCCCGTGACCACGCTGCTGACGTTGCGGCCGGGTAATTTCGCCGCCGCGCAGGGAAATCCGGATCTGAAACCGTTCAAATCCAGCAACTTGGATCTGGCGCTGGAATATTATTACGGACGCAGCAGCTACATCTCGCTCGGTGCTTATTATAAGAGCGTCAACAACTTCATCGTCCTGAACTCCACCAACGGCACCGTCGCCGCGGCCGGTGGGGGCACGCTCAACGATCCTGCCACTGGTGCGCCGGCGCAGTTCGCGATCACCGCCCCGGTCAACGGGCAGGATGCGACGGTGACCGGGCTGGAAGCCGCGTGGCAGCAGAGCCTTGGCGATACGGGGCTTGGCTTCCAGCTTAACGGCACGCTGGTGCGGTCCAACCGCCACTTGGACCGGCAGGATCTTACCAACAAATTCGCGCTGACCGGTCTGTCCAACTCCGCCAACGCCGTGCTGTTCTACGACAAGCACGGGGTCGAGGCGCGCGTCGCCTACAATTGGCGCGATCATTTCCTGCAATATCTGGCGCCGCCGCCGCTGAATGGCGCCGGGCAGGCGGTGACGCAAGTCCGGTCTTATGGACAGGTCGACGCCAGCCTGACCTACCATATCAACCCGCACATCGCGGTGTTTGCGGAAGGGGCCAATCTTACCGACTCGCGCGTGCTGAAATATGCCTATTACCGCAACCAGTTCCTCTATGCGGAGGATAGCGGGCGGCGGTTCAAGCTGGGGGCACGGGTCAATTTCTGAGCCGCAGCGCTGCATTGCCGCCGGCTGGCCGATCGTGCGATCATCCGGCGGCAAGCATGAGTGACATGGTCCAATCGATCTGCATCGTGGGCGGCGGCTCGGCCGGATGGCTGACCGCGGCGCTGATCGCCGCGCGCCATCAGCGTGCCGATGGCGGCGATCTCTCCATTACCTTGGTCGAGAGCGAGCGGATCGGCATTGTCGGCGTGGGCGAGGGAACGTGGCCGACGATGCGCCAGACGCTGAAAAAGGCAGGCGTATCGGAGACGGACTTCCTGCGCGCGTGCAACGCGTCGTTCAAACAGGGCGCGAAGTTCGCGCGCTGGCGGACGGGCGCGGCCGACGATTTCTATTATCATCCGCTTATGCTGCCGGAGGGGTTCCCTACGCTGAACCTCGCGGCCCACTGGCTGGCCCGGAGCGAGGACGAGGGGACGCCGTCCTTTTCCGATGCCGTTTGTTTTCAGGAGGCGCTGTGCGAGCGGCACCTCGCGCCGAAACTTTTCACCAGCCCCGAATATGGGGGGATCGCCAATTACGCTTATCATCTCGATGCGGTGCGCTTTGCCGAATTCATGCGTGTTCACTGCACGGAGAAGCTTGGTGTGCGCCATATCGTCGACGATGTCGGCGCGGTGGAGCTGGCCGAGGATGGGCAGATCGCGGCCGTCGTCACGCGCGGCCATGGCAGGCTGGCGGCGGACCTGTTCGTCGATTGCAGCGGCTTTTCGGCGCTGCTGCTGGGGGAAACACTCGGCGTGCCGTTCATCGACCGCAGTGATGTGCTGTTTATCGACCGCGCGCTGGCGGTGCAGGTTCCCCATGAGGAGGAGGATGCACCGATCGTCTCGCACACCGTCTCCACCGCGCAGCGTCATGGCTGGATTTGGGATATCGGCCTGCAGAACCGGCGCGGGGTCGGCTATGTCTATTCCAGCCGGCACGCTGGCAGCGAACCGGTCGAGGCGGAACTGGCGGCCTATGTCGGGCCGGGCTTCGATCGGCTGACGACGCGTGAATTGAAGATCCGGTCGGGCCATCGCGCAACCTTCTGGAAAGGCAATTGCGTGGCGGTCGGGCTTGCCGCCGGCTTTCTCGAGCCGCTGGAAGCGTCGGCGTTGGTGCTGATCGAATTGTCGGCCGACGTCATCGCATCCAGCCTGCCAATGACGAAATCGGGCATGCGGATCTTGGCGCAGCGCTTCAACGACATGACGCGCTATCGCTGGGATCGCATCATCGATTTCCTGAAGCTCCACTATATGCTGAGTGAGCGGGACGATTCCGCGTTCTGGCGTGACAATCGCGATCCCGCCACGATCCCGCAATCCTTGCAGGACCAGCTCGAACTGTGGCGCCACGTCCCGCCGACCGAGGCCGATTTCGATTCCGCGCACGAGATGTTCCCGGCCGCGAGCTATCAATATGTGCTGTACGGCATGGGCTTCCGCCCGGATCGGCGGGGCTGGGCAATTGGCAGGCGCGAGCGCGAGGCGGCGCACGACGCGTTCGATCGCGCGGCCGCGCTCAAGCGCCGGTTGGCGGCGGAGATGCCGACGAACCGGCAGCTTCTGTCCAGGCTTGCCCAGCATCGCTTCCAAACCGTTTAGCGGAGAACGGCATCGACATGCGTTTGGTTGAACTGTCTCGTGCGGAACACGGCCACCTTCGCCTTAGCGCTTCCCGCATCAGGGCGCTCGCTTCGGAAGTCCACATGGTGCCATTGGTCTCAAGCGAGCTGCGCAAGGCCGCAACCACCTATCCGGTCGTCTTCGCCAAGAATCCCGACACGGGCCAATTCTATCCCGCCGCGCTGATGGGCCTGGAGCCGCACGAAAATCTCTACTGGGACGGCGCCGAGTTGGACGCGGCCTATGTGCCGCTCAACCTGCTACGCCAGCCTTTCTATGTCGGCGGGGATGATGCGGGCACTGGCACGATGTGCATCGATATGGACAGTTCCGTGCTTGATCCCGGCGGCGATCACGCGATCGTGGAGGCGGACGGCAGCGACAGCAAATATATCACGAATGTGCACGCCATGTTGCGCGAGCTGATGGGGCAGCAGAGCGCGACGCGCGGCTTCGTCGATGCCGCCTTGACCCGCGGATTGGTGACGCCGCTCAAGCTGGAAATCACTTTTGCCGACGGCAGCGATGTTGGCCTGGAGGGCCTGTACGGTTTCGACGAACGCCGCGTGGCACGGGCCTTGCGCAATATCGAGGATGCGGACGACGCGCTGACGCTGACCGCACTGGCCTTGTCGCTGGACCATATCGCAGGGCTGGTACGCCGCAAGAACCGGCAGAAGGACGCCGATAAGGCATGGCTGAGCTGACGGCCCAGCCTGTGCCGGCGGCAGAATGGCACAGGCTGGGCCAGGAGCACGTACCGCTTGTCATTATCGACGACGCGCATCCCGCGCCCCGGTCATTGTACGAGATGGCGCAGACGCTTTCATTCGACCGGGGGGATGACGATTTCTATCCGGGCGTTCGCGCGCAGGCTCCGGCGGGTTATGGCGACTGGCTCGCCATGCTTGTCGCGGCGGTATGGCCCGGCAACGGCGTGTCGCTGGTGCGCACGGCGTTCGCTGTCGCGACGGACGCGCCGTCCGAGCTTGCACCGATACAGCGCATCCCGCACTTCGACACGGTCGACCCGCAGATGGTGGCTGCAGTCCACTATCTGTGCGAACCACCGTGCGGCGGTACCGATTTCTACCGGCACCGCCGGACTGGCTATGAACGGATTGACCGGTCGCGTCAGGCCGCCTGGCGGCAAGCCCTGAACCGGGACGTGCGCGATTTCGGCAGGCCGGCGGACTGCGACCTGCCGGGTGACGCGCCCGCATTCGAATGCATCGGATCAGTCGCCCTGCGCTTCAATCGACTGATCCTGTATCCGGCGAACTGCCTGCACGCGGGCGATCTGAGGACGGCTGCAAGGGAGGGCGGATCCATTATGCCCCGCCTCACGGCCACGTCCTTGCTTCAGCCCTGATGTGCGGTGGTACCATCGATAGTCATCAGTCGATCGAGGGCCAGTTCGACCTGAGCGGCAACACCGTCGTCAACGCGCCGGATGGGCAAAGGCGGGTCGCCGACCCTCAGCCCAAGTCGATCGGCGATGACATATATCAGCCGCATGCTGCCATAGGTGCGAAACAGCGCCCATAAAGGGCTGAAAGCCTGATCCAGCGCTTCGGCTTCGGCCTGCCGGCCGCCTTGGGCAGCCCGTGTCAGGCGTAGCGCAGGCTCCGGTAAGAGGCCGCCGATCACGCTGTACCAGGCGTCCGCCCCGGCGAGCAGCGCTTGGGCGGCGATCCAGTCGCCGCTGTAGCCGATCCGGAAATTGTCCGGTGAGGTTGGGCGCAGAACCGCCAATTCCGTCGCATAATCTCTGTTTTTCGGAGCGGGCATCTTGATGGCCGCGATGGTGGGAATTGCCGCAAGCTGCGCGATCAACGCGTCCGAAAAGACGAAGTTCGTCGTCCCGGGGTTATTGTAGATGCACAGCGGTAGCCCGGTCGTGCCGGCGACGGCGCGATAATGCTGGGCAACCTCGTCCGAGGTCAGCGGCAGGTAGGACATCGGCGCCATCAGCAGGCCGTCAGCGCCCGCGCGCTCGGCATCGGCGGCAAGCTGCTGCGACCAGCGCGTGCGCATCGATCCGATGCCGACGATCACCGCTACCCGACCCGCGGCTGCTTCGACCGCGGCTGCAACCGCCCGTGCGCGCTCGGCACGGTCGAGATAGGCATAGCCGCCCGTACTGCCGAGCAGTCCGACCGAATCCACGCCCGCGGTCGCGAGGCGATCGACCAGGACAGCGAGGGCATCTGGATCCACGATGCCCTCGCTGTCCATGGGCGTGAGCGGGAAGGCGGAAAGACCGGTGAACATTCTGTTATCCATCCTCGACATTTTCTCCTGCGGCACGGCACCGCCTGCGCCTCCCAAATTATGAAAGGTCCTGCGACCGTCGCACCCTCACTGCATATGCCAGCCGTGGGTGACCATGATTGATTGGCCGGTCAGCGCGTTGGTGGGAAATCCGGCCAGGAACAGGGCGGTTAGCGCGACGTCGTTCACGGTGGTGAATTCGCCATCGATCGTGTCCTTCAGCATCACCTTGCTGATCACATCTTCCTCGCTGATACCCAGCGTTTGCGCCTGCTCCGGGATCTGCTTGTCGACCAAAGGGGTGCGCACGAAGCCGGGACAGATCACGTTGGCGCGAACATTGTGCTTGGCGCCTTCCTTGGCGACCACCTTGGCGAGGCCGATCAGCCCGTGCTTGGCGGTGACATAAGGCGCCTTCAGCACCGACGCCTCCTTGGAGTGGACCGAGCCCATATAGATGATGCTGCCGCCGGTCCCTTGCGCATACATGTGCTTGAGGCAGGCCTGGGTCGTCAGGAACGCCCCGTCCAGGTGGATGGCGATCAGCTTCTTCCAGTCGGCGAACGCGAATTGCTCAACCGGCGCGACGATCTGAATGCCGGCATTTGACACCAATATGTCGATCGACCCGAATGTGGCCGCGACCATGTCGACCCCGGCATTCACCTGCGCCTCGTCCGTCACGTCCATTGCCACGCCGATCGCGCGCGCGCCGGACGGGTCGAATTCGCGCGCCGCGGCGTTGGCGGCATCGCTGTTCAGGTCGGCGATCGCGACCTTGGCGCCGTTGGCCAGGAATTCGCGCGCGATATCCTTGCCGATGCCGCTCGCCGCGCCGGTGACGACGGCGACCTTGTTCTGCAGATTCATCAACTGTCCTTTGCGATTGGCTTCACGGAACGCTGTTAGCGGACGGGCTCGGCCGGTGCGATCACCGCGTCATGGAAAAGGGCCGCTGGCCGCGTGCGATGGCCCATGATCGATTGGGCGTCGCCTGCATGACGAAGCGCAACGCACCGCCCGCCATGATCTCGTCATGCCGGATATAGCTGCGCGACAGCGTGACGCCGTTGAGCAGCACGCGGCCGACATAAGGCTTGGCGGGATCGTCGCAGCTTATGGTGAACGTCTTGCCATTGGGCAGCGTCAACGTGGCACGTGCGACGAAGGGCCGCCCGATCACATATTCCAGGCTGCCGGGCGTCACCGGGTAGAAACCGAGGCTGGTGAAGACGAGCCACGCCGACATCTGGCCGAGATCGTCATTGCCGGACAGGCCATCGGGCGTTGGCTTATATTGGCTGTCAACGATCTGCTTCAGCCGTTCCTGCGTACGCCACGGCGCGCCGGCAAAATTGTAGAGATAGGCGACCGAATGGCTCGGTTCGTTCCCATGGATGTATTGGCCGATCAGGCCGGCAATGTCTTCCGACGCCGAATAATCCAGCTTGCTATTGTCATAGGCGAACATGGCATCCAGCTTGGCGACCGTCTTGCTGTCACCGCCCAGCAATCGCACCAGCCCGATCTGGTCTTGCGGGACGAACCAGGAATATTGCCAGGCATTCCCCTCCGTATAATCGGATCCATATTTGATGGAGACGGGATCGAACGGCTCGCGAAAGCCGCCGCTCGAGAGCCGCGCGCGGACCCAGCCGGATGTGACGTCGAAGCTGTTGCGCCAATAGGCGGCGCGCTTCTCGAACAGATCGGCGACGGACTTGCGCCCCATCGCGCGCGCCATCTGCGCGATGGTCCAAT
Source organism: Sphingomonas sp. ASY06-1R (assembly GCF_052180265.1). GTDB lineage: Bacteria > Pseudomonadota > Alphaproteobacteria > Sphingomonadales > Sphingomonadaceae > Sphingomonas_I. The sequence goes on along the minus strand of NZ_CP197464.1, from coordinate 2,449,428 downwards.
CGTCATAGGCATATTCGACCGTCTTGGAGGCCGCTTCGGGTTCCTTGTCGATCGGAACATAGCCAAGCTTCCGATAGTCTCCGATCCCGCCATAGGGATCGTAATTCGCACTGGCGATCATTGCGTCCAGCGCCTGGTTGGCATCGAAGCCGCGGATGCCTTTCAGATAGGCGTCCGCGATCACCGGCACGGCGTGATAGCCGATCATCGTCCAGGTTTCGCGCCCCTGAAACTGCCACACGGGCAGGATGCCGAACGGGCTATGACGCTGGCTGTCGATCAGCGAGCGAATGAAGTCGGAATTGGTGCGCTCCGGCTGGACCAATGTCAGCAGCGGATGCTCGGCGCGAAACGTATCCCACAACGAGAAGGTCGACCGGAACGTAAAGCCTTGCGCGCTGTGGACCTGATTGTCCGGTCCGCGATAGCGCCCATCGCTGTCTCCCGCGATCGAGGGGGCAAGGAGCGCGTGATAGAGCGCGGTATAGACGTTCGTCTTGACCGCGGGGGGCGCCTCGATCACAACCGCGCCAAGCGCCTTTTCCCACGCCGATTTCGTTGTGACCCGGATCGTGTCGAAGTCGCCCGGCTCGCTGTCCAGGTTCGCGATCGCGCCGGCCTCGTCGACGGACGAGAGGGCCATCTTGACCTCCAGCGGGCGCGTCAGCCTGCCGAAGTCGAAGCGCGCGACGATGGCACGTCCGCTGCGTTCGGCAACCGCGTCGGTGCCACGCCCGGGCCCCTGAAAGCCCTTATAGGCAATGCCCTGTTCCGTACTTACGAAAGCGTGGCCGGTCGACGGCGCGCTGAAGCGCATCGCGAAGCACAGGATTCGATCGGGCGCCCAACCCCGCGTCTGGCGGCAGCCGGTGATCGTCCCGTCGCTACGCTGGCGGATCGATGACCACAGGATTTTGCCGGGATAATTGTAGATCGCGCTCCGCAGGTCGAGTAGGATGTGTGCGGGCGTCCCGGCTGCGAAGCGGTAGCGATGCACGCCGACCCGCGTGCCAGCCGTCATCTCGGCGCGCACCTGGGTATCCGTCAGCGTCACGCTATAATAGCCGGGTTGTGCCCGTTCCGTCGCGCGAGCGAACCGGGAGCGATATCCTGAGCCAGGTTGCCGCGCGTCGCCCGGTTCGAGAGGAACGGCATCACCTGCCACCGGCATGACGAGAAAGTCGCCCAGATCGGAATGGCCGGCGCCGGAAAAATGGGTGTGGCTGAATCCCTGGATGGTCGGATCGGAATGCCGGTACCCTGCCGCCCATTTATAGCATTCGCGAATGACGCAGCCGGTATTCGTGTCGGGGCTCAGCTGCACCATGCCGAACGGCGCGACCGCACCGGGGAATGTGTGGCCTTCGCCATCGGTGCCGATGAACGGATCGACCGCGTCATAGGCGGGCGATGCGCCGGCCGCGGTGGCAAATAGCGGGCTCAGGGTGAGGAAAAGCAGGGCGCGGATCGACATCCGTCCTTTTGAGCAGCGGATGTGGTTCAGCGAAAGCGGAACTTGATCGGAACGTCGGGAACGCAGCCAAGGAACCCGCGTTCACCGCAAATTCCGCCACCGAGCACACAGGAGCTACATCATGCTTTGGACGATCGCCGTTATCCTTCTCATCCTGTGGCTCCTCGGCGCCTTCGCCGTCCATATTGGCGGCGGGCTGATCCACATTCTGCTGGTACTGGCGATCATCGTCGGCCTGATCCAGCTGTTTACCGGACGTCGCGCGCTCTAGCGCTCTTTCCCAAAAACCATGTTCGATTTAACAGCGCCTCTTCGGACGGGGGGAGGCGCTGTTGAACGCAGGGCAGAATGAGACTGACGTGAGTGAAACCCCGTTCCCCGCGGCCGGCGGCGAATTGAGCCAACTCATCGCAGCCTTTGACTGGTCGAAGACCAGCCTCGGCCCGATCGAGGCCTGGCCGCAGAGCCTGAAGACCACCACCAATTTGCTACTCTTGTCGCCCGTGCCGATCGTCCTGCTGTGGAACGAGGACGGGGTCATGATCTATAATGACGCCTATTCGCGTTTCGCCGGCAGACGCCATCCCCAATTGCTCGGCTCGAAGGTGCGGGAAGGGTGGCCGGAAGTCGCCGATTTCAACGACAATGTCATGAAGGTCGGGCTGGCAGGCGGCACGCTCGCCTATCGCGCGCAGGAGCTGACGCTGGAACGGCATGGCCAGCCCGCGCCGGCCTGGATGAATCTGGATTATTCGCCCGTCATCGATGAGAGCGGCAAGGCGGCAGGCGTGATCGCGATCGTCGTCGAGATCACCGAAGCGGTCCTGGCGGAACGGGCGCTGGTTGCCAGCGAGGGGCGGCTGCGCGCCCTCGTGAACGCCACTTCGGACGTCATCTACCGCATGTCGCCCGACTGGCAGGTCATGCAGCCGATCGACGGCCGTGGCCTGGTGGCCGACAATGATCGGCCCAATCCGCGCTGGCTCGAGGAAAATCTGTTCGCCGAAGATCATGCGGCCGTGCGCGCCGCGATCGACGATGCGATCCGTCGGAAAAGCGTGTTCGAAATGGAGCATCGGGTGCGCCGGCCGGAAGGTGTGACCGGCTGGACCATCTCCCGCGCGGTCCCGATCCTGGACGATGCGGGCAATATCGTGGAGTGGTTCGGCGCCGCCACCGATGTGACCGAACGGCATCGCAACGAAGATCATCTGCGGCTGGTGGTCAACGAACTCAATCACCGCGTGAAGAACAGTCTGGCGATGACGCAGGCGATCGCCGCGCAGACGTTCCGGCGGGCGGAAGATCTTAGTCAGGCACAGCAGCGCTTTTCGGAACGGATCATGGCGCTGGCGCAGGCCAATGACCTGTTGACCGGGGAACGGGGGGCGGGCGTTTCGCTGCAAGGCGCCATCGAACAATCGGTCCGTCCGCATTGCGCGCGGGAGGATCGCCTCGCCTTGAGCGGGCCCAACGTCTGCCTGTCGCCTAAGACCGCTTTGTCGCTGTCGTTGGCGATGCACGAACTGGCGACCAACGCGCTCAAGCATGGCGCCTGGTCATCCGATCACGGCATGGTGACGATCAGCTGGCGGACCTACCTGCCCGAACAGGGGCGCGAGCGGCTGGCGATCGCGTGGCGCGAGAGCGGCGGCCCCGCGGTCGCGGCGCCGACGCGCAGGGGTTTCGGGTCGCGTCTGATCGAACGCGGCCTGTCCGCCGAAATGGGCGGCGAGGTCCACATGCTGTTCGAGCCGGGCGGGCTCGTCTGCCAGATCGATGCACCGCTGTCCGTCTACGGATCTGCGTCATGACGCCACTGCGCGTGCTTATCGTCGAAGATGAGATGACGATCGCCCTGTTGCTGGAAGAAATGGTCGAGGATCTCGGGCATGAGGTCGCGGGCCTGGCGATGCGCCTGCCCCAGGCGATGGAGCTCGCCCAATCCCGCCCGATCGACCTGGCGATCCTGGACGTGAACCTGGACGGTCACATGTCCTATCCGGTGGCCGATCTGCTGAAGGGCAGGGGCGTGCCCTACGTCTTCGCCACCGGCTACGGCGCGTCCGGGATCGAAACGCCCTATCGCGACGGCGTCGTCATCAAGAAGCCCTATGCCATGGATGATATTCGCGGTGCGATTGCACATGCGGTAGCGCCTTGACCCACATATAAAGAATTCTTTATATGGAGGGATGGCGTCTATCTCTCTCCCCCAGCTCGAAGAGGCGCGTCGCGCCCTCGATGCACCGTTGTTCGCGGATCTGGCGGGCGATGCCCGGGTCAGCTTCGAATTCTTTCCACCCAAGACGGACAAGATGGACGAGCAATTGTGGCATGCGATCGAAACGCTCGTGCCGCTGGAGCCGCAGTTCGTGTCCGTCACTTATGGTGCGGGCGGGTCGACGCGCGAGCGGACGCACGCGACCGTGTCGCGGATCGCGCGCGAGACGCATATCCCGGCGGCCGCGCATCTGACCTGCGTCGAGGCGAGCAAAAGCGAGATTGAGGAGATTGCGCGCGCTTACTGGGATGCCGGCGTACGCCACATCGTGGCGTTGCGGGGCGATCCACCCCAGGCCGGCCAGGAATTCGCCCCGCACCCGCAGGGTTATGCCAGCGCGGCCGATCTGGTGGCGGGGCTGAAGAAGATCGCACCGTTCGAGATTTCGGTGGCGGCCTATCCGGAATGCCACCCGTCCAGCCCGAGCGTTCAGGCCGACCTGGACAATCTGAAGGCCAAGATCGATGCGGGAGCGGATCGCGCGATCAGCCAATTCTTCTTCTCGCCGGAAATCTATTTCCGGTTCCGCGATCGCGCCGCCGCGGCCGGCATCGACGCGGAAATCGTGCCCGGTATCCTGCCGGTGTCGAACGTCGCCACCACGCGCAAGTTCGCCGGACTGTGCGGCGCCGCCATCCCGGCCTGGATGGACCGGTTGTTCGAGGGGCTGGACGATCACCCATCGGCCCGCCAGCTGATCGCGGCGACGATCGCGGCCGAGATGTGCCGCCGCCTCTATGCGGGCGGCGTGCGCCACTTCCATTTCTACACGCTCAATCGTGCCGAACTGGCCTTTGCCATCTGCCATCTGCTCGGGCTGCGCTCGGCACCCCGGCTGGCGGAGATCGCCGCATGATACGGGCACCTTCCGCGGCCGCACGCCGTTTCCGAAACGAGGCGGCCAAGCGCATCCTCCTGACCGACGGCGCCTTCGGCACCATGATCCAGGGCTATGGCCTGGGCGAGGCGGACTATCGTGGCTCCTACGATCTGCCGCTCGACCAGAAGGGCAATAATGATCTGCTGGTGCTGACCCGGCCCGACATTATCGCCGAGATCACGCGCGGCTATCTCGACGCCGGGTCGGACATGGTGTCGACCAACACGTTCAACGCCAACACCGTCAGCCAGGCGGATTATGGTGCCGAACATCTCGTGCGCGACCTCAATCTCGCCGCCTCCCGGATCGCGCGCGAAGCGGCCGATGCGGCGGAAGCCAAGGACGGCCGTCCGCGCTTCGTGGCCGGTGCGATCGGCCCGACCAACAAGACCTTGTCGCTGTCGCCGGACGTGAACGATCCGGGCTACCGCGCGATCGGCTTCGACGAGCTCAAGGATGTGTATCGCGATCAGGCGGAGGCGCTGCTCGACGGCGGCTGCGATTTCATCCTGATCGAGACCGTATTCGATACGCTCAACGCCAAGGCGGCGATCGTCGCGGTGCTGGAGATTGCGGAGACCCGCAACCAGGACGTGCCGATCATGCTGTCGATGACGATCACCGACATGTCGGGCCGCAATCTCTCCGGCCATTCGGTCGAGGCCTTCACGTACATGGTCCGCCACGCGCGGCCGCTCACGATCGGGCTGAATTGCGCGTTCGGGGCGGATCTGATGCGGCCCTATCTCAAGGAAATGGCGCAGGTAGCCGACAGCCTGATCATGGCTTACCCGAATGCCGGCCTGCCCAACGATCTCGGCGCCTATGATGAACAACCGCACACGACCGGCGAACTGGTCGGCGAATGGGCGCAGGACGGGCTGGTCAATGTCGTCGGCGGCTGCTGCGGCACGACCCCGCCGCACATCGCGGCGATGGCGGCGGCGGTGAAGGATCTCGCCCCGCGCGCGATCCACGACCATGTCTCGATCACCCGTCTCGCCGGCCTCGATCCGTTCGTCATGGCGGCTTAGCCGTCACCGTCATGCTGAACTCGTTTCAGCATCCATCCATCCCCCTCCGCCGCGGCCTGTTTGGCGCGATGGACCCTGAAACAAGCCTGTCCTGAGCAAGTCGAAGGATCAGGATGACGTAGAGAAAAATGGCCAGCACCCCTTCCACCGCACAGTTCGTGAATATTGGCGAGCGCACCAACGTCACCGGCTCGGCGGCGTTCAAGAAGCTCATCATGGGCGGCGATTACACCAAGGCGGTCGAGGTCGCGCGCCAGCAGGTCGAGAATGGCGCGCAGGTCGTCGACGTCAACATGGACGAGGGCCTGCTCGACGCCGAATTCGCCATGACCACCTTCCTCAAGCTGATCGCCGCCGAGCCGGATATCGCGCGCGTGCCGGTAATGGTCGACAGCTCGAAATGGAGCGTGATCGAGGCGGGGCTGAAATGCGTGTCCGGCAAGCCGATCGTCAATTCGATCAGCATGAAGGAAGGCGAAGAGGCCTTCCTCTACCATGCGCGCAAGGTCATGGCCTATGGCGCGGCCGTGGTCGTCATGGCGTTCGACGAGGTCGGCCAGGCCGATACCAAGGAACGCAAGGTCGAGATTTGCGAGCGTGCCTATACTTTGCTGACCGGCATCGGTTTCCCGCCCGAAGACATCATCTTCGATCCCAACATCTTCGCGGTCGCCACCGGCATCGACGAGCATCGCCGCTATGCTATCGACTTCATCGAGGCGGTGCGCGAGATCAAGGCGCGCTGCCCGCATTGCCATATCTCCGGCGGCGTCTCGAACCTCAGCTTCTCGTTCCGCGGCAACGAGCCCGTCCGCCGCGCGATGCACAGCGTGTTCCTCTACCATGCCATCCAGGCGGGCATGGACATGGGCATCGTCAATGCCGGCCAGCTCGACGTCTACGACCAGATCGATCCCGAACTGCGCGAGGCGTGCGAGGACGTGATCTGGGACCGGCGCGACGACGCGACCGACCGTCTGATCACGCTCGCCGAAAAATATCGCGGTACCGACGCTGTCGCCGAAAAGCAGGCCGAGGAATGGCGCAGTTGGGACGTCCGCAAGCGGTTGGAGCATGCCCTGGTCAAGGGCATCGACATGTATGTCGTCGATGATACCGAGGAAGCCCGCCTCCAGCATGCCCGCCCGATCGAGGTCATCGAAGGCCCGCTGATGGACGGCATGAACGTCGTCGGCGACCTGTTCGGATCGGGCAAGATGTTCCTGCCGCAGGTGGTGAAATCGGCCCGCGTGATGAAGAAGGCCGTCGCCCACCTATTGCCCTATATCGAGGCGGCCAAGGAAGTCGGCGCGCGGCCCAAGGGCCGCATCATCATGGCGACCGTCAAGGGCGACGTGCACGATATCGGCAAGAATATTGTCGGCGTTGTGCTGGCCTGCAACGGCTATGACATCATCGATCTCGGCGTGATGGTGCCGTGGACCAAGATCCTCGAAGCCGCGAACGAGAATGACGCCGACATGATCGGCCTGTCGGGCCTGATCACGCCCTCGCTCGACGAGATGGTGACGGTCGCGGCCGAGATGGCGCGCGCCAACATGACCATGCCGCTGCTGATCGGCGGCGCGACCACGTCCAAGGTGCACACCGCCTTGCGCATCGATCCGGCCTATAAGGGGCCGGTGGTGCACGTTCTCGATGCCAGCCGCGCGGTGGGCGTCGCCTCGACGCTGATGTCGGACACCCAGCGCGATGCCTTCGTCGAGAAGACCGCAACCGATTATGAAGCGGTGCGCGTCGCCCGTGCCGACAAGGGCCAGAATGATCTGGCGCCGCTCGCAGACGCCCGCGCCAATGCCTTTCCCTTTGACGCCGGACAGAAGCCGCTGGCGCCGTTGCAGCCCGGCACGCACGTGTTCGAAGAATGGCCGCTCGACGATCTGCGGTCCTATATCGATTGGACGCCGTTCTTCCGCGCCTGGGAATTGGCCGGCAATTATCCCGCAATCCTGGAAGATGACGTCGTCGGCGAGAGCGCGCGCGGCCTGTTCGCCGACGCCGAAGCGATGCTCGACACGATCATCGCCGAGAAATGGCTGACCGCGCGCGGTGTCGCGGCGCTCTGGCCCGCGCACCGGGACGGCGATGATATCGTCGTGAAACCGTTCGCCCTGAGCGAAGTCGAAGGGCGCAGCGACACGGTCGAAAGTGCTCCAACTTCGCTCAGCACGAACAGCAACGAAGTCCGTTTCCCGATGCTGCGCCAGCAGATCAAGAAGCGCGAAGGCCGGCCCAATATGTGCCTGGCCGACTTCATCGATCGGGAGGACGATTGGTTTGGCGGGTTCGCCGTCGGCATCCACGGCATCGATCCGCACATTGCGCGCTTCAAGGCGGATCATGACGACTATAAGGACATTCTCCTCAAGGCCTTGGCCGATCGTTTGGCCGAGGCCTTTGCCGAGCGCCTTCACCTGCATGTCCGCACCACCTTGTGGGGCTATGCGGAGGGCGAGCAGCTCACCAGCGAAGCGCTCATCAAGGAGCAATATCGCGGCATCCGCCCGGCGCCCGGCTATCCCGCCTGCCCGGAACATAGCCTGAAGCCGATCCTGTTCGATCTGCTCGGCGCTACGGACGCGACCGGCCTGACGCTCACCGAAAGCTTCGCGATGCTGCCGACGGCGGCGGTCTCCGGTTTCTATTTCGGCCACCCCGACAGCCAATATTTCGGCGTTGCGCGGATCGGGCGCGATCAGCTGGAGGATTATGCCGTGCGGCGCGGCGTGGATCTGGATACAGCCGAGCGGTGGCTGCGGCCCAACCTCGACTGATATTTGTCGAATACGCTGTGCGGAGCCTATCCGGGCTGTCGGCGTTGACCCGCGAACAGGATGGCACCTTTTTCGCGCACAGACCTGAGGAATGAGCGCGATCTCGCGCACTATATCCTCCTGACGACACTGCTGTGCGTGTCGATCGCGCTTGCCGTCGACGTTGCCAATCAATTGTTCTTCTTCACCAGCTGGACGAATGCGATCCGATCCTGGGTGATTACCGTGATTGTGGTGGTCTGCATCGCCGTGCCGGTGACCCGGAAACTGGGTCGGGCGCAGTTGGCGCTCTACCGTGCCGGCATGATGGACGAACTGACCGGCCTGCTCAACCGGCGCGCTTTTCTCGACGGGGTGGATGACACCACCTTCCTCGCGCTCATCATCGTCGACATCGACGATTTCAAGAACGTCAATGACCGCCACGGCCATTGGATCGGCGATCAGGTCCTGCGCACGACCGCGACGATGATGGATCGGTTGCTGGGACAATTTGGACGGGTCGGGCGGCTTGGCGGGGAAGAATTCGCGCTGCTGGCCTATCGGGACGATCACGCCACATTGCTCGACCGGCTGGAAGCGTTCCGCGACACCATCGCGCACACGCCGATCCTGACCGATTCCGTGCCGGTATCCGTCACCATCTCGGCCGGCGTGGCGACGCGCCACGGGGACCAGACGTTCCAGGAATTGTTCATCCGCGCCGATGGTGCGCTATACCAGGCCAAGGCCTCGGGCCGTAACCGTGTCGTGTTGGCGAATGATGCGAAAGCGGGCGGCAGCGGCAACGTATCGCGCGATGCCCATCCGGAAGAGCGGCGCTGGCCCGGACGATGAGGGTGCAGACTTCGAATTTCAGCGGATCGTGATCCGGCAGTCCACCGAGGTCATGTTGTCGAATTCCGTTTCGATAGTGTCGGCAAAGATGATGCGATAGCGGCCTGGTTGCGCGAATATGCGCTGCTTTTGCGGGCCTTGGTCACTGCTCACCACGCCAAGCTGCGTCCGGTTAAAGACTAAATTACGCATCTTCGGCGTCCACGCCACCAGCCGCACGTCGTCGTCCAACACTATGTAGAATTGCTTTGGCGAAGTCAGGCGCTCCACGCCAATCTGTTTTATCGAAGGATCGAGCCGGGCGGGCAGGGTGATGCTGATATCTCCAGCGGTCGACCGGCACCGCAATGGTTGCGGATCATCCGAATATCCTGCCAGGGCGAGAAATATCCACACCATCGCAATTGGTAATCATGGCAGCATTGGAAAGCAAAGCAGAATGGCCACGCTATCAAGGCTGCGAGCTGAAAAGTGACTGCTTTCGGTGCAACACTGAATGACCGACTGTGGTGAGTTCGAGGCGGACCGCAATTGGGATTGAATTCCGCTAAATTGGCATTGCGGGGTTCGTGAGAACACCAATCCCACGTGGCCTGCAAAGCCAAGCCACGAGACCGGCACCGCTTCCGGAAAAGCCGTAGGGCAATCCGCCCTTTGCCAAATCGAGAAGCGACCAATTCCCGTTTATATTGATCGCGATCCAAAGGGTAACCGGAGCCGTAAATCCCAAAATCAGCGCTAAAACGCCACTCGTATATCCTATCTTTCGAAAAAGGAGCCATATCGGGGCGCAGATTGCTACTATGATTGTCCCGTAGATTCCCGAAAACCATATAGCTAAACCGATCTGCACTTTTATCGGAATAAAGAGTTCGGCCCCGCTCCCATAAGAGGTGCGGGCAGCGATTAATCCAGACGCAAAAGTATAGGCGGCGACGAGCAGCGCACCAGTTATCAATCCTGCCGCAAGCGCACGCACATTCAAGGCGGTAACTTTCCACCGAGAAGAAGTAGCACCATTCATCATTAGATAAATTTATATCACCAGCGATGTCCTGACAATCTGTGGGAGCGGCAAATTCCAAGCGAGTCAGAGACGTCGTTGAACGGCAGACCGCTGAACGGCAGCAATTGGGGCGTTTGCCGACTGGCGGCTCTTTGTAAGTCTGCGGCTAAAATCATCCTGGCCCATAAACCTGTCCGAACCTCGATTGACTCGAATCTGTGGCCCGTGCAGGGTCGTGGCGTCGACGGTGGGCAACTGCCGGAGGACTGCGCGGGAGAGCGTTCGCTTTGAGCGGGCCACCGAAGGAGCAACCGCCCCGGAATCTCTCAGGTCAAACGGACCGCGCGGACCTTAAGACACTCTGGAAAGCGAGCGGGGCGTAAGCTCTGCTCCACCGAAGGTGAAAGCGTGACCGGCCCTTCAATAGGGAGGCACGCGAATGCTCTCAGGTTCCGTGACAGAGGGGGCGATAGAAGGAGGGGCCGCAAGGCTGCTGCCGTCTATCGTGCTCTTGGACGGGACAGATTGATGAGCGCCGACGACCATATCGCCGAACCGCTGCCGCTGGACGCATGGCATCGTGCGCGCGGTGCCCGCATGGTGCCCTTCGCGGGCTATGCCATGCCGATCCAATATGAGGGCATCATCGCCGAACATCAGTGGACGCGCAACCATGCCGGCCTGTTCGATGTCAGCCATATGGGCCAGCTCACGCTTTCGGGCGAGGATGTCGACACCGCGCTTGAAACGCTGTTGCCGGGCGACATTACCGGCCTGGGCGTCAACCGCATGCGCTATTCGCTGCTGCTGGACGACACCGGCGGCGTGATCGACGACTTGATGGTCACCCGCCGCGCCGACGATTTCTATATGGTCGTCAACGGCGCCACCAAGCAGGGCGACGTTGCGCATATGCGGGCGCGTCTGCCGGCCAATGTCGCGCTGGTGACGATGGACAGTTACGGCCTGCTTGCTTTGCAGGGCCCGGAGGCGGTCGTGGCGCTCTCGCGGCTGGTGCCCGGCGTCGAGCAGCTGACCTTCATGACCGCCGGGCAGTTCGGCCATGGCGAGCATACATTCTGGATCAGCCGCTCGGGTTATACCGGCGAGGACGGGTTCGAGATTTCGCTGCCGGCGCACAGCGTGGATATGTTTGCGACCTTGCTGTGCAACCAGCCGGAAGTGAAGCCGATCGGGCTGGGCGCGCGGGATTCGCTGCGGCTGGAGGCGGGGCTGCCGCTCTACGGCCACGATCTCGATACCGGGATCAATCCGGCGGCGGCCGATCTGGGGTTCGCCATCTCCAAGCGGCGCCGTGCCGAAGGCGGCTTCCCTGGCGCAGACACGATCCTGACCGCACTGCGCGACGGCGCGCCGATCAAGCGCGTCGGCTTCGCGGTCGAAGGGCGTCTGCCCGCGCGCGAAGGTGCCGAGATTTACGCTGGCGACATCAAGGTCGGTACCATCACCTCCGGCGGCTTCGCCCCCACGGTCGGCGCGCCGATCGCCATGGGCTATGTCAAGGCTGCGTATGCCGCACCCGGCACGGCGCTGGACATCGAAGTGCGCGGCAAGCGCCTCGCCGCGACCGTAACGCCGATGCCGTTCGTCCCCCACAATTATGTCCGCAAGGGAGCCGCCCAATGACGACCTATTTCACCAAGGATCATGAATGGATTTCGGTCGAGGGCGATAGCGCCACCGTCGGCATCACCGATTATGCGCAGGCCCAGCTGGGCGATGTCGTGTTCGTCGAAGTGCCGCCGGCCGGCACTGCCGTCGCCAAGGGTAAGGAAGCCGCCGTCGTGGAATCGGTCAAGGCCGCGTCCGACGTCTATGCGCCCGTGTCCGGCACGGTGACCGAGGCCAATGCCGCGCTCGAGGCGGATCCGGCGCTCGTCAACACCGCGCCGGAAACGGACGGCTGGTTCTTCAAGCTGACGCTGGCGGACGCCGGCGAGCTGGAAGGCCTGATGGACGAGACCGGCTACAAGGCGTTCGTGGCCGCTCTGTGAGTTGTTCCAATTGCCTTTGCAGCGGGTGCGCTTGCTTAGCCCCTCCCCTGAAGGGGAGGGGAGCCGCGCATGACCGCGCCTAACTCTGCCAGCCGCTGGGATGCGGCCGATTATATCAAGAATGCGGCGTTCGTGCCCGCACTGGGCGCACCCGTGCTCGCTCTGCTCGACCCGCAGCGGGGCGAGCATATTCTCGATCTCGGCTGCGGCGACGGCATCCTTACCGAGAAAATCGTTGAGGTCGGCGCGACCGTCGGCGGTGTCGATGCTTCCGAAGACATGATCGCCGCCGCTTTGGTACGCGGGCTCGACGCCCGGGTCGAGGATGGCGAGAAACTGACCTTCGGCCCTGCGTTCGACGCCGTCTTCTCCAACGCCGCCTTGCATTGGATGCTCGATGGCGCCGCGGTTGCCGGCGGCGTCTATCGCGCGCTCAAGCCGGGCGGGCGCTTCGTCGGCGAGATGGGCGGGCAGGGCAATGTCGCCATCCTGCGCGCCGGCATCCGCGCCGAGCTCACCCAACGCGGCTACGCCGTGCCGGCCCAAGACCCGCAATGGTATCCGGCACCGGACGAGTTCACTGCCATTTACGAAGCTGCCGGCTTCATCGACGTCGAAGCCCAATTGATCCCGCGTCCGACCCCGTTGCCGGACGGCGTCGCCGCCTGGCTGCGCGTCTTCCGCGCCGGCTTCATGGACGCGTCGCAAGTCCCCGACGCCGATCAGGCTGAGATCGCCCGCGCCGTCGAAGCCGCGCTCGCCCCCAAGCTCCAGCAGCCCGACGGCAGCTGGATCGCCGATTATGTCCGCCTCCGCTTTTCCATGAGGAAGCCCGCTTGATGCGTTATCTCCCGCTGTCCGACGCCGATCGTGGCGACATGCTCGCCGCAATCGGCGCCGCTTCGATCGACGATCTGTTCGTCGACGTCCCCGCCGCCGCGCGCCTGTCCGGCCCGGTCGAGGGGCTGCCGCTGCATGCCACCGAAATGGCGGTCGAACGCCAGCTTGGTGCGCTCGCCAAACAGAATCTCGCTGCGGGTGACGCGCCCTTCTTCCTCGGCGCGGGCGCCTATCGCCACCATGTGCCGGCGAGCGTCGATCACCTCATTCAGCGCGGCGAGTTCCTCACCGCCTACACGCCCTATCAGCCGGAGATCGCGCAGGGCACGCTGCAGGTCCTGTTCGAATTCCAGACGCAGGTTGCGCGCCTGCTCGGCTGCGACGTCGCCAATGCCTCCATGTATGACGGCTCGACCGCCTGCTGGGAGGCGATCGGCATGGCGCGCCGCATCACGCGCCGGACCAGGGCCGTGATTTCGGCGGGCGTGCACCCCCATTATGTGGCGGTCGCGCAGACAATGGCGAAGTTCACCGGCGACACGCTCGACACGGCTTTGCCCACGCTCGACGGGGCAGGGGACGACATGGCCCGCCTGCTCGCCGCGATCGACGACCAGACCAGCTGCGTCGTCGTCCAGAACCCCAACATCCTCGGCCATATCGCCGACCTGAGCGAACTGGCCGAAGCCTGCCATGCCAAGGGCGCTTTGCTGATCGTGGTCGTGACCGAGCCGGTCTCCTTGGGCGCGATCAAGTCGCCCGGTCAGATGGGCGCCGACATCGTCGTCGGCGAAGGCCAGTCGATCGGCGTCGGCCTCCAGTTCGGCGGCCCTTATTTGGGCCTGTTCGCCACGCGCGACAAATATGTCCGCCAGATGCCCGGCCGCTTGTGCGGCCAGACGATCGACGCCGACGGCAAGCGCGGCTTCGTCCTCACGCTGTCGACCCGCGAGCAGCATATCCGTCGCGAGAAGGCGACGTCCAACATCTGCACCAATTCGGGACTGTGCGCGCTCGCCTTCACCGTCCACATGACGCTGCTGGGTGAGAAGGGCCTGCGTGAGCTCGCCGCGATCAACCATGCCAGGGCTTCGGCCGCGGCGGACGTGCTCGCCGCGGTCCCCGGCGTCGAACTGGTCAACGGCGCCTTCTTCAACGAATTCACGCTGCGGCTCAGCAAGCCTGCCCGCCCGATCGTGCGGGCGCTGGCCGACAAGAACATCCTCGCCGGCGTGCCCCTGAGCCGCCTCTATGTCGATGGCGACGGCCGCGAGAACGGCCTGATCGTCGCTGTCACTGAAACCACCACGCAGGAGCATGTCGCCACGCTTGCCTCCGCGCTCCAGGAGGCATTGGCATGACCATCAACCAGTCCGGCTGGCGCCCCGAAGCTCCGCTTGCCAATGGCGCAGGCGATCAACCCACATTCACCGGCAATCGCGCGCTGATGCTGGAAGAGCCGTTGCTGTTCGAGATCGGCTCGACCGATCGCACTGGCGTCGATTTCGAACCCGCACCCCAGGCGACCAACCGCCTCGGCGGCCTCGAGCGCGGCAAGATCGGCCTGCCCGGCCTGTCGGAGCCTGAAACCGTGCGCCATTACACGCGCCTCAGCCGCCAGAACTACGCGATTGATCTCGGCGTCTTCCCGCTCGGCTCGTGCACGATGAAGCACAATCCCCGCCTCAACGAACGCGTGGCGCGCCTGCCCGGCTTCGCCGACATTCATCCGCTCCAGCCGGTCTCCACCGTCCAGGGCGCGCTCGCCTTGATCCACCTCGTCGGCGAATGGCTGTGCAAGCTCACCGGCATGCCCGCCGTCGCGATGAGCCCCAAGGCCGGCGCGCATGGCGAGCTTTGCGGCCTGCTTGCGATCCGCGCCGCACTCGAAGCGCGCGGCGACGCGCGTCAGGTCATCCTTGTCCCTGAAAGCGCGCATGGCACCAATCCCGCCACCGCCGCTTTCTGCGGTTATGCGGTCGAGAATATCCCCGCCACCGCCGAAGGTCGCGTCAATCTCGATGCGCTTAAAGCCCGCCTCGGCCCCGACGTCGCCGGCGTCATGATCACCAATCCCAACACCTGCGGCCTGTTCGAACGCGACATGACCGCGATTTCGGAGGCGGTCCATGCCGTCGGCGGGTTGGTCTATTGTGACGGCGCCAATTTCAACGCGATCGTCGGCCGCGTCCGCCCAGGCGATCTCGGCATCGATGCGATGCACATCAACCTTCACAAGACCTTCTCGACCCCGCATGGCGGCGGCGGCCCCGGCGCCGGCCCGGTCGTCTTCTCGGAAGCGCTCGCGCCGTTCGCGCCGCTCCCCTTCGTCGAGCAGACCGATGCCGGCTTCCGCCTCGTCGAGGAGGAAACTGCCGAGGATCATCACGCGCATAGCTTCGGCCGCATGGTCGCCTTCCACGGCCAGATGGGCATGTTCACCCGCGCCGCCTCCTACATGCTCAGCCACGGCGCCGACGGTCTGCGCCAGGTCTCGGGCGACGCCGTGCTCAACGCCAATTATATCCTGCGCCAGCTGGAAGACGTGCTCGACGCCCCGTTCGCGGCTTCGGGCCCGTGCATGCACGAGGCGTTGTTCTCCGATACCGGCATGGCGCAAGGCTTCACCACGCTGGATATCGCCAAGGGCCTGATCGACGAGGGCTTCCACCCGATGACCGTCTATTTCCCCTTGGTCGTCCACGGCGCGATGCTGGTTGAGCCGACCGAGACCGAGAGCAAGGCCGGCCTCGATCAGTTTATCGGCGCGCTCCGCTCCGTCGCCGAACGCGGCCGGGCCGGGGACGAGACGCTCAAGTCCGCGCCGCATTTCGCGCCTCGGCGCCGACTGGACGAGACGGCGGCGGCACGATCGCCCATCCTGGCGCAGCGCATCCTCGCCGATCAGGATGACTGACGGCGCCCGGGACCGTGGCTGATTCCGAAAGCAAGGACGGTGCGGATGTGCGCCGGCGCGTGCGGGTGGCCTTGCGTCGTCATGGTCCGACCGCGCCGGTGTGGCGGCGGCGCACCGCTATCTTCGGCGGCGCCGCCACCGTCGGGCTGATCGCGGTCGCCTTCGCCTGGGCGGCCGACCGCGCGAGCGAGATGTTCGGTGGGCTGGTCAAGCTGCACTGGTGGTTGCCGCTGTTGCTCACCCCGATCGGCTTTGTGGTGATCGCGTGGCTGACCAATCGCCTGGCACCGGCCGCGCGCGGATCCGGCATCCCCCAGATCATCGCCGCCAAACAGGCGCCGGAAGCGGCCATGGCCGGCCTGGTTTCGGGCCGCACCGCCTTGCTCAAGGCGGTCCTGACCGCGGGGGCTTTGCTGTGCGGCGCCTCGGTCGGGCGCGAGGGGCCGACGGTGCAGGTCGGCGCCACGATCATGGCCTATGCGCACAAATGGCTGCGCGTGCCGGTCACCGCATCGGTGCTGGTGGCGGGCGCGGCGGCGGGTGTCGCAGCGGCGTTCAACACCCCGCTTGCGGGCGTCGCCTTTGCGATCGAGGAACTGGCCGCCGCCTATGAGCAGCGCATGACGCTGCTGGTGATGAGCGCGGTGCTGATCGCGGGCATGATCGCGCAGGGCGTGGCGGGCGACTATATCTATTTCGGGCTAGTCGGGCAGACGTTGCCGTTGCGCGCGGTGCTGCTGATCGCGCCGGTGGCCGGCATCCTCGGCGGCTTGAGCGGCGGCGTCTTTTCGCGCCTGATGCTGTGGCTGGCGCGGGGTGGGGCCAGCCTGATCTCCGGCGGCAGGCCCTTGCTGCTGGCGGGCGGTTGCGGCGTGATCGTCGCGGTGCTGGGCGTGGTGACGCACCTCACCTGGGGTACGGGCTACAGCGCCGCGCGTGCGATCATTGAGGGGAGCGACGCGCCCTTATGGTTCGGCCCGGCCAAATTCCTGGCGACGCTCGCCACCGCCGCGGCCGGCCTGCCCGGCGGCATCTTCGCGCCCAGCCTGGCGACGGGCGCGGGCGTCGGCAATGTCGTCCACGCCATCTTCCCCGATCAGCCGACCGGCGCGGTCGTGCTGCTCGGCATGGTCGCCTATTTCACCGGCGTCGTGCGCGCGCCGCTCACCTCCGTCATCATCATGTCGGAGACGACCGCCAGCCGCGGGCTGATGCTGCCGCTGCTGGCCACCGCCCTGATCGCCGAAGGGACGGCGTCTCTGGTCTGCCGCGAGCGGCTCTACCATGGCCTCGCCGCCGGTTTCCTCCGGCCCGGCAAAGACCGGGAAGCCGCCCCCGATCCGGAAGCGCGGTAAGCGGCGGACCCTTAGTGCGCGAAGGGCGGCTCGGTACATTCCCGGCAATAGAGCAGCACATCCTCGTGACCCGGCTGAGCCAGCGTGGCGACGCCCAGCCGCTCGATCCACCATTGCCCGCTCGTTCCATCCACAAAGCGTACTGTGCCGCTCGCGCGGCAGGGCAGACGGTCCAGCGTCGCATCGGCAGACTGGAAGCTCGTCGTGCGCGCCTTCGACAGATACCGGATGACCTGCGCTTTGGTCGGCCGAAAGTCCGTGCAGGGCGGCTCTCCGCGCTGTTCCGGATAATCGCGCACGCCGAATTGCCGGATTGTCACGTCCGCAATTGCGGGCAGTTGGCTCGGGCAGAGCGAGGGCTCGAACTCCGAACCCTTGGTGCACCCATGCAGGGCGGCCATGCCGAGGAGAAGACTGAGGATCATCTTTGCCTTTCCAGCCTGCTAAGGATGCGCGATGCTACAGCGCGAAATGCCGGTCGGGCAGGGGTTATTCGTTTCGCATCAGGGGAGGAGCGCGCTGATCCGGCTGCTGATCACGATCCTGGCACTGGCGCTGCCCATCACGATGACCCCGGCCGCACCGCCGCCGCGCGCCGCCCAAGCCTTTTGGCTCAAACATTGGCGTTTCGGCCCGATGCTCGGCAGCCCGGCGGCGCGGGCCGCCATGAAAGGCGTCGATGCCCATTATATCGATCTGCGCCGCGACCGGATCGATCATCCGCTGGGCGACGGCGTCTGCACGGACCGGCTCGACTATAGCGATCTCCGGCACCGCACGCGCGCGGCGCTGGCAAAGGATATCGGCCCCTTTTGGCGCCTCCCCGCCGCGATTGAACGGCCGGGTAGTGTATCGGGATGGATCCGATGCGGCGGCTTCAATAGCGCCGCCGTCGCCTTCGTGCACCCGCGCCTGGGCTATCTCTTCTTCGAAAACGGGCTCGTCATCACGCTGCAGTGACGCAGCACGAGGGGGCGAATGCCGCCCGTTTGTGGGGCAATCCCGCCCCGATCGTGCATTTCGGCTGGCCTTTTTCGCCTTATATCCCCATCCGCACCACGACGACCGGGCAGTGTATCGCCCGCCGGCGATGAGGATGTATGCGTTTTTACCAGGCCACGCGGTGGATTTTCCCGCGCAGTTACCAGCTCCGTCTGTTCACCATCTGCTTCGTCGCGGTGCACCTGCCGATCGTGACCTTCTGCATCGCAGAGGGGGTGCGCGGGCGCTGGGATTGGGGGATTTTCCTCACCCTGCTGGCGGCGACCCTCGTCGGCACCGGCGCGGCGCTGTCGGCGGTGGCGGCATTGCTCACCCCGATCGCGCACGCGACCGATCTGTTGCGCAGCTTCCAGCGCGGCGAACGCGTGCCGCCGGTTCCGGAAGGCGGCGACGATCTGGTCGGGCAGTTGCTGGCGGGCGTCGCGCGCGCCTCGGCCGAAACCACCGCCCGGATCACGAGCCTGACCGATGCCGCCGGCAAGGATATGCTGACCGGCCTGCTCAACCGGCGTGGCTTTGCCGACGTGGCCGCGCGCACGCTGCGGGCGGACACGCCATCCGCCGTCGCGCTGCTGGATCTGGATCACTTCAAGTCGATCAACGATCGCTTCGGCCATGACGAGGGGGATCGTGTGCTCACCGCCTTTGGCCGGCGGCTGGAAGAGGGGCTGCGGCGCGGCGATCGTGCCGCCCGCTGGGGCGGCGAGGAGTTCGCGATCCTGATGCCGGGCACGCAGCTGGAAGATGCGGCCGAGATCATCGAACGCCTGCGCCTGCTGCTCCGCATCGATAGCATCACCGACGCGGATCGGCCGCCACTGACCTTCTCCTGCGGGGTGACCGCGCTGCGCGATTATCAATCCTTCAGCGCCGCCATGGCGAAAGCCGATCAGGCGCTCTACGACGCCAAGCGCGGCGGCCGCGACCGCGTGGAAAGCCGCGCCTGAACCAGGCCGCTCCATCCGCCTCCCTAGCCGTCGCCCCGGCGGAGGCCGGGGCCGCTGGAAGTAAGTCCCGCCAGCCGCCGCCCACCCGGCTGGGCCAAACACCTTATTGTTGCGATCCACCGCCACACCCGATGCACCGGGGCGGGAGATCACATCCATGACATCATCGCGCCATTCCCTGTTCCTCGCCGCCGCGGTCCTGGCCGTCCCGCTCGCCGCCCGGGCGCAACCTGCTGCCGCCCCGGCCGCCGCGACCAAGCCCGCGTCGGCACCCGCCTTCATCCCCGCCACCTTCACGCCCCCCACCCGCATCGAAGGCCCGGGCTTTGTCCTCGTGCCGCTCGGCCCGGAGGTCGTGAAGCTGGATTACGATGCCTACATGTCCTCGATCGACCATCTCCAAAAGACGTTCAGCCGCAGCACCAACTGGCCGCGCGAAGGCATCACCGATGCGGATGCGATGAAGGATATGGAGGGCGAACAGGCCCGCTTTCGCGCCCGCAAATCCTTCGCCTACGCGGTCCTCACGCCGGACGGCCGCCGCGAACGCGGCTCCGTCTATGTCTCGCCCAGCCCGGTCCCCGGCCATGATGCGGTCGTGCGGCTCTGGGTGACCAAGGCCGATTATGACGCCGGCTTCGACGCCGCCTTATACCAGTGGGTGAGGGCATGGGTGGCCAGGGACTGGCCGTTCCGTACCGTCGCCTATCCCGGCCGCGCGATCGACTGGGCGACGTGGGATGCGGCCGTCGCGGCGAGCAAGCGGAAAGCCGCGGCGGGCGGCACGGCGCCGTAGGGTCCGGACGCCATCACGACATAGCCCAAAATCCGCCGTCGCCCCGGCGCAGGCCGGGGCCGCAGGAGGCTGGGCACAAGCGTCTGACCTCCGCCGGAAACGCGGCCGTCCCCCCGCCAGCAGCGGAAATTCACCGCGTTGGGGTGATGATGCGCGACGGCGCCTGCACCCCCGCCCGGTAGCCAAACGGGTAGAGCGGCGTCCTGCTGTCGTCCGGCACTTCGGGCCTTTGTGCTGCGACCGCCGCCATCGACGCGGGCAGCTCCAGCGGCAGCCGCCCTTCCGCCCGGATGCGATCGGTCAGCGCGTCCGCCACCGCGTCATCGGTCGCCCCGAAATCGCCCGCCAGGACGGCGACATGCGGGCGAAGCGCCGTCAACACCGCCGCGCGGTCGAGATGCACGATCGCGATCGTCGGCACCGCGGCGCCAATCCGCTTCACCGCCTCGAACTCCGGATCGCCGTCGCGAAAGTCGAGCGCGCCTTCGTGCTGGACGCGGCCGGCGGGAAAATTCGGGTGCAGCAATTGGTGCGGTGTCGACAGCCGGACGATCGCGGCATCGGCCCAATCCAGCCGGTCGACGATCGTGAAGCCCAATGCTGCGAACGGCGCCGCATCGATCCCGCGCAGGAACAGCCGGCGCTGCGTCTTGGGGTTCAGCGGATAGAGCCCGCGCCGTGTTTCCAGCAGCACGATCGATCGCGCCTGCAGCCGGTGTGCCTCCGCCTGAAACCGCGCATTGCCGACCAACGCCGCGGCCTCGTGCGGATCGACATAGGGGTCTTCGAACAGGCCCAGCGCGAACGTCTGCGTCAGCACCTTGCGCACGGCGGCGTCGATCTGCGCGCGGGAGATTGCACCGCTTCGGACGGCGGCCGCCAGCATGTCGACATGCGTGGTGCCCCCGAACTGCTCGACGCCTGCATCCACGCCTTTGGCGAAGCGCGCCGCTTCCGGGATATCCTCGACCCCCCACGCCGGATCGGCATCGGCCCAGCTCGGCGCGACCCCCGGCTTGGCCCCGTTGCGGCACGCGTCGTTGCAATCGCTCGTGATCGCCCAGTCGGACAGGATCAGGCCGTCATAACCGTACCGGCGACGCAGCAGGTCGGTCAGCAGATAGCGGCTGAAGCCCGCGCCCGTCTCCACCGGCTGTCCCGCGGCGTCGCGCAACCGGTGCGCCAGCGAATACATCGGCATCACGCCTGCGACATGCGCGGCGAACGCCGCCTGGAAGGGCAGGATATGCTGCGGCAACGCCGCGTTCGTCACCCCGGTGAAGCGCCCGTAGTAATTGTGGCTGTCGAACCCCTGATTGTCGACCGCGCCATAGCCGACCCAATGCTTCACCACTGCCGCCACGCTGGTCGGGCCGATGCCGGCGGACCCGGCCTGAATGCCGGTGACGTAGGCGCCGATCATGCGCGCCGCCAAAGCGGGGTTGGACCCGAACGTGCCGTCGATGCGCGGCCAGCGCGGCTCGGTCGCGATATCGGCCTGCGGCGACAGCGCCTCGCGGATGCCCACCGCTCTATATTCCTGGCGGACGATGTCGGCCGCGCGCCGGGTCGCGGCCGCGTCGCCGATCGCGGCAAAGCCCAGCGGATCGGGGAAGGGCGTGAACCCGCCCGCGGCGACACTCGCTCCCATAACGCCGCCGAGCTGATTGCGCGGATCGGAACTCAACGTCAGCGGGATGCCCAGCCGACCCTCCTCGGCCATCGCCTGCAGGCCATTATTGGCCACCGCGAGCTTGGCCGGCGTCGTCGCCAGCCGCGTGATCATCGCGGTGACATGCTTGCCCAGGATTTCCCCGCGCGCCAGGCGCACATTGTAATCGTCCCCCGCCTCCCTGAGCGAGCCGTGCATCATCTGGCCGATTTTCTCGTCCATCGTCATGCGCGCCAACAGATCGGCGGCACGCCGCGCCGGCGGAAGCCGCCAATCCTCGTAAGCCTCCAGCCGCCCGTTGCGATCGAGATCGCGGAAGGCCAGGCCCTGCACGTGCAGGATCGGGATCGTGCGGCTGTCCAGATGCGGCTGGCGCGGGCCAGTCGCCCCGGCCGGGCCGACCAGACCCGCCGCCGCGATCGCGGCGAGGATGAAAGGCGTGCGCAACGAAACTCTCCTTTGCGCCGCTCCTTGCCAGACCCGGTCAGCCTCCGGCTAGCGGTTTACGGTCGTAGTCCGGGCCTGGTGGAAAGGCCTGCACTTGCAGGATCACGCGGCGCCTTATCCCATCGTCCTGGTGAGCCGCGGTCGCCTTGTGCGCAGTCGGCGAAATGGCGCCCCGGCACCAGACCCATCGTTACCGCCGTAATCCGCCGTCTCCATCAGGCTAATCTCTTGCGATTGGACCTTAAAGGAAGTGCCGATTCTCGATAGCGTACGGCGCATGATCACGCGCCGCCTTATCCAACTCTCCTGGGGCCTGGTCCTCTACGGCTTTTCCATGGCCCTGATGCTGCGCGCCAACCTCGGCCTCGATCCTTGGGACGTGTTGCATCAGGGCCTGGCACCGCGCCTCGGCCTCAGCTTCGGCATGACCGTCAATCTCGTCGGCCTGGTCGTGCTGCTGCTGTGGATCCCGCTGCGCCAGCGCCCCGGTATCGGGACCGTGCTGAACATCATCGTCATCGGCACGGTCGTCGATCTGTCGCTGCCGTTCCTGCCCGCACCGGCAGGCTATCCGTGGCGCTTCGCCTTCCTGATCGCCGGCATCGTGCTGAACGGCATCGCCGGCGGCGCCTATATCGGTGCGGGCTTGGGCGCAGGGCCGCGCGACGGCCTGATGACCGGCCTCGCCCGCCGCACCGGCTGGCCGATCAAGCTCGTCCGCACCGCGATTGAGCTTAGCGTGCTCGCCACCGGCTGGCTGATGGGCGGCACCGTCGGCGTGGGGACCGTTTTGTACGCGCTGACCATCGGTTGGGTGGTGCACTACGCGCTGCCCTTCTTCACTCTTTTGTACAAGGATAACGGCCCGCAGCCTGCCGCTCCAGCGCAGCTTTAGACAGCACGCCCGCACCCTGCACGAAGGCCAACGATCGCTTCGCCCATGAAGAGGGCGATCGCGTCCTCGCCGCCTTCACCTGCCGTCTGGGATAGGGCCTTGCGCCGCTGCTATCGCGTCGCCCGCTGCCGCGAGGAATTTGCGATCCTGATATCCAACCAATCTCGACGACACCACCGACACGGTGGAACGGCCGCGCCTGCTGCTCAGCCGCGAAAATACGCATCCCAAACAATATCAGGCAGGCGGATCCTGCAGGGCCCCGACCGGTCAGTCATTGAAACCAGCCTTCTCGCTGCGCTACATCTAGGAGCCTAGGCGCTCGTGAGCCAGCGGTTGTGGTAAGCTGCGCATCGGCTAGTGCGACTAAGGCGAGCGGATACTTCTCAGGCGCGGATGAAACTTGCAGAGCGATGGGGTCAGGCATTGTGAATTCGCGGTTGGTTCGTGGCGCAGCGGGAGCGCCTCTTGCATAGGCCGTTTCAATTAATGGTAGTATCGCTTTCCATTGACTAGTTTTTCGGCATTCGCTCACAAGCGCCTGCATGGCGAACTGCCATTCTACGGCGCTGCCATCGGCGCCCGCTACGATTGTCTTCGCTAGCTGAAATCGCTGAGGATAGCCCAATCTCAGTCCGACGTAGAGCTTTGTACGCGAACGACAAGAAAGTAATTGTGATAGTTCTCCCGCTGATAAGACGACCTCATTACGCCCCTCGCTATAGTGTAGACATTTATAGTCATATATTAGATCAGCCCAATCGGATGGTCCCAAATCGCTAAGAACAGAATCTAGGACATCACGCAACTTTATGAACGTCTTTGCCGTGCCCCACATAAGTAACAACGATAGGAGCCGGCGGCGATCAATCATTCCGTTATCGGCGGTTAATTTGTTACGCCACCAAATCGGAGAACCAGAGCGGAGGCGTACGAAGCGAGCGGCGGCGACAAGATCAGCAGCTTCAGAAAGCGCGACGTCGGTACCTGAGGCAGTCCTTGATCGAACACCTGCCGCGACAGAGGCTATGCGGTCGATTGCAGGGCAATCGCCCCAGGCAGCGCGCAACTTTGCAACAAGCTCGCTCCAAGGTTCAATATTAGTGACCAGAAACGACGATTGTATCTCAAGGAAGGCTCGATAAGCATAAGCGGCCTCTCGTTCCGCCAACGACAGCTTGTCTAATCCTGCGTCGATTTCCGCGTTTAGCCGTTGAACGACATCAGAGCCTATGCGACGCTCAACGAGAACGCGTAGCGGTATCTCCGCCTCTTCCGTGCTCGCCAAGGCATAAGGGAAGGGCCAAAGTATCTTCCCCATTATTTGTAAGCGGCTTCCGGTAAATGTGTCAGTCCACGGATTGAAGTTTGGTTTACCACCGAGAATTAGCGCCTGTGCGCGGTCAAAATAAGGAGGAGCATCCAACGCATCAAAGCGGCCATTTTGCAATAGCTGGCCTAGCAGTTGATCTCCTAAAGGTGCATCCTCAGCGAGCAACATGCTTACTGGCGCTTCGTTGTAGAGTTGAAGAAATGACCCCAAACGAGCCCAATCCGCCTCGTCCAACGAGCCAGCCAAGCTTTTCCATCGATCTATGCGTTCTAGAATGGATGTATTCTGCTGGATAGCGTTCGATAGGGCTCGCTGCTCATCGATCATCCGAGTGGTGGTGAGCCGCTGCCAGAGCAGCTCAACAAAGTCATTTCTTCCGCTTCGCTCGGGCAAACCGGACCACAGGCTCGATCCGTTCTCGGCATTAGCAAGAAGCTGTCGCAGCTGTGGATATTCGCCAATAAATGCCACAATTTGACGGACTGCAGGCTGGTACTGCGTGAACACCCAATCACCCAGCAGCATCAGAGCAACGCTGCGCGGATGACTGGTTAATCTGAAGGGATCCTCCTGACTTAGCTCGATAAGCTCATTAACTAACGTCAGAATCTCGCCTTTGTTGAAACAGCCGCCATAAAACCGAGCGACATTCAGCCAATAAGGATTTGCGACGAGCGCCCGTAGACGATCAAACTTATCTCCACCCATCGGCTTCTCGTCAGATGGGTATGGTGCGGTCTCGTACAAATGTTTGGCCGCAAAGTATTCTCGTAATGGTTGCACCTCGAACTCATAAGTCTCTTGAACACGAGAAACTAAAGCTCCAACCCTCTCAATGATACCATTAAAAAGTGAATCGACAATCGACGTATCTTCTCCCTCTTTATCCAAATATGCAAAAAGAGTAGTGCGAAGCTCACTTTGCTCTATACTTCCGTTATCACCGGACTCTGCGGCCGTCTGCAACTTCCATGCGAGAAAACGATGTATATCGATCAAGAGGTCGCGATTGTCCCGGACAACCGCGCTTTTCTCCGACTCGCGACTAAAAAACATGTCCATATAAGCGTCGTACATAGCTGTACGCTTTTCGGGGAGCGAGGAGCCACGGCTGTTTAATAGTGACAACAGGATCGTAAGCTGCATGGGATTCTTAGCTAAATATTGCGTATGAGGCTCTCGCAATTTGGCATCGAGTATATTCTTGAGAGTTAGAGATTCACCCTCCTTAAGTCCTTTCGCTTTGGCCCATTTGCCTCGGTATTCATCAATCTGCGATTGCTCGAGCGGAAGAAGCTCAAAATACGACCAATTCTCTCGAGGGAATCGAACCGATTTAGCAAATGCGGCAGGCCGGCTTGTCACAATCGTTTGGATCGAAAATCCTCCGGCATTGACCAACCGTGCAACACCCTTGGTGATTTCCGTGACCAGCTGCTGCCGCAGATTGATCTCTGCAACCTCATCAAAGCCATCAAGTGCTAGCAGGACGTGGCTGGCGCGGGCGATGGCGGCTAAGTCGGAAACATTAAAGGCGTGCCCGCCAGATAGGAAACGCACTTGACCGGCTAGAAAGCCTTCCAACGAGCGCGGCTCCGTGTCGTCCAGAGGGCGTTGCTTAGAATGGAATGGGTCTGTCCCCGATATCCACTTCGCAAGATCACGCAAATCGACTCGAAATGGAATTCGTATTTGGCTGCCGCGAAGGGTAGGCTGGATCGCCCGTAAATCCACGGTCTTGCCAAGGAGATGCGCTCGCAGAACTTGGCATATAAATTGGGTGACCGTTGATTTGCCCTGCCCAGGGGCGCCCTCGAGGACAATATTTTGCAATTTTGCTTGGCCAGTGTGATGCAGGAAATGCCTTGCGGCATTGAGGGTGCGCCGTTCGGAATCGAAAACTGCATCTCTGGAATACCAACGCTCTACGTTTAAATTGCTAGGGCGCATCGAACTGCCGGTGGCGCGATCAATTCGGTCGCTCCAGAGGTGGATTGAACGCATCGGGAGGTCGACAAACAAATCTGCCATCGTGCTGCGCAGATCGGTTTGCTTGAATTTTAGCTCACGGTCTTCGTCATACTGTGATGTCATATAGGCGCGGATTGCGCTGCGGCGCCGCTCTTCGCCTTCTCCAAGTTGGCCGGCCACAAGCTTCTCAAGCAGGTCCGTTGCTTTGAGTATATCAGGATAGCTCCACTTTATCGATGAAGAATTGTCCAAACGTCTGTCCAGATCATCTCGCCACCAGCAATACGATTCTACGCCTAGCGAATCTGTAAGAATTGTATTGACTCGATCGATGGATCCTACTTCAAGATGCGAAGTGCCACGCAAATTGGTAATTAGGATATACTTAGAAATACCATGGTCTTTTAGTCTTTCAACCTTATTTCTCTCGTTTCGAGCTACATCTTCTAGCATTTCTCGCTCAGTGCGGGTGTCGTTTGCTTTCTTCACATATTTCACTTGAAAAACGATAAGCTCGCGATCTTGCGCATGTCGCCGACGATGTTCGCGGACCTTCCGCAATATGAATGCGTCGCGCCCCCCGTCCGGTTGGCCGACAGGAAGACATTGTGCGTTAGGGAAGCTTGCCGCGATCAGCGCTTGACAGAAGCTCTGAAACCGCTCGTCGCCAAGTACTTCATAATGGTACATTCATGTTCCCCCGTATCGGCGCAACCTGCCGAAATCGCGGGACGCCGCAAGGGAAAAACGTGATTATCTTCCGCCAATGCAAAATTTGGGACGGCATTTACTGAAAGCGTCTTGTTGCGGGTGTTCGCACAGGAATCTTAATCGGTATCCACGGTTTCACTGCCCCAAAACCAACCCCATCGTCACCGCCGCAATCCGCGCGGCCACCAGCCCCGACAGCAAATGCCGGTCGTCGCGTGCCGGCACATATTCCACCATCGCCAGCCCCACGATGTCCGCCTTGGCGGCTACGCCGCGCAGGATGCGGATCATATCCTCATAGGTCAGCCCGCCCGGCGTCGGCATGTTCACCGCCGGCAGCACCGCCGGGTCGATCCCGTCGCAGTCGATCGAAATGAACACCTTGGCGCCCGGTTTGATCAGGTCGGTCACCGCGGCCGTACCTTCGTCGTGCAGCTTGTAACTGCTGATCAGCTGCGATCCCCACGCGCGGGCATCGTCATGCTGCCAGCTTTCGCCCGATCCCAGCCCCCTGATGCCCACCTGCACCATATGCTGAACCCACGGATACTCCGCCGCGCGCCGCATGGTCGATCCATAGCCATAGGGGTTGCCCTGCAGCACGTCTGCCCAGTCGACATGCGCATCCACCTGCAACACCGTCAGCGGCCCGTGCCCCTCATACGCCGCCAGCATCGGGATCGGCACGCTGTCGTCCCCACCGAGCAATATCGGCACCGCGCCCGCCTCCAGCACCTTGCGCGTCGCCGCCGTGATCCGCTCGCGGTTCGGGGCCGAATCCCACGCATTGGTCGGCACGTCGCCCGCATCCACGCAGCCGCGATGGTCGCCGGCCTTGATGTCCGGAAACATCGTCGCGTCGAGATCGAAATCATATTGGCCCAGGCTCTTGCCGAACTGCGCCGATGCCTTGCGCAAGGTCGCCGGCCCGTCCGCCGAATGGCTCGGCGCCCCCGCCACATAAGGCGAGGCTTCGGACGCGCCGAACACCACCACGCGGGCATCCGCAAGGTCGTCGAAATCCGCTTCCGGCAGGTCGATAAAAGTCTGTCGCTTTGGCATGCGGTCGGAGACGTTTCGCTAGCGAGGCGGTTCCGTCTCCTCCCCGGCCTTTGCCGGGGAGGGGGACCATCCCCTGTCCTGAGCAGAGCCGCAGGCGGCGTCGAAGGGTAGCAGCGATGGTGGAGGGAAAATCTTCTGCCTCCACTCAGCCTGTCAAAGCCCCTCCACCCCGAGAAACTTGGGGGAAACAGCACCCTACACCCGACATCCCGGCGCTCCCACCCGTCATCCCGGTGTAGGCCGGGCTCCACCATGCGGCCAGGTGCCCCGCCCGCACGGCGCCTCCTGCAATTGACATTTCCGCAAATGTTCTCTATTCGTTCCAAGCGAGTTGCCATGCGTTCAGGCAAATCATCAAGTTCGTTTCTGGTGTTTTTTTGTTTTTGGGCGGGTTTTAAGGCTCTTTGAACGATCGTCACCGGCCCAAGCCGCTGACGATTTGAAGAAACCGAAGCGGGAAGGGGAACGGCTCCGCCTGCTGCGGCCCGGCCTCCGCCGGGGCGACGATTGGCGCGTGCCTTGCCGCCAGCGCCGCCTGCCTTTCTGACAACGGGTTAGAGGTTGTTAATTGTGGGGCAGGCGGGTGGACGGGGCGGTCAGCATTGCAGATGAAACACGTCGTCCTCTTTCTGAAAGAGAATTGCGATATTGACGCGCTATGGTCTTGGGATGCGCCACGTGACCCCACCGGACTTCGACATTGACGATCCGCACAGCTGGTCGCTGCCGATGGATTTCGGCCTCGGCCTCGGCGCGGGGATGCGGCCGCTCCACCGGTTGATGCGCTATCTGCGCCGGGCCACGCGGCGGCGCGGCCGCGCCCGTGCTGCGACAAAGCAGCCGATATCCTCTCCCCAGGCCGTTGCCCCGGCGGAGGCCGGGGCCGCCCGAGGCTAGGCCCGCCCTAACACGCAGCGGCCCCGGCCTCCGCCGGGGCGACCATTATTCGCGGGCGGGCTCGAACCGTAAGATGCCGGCCACGCGGTCCGGTCCGCCGCTATCCTTCGGATGGTTCACGCCGTCCATCACCGTCACCGCGGCGAAATCGAACGGGCTGATGCCCAGGCAGGCGGCGTTGATCCCCACCTGCTGCGTGTTCGAACGACGGCGGTGGTGCGTGTAGATGCCGCAGACCGAGCAGAAATGATGCTCCGCCTGCTTTGTGTTGAACTGGTAGGTGGTAAGCTTGTCCTAGCCGTCCACCAGTTCGATGTCGCCGATCGCGGCGGAGAGCGCCACCGCGCCGCGCATGGCGCAATAGGAACAGGTGCAGCGCCGGGCCGCCCCCATTCCGCCGCTCAGCGTCACCCGGAAGCGGACGCTACCGCAGTGGCAGGCGCCGTCCAGCACGGCCGCATCGTCGGCGGGCAGGGGCATCCTAGTCGTCCTCATCCTCATAATGGGCCAGGGCCAAAGCGCGCGCCTTGATCTGGCGGGTCATGCACCAGTGGACCAAGGCCTCCTCGCGCCCGTGCGTGACCCACACCTCGCTTGGCGCAATCTCCTGGATCGTCGTCGTCAGTTCGTCCCAGTCGGCATGGTCGGATATGAGCAGCGGCAGCTCGACATTGCGTTGGCGCGCGCGCTGGCGCACCCCCATCCAGCCGCTCGCCATCGCGGTGATGGGATCGGGCAGGCGGCGCGACCAGCGGTCGTTGAGCGCGCCCGGCGGCGCCAGCACGATCGCGCCCTTCATCTCCGCCGCCTTGCGCCCGGTCGCGGGGAGGAGCGGGCCGAGGTCGACGCCCCATTCCTGGTACAGGTCGCACAGCCGTTGCAGCGCGCCGTGCAGGAAGATCGGCTCGTGATAGTTGCGGCCGCGCAGCTCCATGATCACGCGCTGCGCCTTCCCCAGCGCATAGGCGCCGACCAGCACGCACCGCTCCGGATTGGCGTGCAGCGCCTCCAGCAGCCGGTCGATCTCCGATCCCGTATCGGGGTGGCGGAAGACGGGCAGGCCGAACGTCGCCTCGGTGATGAAGATGTCGCACGGCACCGGCTCGAACGGCGCGCAGGTCGGGTCCGGCCGGCGCTTGTAATCGCCGGAGACGACGATGCGCTCGCCCTGATGCTCCAGGATGATCTGCGCCGATCCCAGCACATGGCCGGCGGGCACGAAGGTCACCGCGACATCGCCCACCATCAGGCTCTCGCCATAGGCCACCGGCTGTCCGTTCTGGTCGCCATAACGCACGTTCATGATCGCGATCGTCTCGGGGGTGGCCAGCACCGCGCCATGGCCGCCGCGCGCATGATCGGCATGGCCATGCGTCACCAGCGCGCGGTCCTGCGGCGTCGACGGATCGATCCACGCCTCCGCCGCCGGCACATACAGCCCATGCGGGTGCGGTTCGATCCAGGATCCCAGGCGCGCCATCGCCAACTATATGGTCGGACACGCCTTTCGGTTCCAGCGGGCCCGGAAACCAATGCCGCCCGTTGCGTTGTCGTGCTCGAACAGAGGGAGAGTGGATATGGGTGGTGGCCTTGGCCTCGTCGCGGCGATCGGCGGCGTCCTGCTGGTGATCGTGCTGGCCTATGCGATCCTGCGCAACCGCCAGCGCAGCAGCGCCGATATCCGGCAGACCGAACAGGCGACGAAGGATCTCTACGCCCGCACCGATCGCCAGGATCAGGCAAGCGATCCCGATAAGAAGGATTTCTAACCTGTCTCCTCCCCGAGATTTCTCGGGGAGGGGGACCGGGCCGCGCAGCGGCCCGGTGGAGGGGATTTCTCCGGACGTGGCAGGGTGTTGCCCAGCGCCGGGGTCCCTATCTTGCCTGAGGTGACCCTCCCCCCGCAGATCGAAGCCTGGTTCGCCACCCGCGGCTGGGCGCCACGGCGCTATCAGCTCGACATGCTCGATGCCGCGCAGGCCGGTCGCCATGCGCTGCTGGTCGCACCAACCGGGGCGGGCAAGACGCTTGCCGGCTTCCTGCCGAGCCTCGTCAACCTGACGGAACGGCCGACGAAGGGCCTCCACACCCTCTACGTCTCCCCGCTCAAGGCGCTCGCGATCGACGTCCAGCGCAACCTGATCGACCCCATCGCGGAGATGGGGCTCGACATCCGCGTCGAGACCCGCACCGGCGACACGCCCAGCGATCGCAAGGCCCGCCAGCGGGTCAAGCCGCCGCACATGCTGCTGACCACGCCGGAATCGCTCAGCCTGCTGCTCAGCCACAAGGATAGCGGCACGCTGTTCGAGAATCTCTCGACCATCATCGTCGATGAGGTCCACGCTTTCGCCAACGGCAAGCGCGGCGATCTCCTCTCGCTGTGCATGGCCCGCCTGCAGGCGCTGGCGCCGAACCTGCGCCGCGTCGCGCTGTCCGCCACCATCGCCGATCCCGACGCCTATCGCGCCTGGCTCGCCCCCGGCGGGGATATCGAGGCGGTCACCCAGGTCGATGGCGATCCCGGCGCCGAGCCCAATCTCCACATCCTCATCCCGCAGGATCGCATACCCTGGTCGGGCCATTCGGGCCGCTACGCCGCCGAACAGGTGATGGCGGAGATCGAGACCCACCGCACCACCATCATCTTCTGCAACACCCGCAGCCTCGCTGAGCTGATCTTCCAGGATCTGTGGACGGTCAATGCGATGACGCTCCCGATCGGTATCCACCACGGCTCGCTCTCGATCGAGGCGCGGCGCAAGGTGGAGGCGGCGATGGCCGCGGGCCGGTTGCGCGCGCTCGTCGCGACCGCCAGCCTCGATCTCGGCGTCGACTGGGGCGATGTCGATCTGGTCATCCAGATGGGCGCGCCCAAGGGTGCCTCGCGCCTGACCCAGCGGATCGGCCGCGCCAACCATCGGCTGGAGGATCCGTCGGAGGCGGTGATCGTGCCGGGCAATCGCTTCGAATATCTGGAGGCGCGCGCCGCATTGGATGCGATCGAGGCAGGCGAGCTCGACAATGATATCTTCCGCACCGGCGCGCTCGATGTGTTGGCCCAACATGTCATGGCCTGCGCGTGCGCCGCGCCTTTCTACGAAGCCGACCTGCTCGCCGAGCTGCATGACGCCTTGCCCTATAGCGCGCTGTCGCCCGAACTATTCAGCCAAGTGCTCGATTATATCGCCACCGGCGGCTACGCGCTGAAGGCCTATGACCGCTTCCGCCGCCTGACCAAGGAGGCCGACGGCTTATGGCGCGTCAGCCACCCGCGTTTCGTCGAGCAGCATCGCCTGAATGCCGGCATCATCGTCGAGGCGACGATGCTCAACGTCCGCTTCAAGAATGGCCGCTCGCTTGGCAAGGTGGAGGAAGGTTTCGCCGCGACCCTGCGACCCGGCGACACCTTCTTCTTCGCCGGCCTGTCGGTGGAGGTCGAGCGGCAGGATGGCGAGGATCTGTTCGTCCACGCCACCAAGAAGCCCGCGCGCATCCCGACCTATGGCGGCGCGCGTATGCCGATCTCCACCAACCTCGCCGATCGCGTCCGCCAATATTTCGCCGATCCCTCGCAATGGCCGCGTTTCCCCGCCGACGTGCGCGACTGGCTGGAAATGCAGGGTCGCCGCTCGGCGCTGCCGCGGCCCGACCAGCTGCTGATCGAAACCTTCCCGCGCGACGGGCGGCATTACATGGTCGTCTACAGTTTCGAAGGCTGGAACGCGCACCAGTCGCTCGGCATGTTGATCACGCGGCGGATGGAAACGGCCGGGCTGAAGCCGATCGGCTTTGTCGCCAGCGATTACGCCATTGCCACCTACAGCCTGGAACCCGTCACCGATCCCGCCGCCCTGTTTAACCGCGACATATTGGAAGACGAATTCGTCGACTGGGTCCAGCAATCCAGCCTGCTCAAGCGCGCCTTTCGCGAGGTGGCGGTGATCGGCGGGCTGGTTGAGCGCCAGCATCCCGGCAAGCGCAAGACCGGCCGCCAGGTCACCTTCTCGACCGACCTGATCTACGACGTGCTGCGCAAATATGAGCCCAACCATCTGCTGATGCGCGCCGCGTGGGAGGATGCCCGGGCGCGGATGACCGACGTTGGGCGGCTGGCGGACCTGCTGGATCGCGCGGCGGGCACGATGCTGCACGTCACGTTGGAGCGCGTCTCCCCGCTGGCTGTGCCCGTCCTCGTGCTGATCGGGCGCGAACGCGTGACGCAGGACAATACCGAAGATGCGCTGTTGATCGAAGCCGAAGCCTTGGCCGCGGAGGCGATGGGCGAGCTTTGAGTTCGCCGGCCGGGGCGGTATCGCGGTGCAGCTTTACAGGGGACATGGACTTTGACGGGTCAGGCCACGCTCGACCAGGCGCTGGAGCGGTATCAGGCGGGGGATTATCCGGCGGCGGAGACGCTGGGCCGACAGCTGCTGCGCAGCATACCGCGCGATCCCACGCTCAACGCGATATTGGGCATGGTGGCAACGCAGACGGGCCGGCATGGCGAGGCGATACCCTTCCTCAAGGTGGCCGTCGCGGCCGCCCCAGACAATATCCCGCTGCGCATCGGTCTCGGCTTTGCGCTGGCGAATAGTGGCAAGTTGGACGAAGCACGCGCGGTCGCGGCCGGATCCAACGTGCCGCAGCTCGCCCGCATCGCCGCCTTCGTCGATCAGCAGCAGGGGCGCCATGTTGCAGCGATCAACGGCTATCGTCAGGTTGTCGCAGGCTTTCCGGGAGACGCGGAGAGCTGGAATAATCTGGGGCTGCTCCTGACGCAGACGGGAGACATTGGCGGTGCGGTCGACGCGCTCCAACGGGCGATGGCGCTGCGGCCAAATGCCGACATCATCGTGAACCTGTCGCGTGCCCTGGCTCGGGGCGAACGCCATGACGAACGACAGCGGCTGTTGCGCGCGGCCGTTCAACGCACGCCGGACGATGCGACTTTGCTGATCGAGCTTGGATTGGCCGAAGGCGCCGCAGGAGATCTGGCGGCGTCGGAGGGCGCATATCGCCGCGCGCTCACGCTCGCACCGGCTATGCCTGCCAGCTATCTGGAATATGGCATGATGCTGGAAAGCCTGAGCCGGCTGGACGCTTTGCAGGCGCTGGTCGATCAGGCGCGGGCCCGGGCGATCGATGCCCCTGCCATCGACTTTCTGGAAGCGTGGCTGTTGAAGCGCAGGGGCCGTTTTTCGGACGCGCTGGCGCTTGCGGAGAAAGCGGGCGACGGCATCGACGCCTCCCGCCACGCCCAGCTGCTAGGGGATTTATACGATCGCCTGGGTGAGAGCGAGCGGGCGTTTGCGGCCTTTGCCGAGATGAACCGGCTCGGCGCGCTTGGCCCTGCCGCCGACTTTGCGCGTGCGCTCGATTTGCCCGCCGCGATCCGGCGGATGGATGACGCGCTGGCACCCGAGCGGCTACGAGGTTGGCCGCGCAGTGACGTTTCCGCCGACCTGCCGGAGCCGGCTTTCCTGGTCGGCTTCCCCCGGTCTGGCACCACCTTGCTGGACACGCTGCTGATGGCGGCGCCCGAGCTGGAGGTGCTGGAAGAGATGCCGATGGTCGAGCGATGCGAAACGCAGCTTGGCACCCGGACGCTCGACGAGATCAACAAGGCGGATGTGGTTCGGCTGCGCACCACCTATTTCGATACGCTGCGCGGCTTACGCCCCGATCTGGATCCAAGCCGCCAGATCATCGACAAATTCCCGCTCCATCTTGCGCGTGCGCCGCTCATCCATCGGATGTTTCCCACCGCACGTTTCATCATGGTGGAGCGGCATCCCTGCGACGTCGTGCTCAGCTGCTTCATGGCACGATTTCAGACCAACCGTGCGTCGGTCCACTTCCACGATCTGGCCAGTGCGGCCCGGCTTTACGATCTCGCGATGCGTGTCTGGACCCGGTCCGTGGAACAGCTGGCCTTGCGTCTGCACGTCATCCGGTACGAACGGATGGTGACGGATCTGGCCGGCGAAATCCGGCCGCTTCTCTCTTTCCTGAGCGTGCCGTGGCGCGACGATGTGCTGGACAATCAGGCGAGCGCAAAACGCCGCGCCCATGTGCCTACGGCCAGCTATGCCCAGGTCACCGAGCCGATCTACCAGCGCGCCAGCGGGCGATGGGAGCGATATCGCGCCCATCTCGATCCCGTGCTGCCCATCCTGGCACCCTGGGCGGAAAGGATGGGCTATCCGATCTGAGCCCGCGCTATGTACGCTTCAGCTTGCTCATTCGTCCTGTCTACGCGATAGGGTCCGCGCATCATCATGCCACTTCACCCATTCCCCTGGTTCAGCGTAGCGATCCTGATCGCGTTGATCCTCGTCAACGCAGCCTTCGCCATGTCGGAGCTTGCCATCGTATCGTCGCGTCGGCCGCGGCTTGAAGCCATGGCGCGGCGGGGGCGCGGCGGAGCGCGGGTTGCATTGGACCTGGCCTCCGATCCCGGCAAATTCCTGTCCACAGTCCAGACCGGTATCACGCTGACCGCGGTCATTTCCGGCGCTTTCTCCGGCGCGGCCCTGGGGTCGCCCGTTGCCGAGCGACTGGAATTGCTGGGGCTGGGCCATGAAGCAGCGGAAAATTGGGGCTTCGGGCTCGTTATCGTGATCACCACCTATCTCAGCCTGGTGGTCGGCGAACTGGTACCCAAGCAGATCGCGCTGACCGCGCCGGAGCCAATTGCCGCCGTCGCGGCGCGGCCGATGTTGTGGCTGTCGCGGATTGCGGCGCCGTTCGTGTGGTTGCTGGAACATTCCAGCGCGCTGCTCATCCGCCTGCTGGGGATGCATCGCCGGCGCGACAGTCAGGTGACGGCCGAGGAATTGCACTTGGTGGTGGCAGAGGCGTCGACCGCCGGCGTCATCGAGGAAAATGAGCGCGCGATCATCTCCGGCGTGGTCCGGCTCGCTGACCGGCCGGTGCGCGAGGTGATGACGCCGCGTACCGAGGTCGAGTGGATCGATCTCGACGATCCGCGACCCTTGCCGGAGGAATTGCCGCACAGCCGCATGCCGGTCGGACGTGGATCGGTCGAGGAGCTGATCGGCGTTATCCAGGCGAAGGAGCTGCTCGCCGTCGTCATGGCGGGTAAGTCGATCGAGCTGCTGGAGGTGATGCGGCCGGCACCGGTCGTGTCGGATCAGATGGATGCGATGGACGTGCTCGGCGTGTTGCGTGAGGCCGACGTGCCGATGGCCTTCGTCCACGACGAATATGGTCATTTCGAAGGCCTGGTGACGCCCGCGGACCTGCTCGCTGCGATCGTGGGCGCGTTCGTTTCCGATCAGGACGACGATACCGATCCGCCGCTTGTGCAACGTGACGACGGCAGCTGGCTGGTATCGGGATCGCTGGCGGCGGATCAGCTGGCCGAGCGGTTGTGCATCGATCTTCCCGAGGATCGCGATTATGCGACGGCGGCCGGCTTCGTCCTGTCGGTGCTCAAGCATCTGCCGACGGTGGGCGAAAGCTTCGACGAAGGCGGCTGGCGTTTCGAAGTGGTCGATATGGACGGTCGCAAGATCGACAAGCTGCTCGTCTCGCAACTGCCGGGCTAACGACCGGCCAATAGCCGGTTACACCAGCGGGGGAAGTGGCGACGATCCTGTGACCGTCAGCTACCGAGCTTGCCGAATTCCGCTTCGAACGCTTCCGTATTTCCGCTTGCGAGCAGCCGCGCCTGCTCGACCCAGCGATCGCGCGCGATCCGTCCCTTGAAGGCGCCCATACGTGCGTCGATGGCGGCCACATCCGCATCGTTCCAGTTGGCGATCTGTTCGAACCGGGTGACGCCGAGATCATGGAGCAGGCTGGCGGCTTTCGGGCCCAGGCCCTTCAACTGCGTCAACATGTCGCCAGGGGCCGCCGGCACGTCGGTGGCATGCGACTGAATGCCCATGAACTGATCGACGACATCTTCGACCGCGTCGGCAATCTCGGTCCCGACACCATAGCCTTCCGGGGGCACTACCGGGGTCACGGGCGGTGCCGGCGTTCCGGCGCGCTGCAAGGGGGCAGGGCGCACGATCGGCGCCGCGTCTCCAAGGGTGACATGCTGCTTGCGGCCGAAGATCAGGAACAGAAATAGCAGCGCGATCACCACGATCACGGCAATGACGATAGTCGTGGTGGTGCTCATCGATACTCCCTCGGATTTGGCATGCCGTCCTCAAACGCAATCATCTGGTTGAACGCAGGGTTCCATCCGCACAGCGATCGTGTGAGTTCCTTCAGGATAACCGGGTCCTCCCGGCTAAGCTGAAAGATGGCACGAGCTGATGCGAAGGCCCTTAAAGAGATGGATGACGCCCTAGCCGCGCGCGGCCGGTTCAGGCAACCCGCCCAGCTTCGCGTTCTACTTCGCGCCAGCCAATGTCGTGGCGGCAAAAGCCGGTTGGAAAGTCGATCCGGGCGACCGCTGCATAAGCCCGGCTTTGCGCGTCCGCCACCGTATCGCCCGTTGCCGTAACCGCCAGCACGCGTCCACCAGCCGCCACCAGCTGACCCTCGACCATCGCGGTGCCGGCCTGGAAGACGCGTGCGCCGTCGCGTTCCGCCAGGTCAATGCCGCCGATCCTGCCGCCCTTGACCGGTGGGCCCGGATAATTGTCGGCTGCCATGACGATTGTCAGCGCCGCGCGATCGGCCATGACTGGGGGAGCGATCTCCCCCAGCCGACCTTCGGCGACATCGGCCAACAGGGTGACCAGATCGTCGTTGAACCGGGTCATCAGCACTTGCGTTTCGGGATCCCCGAAACGGCAATTATATTCGATTAACTTCGGCCCGTCGTCGGTCAGCATCAGCCCGGCATAGAGGACGCCCGAATACGGCGTGCCGTCGGCGGCCATGGTATCGACCGTGGGCCGGATGATCCGATCCATCACCTGCGTCTGGATCTCGGGCGTGAGGATCGACGCTGGACTATAGGCACCCATTCCACCGGTATTAGGCCCGGTATCGCCATCACCGACCCGCTTATGATCCTGGGCCGATCCGAACGGAACGATCGTGCTGCCATCGGTGAGAGCGAAGAAACTTGCCTCCTCGCCGGTCATGAATTCCTCGATGACGAGTTCCGCGCCCGCCGTGCCGAATTGGCCGCCGAACATCTCATCAATGGCGGCTTCGGCTTCCGCGGACGTCGTGGGGATTACCACACCTTTTCCGGCAGCCAGCCCATCCGCTTTGATCACGACGGGAAGGCCGAAGCGCGGCAATGCTGCCTTGGCTGCTGCCGCGTCGCGAAACCGATCATATTCCGCAGTCGGAATGCCCGCGCGGCGGCAGAGATCCTTCGTAAAGCCCTTGGAGCCTTCCAGCCGGGCGGCCGCCGCCGATGGCCCAAACACCAATATGCCATAAGCGCGCAGCGCGTCGGCGAGGCCATCGACCAGGGGTTGCTCCGGGCCGATGACGACCAGCCCGATATTCTCCTCGCGCGCAAAGCCAACGATGTTATCGGGTGCGATATCGACCAGTTCGGCATGCGCCGCGATGCCGGGATTGCCCGGTGATGCGAACAGCTTGCTGAGCCGCGGCGATTGCGCGAGCTTCCATGCAAGGGCATGCTCGCGCCCACCCGAACCGATGAGCAGGACCTTCATGGCGTCTTCACTTCCCCCGGAAACTGCGGCGCTGTTAGCGGAGGAGTCGCCCGGCGACAATTCGCCTGCGCTATCCGTATCGGAGCTTTCCGGCGCACTGAAGCGATCGGTCGAGGATGCCTTCGCGCACGTGCGTGTCCGTGGCGAGATATCCGGCTATAAACGGGTGGCGTCCGGCCATAGCTATCTGACGCTGAAAGATGACCGGGCCTGCCTGGATGGGGTCATCTGGAAGAATACGCCGCTGGCCTTCCGCCCGGAAGACGGCGCCGAGGTCATCGCGACCGGACGGCTGACCACCTATCCGGGGCGATCACGCTATCAGATCGTGATCGAGCGGCTGGAACTGGCAGGGCAGGGCGCGCTGATGGCATTGCTCGATCAGCGCCGCCGCACGCTGGCGGCGGAAGGCCTGTTCGATGGCGCGCGCAAGCGAGCGCTGCCGTTCCTGCCGGCCAAGATCGGTGTCGTCACGTCCCCCACCGGCGCGGTGATCCGGGACATTTTGCACCGGCTGGAAGATCGTTGCCCCACCCACGTGTTGGTCTGGCCGGTTGCCGTGCAGGGCGAAGGGGCTGCCGCCCAGGTTGCGGCCGCGATCAGCGGGTTCGCCGCAATGGCGGAACCGCCGGCGCTGATCATCGTCGCGCGCGGCGGCGGATCGATCGAGGACCTCTGGGCCTTTAACGAGGAAGTGGTGGTACGCGCGGTCGCAGCGTCGCCGATCCCGGTCATCTCGGCGGTCGGGCATGAGACGGATGTTACGTTATGCGACTTCGCTGCCGACATGCGCGCACCCACGCCGACCGCCGCCGCAGAGATGGCGGTGCCGGTGCGGGTGGAGCTGCTCGCCAACGTGCGGGACCTGGGGGTGCGGGCGGGCCGCTGCGCGCGGCGCTATCGCGATCACGCGCGCGAACGGCTCACGGCGGTCGCCCGTCATCTGCCTGCATCGGACCGTCTGTTGGCGCCCCAGCGGCAGAAGCTGGACGAATTGAGCGAGCGCCTGCCGCGCGGATTATCCTCGGCGCTGGCGCATGCGCGCCGCGACTTGGCCGAAGCCGCCGGCGCGCTGCGGCCAGGCCTGCTCGGTGCGAAGGTATCGCGTGGGCGGGAGCGCTTGGCGGCGGTGCGCCTGCGCCCGGCCCTGGTGGAACGGCGCCTGACAGATGCGCGGGATCGGCTCGACCGCCTGTGGCGCGTCGCCGAACAATTGCATCCCGATCGCCCATTGGCGCGTGGCTATGCGCGGGTGGAGGGCCGGGACGGAAAGGTGGTCGGATCGGTTCCGGCAGCCCGTGCGGCCGGCGGCGTGACGCTGGTTTTTGCCGACGGCAGGATCGCGGCGCGGGTTGAGGGAAGTCCCCGCCCTGCTATGGAACGCCCCAAGCCCGAGCAGCCAACATTGCTGTGACGGGACGGCCGACGGGGCTGAATGGAAAGGCGCAACGACTATGCTGATGGCGCAAGGGAAGCAGGCCAAGCTTCATTATCTTGCAGGCGGATTTCGGGTGCTCGTACCCGGAGATTACGTCCTGTGTGCCAAATCCGGCGAGGCCATTTCGCTCGAGGATTTGCGCTATTGGAATGTAACCCGGCAAGAAGCTTATGCGACCGCCGAGCTCGCCAGCGCGGCGGAGCGCAAGGCTTGAAGGCCGGTTGGGTATTCCTGGTCCTCCTTGGGCTGGGCGGTTGTGCCTCCCGTCCGGCGGCGCTAGGGCCGGCAACCGCCCCTCCGCCGGTCGGCCAGCCAATTGTCCCGCCACCCCCACAGGTGGTGGATGCACGTATTTTCGGCTTGAGCGGGATGCCCCAGCAAGGCGGCTTGCTGAGCGGTACCGCGCCGGTGGGAACGGCCTTGCTGCTGCTCGACAACAAACCCGTGCGGTTTGCAGCGGACGGCCGCTTCATCATCGGCTTCGGGCGCGATGCGACGCCGTCGGCAACGCTGGAAGCGCGTTTGCAGGACGGCCGGCTACTGCGACTGCCGCTGACGATCCTGCCCCGCCAGTGGGATATATCGAGGCTGTCCACCCTGTCCCGCGGCACTACGCCCAGCGCCGCCTATCAGCGGATCCGCGGTGCGGAGGTCGCCCAGATCGAGGCGGCACGCGCCACCAACGTGAACAGCGACGGTTGGCGCCAGACGTTTCGCTGGCCGGCGCTGGGGCGGATCAGTACCTTGTTCGGGTCGCAGCGCATCTATGCAGGTGGCGTGGCGGGTGCGCCGCATAGCGGCCTCGACATTGCGCGCGCGGTTGGCGGCTCTCCCCTGGAGGGAACGCCCGCTTTGTCGCCCGCCGACGGCGTTGTCGTACTGGCCACGATGCGTCCGTTCAGCCTTGAGGGCAATCTGGTCATGATCGATCATGGCTTCGGGTTGGTCAGCGCGATGATGCATTTGCAGCGTATCGATGTGCGGACGGGCGATCGTGTCACACGCGGCCAGCCGATCGGGCTGATCGGCAGTACGGGCCGTGCGACCGGGCCGCATCTGCATTGGGGCATGACCTGGAACGGCGTCCGTATCGATCCCCTGCTGGTCGTGGGACCGATGCCGGGTTCGCGAAGCAATTGATGGCGGATATCGCGCCCCAGCTTATGGCCGCGATGGAGACAGCGCGCGCTGCCCAGCGAGCAGGACGCCTGGACGAAGCGGTGGCGATCTTGGAAGCGGCGCTGAGCAGCCTCGCGCCTCACCCGGCCGCACTCAATCAGTTGGGCCTTTGCCAGCTGGCGGCAGGGCGGCCGTTGCAGGCGGCCGCGATCTTCCGGGACGCGACCGCGCTGGATCCCAACGCGCCGCCCTTATGGTTGAACCTGGCCGATGCGCACCGACGGGCAGATGCGCGCGCGGACGAGATTGCGGCCTTGGACCGCGCATTGGGCATCGACCCCTATCTGCTCCCCGCCTTGCTGGCGAAAGGCGCGGCATTAGAGGCGCTCGGCGAGGCAGACGCTGCGGCGAAAGTCTATCGTGGGTTGCTCGCTTCCTATCCCGACCTTTCGGCCATGCCGGATGCGGTGCAAGGCGCGGTCGGACGGGCACGAGATTTCGTCGATCAGGTCAATCGTCGTACGGCGGACGCGTTGATGGCGGCGACGGCATCGACCTTGGCCGCCTATCCGGACCAGAATTGGCGTCGTGCGAACACCTATCTGGCCCATCTCAGCGGACAGCGGCGCATCTATCCGCAGCAGCCGGTGGCGGGGCATTTCCCGTTCCTGCCGGCCGACGAATATTTCGAAGACCATCTGTTCCCGTGGCTGGGCGCACTTGAGCAGGCAACGGACATGATCCGCGGCGAATTGCTCGCGCGATGGGCGGAAGGGGCAGATCGGCCCGCGCCATATGTGGACTTTCCGGAAGGCGCCCCGGTCAATCAATGGGCGGATTTGAACAGATCGCCACGATGGGGCGCCTACTTCCTGTGGCGGGACGGTGTGCCGCAGGCGGAAAATCTCGCGCGCTGCCCCGGGACGGCGGCCTTGCTGGAGCGGCTGCCTATTCTCGATCTACCGGGGAAGGGGCCGACGGCCCTCTTTTCCATCCTGGACGCGCATACGCATATTCCGCCGCACACCGGTTCCACCAATATCCGCGGGACGGTCCATCTGCCGCTGGTGCTTCCCGGCCAGTGCCGCTTCCGCGTCGGTGGCGAGACCCGCGACTGGCAGATGAACAAGGCGTGGGTGTTCGACGACACGATCGAGCATGAGGCGTGGAATGATAGCGATCAGCCGCGCGCCATCCTGATTTTCGACTGCTGGAACCCGCATCTCACCGCGGCGGAGCGGGCATTGGTGCGGGCATCGGGCGGTTAAGCAATAGCAGTGGTGGCCGCTCTTTATCGATTCTCGCGCATCATGCGGATCGCGGTCTGGTTTTTGATACGGGCGAGGTAGCTGCCCATCGCCGCCTTGCGGATGCGGATCGGATCGCCGGCCTTGGCATCGAAGCGGAGCGTCGTGCTGTCATTTTGGACCCAACGGGCATCATCGTCGAGCACGACCAGCCAGCGGCCATCTCCACGCTGAAATGCGCTTTTGATCGTGGCCTGAATTTCATCCACCTCTTTTTCCGGATCATTGCCGGCGGCGTCCCGCGCCAGCAGATTGAGCCGTGGCAGTTGGAAGCCGAATAAGGATCGACGGACCTTCTTCATCTCCGTTGCGTCGACAACCGTAATCTGCTTGTTTTGCGTCGCAGCATAGAGCGCGGCCGATTGCGTATCAAAGCAGGCCAGCCGCGCGGTGGTATCCGTCACGGATCGGCAGTTCAGCAGCGGCTCGAGCGCCAGCGACCGTCCAGGTTCGGCTATCGCTGTGGTCGGCGCGACCAGGATCACTCCCAGCAACATGCGGGAAATATTTGGATACAAAGGATTTCCTTCCTTTGAGAAGAAGCTGGCACATTTGTGTTGCGATTTCGCTACACACTGTCCGTTACCGGTCAATCCACCTGAACGCCAGCTTTACAGTGCAGTACAGCATCGTCATGTCTCGGTCTTCGCCGGCGCACACGGCTGTGTCGAGCCGGCCACACGGAGACATCCAGAAGGATCGCTCCACAAAAGGGGACATATTGTGATCAAAAATCATCAATTGCTCGGTCGGACTGCGCTTGGCAGCGTGTCCATGATCGCGAGCCTGATGTTTTCGACCGCTGCTCTTGCGCAGGCTGCTCCTCCGGCGGCATCGCCGGAGCTGGCGTCCGCACAGGCGAACAGTGATGAACCAAGTGGTGAAGTTGTTGTGACCGGCTCGCGTCTCGCGCGTCCGGATCTGACCGGCACCAGCCCAGTCCAGATCGTCGGCGCCGAAGATATCGCGCTGCGCGCCGGCTCCGCCAATATTGAAAACGTTCTGAACGATCTTCCGCAAGTCACCCCGACCACTTCGTCGACCTCGAACAACCCGGGTGGCGGCGTTGCGACGGTCAACCTGCGTAACCTGGGTTCGCAGCGCACGCTCGTCCTCGTCGATGGTCGTCGCTATATGTCGTATGACGTCAGCCAGATCGTCGACCTCAACACCATTCCGTCCGCGCTGATTCAGCGCGTTGACGTGGTGACGGGCGGCCAGTCCGCCGTTTACGGTTCGGACGCTGTTGCCGGCGTGGTCAACTTCATCCTGAAGCGCGACTTTTCCGGTGTCGAGATCAACAGCCAGTATAATGTGACGGGACGCGGCGACGGCCAGGTCTGGGATCTGAACGGTACGATCGGCTCCAATTTCGAAGACGGCCGCGGCAACGTGACGCTGTTTGCCCAATACACGAAGCGCAAGCCGACTTTCGCGGGCGATCGCGGCTTCAGTCGGGATGCGCTGAGCGACAACCAAGACGGATCCCCGCCTTTCGCTGCGGGTGGATCGCCATCGGTGCCCCAGGGCCGTATCAATGTTGCGGGGCTCGGCGCCGCACTGGGCCAAGGCTCAGCTTGTAATATTCAGACATTTGGTGCGACAGCTGCTGCAC
Organism: Sphingomonas sp. ASY06-1R; assembly: GCF_052180265.1. Classification (GTDB taxonomy): domain Bacteria; phylum Pseudomonadota; class Alphaproteobacteria; order Sphingomonadales; family Sphingomonadaceae; genus Sphingomonas_I. The sequence goes on along the minus strand of NZ_CP197464.1, from coordinate 2,405,156 downwards.
CGTCGCGCTGCTATACCGCGGCAGACGGCTACAACTATTCTCCGGTCAATTATTTGCAGGTGCCGCAGGAGCGCTTCCTCGTCTCGGCGATGGCGCATTATGAGGTTAGCGACGCGTTCCAGCCTTATCTGGAAGCGCAGTTTTCCAACAACCGCGTGCCGACGCAGCTCGCCGCTACCCCCATTGGGAACGGTACGCCGTTTGGCGCGACCGGCACGATCGGTGCCATCCAGCTCCAGACGAATTCTCCTTACTTCAACCCACAGCTTCAGGCGGCTTTGCGGTCGTTGGATACCGACGGCGATGGCTATGTATCCAGCAACTTCAACTATCGCACGACGCAGATCGGCCCTCGCGTAAATTTTGACGAGCGTAATGCTTTTCGCATCGTGAGCGGTGTCAAGGGCGATATCGGCGGTGGCTTTAGCTATGACGGCTACTACATGTATGCCCGGACAAAGAATTCGCAGCGCCAGCTCGGTAACGTCGCGATCGACAAGTTCGTCAATGCCGTCACGACCTCGTTCGATGCTAATGGAAACTTGCAGTGCCGGGATGCATCGGCCCGTGCCGCAGGTTGCGCACCAGCCAATATCTTCGGGCTGAATCAGCTGACCCCGGAAGCTGCTAACTACATCTCGGTCGGCGCTACCAATCTTGAGGAATATACGACCCAGGTCGCGAGCTTCGTCGTCACTAATTCCAACCTGTTCGATCTTGGCGCCGGCGGCGTCGGTCTCGTCTTGGGTGCGGAATATCGCAGCGAGCATGGTGCCGTCAGCCCCGACACCTATCTGGCGAGCGGAAACGTTGCCGGCTTTAATCCGGGGCAGCCGACCTCGGGCGGTTACAACGTGAAGGAACTCTTCACCGAAGTTCACGTGCCGTTGCTGGCTGATAACATTGTACATCGGCTCGAACTGAATGGTGCGGCACGTTATACTCACTATTCCAACTCGCCCGGTAACGTGTTCACCTGGTCTGCTGGCGTCGAATTGTCGCCCGTTCGTGACCTGACCTTCCGCGGTAACTATCAGCGTGCCATTCGTGGGCCCAGCGTTAGCGAGCTGTTCCTGGGTCAGACGGTCAGCTTCGCGGGCAACGGCGATTCGTGCGGAACCTCCGCAGCAGTCCCCGCAGGCCGATTGCATGACATTTGCGTCTCGCAATTCACTGCGGCAGGGGCGCCATTAAGCCAGATCGGCAACGGCGCGATCCAGGATCCAAATAACGTCAATCCCGTATCGTTTATCTCGGGTGCTTCCACTCTGAAGGAAGAAACTGCAAAGACGTTTACGCTTGGCGCGGTTTACACGCCGTCGTTCCTTCGTGGTTTCAGTGCAACGGTTGATTATTATAACATTAAAATCAGCAATTACATTGTCCATGGTGTTGGGCCAACAACCCTGGGTCGAGCTTGTTTCGAGTCTTTCATCGATAAGTATTGCAACGTCATCACGCGCAACTCTTTCGGCGAAATTGAAACATTCAACGATCCGTATGGCAACAGCGGTGGCCTGAAGACTTCCGGTGTCGACGTAACGGCCGCGTACCGAACGAATGTCGGTCAGATCTTCTCGAACGATGCGAAGCTTAGTTTCACTTTTGCTGGTACGCGCTTGATCAAATACAACTTCCAGCCGCTGGTCGGGGTTGATCTGACGTATCGTTGCGCGGGTGCATTTGGTGCGAATTGCGCCGTGCCCACGCCGAAGTGGCGCCATTCTATGCGCACCACGCTGGCCGTCGGGCCGATTACCGGATCGGTACAGTGGCGCTATATCGGCAAGGCGCATGACGATAATGACCAGATCGATTACGGATCGGAAAAGTTCAAGGCGCAGAACTATTTCGACGCGACCGTCAGTGGCGACGCGGGTGATCATCTCACGCTCACCGCTGGTGTTACCAATCTGTTCGACAAGAAGCCGCCCCTGGCTGCTTCGCGGCAGAATGGTGGTAACGGCGAACAGAGCAACACCTTCCCGACGCTGTATGACGTGCTCGGGCGCTCGTTCTTCGTTTCCGGTCGGATCCGCTTCTAAGCGCGATCGGACGGAAGGTCTGAAACGAGAAGGGGCGGCCTCACGGCCGCCCCTTTTTCGTGCGCTCGATCGAGCCTTAAGGACACTCCGCTAAGCGCTGGTGCGCAGCCAGCCGGTAATAGAGGTACGTGGCGTGGCCGCGGCGGCAGTGACACAGCTCACGCTGTGGACCTGCGGCACCGAGAACAGGGTCAAGGCATTGGCCCGCGGAGTGAAGCCGCGGCTGACATCGCCGCAATTGTCGTGGAACAGTAGCAGGCCACCCCATTCGGCGCGCCAACCCTCCGTCAATCCCATGACATAAGCGGCGTGCCGCTGCTTGCCTGGCACGACATCGTCATGCGCAGTCAGAAAGTCGCCAGGCCGATAGATGGTGGCCTGCGCGTCAGCGAAGCCAATCGCGTGGGCGCCGGTGACCGCACGCATCAGGCCGAGTACATCCTCCCCGCACATGAATTCGGCGAAGGCATGTAACGTATCGGCCGGATCGCGCGCTTCACGCGCATCGGGCACGCGGACGGATTCGAAGCAAAATTGAAATGCTTCCCGGGCCTGCGCGACAATCGCGGCCCGCAACCTTGCTTCCTGATCCGCAGTCAGCGCTTCCGATCCGTGGCGCGGTAGATCGTAGACTTTCTCGCCATTGTTGAAGATCCAGGTCCAGTCACGGCGGCTGGCGAGATCCGCGGCCAGCGCTTTCGCTAGACTTGCGGGCAAGAAAGGCTCGATCTGAACGATACCGGTTGCGGCAAATTGCGCACGTAGCGCTAACGGGTCGATCGAGGGATGCAGCGTGAACGCGGTCATCTCAAGCGTCAGCCGTCGAACAGTCCGGCCTGGCCCGCGGCGGCCGGGGGTGTGAGCCCAAGGTGTGTCCAGGCACGACCGTTGAGGCAGCGGCCGCGCGCGGTACGGGCGAGGAGGCCGAGTTGGATCAGATAGGGTTCGATAACCTCCTCGATCGTGTCGCGCGGCTCCGACAGGCCGGCGGCCAGCGTTTCGACGCCCACCGGCCCGCCAAGATAGAGATCGGCGATCATCGTCAGGTACCGGCGATCCATCGCATCGAGGCCGAGCGCGTCCACCTCCAGCCGGGTCAGCGCCGCGTCGGCATCCTTGGCATCCACCACGTCATGTCCTGCGGCATGCGCGAAATCCCGCACGCGGCGGAGCAGGCGGCCGGCAATGCGCGGTGTCCCGCGGGATCGGCGCGCAACTTCGGCGGCGCCATCCGCGGCGAGGGCGAACCCCAGCAAACGTGCCGCGCGGCGCACAACCTGTTCCAGTTCTTCGGTGGTGTAGAAATTGAGGCGGATCGGAATGCCGAAGCGATCGCGCAGCGGCGTCGTCAGCAGGCCCTGGCGCGTGGTCGCGCCGACCAGTGTGAAGCGCGGCAGATCGATCCGCACGCTGCGCGCGGAAGGGCCTTCGCCGATCATGATGTCGAGCGCCCGGTCCTCCATCGCCGGATACAGGATTTCCTCGACTGCGGGGGTAAGCCGATGGATTTCATCGATGAAGAGTACGTCGCCCTCTTCGAGATTGGTGAGCAAGGCCGCCAGATCGCCAGCCTTGGCGATTACCGGCCCCGACGTGGCGCGAAATCCGACGCCCAGTTCGCGCGCAACGATCTGGGCGAGCGTCGTCTTGCCCAGGCCGGGGGGGCCGAAAAACAAGACATGGTCCAGCGCTTCGCCACGGGCCTTGGCCGCCTGAATAAATACGCGCAGATTCTCACGTGCTGCCTTCTGGCCGACGAAATCGTCCAGCGTGCGCGGACGCAGGGCCGCGTCCGCATCGTCGGGCGCGCGCGCTGGATCGATCAACCGTTCGGGCTCGCTCATGCGATCGGCATAGAGCCTGATCGTCGGCGGTGGAAGCATCGTACAAGCCGACGCGACCCCTTCACGCGTCGCCCGCGCATGATACAGGTCGCGCCGTCTGCGACTCCACAGGATTACCGATGCCGAAGCCCCCCTTGCTGATGCTGATCGAGCAGCCGGACTTGTTCGGGCTGGCGCATATCGGCGACCATTATGATCTTCGCGCGCAACCGGAGCCCGGAATTGTCGCCGCCGTCAGCAGCGGCAATGGGGTCGATGCCGCGATGATGGAGGCCGCGCCCGATCTGAAGATGATCGCGCTCAGCGTGGTCGGCTATGACAAGGTGGATGTCGCCGCCGCACGCCAGCGGGGCATCGCCATCACCAACACGCCCGACGTGCTGACCGACGATGTGGCCGATCTGGCGATCGGCCTGATGATCGCCGTCGCCCGCCGGCTGCCGCAGCACGATCGGTTCGTCCGGCAAGGCCGTTGGCCGCAGGAAGGGCCGCCGGCGCTTGCGCGGCGGGCGAGCGGGCGACGGATCGGTGTACTGGGTCTTGGCCGGATCGGTCAGGCGATCGCGCGGCGCGCCGCGCCGTTCGCAGCCGAGATCGGCTATTATTCCCGCGCGCAGCGTGAAGAGGGCGAAGCGTATAGCTATCATGATAGCCCACGCGCGTTGGCGGAATGGGCGGACGTCCTGATCGTCGCGGTATCCGGAGGACCTGACACGGCGGGGCTGGTCAGCAGGGCGGTGATCGAGGCGCTGGGGCCGGAGGGGACGCTGATCAACATCGCGCGTGGATCCGTGGTGGATGAGCCGGCGATGATTGCGGCGCTGACGGATGGGCGGCTGGGATCGGCCGGGCTGGATGTGTTCGCGCACGAACCGAATGTTCCTGAAGCGCTGATACAGCTGGAGAATGTCGTACTGGTGCCGCACCAAGGCAGCGCCACGCGCGAAACGCGCGCCGCCATGGGGCAATTGGTGCTCGATAATCTGGCGGCTTTCTTTTCGGGTAAGTCGCTGCTCACACCGATCTAGGGGTGGCGGCCGGGCAGGGCGTTATCGCGACGCCTTGCGCAGCGCGAGCCGGACGAGCGCGTCCAGCGTCGCCGCCGGCCCTAGCTCATCGCTGGCGGCACCAACCGCCGCCGAGGCCTCGGCCGGCCGGAAACCGAGATTCGCCAGCGCCGAAAGCGCGTCGGACGCGGCGGTGCCGGCCGGCGCGGGTGCCGCACCGCCTGTCCCCAACGCGATCCCGCCAACTTTGTCTTTCAATTCCATCGCGATACGCTGCGCCAGCTTGGGGCCGACGCCGTTTGCGCGCGCGATCATCGCCTTGTCGCCGCTGGCGATCGCGCGGGACAGATCGTTGGTGTCGAGGACCGACAATATGGCCAGCGCCACGCGGCCGCCGACACCCTGCACGCCGGTCAGCAGCCGAAACCAGTCCCGTTCGCTGGCCGATCCGAAGCCGAACAAGGTGATCGCATCCTCGCGCACCTGCATTTCGGTCAGTAGCAGCACAGTGCCGCCCACCGCGCCGATCGCCGTCAAGGTACGGGTGGACGCATAAGCAAGATAACCGACGCCATTGACGTCGATCACGGCATGATCGGCGGTAATTTCGGCCAAAATTCCGGAAATGCGGGCGATCATGCGAACGGGTCTAGCCCAGCCGTCGGGCGCTCGCCAGATGGTGGGCGTGCGTAATTGCCACCGCCAGCGCATCGGCGGCATCCGCGCCTGCAATCTTCACGCCGGGCAGAAGGCGCGCAACCATCGCGTGGACCTGCGCTTTTTCCGCGCCGCCGGTGCCGACCACCGCCTTCTTGACGACGCTGGGCGCATATTCCCCGACATCGAGCCCGTGCCGCGCCGCGGAGAGCAAGATGACGCCCCGTGCCTGGCCGAGCTTGAGCGTCGACTGCGGGTTCATGTTGACGAAGACCTCTTCGACCGCCGCCGCCTGCGGACGGTGACGCAAGAAGAGGTCGTCCAGCGCGTCATGCAACGCGACCAGGCGGGCGGGCAGGGCAGCGGCGCTGCTCGTCTTCACCTGTCCGTTGGCGATGTGACTGAGCCGATTGCCATCCGCCGCGATCACGCCCCAGCCGGTGGTGCCGAGGCCGGGATCAAGGCCGATCAGGATCAGCCCAGCTTCTCCATCACGTCGTCCGAAATGTCGTAATTGCCCCAGACGGTCTGGACGTCATCATCGTCGTCCAAAGCGTCGATCAGCTTGAGCAGCGTCGCCGCCTGCGCTTCGTCCACCGTGACCTGGGTCTGCGGACGCCAGGCGAGCTTTACGCCTTCCGCTTCACCGAGCACCGGCTCGAGCGCCTTGGCGACTTCGTGTAGGCTGTCGAGCGCGGTCCAGATCGAATGACCATCTTCGCTGCTTTCGACATCCTCGGCTCCGGCTTCCAGTGCCGCTTCGAACACCTTCTCGGCATCGCCGGCGCTGGCGGGATAGCTGATCAGGCCGAGCCGATCGAAGGCGTGGCTGACCGAATTGGGCGCGCCGAGATTTCCGCCATTCTTCGAGAAACCGAGGCGCACGTTGGTGGCGGTGCGGTTGCGATTGTCGGTAAGCGTTTCGACGATCAGCGAAACACCGCCGGGGCCGAAGCCCTCGTAGCGAATCTCTTCATAGGCATCGGCATCGCCGCCGGATGCCTTGTTGATCGATCGTTCGATATTTTCTTTCGGCAGGCCTTCCTTGCGCGCGGTGATGACCGCTGCACGCAGGCGCGCGTTCATGTTCGGATCGGGCAAGCCGGAGCGGGCCGCGACCGTGATTTCGCGCGAAAGCTTGGAGAACAACGCTCCGCGCTTTTTGTCCTGCGCACCCTTGCGGTGCATGATGTTCTTGAATTTGCTATGGCCGGCCATGGCGCCCGCTTCTTCTTTTCTCGAATGGAGGGAGGAGCCGCACTCCTAGCGCGCGGCATCCCCGGCATCAACTCAGGCGCGGCCTATGCCGCGCCCGCGCGTCAATTCAGGCCGAGCGCGGCCTTGTAGGTCTCGAGCAGCGCTTCCGCCTCGTCGCGGGCATGCTTTTCCATTTTGCGCAGACGCACGATCGCGCGCATCGTCTTGCTGTCATAGCCCTGGCTCTTCGCCTCGGCGTAAACGTCGCGGATATCGTCCGCCATACCCTTCTTCTCTTCCTCCAGCCGTTCGATCCGCTCGATGAAGAGGCGCAGCTGATCCGCTGCAACCGTATCTGACATTGCCTGTCCCCGTGATTCTGGTGAGCGCGCCGACTAGCCGTTCGCATGCAGACTTCGCAATGGGGTGACGGCAGGCAAAACGCTGGTTAGGTGGAGGCTGTTCGGGAGCGGAGAGAAACAGAGTGTCGGAAGGCAGCAACATCCAATTCTCAGAGCGCGAGGCGCTCGATTATCATGCATCCGGCCGCCCGGGGAAAATCGAGATCGTCGCATCGAAGCCGATGGCGACGCAGCGCGACCTGAGCCTGGCCTATTCGCCAGGCGTGGCCGTCCCGGTGCGCGCGATCGCGGAAAATCCCGATGCGGCTTATGATTATACCGCCAAGGGCAATCTGGTCGCGGTGATCTCCAACGGCACGGCGATTCTCGGCCTCGGCAATCTGGGCGCGCTGGCGTCCAAGCCGGTGATGGAAGGCAAGGCGGTGCTGTTCAAGCGCTTCGCCGACGTCGATTCGATCGATCTGGAGCTGGCGACGGAGGACGTCGACGCCTTCTGCAACGCCGTCGCGTTGCTCGAGCCCTCCTTTGGCGGCATCAACCTTGAGGATATCAAGGCGCCCGAATGTTTCGTGATAGAGCAGAATCTGCGCGAACGCATGAACATTCCGGTGATGCATGACGATCAGCACGGCACCGCGATCATCACGGCCGCCGGCCTGATCAACGCCTGCTACCTCACCGGGCGTGAGCTCAAGGACATCAACGTCGTCGTCAACGGCGCGGGCGCAGCGGCGATCGCCTGCACCGAACTGATCAAAGCGATGGGCGTCTCCCCCGACAAGGTGCTGATGTGCGATCGCTCGGGCGTGATCTATCAGGGCCGTACCGAGGCGATGGACCAATGGAAGTCGGCACATGCCGCGGTCACCGACCGTCGTACGCTGGCGGAAGCCTGCGAAGGTGCGGACGTATTCCTCGGCCTGTCGGCCGCGGGCGCGCTCAAGCCTGAGATGGTCAAGACGATGGCTAAGCGGCCGATCATCTTCGCCATGGCCAATCCGGATCCCGAAATTACCCCGCCCGAAGCGAAAGCGGCACGGCCGGACGCGATCGTTGCTACGGGCCGTTCGGACTATCCGAATCAGGTCAACAACGTGTTGGGATTCCCCTTCATCTTCCGCGGCGCGCTCGATGTGCGTGCGACTGCGATCAATGAAGAGATGAAGATCGCCGCCGCCGAGGCGCTGGCCAGCCTCGCCCGCCAGCAGGTGCCGGAAGAGGTCGCCATTGCCTATGGCGGCCATGCCCCGCGGTTTGGCCCGGATTATATTATCCCGGCGCCGTTCGATCCGCGGCTGATGGAGATCATCCCGGCCGCAGTGGCGGAAGCGGCGATGCGGACCGGCGTCGCGCGCAAGCAGATTGATGATTTCGTCGCCTATCGTGAGCAGCTCAAGGGCCGCCTGAGCCCGGCAACATCCGTCCTGACGCTCGCCCATGCCAATGCGCGCGCCAATCCAAAGCGGGTGGTGTTCGCGGAAGCCGAGGAAGAAGTGGTGCTGCGTGCGGCGATCGCCTTCCGCGACGGTGGTTATGGTACGCCGGTGTTGGTCGGCCGCGACGAGGTGCCGGACAAGTTGCGGGCGCTCGGCGTTGAGGATCCGGACAGCTTCGAGCTGCACAATAGCCGCCACTCGCCGCTCGTGCCGCAGATGGTCGAATATCTGTATGCGCGGCTGCAACGGCGCGGTTACCTGCGCCGCGAGGTCGAGGCGATGGTCAACCAGGATCGCAACATCTTCGGTGCGCTGCTGCTGGCCCTTGGCGAAGCGGATGCCATGATCACCGGCATCACCCGTACCTATGGCAAGACGCTGCGGCAGGTGCGCCGCGTGATCGACCCGATCGAAGGCCGTCGCCCATGCGGCATCCATGTCATCGTCGGCAAGAAGCACACCGTCTTCATGGCCGATACGATGGTGACGGAGCGGCCGACACCGAAGGAACTGGTCCAGATTGCGCATCATACGGCTGCGGTTGCGCGGCGGATGGGCCATGAACCGCGCGTTGCATTCCTGTCTTACTCCACCTTCGGGAACCCGCCGGGCGAGTGGATCGACAATGTGCGCGATGCGGTCGCCTTGCTGGACCAGACCGATCCGGGCTTCGAGTTCGAGGGCGAGATGGCGCCGGACGTCGCGCTGAACCCCAATTTGCGCAAGGCCTATCCCTTCAGCCGCCTGTCGGGTCCAGCCAATGTGCTGATCATGCCAGGGCTGCAGTCGGCCAATATCTCGGCCAAGCTCCTGCGGGAGGTCGATGGCGATGCGGTGATCGGCCCGATGCTGGTCGGCATGGAAAAGCCGGTGCAGATCGCCACGATGTCGGCGACCGCATCCGAATTGTTGACGCTGGCTGTGTTGGCAGCGGCAGGCATCGCCCACTGACATATTCTTTGGATCCCGGCGAACGTCGGGATCCAAAGATGCTAAACTCGGCTCCGGCCTGGAGCGGGAGCGAAAATCAGAGAATCGGAGGGCCGGCGAGCGGGGAGATCAGCCGCCGGGGTTGTCTGCCGTGCTCGCCCGATCGCTTGATCCAGCGGAAATATTGCCGAACAGTTCGGAGAAGAAGGTGCGATGCGCGCCCAGAACCGGCGTCTTCTTGCCATAGACCTGCACGTCGCGGATCGTCTCGACCCCGGTTTTCTGCACTGATGCCACGTCGCCATTGCGGGCGAAGCGCACCGCGAGCAGCGTCTGCTCGGTCGGATGCGGCGTGCTGAAGGCGAGCTGGCGGGTCGTGCGCGACAGATAATACCAGGTGTTACCCTGATCGAACTGGCTGTCGAACGTCGGCCGGCCGAGCGTCTTCATCACCGAATCCTTGGTGTCGACGCCGGGCTGCACGCTGTTGATCAGCGTAGTGTCGACCACATAACCCTTATGATCGCGCACTTCGGCGCAGCCACCGAGCGCCACCACGGCCAGCGCAGCGATCGCCCCGCGCTTGATCGATGCTGCCATGTACGAAAACCCTTTCCGACGATCCCTGATCCTGACTGCCCACGGCTGAACTCAGCCTGAGCGACCAGTCTCACGCGTCGGGATTGCAACCGCGCGCGGTCGCCTCAATATGCGGCGCCAACAGGCTCCGCAAGTCGCGGGCAGGGAGATGCGGTGAATGATAGGATTATGGCGTCGTCTGTTCGGACGCGCGGAGCGCGAAAAGATGGCGCCGCTTTATCGCGCAATCATCGCCGAAGCGCGCCTTCCGGCCTGGTATCGCGAAGGCGGCGTGCCCGATACGTTGGATGGACGGTTCGATATGGTAGCCGCGATTCTCAGTCTGGTGCTGCTGCGCCTGGAGGAGGAGGGCGAAAGCGCGCGAAGCGCGTCCGCCTTTCTGACCGAGCTCTTCGTGGAGGATATGGATGGCCAGTTGCGTGAGCGCGGCATCGGCGACATCATCGTGGGCAAGCATATCGGCCGGATGATGGGCGCCCTTGGCGGACGCCTGGGCGCGTTCCGTGCGGCGTTTGCTGGCGGGGATTTGGAAGAGGCGATCCAGCGCAATATCTATCGTGGCGTGCAGCCTGATCCATCCGCCATGGCGGTGGTTCGGGACGGGCTCAGCTGGTTGCATACAAGGCTGGCGGCAACGCCCGCGCCTGCTTTGGTCCAGGGGAGTTGGCCCGCATGACACCCGAATTTTCCCGCCCCGTGCGGCTCGATGAAGTTGGCGGCACGCCGCGCGCTATGACGGTGACCGCCGACGAGGCGGAGCGCGCCGCGCTGGCACAGCGCTTTGATCTGATCGAGATCAACCGGCTTGAGGCGAGCGCGGATCTGGTGCGCGACGGCGACATCGTGGTGGCGACCGGCCGGCTCAAGGCAAAGGTGGTGCAGAGCTGCGTTGCGAGCGGCAATCCGGTTCCGGCGTCGGTGGCGGAAGCCTTCACGCTACGCTTCGTACCGATACCCGCCAGCGACGATGCCGACGAGGAAATGGAGCTTGGCGAAGGCGACCTCGACGAGATTTTCTATGAAGGCAGCGCCATCGATCTGGGGGAGGCGGTGGCACAGACGCTGGCGCTGGCGCTCGATCCCTTTCCCCGCGCGCCCGATGCCGAGCATGCTTTGCGCGAAGCCGGCGTCCTCCCCGAGGAAGACGCCGGCCCGTTCGCCGCGTTGAAGGCGCTGAAGGACAAGTTGTAGGGGATCAGACGGTGATCATCTTCGCGATCTGCAGGAAGATCACATAGAGGACACCGGCAATCGCCATCGCCGCGGGCAGGGTGGTGAGCCAGGCGAGCGCGATGTTGCGCACCGTGCTGACCTGAACGCCCGATCCGTTCCCCGCCATCGCGCCCGCGACGCCGCTGGAGAGGATGTGCGTGGTCGATACGGGCATGCCCTTGAACTGAGCCAGTAGGATCGTGCTGGCTGCCATCAGCTCCGCAGCGGCGCCCATGCCGTAGGTCAGGTGCGTCTTGCCGATCTTTTCGCCAACGGTGACGACGATCCTTTTCCATCCCACCATCGTGCCCAGGCCCAAGGCCAGCGCGACCGAGATCTTGACCCAGGTGGGGATGAAGCGTGTCCCCTTCTCCAGCAGCGTCTCATAAGTTTTGAGCGTCTTGTCGCCGCCATTGGGAAAGTCGTTCTTCGCCTTTTCCGCGTCCTTCGTCAGCAGGCGCAGCGTATCATAGACCAGATACATCTGGTTGCGCAGGTTGGGCGTTGCCGCCGCCGGGACGTGGGCGATCGCGCCATAGCTCTTCAGCTCCCGGACAATATCGGCCGAGACGCGGTCCAGCGCGGCATAGACTTGCGGCCGCTCTGCCTGATGCGTGCGCAGGGCGGTCGTAAGCGTGTCCGAGGCGGCCTTCGATGTCATCGGTGCGACGCCGTTGGCGCGCGGTGCGAAGATCGTGTGAGCGCCATCGACAGCCTGGATAAAGGCCGGGGTGGAACTGTCGGGCATCGTGCGATTGAGGGCGTAGGCTGTCGGCGCGACACCGATCAGGATCAGCATGATCAGCCCCATGCCCTTCTGCCCGTCATTGCCGCCATGCGCGAAGGATACGGCGGTGCAGGTGAAGATCAGGAGAGAGCGGATATGCCATGGCGGCGGGGTATCGCCGACGGGCTCCTTATAGAGACCAGGATCACGCACGACCCGTTTCATGCCCCACAGCAGCAGCATCGCGCCGACGAAGCCGATCACCGGGCTGACGAGCAATGTCAGCAGGACGCTTTCGGCCTGGCTCCACTCGACGCCCGACGTTCCGCCTGCGCCGCCCGCAAGGAGCTGATTGGCAAGACCGACACCCAGGATCGATCCGATCAGAGCGTGGCTAGACGAATTGGGCAGCCCCAGCCACCAGGTACCGAGATTCCACACCACCGCGGCCAGCAACAGGGCGAAGATCATCGCGAACCCGCCGGCGCTGCCGACATGCAGGATCAGTTCGACCGGCAGCAGCGTGATGATCGAGTAAGCGACGGCGCCCGTCGAGACGATCACGCCGATGAAGTTCCAGCAGCCCGACCAGAGGACGGCGACGACCGGGGCCAGGGAGTTGGTGTATATGACGGTGGCGACCGCATTGGCGGTGTCGTGAAAACCGTTCACGAATTCGAAGCCAAGGGCGATGATCAGCGCCAGGCCAAGGAAGAGAAACGCACCTATGGCGAGCGGTTGGCCGGAATGCGCGGTGTCGTTGAAAATATTATAGCCGGCAAAGATCAGCCCGGCCGCCAGCACGGCCATGAACAGGCTCGCCGCCAGGGGGTGGACCTTATGATCGAGCTTGCCAGAGCCTTTGGCGGGACTTTCCGTCGCGAGGGCGCTGCTGGCCATTGACGTCTCCTGATCGCCCCCCGGCATCATCCCCTTGATCGGATGAGATGACAGGACGATGACAGTCGGGGCATGTTGCCGGCAAAGTCTGCCTCAGCGTGTCGGGACCACGATGCTGCGACTGACGCACTGCGCATCCACGGCCGCCTTGCTGAACCATAAGGGGCGCATCCTGCCCGCGAGCCACTCGCCGTAGAAATTCCGATAATAAGGCGAGCGCGGATCGTTGGATTGGCCGGGTAGCAGCAGGTAGCGCGTATTGTCCCAGGCGCCGACGTCGGCGACGAACAGATAGCTTGCGCCGTGCATCACGTTGAAGCTTCGTGCCGGGCTGACGCCGCGGGCCATCACGGTTGTGCCGTCGCCACCCGATCGACCGCCCTCGATCTTGGGAAAAGCCGCCGCGATCGGCGGGAGCATCGACACGGGATGCGCGATCGCCACGCGGTGAAGGTCGCCCCAGCGCCATTGGCTCGGATCCGGCCCGCCCAGTTTGAGCGCCTTGCTCCATCCCGCCGCGAGCGCGCGATCGATCAGTGCATCGCGCGCCGTAGCCGGATCGGCGCCCAGCCGCGCATCGGGCGCCGCGAGCAGCGCCAGCATCTGCGACAGATTGACCGACCGGATCAGATCCTGGGCTGCGGCGGGAATGACCAATTGGCGGAAGGCAGCCGACAATTCGGGCATGATCAATTCATATAGCAGCGCCGCTGCGCTGTCGGCTTCGATCCCGCAATTCCAGCGGCGCAGCAGTGCGGCGGCCGGGGCGGCCTCCGGCGAGAGCGTCGCCGGCAGCAGCGTCACCAGCGCGCGTGCGGGCAGGGACTGGACGTCGTGCTGCAGGGCGATACTGTCTTCCAGTCGATGCCGCGGCTGGGCCCGCAATACTTCCGCGACCCGATCGTAGCGATAGGGATCGCTCCAGCTGAAGCTGATGATGCGTTCCTTATAGGGGTAATCCGCCGGCAAATTCATTTGATTGGCGGAGGCGAACCAGCCCTCCTTTGGATTATAGACGTGCGGCATCTCGTCGACAGTCAGAAGACCTTGCCAGTCGAAGCTGCCGTCGCCCGGCGCCGGGAACAGCCCGTCGTGGCGCGGACGTCGCGGCGTATACCCGACGGCGTGCCAGCCGGTATTTCCCTGCACGTCCGCATAATGAATGTTGGTCGGGGAGACATGGAGCTTGAAGGCTTCGCGCAACGACTGCCAGTCCTGCGCCAGGTTGATCGCCAGGATTGCGAACCGCATATTCGCGCCGGGCAGCATCGACACGGTTGCGAACGCCACTGCACGCCGTCGTGCACGATCCTGCGAGACGATCGGCCGGCCCTGCGCATAACGGTGCGTCACCCGCTCGATGGGTGCCCCTTTGACGATAATCTGATCTTCGAACGTCTCGAAGCGTTTCCAGCCGCCTTCGTGCCAATAACGCTCGGGATCGTCCGGGTGCGTCTGCAGAATGAAGAGATCGGTCTGGTCGATGTGGAAATTGGTCCGGCCGAAGGCGAAGTGATCGGTATGGCCCTGCATGATCCCGGGCAGGCCGGGATCCCCGCCGCCGATCACGTCCAGGCCGGGTGCGGTCAGATGGACGATATGGCGCGGGCTCCAGCTGCCGATGCCGAGATGCGGATCGTTGGCGAGGATCGGGCGCCCCGTCGCCGTGCGCGACCCCGCGATCGTCCAGGCATTGCTGCCTTGCTCGGCGCGCTCCACCCGTTCGAGCTCACGGTCATAGCCCGGCAGATTAAGGTCCGCGAAGGGCAGCGGGCGGACGTTATCGAGCAGGTAACCAAGGTCGGCGTCGCTGACCGCTGCGCAGTCGAGTCCTTGCGGGACGGTGAAGTTCCAGGCGGGGCGTAGCGGATCCAGCAGCTGATCGAACTGCAACAGACCGCGTGCCTGCAATCGCGCGCGGCGCACCTCGTCATCCGCATCGCCCATGCCGCCACCACGGGCGCGGACCATGTCGCGTACGTCCCAGCGGATCGGCTTGATCCCGAACATGGCATATTCCAGCGGCGCCAGCCCCGGGTCGCGCTCCAGCTCGGCAATGCGGGCATTGATCCCTGCGGCATAGCCGCGGGCGCAGTCCAGCACCTCGGCCGGCAGCGCCGCCAGTTCTGCATCGATGTCGCCACGATAGTGGAACAAGCGGGCGGCGCGGTCGGCGGTAACGAAGCCAGGCCCGAATGCCTCGGCCATGCGGCCAAGGTCACGCCGATTGGACAGATCCAGCTGGAACAGCCGGTCGCAGGCAACGCGATAGCCCTGGCCGAAGAATGCGTCATATTTCGACTGTGCCCGGATATGGGGAATCCCCATCTCATCCTCCAGGATCTCGATCGGTGCGCGTGCCCCCGCCAATCGCAGGGTGCGAGCCGGCCCGTTGCGGAGGCTGGCCTGGCCGCGGGCAAGGCCGGCGCCCGTCACGCCGATCGCAGCAGCGGAGCCCAGGAGAAATGCGCGACGTCGTATCATTAGGGGCCCTCGGAGGTGATCACCGTGGGCGACCCTATCGGACTTGGCCTACGGGACGCATAGTAAGCCGGGCCTGCGCCATAACCGCAAGTTATCGGGGGCGTGCCGCGGTGGGCCATTCCCACAGGCTATACCACAGTCAAATTATATTAGGCCCGCGCTATTGACCACCTATCGTCGCCCTGTAGCCTCCTGTCTTGGAACTGACATGATTGAAAAGATCATGTTCAAAAATACAGGGATGGCGGGAACATAGGGCCTCAATGGCTCACCCGGATAATCCTCTGACGTGGCAGGCAGGAACATAGGCTGAGCAGCGCTCGCGGCAGGCTCTGGCGATGCAAGCGCATCGTCCATGCCGGGAAGTCCTTCCCGGTGGCAGGCCAATCGCCAGCAAAAGGGGGTTATTGATTATGCGTATTTCCGGAAGACTTTTCGCGCGTGTCGGCCGTCTCTCCGGAGCAGGGCTGGCGATGACCGCCCTTGCGCTGGTGCAGGGTGCGCCCGCCGCCGCGCAGACCGCTGCGCCACAGGACGCCGCTGCTGCCGCCGCTGCGGGCGATAGCGACGTGATCGTCACCGGATCGCGCGTGGCCCGCAGCGGTTTCCGGTCCCCCACGCCGTTGACCGTGCTGACGACCGAGGAAATCCTCAATCAGTCGCCCACGAACAATATCGCGGATTTCATCAACCAGCAGCCGGCGCTCGCCGGATCCACCCGTCCGGCCAATTCGCGCCTCAACCTCAGCAGCGGCCAGGCCGGCATCAACGCGCTGAACCTGCGCAACCTGGGCGAAGTCCGCACGCTGGTGCTGATCGACGGGCGCCGTTCGGTGGCATCGACGATTACCGGCCTCGTCGACGTCAACACCATTCCACAGGCGCTGGTGAAGAGCGTCGACATCGTCACCGGCGGCGCGTCGGCGGCTTATGGCTCGGACGCGGTGGCCGGCGTGGTCAATTTCGTGCTCGACAAGAAATATGTAGGCATCAAGCTGTCGGGCGATGCCGGTGTCACGACCTATGGCGACGGCGGCAATTATTCGTTCGATGCCACATTGGGCAAATCTTTCGCCGGCGGCCGCGGCCACATCCTGCTCAACGGCGAAGTCGCGCGGCGCGACGGCATTTTCAACGTTGACCGCGACTGGAATGCGACCGGCTATGTCCGCATCCAGGATCCGAACTGGACCGCCAGCAGCACGACGCCGCAATTCCTGATCCGGCGTCAGGTCGGCGCGGCCAACTCGACGCCGGGCGGCCTGATCACGGCATCGGCTGGGTCCACTGCCAACGCACTGCGCGGCCTTTATTTCGGCCAGGGCGGTCAGGTGCTGCAATATCAATATGGCAACCTGACCTTCCCATCGGCGACCGGCAGCTCGCCCCCCACGCTCACGCAGGGCGGAAGCTGGCAGGTGAACGATTCCGGCAGGCGCATCGGCCTGGACCCGCGCGATGATCGCTACGGCTTCTATGGCCGGCTGAGCTACGACATTGCTGACGGCATCGAGCTGTTCGGTGAAGCATCCTACAATCAGCAGCATATCGTCTTCAACGCAGGCCCCAATCTGCAGACGGTCTCGTTGCGGGGCGATAATGCCTATTTGATCAATGCGCTTGGTGCGGCACGTCTTGCCGGCGTCACCACGGCGACGCTCGGCACGACTTCGGCCGATCTGCCGTATCGCGGCGTGAATAACCGTCGCAAGGTACAGCGCTACGTTGTCGGCGCCGATGGCGAGTTCAATGCTTTCGGTAACGCCGCGCATTGGAACGTCTTCGGTCAATATGGCCGCGCCGAATTGCGCGAGCAGCTCACCAACATCCAGAATGTGGCCCGCATCAACAACGCCAGCGACGCCGTTTTTGCGCCGGCGGGCAATAGCGGCGGCTATGCTGCCGGTTCGATCCAGTGCCGGATCAATGTCGATGCCAGCACGACCAATGATGACAAGGGCTGCCTGCCGCTGAACCGCCTGGGTCTCGGTGTCGCCGATCCGGCGGCGATCGCCTATGTTCTGGGCTCGCCCTATCGCAAGGAAGTCGTCGAGCAGAAGAATGCCGGCATCAACCTGTCGCTGACACCCTTCGCAACCTGGGCCGGCGACGTGAGTGTCGCTGTCGGCGGCGAATGGCGCGAGGAGCGGATCAAGGGCTTCGTGCCGGTGGAATTCCAACCGAAGATCACGGTCGATGCCAATGGCCGACCGGCCACGTCGAATACCTGGTCGGTCGGCAATTATCTTCCGACGAACGGCCATTATAGTGTGAAGGAAGCCTATCTCGAGACGGTCGTACCGCTTGGCCTGGGTCTCGAGTTCAACGGCGCCGTCCGCGCGACCGATTATTCTACCGCCGGTTACGTCACGACCTGGAAGGCCGGCGCCACCTGGCAGCCGATCGAGGACATCCGCTTCCGCGTCGTCCGCTCGCGCGACATTCGCGCGCCCAATCTGAATGAACTGTATCAGGCCGGATCGGCAAACAGCGATTCCGTGCGTAACCCGCTCTACACGTCCGACGGCGCCAACGGTCCGGCGAGTTACAGCTATTCGGCCAATGCCACCGGCAACGTCAATCTGAAGCCGGAAATCTCGAACAGCTGGACGATCGGGGCGGTGCTGTCGCCGCGCTTCCTCTCGCGGTTCAATGCCTCGGTCGATTATTTCCGGATGCGGATCACCAAGGGCATCACCAGCTTTGGGGCGCAGGATATCATCAATCTCTGCGCGGTCGGGCAGCAGCAATTCTGCGATGCCTATAGCCAGGATCCCGCCCGATCGACACCGGGCCAGCCCTATCTGCTATTCCGCACCCAGCCGTTCAATGCGGCTAGCCAATTGGTACGGGGTCTCGACTTTGAGGCCTCCTATCGTCAGCCCGTCGGCAGCAAGGCCAATATCATGCTGCGCGGAATGGCGACGCGCTACATCGACAATATCGTTGATAACGGCGTCGCCGGAGCGGCAATCGTCAACACCGTGGGCATCAATGGCGGCCAATATAGCACGCCAAAATGGATCTTCCGCGGCAGCCTCAGCTTCGAGACGCCGACGACGTCAATCACGGCGGTTGGACGTGGTGTAAGTGCCGGCAAATATAGCGCGACGGCCATCGAATGTCAGACGGGCTGCCCGCTCTCCACGGTCACCTTCCCGACCTATGACGATACCCACATCAAGGGTTTGTTCTACGTCGATCTCAACCTGACGCAGAAGGTGGCGGTCAGCGGCGAATCCAACGCCGAATTCTTCATCAACGTCACCAACCTCTTCAACAAGGGGCCGATGTTGCTGCCCGAAACCGGCCTGGCGGCGAACAGCACCTATTCGGATCTGCTCGGGCGGACCTTCCGCGTGGGCGTCCGCTTCGAGCTGCGCTGATCATCCTCGCCTGAAATCGATGGGGCGTCGTGCGGCCGGACGGCTGTGCGGCGCCCTATTATTTTGCATATTAGGCTTGCGGGCCGATAGGCTGATCGTCGGGCGCCCAGGTCGCGGGTGTCGTCGCCGAGGGTCCTGAATGAACCTGCGTCAGATCGAAGTCTTCCACGCTGTCTACCTGCACGGCACCGTCAGTGCGGCGGCGCGGGCGCTCAACGTCTCGCAGCCCTCCGTTACGAAAGTGCTGCGCCACGCCGAAAGTTCGATCGGGCTGCCCTTGTTCGAGCGTGCCCGCGGCCGGTTGATCCCGACCGACGATGCCCGCGCGCTGTTCGCCGAAGTCTCCGATATCCAGGATCGGGTGCGCTCGCTGCGTCAGGCCTGCCACAATTTGCGGCTGGGGCGGGGCAGCCTGCTGCGGGTGTCGGCGCTGCCCTCTCTCGGTCTGCGCGCAATCCCGGAGGCGGTGGCGGCCTTCATGCACGATCACAAGGACTTGTTGTTCGATCTGCAGACGCTTCATCATGACGAAATGGTGCGGAAACTCTATGAGCGCGAGACGGA
Organism: Sphingomonas sp. ASY06-1R; assembly: GCF_052180265.1. GTDB lineage: Bacteria > Pseudomonadota > Alphaproteobacteria > Sphingomonadales > Sphingomonadaceae > Sphingomonas_I. The sequence goes on along the minus strand of NZ_CP197464.1, from coordinate 2,385,805 downwards.
TATCGCGATCAGCTTTGAGGTGCCCGCCACCGCGCCGGTCGGGCATCAGGTGATCGGGGAGGGCGAGCTGGTGGTGCTTTACCGCGAGCAGGACTTTCCCAATGCGCCGCCGCGTATCCACCTCGCCAGTTTGCAGGATCATAAGTTCATCAGCCCGATCCAGGGCGGCCCGATCGGCCGGATCCTCTCGAGCGAGCTGGACCACCTCGGGGTCGTGCTCGACGAAGTGGCATCGGCGCGTACATATTATGTCGCCGCCGCGCTCGTCCGCGCGGGGGTCGGCATGGCGATCGTCGATAATTTCACGGCCCAGGCCTCGATGACGGAGGGCCTGGCAACCCGGCCGCTGCAGCCGGCCATCACCTTCGATATCAACGCCGTCTATATGCAGGATCGTCCGCCCACGCGCATGGCTTCCGAATTTCTCGACCGGCTGGCGACCCTGATCGACGAGCCATAGCCGCGCGCTATAGGGCGCGTGGCGCAGAGAATTGGGTTTGCCGAGGCGCAGCGATAAAGCGGAAATCCCCTGACGATGCGGACCCCTTCATGATCGCCACGCCCTATCTTCTCTATCTGGGTCACTCGAACGATCCCGCCGGGATCAAAACCTCCCGCGGACTCGCCGTCTTCCGGCCGGAGGTTTGCGTGGGGGAGTTTCGCCACGACGATAGCGGCCTGACGCTTGGCCTCCCGCGCATGGATTTCGCGGCCGGCGTCGCGGCTGGCGCGCGGACGCTGGTGCTCGGCATCGCCAATGCCGGCGGCAAGCTGGGCGAAGATCTGATCCTGGATGCGATTGCGGCGATGGAAGCCGGCCTCGACATTGCGTCCGGCCTGCATCAGCGGCTGAAGGACGAACCACGGCTGGTGGCGACGGCGCAGCGACTGGGCCGCACGCTGCACGACGTGCGCGATCCCCGGCCCGACATTCCCGTCGGCAACGGCAGGAAGCGCGCGGGCAATCGGTTGCTGACCGTCGGCACCGATTGCTCGATCGGTAAAATGTACGCGACGTTGTGCCTGACCCAGGGCCTGCGCAAGCGTGGCATCGCGGCGGATTTCCGCGCGACCGGGCAAACCGGCATTCTCATTGCCGGCGACGGCGTGCCGCTCGATGCCGTGGTCGCCGATTTCATCGCGGGCGCGATCGAGCAGCTTTCGCCCGAGCGCACCGACGGCGGGTGGGACCTGATCGAGGGGCAGGGATCGCTATTTCATCCTTCCTTCGCCGGTGTCTCCACCGGTCTGCTGCACGGTGCCCAGCCGGATGCGCTGGTTTTGTGCCATGAGCCAGGCCGGGCGCATATGCGCGGCCTGCCGCATTATCACTTGCCCGACATGGCGGAGTGCTTGGCCGCCAATTTGCAGGTCGCGCGGCTGACCAACCCCGCGGTCCGCGCGGTTGGCATTGCGCTCAATACGTCGACGCTCGCGGAGGAAGAGGCGCGGATCCTATGCGCCCGCACCGCCGACGACATGGGCCTGCCCTGTTCCGATCCGTACCGGTTCGGCGTCGAGCCGATCCTCGACGGGCTGCTGCGTGCGCCGGCCGTGCACGCCTGACCGGCGCAGCTATTGAGGTGTGTCGGCCAGAAGTTCCAGCGTCACACCGTTCGTCCAGCCGAAGCCCGTCTCGGTAACATATTCGCCGCCCGCGCCCGGCCCGCGTCGCTCGACGTCATATTTTTCCAGGAAGACGCCGCTGGCACGATAATGTTCGTCCACCATGGTCACCCAGCGGTGGGCGATTTGGTCGGCAAGATCGGTGAAGCCGTAGCGGCGGAGGCCGGCGACTGCGATCCACTGCAACGGTGCCCAGCCATTGGGAGCGTCCCATTGCTGACCGCTTGGATTCAGGGTGGTGAGCAGCCCGCCATCGCGGACTAGCTGCCCTACGGCGCTCTTCACGTGGATTGTGCGTTCCGCCGGGCAAATGCCTGTGAATAGAGGAAATGAGGTTGCGGCGGTGAGTTGGTTGGTGACACCGCATTGATCGAGATCGTAGTCCGCGAAGAAGCCGGCCGCGTCATTCCAGAGGTGATGGTTGATCGCCGCCGCCCGATGGCGTGCGCGTGTCGCAAAGGATTGTGCCAGATCCTTGTTACCAAGCGCATCCGCTTCCTCCGCGATCGTCTGCTCCAGGCCGTGCAGGAGGCAGTTGAGATCGATCGGAACCAGGCGTGTCGTTCGTATCGATGCCAGATTGTGGCCGTCGCCCAGCCAGCGCGAACTGAAGTCCCAGCCGCTTTCCGCCGCGGCGCGCAGGTCTCGCCAGAGACGACGCTGGGAGGCTTCGGGCAGCCCATCGGCCAGCGCCACGTCTTCCCGCCAGGATTCGTCGCGCGGCTGGTCAACATCGTCCCAGTACCGGTTGAGCAGCGCGCCATCGGCCAGCCGGACGACACGGAGCGCTTCGCTGCCGGGTGCCAGCTGCTCAGCCCCATCCATCCAGAAACGATGTTCGATTTGCATCCAGCGCAGCCGGCTGCGGCGGCTCTCATCGCTGCGATCCCGGGAAAGTCCCGCCATCAGATAGAAGAGCGGGGGGTGTGAACGGCTCAGATAATAGCTGCGCGTCCCGTTGGGGATGTGCCCGAAGCGATCGAGCAGGCTGCCGAAGTTCACGATCATATCGTCCACCAGATCGTGGCGCCCCGAACGGACCAGACCCAAAGCGGTGAAATACGCGTCCCAATAATAGAGTTCGCGGAAGCGTCCGCCGGGGACGACGAAGGGACGGGGCAGGGCGATCTGCGATGATGCGGCCGCGCTTTCGTCCTGCCGACGCGTCAGGACAGGCCAGAGCGCATGGATATGATCGGCCATGGCGCCCGTGCCCGACAGTCCTTCATGCCCTTCGCCCGGCAAGGCGAAGTTGCGCGCGATGAAGCGCGCCAGATCGGGCTGGGCGCGTGGGCATGTGGCGGCCCACTCCGCCAATATGTCCTCGCTCGAACGTAACGGAATAGCGTCCGCGAAAGATTTGGAATCCGGATATAATCCCTGCTCCTGCACGGCACGGAAGATCGGGCCGAACAGCGCGGACGGCGGCAAAATGGTCATGCTGCGGCAACCCCCTGACTGCGGCGGCGGATTGCCGGCAGCACCAGCGCGATCAGCGTCAAAGGGACCAGCAGGAAATAGAAAGCGATCGCGCCGGGAAGATGTTGGAACAGCATCCCCGTGATGAAGGATCCCAATGTGCCGCCGAGCGCGGAGAAGATGACGATCAGGCCCACCATCGCCGGATGGCTGGGGCGTCGTAGCGCGCTTAGCGCGACCGAGCAGAGGGTCGGGTAGATCGGTGCCAGGAAAATGCCAAGCAGCGGAAAAAGATAGGCGGCGACCGGCGCGCTGGCCCAGCCGATATCGGCGCGCGGCACGACACCGTGCGCGAGCGGCAGCGAGATGAGGATCAGGATCGCGATGGCGGCAAGGCAGGTCAGCAGCACCGGCAGCCAGTGGAATTTGCGCAGGACAACCCCCGAGCCGAGCCGGCCGACCGCCAGCGATGCCGTGAAGATGGTCGACATCTGCACGCTCATCGCCGCCGGCAGACGCAGCACTTCGCTGTTGAACGTCGGCAACCAGCTGCCGACGCCCTGTTCGATCAGCACGTAGAGGAAGAGCGCGATTAGCGCGACGACGGTGGCCGGCAGCACGGCGAGACCCAGCATCTCGCGCCATCCCGCCTGCGCGTGCGATCCCGCTGCACCGCTCTCGTCGAGTGAAAGGGTCGCCCACGAAAGCGCGCTCAACAGGCATAAGCCCGCAATCAGCCAATAAACGTGCAGCCACGCGGTGCCTTGGCGATCGGCGGCGATGAAGCCGGCGAAAATCCACATGCCGGCGAGCACGCCGATCATGAAGGCACCCTCGATCGTGCCGGTGATGCTGGCATGGTCCTGCCGATCGCGCGCCAACAGGCCGATGGTCGAATAGGTAGCCACCTTGACGACGCCGAAACACAGCCCGGTCGCCACGAACAGCAATTGCATGGCGACGAAGGTGCCCACGAACGATGCCGCGAGGCAGGCAGCGGCCATGACCAGCAGGGCGAGGATCATGGTGCGGCGAAAACCGAACGCCGCCACCCGTGTGGCAAGCAGGAAGGAGGCTGCAACGACCGAGAGATCCTTGCACGCCTCCAGCAGCGATCCCATCGGCTTGGTCGCGCCAAGATGCTGAATCGACTGCAGGATCACGACGCCGACGCTGTTCATCATGATGCCAAGGATGGCATAAGCGAAGGCAAGGGCCGCGATCGTGTAGATCCGCGAGCTGATCGGGCGCGTCACTGCCATCTTGGCAAAGTCGGCATCATGTCGGGTGGATCCTCGCCTCCGCGGATGCAGCATCCGTCGGCGCTTTGATACCGATTATGAAATGCTTTTCAACGTCAACATCGGTGAGCGGTTTTATGTTTCGCGCACGACGATCCGCGTCGGCAGCATGACCGAGCGGGATCGGCCGCCATCGATCAGCTGCATCAGTTTCTCCACCAGCAGGGCGCCCGCGACATCCGTCTTTTGCTCGATCGTGGTCAGGGCAGGGCTGAAATGCGCGGCGGGCGGAATATTGTTATAGCCGACCAGCGAATATTCGCGTGGTGCGGTCAGCCCGCGCGCCTTGAACGCGCCGATCGCCGCCATGGCCGCAGTGTCGGAAAAGGCAAAGACCGCATCCGGGGGCGGGGCGTCGCGCAGATAATCCGTTACCGTTTCGGCCGTTGCGGTGAACGCCATCGATGCGATGGCCAGCAGATCGATCGAAACATCTGCCTGCTCCTTGGCGGCAAGGCACAGGCCCTCGTAACGCAGGCGCAATTCCTCATGACGGGTATCGCCGATGAACAGCCAGCGCTGCCGGCCCCGGCTGAGAAAATGCTCGCCTGCGAGGCGCCCGCCCGCGACATTGTCGCTGCCGATCGCGCAATAGCCGGCATCGGGCGACACCGCGCCCCATACCACGAGCGGAACGTTGGTCCGCGATACCGCCCGCAGCATGGCGTGGCGCGTGCCCTGGCCCAGGACGATGAAACCGTCCGCGCCGCGGGCCTGGAAGAAATCCGAAAAGGCGCGCGCATCCTCCATGCCGGGGGGCGAGAGAAGCAGCTCCTGATTGCGGATCGACAAGGCTTCGGAGACGCCCGCCAGCAGCTCGAACACGAACGGGTCGCCGATCGCGCCATGCCGGTGCGAACCGAAATCCAGCATCACGGCGATGGTATTGGTGCGCGCCTGCCGCAGTTTCTGCGCGTTGCGGTTCACCGCATAACCATGCCGCCGCGCCACCTCCAGCACGCGCTCACGCGTTTCACCGGTCACGAGCGGACTGTCGTTCAGAACGCGCGAGACGGTCGGTGTCGAGACGTTCGCCAGCCGCGCAATATCCTGCATCGTCAGCCGGGTTTCGCCGCCGGCCGGGCTCTTCCTGTTCGTGCGGGGAGCGGCTTCGTTCATCTTATAGTGGTAGCAGCGCTCCCGGCGGCTGCAAGCACCCAACGGAAGCGGCTCTGAAAATTACTCTTGAAAAGCATTTCATAGAATTTTAGCGGTGACGGAATCGCGGTGGTGTCCGTGGCCGAAAGACCGACGAGTCCCGGCAATGATGGCGCGGCGTGGACGTAAGGGAACCGGTTCCGCATATTTGCGGGCGCCGCGACCGTTGAGAACAAAGTTCAGGAGAGGCCGTCGTGACCAATTTGCCGAAATTCATGCTGTTGGCGGGAAGCGCAATGCTCATCTGTGCGCCAGCCTATGCGCAAGAGGCCGCTCCCCAGGCGCCGGATGCGCCCGCCGCCACCACGCCGGCCGAGCCTGCTGCAGCGCCTGCCGGCGCGGACGGCTCCGCGTTGGAAGAGATCGTGGTCACCGGCAATACCTCCGGCAAGCGGACATTGTTCAACTCCTCGTCAAACGTAACGCTCGCCAGCAGCGCCGATCTGCAGCGCAAGGCGCCGCGCTCGGTCGCGGAGACGCTGGAACTGGTACCCGGCATCTATGTCGAAGGCACGGCCGGCCCGGCTTCGAACAATTATTCGGTGCGTGGCCTGCGCGGCGGTGCGCAGACGTTCATCCAGATCGAGCAGGACGGCATGCCGATCCTGTATGGCGGCGGCGGCGCCGATTTCTATTTCCAGCAGGATCTGTCGGTCGATCGCATGGAAGCGGTCGAAGGCGGCACGTCCGGCATCCTGTCCCCAAATGGTGCTGGCGCGACGATCAACTTCATCTCGGCCAAGCCCAGTTTCGACAAGCTCGTCGTCGCGGCGCGGGTCCAGGGTACGACCTACAATGACTATCGCGGCGACGCCTATGTTTCGGCGCCGCTCACCGATCGCCTCGCCTTCAATCTGAGCGGCTATTATTGGTCGCAAAAGGGCCAGCGCAAATCGCCGTTCCGTTACAACAGCTACCAGATCAAGGGCGCGCTCGAGCAGAAGCTGGGCGACGATGGCTTCATCCGCGTCAGCTATCAGCGCCGCGACGAGAAGGACCCCTATTACGCCGACATGCCGTTCGCGGTCAGCTCCAGCGGCAAGATCAGCAGCATCCCCGGCCTGAACCTCAAGCGCGACAATGTGCTGGGCGAAGGCTTCGAGCGGATCGACGTACCGGTTTCGTCGTTCACCGGCAGGACGCTGCGTACCTTCCGCGGCGATCGCGGTATCCACACGACCTCCAACACCTATCGCATCGATATCGAGAAGCCGGTGACCGAAGGGCTGACCTTGTTCGGCCATGCGCGCTATCTCGACGGCAAATATGACTTTAACGGCATCTTCCCCGGCAGCGGCTCCGGCACGGCGGGCCTCGCTTCTGCCGCCACGTATCTGAACGAGGGCACCTCGCCGGTTAAGGATGTGCTGGCTTCGGGCCGCAGCACCTTTGCCGGCACGACCCAATTCGGTTTGCGCGACACGCTGACGGGGCAGATCATCCCGGGCTCCGATACGGCGACGCTCAACGGCCTGAACGGCAACGGGTTGCTCCAGCAGACCGTGCTCAACCATCAGACGCTCGCGACCAAGGATTTCGGCAGCGATGTCGGCCTGCGCTGGGATGCGCATGGCGGCAACCTCGATAACTCGCTCACGGTCGGCGCGATGTTCTACAATGTGCGCCGGAAGAATGATCAGTCGGCGGTTGCCACGCTGATCAACGGCGTGTCGAACAATTCGCACATCTACGATCTGGTCGCGCTGAATGGATCGGGCGCGGTGCTCGGTCAGCTCACCAACAACGGCATGTTGAGCTATGGCAATTGGGGCCAGGGCCTCTTCAACGATCGCGTCAACAGCTATTCCACCTACTTTAACGACGAATTGAAGATCGGCGACAAGCTGCACATCGACTTCGGCGTGCGGCATGAATGGCAGGATGTATCGGTCAACATCGGCAATACGGTCATCCCCAACCAAGGTGTGTTGCCAGGAACGCCAGGATTGGCGGGGGATGTCGGCAGCACGTTCGACGGCACCTATACCCATCTTGAAAGCAGCTATGAGGATACGGCCTATACCGCCGGCATCAATTACGAGCTGACCCGCAACGTCTCGCTCTATGTGCGCGGCGCGCGCGGCTTCCAGACCAATGGCGGCGATACGGGCGGTACGCACGCGCCGACCGATCTGACGCTGTACGAAGGCGGCGTCCGCTTCCAGACGCGGGGCATCTCGGCATCGGTGGTCGGCTTCCGCACCATCTTCAAGAACCAGTCCTACCAGTTCATCAATCCGGACAATCCGGCGGTGGCGGGCAATGCGCTGGCTAACAACAAGACCAACGGTATCCAGGTCGATGCGACCTTCAAGCCGGTCAGCTTCTTCAGCCTTGATGTGACCGGCGTCTATCAGGATCCGAAGCTCAACAATCTGCGTTTCGATGGCGTCACGCAGCCGGGCTATGAGGGCAATACGCCTGAGCGTACGCCCAAGAAGTTGCTGACCGTCACGCCGTCTTTCGTTCTCCCGAACGGCCTGGGTGAGGTGTACGGGCGCTGGAAATATATCGGCAAGGTGTTCGCCGATTCCGGCAACGGCATCGCACTGCCAAGCTATAACGTCTTCTCGATCGGTGCGAACGTCAACGTGACGCCGCAGATCGCGGTCGGCATCAGCGTCGACAATTTGACGAACGCAAAGGGCTTTACCGAGGGTAATCCGCGGCAGGGCCAGACCCAGCAGATCGTTGATGGTTTCTTCTATGGCCGCGCAATTGCCGGCCGTAACGCCTTGGCAACGGTCACGTTCAGGATGTGACCCCGCTCGGCGGCCGGTGCTTATGCCCGGCCGCTGATTGATCTAAAGGAAGGGTTATGACGGCGCGCCATATTCTTGCGGGCGTGGGGCTGCTTGCCCTCGCAATTCCGGCATTGGCCGCCGGCGGGGGCATGCGCACAGCGGCGCACCGCGAAGGGCTCAACCTCAACAGCTTTGTGCAACAGGGGCCGGTGGCGGCGCATGTCGTGCTGCGGTCGGGCAATGACCCGCGACTGATCGTCGCCTTCCCGGCGGGCAATAGCGGCGTCGGCTTATGGTTCGCGCATCTGCCCCAGGGTGCCGAATGGTCGCTGCCGGTGGCACCGTCGCCCGTCTCGACGGTCGATGCGAAGGGCCGCGCACTGCATGGCGTGCGGTTCAGCGCCACGATCCGCGCGCGCCGGCTCGATGTGAAGCAGGCGGTGCTGTCCAGCGTGCGGGTGCTGCGGGACTATCAAGGGCTCGGCACGGCTCCGGCCGAAGTGCTGACCAAGGCGCGCGTGCAGGGCAACCAGCTCGATTGGGTGCGCGACCGGTTGGATGGTGCGGCCGGCTATCGACTGACGGTGACGGTCCAGCGTGGTATTGTGAAGGGTGGCCACATCGAGGCGGGCAGCGACGGCACGATTGCCTTGGGTGTGACTGCGCTCACGGGGGAGGTTCCGCTTACGCCGTATCGTCAGGCCGATCTGTTGACCCGCGCGGCAGCCTCAGATCCGGGCGCACGTACCGCGCTCAACTTCCTAAGTTATCACGAAAAGCTGATGGCGGGATCGTGGCGGTTCAACACCTATTTCGGTCGCGATACGTTGATGTCGGTCCGGCTGCTGATGCCGGCGCTCCAGCCCCAGGCGGTCGAGACCGGGCTGCGTTCTGTGCTCGTGCGGCTCTCGCCCGACGGCAATGTCGCGCATGAGGAGGATATCGGCGAATTCGCGATCCTCGATCATATGAAAGCCGGTGAGGGCAAGAGCTCCGCGCCGGTTTACAATTACAACATGATCGACAGTCCCTTCTTGCTTGCTCCCGTGGCGAGTGCTTGGATGCTCGATGATCCGCGCGGCCGGGCGCGTGCGGGGCAGTTCCTTGCGCAGCAGATCGACGGCACGACCCTGGGTGCGGCGCTGATGCGCAATATCCGTTTTGTCGCAGGCGAGGCTGCCGCCTTCGGCGCCGCCCCGCGCTGGAATAATCTTATTGCCTTGAAGCCGGGGATGGACGCGGGCGAGTGGCGCGACAGCAATCAGGGGCTGGGCGGCGGCCGCTATCCTTACGACGTGAATGCCGTGCTGGTGCCCGCCGCTCTGGATGCGGCCGATGCGTTGGCCCGCGCTGGATTGCTCAAACCCTATATGCGGGCTGAGGACGCGGCGCTGATGGCGGATCTGCGGCGCACCGCGACGGTGTGGCGGGCCAACGCGCCCGCGCTCTTCCTGCAGTCGGTCGATGCCACCGAGGCGCGAAAAGCGATCACAGCCTATGCGGCCAAGATGGGCGTTCCCGCCGCGCCCGCTTTGGCCGCAGCCGGCAACGCGCCGACCCGATATCATGCGATCGCGCTGGATGCCGACGGCAAACCGGTCCCGATCGTCAATTCGGACGAAGGCTTCGCTCTTCTGTTTGCCCAGCCCGATGCGCGGCAGCTGGATATCGCGGCCGAGACGATCGAACGACCGTTCCCGGCGGGATTGATGACGGGTGCAGGCATGCTCGTCGCCAATCCTGTGTTCGCCGCCGCCGCGCAGCAAGGCCGGTTTGGGCCCGATGCCTATCATGGCACCGTGATCTGGTCGTGGCATCAGGCGTTGGCCGCGGCGGGCCTTGCACGGCAACTCGAACGGCGCGATCTGCCGGCGGACACTTGCCGCCGGCTGCTGTCTGCTCGCGATGCCTTGTGGCGCGGGATTGAAGCAACACGGGCGGTGCAGAGCTCGGAACTCTGGTCGTGGCGCTATGCGGATGGCGGCTATCGCGTCATGGCATTCGGGGCCGGGGCCGGCGACGCAGACGAATCCAACGCGGCGCAACTTTGGAGCACGGTGTTCCTCGCGCTGAAACGCCCTGCGCCGGGCGCGCCATCCTGCCGATGAGCGCACCGCCGATCCGCAGGATCGTTATTCTGGGCGGTGGCACCGCGGGGTGGATGACCGCAGCCGCCTTGTCGAAAACGCTCGCCAACATAAGCGTGGCGATCGACCTCGTGGAATCCGATGCGATCGGTACGATCGGTGTCGGCGAGGCGACGATCCCCACGATCCACTGGTTCAACCAGCTGGTCGGCATCGATGAAGCCGAATTCATGGCTGCGACCAAGGCGACCTATAAGCTCGGGATCGAGTTTCACGGCTGGCAGGGCGACGGCAGCGCCTATTTCCACCCCTTCGGCACCTATGGCGGCCCCGGCGACGCCGCCATGTTCCCCCATCGCCTGATCCGCGCGTGGAACAGCGGACTGGAAGCCTCGCCAGAGACCTATTCGCTGACCTCGCAGCTCGCCCGGGCACGGCGTTTCACGCGTCCTGTCGGCGATCCGCGCTCCTTGTTGTCGACGCTGGGCTATGCCTATCATTTCGACGCGGGCCTTTATGCGGCGTTTCTGCGCGGCCAGGCCGAGGGGCGGGGCGTGCGCCGCCATGAAGGCCGGGTCACCGCAATCGCGCAGGATGGCGCGAACGGATTCATCCGCAGCCTGACAACCGACAAGGGCGTCAGGCTCGAGGGCGATCTTTTCATCGATTGTTCGGGCCTGCGCGGGCTGCTGATCGCTGAGACGATGCAAACGGGGTTCGAATCCTGGACCGATTGGCTGCCCTGCGACGCCGCCTGGGCCGCGCCCACGCCTGCCGAACCGCAGGCAACGCCGTTCACCCGCGCTTATGCGCAGGAGGCAGGCTGGCGCTGGCGGATCCCGCTGCAGCATCGGGTGGGAAATGGCTATGTTTTCTCCAGCCAATTCCAATCGCCCGAGGCAGCACGGGAGACGTTGCTTAGCGCCATCGGGGCACCGAGCGCGGAGCCACGGCTGATCCGCTTCACGCCGGGCCGGCGTCGGCGTGCCTGGGTCGGTAATGTCGTCGCCATTGGCCTGTCCTCCGGTTTCCTGGAGCCGCTGGAATCGACCAGCATCCACCTGATCCAGACCGGGATCGGCAAGCTGTTATCCCTGTTCCCCCGCGCGGATTGCTCGCCCCAGCTCGCCGAACAATATGATCGCGTCTTCACGCGCGAGATGGAGGATGTGCGTGACTTCCTCGTCCTTCATTATCATTTCACCCAGGGGCGTTCCGAGTCCTTATGGCGCCACTGCCAGACGACGGCGCTGCCCGACACGCTCGCCTACAAGGTCGATCAATTCCGGGCCTCCGGCCGGATCATGCTCGGCCCCGAAGATCTGTTCCGCGACGCCAGCTGGTTTGCCGTCATGAGCGGACAGGGGATCCGCGCCGACGATTATAATCCGATGCTCGATGCGATGCCCGAAGCGGCCAATCGCCAGCATCTGGAGGCCGTGCGCAATGCCATCGCGCAATCGGTGGCGCAGATTCCCAAACTCGCCTGATCGACCGCCTTTAGGGAATGAGCCGGTCGGCGCGCAGCTGCGCGAACAGATCGAAGAAGGCGTCATCGGTCGCCTGATAGCGCAGGAAGCCGAGCCGGCGACTCTTGGACATGTCGGTAATCACCTCGATCGGGCGGCCGAGATCCGCGTCGGTGTGCCAGGGGGAGGCAAGGCGCGACAGATCGGGCTCGGCCAGCCCTTCGCGCCGTGCAATCTCCCGCCACAGCGCACCATCCTCCGCCATCTGCTCCTCGAGCGGGCGAATGGTCCCATCGAACGGAGCAGCCGTCACGCCGAACCAGTCGGCAATCTGCTGCCACATCCAGCTCCAGCGGAAGACGTCGCCATTGACGATATTGAACGCTTCGTTGGCTGCGCCGGGCGTGGTCGCCGCCCACAGCAATTGGTGGGCGAGCTGGCGCGCGTCGGTCATGTCGGTCAGGCCGTCCCACTGCGCGGCCGATCCCGGAAAGGTGAAAGGGCGCCCGGTCTCGCGGCACAATGTGGCATAGACCGCCAGGGTGGTGCCCATGTTCATGGCATTGCCCACCGCCTTGCCGATCACGGTATGCGGCCGGTGGACGCTCCAGCTGAAGCCGTCGCGCGCGGCCGCCCGGAAGACCTCATCCTCCTGCGCATAATAGAAATTGTCGATGTCGAGCCGGCCCTGTTCCTCCCGGAACGGCGTCTGCGGCAACGCGCCTTTGCCATAGGCTTCGAACGGCCCGAGATAATGTTTCAGCCCCGTCACCAGCGCGACATGGCGCCGGCCCGTGCGCGTCGGCAGCGCGTCGAGCAGATTGCGCACCATTGCCGAATTGACGCGAATATTCTCGCGCTCGCTATCCTGGCGCAACCAGGTGGTGATGAAAACCGCGTCGGGGCGGACGTCGCGCAAGGCGGCCGCGGTTGCGACTCCATCCTGTAAGTCGGCCGCAACCGGAAGCACGCCTTGCTGGTCGGTTGGTCGACGGGCGAGCCCGTGCACGGTCCAACCCTGTTCGACCAGCAGGCTGGCCGTGGCACTGCCGACAATTCCGCTCGCGCCAACCACCAATGCCGTTCGGGCCATATACCGGATCCTAATGCTGTCGCGACGCGTCAGAGACGGCGGGTCGCCACGCTAACAAGGCGTGGGCACAGCTTCCGTTCCCCCAAAAGGGAGCGGGATGCGATCATAGGATGTCTTGGCGGGACGTGCGGTCCGCGATGGCGGACCGCTGTCCGTCGCGATCAGAACGGAACGTCGTCGTCCAGATCGCTGTCGAACGCTGCCGGACGGCCGCCCGAAGGTGCGCCGCCGCCACTATTGCCGGCATAGCTCGAGTTGAAATCGCTGCCGCCATCGTCGTCCCAGCCGCCGCTGCGGCCGCCGCCTTCGCCGTCGCGCTTGTCGAGCAGCACCAAAGTCGCATTGAAACCCTGCAACACGATCTCGGTCGAATAACGATCGGCGCCGGACTGGTCCTGCCACTTACGCGTCTGCAGCGCGCCTTCCAGATAGACCTTGCTGCCCTTGCGCAGATATTTTTCGGCGACGTTGGCCAGGCCTTCGCTGAAGACCTTCACCGTATGCCACTCGGTCTTTTCCTTGCGTTCGCCGCTATTGCGATCCTTCCAGCTTTCGGACGTGGCGATCCGCAACTCGACCACCTTGCCACCATTCTGGAAGCTACGCGATTCCGGGTCGCGGCCGAGGTTCCCGACGAGGATCACTTTGTTGACGCTGCCGGCCATTCTTCTCTCCGCTCGTAAATGCTGAGCGCGCCTATTAGAGCCCGAGGGCGGTCGCGGTCCAGAAGGTAATGCCGGCTGCGCACCAGGCAAGCACGAACAGATAGGCCAAAGTGAAGGACGGCCACAGCCAGCCGTTGGTCTCGCGCCGGATCACCGCGATGGTCGACAAACATTGCGGGGCGAACACGAACCAGGCGAGAAAGGCGAGGGCGGTGGGCAGTGACCAGGAGCCGCGCAGCCGCTGCGCCAGCCGCTGCTGGCCCTGTTTCTCATCGTCGCCCCCGTCGATCGAATAGACGGTCTGCAAGGCGGACACCGCGACTTCGCGCGCAGCCATGGCCGGGATGATCGCCAGCGCCATCGCATGGTTGAAGCCGATTGGGCGTACGATCGGCTCCAGCCCCGAAGCGATCCGCCCGGCAATCGAATATTCGCTCTGCTTGATGCCGCTGCCGGGCGGGGCCTTGGGATAAGAGGTCAGCAGCCACAGACCGGCCGTCACCGCCAGGATGACCGTACCCGCACGGCGCAGGAAGATCAGCGCGCGCTGCCAGAGACCGATCGCGACGTCGCGCCACACCGGCATCTGATATTTGGGCAGTTCCATCATGAAGCCGCCCGTGCCGCTCTTGCTGATCGTCCGCTTCAGGACGGCCGCGACCACCATCGCACCGGCAATGCCGGTAATATACAGGCAGAACAGGACCAGGCCCTGCAGGCCGATGCCGGGGCCGACGGTCCGCGCCGGGATGAACGCACCGATGATGACCGCATAGACCGGCAGCCGTGCGGAGCAGGTCATCAGCGGTGCAATCAGGATGGTGGTCAGCCGGTCGCGTGGATCGTCGATCGATCGCGTCGCCATGATGCCCGGAATGGCGCAGGCAAAGGAGGACAGAAGCGGGATGAAGGCGCGGCCGGACAGGCCCACGCCCGCCATGATCCTGTCCATCAGGAAGGCGGCGCGCACCATATAGCCCGACGCTTCCAGGATTAGGATGAAGACGAACAGGATCAGGATCTGCGGCAGGAAAGCGACGACCGAACCCACCCCGTTGATCACGCCTTCCACCAGCAGGGACCGGATGAACCCGTCGGGCAGCGTGGCGACCGTTGTGTCGGCCAGCCAGGCCTGACCCGATGCCAGCCACTCGATCGGGGCCTGGCTCCACGAAAAGACCGCCTGGAACATCACGAACATCAGGACAGCCAGCAGGATCGGGCCGATCACCGGATGGAGCGCGACCCGATCGAGTCGCTCGGTCCAGCCGCCATCGCTGCGCCGCTGCACCGTCACCGCCGCAGCGATACGGCGCGATTCCCGTTGCAGCGTCGGCATGTCGTCGCCGCGCTCGGTCGCGAAGGCGGGTTTACCGCCGCCCACGACGGCGCGTCCCAGGGCCTCGCGCAGATCGTCCAGCCCGCGCTTGCGCACCGCCACCGTCGGCACGACCGGCACGCCGAGTTCGGCCGACAGGCGCGCAATGTCGATTTCCAGGCCGTCCCGCTCCGCCATGTCGATCATGTTGAGCGCGACGACGGTCGGCAGGCCCAGAGCAACCAGTTGCAGGACGAAGCGCAGGTGATTGTCCAGATTGGTGGCGTCGACGACCACCACCAGCGCGGATGGCGTACGCTCGCCCGCCTGCTTTCCGAACAGGACGTCGCGCGTCACCTGTTCGTCCGGGCTCTGCGGATCGAGGCTGTACGTGCCTGGAAGATCTACCAATTCCAAAGGCCGTCCATCGTCGAGCGCCATGCGCCCGACCTTTCGCTCCACCGTCACGCCCGGATAATTGCCGACCTTCTGGCGCGCACCGGTAAGCGCGTTGAACAAGGCGGATTTACCGGCATTGGGATTGCCGACCAGCGCGACCATGGGGGAGGGGTTCAAGACGCTACCTTAACTGTGAAGGACAGTCCGAGATGCGGCCCCCGCCGCCCGTCGCTCATGCCGGTTCGACGATGACGGACGCGGCGACGGTACGGCGCAACGCGACGATCATGCGGCCGACCCGGCAGGCGAGCGGACCCTGCATCGCGCCGCGATGGAGCGCTTCGATCGGCACGCCATCGTCGAAGCCAAGCTCGCGCAGGCGGCGTGCCTCACGCGGGGCAAGCCCTTCCCAATCGATCGCTGCGATGCGCGATGCGGTCCGTAACGGAAGCTGATCCAGACGCACGATAAGGCCTTTAGATGTTCGTGCGACTTATTAGCAATAAGCGACGCAGGACACCACCCCCAGCGCAGCCTTTGATTGTAACCAAATTTTCACGAAACTTTGGCCTATGCTGATCCGTTAGACGATCTCAGTACCAGTAGCGTAGCGCACCACGCGGTGTTTGAAGATCCGGCCCAGCGGCCCTGTCTCCGTTCAATCACCGACGTGGTGTCTTTTCCTGACCCTTTGACCGGCGCGAACGATCACCCCATCGTCGGGATCACGAACGCATCGTTGGCGCGTGCGCCCTCGGCGGCGCCAGCTGCCGATCCGTCCGGCCAACGCTGCGTGACAGTCTTGATCTTGGTCCAGAAACGGACGCCCTCCATGCCATGCTGGTTGGTGTCCCCGAACGCGCTACGCTTCCAGCCGCCGAACGTATGATAGGCGACCGGCACCGGGATCGGCACGTTGATGCCGACCATGCCGACATTCACGCGCGCCGCAAATTCGCGCGCGGCATGGCCGTTGCGCGTGAAGATGGCGACGCCATTGCCATATTGGTGGGCGCTCGGCAGGCGCACCGCCTCCTCGAAATCGGCCGCGCGCACGATCTGCAGGACTGGCCCGAAAATCTCTTCCTTATAGGCCTGCATGTCGGGGGTGACCCGATCGAACAATGACGGGCCGATGAAAAAGCCCTGCTCATGCCCTTGCAGCGCAAAGCCGCGGCCATCGACGACCAGCTCCGCACCTTCGTCGACGCCGGTCTGGATCCAGTTCTCGACACGCGCCTTGTGCGCGGCGTTCACCACCGGACCGTAATGCGCGTCGGCGTCGGTCGAGACGCCAACGCGCAACGCATCGATCGCCGGGATCAGCTTTGCCCGCAGCGCGTCGGCGGTCTTTTCACCCACCGGCACCACCACCGGCAGCGCCATGCAGCGTTCGCCGGCCGAGCCGAAGGCGGCGCCCGACAGGTCGGCGACGACTTGGTCCAGATCGGCGTCCGGCATGACGATGCCGTGATTCTTGGCGCCGCCCATCGCCTGGACCCGCTTCCCGGCCTCGACGCCGCGCCGATACACATAATGGGCAATGTCGGACGATCCGACGAAGCTGACCGCGGCGATGGCGGGATGATCGAGGATCGCGTCGACCATTTCCTTGTCGCCATGCACGACTTGCAGGATGCCCTCGGGCAGCCCGGCTTCGCGCATCAGTTCCGCGAGCCGGACCGGCACGCTCGGGTCGCGCTCGCTCGGCTTGAGGATGAAGGCATTGCCCGTCGCGATGGCGACGCCGCTCATCCAGAGCGGGATCATCGCGGGAAAGTTGAACGGCGTGATGCCCGCGCCGATACCCAGCGGCTGGCGCATCGAATAGACGTCGATCCCCGGGCCGGCGCCCTGGGTATATTCGCCCTTCAGGACGTGCGGGATGCCGCAGCAGAATTCGATCACCTCCAGCCCGCGCTGGATGTCCCCCTTGGCGTCGGCGATCACCTTGCCATGTTCGGACGAGAGGAGATGGGCGAGCTCGTCCATATGCGCCTCGACCAGCGCCTTGAAGGTGAACATCACGCGGGCGCGGCGTTGAGGATTCGTGGCGGCCCAGGCCGGCTGCGCGGCCTGCGCGGCCGCCACCGCCGCATCCAGGTCGGTCTGCGTACCAAGCCGGACACGCGCTTGCACCATGCCCGTATTCGGATCGAACACGTCGCTTTCGCGACCGGCGCCGTCGCCGGAATGGCCGGCGATGAAATGATCGATCACACGCATCTTATCTCTCCTCAACGCGGCGCTTCTCGGCCTTTGTCAAAGCATTGCCAAGGCACGCCATGATCCGGTCATCGCGCGATTGCCGCTCCTTATCGGCGGCCGGCACGCAGGGCGGCATCACTCGCCAATTTGTCCGCGCGTTCATTCTCGGGATGGCCGGCATGGCCTTTGACCCATTCCCATTTGATCTTGTGCGGCGCCGCTGCGGCGATCAGTTCCTGCCACAGATCGGCATTCTTCACCGGCTGCTTGGAGGCGGTGCGCCAGCCGTTGCGCTGCCACCCCGCCAGCCACTTGGTCAGGCCATCCATGACGTAGCGGCTGTCGGTGGAGAGTATGACCTGACACGGCCGCTTCAGTGCCTCGAGCCCCTTTATCGCCGCCGTCATTTCCATCCGGTTATTGGTCGTCAGCGGCTCGCCGCCGGACAATTCCTTCTCCGCGCCGCCGGAGCGGATGACGACGCCCCAGCCGCCCGGGCCCGGATTGCCCTTGCAGGCGCCATCGGTCGCCATCTGCACGGCGGGCATCTCGCTCACAGGCCCAACTCCGCCGGATCGGCATCGCGATAGAAATCGAGCCGGCGCAGGAAGGCGAGCGGGTCCTTGCGCGTCACCAGGGCATCGGCGGCCGTATTGAGCCAGTCCCAGGCGCGCGTGAGCAGGAAGCGCAGGCACGCCCCCCGCGCCAGCGCCGCAAAGGCGGCGCGCTCGTCCGCGGTCAGGCCGAACGCGTCCGTATAACCGCCGATCAGGGCGGCGGCACGATCGGCGTGAAACCCGCTGCCATCATTTTCGAAACACCAGGCCGCATGCGTCACGGCCACGTCCCACGCTCGCACATCGTGGCAGGCAAAATAGAAATCGATCATGCCGGTCACGGCATCGCCGCGCATCAGCACATTGTCGGGAAACAGATCGGCGTGGATGACCGATTTCGGCAATTGGGTGGGCCAGGCCTGATCCAGCCAATCCAGCTCCGCGGCAACGCGCGCGCGCAGCCCCGGTGCGATCCGGTCGAGATCGGCGCCGCACCGTTCGGCGAGCGGGCGCCAATCGTCGGGGCCGAGCGCATTGGCGCGCACGCCCGGAAAGTCGGCCAGCGCCGCGTGCATCCGTCCCAGGGCGGTGCCCGCCGCCCGCGTCTGGGCGGGCGTCGGGTGGCTCACGGAAACACCGGGAAGGAATTCGATCAGGCAGGCCGGGCGGCCGGCGACCTGCTGGATCTGCCGGCCCTCCCGATCCGCGATCGCGCGCGGTACCGGCAGCGTCTTGTCCGCAAGATGATCCAGCAACGCCATGAAGAAGGGCAGGTCCGCACTGTCGACCCGCTTTTCATACAGCGTCAGGATGAACCGGCCGGTCGTGGTGTCGACCAGGTAATTGCTGTTCTCTACCCCCTCGGCGATGCCCTTGGCGGAAACCAGGGCGCCGGCATCATAAAGATCGAGCAAGGCAGACAGCGTCTCTGCCGAAACATGCGTATAAACCGCCATTGTTGGTCAGCTGTCAGGCGGCTTCGAGCGCGCGCGGCAGCTTGAATACCATCGTCTCGACGATCCCGTTCATCTCGCGCTCGGTGATCGTGAAATGGTCGCCCAACCGCTCGACCAACTCCCGCACCAGCAATTCGGGCGCCGAAGCACCGGCACTGATGCCCAGCGTGCGGACCCCGTCCAGCCAGGCCAGATCCAGGCTGGCGGCACTTTCGATCAATTGCGCACGAATACCGGCACGCAGCGCCACCTCGACCAGGCGGACCGAATTGGACGAATTGGGCGCGCCGATCACCAGCATGGCGTCGCACGCTTCGGCGATATCCTTCACCGCCGTCTGGCGGTTGGACGTCGCGTAACAAATATCCTCGCCGCGTGGCCCCTGAATGGACGGGAAGCGCCGCTTGAGCGTCGCGACCACCTGCGCCGTGTCATCCACCGACAGGGTCGTTTGCGTCAGGAAGGCGAGATTGTCCGGGTCCGCCGGTGCGATCGCCTCGGCGTCCTCGTTGGTCTCGACCAGGGTCATCGTGCCCGGCGGGACCTGGCCCAGCGTGCCGACAACCTCGGGATGGCCGCGATGCCCGATGAACAGAATATGCCGTCCGGCGACCACATGCCGTTCGGCCTGACGATGAACCTTCGACACCAACGGGCACGTGGCGTCGATATAATCCAGCCCGCGCTCGGCCGCCTTGTGGGGAACGGCCTTGGGCACGCCATGCGCCGAAAAGACCACCGGCACGCCATCCGGAACGTCGTCCAGTTCCTCCACGAAGATCGCGCCCTTGGCGCGCAACGCGTCCACGACATGGCGATTGTGCACGATTTCATGCCGGACATAGACCGGCGCGCCATATTTCTCGATCGACAATTCGACGATACGAATGGCGCGATCGACGCCAGCGCAAAAGCCGCGCGGTGCCGCGATCAAAAGGTCGAGGGGGGGCTTGTTCGGGGAAGTAGCGGGGGTTCCGTCCATCGCATCGCCTTTAAGGCATAGCTTGCCCCGGCGAAAGCCGCTTCCTATGAGTGCCGCCTTCAATCTCGATCCGCTAGGATGTCCGCTTGATCCGTCGCCTGCTTCCCGCTCTTGCCCTGCTGCCGGTTCTTGCGAGCTGCGCGAAGGAGGATGATTTCGACGTCAGCGGCGGCTTGAACGTCGTACGCTCCACCTGTCCCGCGGTCGCGATCCCGGCATATACCGGCGATATCAGTATCTTCAGCCCCGAACAGAGCCGCGACGCCCGCGCGCTGGATGTTACCGCGACCATCACCGATCTGCGCACCAGCTGCGATCAGACCGGCGACATCGTGCATACCAAGGTAACGTTCGACGTGGTGGCGCGCCGCGCCAGCCCGCACGGTGCGCGCGATCTGGTATTGCCCTATTTCTCAACCGTGATGCGTGGCGGCACGACCATCATGTCGAAGCAGCAGAGCCAGGTGCTGATCCATTTTGCCGATGGACAGGTCCGGGCGACGGGCACCGCCGGCGCGGGGGCCGACATCCAAAAATCGCTCTCAACCTTGCCCGAAGTCGCGCAGCAGCGGCTGCGCCGCAAGCGCAAGGCGACCGACGCCGATGCCTCGATCGATCCGCTTGCCGATCCCAAGATCAAGGCCGCGATAAATCAGGCCAATTTCGAATTGCTGATCGGCTTCCAGCTGACCGACAACCAGCTGGCCTATAACGCCACCCGGTAAGATCGGCGCCCGGACCCCCTTTTAAGGGGGAACAGGCCGGAACCTTAGGTCGGCAGGACCGGCGGTTCGCCGGCAAGCGCACGTGCCAGTTGCGGCTGATCCAGCTGCCCTTCCCAGCGCGCCACCACGACGGTCGCGACGGCGTTGCCGATGAAGTTGGTCAGGCTTCGGCACTCGCTCATGAAGCGGTCGACCCCCAGGATCAGCGCCATGCCCGCCACCGGCACGGCCGGTACGATCAGCAAGGTCGCCGCCAGCGTGACGAAGCCGGCGCCGGTCACGCCCGCTGCGCCCTTTGACGACAGCATCGCAACGCCCAGCAGGAGCAGTTGCTGCCCGAGCGACAAATGGATGCCGCAGGCCTGGGCGATGAACAGCGCCGCCAGCGTCATATAGATATTGGTTCCGTCCAGATTGAAGCTGTAGCCGGTCGGCACGACCAGCCCGACGACGGATCGCGCGCAGCCGGCGCGCTCCATCTTCTCGATCAGGCTCGGCAAGGCCGCCTCGGAAGACGAGGTGCCCAGCACCAGCAGCAATTCCGGCGTCAGATAGCGGATCAGCTTGATGATGGAGAAGCCGGCGAACCATGCAACCGCGCCCAGAACCACCAGAACGAACAGCAGGGATGTGAGGTAGAAGGTCGCGACCAGCCCCGCGAGACTGGCCAGCACACCAATGCCATATTCGCCGACGGTGAAGGCCATCGCCCCGAACGCGCCGATCGGCGCCGCCTTCATCAGGATGGCGACCAGCCGGAAGACGATCGCTTCGGCCGATTCGATCACGGTCAGCACCGGCGTCGCTTTGTCGCCCACCAGCGTGATCGCGATGCCGGTCAGGATCGCGACGAACAGGACCTGCAGGATCTCGCCTTCGGCCAGCGCGCTGAACAGGGTTTGCGGAATGATCGCCAGGATAAAGCCGATCAGGCTTTGGTGATGCGCCCGCGCGACATAATCGGCGGTTTTGGCCGGATCCAGTGTCGCCGGATCGATATGCATGCCCGCGCCCGGCTGGATCAGGTTGGCGACGATCAGGCCCAGGATAAGCGCAAATGTCGACATTGTCAGGAAATAAGCGAAGGCTTTCAGCACGATCCGGCCGAGCGCGCCCAGGTGGCGCAAATGGGCGATGCCGCCGACGATCGACAGGAAGATCACCGGGGCGATGATCATTCGTACCAGCTTGATGAAGCCATCGCCGAGCGGCTTCAACTGCGCCCCGAACGTCGGCCAAAACTGCCCCACAAGGATGCCGAGAAGGATCGCGATCAGCACCTGCACATAGATATGCCGCCAGAAAGGCTGGCGCGTCGTCTCATGTGCATTCACTTCGGCCATCGCCAGACTTCCCCTTGTGTCTTTGCCGCACAGGAAGGGCAGGGGCGGTCGCTGTCAATCGCCCGCGCCACGCGATGAGGCGAGGCGGGCTTACGCTCCGCCGTGACAACGCGACCGCGCTTGGGCATCACCCCCAGCGTGGCCGCTCGAGCTGGGGAAGATCATGAACCGCAAGCTGTTCCTCAAATTGCTGGGCGAGCACCTCTATCCCATTCTTCGCGCGGAAGGGTTTGTCGGCACCGGGGCTACGCTGCGCCGGATCGACGGGCCGGTCATTCATGTCTTCAATGTGCAAGGCGCGCGTTCCGGGGGTGAGTTCTATCTGAATCTCGGCGCGCATCTGTCCTTCCTGCCATCCGCGGGTGGCGGCGCGATCGACCCGCAGGAGATTGACGAGCCTTCCTGCGTATTCCGTGATCGCCTCGATCCGCCGCCCGGACCGGAATTCGGATGGTCTTATTGCGCGTCGCCGGAGGAAGCGGCCGAGAGCGTAGCCTTCATCGTCAGCGAGTGGGAAAGCGTGGGACGCGCTTTTTTCGCGCGCTACGCCTGCTACCCACAAAGCTTCGAGGCCCTGATCCGTAAGGAAGATCCCGATCAGGTCCACCCAAGCGCAGCGCGGACCCTGGCACGCATCGCGATCGAACTTGGCAGGCCGGTGCGTGCGTCCGACTTCCTTGAAGCCGCGCTTCGCCGCGTGCCCGAACGCGCAACGCTCCTGAAAGCGGATCTCGTCGCAATGGCGGACGCGATCCAATCACGGCCAGGCCGCTAGCGTCGGCGACGAAATCCAAGCGCAGCCGTCCTGCAGGGTGGCGCATTTTCCGGCCGACCAGTCTAGACCGTCGCTGCGGGACGGTCTGCCATCGTCTATTTGTCCAGCGCGCGCCATGCGCGACCGGCCCGGAAAGACCATTCCAGCGTTGCAGCGAGCAGGCAGATTTTCAACGTCTGCGGAATAATCCCATCCCCCGGAAAGCTCGGCGGCCCCAGCACGATCGAAATCTGGTTTGCCACTGCCTGCCATATTTCCAGCGGCTGCGGCCCAACCAGCTTGGTCGCGGCCACCCACGCCCAGGCTGATGCCCAATCCAGCGCCCGATACAGCACGATCATGATGATCAGCGGGACAGCGCCGGCGGCGGCGGCCAGATAGACGCTGTTGGCCGCTGCCCGATAGCGCTTGGCGGTTCCGGCCCAGAAATGCCCGACGAAGTCGCGCAGCCAGCTTGGCAAAGACTGCCAGCGGCTCACGGTCCCTTCCACCCGGCGGGACCAGGTGCCGGACGCTTCGATCTTCGCATCATGGACGTCGTAGCGGTAGATCAGCGCGGCGAGTGCGAGCCACACCACCGGCAGTAGCGCCGAGAAGAAGATTTTGACCACCATGTCGATCGGATCCGCCGGGGCCGCCTCGACCGGGCCGGGAAGGGCCGCCTGCGCGGTTCCCACCGGATGCGTGATCGCTTGCCACAGGCTCGGCAGAAAATCGCCGATACGGCGCTCGGCGAACCATTTGAAAATGCCGCCCTGCCACTGGGTGATGACGTAGAGGCCGATGAAGGTCCACCCGGCCTCACACAGGACGATCAGCATGCTCAAGGCCGGATGGTCGCTGCCTTTCTTAAGCGCCTTGGCGGCCTTCCGGATCGCCCAGAGCAAGGCGACCGATCCGATCAGCCACCAGCCGCCCGACACGTCGAACAGGGATCCGCTATAGGTGGGGTCGAACGGGTTGAACTGGCCGAGCCCCTCGCGCGCATATTCGCGGATCGTGTCGCCCAGAAAACCCCAGGCGGCATAATAAGCGAAGAAGGGAACGAGCGCGCGCGAGACGATGCCTGGAAAGGTCCGCCATCCCGGTGTCGCGGCTTTCGGCTCGACCGCCGGCCCAGGCGCCGCCTGGGATGCCTGGCCGATTGCCGGAAGGGCAGGGCGCAGCACCTCGAACATGGCCACGATGATGATCAGCTTGATCAGCACGACGACGGTCAGGGACAGCAGCCCGGCAAGCCGGTTGTGATAGCCCAGCCACACCGCACCTTGGATCATCAGCTCGTTGAGAAGAAGGCCGCCGAGGCCAAGCGCGAGCAACTGCGGGAGGAAACGGACCCACAATCGGAACGTATCGGCGATCGGGGCCAGCGGCCCGCCGCGCATAACCTCTTGGCTCATTGCGTCTTACTCGCGGCAAACTGGAGGTAGGCCGGGCGTCCTTCCATCGTGCTCATCCGGACACGAAGTTCAGGAATGGGGCGCGGCACCAGATAATAAGCGTCGATGAAGATCTTGCTGCCGGGCTTCGCCGCGGAAACGGCCGTGCCGTCGCAGATCGTTCCGACGGCGTCGCCAGGTTTGGCCAGCATCCGCTTCACCAGATCCGGAACCGTCTCGATCGCGGTCCACGCATGTCCGGCAGCATCGATCAGCTCGATCTTGCAGCCCAGCCACGGCGTGTCTTCGTGTTGCGGTTCGACCGACAAGCGTGCCCGCAGGAAGGTGCGGTCCTCCGGCAGGCCGGGCTCGAACGGGATGGCGTTGATCCCCACCAGCTGGATCTTGGCGCCGCTATAGTCGGCCGGCCGGCCCTGCGGCACGTCGATGGCGTCCAGCTCATGCGTCCGCCGGATCTCGCGAAGGTCCCGCCATCCGGTCGCCGCCATGGTGGCCGGCACGAGCAGCAGCAGACTTGCCAGCGCGATCCAGCGCAGGCGCCGTTCGGACCGGCCGGGGATCGGGCGCGGTTCAGAGCTTGGCATGCAGGTCATCCAGGTCGATCATGGCCTCGGGAGCGCCCAGCGGCGTCTTGAGGAAAGGTATCCGCGCTTCCGCGGTCAGCTGGGGAAAACGCTGTTCCGACAGCAGCAGCGTGCCGCCCACGGTGACGTCGGGATGCACTTCGAAGACCAGCAGATCATGCCGCACCAGTCCCGGCTGGATCGTCTTGATGGGCGTCAGTGCCGAATCCGCACCGTCGACGCGATCGCTTGCGGCATAACGCCGGCCGTCGGTCGCCAGCCAGGTTCGCCCGTAGATGTTGGTCGTGTGATGCGCGACCTGCGACGCGACGGGAACGATCAGCCAGACCCCGCCAGTGTCGCGTGTCTCGACCTGTCCGGCGACACGGAAGCGGATGGTGCGCGCGAGCCGCGGCTGCCCTGCCGTGACCACCAGATTATCCATCCGCACCGCCTTGTCGGGCGTGCCGCTAAACCCGATCGGTCCGGTGATGTCGATAAAATGCGGTGTGGTCGCGCGCATGGCAGCCAGCGCCACGAACCCAGCCACGATCGCCGTCACGCCTGTCAGCCGACTCACGATGCACCTCCGTTCGCAACCGGTCCGGCCGGCGCGACCGGCAACGCGATGACGCCGATCTTTTGCGGATCGAACCAGCCCGGCTGGGCATAAAGATTGTCGAAGCTTCGATAGGAACGCGCGTCGATCGAGAAACGCAGCCGGGGCGGCACCTGCGTGCCGGCGGGATAGGTCCACACCAGCGTCATATCTTCCGGCAGGGCTGGCTGCAGTTCGCCGGTCGCGAGATGGTCGCGCTGCAGATAGGGCGTCGGCTGCGCGTCGACGCCTGGAATGGGCGTATCGAGGTGGATCGCGCGCACGAACGAGTTGCTCGTCAGCGCGGTCCGGTTCGTCGCCTGCAAATGGAGTATGATCGCCCGGCGGTCGGATCCGATGATCCGACTTCCGTCAGGAAGACGATCGCTCAAGCGCACACCGTCCAGGCGCAGCGTCCACTCGCCCGCGGCGATCGGCTTGCCGATCGACAGCACAGGGGGCGGAGTCGCCGTTTTAAGCTCGAATAGGCCGATGCCCCAACCGGCAATGATTGCCGCAATGCCTCCGACACCTGTTGTAATACGCGATCGCCACCCGCCGATCGAAAACCGTCCCGCCAATATGCGCCCCTGCGTTGCTAGCGTGCCAATCGTTTCGCCGCCGGTTAACGCACATTAGTCCAAAATCGTTTCATCTCCGACTAGCGACAATATTTCGCACGGGGATCGACAGCGAATGCAGGGGGATGGGGGAGAGGTTTGGTGGGTCCGCCGGGGCTCGAACCCGGGACCTCTCGATTAAAAGTCGCTTGCTCTACCGACTGAGCTACGGACCCGACCGGCGACGCTCCTATGGGCGGGGCGGGGTCGGGTCAACCTCGCCGCCTGCTGACGCACCGTCCGATTGCCGGAAATTCGCCATGACGGTGCGATTTGTCGAAGCGGATCGAGCGCAAAACGGCGTTCGATCAGGCGTGCATGGGGGATTGTCAGTGCCCATTCGCGCCAGGCGCCGCCGGACCACAATAATATGTCGAGGTCGAGCACGCGCTCGCCCCAGCGTCGCCCGCGCCGCCGTCCGAACGCCCGCTCCATCGCTTTAAGCTGGGCGAGTAGCGCGGGCGGCAGGAGCGGACTTTGGATGAGCACCGCGGCATTGGCGTATCTTCGCGAGGACGGGCCAAGCGGAGCGCTCGTCAGTATCTGCGAACGCGCCACCGGGGACAAAGCGGCCATGACCGCCTCGACCACCGCACGCGGGGCGCCATAGCGCCCGTGGCGTCGGTTGGACCCGAGCCCGATCGCGTAGACATGCATCACCCCGCGCGTGCGGCCTCGATATACAGGTCACGCAGCCGGCGCGTAATGGGTCCTGGCGTGCCATCGCCGATCGGCTGGCCGTCGATCGTGACCACGGGAATCACGAAGTTGGACGCGCTGGTCAGGATCGCCTCACGTGCGGCGAGCGCTTCCTCGACCGTGAAGAGCCGCTCCTCGACCTTGACGCCGTCGCGTTCGGCGATGGCCAGCACGGCCTTGCGGGTGCAACCGGGCAGGATCGCCTGGCTGTTGGGTCGGGTCACCAACGTTCCGTCCTGCGTCACGATCAGTGCGCTGGACGACGCGCCTTCGGTAATGAAGCCGTCCTCGACCAGCCACGCTTCCTGCGCGCCCGCCGCGGCCGCCTCGCGCTTGGCGAGCACCTGACCGAGCAGCATGATGCTTTTGATGTCGCGCCGCGCCCAGCGCGGATCGACGATGGTCATGACGGCGATGCCCGTCTTGGCCGACGGGCGTTCGATGACCTCGCTCGCCTGGGTGAAGAGCAACAACGTCGGCGCCGTCGACGGCGCCAGGAAGTCGCGCTCGGCGGGGCCGCCGGTCAGCTGGAAATAGATCCCGCCCTGGTCGAGCGCATTGCGGGCGATAAGCTCGCGCTGGATCGTCTCAATCTCTTCGATTGAGATTGGCAAGGGAAGATCGAGCCCGGCCGCGGAGCGCGCGAACCGCGCCAGATGCGCCTCGCTATCGACCAGCTTGCCGTCAAGCACCGCGGTGAACTCGTAAATGCCGTCGGCAAACAGAAAGCCTCGGTCCTGCGCGGAAACTTTGGCGTCGGCGAGCGGCAGGAAAATCCCGTTAAGCCAGGCAATACGCTCCATCAGATATCCTGTACCAGTCGGCCATAAAGTTCGGGGCGGCGGTCACGGAAGAATCCGAAGGCGGCGCGGTGGCGCTTCACCCGGTCCAGGTCCAGCGTCGCGACGATCACGCCTTCTTCCTCGCGGTCCAATTCGGCCAGGATGTCGCCCCGCTCATCGGTGATGAAGCTGGTACCGTAAAAGGTCTGGCCATGTTCGGTGCCGACGCGATTGGCGGCCACGATCGGCACCACGTTCGATACCGCATGGCCCACCATCGCGCGCCGCCACAGACGCGCCGTGTCGAGGCTGTCGTCGTGCGGCTCGCTGCCGATCGCGGTCGGGTAGAACAGGATTTCGGCGCCCATCAGCATCATCGCGCGCGCGGTTTCCGGATACCATTGGTCCCAGCAGACGCCGACGCCAAGCTTGGCTTGCGGGCTGTCCCATACTTTGAAGCCGGTATTGCCGGGCCGGAAATAGAATTTCTCCTCATAGCCCGGCCCGTCGGGGATATGGCTCTTGCGATAGACGCCCTGGATCGCCCCATCCGGGCCGATCATTGCCAGCGAATTATAATGGTGCGGCCCATCCGCTTCGAAGAAGCTGGTCGGGATGGAGACGCCAAGCTCCGCGGCCAGCGTCTGCATCGCCAGCACCGCCTTATGTTCGCCGGTCGGCTTGGCGTTGGCGAACAGCCCCTCATCTTCGACTCGGCAGAAATAGGGGCCTTCGAACAATTCCGGCGGCAGGATCACCTGCGCGCCTTGCGCGGCGGCTTGGCGCACGCGCGCCTCCACCTTGGCGATGTTCGTGTCGATATCGTCGCCGAAGGCGAGCTGGATCGCCGCCACGGTAATGTCTGTCATGCGCTTGGCACCTGCTGGCTGATGCAGTGGAAGCTGCCACCGCCCGTCAGGATATGGTCAGCGCGATGCCCGATCGCAACGCGGTCGGGAAAGAGCGCGCCGATCGCGGCGACCGCAGCCGCATCGTTCGGCGCGCCATATTGCGGCACCACCACCACCGCATTGCCGATGTAGAAGTTCATGTAGGATGCCGGGATCGCCTCCCCATCCACCTCGATCAAGCCGGGTGAGGGAAGGGAGACGATGTCGACGCCAAAGGCGTGCGCGCGCTGGGCGGCATCGCGATAAACCTCGGCATTCGGGTCGTCGTCCGCCGGCGTCGGGAGCGCCAGCCGCCCCGGCGCGACGAACCGCGCAAGATTGTCGACATGGCCGTCGGTATGGTCATTGGCCAATCCCTGGCCCAGCCACAGCAGGCGATCGATACCCAATCCCTCTGCCAGGCCGCGCTCCACATCTTCCCGCAACAGGCCGGGATTGCGGTTCGGGTTAAGCAGGCATTGCTCGGTGGTCACCGCCAATCCGGTCCCGTCTACGTCGATCGCGCCGCCTTCCAGCACCCAGTCGTAGCAATCGACCGGAATATCCGCTGCTTGGGCCAGCCGCCCGCCCACGCCTTCATCGCCGGGCAGATGATATTTACCGCCCCACCAGTTGAAGCCGAACCGCGCCGCCCGGCGCCCATCCGGCCCGACGGTGATGATGGCGCCGGTATCGCGCAACCAGATGTCGCCAAAGGGCTGGACCACGACCTCGGCTGCCGCGCCGATCAGCGCGCGCGCCACATCGGCCGACGCCGCATCCGCCGCGACCAGGATGACCCGCTCGCCGCGCCCGTCGGCGTGCACGGCACGCGCGAAGGCGATCACCTCGTCGCGCGCGGACGGGAGATCATCCTCCCACAGCTCGGCATGGCTTGGAAACCCAATCCAGACCGCCTCATGCGGCATCCATTCGGCGGGTTGGCGGCGTGTCAGGGGAACCTCCAGCATCGGCGTCGCGCGCCCCATGGCAGCAAGCGGAAATAGTGGCAATGCGCTTGCGAGCGGCCGGCTTCTGTTGGAAACAGACCGTGGGGAATATTGGGGGGTTGTGAATGTTGAAGGGGGTAGGCGCCATCTATGCCGGTGCCGTTTTGTTCATCAACGCCGGCTGCGCCATGGCGACCGCGCCGGAATCGCAGCCGCAACCTGGGGCGAAAGAACAGGCAACGCCGGCGCAGTTGTTCGGGCGTCTTGCCGAGGTAGGCGACATCAGTCTGTCGCCCGACGGCAAGAACGTCGTCTATATCGCGCCCGGCAAGGGCACGATCACCTATGCCGTCATTATGGACGTGCAATCCGGCAAGTTCCACCTGGCGGCACAACAGGACAGCAAGCCGTTGAACCTCGATTCGTGCGGATGGTCATCCAACACCCGCATCGTCTGCAGGCTGTGGGGGGTCGCGTTCGAGCGTGATCCGCCGATTCCATACGTCCGCACGATTTCCGTCGATGAAGACGGCAAGAACGTCATGTATCTCGGTCGCCGCCCCTCCATGTCCGCGCGACGGGTGATGCAATATGACGGCCGTATCATTGATTGGATGGCGGGCGACGGCGCCATCCTGATGACGCGCGATTACGTTCCCGACGACAGCACGGGTTCGCGCGTCGGCAGCAGCGACGACGGGCTGGGTGTCGATCGGGTAGACACGTTGACCGGGCGGGGCGTCACCGTCGAGCGGCCGGGCAAGACCGTCAGCGAATATATGACGGATGGGCAGGGCAATGTCCGCATTCGCGCTTTGGATGAGGCATCGACCGATGGAACGCTGACGGGGGTCACGACCTATCTGTATCGTCCGGCCGGTGAACGGGGCTGGAAGTCCTTCTCGCGCACCAAGGACGGAACCGTCGCCTTCACACCGATCGCGGTCGATGGCACGCGCAATCTCGCTTATGCGGTCCGGACGCTGAATGGGCGGGATGCCTTGTACAGCGTGACGCTCGACGGAAGCTTCAAGGAAGAGCTGGTTGCCAGCCATCCCGAAGTCGACGTCAGCCGGGTTGTGACGATCGGCCGGCGCGGGCGCGTGATCGGCGCTTCCTTCACGACCGATCGTCGCCAGATCGAATATTTCGATCCCGAGTATAAGAAACTCGCGACGTCCTTGGCGCGGGTTATACCTAAGACGCCGCTCATCTATTTTCTCAGCGCGAGTGCAGACGAAAAGAAGCTGCTGATCTTCGCGGAGAGCGATACCAATCCCGGCCAATATTATGTTTTCGACAAGCAGACGCGCCATCTCGACGAATTATTGGAGGCGCGCCCGGCGCTCAACGACGTGGCGCTGGCGCCGATGAA
Source organism: Sphingomonas sp. ASY06-1R (assembly GCF_052180265.1). Taxonomy (GTDB): domain Bacteria; phylum Pseudomonadota; class Alphaproteobacteria; order Sphingomonadales; family Sphingomonadaceae; genus Sphingomonas_I. The sequence goes on along the minus strand of NZ_CP197464.1, from coordinate 2,355,103 downwards.
GAGCATCACGTTCAAGGCGGCCGACGGCACGTCGATCCCCGCCTATCTGACGTTGCCGGTCGGCGGGCCGGCCAAGGGCTTGCCGGCAATCGTTATGCCGCATGGTGGCCCCTCGTACCGCGATAGCTGGGGCTTCGACTGGCTCGTCCAGTTCTTCGTCCAGCGCGGCTATGCCGTACTCCAGCCGGAATATCGCGGCTCCAGCGGCTATGGTGACGCCTTCTACGCGCAGAACGGCTTCCGCAGCTGGCAGAAGGCGATGGGCGATATCGCGGATGCCGGCCGCTGGATGGTCAAGGAAGGGATCGCCGATCCCGACAAGCTGGCGATCGTCGGCTGGTCTTATGGCGGTTACGCCGCGCTTCAGGCCAACGTCGTCGATCCGACCTTGTTCAAGGCGATCATTGCCGTGGCACCGGTCACCGATCTCGGCATGATCAAGCGTGAGGCGATCGGCTATACCAACAGCCAGCTCGTCGCGCGGCAGGTCGGCTCAGGCGATAGTATCAGCCAGGGTTCTCCGGCCCGCCATGCCGATCGCATCACCGCGCCGGTTCTGATGTTCCATGGCGACCATGATCTGAACGTCTCGGTCGCAGAGTCCAAGGCGATGGATGCGGCGTTGCGCAAGGCCGGCAAGAAGAGTGAATTGGTGATCTTCCCGGGGCTCGACCACCAATTGGAGGATAGCGAGGCGCGCGCCAAGATGCTGGATCAGTCCGATCGGTTCCTGCGGGCGGCCTTGCACATGTGATTCTGACGGCCGGCGAGGTGCCTGTGCGCTGCTCGCCGGCCAGGAGTGCATAACAAAAGAGGCGGCCGTTGCCGGCCGCCTCCCTGTTTATTCCGAAGATATGGGCTGGATCAGCGCGAGTAGAACTCGACGACCAGGTTCGGCTCCATCTTCACCGGATAGGGCACTTCGTCCAGCGTCGGTACGCGGACATAGGTGACCTTCGATGCGCCGTCGGCGGCGACATAATCGGGAATGTCACGCTCGGAGAGACCCTGTGCTTCCATGACCAGCGCCATTTCCTGCGCCTTCGGCCCCAGCGTCAGCTCGTCGCCTGGCTTCACCAGCCGCGACGCGATGTTGCACTTCACGCCGTTGACGCGAATGTGGCCGTGATTGACCAGCTGGCGGGCCGACCAGATCGTCGGCGCGAACTTGGCGCGATAGACGACGGCGTCCAGGCGGCGCTCGAGCAGGCCGACCAGGTTCTGGCCGGTGTCACCCTTCATACGGGCGGCTTCGGTATAGGCCTTCTTGAACTGCTTCTCGGTCACGTCGCCATAATAGCCCTTCAGCTTCTGCTTGGCCTTCAGCTGAATACCGAAGTCAGAAACCTTGCCCTTGCGGCGCTGGCCATGCTGGCCGGGACCATATTCACGCTTGTTGACCGGCGATTTGGGGCGACCCCAAATATTCTCGCCCATGCGGCGGTCGAGCTTGTACTTGGCGCTGGAGCGCTTCGACATATGTCTGTCCTTCAATTGCGTTGGTGCGCCCCGGGCGGAACCCGACACGCGAAATACCCGGAACCGCGCTGCTTTTCTCCGGGAGGAGAGGGCAGGGCCACCGCTTCACCGAGCGTGCGGAGCCAATTGCGAGGCGCGCCTATGGCGGCGATCGCCCACGGAGTCAAGAATTCCGCCGTCCGCGACGATTGACGGCAAGCCATCCCTGCGCCGCGCTTGGAGGGCTATTCCGGCTTTGCGACGCGGCTCATCCGGTCAAGCTCTTCGCGGTCATTCTTAGCGCGCTCGTCCCATTGCGCGACAGTCATGCATTCACGCTTGCCGCCGAGGCGAGAGCCCGTGCGCTGCATTGTGCGGCAAACCATTTTGTCACGGCTGGGCGCGGCCTTGCTGGCCAGGACAGTCGGCGCCGCCGGAGCAGCGCTATCGCTCTGTGCCGCCGCCGGCATCGCGAACAGAAGTATAGGCAAGATCAAGACACGCATCGCAAATCACCCCCCTTGGATCGGCTGCTATACAGGGCGAAACACAGCCGGAATCAACCACCTTCGCCACCACAGCCGTTCATTTTTGTTAAGCCTAGCGGCGCTTGGGCTTTGCGAATGTCGACAAGATGCCGCGCACCGTGCGCACCTCCTGCGAATTCCAGCCGGGCTTGGTGAAAAGCGTGCGAAGCATCCGCTGCGTCGTCGGCTTGCGGTCAGGTGGGAAGAAATATCCGGCCTCGGCCAGCATCGTGTCGAGCTGGGCAATCATGCCATCCAACTCTTCCTGCGGCGCCGGTGGCAGGATCTCGGTGATCGAGGGTTGGGCGAGGTTGGCGCCCTTCGACCATTCATAGGCCACCAGGATCACCGCCTGTGCCAGATTGAGCGATCCGAACTCCGGATTGATCGGCACGGTCAGGATGGTCCGCGCGACCGCGACGTCGTCCGTCTCCAACCCCGATCGTTCCGGGCCGAACAGGATCGCACTGCCACCCGGCTCGCCCCGGATCGCCACCGCCGCCTCGTCGGGCCGCATGACGGGCTTGGTGACGCCACGCTTGCGCACCGTCGTCGCATAGACATGCGCGCAATCGGCCACCGCGTCCGCAACGCTGTCGAACAGGCGCGCTTCCCGCAACACGATGTCCGCCCCCGAGGCGGTGGGCCCCGCACTCGGATTGGGCCACCCATCGCGCGGACTGACGAGCCGCAAGTCGGTCAGCCCGAAATTCAGCATCGCCCGCGCCGCCTTGCCGATATTCTCGCCCAGCTGCGGCCGGACGAGGACAATGGCGGGGGGCGGGGTGTCTGAACTGTGTGCATCCTTGCCCACATTCCGTTCGTGCCGAGTAGCTGTCGAGCTTGTCGAGACAGCGTATCGAGGCATGCTGCTGGCAAAGCCCTTCTTTGCCGCTCGGCTCAACTCCGCCCAATTCCCTTTGAACAGGGCTTCCTTCTTTGCCCGCGACCAGTTTTTGATCTGCAGCTCTGCCGACAAAGCCTCTTCCCTTGTGGGAAATTCGTCCGCCCACATTAACGCAACTGGGCGTCGATCACGGGTATATCCTGCTATCTCACCTGTCTGATGCTGAGCGACGCGCTGTTCGAGATCCTCGCTATGGCCGGTGTAATAGGAGCCGTCGGCGCAGCGAAGAACATATGCCCAAAAAGTCATGGGAAATGCCTATCCCTCGATACGCCATCTCGACAAGCTCGATGTCTACTCGGGACGAACGGGGCTTATCTACTTCGTGGATCAAGGTTCGCGCGCTGGGCCGCTCACTCCCCGCCAGCCTCGGTGACGCTCCCGGCGAAATGCTCGAAATCCTTGGCTTCGCGGAAATTCTTATAGACGCTCGCATAGCGGATATAGGCGACGCTATCGAGCTGCTGCAGCCCGTCCATCACCATCTCGCCGACGCGCGCGGCATTGACCTCGCTGTCGCCGCTCGTTTCCAGCTGGCGCTGGATCGACGACACCAGCCGCTCGATCTGGTCGACCGTCACCGGTCGCTTGCGTGCTGCGATCGAGATCGAACGTTCCAGCTTGGCGCGGTCGAACGGCTGACGGTCGCCGTCTTTCTTGACGACCGTCAACTCGCGCAACTGCACGCGTTCGAACGTGGAAAAACGCGCGCCGCAGCTCTCGCATTGCCGGCGGCGGCGGATGGATGCGCCGTCCTCGGTAGGACGGCTATCCTTGACCTGGCTGTCCGGATGAAAACAAAAAGGGCAGCGCAATTACAGCTCCGGATAGATCGGGAAGCGCGCGGTGAGCGCCTTCACGCGCTCGCGCACATTGGCCTCGATCTGCGCATCGCCTTGCTCGCCATTCTTGCGCAGGCCATCCAGCACGTCGGCGATCATGTCGGCCACGTCGCGGAACTCCGCGACACCGAAGCCGCGGGTCGTGCCCGCCGGCGAACCCACGCGAATGCCGCTGGTCTTGACCGGCGGCAGCGGATCGAACGGAATGCCATTCTTGTTGCAGGTGATGCCGCACCGCTCCAGCGCCTCGTCCGCGTCGCGGCCGGTGACGCCCAGCGGCGTCAGATCCACCAGCGCCAGATGCGTGTCGGTGCCGCCGGACACGATCTCCGCTCCGCGCTCCTTCAGGCGCGCCGCCAAGGCCTTGGCATTGTCGATCACCGCGCGCGAATAGACCTTGAACGACGGGTCGAGCGCTTCGCCGAACGCCACCGCCTTGGCGGCGATGACGTGCATCAGAGGACCGCCCTGCAGGCCGGGGAAAACCGCCGAATTGATCTTCTTCGCGATCGCCTCGTCATCGGTCATCACCATGCCGCCGCGCGGGCCGCGCAGCGTCTTGTGCGTGGTGGTGGTGACGATATGGGCGTGGCCGAACGGGGTCGGATGCACGCCACCGGCCACCAGGCCGGCAAAGTGCGCCATGTCGACCATGAACAGCGCGCCGACGGCATCGGCGATCTGGCGGAAGCGCGCGAAATCGATGTGGCGCGGATAGGCGGAGCCGCCCGCGATCAGCAATGTCGGCTTATGCTCCTTCGCCATCGCCTCGACCGCGTCATAGTCGATCAGGTGGGTGTCGCGCGTCACGCCATATTGCACGGCGTTATACCATTTGCCCGACAGGGCTGCCTTGGCGCCGTGGGTCAGATGGCCACCGGCATCCAGGCTCAGCCCCATGATCGTGTCGCCCGGCTTGGTCAGCGCCAGCATGACCGCACCATTGGCCTGCGCACCCGAATGCGGCTGGACGTTGGCAAAGCCGCAGCCGAACAATTGCTTGGCACGGTCGATCGCCAGCTGCTCGACCGTGTCCGACGGCCCGCAGCCCTGATAATAACGCTTGCCGGGATAGCCCTCGGCATATTTGTTGGTGAAGACCGATCCCTGCGCCTCCAGGACGGCTTTGGAGACGATATTCTCGGAGGCGATCAGCTCGATCTGATCCTTCTCGCGTTCCACTTCGCGCTCCACGCCGGCAAATACGGCGGGATCGGCCTCAGCAAGGCCGCGGGAGAAGAAGCCATCGGGTTGAACGTCATTGGCGGGCTGGCTGCTCATACGGGCTCCTGGGCAAGATGTGCGAGTTTGGCGACGCGCGCCTGATGGCGGCCACCTTCGAAAGCGGTGTCGATGAAGGCGCGTACACAGGCCTTGGCCATGTCTTCGCCGGTCAGGCGCGCACCTAGCGCGATCACATTGGCATCATTGTGGCGACGCGCCAGCGCGGCCGAAAGCGGTTCGGATACCAGCGCGCAACGCGCGGCCGGGTTGCGGTTCACCGCGATCGAGATGCCGATCCCGGATCCGCACAAAGCGATGCCCATATCCGCGCGGCCGTGCGCGATCGCGTCACCCAGCGCGAAGCCGTAATCGGGATAATCCACGGACGCGTCCGTCGCGGGGCCAAGATCGGTCACCTCATGCCCCTCCGCCCGCAACCACGCGGCCAGCGTCGCCTTCAGCGCGACGGCTGCGTGATCGGAAGCGATGGCGATGCGCGCAGCCAACGGAAACTCCAGCGATTCGGGACACCACAAGCTGTAGTGTCCCCAGGCCGGTGAGACCAGCCTGGCTTGGGTCGATACGGAAGGATTCAGGCGGCCAGCCGCATCTCCATCCGGCTCCAGATCTCGACGAGCGCATCGACCAGGTCGCGCATCATGGCTTCGTCATGGCTTGGGCCAGGTGTGAAGCGCAGCCGCTCGGTCCCGCGCGGCACTGTCGGATAATTGATCGGCTGCACGTAAACGCCATATTCGGCGAGCAGGATGTCGCTTGCGCGCTTTGCCTTGACCGGATCGCCGACCATCAACGGAACGATGTGGGTCGTGGACGGCATAACCGGCAATCCCGCATCCGCCATCATCGCCTTCAGCGTCGCTGCCGCCTGCTGCTGGCCCTCGCGCTCGGCCGCCGACGTCTTAAGGTGGCGCACGCTCGCCAGCGCGCCGGCGACCAGCACCGGCGACAGACTGGTCGTGAAGATGAAGCCCGGCGCATAGCTGCGGATCACATCGATGATCATCTTGTCGGCGGCGATATAGCCACCCATCACGCCAAAGGCCTTGCCCAGCGTACCTTCGATGATCGTCAGCCGGTTGGCCGCGCCGTCCCGCTCCGAAATGCCGCCGCCGCGCGCCCCATACATGCCGACCGCATGGACCTCGTCGAGATAGGTCAGCGCCTCATATTTGTCGGCCAGGTCGCAGATGGCGTGGATCGGCGCGATGTCGCCGTCCATCGAATAGACGCTCTCGAACGCGATCAGCTTGGGCGCGTCCGGATCGGCCGCTGCCAGCAATTCTTCCAGATGCTCCAGGTCGTTATGGCGGAAGACATGCTTCTCGCAGCCGGAGCTGCGAATGCCCGCGATCATCGACGCATGGTTCAGTTCATCCGAAAAGATGATGCAGCCCGGCAGCACCTTGGCGAGCGTCGACAATGTCGCCTCGTTGGAGACATAACCGCTGGTGAACAGCAACGCGCCTTCCTTGCCATGCAGGTCGGCCAGTTCGGCTTCCAGATCGATATGATAATGGGTGTTGCCACCGATGTTGCGCGTCCCACCCGCGCCGGCGCCGACATCGTGGAGCGCCCCTTCCATCGCGGTGATCACATCCGGGTGCTGGCCCATCGCCAGATAATCGTTCGAACACCACACCGTAATCGGCTTCGGTCCATTATGGCCGGCGAAGCAGCGCGCATTGGGAAAGGCACCCTTGTTGCGCAGGATGTCGATGAAGACCCGGTAGCGCCCCTCGGCATGGAGCCGATCGATGGCCTGAGTAAAAACGCGATTATAGTCCAAGAGGAACTTCCCCGGGTTTCGAAGCTGCGCCTCTAGCGCCGAAAGTTCCTTGTTTCCAGCGCTTCGCGCCGCATTTCCTGATTAAAGCCAATCGATTTTTTCCAAACCGAAGTTTTGCAGTGCAGCGCGCAACCCCTGGGTTGGCTCGGTCGGAGCCGTGAAAATCGCAATGCCCGGCGCTGTATTTTCCGGCCATTGCTCGCTTGCAGTCAGCGTGACAGTGCGGCGCGCAATTCCTTTCGCGCCATCAACAAAGATAAGCGGGCGCGGCGCGATCGCGGCTAGACGGTCCGCTACGAGCGGAAAATGCGTGCAGGCCAGCACGACCGTGTCCATCCGCGCCCCGCCGGATTGATCCAGCAGCCCGGCGAGCGCGTCGCGATACGCGGCATCCGGCGTGGCTTCCCCCCTCAGGCTGGCTTCCGCCAGCTGGACGAGCGCGGCGGACCCGTGCCGCAGCACCAGACAATCGCTGGCAAAGCGGCGCGACAGATCGTCGACATAAGGCTGGCGCACGGTCGCGTCGGTCCCCAGCACCCCCATCACCCGAGTCGTGGAGCGTTCGGCCGCGGGCTTGATCGCGGGCACGGTACCGACGATCGGCAGATCCAGCGCTGCGCGGACCCCCGGCAGGGCGATCGTGGACGCGGTATTGCACGCGATGACGATCAGTCGCGGCCGATAGCGTTCCGCCAGCCGCCCGAGCAAAGCCGGCACGCGTGCCGCAATCTCCGCCTCGGTCTTGGTGCCGTAGGGAAAGCCGCCATTGTCCGCGACATAGACGATCGGCGCCTTGGGGAGGGTTTGGCGTATCTCCGCCAGGACCGACAGGCCGCCGACGCCGGAGTCGAAAACGAGGAGCGGGCGATTGTCTGTCGCGGCTCCCACCGGTTTGACCTCCGTCATGCTGAACTTGTTTCAGCATCCACGGCGCAACACGTCCGACCTTGCAGGTGTGAGATGGACCCTGAAACAAGTTCAGGGTGACGGCTAGGTATCTGGCGAAACAATCTCACCCTTTCGCCCGCAGCCCCGAGACGGTCAGCGTCGGACTGATCCGCTCGATATCGGTCTTCAGGTGCAGCAGCGCGATACCCGGCTGCTCCAGCGCGCGGGCGAGGGCCGGCGCGAATTGCTCGGTCGTCTCCACCGTCTCCGCCCAGCCGCCATAAGCTCGTGCCAGCGCGGCGAAGTCGGGGTTGGTCAGGTCGGTTGCGGACACCCGCTCCGGATAGCGCCGCTCCTGATGCATCCGGATCGTGCCATAACTGCCATTGTCCACCAGCAGGACCAGCAGGCGCGCGCCCTGGCGCGCCGCCGTCGCCAATTCCTGCCCATTCATCTGGAAATCCCCGTCGCCGGCCACCGCCACCGCGCGCCGTTCAGGGAAGCGGACCGCCGCTGCGATCGCCGCGGGCACGCCATAGCCCATTGCGCCCGCGGTGGGCGCGAGCTGCGACGGCTGCGCCGCATAGCGCCAGAAGCGATGCGCCCAGGCCGAAAAATTGCCGGCGCCGTTGCAGATGATACTGTCGGCGGGAAGCCGCTCGCGTAACTCCGCCCAGCATCGGCCCAGATCCAGCGGCATGTCGTTTGCGAATGGCGTGTTCCATGCGACCCACTCGTTATGGGCCTCGGCCCCGCGTGGGCTGTCGATGCTCGTCTCGTCGATCGTGCCCGCCACCGCTTTGGCGAAGCTGCGCATGTCCGCACAAATGGCGATATCGGCCCGGTAGACGCGGTTCAGTTCTTCTGGATCGGGGTGGACATGGACCAGAACCTGACCGGGATGGTCGGGTGTGATCAATTCATAGCCATCGGTTGTCGCTTCGCCCAGCCGGGCACCGACGACCAGCAACAGGTCCGCCTGTTTGATCCGCTCGATCAGGCGCGGATTTGGGCCGTAGCCCAGGTTGCCGGCGTAGACCGGGCAATCATTGGCGATTGCATCCTGGCGACGGAAGGCGGCGGCGACCGGTAAACCGGCGCGCATCGCGAACAGCGCGAAATCTTCGCCCGCTTCCGCATCCCAGTCGCTGCCGCCGACGATTGCGATCGGTGCCTTCGCGCTGCGCAGCCGGTCGTAGAGCGCGTTGATCGCCTCCGGGTCGCAGGCCTGCGCGGCCCGGTCGACCCGCGGGCGGTCCACTGCTTCGGCCTCATTCCCCAGCATGTCTTCGGGCAGGGCCAGCACCACAGGTCCCGGCCGTCCGTTCATCGCCGTAGCAAAGGCTCGCGCAATATATTCCGGGATGCGTGCCGCATCCTCGATCCGGGCCGCCCACTTGCACAAGGGTCCAAAGAAGGCCGGAAAATCCACCTCCTGGAAACCCTCGCGGTCACGCGCGTCGCGCGCGACATCGCCGACAAACAGGATCATCGGTGTCGAATCCTGCATCGCCACATGGACGCCGATCGATGCGTTGGTCGCTCCCGGCCCGCGCGTGACGAAGCAGATGCCGGGCCGATGCGTCATCTTGCCGTCCGCTTCCGCCATGAAGGCGGCGCCGCCTTCGGCCCGCGTCACGACCACGTCGATCTGCGGCGCATCGACCAACGCGTCGAGGACCGGCAGGAAACTCTCCCCCGGCACGGTGAAGATACGGTCGCAACCTTGTGCAAGCAGCGCGTCGACCAGGATGCGTCCGCCGGTTCTGTTCGATGTCATGCCCGCGCCTATAGCGTTGCACGAAAGCGCGGGGCAACGTTGACCGCGCGCGGCCCGACCGCTTATCGCAGCCGCAAATTCCGCTAGGAGTGATTGTGGCCAACAAGATCTATCCCGACGCGGTCGCCGCGCTCGCCGGCCTGCTCAAGGACAATATGATCGTCTGTGCCGGCGGCTTCGGCCTGTGCGGCATTCCCGAACGCCTGATCGACGCGATCGAGGCGTCGGGCGTCAAGGGGCTGACCATCGTCTCCAACAATGCGGGCATCGACGGCGTTGGCCTCGGCAAGCTGCTGCGCAGCCGCCAGATCGCCAAGATGATCTCGTCTTACGTGGGCGAGAATAAGGAATTTGAACGCCAATATCTGGCGGGCGAGCTGGAGGTCGAATTCTGCCCCCAGGGCACGCTGGCCGAACGCTGCCGCGCGGGCGGGGCGGGCATTCCAGGCTTCTACACCAAGACCGGTGTCGGCACCGTTGTCGCCGAGGGCAAGGAGACCAAGGAGTTCGACGGCGAGACCTATGTGCTCGAACGCGGCATCGTCGCCGATCTGTCGATCATCAAGGGTTGGAAGGCGGACGAGGCGGGCAATCTGATCTTCCGCAAGACCGCGCGCAATTTCAACCAGCCGATGGCCACCGCCAGCAAGCTGACCGTCGCCGAAGTCGAGGAGATCGTGCCGATCGGTGCGCTCGATCCCGACTGCATCCACGTTCCCGGCATCTATGTGAAGCGGCTGGTGCTGGGCGCGCCCTACGACAAGAAGATCGAGTTCCGCACGGTGCGCACGCGCGAAGCGGCATGACCCGCACGCTGACCGCTCTCGCGATGCTGCTGGCGCTGTCCGCGCCCGCTGCCTCGCGCGTGAAGAAAGCCGTGCCGGTCGCCCAGCACCCTGCCGTCCAAGCGCCGCAGCCGGATCGCCCGCCCGCGCCGTCGGTTCCCGCCAACCTGGCCGGCATCCAATATCTCTACGGCTCCGCCGAGGCGGCCGCGCTCACGCGGCAGACCTGGCGGGCGCTCGCCGATTTCATCGACATCCGCACGGCCATGGGCGATCGCGAGGGGGTCGTCCTGGCGCCCGGTGCAACGCTCGCCGATCCCCGCTTCGTCGAGTGCGGCGACAGGCCGCCCGCGATCATCCTCGATGTCGACGAGACCGCGATCCTGAACCTGGGTGCCGAATATGACGACCTGCTGGCGCAGCGGCCGCGCTTCGACGCAGACGCGTGGGACCGCTGGGAAAAGCAGGGTGCCAAATTCGTCGTCGCTACGCCCGGCGCGAAGGAAGCGCTGGACCGGGTCCGCAATGACGGCGTGTTCGTGATCTTCAATTCCAACCGCGCTGCGACCAATGCGGCGGCGACCGAGGCGGCCTTGTTGGCCGCCGGTCTCGGCCCGGCGAAGCATGGCGAAACCCTCTTCCTGCGTGGCGACGATGCGAGCGGATCCGGCAAGGACGGGCGGCGCGCGACGATTGCGGCGCGCTATTGCGTGATCGCGATGGCCGGCGATCAACTGGTCGACTTCTCCGATCTGTTCACCACCGAACCGAAGACGGTCGCGGCCCGGCGCGCCACGGTCGATTATCCTGAGCTGGCCAACCTCTGGGGGGCAGGCTGGTTCGTGATGCCTAATCCGGTCTACGGCAAGGCGCTGCAGGGCGGTGCCGACGATATCTTCCCGAAGAACATGCAATGGCGCGACCCGGGGTCCGTCCCGCCCGCGCCCACCTCAACGAAAGCGAACCACTGATGGCCTGGACCCGCGACGAAATGGCAGCGCGCGCCGCAAAGGAATTGCAGGACGGTTTCTACGTCAACCTCGGCATCGGCATCCCGACGCTGGTGGCCAACCATGTCCCTGCCGGCGTCGAAGTGACGCTTCAGTCGGAAAACGGTATGCTCGGCATTGGACCCTTCCCGTATGATGACGAGGTCGATCCCGATCTGATCAATGCCGGCAAGCAGACGATCAGCCAGCTTCGCTCCTCGTCTTACTTCTCCTCGTCGGACAGTTTCGCGATGATCCGCGGCGGCCATATCGACCTGACCGTGCTGGGCGCGATGGAGGTGTCCGAAGGCGGCGACATCGCCAACTGGATGATCCCGGGCAAGATGGTGAAGGGGATGGGCGGGGCAATGGACCTCGTCGCCGGCGTCAAGAAGATCATCGTCGTGATGGAGCACACGTCCAAGAACGGCGATCCCAAATTCATCCCCTCCTGCACCCTGCCGCTGACCGGAAAGAATGTGGTCGACATGATCGTCACCGATCTGTGCGTTTTCCAGCGCCCCGATCACCAGACGCCGTTCAAGCTGATCGAGCTCGCCCCCGGCGTGACGGCTGACGAGGTCAAGGCGAAGACGACGGCTGCCTATGCGGCCTAACCCGCTTCCGGCAATGGCAGGATCGGCCGGCAGGAGATTGTTGACGCGCTACTTCGGCGCGAACGTCACCTTCACCGGCTTATTGTCCGCAGGGTGTGAAAACGCCTCGGGGCCATAAGCGGGATTGAAGCCGGGGTGCCACGCCCGAAGCTCCGTGTTGCTCAGCCATTCCAGCTGAAGCTGGTCTTCGGGCGAGTTGACGCTGAACTGGGCGATCGTACCGACCGCAGAATGGCATGTTCCCGGTTTCTTGGCGTCCAGAACGGAGGCCTGCGTCTCGGTCCCACCCGACATCGATCCTACCGCCGGGCATTGCCGCACTTCGACATGATAGCGCCCGTTAGGGGAATAAAGGTCTTTGATGACCTTGTTTGGGCCGCCGCAGCTTGCGACCAGGCAGGACGATAATAACAGAACCGGCACCGCAAACTTCATACGCCAACACACCTTCTTATGCTGCCGTGTCCGGCATGATCGATCCCGTGTATCAATCCTTGTCGATTTCGTCTGCGACAATGATGGCGCCGGCAGTGCCAACGGCTCGTCGCGCGACGAGCCGAGTCACGCGTCCGTTGACCCAATCGCCGCCGCGCCCCAAGGCGGTCGGCCCACGATGAACCGTCGCCCGTGATCCCGCCCAGCCGTCCCAGGTCCGCCCGCCCATTCTGGCGCGATCCGTTGGTCGTGCGCAGTTTCTGCTTGTTGCTCGCGCTTGCCTTGCTGGTGGAGCTGATCGTGATCGGGCGTCATTTCTTTGCCGCGCGGCCCGTCCGCCAGGGCATCAGCGCGGCGGCGAAAGCGGAACGCGCGCTCGGTGCCGGGCCGCTCAACCCGCGCGTCTATCGCGTCGATTATGCCCATCTCGACAATCGCATCCGCGCGCTGGTCGATCGCAAGGACATGGCCGGTCTCGCGATAGCCGTGATCGAGGATGGCCAGCTGTCCTTCATCAAGGCCTATGGCACCGTGGACGGGGAAACCGGCGAACCGGCCACCGTCCAGACGGTGTGGCGGTGGGCCTCGGTCTCCAAGGGCGTTGCGGCGACGCTGGAGGCGCTGCTGGAACGGCAGGGCAAGCTCAAGCTGGACGATCCCATTTCGAAATGGTCGTCCACGCTCAAGCTGCCGAAAGACAATCAGAATGTCGCGACCCTGTCGGACGCGCTCTCCCATCGTCTCGGCATCGTCAAGAACGCCTATGACGATCGGCTGGAAGGGAATGAAGATCCCGCGCTCATTCGCGGCATGTACGGTCCGCTCTTCCCGATGTGCCCGCCCGGGACCTGCTGGGCCTATCAGAATGTCGCATTTGATGTCGCGCATGAGGCGATCAGCAAGGCGACCGGCCTCAGCTATGAGGAAGCCGCGCGCCGCTACCTGTTCGGGCCGCTTGGCATGACCAGTGCGACCACCACCCAGCAGGGTCTGATCGGCGCGCGCAGTTGGGCGCGGCCGCATGCGGGGCGTCGGCCGATCCCGGTGCAGGAAGCCTATTATCGCGTGCCCGCGGCGGGTGGCGTCAACAGTTCGATCGTCGATCTCGGCATCTGGATGCGGGCGCAGATGGGCGGCGCGCCGGGCGTGCTGCCCCAGGATGTGTTGTTCAAGCTGCATGTGCCACGGGTCTTCACGCCGCGTCGTGGGCTCGCCGCCTACGATCTGGCGCTGAAGAACAGCTCCTACGGCCTCGCTTTCCGGGAATCCGATTATCAGGGTCATCATCTGGTGTGGCATCGCGGTGCCGTACGCGGTTCGCGGTCGGAGATGATCTTCGACCCGGCCGAGCGTTTCGGTGTCGCGCTGCTGTGGAACTCGACCTCGGTCAAACCCACCGGCCTGCCGCTGGAAGTGTTCGATCAATATTACCGTCTGCCGTTCCACGACTGGATCGAGATCGGCAAACCCTGATTGATCCTGTGTCGCCACGCGGTTAGTCGCGCTGCGCGATGAATGTGCTGCTCACCGGTTCCAGCGGCTGGCTCGGACGCCACCTCGCACCCTTGCTTCAGGCGGACGGCCATCGCGTCGTCGGCCTGGATGTCGCGCCCGGCGCCTATACCGAAATCCTGGGCGGGGTGGACGATCGGGCGCTGGTCGGCCGCGTTATGCGCCAGCACCGCATCGACGCCGTGGTACACGCCGCTGCGTTGCATCAGCCCAATATCGAACATCATTCGCGGCAGCGTTTCATCGACGTCAATGTCAGCGGCACGCTTGCCTTGCTGGAGGAGGCGGTCGCCGCAAATGTGGATCGCTTCGTCTTCACCTCCACCACGTCGCTCATGATCTCTGCCGCGATCCGCGCGGGTCAGGGCGAGGCCGCCGCGTGGATCGATGAAACGCTGACCCCGCTGGCTCCGCGCAACATCTATGGCGCGACCAAGCTCGCCGCCGAGCGCCTGTGTCGTCTGATCCATGACGATCATGGCCTGCCGATCGTCGTTCTGCGCACCAGCCGCTTCTTTCCGGAGGAGGATGATCAGGCGCATCGCATTTCCGAAGCTGGGGAGAACAGCAAGGCGATCGAACTGTTGCACCGCCGCCTGACGGTCGAAGACGCGGCAGACGCGCATCGTATCGCGCTCGCCAAAGCGCCCGAGCTCGGGTTCGGGCTGTTCGTCATCTCCGCGCCGACGCCGTTCGTACGCGCCGATGCGCCGGCTTTGAAGCGCGACGCCGCTGCCGTGATTGCGCGGCTGTTCCCCGATGCATCCGAACTCTTCACGCGCCGGGGCTGGACGTTCCCCGAGTCGATAGACCGGGTTTACGATGCCGCCCTGGCCGAACGCCTGCTCGGCTTCCGCGGCAAAACCGATTTTGCTGCGCTGTTGGATGCGCTGCGGCACCAGCGGCCGCTGCCCTTCGTGCACGATCCATCTTACATTTCGCCCCAATGGACGGGCTAGGCACGGGTCGCCGCGCGGTTGCGCCGCATCGCCGGTCGACCAGCGATGCGCTTACTGGCGTTCGTGCGTCGCCGCGCTTATGTGCGCGCTCACTATGGCCCAACCGCGCACGCTTTATGAGAAGATCTGGGACGCGCATGTCGTCGCCCGCCGCGACGATGGCACCTGCCTGATCTATATCGATCGCCACCTCGTTCACGAGGTCACCAGCCCGCAGGCGTTCGAGGGGCTACGCGTCGCCGGGCGGCCCGTGCGGCGGCCGGATCTTACGCTGGCGGTGCCCGATCACAATCTTCCGACGACCGCGCGGACGGATGCCAACGGCGCCCGCCTGCCGATCGCCGATGCGGAAAGCGCCAACCAGCTTGCCGCGTTGCGCCGGAATGCGCCTGAATTCGGCGTCCGCTTGTTCGATGAAATTGCCCCCGAACAGGGCATCGTCCACGTCGTCGGGCCGGAGCAGGGTTTTACGCTGCCTGGCACGACGCTCGTCTGCGGGGACAGCCACACCGCCGCGCATGGCGCGCTGGGCGCGCTCGCTTTCGGTATCGGCACGAGCGAGGTCGAACATGTCCTTGCCACGCAGACATTGCTGCTTACGCGCTCCAAGACGATGGAGATCCGCGTCGATGGCACGCTCGGCTTCGGCGTCAGCCCCAAGGACGTGATCCTCGCCATTGTCGGCAAGGTCGGTGCGGCCGGCGGTACGGGCTATGTTGTGGAATATACCGGCTCGGTCATTCGCGACATGTCGATCGAAGGGCGGCTGACCGTCTCCAACATGGCGATCGAACATGGCGCACGCTCCGGGCTGATCGCGCCGGACGAGAAGACCTACGCCTATCTTCAGGGCCGGCCGATGGCGCCGCAAGGCGCCGATTGGGATCGCGCGGTTGAATATTGGCGATCGCTGCCGACCGATGTCGGGGCGGTCTACGACAAGGTCGTCACCCTGCACGCGGACGATATCGCGCCCAGCCTCACCTGGGGCACCAGCCCCGAGGATGTCGTGCCGATCACCGGCAGCGTCCCCGATCCGATGAGCTTTGCCGATCCTTCCAAGCAAGAGGCGGCAAAGAAGTCGCTCGCCTATATGGGCCTGACGCCCGGCACGCGCATGCAGGATGTCGGCGTCGAGCATATCTTCATCGGCAGCTGTACCAACAGCCGGATCGAGGATCTGCGCGCCGCCGCCGCCGTCGCCAAGGGGCGCCATGTGGCCGGCACGATCCGCCAGGCGCTGGTTGTGCCGGGCTCCGGCCTGGTTAAGCGTCAGGCCGAGGCGGAAGGGCTGGATCGCATCTTCCTCGACGCGGGCTTCGAATGGCGCGAACCCGGCTGCTCGATGTGTCTCGCCATGAACCCGGACAAAGTCCCGCCGGGCGAGCGCTGCGCCTCGACCTCCAACCGCAACTTCGTCGGCCGCCAGGGCCCAGGCGCGCGCACCCACCTGGTGTCGCCCGCCATGGCGGCAGCGGCCGCCGTCACCGGCCGCCTCACCGACGTGCGGGAGTTGATGGGATGATGGCTGGACCCAATCCAACCGGTTCGTGTCGAGTAGGGTTCGAGCTTGTCGAGAAACCGTATCGAGACATCCCTCGATATCTCATCTCGACGCGCTCGATGACACTCGGGACGAGCGGCGTAATCTAAGGCTGGCAAAGCATGACCACCCCCCTCACCAAAGTCGAAGGCAAGGCCTATCCATTCGGCCGCAAGAACGTCGACACCGACGTGATCATCCCGGCCCATTGGCTCAAGACGATCACACGCTCGGGCCTCGGCCGCGGCGCGTTCGAGACCGTGCGCGCGGAGCCCGGCAACGTCTTCGACGATCCGACTTATGCCGGCGCACCGATCCTGATCGCGGGCGATAATTTCGGCTGTGGGTCCAGCCGCGAACATGCCGCCTGGGCGCTGGGCGACATGGGCATCAAGGCGGTCGTCGCGCCTTCCTTTTCGGACATCTTTTCCGGCAACGCCTTCAAGAACGGGATCGCCACGATCATTCTCCCCCAGGATGCGATCGATCGCCTGATGGAGGTGGCGCAGAAGGACGAGGTCACGGTCGATCTGGAAACCCAGACCGTGACCACGCCTTTCCAGGACCGTTTCACCTTTGTGATGGACCCGTTTCGCCGCGACTGCCTCATGCAGGGCAAGGATGAGATCGGCCTGACGCTGGCGATGGCGGACGATATCAGCCGCTACGAGGCCGCGACCGCCGCCGACCGTCCCTGGCTCTGACCCCGCCGGGGCGGCGCTGGGTTCAGGCCGCCTGAAGGATCCGCGCTGACGGCCCGTCAAGCAGCATGAACGCCTCGTCGAAATCGCCGAGCGACACCAGCTCATTCCAGTCAGGCACCGTCACCATGCCCGATTTGATCGTAACGCCGATCTGGTTCCGTAGCTGCTTCAAGGTCCGGTTGACGTAAATGCTCGTCAGCCCGGACGCGTCGCCCAGATCGCTTTGCGTGATCGGCAGCGGAAAGGCGTTCCTGTTGCCCAAGCCGGCGCGCTCACATCGCGTCGCCATCTCACACAGCAGGTGGACGATCCGGGTCAGTGCATCCCGGCGGCCGACATTCACCACCCATTCGGAAAAGATGGAGCCGTCCGCCACGCAATCACGCCAAAACGCCTCGGCTACGCCGGGGTGCTGTGCGGCAATGCGTTGCAAGTCCGCGTGCGCCACCCGCAATATTGTCGTGCGGGTCAGCGCGGCCAGACCCCACGCCGCCGTCGGGCTCACCACCGATGGGAGGTCCGCCATATCGCCGACAATGTACAGGCAGGTTGTTTGACGCGCGCCATCGCGGCTCTGCCCGAAGCGGCCGACCAGCCCTTCGACGACAAGATGGCTATGGTCGACCTGCTCGCCCTGCTGGACAAAGTCCTTATGCGCGGCAACGCCTATGATCTGACCGTTGAGGCCCATCACGGCGCTTCGTTCCGTCTCGGTAAGAATAGAACGGGAGGTGAGGCGGGTCGCAAATGTTTGAAGGGAAGAACCCTGCGTGTGAATCACGACATATCTCCGGCCAAAAGGCGGGAGCGCATAGGTCTCACAGCCACCAGCGCCCGAGGGTCGTTGCCGGTGATAAGGACGTGTACCATGATTGCTTCCGCCGGCCTAATTCAAAGGAGCCGGCGATGCGGGAGATTGTGGCGCCGGCGCCATCGGCAAAAGTGAAGGCGCCGCCCCGATCCGCGCAGTACACCGAACATGCAATAGCATGATCGGTCGCTGGCGCGATCGTGCGCCGCCGCAGCGATCGACATTGCTCTTACCGCAATAGCGTGTCGCGCACGTCTTCCGCTACGTTGTCGTCAATATCGTCGTCGTACAGCAAGACGCCGCATATATTGTGCAGGGGACTCCGGATGGCCAACACCGCCTATATCGATTTCTTGAAGGACCCCGATCAGCCCGCGCGGCGCGCGGAACTCGCAAACTTCATCGGCCCGAACGCCAACGCCTTCATCCCGGTCTACGATCGGTTGCAGGAAGACGCGGCGTCCGGAAAGCCGAAGTTCCGGCTGTTTGGCGGTGGCTTTTCGGTGGTCGCGTTCCTGTGTTTGCCGGTCTGGTTCTTCTACCGCAAGATGTGGCTGATTGCGGGTTTCATCACGGTGGCGATGATAGCGATCGGCTTTATCCCGGGCGCGAGCCGCGCCGGTTTGCCGATCGGTGTCCTGTTGGGCCTGATTGCCCACCGAACCTACGTGCAGCACGCGATCGTCGCGATCCAGAAACTGCGCCGCCCCGACGGGACGGTCGACCCCGCCGAACTACGGCGTGTCGGCGGTGTCTCCCGTACCGCGGGTTGGATCAGCGGGTTGGCCTACGGCGCGCTCTGCCTGCTCTCGCTCTGGGCCATCATATGGTTGGTTCAGGCCGGCGAGCCAATTCCGCGATGATGCGGCAGGCTATCGGACCGAAGCAGGCGCGGCGAGAGCAAGCCTTTGCCCCTTCATGGTCAATCGTTGGGCACGGTGACCAACGCATTGGTCTTGCCATCGTCTTCGCGCGACAGGGCAATGGATACGGTCTTGCCGTCTTTCTCGCCGGAGAGCATTCCGCCGTCGTCGGACAGGAAGGACGAGGGAATCTTCCACCCCGCCTTTGCCAACGCGCCCTTATAAAAATCGCTGACTTTGCCGATCGCATCGGAAGTGCTCAGCGTGACCATCTTGGTCTTGCGCCCCTCGCTCTCGGTTTCGATCACGCTGGTGGCCGTCGACCCTGGATAGAGCGGCGCATAATCGGGCATGACGACGTGCGCCGCGGCGGCGCCCTCGGCGGTGCGGATCGATCCCTTCTCGGTCGTGATGGAGGCGGTGCCTTTGCCGTCATCGCTGGCGAAGGTTGTCCCACCAACGGTCGTCGACTTCTCGCTCGATCCACACGCGCTTAGCAGGACGGCGGCAAAGATAACGAAACGGCGCATTGCATGCTTCTCCCATTGGACAGTCGAACGGTAACGTGATGTGCTTCAGTCTCTCGCATCCCGGCGTGGGCGGGGCCATCCAGCTATCTGGGTCGACACCCTATGATTGTTCGGCTTCGCGTGACCCGGCGTGTATGGGACCCATCGATCCTCGTCAAAAACTTAATTGCACGGTGTCGATTTGCGCGATACGCGCGGGGCGCGGCTAACAGGAGATAGCGTAGTGATGGTCCGAAAAACCGGCATCGTTTTGTTGGCGGCGCTCGCCGTGGCAGCGTGTCATAAGGCGAAGGACGGCGCGGGGGCTGACAACGCCATGGCGCCCATCGAAAATGCGACTGCGCCAGTCGCGGCGCCAGATGCTGCTGCGCCAGCGGCGGCGCCGGCGGGCAGCTTCGCCATCGACAAGATTGCCGTATCGAATGCGCCGCTCGGTGCCTTCCCCTATATCGGCCTCCCCATCGGCTATAAATGGAGCGAACATGGCGGGGAAGGCGAGACCCGCGATTTCGACCATTTCCCCTTCTGGACCGGCACTGCGCTCCACGAGGTGGAAGGTAAATTGTTCATGTCGAACATTACCAACGAGACGGGAAAGACCTTCTCGGCCTACGAGTTGAAGAAGAATATCGACGCGGTGATCGCGGCGGCCGGCGGGGTGAAGGTCACCGAGAGCAGGCTTCCGGCCGAGGTCATCCACACGCTTCCGGACGACGTGAAGATCGACAAGAATTCGTGCCTGGGCGACGTCTATAATGAGCCCGCCCAGGTCTGGGTCATCCGCCGCGCCGATCGGGAAATCTGGATCCAGTCGGTCGCGAGCAGCGCCGTCTCCAGCATGTGTATCGTCGAGACCAAGCCGTTTGTCGCCACCGCGAAACTGCTCCCCGCCGATGCGCTGAAGAAGGCGATCGATCAATCCGGCAAGGCCGTCGTGCACGTCAATTTCGCGACCGACGCCACCCAGATCCTGCCGGATTCACAAGCCCAGATCGGCGCGATCGTGGCGCTGCTGAAAGCAAATCCGACGCTGAAGCTGGCGATCAACGGCTATACCGACGAGACGGGATCGCCTGCCCACAACCAGACGCTGTCCGACGGCAGGGCAGCCTCCGTGCGGCAGGCACTGGTCGCAGCCGGTATCGCCAGCGATCGGCTGACGTCGAAGGGGTTCGGCACGAGCGTGCCGATCGCGGACAATGGTTCGGAAGCCGGCAAGGCGCAGAACCGTCGGGTCGAACTCGTGAAGATGTGATGGCGGGGTGCCGATGGACGATGCGATGAAGTCCATCGGCGTCTCAGCGCTGTCTCGCCATAAGGTCACCCTTGATCAGTGTTTCGGGAACTCTATCCCGGCAGCGCGCTCGTCCGTTCGTCGATCCTCGGACCTGACAATTCATACGTCAGGGCAGCAAATGCTGCATTCAGCAGCTCGATGAGCGAGCGCCGCTCGTCCTCCTGACCCATAGCCTCGGTCGCGAGGCGGATCGCCCCAATCGCGAGCATCGCGACGAGCCGGAGCGCCATCTCGCGCGCAGGATCGGGCCATCGCGCGCGTAGCGCGGCGAACAAGGTTCGCTCATGCGCGACGTAGCTCGCCTGCTTGCGCGCCTGAACGGCCGGGCTGGACCGCATGAGCCGATCAATCGCGACCATGTCGTCGGCCGGCACCTCGGCACAAACTGCGATCACGGACGCGCGGATCGCGTCGATAGGGGAGGCGGTTTCGTCCGCCTGTCGAACGCGCTCAGCAATCATCTCGCCCATCCCGCTCTGCAGCGAGAGGAGAATGTCGTCCTTCGACTTGAAATAGTGGAAGAATGTGCGGCGCGAGATGCCTGCCATCGCAGCGATCTCGTCCAATGTCGTCGCGTCGATCCCCTTGTCGATGAAAAGGCAAATGCCTGCATCGGTGATACGTCGCAGCGTCTCCTGCCTCTTTCGCTCCCGTAAGCCGGGCGTCGGCAGATCGTCGTCCTTGATCGATGTCATCATTCGCACTTGATTATTGCACTGAGTGCAATCTAATAACTGCACTCAGTGCATATAGCGGGATTGATATCGATGGGAAAGTGGACGGTGGGCGCCATGCCCAATCAGGACGGGAAGACGGCGGTGGTGACGGGCACGGGCGGGCTCGGCTTCGAAGTGGCATTGGCGCTGGCCCGCGCCGGTGCCGAGGTCGTGATCGCTGGACGCGATCCGCACAAAGGTACAACGGCGGTTTCCCGGATCCGATCGGACCTGCCGGCAGCGAAGGTCCGCTTCGAGGCACTCGACCTAGCCTCGCTCGCGTCCGTCGCGCACTTCGCCGAGCGTTTGAGGCGGGATCAGCAACGGGTCGACCTGCTCGTCAACAATGCGGGCGTGATGGTGCCGCCCAAGCGTCGGGAAACGGCAGATGGCTTCGAGTTGCAGTTCGGCACCAACCATCTGGGGCATTTCGCGCTGACGGGGCATCTCCTGCCGCTACTGCGCGCGTCCGGCGGCGCAAGGGTGGTCTCCGTGTCGAGTGTCGCAGCCCGTTCGGGATCGGTCGAGTGGGCAGATTGGAATGCGCTTGCCGGCTATAGCGCGATGCCGGCATATGCCCGCTCAAAGATCGCGTGCCTGATGTTCGCGTTCGAGCTCGAACGGCGCAGCGTTGCAGCCGGGTGGAAGATCAGCAGTCTCGCGGCGCACCCCGGAGTCTCACGCACCGAGTTGCTCCACAACGGACCGGGCAGAAATAGTGTGTTCGGTCGCGTCCGTTCGGTACTGCCGTTCCTGTTCCAGCCCGCAGCACAAGGCGCGCTGCCGCTGTTGTTCGCGGCCACGTCGCCCGACGCGACCGCAGGCGGCTATTACGGCCCCGATCGGCTGGGCGAGACGCGCGGCCATCCGGCCGCGGCGAAGATCCCGCCGCAAGCGCTTGATGGCCCGGCGGCCGAGCAGCTGTGGACATTGTCCCAGGACGCGACCGGGGTGCGGTTTTGAACGATCCGGCAGGAGGGAGGCATGCATGGCCAAGTATCTGACCTTCGCCACGTTCGTCTGGGTGACGCTCACTGGCATGCTGCATTTCGCGATCGTCGTCAGCATCGCCATACACCGGCTGCCGCTAAAGGTACGTATCCGCAGCTAGGGCGTTTGATCGACGGATAGCTGCTGAGCGCAGCGACCATCCGCGTGCCACGCATGTGTCAGCGTCGTTGCGGGCTGATCGGCATTGTGGAGGATCAGCGCGAACCCCTTACGAGGCACTTTCCCGATCGCCATCAACAGCATCGGCGGTCCGGCCCTGATGATCAGACTGTTGCCGGCATGTCGCGCAATTTGCACGCCGTCGGGTGTTTCGAGACAGGTATCCCCCTCGACTGCAAAAAATGCCTCTGGCCCGGAGTGAACATGCAAGGGCGCCGTTGTGCCGGGCTCGAAGACGGAGCGGAGATATTCGGCCGCATATGTTGAGGCGCGCGTGATCGGTAGAGGCCCGACGATCGAAACATGCTCTCCACCCCGAGCGCGCCACCCGGCTTTCTCGATCGTGAAAAGCCAAATGGATCCGAACGCCTCCGCAACCACGCTCGTGGGAGTACCGGCACGTTCCGCGCTAGCCTTTGTTGGGAAGCGATCGAGGTGCCAATAGACTTTGCCGGCCGGCAAGGACGTAAATTGCCTCCTCGCGAGCAGGCAAGCGGGACCCGGCATTTCCGTCACCTCGCATTGGCGAGTTGTCGCTTGGGCATGGGCCAAGGAAGGCAATGCAGATATAAATGCCGCCACACCGAATAGTATCGTCCGCACAGGCCTACCCCGCTTTCGATATCAGAGCGTAAGCATGTCTCTTTTCGCGCGCTGTCACAACTGGCGCTGTCACAACTATTGTCAGCCCTAATGGCGGGGCGAGTCCTTTAGCCGATAAGCGTACCTACCCCTGCCGCGGCGCGCCTTGGGGGCGAGATGGGACGTCAGACGAGCGCGCTCTCACTCAGAGGATCGCGCACGTCAGGTTTTCTCGCAAAGCGGGTGATGAGACAGCTCCTGATCATAGGCAGGTTGCTTGCGGATAAAATCGAGTACCGTCGTATCCTAGGGTCCAAGCCGATGCGCATTGATCGAGCGGATGATCATCTTTGATCAACTTTCCTCGTTAGGCCGCGGCAACGCCGGGTGTATCCTCGCTGCCAATCAGGACATAGGAGGATGCGGACATGGACGCGAAGACCGGTTCGATGGGTTGCCCCGTAGATAAGCCGACGACGGTTCGATCTCTACTTGGACGGACCAACCGGGATTGGTGGCCCGAGGCGCTCCCACTGGAAGTCCTCAATCAGGGCGGCACGTCCCCCGATCCGCTGGGCGAAGAATTCGATTATGCCGCCGCGTTCAAGTCTCTCGATTACGCCGCGCTCAAGGCCGATCTCACAGCGCTCATGACCGACAGCCAGCCCTGGTGGCCGGCCGATTACGGCAATTATGGCGGCCTCTTCATCCGCATGGCGTGGCACGCCGCCGGCACCTATCGCACCGCCGATGGCCGTGGCGGCGCCAATAGCGGGCAGCAGCGTTTCGCGCCGCTCAACTCTTGGCCCGACAATGGCAATCTCGACAAGGCGCGCCGCCTGCTGTGGCCGATCAAGCGCAAATACGGCAACAAGATCAGCTGGGCCGATCTGTTCATCCTCACCGGCAATGTGGCGATCGAGTCGATGGGCGGGCCGGTCTTCGGCTTCGGCGGCGGTCGCCGCGACGTGTTCGAGCCGGAGCGCGACATCTATTGGGGCGCCGAAGAGAAATGGGTCGGCCAGGAAGGCAATGAGACCCGCATCCAGCCCGATCGCGAGTTGGAGCTGGAGAATCCGCTCGCCGCGATCCAGATGGGCCTCATCTACGTCAATCCGGAAGGACCGGGCGGCGTGCCCGACGCGCTCCAGTCGGCCCGCGACATCAAGGTCACGTTCGAACGCATGGCGATGAACCATGAAGAGACGGTCGCGCTTACCGCCGGCGGCCACACCTTCGGCAAGGCGCATGGCGCGGGCGATCCCAGCCTGGTCGATGCCTCGCCCGAAGCGGCCAATATCGCGCTTCAGGGCCTTGGCTGGGCGAGCGCGCACGAAAGCGGCTTCGGCGAACATACCATCACCAGCGGCATCGAAGGCGCGTGGGTCAACACGCCGACCGAATGGTCGGAGAATTATTTCCGCCTGCTGCTCGATTACGAATATGAGCTCGTCCGCAGCCCGGCCGGCGCTAAGCAATGGCAGCCGATCAACCAGAAGCCGGAGGATATGGCCCCGGCCGCGCACGATCCGTCCAAGCGCGTGCCGACGATGATGACCACCGCCGATATGGCCCTCAAGGTCGATCCGGAATTCCGCGTCATCTCGGAGAAATTCCGCAACGATCATGAAGCCTTCAAGGACGCCTTCGCGCGCGCCTGGTTCAAGCTCACCCATCGCGACATGGGGCCCAAGGTCCGTTATCTCGGCCCCGATGTGCCGGAGGAGGATCTGATCTGGCAGGATCCTATCCCTGCCGGCACCAAGCCGTCCGATGCCGATGTGACGGCTTTCAAGTCCAAGATCCTCGATGCCGGCTTCTCCATTGGTCAGCTCGTGAAGACCGCCTGGGCCTCGGCCTCCACCTACCGTCGCTCCGATCATCGCGGCGGCGCCAACGGCGCGCGCATCCGCCTTGCCCCGCAGAAGGATTGGGCGGTCAACGAGCCGGACGAACTGGCCAGCATCCTCGCCAAAATCGAGAAGCTGCGCGGCGCCTTGTCCGTCGCCGACGCGATCGTCCTCGCCGGCACCGCTGCGGTCGAGAAGGCGGCCCGAGATGCCGGCTTCGATGTCGAGGTTCCCTTTGTCGGCGGGCGCGGTGATGCGACGCAAGACTGGACAGATGCCGAAAGCTTTGCGGTGATGGAGCCTGCTGCCGACGGCTTCCGCAATTATCTCAAGACCAAGCATAGCGTGAAGACCGAAGAGCTGCTGCTCGACCGCGCCTCGTTGCTCGGCCTGTCCGTCCCGGAAATGACGGTGCTGCTCGGCGGCCTGCGCGTGCTCGGCGCCAACCACAAGGACGCGCCGGAAGGCGTCTTCACCCAGCGCAAGGGCCAGCTCACCAACGACTTCTTCGTCCATCTGCTCGACAACGGCACCTTCTGGAAGGTGGTGGATGAAAGCGCGGATGAGGAGTTCATCGGCTATGATCGTGCGGGCCAGCATGAGAAATGGCGCGCCACCCGCACCGATCTCATCTTCGGTTCCAACAGCCAGCTGCGCGCCGTCGCGGAAGTCTATGCCGAGACCGGTCATGAGGAGAAGTTCGTCCGCGACTTCATTCACGCCTGGACCAAGGTGATGGATGCCGATCGCTTCGATCTTCCGCAAAAGTCCGACAGCGTCGAACCGATCGGCATCGCCGAACCGGCCGGCGTGCAGTAACCGAAGCGGCGGGCCAGGGCAGGGGGCAAGCCTCCGCTCTGGCCCGCATCTTCAAGGCGTATCGAACCGGGCATCATGCCCCGGGCCTCGTACGACCGCGCCCGATCAGAAGAGGCGTGGCGGCGAAGCCGGACCCTGGAGAGGAGTTCCGATGCAGCTAAGTCAGGTAGATGCGCTCGATCCGCGCCGGCCCCATTGGGCGGCCGCGGTGGAAGCCCCCAGCCGCGATTGGATCGCGGCCCGCGGCTGTCGCCGCCACGCCCGCTTCCTCGTCGATGGCGATCGCAAGGCTCCGTCGCTGGCGCATTTCGAACTATTCGACAGTCGCGCCGAATGTCTGGCGTGGATCATGGCCAACCGCCGCGAACTCACCGCCCACATGCCGGGTGCGACCGTCCATCCCGTGCCGTTGGCGAACTGGCTGCTCGGTATGGCTTGATCCCGGTCGGCATTGCGGGGAGGGAGGCAGCGCGGCAATCGTGGCCGGCGCTTTCCAGACCCTGCGGAGCATGGATGACCGAACCTGCCAAACCCTGGGACGGCGCCCTCGTGCGCAAATGGCTCGATCGCCGCGTCGTCGCCGCCCGCCTCGATCAGGTCGCTGCCGAACGGGCCGGCCGCGCGGCGCAGGACGATTGCGACAAGGCAAGTGCGGAGGAAATGATCTGCACGGCGCTGCAGGCGCCCGCCGCGACCGACGCGCAGGATGGCTTCGTCGCGCAGCTGAAGGCGCTGCTGGATCGCGATCACTATATCTGGCGCGGTATCTATGACGATGTGCGCTTTGATCGGCATGCGCGAACCTATGTCCGCAAGCTCATGAAGATGGCCAAGGCCAATAATGGCTTTGCGACCACCAACCGCTATCAATGATGGTCACGGCAGGCACCGGCCGCTGATCCCGATCGCCGGGAACGGCGCGGATGGACGTCCCGCCGCCGGGTCAGGATCCGACCTGGGGCTGCAGCCAGTCGTTGAAGGCGGCCAGTTCCAGCGGACGCGCGAAGGCATAGCCCTGGCCCTCGTCGCAGCCCATCGCCGCAAGTCTCTGCGCGACCGCTTCCGTCTCCACGCCCTCTGCGACGACGCGATAGCCCAGCTCGTGCGACAGCGTGATCATCGATTGGACCAACGTCTGCTCGCGCGAATCGTCCTCCAGATCCCGGATGAATGACTGGTCCAACTTGACCACCTTGGCCGGCAGCCGCTGCAGATAGGCCAGGCTGCTTTGCCCGGTGCCGAAATCGTCGATCGCCAGCCGGACGCCGGCGGCGTCGAGCAGCTCCAGCTGCCGGATCGCATGGGCGGGATTGTCCATCACCGCGCTTTCCGTGACTTCCAGTTCCAGCAGATGGGCGGGCACGGCATGTTCGGCCAGCGCGCTCTGGACGGTCTCGGCAAAGTCGCTCTGCTCCAGGTTCGCAGCCGAAATGTTGATCGACAGCTGCAGGTCCTGCCCGGCGGCATGCCACGCCGCGAGCTGGCCAAGCCCCAGATCCAGCACGCGCTCGGTCGCAGGGCGGGCAAAAGCCGTCTGCTCGATGATCGGCATGAATTCGGCGGGTGAAATTTCGCCAAGCTGCGGATGCCGCCAGCGCAGCAGCGCCTCGGCCCCGACGCAGGCCCGTGTCGCCAGTTCGATCCGCGGCTGCAGCATCACCCGCAGCTGGGTGGGGCTGGTAAGCGCGGGGCCGAAATCATTCAGCAGGCGGAAGCGCCGCCGGTGCAGGCTGTCGTTCCACGGCGAATAGAGGCTGACGGCGCTCTCGCTGGCGCGCGCATCCAGCGCCGCGCTATGGGCGATCCGCAGTACATCGGTGGGCGCGGTGCGACCGGTCTCGAACGGTGCCACGCCGATCGCCGCCGTGACCAGGAAGCGCAGCCGCGATCCCTCGCGCAACTGCTCCACGCTGGCCCGCAGCCGCGCGACACACGCGTCCGCATCGACGCCCGGCGCGGTCACGAACGCAAATTTGGTAGAGGCGACGTGATAGGCCTGCTCGCCGGGTGCCAGCACCGCGCGCAGGGTGCGCGCGCCCTGCCGGACCAGATCGTCGACATAATCGGATCCCAGCACGCGCACGCCATTGTCCAGCTGCTCGGTGCGCGCCAATTCGATCATCACGACCAGCCGTCGTTCGCCCGGATGATCCCGCCCCAGATCTTCCAGGTCGTCCAGAAACTGCGTGCGATTGGGAAGCCCGCTGATCGGATCGACCCGGCCGAAGGCATGCTGCAATTCGATCTGGGCCATCACGATCTGGGCAAGATCGTTGAGCGCGGCCATCTCTTCCGCCGTAGCCTCGCGTGGCTCGGTGCCCAACACACACAACGCGCCCAGCCCATAGCCTTCGCGTGTGACCAACGGCGCGCCGGCGTAGAAGCGGATGCCCTGTTCGGCGAGGATGCTGGTGGCGTAGCATTCGTCGTCCAGCATGTCGGGGATCAGAACGACCTCCGCGCTTTCCGCCACCTGCGCGCACGGTGCCTTGTCGCGCGGGATCGACCAATGTTCCACGCCGACCCGGGACTTGAACCATTGCCGGTTCTGATCCGTCAGCGACACGGCCGAGATCGGCAGCCCAAAGATCTGCGCCGCCATCCGCGTAATACGATCAAAGCTTTCGCTGGGCGGCGTATCCAGCAAATTCAGTTCCTGGAGCGCCTCAAGCCGCGCCGCTTCATTTTGGCCTGCCATCGCAACCCGACCTTTCGAACGAATGCCGCTATACCATGCTCCTGCATTCGAGTGGGATCATCCTACCCCACATTCATTGTCGGAGCCACTCCGGCCCCAGCACACGTCGCCGTCGACCAATACTGATAGGCGGAGCTGACCATCAGAGTGTGTGCCAGAACACCAATAGCCGGATCTTGCCCGCACCCGCATGCGTCACGCCCAAATTGATCGCCTCGACGCCGCCCTTACCCCATCGCAATTGGGCCGTGACGAGGTCGGTGGCATCGAACGGAGGCCATCCCATGTCCTTGGAAGAAAAGGAGAGGTTATCGTCTTTCGTAAAGTATGCTGCTTCGCCGGCCTGTTTCTCCACCCGTAGCAATAACGCTTTCCAATCCGCTTCGGGGAGAACCAGCATCAGCATCGCCGCGTCATCCATCCCGCCCGGCAGATATTTCGAAAATTCGATCTTGGCGCCCGGTGGCAGATCCAGCCCGATCCGCGCGACGACCTCTTTGGCGGGGATGGGTCTTTCCGGCGCGCAGCTCGCCATTGCCAGCAAAAGTACCGCACCGATCCCGATCCGAAGCTGCAGCGCCACGGCGCGCGGGAATCGCGCGCCGATCACGCCCGCTGCATCCGTGTGTGGAGGCTGCCGCCCCGTGCATTGAAAAGGACAACCGGGCTCATGCGCGTCGCCCAAGGCGCGGTAACGCTGTGCTTGGCGTCAGAAACCATGTCCGGCCAGCAACTCAAGGACGCTATTGCCGGTTTTCCGCACGCACCATCGGTCCAGCACGAACATCACGCTCAGACACGCGATCAGCGCACCGGCCAGGCTGAAATTATAGGCGACATCGCCCGTCGGCGCTATCGCCCCCACAATCATGTTCAGCCCGTAATATGTCCCAAACGCCGTCCCGGCCCCGCCGCCCACGATCAGGATGGTGAAACCGATCAGCATCAGGCAGCCCCCTTTTTCCTCAGGTGGGGCAGCCTGTGCCCGTCGCGCGGGCTGCACTTTGGCTCCGGCGGTCGTCGGCATGACGGGCCGTGAGGATCGCCGTCCTCCGCCTAGCGGATCCGTGTTCGCCCGGGCGCGATCGGGCGCCCGCAGCGCCCGCCGCAGCGACCAGTACAGCCCGCCGCAGACCAGGATTAACAGCGCGCCCATCAGCATGAATCCGCCCGACTCGTTTCCCTTGGGAAACCAGTGCGCGGTGATGATGGCCGCTACGATTACGCCCACCATCAGCCCCACGACATGCAGGCAAAAGATCAGGACGAAATTGCTGCCGCCGCCGCGCTCAGGCACGCTCATCGAACAATCCTGGTCAAAGCGACCGGCACTTTGCCTGTCCCGCCGTCGATCCGCCCTGAAACGCCTCGCCATGACGCATCACTTAGCGGCCAGAATTTCATGCTTATCCTCCAGACCAAAGGCGGGAACGTGGCCTTGATCTTCTCATGAGGGATCACGCGCCCATATCGTCACGTCAATGACTTTCCGCCGGTAAAGTGCCGATCGGATATCCTGCCGGTCGTGCATAATCGGGTGGGTCGCCGTAGCCGACCTGCTGATGCTGACATTCACCGCGGGCTCGGCGATGCTGGCCGAACAGCGTTGATCTCGGCGCGGCCCGAATAGTTTGCTAAACCATGCCACGTGGACAGGCGAAAACCGGACGGCGGGCGGCTTGGCGCGCGCATCTTCATGCTGATCGGCACAATCGCGTTGATCATCGGTCTGTGGCAAAGCGTGGAAACCGTCCGCTTCCTGGGTCGGGCGGTTCGCACCACCGGGCATGTTGTCCTAAGGCCGGGGGAGACCGGCCCGATGTCGGGTGCGCACCCGACGATCGAATTCCCCGGTCCGGACGGCAAACCGGTCCGGTACGATCAGAACGGGATGGGCGGTCGCAAGGTCGGCACGCCGATCCCGCTCCTCTACGATCCGGCCGCACCCGCTGCCACCGCGACCGCGAGCAGTTTCTGGCAGCTTTGGCTGCCCTTGCTCTTGCCCTACTGGCTCGCCTTCGGGTTCATCGGCCTGCCGCTGATGGGGGTGCAGGTGGAGTTACGCGGCCGCTGATAATGGATCAGGCCCTTCCCGATCGGCACGAGACAGGGCAGGGCGGGCGCCCGTCTTCACACTAACCCGCCGCCCGGCACCGCGCCCGCGCGAACATGTCCAGCATCCCGTCCACGTCGGCGGTCTCGGGCGGTTCGATCTGCTGGTCCGGCCGCAGGCGCACGCGCCCGGCGCCGCATGGCCGTTCCGCGATCAGTGTCACTTCGGCGCCGCCCGATCCACCGTCGGCGCGCGCCACGCCGAAGAGGATGCGCGCGTCTCCGTTGCCGCGCGCGTGCCGCAGCGAGATTGGGCTTCTCCCATCACCGGCGGTAAGCTGCACCGTCGTCGGCCGCCGCAATTGCCCGACGTCGGGTGGCGCCAAGCGGATGCCGCCCCCAGCCAGCGGGCGTGCGACCAGCGACTGCGGTACATCCAACGTGAAAGCGGCATCGCCCACCCGCATCGTGATCGGGCGGGCCGCCACCGCGTCGCGATCGCAGCTGCTGAGCATTGCGCTCACGATCGCCATCGCCGCCGCCGGGCTGATCCGCGCCGTCCTCATGCGATCACTCGTCCGGCGCCGCGTCGCCCGCCGCAACCGCGATCGGCCGGGCATAGCGCACCAGCGTGGTCAGCAGCTTGCCCGGCTCCTCGCTGGTAATGTGGTGGCCGGAACGCTCGAACCACACCAGCTGCTTGGACGGCGCCTTGACCCGATCGAACCACTCGGCCGCCACCTCGCTCGACACATTGATGTCGTGCCGCCCCAGCAGCAGGATCAGCGGCACGTCCAGCCTGCGGATGGTGGACAGGTCCGTCGCTAGGATCTGGGGCAGCATCGCGTTGGTCACGGCCGGCTGGCCCTTGAAGGCGTTACGCACGTCCGCATCGCTATATTCGGGCGCCAGCGTGATCGCCGCCGCCTCGAACGCGCCACCGCCCGGTCGCCGCCAGGCCGCGCCGCCATAATGGCCCAGCCATTTGCGTTGCGTCAGGATGGCAGGAACCGGCACCGGCGTCGTGCCTGCGGCATAAGGTGCGATCGCCTGCAGCTCCCGCACCGCCTCCACATTATGATCGGCCTGCGCCCGTGCCATCGTCCACGCCCAGCCGCGCCGCTCGCTGTCCGGCCCGTTCACCGCCTGGCCCATGCCGATATAGGCGTGCAGCCATTCGGGATGCTGCGCCGCCAGTCGCAGCCCCAACAGGCTGCCCCAGCTATGGCCGATCACGAAGATGCGGCGCTTGCCGAACCGCTTCAGCGCCCATTGCACCACCTCTTCCGTATCCCGCTGATAGCGTTCGGGCGTCAGCGTCGCGACCGGGTTCGCCCCGCTTGCGCTATAGGTCTTGCCGGCATTGCGCTGGTCCCACTGTACCACCGTGAAATATTCGTCCCAGCCGCGGTTCCACCACCAGTCGAGCGGCATCTCGACAAAGCCAGGCCCGCCATGGAGATACAGGATCACCGGATTGCGCAGATCCTGGCTGCGGATCGACACAACCTGGGCGATGCCGCCGATCGGGATCGTCTCGATCGCCTGCAAGCCGTTCGGGCTCACGATCTCGCGTAGCCCGGCGATGATCTTCACCGCCTCCGCCCGGCTATTCGGGCCGACCGGCGGCGCGCTGCACGCCGGGGTGAGCGCGATCATCGCGGCAATAAACAGAACGGCCCGGCGCATCCATGTCCCTCCTGCACGAACGGCATTTTCTGCGGCCGTCCAGACTATATCGGCCGATCCTGCAAGCGTTGCGCCTTATCCAACAAGAAAAATCGCGGCGGCGACGGCATGATCGGGCGGTCCTCCAAACAACGGCCAGTCCTCCACGGCGCGCAATAGGGGATTGGGCGCGATGACCCACGGATGCGCTTTGGCACACAGGGCCGGGAGCCGTCCGATGGTCGCACCGTCGTTCCTGAGCGTCATCTTTTCGTAAAGATGTCGCCGCCGCGCACAGGCGGGGCCACGACAGACCATAAAAATCGCACCGCAGCATGATCCCGGATGAAAAATACCTGTAATC
This sequence comes from Sphingomonas sp. ASY06-1R, assembly GCF_052180265.1. Classification (GTDB taxonomy): domain Bacteria; phylum Pseudomonadota; class Alphaproteobacteria; order Sphingomonadales; family Sphingomonadaceae; genus Sphingomonas_I. Next base: position 2,322,706 of record NZ_CP197464.1, on the reverse strand, counting down.
ATGCGACCAGGAAAAGCTATCGAGGCGAATGGTGAGCACGAATCCGCAATGGCTTGATTCGCAGGACGAGGTCGAACGGGACAACAGCATGACCTTGCCGCCACAATGGCGATCCTACGCAACCATGTTTCTTGCCGTAATCTTGGGCGCCGTCATCCTGGTCGTTGCGATAACCGCGGAGAAGGCGGCGCGGGATCGTTTGGTTGCGGACCGGTGGTATGTCCACACGCTCGATGTTCTGCTCGCCACGGCCGAGGTTCGGCAGCAACTCTACCGAACCGGCTATATCGATGTAGAGGAAAAGGAACGCGCGGATGCGCGAACGCATGCGCAGGTACAATCCAGCGTCATGCGCCTGACCGATCTTGTTCGGGACAATCGCATACAGGTTGCGAATGTGACGCAACTCGAATCCGCATTGCTCTCGACCGATCATGGCGGTCCGCAGGATCAGGCGAGATCGCGAGCGGCCGAAGCCGCGAAGATAAGCTTGTCGCGTATCGAGCGGGAAGAGCGCGCGCTGCTCGAGCGCCGGCGCGCCCGCACCCTGCTGGCGCAGCAACGGACGGCCTTTCGCCGCCATCTTCTGTTCGGCGTATCGGGCCTGGCGGTCACCCTGCTCATGCTGACATCGCTGAACGCGAACAAGGCCTGGCGGCAGGCAAGCGCCGCCGCGACCGAACTGCGAAGGCTGGCCAGTACCGACGAACTGACCGGTATCGCCAACCGCAGATACTTTTTCGCCGCGGCGGAACGCGCGGTCGCATCCCGCCGCCGCTACGGCCGCCCCTTGTCCGTGGCGATTTTCGATATCGATCATTTCAAGCAGATCAATGACCGTCATGGCCACCCCACCGGGGATGATGTGATCCGAGCGGTGGCGACGATCGCGCAGCAATCCATTCGCAAGGCCGATTTCGTGGCCCGCATCGGCGGCGAGGAATTCGGCCTCCTGCTTCCCGAATTGACCGGCGCCAGCGCCTTCGAAGCCTGCGAGCGCCTGCGCCGGGCGATTGAGGTGGGCCTGGCAACCACGCCAGTCGGACCCGTTAACCAGCTCTCGGTAAGCATTGGCGTAACCGAGGCCCGCGACGAAGATCTGGACACCATCATTCGCCGGGCGGACCAGGCCCTCTACGCGGCCAAGGCGGGTGGTCGTAACCGGGTTGTGTCCAGCGCGTAGGGGGGAAGCAGGACCGTTCTCGGGACCGGCCCCTTGTGCGAATGGCGCCCGCAGGACGCCAACCTAAAGATGAAACCAGAATAAGAACAATCTTACTTTACCAGCTTCCGGATGGGTCAACCCAACGTTCAGTGTCTCAAGGCCGTTTCGTAAGCTAAATTGCGCAGTCGTAAGATTCGCGGCCTCCGCTGGTCGCCACCCAGCACCAGGTGGTCCGAGCTCAAAATTCTCGTCTGCAGAAAAGATAGGGTCAGACCCGGCTCTTTTCGTTAATTCTTGAAGGATTTTCTGCCAGGCCGCGTCGGGCAAAACTACCACCATGCGGGCAGCAGAATCTTGCCCGGACATATCTTCGGCATGCTCGATCCGTGCCTCTGGGGGTAAATTCAATCCCATGCGTCTGGTGATATCCTGTGACAAGGATTCATCTTGCGCCATCTGTTTTCCTTGTGGAACACGGGCGCCTTCACACCCGCTAGTTACGAGCAGCAACGCTGTACCTAATACGAGGCCCAAGCGCATCATCGCCGCTCCTGTCTCTTGAGGATGATTGACTGATCAGGGGCGCCAAAGTCGCCGTCCCAGATTAGTCGGCGCCTAACGGAACCACGGCAGTCGAATTCGCGGGCAAGCCCCTGGCGATGAAACTCCCCCATAAACTCGTCTGTGATCATCACGCCCGCTATCGTAACACCTTTTCCCGTGTCCCAATTGTAGCGGTCAGATATGCAATACTCGAAATCTACATCATAGTGCCGGCCAAAATTGTTAACGGATATGCGAGCTTCACCTTTTCCCCAGCGAGAGTACGAGCCGATAGCAAAAAACCAATCAGCATTCTGCTCCTTGTTGTTCGTAGATCCCTGCGTATTACGCGACGTAAATAGATGGCGACCGGCCGGCAGAGTACGAATAAACATTTGAGCTTGCCTGAACTCGCTCACCATTGCATCACGTGCGAATGGTACATCGCTCAGCATATCTTCCAGATCTATCCTTAACGGACGCCCGGTATTATTGAGAAAATGTCGTAAATGGCGCGTGGCATTGAAGCCTGGATAAATCCAAGTTGGCATCCCTACCACCCCATCCAGCAAGGAGTATTGGGCTTGAACGGATGCCGTCTTAGGATGTGAATTCCAAGATCCGGCCCCTTCATCAAAGGGAAGTGGCGGATTCTTACTTCCGGTGTAGTAGTATCTATCCTCACCCACGTATGTGGAAATATTTAAGTTAACAATATCCGCCTGTTCGACTGAAATTGGATGGCGGGACGTCATTTGATGCTCCTAAATGCCATCAATATCTGATAATATCTAGAACGGTAATGCATGAGCTCAAATATGTATCCGGGACGCAATATCGAGTATCGGGGCGATATCAGTCCAGAACGGATATAGAAACCGAGTCGTGTTGGTATGTCGTATTAAAAAAAACGATGAGTTGGCAGTTCTGCGAGATCATGATCGGTCGGCCGAGAGCACGAACACGGTGGCTATTCGTCAAAATCGGACCCATCGATGGCGTTGCCGCCCTCTTTCCCTGCGCTGGCGATTCAGAGGGCGCGCCTCCATGTTATAAGCGCAAAGAGCGCAGGTTGGTATGAGGCTGCGGCCATTTGCCTATTGACTCTCGCCTGAGCCTCATCAGCCTTGATGCAGAACACAAGGACAGCGAGATATCTGTACAGCCCAGCAATAGAATGATTGGAGCCGATCATCCTGGCGACCAACTCCGGCGATGGCTGAGCTGATCGAGCCTAGTAATCGAGGTAAATTTTACCGGTCGTCCCGTTGGACAATCTGCCTCAATGACAAGGCCTTGATCCTCCAGTAACGCGCCCGTGTGACTGCGCTTCGCCGCACCCTTGCGCTACACCGCTTTGCCGCCGCCTGGCTGGTCGCGTTCGCGCTTGCGGTGCGGCTGATCGTGCCGGCGGGGTTCATGCCGATGGCGGGGCATGCGGGGCTGGAGATGTGCGCGGGGCAGACCATGGGCCTTGCCGCCGCCACGCCGGTCGCGGCGATGCCGGCCATGGCTGGTATGCCCGGCATGGAGGCTACGCATGCCGCGCACCACAATGCATCCGCGGACGCCATGGATCATGGCGGCAAGCCGATGTCGGGCGCCAGCGATCATGATTGCGGGTTCGGCGCCGCCATTGGCGGGGCGGCCAATCTGCCCAGCCTGATCCTGCCGGCGCTGCCCGCGCCGGTCGCACTGCCCACCGCGTTCATCCACACATTCCTCCAGCGCCCCGGCCTTGGCCTGGCTGCGCCACCCCCTCCCAAAACCGGCCCGCCAACCTTTCTTCGCTGACTTAGGTCGCGCGCCGTGGCGGCGCGCTTTTCGTCATTGAAGGAAATCCGATCGTGTCTCTCTCTCCCGGGGCGCGCACATCGTGCGCTCTTCTGCTCGTCGTGGCGTCCGCCACAGCGGCCTCCGCTCAGACATCCCCGCACCAACAGCGGCGCGAGCAATTGCTGCGCGAACGCGCCGCCATCGACGCCCAGCTGCAGGCGCTGGATGCGGCCGATACTGCGGCAACCTCTCCCATCGCGGGGTCGGCGGAAGCACCGCCCGTCACCGCATCATCGGCCGGTCCGGACGAGATCGTCGTTACCGGCAAGGCGCTGTCGCTCACCACCCAGGTTACCGGCCAGACCGTCACCACCATTAATGACGCCGCCTTCCGCAACACGCCCGCCACCACCATCGCTGATATCGTGAGGCTCAGCCCGGGCGTGGCGGTGATCCAGGGCAACGGCCCGCGCGATGTCGGCGTGTCGATCCGCGGCTCCAACGCCCGCAACAGCTTCGGCGCGCGCAACATGCAGGTGTTCGAGGATGATTTTCCCGTCACCCAGCCGGATGGCCTCGCCCGCTTCGATCTCACCGATCCGCATGCGTATGGCGCGGTCGATGTCGTGCGCGGGCCGTCGTCCGCGCGCTACGGCAATTACGCCATCGGCGGCGCGGTCAACTTCCGCACGCGGCGCGGCCGCGAGATTGACGGCGCCGAATTCGGCCTCGACGGCGGCGGCGACGGCTATGCCAACCTTTACGGCACGATCGGCAATGCCGGTCGCGATTACGAATATTCGCTGTTCGGCAGCTTCGCGCGCGCCAACGGTTCGACCGGCCACACCCATTATGAGACGGGCACGATCAACGCGCTTGCCACCTACGCTTTCTCGGATCGCGATCGCGTCACCGCCAAGCTGATCTACAATGAAGGCGAATTTCAGCTGTCGACCCGGCTGTCCTACAACCAATATCTGCAGAACCCCTATCAGCAGGGCTGCGATGCCGCCGCCACCGCTGCGCCCGGCTGCGGCACCATCAACGTCTTCGTCAATGGCGTGAACGGCACGCGTATCGCCCAAACCGCGAAGGAAGGGGATCTCGCCCGCAACGATCGCCGCACCATCGTCGGCGCGCGCTACGAACATGATTTCGACGCCAACACCACCTGGCGCACGCAGGCGACCTTCGACAGCCGCGTCGTCAATCAACCGACCAGCGCCAATCCGTTCAAGGGCACGCTGGACAGCTATAACATCACGTCGGACGTCACCAATCGCGGCCGCCTGTTCGGCATGGACGCGACCAGCTTCATCGGCCTCTTTTACAATTATCTCGATAATCAGAGCTACACGTTCAACAAGACGCCCGCCGGCCGCAACGGCTTCGGCGCGCTCACGCAGACGGTGTTCGGCGATGTCCGCAACATGGGCGTCCGCGCGCGCGAGGAACTTCAGCTTACCCACGATTTGCAGCTGATCGCCGGCATCGGCGCCGAACGCTCTATCCTCGACGTCCGCCAGACGGCTTATGCCTATCCCACAACCGGCAGCACGAGTGCGACGCTCACCGTCATCCCGGCGCTCCGCCATTTCTGGAACGTCGCACCGGAGGCGGCCTTGCTGTGGCAGGCGAGCGATGCGCTGCGCCTCCACGCGCGCGTCGGCACCGCCTACGGCATCCCCCAGGCGGGCAATCTGTTCGTCACGCCGGCGGGTGTTCCCGGCAACAATGCCGCGCTCAAGACGCAGAAAAGCACCGGCGTCGATGTCGGCGCAGAGCTCGTACTCGGCAACAATCTCCGCGCAGAAGTCACTGGTTATTATGAGTGGTTCCGCAACGAACAGATCAGCCAGTCGGCCGGGGTGAACCTGCTAGCTTACACCACCAACGCCCCACGCTCGCGCCATCGCGGCGTCGAACTGGGCCTGCACTGGAAGCCGTTGCCGGGCCTGCTCCCCGGCGCCAAGCTCGACGCCAGCTACAGCTATAACGATCAGCGCTACTCCCGTTATGACGAGCGGCTGAGCGGGAACGGAACCTCGGCGCTGTTCGACCGCGATGGCAACCGCATCCCCGGAGTCATCCCCACCTTCGCCAACGGCCGGCTGGGCTACGATCAGCCATCAGGGCCGCTTGCGGGCCTCGGGGGCTTTGTCGAGGTCACCTATCGGTCGCGTTACTATATCGACAACGGCAACCAGCTGCGTATCCCCGGCTACACGCTCACCAACCTCAACCTCCATTATGACCCGCCAAAGGGGGAGGGGTGGCTGTCACGCCTGAGCTTCTTCGCCTCGGTCCAGAACCTTTTCGACAAAACCTATGTCGGCTCGGCCTCGATCATCGCGGACAGCATCACCGCCGCCGGCCAGCAAAATCCGGCGTCGGTTCTGATGAGCAGCACCGGCTCGATCTACGCCGGCACGCCCCGCACGGTGTATGCGGGAATAAAGACGCGGTTCTAACCGTCCGGGGAGAGACCATTCAGCACGAAGCCCCTCCCTTGAGGGGAGGGGTTGGGGTGGGGCCCCTCCGCACAAACCAACCTTGATCGCCTAACCATCAGCCAATCAGCCAGGACCAACCGCTATGGCCACTACCATTCAGTCACGTCATTGCGAGCCCGGCGAAAGCCGGGAGAAGCAATCCAGTCCTGTAAATGCGCCCGGGCCGGGCCTGGATTGCTTCGTCGCTCCGTGCCTCGCAATGACGCGCGAAAATCTGGCGCCGAATGGTGACAACGATGCGTGAACCGACCCTCCACAACACCATCTGGCGCTGGCATTTCTATGCCGGCCTGTTCTGTATCCCGATGGTGATCTGGCTCGCGCTGACCGGCTCCATCTATCTCTGGCGCCCGCAGATCGAGGCGTGGCTCGATACACCCTATGACCATCTCGCCACATCCGGCCCCGTCGCTACGCCGGAGGCGCAGGTGGCGGCGGCGCTGCGGGCGGTGCCGGGCGCGACGCTCCACAAATATGTTCTACCCCAGGCGCCGGACAGCGCGGTGCGTGTCCTCGTCACCGCTCAGGGCACCGACAAGCGCGTCTATGTCGATCCGCGCACGCTCGCCGTGCTCAAGGTTGCGACCGAAGAAAAGCGCCCCTTCCGCATGATCTTCCACCTTCACGGCGAACTGCTTGCCGGCGCGATCGGCAGCTATATTGTCGAGATCGCCGCCTGCTGGGCGGTGGTGATGCTGGTGAGCGGTCTGTATCTGTGGTGGCCGCGCGGCGGGGCAGGGGCGGCGGGTGTGCTATATCCCCGCTTGCGGCGGGGCAGCCGTATCTTCTGGCGCGATCTCCACGCGACCACCGGCATCTGGGTCTCCGTCTTCGCGCTGGCTTTGATCCTCACCGGCCTGCCCTGGGCCAAGGGCTGGGGCACCTATCTCGGCGAAATCCGCACCCTCACCGGCACCGCGCGCGGCCCGGTCGACTGGACGATCGGCGGCAAGACTCCTGCGCCGGACCCGGCAAACATTATGGCCGATATGCCGGGCATGGCTGCGGGAACGGGTATGCACGACGCGCGTGGCCCCGCCGCTCCGGTGACGGCGGGTGACGATCCGCACGAAGAGCATCGCGACATGGCCATGCCGCATGTCACCCTCCGACCAGGCGAGCTTTCGCGCGTGATCGCAACCGCACGCACCCTCAACTTGGCGCCGCCAATTCTCGTGATGGTGCCCGGCGCAGCAGGCGCGCCCTGGTCCGTTTCCTCTGACGCGGCGGATCGACCGTTACGTGCCGATGCCAAGATCGACGGCGGCACCGGCCGCATTTTATCCCGCACGGACTTTGCCGAGCGGCACTGGATCGATCGCGCGATCGGCTATGGCGTCGCCGGCCATGAAGGCGCGCTCTTCGGGATCGCCAACCAGCTGCTGGGAACGGTCACCGCTATCTTCCTGATCATGCTGGCGATGTCCGGTGCCGTCATGTGGTGGCGCCGCCGCCCGATCGGCCTGCTCGGCGCTCCCGTCCGCCTCTCGCGCCCCGCCATCGGCGCGGGCTTGATCGCGATCATCGTCGCGCTCGGCCTCTACATGCCCGTCTTCGGCGCGACCCTGATCCTGGTCCTGCTGACGGAAAAGCTCCTCCTCCGCCACCTCCCCAAAACCCGCCAGTGGCTAGGCCTGGCCCCCATCTGACGCACCGGAGAACAAGCGGACCCGACCTAAAACACCACCGTCATCCCAGCGCAGGCTGGGATCCATCTCTCCACCAGCGCCACTCTCGCGGTCGTGGACCCCAGCCTGCGCTGGGGTGACGCCCGAAGGGTAGGCGCTCTACGCCGCCCACTCTCCGTCATGCTGAACTCGTTTCAGCATCCATCTCGCCACGATTCCCAAGCTCCTGTGTCGCGACGAACCCGCCGCAATCCTCACATTGCCTGAAACCGCGCCTCGATCGCATTCCAGATCAGCGCCGGCGTGTCCGTCCCATTATACGCATCGATCGCCACGATCCCGGTCGGCGAGGTCACGTTGATCTCGGTCAGATAGCCCGCAATCACGTCGATCCCGACGAATACCAGCCCCCGCTTGGCCAGCTCCGGCCCCAGCTTGGCGCAAATCTCCAGCTCGCGCTCCGTCAGTTCGGTTGCCGCCCCCTTGCCGCCGACGGCGAGATTGGACCGGATTTCGCCCGGTTTGGGCAGGCGGTTGACCCCGCCCGCGGGCTTGCCGTCGACCAGCACGATGCGTTTGTCGCCCTTGGACACGTCCGGCAGGAACGCCTGCACCATGAACGGCTCGCGCCACACCTGCCCGAACAATTCGGTCAGGGCCGCCAGATTGGCGTCGTTGCGCGCCACATGGAACACCGCCGATCCGGCATTGCCGTACAAGGGCTTGATCACGACTTCCCCATGCTCGGCATGGAAAGCGCGCGCTTCTTCCAGCCGCCGCGTGATCAGCGTCGGCGGCATGAACTCGGCATAATCCAGCACGAACAGCTTTTCCGGCGCGTTGCGCACCGCCGCCGGATCGTTGACCACCAGCGTCTGGTGCTGGATCCGCTCCAGCAGATGCGTCGCGGTGATATAGGCCAGGTCAAACGGCGGATCCTGCCGCATCAGCACCACGTCGATATCGTCGCCCAGGTCGATCGTGCGAACCTCCTCGGCCCGGAAATGATCGCCGACCACGCGCTGCACGGTCACCGCGCGGGCAGGGGCGGTCAGCCGCCCGTCGCGATAGGTCAGGTCGCCTGCCGCATAATGGAACAGCTTATGCCCCCGCGCCTGCGCGCTGAGCATCAGCGCAAAGGTCGAATCCCCCGCAATGTTGATCTTCTCCAGCGGATCCATCTGGACCGCGACGCGCAGGCTCATCTTTATCTCCTCGGCCACCCGCACCGCACCCGTTCATGTCGAGTAGGGTTTGAGCTTGTCGAAAACCCGTATCGAGACATGCCGCGATATGCCATCTCGATACGCTGCTGCGCGGCTGCTCGACCGCTACTCGGCACGAACGGACGGGGCGATCACCCGATCCAGGCATTCTCGATGTGGCGTAAAGCCCGCCCCGGTGCGATCAAGATGACGTCGATGCGCATGTCGTCGCCCGCTTCCAGGTAGCGATGCGCCAGCGATTCTGCCGCTGCCGCCACCCGCGCCAGCCGGTATTGGTCGATCGCGAAGTCCAGTTCGGCACCGGTTTTGCGCCTTTTGACCTCCACGAACGCGACCAGATTGCCCTTCCGCGCGATCAAATCCACCTCTCCGGCGGCCGTTCGCACCCGCCGCGCCAGGATCCGCCAGCCCTTCAGGCGCAGCCACCAGGCCGCCGCCGTCTCACCAACACGGCCCGCGCGTTCGGCCAGGCGGCGGTCTCTCACGCCTTCATCGCCAGTGCGCGGGCATACAGATCACGCTTGTTCAACCCGGTCGCCTTGGCCACTTCATGCGCCGCTCTGGCCGCCGGCAAGCGGGTCAACGCTTCGGTCAGCAGCGCATCGGCGTCCTCGCCTGACGCCATTTCTGCCTCGCCCGGCGGTCCCACGACGATCACGATCTCGCCTTTGGGCGGCGCTTCGGCATAGCGGGCTGCCAATGCGGACAGCGTATCGGTCACGCATTCCTCGAACCTTTTGCTGATTTCGCGCGCCACCGCCGCCTCGCGATCGCCCAAACCTTCCGCCAAAGCCGTCAACGTCGCGCTCAGACGCGGCCCGGATTCGTACAGGATCAGCGTCGCGCGCACGTTTGCGACCTCCTCGATTGCGTCCGCCCGCGCCTTTGCCTTGGACGGCAGAAACCCCAGGAAGAAGAAGCGATCGGTCGGCAGACCGGCCAATGTCAGTGCCGCGATCGCTGCGCATGGGCCGGGGATCGTCACCACCGCATGGCCCGCCGCGCGCGCATCGCGCACCAGCTTGAAGCCCGGATCGGAGATGAGCGGCGTGCCCGCATCCGACACCAAGGCGATCGCCTCATGCCCCAGTCGCGCGACCAGGCCGGGGCGTACGCGATCGGCATTATGGTCGTGATAGGGAACCATTTGCCGCTTCACACCGATATGACTGAGCAGCTTGGCGGTGACGCGGCTGTCTTCGACCGCAATGGCGTCGGCGTTCGACAATATTGCGGCAGCGCGTGGGGAAAGATCGGACAAGTTGCCGATCGGGGTTGCGACAATGTACAGGCCGGGCGAAAGACGCCCGTCTTCGGGTGGAGAGGAATTCATGGGAGTGAGCATGGCAGACGGCGCCCCCCGGCGGCAATCGGGCATGTTCGCCCCCCGACAATTGGCGGCGATCTGCCTCGCGCTCTTGCTCGGCGCCTGCTCCACCGTCGCGCCGAGAGGCCCGACGCCGGTTTCGAAACCGCCCAAAACCGTCGAGAAGCCGACCGCGCAGACCGGCCTGCCCGAGGATAAGGAGCGCCACCGCGTCGCGCTGCTGGTCCCGCTGAGTGGCCCTAATGCCGCCGTTGGCCAGTCCATCTCCAATGCCGCGGCGCTCGCCTTGGCGGATACGGGCGGCAAGACGCTACGCATCACCAATTACGATACCGGCCCCGGTGCCGAAGCCGCGGCACGCAAGGCGCTGGCCGAGGGCAATGAGGTGTTTTTGGGGCCGTTGCTGAGCGACGATGTCCGTGCCGTCGCCGCTTCCGCGGGTGCGGCCGGCGTCCCGGTCATCGCTTTTTCCAACGATCCTGCCGCCGCGAGCGAGGATGTCTGGCTGCTCGGTTTCTCGCCCGCTCAGTCGATCGAGCGCGTCGTGCGCTATGCCAAGTCGCGCGGGCTGACCCGGTTTGCCGGCCTGATCCCGCCAGGCCTCTATGGCCGCAACGCGTCCAATATGCTGTTGCGCGCGGCAGATGCGGCAGGCGGCTCGGTCGTGTCGATGCAGAACTACCAGCGCACGCCGGCATCGATTGCGGCGGCGATCGCCAAATTGCCCAAGGGTAATTATGATGCGGTGCTGATCGCCGACAGCGGCCGCATCGCGATCGCCTCGGCACCGCTCATCCGCAAGAATGGCGGCGCCGCGGTCCGGATCCTCGGCACCGAATTGTGGAATGCCGAACCCAGCCTTAACAATGCGCCGGTCCTGGCCGGCGCCTGGTTCGCCAGCGTCGACGACAGCATGTTTACGCAATTCACCACCCGCTACCGCGCACGTTATGGCCGCACGCCTTATCGTCTGGCGAGCCTTGGCTATGACGCCGTGCTGCTGACCGTGCGTATTTCCAAGGACTGGAAGGTTGGCCGCCGTTTCCCGATCAATGCCTTGGCCGATGAAGGCGGGTTTGCCGGCGTGGACGGGGCCTTCCGTTTCTCGCGCGGGCACATTGCGGAGCGCGCGTTGGCGGTCCACCAATTGGGGGCCGGCGGTGGGACGATCGTGTCGCCGGCGCCAACCGGCTTCTAGGCGGCAATCTCCGCGAGGATCGCGTCGAGCAGGAGCATGCCCTCCGGCGTGACGCGTAGCCGTTCCGGCGTCTGCACGATCAGCCCCAAAGCGGACAGTCGTTCGACCGCGGCCTGGTCGATCGCGTCGGCTACCCGCTTTCGGGGAATGCCTTCGGCGAGGCGGAGGCCCATGACCAACGTCTCACGGGCCTGATCCGCCATCGGAAGACGCTCTTCCAGCTCCATCCCGTGCCCATCGCGCGCGATCCGGGTCAGCCAGTTTTCGGGTTTCTTGGCGCGCGCGGTGGCGACGCCTACGCGCCGTCCATGCGCGCCGGGCCCGACGCCCAGATAGTCGCCATAGCGCCAATAGGTCAGGTTGTGCCGGCTCTCCTCGCCCGGCCGCGCATGGTTGGAAATCTCATAGGCCGGCAGTCCGGCAGCGGCGGTGCGGGCGCGGGTAAGTTCGAACAGGTCGGCGCCCAGATCGGGGTCTTGCGGCGCCAATTCGCCGCGTGCGGCCATCGCCGCGAAGCGCGTGCCCGGCTCGATCGTGAGCTGATAGAGGGAGAGGTGCCCGGTGCCGAAGCCCAGCGCGCGATCCAGTGTCGCCTGCCATGCCTCCACGCTCTGGCCCGGCAGGGCGTAGATCAGGTCAAAGCTGACCCGGCGAAACGCTTGCTGCGCCGTCTCAAGCGCCGCCAGGCCCTCCGCCACGTCATGGGCCCGGCCCAGAAAGCGCAACGCTTGATCATCCAGCGCCTGTAAACCCAGACTGACACGGTTGACGCCCGCAGCGGCAAGCCCCGCGAAGCGCGCGGCCTCGACCGAAGAGGGGTTGGCCTCCAGCGTGATCTCGATATCCGGTGCGAAGCCCCAATGTTCCTCCGCTGCCTCGATCAACGCCGCGACTGTCGCGGGGGGCATCAGCGATGGGGTGCCGCCGCCAAAAAAGATTGAGGTCAGCGGCCGCCGCGGGCCGACCGCCGCCTCATGCGCGAGGTCGGTCAGGAGCGCGCCGCGCCAGCGATCCTGATCGACACTCTCTCGAACATGACTGTTGAAGTCGCAATAAGGGCATTTGGAAACGCAGAACGGCCAGTGGATGTAGAGGGCCAGCGCCTCCGTCGCCGCGGCGGCCGGGGCCGCTGGATATAAGCTGGACGGTTGCATGCCATCTCCCGCGGCCCCGGCCGCCGCCGGGGCGCCGGAGATCATAAAACGGCTGCCACCAGTTTCCGGAAGGCGTCCGCGCGATGGCTGATCGCATGCTTCTGTTCCGGATCCAGCTCGGCATAGGTCCGCGTCTCGCCCAGCGGCACGAATACCGGGTCATAGCCGAAGCCGACCGTGCCGCGCGGCGGCCAGGTCAACGTGCCCTCGGCACGGCCTTCGAAGCTCTCGACATGTCCATCCGGCCAACAGAGCGACAACACGCAGACGAAATGGGCGTCGCGTCCCGCTTCGGGGCCCTTCGCGGCAAGCGCATCCTCCACCTTGCGCATGGCAAGGTTCCAGTCGCGTCCATTGGGCGTTTCCGCCCAGTCAGCGGTGTAGACGCCGGGATCGCCATTCAGCGCGTCGACGCACAGGCCGCTATCGTCGGCCAGCGCGACCATGCCGGACAAATCGGCCGAAAAACGCGCCTTGAGCTCGGCATTGGCCGCGAAGCTCGTGCCGGTTTCGACCGGTTCCGGAATGTCGAGCGATGCCGCCGACACGGGCTTGATCCCGTAAGGCGCGAGCAGGGCGGTAATCTCCCGCACCTTGCCTTCGTTATGACTGGCGATGACGAGCGTGCCGGGGTCGAGCCGACGATGCGGCACGGCGGGCGGTTCGTCGTCGATCAGCTCGATGGTCACCGCCCGGTCGCCTTCAATTGTGCTGCAAAAATCTCGGTGCAACCGATCCGCGCCAGGCGCAGCAGTCGCAGCAGCGCTTCCTCATCATAGGTCGCACCCTCGGCGGTCGCCTGCGCCTCGGCGATATTGCCGTCCGACAGCAGCACGAAGTTGGCGTCCGCATGGGCATTGCTGTCCTCGATATAATCGAGGTCGAGGACCGGCGTCCCTTCGTAGATGCCGCACGAGACCGCTGCGACCTGCGATTTGATCGGATCGACGGCCAGCAGACCCTGCTTCATCAGACCATCGACGGCGATGCGCAGCGCAACCCATGCGCCGGAAATCGAAGCCGTGCGCGTGCCGCCATCCGCCTGGATGACGTCGCAATCCAGCGTGATCTGGCGCTCGCCCAATGCGGTCAGATCGCAGACCGAGCGCAGCGAACGGCCGATCAGGCGCTGGATTTCCTGGGTCCGGCCGGACTGCTTGCCCTTGGCCGCTTCGCGATTGCCGCGCGTATGGGTGGCGCGGGGGAGCATGCCATATTCGGCCGTGATCCAGCCCTGGCCCTTGCCGCGCAGGAACGGCGGCAGCCGTTCTTCGACCGAAGCCGTGACGAGCACCTTGGTCTCGCCAAATGCTATCAGGACGGAGCCTTCGGCATGCTTGGTATAGCCAGGCGTGATGGTGATGGGGCGCATCTGATCAGGAGCGCGGCCGCTTGGGCGCATCGGGGGATTGTCCTTATGGTTAGGCGGACGCATGTAACCGCAGTGACTGCGTGTCGCCAGTCTGAAGGACGTGCCATGAAGATAACCGCACTGATTGTCGGCGTGATCGCGCTGCTGATGGGAATCTTGTGGATCGGGCAGGGGACCGGCGTGATCCGCTGGCCGGCGTCCAGCTTCATGATCGATATGCGCCCTTGGGCCATTCGCGGGGCGCTTTTGTCCGTCCTGGGCCTGGCGCTGATCGTCTGGTCGCGCCGCCCATGACCGTGCCCGTCACCGAAATGTCGTCGCGGGCGCGCGACGTGTTCCGCATGGTGGTGGAATCCTATCTCGACAGCGGATTGCCGGTCGGATCGCGCACGATATCGCGCTTTGGCGGGCTTAACCTGTCGCCCGCGTCGATCCGCAACGTGATGCAGGATCTGGAGGAGATGGGCCTGCTCGCGGCGCCCCATACGTCTGCCGGCCGCATGCCGACGGAAGGCGGATTGCGGCTGTTCGTCGATGCCATGATGCAGGCGACCGAACCGTCAGAGGTGGAACGGGCGGCGATCGAGGCGCAGGCGCGCGGGCCGGTCGAAGAGGCGCTGGCGGCGACCAGTTCGGTCCTGTCCGGGCTTTCCGCCTGCGCCGGGCTGGTGATGGTACCGCGCGGCGAACCGATGCTGCGCCAATTCTCCTTTTTGCCGCTGGGCCATGATCAGGCGGTCGCGGTGCTGGTGGGTACGGATGGCACGGTGGAGAACCGCATCGTCGACATTCCCCCGGGTGTCAGCCCTTCCGCCCTGGTGGAGGCGGCCAATTATATCAGCGGCCGGCTGACCGGGCTGACGCTGGGCGAAGCGCAGACGCGGCTGACGGACGAGATCGCCAAGGGCAAATCCGCGCTCGACGCGACCGCGCAGCGCCTTGTCGCGCGCGGCCTGGCCGTCTGGTCCGAAGATGGATCGCGCCGGCCGGTGATGATCGTGCGGGGGGCTGCCAACCTGATTGATCCCGCGGCCGATGCGGACCTGGATCGCGTTCGCCAGCTGCTGGACGAGATCGAAGGCAAGGAAGAGATTGCGCGCTTGCTGGATCGGGCCCGCGGTGCGCGTGCGATGAAGATCTTTATCGGATCGGAAAACAAGCTGTTCGCGTTGTCGGGATCGTCGGTGATCGCTGCACCTTATCATGCTGCCGACGGCCGCGTGGTCGGCGTGGTAGGGGTTATCGGCCCGACCCGGTTGAACTATGCGCGTGTGGTTCCCATGGTGGACTTCACCGCCCAAACATTGACGAGATTGATGGCATGATCGACGAAACGACCACCCCAGACGCCGAAGACCTGCGCGACGAAACCGCCGCAGACGCCCCCGAGGTGGCCGAACATGACGCTGCGACGCGGCTTCAAGCGGAGATTGAGGATCTGAAGAAGCAGATCCTGTACGCACAGGCCGAAACGCAGAATGTGCGCCGCCGCATGGAAAAGGATGCGCAGGATGCGCGCGCTTATGCTGCCACCAGCTTCGCACGCGATATCCTGTCCGTGTCCGATAATCTGACGCGGGCACTGGCGGCGATCCCGGCTGCCATGCGCGAGGATGAAGGCACGAAGCCTTTGATCACGGGCCTGGAAATGACCGGCAAGGAGCTGGAAAACGTGTTCCAGCGCAACGGCATCACCAAGATCGAAAGCGTCGGCGCCAAGCTGGACCCCAACCGCCACCAGGCGATGGTGGAACTGCTGAGCGATCAGGAGCCTGGCACGATCGTGCAGGAGATGCAGGCCGGCTATATGATCAAGGACCGCCTGCTGCGCCCGGCGCTGGTGGGCGTGGCGAAGGCAGCTGAGTAGACGGCTGCGCACATAACGGCTGGTTCACCGTCATTGCGAGCAACGCGAAGCAATCCAGCCCCCCCCGCCGGACGGCGGGCCTGGATTGCTTCGGCGCTACGCGCCTCGCAATGACGATGGACCTATAGTGACGAGACCTTGGCCAAACCGGCGCCGTGCAGAAGGTCGTCCAGCAGCGGCTCAGGACGTCCCGCCTGCCGGGCAACGAAGGCATGCTCGACGATCATCGCCTGCTGCTCGATGCCGTAGCGTGCGAGCGGTTGGCCCGGGACGAGGCGATAGTCATAGCGGCAGAAGGGGTGGCGGCGCAGCAGCAGATAGAGGCCGCGTTGATGCTGCCAGATATGCGTCAGCTCGTGGATCAGCAGCGCCTGCAGGCGTGGATGCGCGCTCGAAAAATCGTCGCGCCAAAGGCCGTCATCGGGATGGAACCAGATATGGCCGTCGGGGGCCATGACAACGTTGCGCGGCTGGAAGGGCCACCATTTCCGTCGATGGAGCCTGATGCGGTCCAGCGCAATGGCACTGCCGAAGATCGACGCTGCCATGTCCCTTTCGCCGGACGTTAGGCGTCGTCCCGGATCGCGCCGCAGCCAGTTCAATAAGGTGCATCCTGGCCAGCGCTGACCGTCTTCGCTTCTGCCTCCGCAGTGGTGCCGTCGGCAAAGCCGAAGCGGAGCGGTACGGCGGTGCCCGGCTTGACCACGGGATCGAGCCCGATCAGCATCGCGTGATTGCCGCTGGGCTTGAATTCGACGGTGGCGCGGGCGGGTATATCGACATGGCTGAGCGCGGCCATCGTCGCCATGCCCCCCATGCCCGCCATGCTCTGATGCATTTCCGTCTTGGCCGCGAGCGCGCTTTCCATGCGCACGAGCCGTTCCGCCCGGCGTCCGCCATGGATCGTGAAGTAGGCGGCGGCCGGTTGGCCGGCCACGGCGGGCAGGCGTATCCACGCATGCGTGACCTGGGGTTCGGAGGTCCGGCTATGGCATGCCGCCACAAGCAGAAGCGGGGCGATCAAGGCGAAGCGAGCGATCATCCTGCTTCTCTAGGCGGTAATCGCGCCTAGTAAAACTGCGCGGATGCGATGCCTTGCGGTGGCTTTTCCCCTCCCTATATCGCCTTCTGGAAGCCGCCGCCGGAACGGTTGCGCCCGCCTGTTGAGGGGGCGTGCCGGTGGGCGGAACAGGGTATTCGACAAGAGGATTACAATGGCCAAAGTTATCGGGATCGACCTGGGTACGACCAACAGCTGCGTTGCAGTCATGGAAGGCGGCAAGCCTAAGGTCATCGAGAATGCCGAAGGGGCGCGCACCACGCCTTCGATCGTTGCCTTCGCCAAGGATGGGGAGCGACTGATCGGTCAGCCGGCCAAGCGCCAGGCGGTGACCAACCCCGACAATACGATTTTCGCGGTGAAGCGCCTGATCGGCCGCCGCTTCGACGATCCGGTGACCAAGAAGGACACCGAGCTGGTTCCGTATCACATCGTGAAGGGCGCCAATGGCGACGCATGGGTGAAGGCGGGCAGCGAAGATTATTCGCCCAGCCAGATCTCCGCCTTCATTCTGCAGAAGATGAAGGAAACCGCCGAGAGCTATCTGGGCGAGACGGTGACCCAGGCGGTCATCACGGTGCCGGCTTATTTCAACGACGCGCAGCGCCAGGCGACCAAGGACGCCGGCCGCATCGCGGGTCTGGAAGTGCTGCGCATCATCAACGAGCCGACGGCGGCCGCGCTCGCCTACGGGCTCGAGAAGGATAACAACAAGACGATCGCAGTCTACGATCTTGGCGGCGGCACGTTCGACGTGTCGGTGCTGGAGATTGGCGACGGCGTGTTCGAGGTGAAGTCCACCAACGGCGACACTTTCCTGGGCGGTGAAGATTTCGACGCCAAGGTCGTTCAGTATCTGGCCGACGAATTCAAGAAGAGCGAAGGCATCGATCTTACCAAGGATCGGCTCGCGCTGCAGCGTCTGAAGGAAGCCGCGGAAAAGGCCAAGATCGAACTTTCGTCAACGCAGACGACCGAGGTCAATCTGCCCTTCATCACCGCCGACGCGACCGGCCCGAAGCATTTGGTCAAGACGATCACGCGTGCCGATCTGGAGCGTCTGGTGGACGAGCTGATCAAGCGCACGATCGAGCCGATGCGCAAGGCGCTCGCCGATGCCGGCCTGAAGGCCGACCAGATTGACGAGGTCGTCCTTGTCGGCGGCATGACGCGCATGCCCAAGGTGCGCGAGGCCGTGAAGGCCTTCTTCGGCAAGGAGCCGCATACCGGCGTCAATCCCGATGAGGTCGTCGCGATCGGTGCGGCGGTCCAGGCGGGCGTGCTGCAGGGCGACGTCAAGGACGTGTTGCTGCTCGACGTGACCCCGCTGAGCCTGGGTATCGAGACGCTGGGCGGCATCATGACCAAGATGATCGACCGCAACACGACCATCCCGACCAAGAAGTCGCAGACCTATTCGACGGCGGATGACAATCAGAACGCCGTAACGATCCGCGTCTTCCAGGGCGAGCGTGAGATGGCGGCCGACAACAAGATGCTGGGTCAGTTCGATCTGGTCGGCATCCCGCCAGCGCCGCGCGGCGTGCCGCAGATCGAGGTCACGTTCGACATCGACGCCAACGGCATCGTCAACGTCAGTGCCAAGGACAAGGGCACCGGCAAGGAACAGCAGATCAAGATCCAGGCCTCGGGCGGTCTGTCGGACAATGACATCGACCAGATGGTCAAGGACGCCGAGCAGTTTGCGGAAGAGGACAAGAAGCGTCGTGCCGCGGCGGAAGCCAAGAACAACGCCGAGAGCCTGATCCACTCGACCGAAGGCCAGCTCAACGAGCATGGTTCGAAGATCGATGCCGGCCTGAAGTCGGAAATCGAAGCTGCGATCGCGGCCGCCAAGACGGCGGTCGAGAGCGGCGATCCGGATCAGATGACGGAGAAGACCAACGCGCTGACCCAGGTAGCGATGAAAATGGGTCAGACCATCTACGAAGCCGAACAGGCTGCGGGTGCGGCAGCCGCTTCGGGTGAAACCGCGAAGCCGGCCGACGATGATGTTGTCGATGCCGAATTCTCGGAAGTCGACGAAACGAAGTAAGCGAACAGTGACTGGCCCCTCTTCCACACGGGAGAGGGGCTTTCGCATCTGGGAAGTCGATGGCTGAAACTGATTTTTACGAACTGCTCGAAATCGAGCGGACCGCCGACGATAAGACGATCAAGTCGTCCTATCGCCGCCTGGCGATGGAGTGCCACCCCGATCGCAATCCGGGATGCGACAAGTCCGAGGCCAAATTCAAGGCGATCAGCCAGGCGTATGACGTTCTGAAGGACCCGCAGAAGCGGGCAGCCTATGATCGTTATGGCCATGCCGCATTCCAGAATGGCGGCGGCGGCGGCCCTAATCACGGCCAGGGCTTTGAAGGTTTTTCGGATATTTTCGAGAATATCTTCGGCGAATTCATGGGCGGAGGCCGCGGCGGCGGTCGTTCGTCGGTGCAGCGTGGTGCCGATCTGCGCTACGACCTGGAGATCAGCCTGGAAGATGCTTTCCATGGCAAGACCGAGGAAATCCGCGTCGACGTCGCCGCAATCTGCGACAGCTGCGACGGCACGGGTGCCAAGCCCGGCACGGCGGCACGCGGATGTGCGACCTGCCATGGCCATGGCAAGGTGCGCGCGCAGCAGGGTTTCTTCGTCGTCGAACGGGTCTGCCCGACGTGCCACGGCCGGGGCGAGGTGATCGCCGAGCCGTGCGCGCAATGCCGCGGCGAAGGACGGGTCGAGAAGACCAAGACGCTGCAGGTCAAGATTCCGCCGGGCGTCGACGAAGGCACCCGCATCCGGATGACGGGCGAGGGCGAGGCCGGTGCGCGCGGCGCGCCGTCCGGCGACCTCTACATCTTCATCCACGTTGCCCGGCACAGCCTGTTCCAGCGCGAAGGCACGACCCTGTTCGCGCGCGCGCCGATCAGCTTCAGCACGGCCGCCCTGGGCGGATCGATCACCGTACCCGGCCTGGACAAGCAGGCGCACGAGATCCGCATTCCGGCAGGCATTCAATCCGGCAAGCAACTGCGCCAGCGCGGTGCCGGCATGCCCGTGTTGAACGGGCGTGGCCAGGGCGACATGGTCGTCCAGATCGAGGTCGAGACGCCGACCCGATTGACGGCCCGCCAGAAAGAGCTGCTGGAAGAATTCCGCGCAACCGAGACGGGCGAGGAATGCCCGGAAACGAGCGGCTTCTTCTCGCGCCTCAAGGGGATGCTCGGCGCCGACTGACCTTAATCGCCGTGTGGCGCCGCGGACGCATGATCCCTAAGGAAGCTTGATGCCCCGCCGTACCACACCCGGTCTTCCCACCCGCGAACAGATACTGGATTTCATCGCCAGCAGCCCGACACCCGCGGGCAAGCGGGAGCTTGCGCGGGCGTTCGGGCTGCATGGCAATGAGAAGATCGCGCTCAAGGCTTTGCTCAAGGACATGGCCGATGAAGGCCTGATCGACAGCGCACCGGGCCGCGCCTTTCACAAGATGGGCGGCGTGCCCAAGGTGACCGTGTTGCGCATCGTCGATGTCGCCGACGACGGTCAGGCCTTCGGCGTGCCCGAAAGCTGGCATGCGGACGGCCCGCCGCCCAAGCTGCGCGTGATCGAACGCGGCAAGCGGGACCGCGCGCTCGGCCCCGGCGACCGCATTCTCGCGCGCACGGAGGAAGCGGGCAAAGGCTGGGTCGCGCATCCGATGAAGCGGCTGGCGCGCGGTGAAGAACAGATACTCGGCGTGCTCCATCAGGAGGGCGAACGCCTGTGGCTGAAGCCGGTCGACAAGCGCGAACGTCGCGAATTGATAGTGTCGGATGCCGGCGATGCCGAAGCGGGCGATCTCGTGCTGGCGGAAAAGGCCGGACGGCCACCGCGCATCACCGCGCGGGTGGTGGAGCGGCTGGGGGAGCCGTTCGCACCGCGCAGCTTCAGCCTGATCGCGATCCATAAACATGGCATCCCCGATCGCTTTACCGACGAGACGATTGCCGAAGCCAACCGGGTCTCGCAATTGCCGCTGGGTGAGCAGCGCGAAGATCTGCGTCATCTGCCGATCGTGGCGATCGATCCGGCCGACGCCCGCGATCATGACGATGCGGTCTGGGCGGCGGCGGACGATGATCCTGCCAATGCGGGCGGCTTCAAGGCGATCGTCGCGATTGCCGACGTCAGTTTCTATGTCCGCCCCGGTTCGGACCTGGACCGGGAAGCGCGGCGTCGTGGCAACAGCGTCTATTTCCCGGACCGCGTCGTGCCGATGCTGCCGGAAGAATTGTCGGCGGACATCTGTTCGTTGAAGGAAGGCGCCGATCGGGCCGCCTTGGTGTGCCACCTCGTCATTTCCCCCGATGGCGCGTTGAAGAGCTGGAAATTTACCAGAGCAGTTATCCGCGTGGCGGCCAATCTCGCCTACGAGGATGCGCAGGCAGCGATAGACGCTGCCCCCGGCGTTCCGGCCGCGGCCGCCTTGGCCGGCCAATCCGAACCTCCTTCAGCGGGCCGTGCCTCCGCCGAGGCTACGGATTTGGTGGAGGTGGCGCTGAAGCCGCTTTGGGCGTGCTGGGCGGCGCTGGCCAAGGCACGGGACAAGCGCGCGCCGCTGGAGCTGGATCTGCCCGAACGGCGGGTCGTGCTCGACGAGAAAGGCCATATCCTGTCGGTGGCCCCGCGGGAGCGGCTGGATGCGCACCGGCTGATCGAGGATTATATGATCGCGGCCAATGTCGCGGCGGCCAAGGCGCTGGAGGCCAAGAAAGCGCCGGTCATGTACCGCATCCACGAGCCGCCCAGCCGGGAGAAGCTGGTCGCGCTGAAGGATTATCTCGATACGTTCGGGATCAGCTTCGCCTTGGGTCAGGTGATCAAGCCCAACACGTTCAACCAGCTGTTGGAGCGGGTCGGCAAGCGTGACGAGCGTCCCCAGATCATGGAACAGGTGCTGCGCACCCAGACGCAAGCCTATTACGGCCCCGGCAATGCCGGCCATTTCGGCCTCGCGCTCGGCAGCTATGCCCACTTCACCAGTCCGATCCGGCGTTATGCCGATCTGCTGGTCCATCGCGCGTTGGTGGGTGCCTATACTCTGGCGCCGGCGGTCAAAGAGACGCGGCTGCCCGTGGAGGATGAGACCGCCTTCGTGCGCATCGGGGAAGCAATCAGCGCCGCCGAACGTCGCGCGATGGAGGCGGAGCGCGAGACGATCGACCGCTATGTCGCGGCCTATCTGTCGACGCGCGTCGGCGAATTGGTCGATACGCGCATCACGGGGGTGCAGCCCTTCGGCTTCTTCGCCACCGTGGTGGGATTGGGGGGCGACGGGCTTGTCCCGATATCGACCCTGGGGCGCGAATATTTCCGTTATGACGAAGCGTCCCATGCGCTGGAAGGCGAGCAGACGGGCACGCGCTATACATCCGGCATGCACCTCAAGCTGCGGCTGGCGGAAGCCAACCCGATCTCCGGCGCGCTGCGGTTCGAAATAGAGGATGCGGAAGGCGGATCGAGCGCACCGCGCGCCCGACGCAACGATCGGACCGCCCCGCGACGGGGCCGCCCGGGCAACATACGGCACAATGGCAAGCGCAGATAAGGGACAAGCTATGCGGGGTATGTGGACGGGCTTGGCGGCGCTCCTGCTGGCGACAGCGGGCGCGAGCGGCGTGCAGGCCGAGCGCGCGACACCATCGGCCTGGGATCAGGCCCGGACGCTGGGCCGCGGCGTCAACATCCTGGGCTACGATCCGATCTGGAAGGATTTCGGCAGCGGCCGCTTCAAGGCGGAGCATTTCACCAAGATCCGGCAGGCCGGCTTCACGTCCGTCCGGATCGTGCTCCAGTCCTTTGCGCATATGAACGCCGATAACGAACTCGACCCGAAATGGCTCTTCACGCTGGACTGGGCGATCAGCGGCGCGAGCAAGGCGGGGCTGAAGGTCATCATCGACGAACATGATTTCAATCTGTGCAGCGACCAGCCGGATACGTGTCGCGCGAAGCTCATCGCATTCTGGACGCAGGTCGGGCGCCACCTGCGCAAGCGCAACGCCAGCGTGATGTTCGAACTGCTCAACGAACCGCATGGCGCGCTGGACGCTGCCAAGTGGAATGCGATGTTGCGGGACCTGATCCCGATCGTGCGCAAGGATAATCCCACACGGACGTTGATCATCGGCCCGACGCAGTGGAACAGCCTGCGCCAGCTCGACACGCTGGAGCTGCCGGAGAATGATCAGCACATCATCGTCACCTTCCATTATTACGATCCGATGCGGTTCACGCATCAGGGCGCAAGCTGGACGCCGGAATATGCCAATGTGTCGGGCGTGACCTGCTGCTCCCCCGAAGAGACGGCCAAGATCGATAGCGATTTCGATCGGGTTGCCGCCTGGTCGAAAGAGCATCATCGCCCGATCCTCCTGGGCGAGTTCGGCGCGCGCGAGGGCGGCGACATGGCGTCGCGCGTAGCGTGGACGAGCGCCGTCGCGCGGTCGGCCGAGCGCCATGGCTTTGCCTGGGCCTATTGGCAGTTCGACAGCGACTTCGTCGTGTGGGACATGAAAGCGAATGACTGGGTGCGGCCGATCCTGGGCGCATTGATCCCCGGCAAGGGCTGAGCGCTTACTTCCTGACGGCGGCCAGGACCGAAGGCGTCGCCAACGCGGCTTCGGCGGAGCAGGAAGCGGCGTCCGGCGCATTGGCCGGATTGGCGCGGGCGGCGGCCAGTTCGCGCCGGGCAACGGCGAGGTCGGCCTGATAGGCGGCAGTAGCGCGGATCGCCTGCATGGTCGCGCTCGCACCGGTGCGGCCAGCCTCGATCGCGCTCATATTGTGCGCGCCGCACACGATCCGGCTTTCCCCATAGGCACGCGCACGGACGAGGATGGCATGCGCGCGATCCGGCTCCGCCTCCGACAGGATCAGGCCGAACGTCCAGCCCCGCGTCGCGTGACCGGAGGGATAATCATAGCTCTTGGCGAGCTCCTCCTTCGATTCGCAGGTTGGACCCTTGTCGATCAGGAACGGGCGCAGCCGCTTCCAATGGTCCTTCGCGGCATTGTTGGCGCGGGCCGTATCGGCATTGGCGGCCGCCAGCAGGCGATGCGTGGCGGGGGTGGCGTCCGGCGAGATCGCGACGCCGGCGGCGCAGCTGAAATCCTTCTCGACCGCGATCACGGAGGAGGGCACGTCGTCGGTCGCCAGCCGGCCGCGCGGCGTGTCGAGCATGGCGCGCGTCGCCTTGAACATCTTGCGATCCGCCGCATAGCGGATGTCGCCCTTCACCGGCGCGGGTGGGACGATCGTCGTCAGATCGAACACGCCGTTCAGATAGCCCGGCACCGGCGCGGCCGCGATCGCGGCGCCGCCGATCGCCAACAGGCCGAGCACGATCCGTAGCGTCACGTCATAGTCTCGGCAGGGTGACGCCCGTCTGCGCCATATATTTGCCGGCGCGATCGGCGTAGCTCACCTCGCACGGCTCATTGCCCTTCAGGAACAGGAACTGGCAGGCGCCTTCATTGGCGTAGATCTTGGCGGGCAGGGGCGTCGTGTTGGAGAATTCCAGCGTGACATGGCCTTCCCAGCCGGGCTCGAGCGGGGTCACGTTCACGATGATGCCGCAGCGGGCATAGGTCGATTTGCCAAGGCAGATGACGAGCACGTCGCGCGGCACGCGGAAATATTCGACCGTGCGGGCCAGTGCGAAGCTGTTGGGCGGGATGATGCAGCAGTCGGTCTTGCGATCGACGAAGCTGTTATGCGCAAAATCCTTCGGGTCGACGATGACGCTGTCGATATTGGTGAAGATCTTGAACTCGTCCGAAACGCGCGCATCATAGCCGTAGGAGGACAGACCATAGCTGATGCACCCGTCGCGCCGCTGCGCCTCCACGAACGGCTCGATCATACCGTGATTCTGCGCCTGCTCGCGGATCCAGCGATCGGATTGAATGGACATAGGCGCGCTCGCTGCGATTGAAGGAGTTGAAGCTTTTGCCGGAAAGGAAGGGAAGGGCAAGGGGAGCGAATTACCGCGTCATCGATTGCATACCTAAGCGACGGACTGCCAATCTTGCCTGTCGCCTTGTCGCCACGTGCCGGGGCCGGTAATGTTGCGGCGCAGTTGAGGGAGAGCGACTTGCTTCAGGGAATGTCGATGGATTGCCCGGGCGGCTGGCGCGACAAGTCCATGCTCGTATTGAGCGCGGCCGAAGCGGGTGCGTCGGGCGTAACCCCGAACATGGTGGTGATGCGCGATGTGCCGCCCAAGGACCTTCCGACCGACCCACAAGCGCGGATGAATATGCTGATCGATCGTCAGGTTGCGCAAATGGCCGAGCAGCTGGCAGGCTTTCAGGAAGTGTCGCGCCGGGTCGATGCGCGTGGCGCCTCCGTTCTCGCCGAAGTGAAGGTGGACTGGCATAATGCCCAGGCCAAGCTGACGCAGAGCGTGACGTTCGTCCAGGATGGGGATGACGGGCTGGTGATCGCCACGGCGACCGCGGGGCGGGGCGAGTTTGACGATGCCGAGCCCACGTTCCGCGAAATGCTGAAAAGCTTTCGGATCGCCTGATGGGGGCTGCGGCAGCCGCACGGGTCGACGATCCCTTCGGCCACAGCTCCGCCATGAATGGCGTGGTCATCGGCCTCGCCGTGGGCGCCTTGATCGGGGCTGCGATCCTGACCGGTGGCGTAAGCCTGATCGCGGTCGGCGCGGCCGTCGCCATCACCGGCGGCGCCGGCATGGCGGGCCAGGCGATCGGAGAGACGATTGAAGGGCCGGAAACGGGCGTCATCAAGATCGGCTCACGCAACGTTTTCATCAACGGCCGGCCGGCGGCGATGACGGTGCTCGCGACGGGTCCGTGCAGCAAGGATTCGGGACCGCCGATACCGGTCGCCACGGGGGCCGAGACGGTGCTGATCAACAGCCAGCCGGCCGCGCGGGTCGGCGAGAAGATGGGCTGCTCGGCCATCATTCGCAAAGGCTCGAAGAACGTCTTCATCGGTGGCCCCTCCAAGGAGGTCATCAAGCCGACGCCTGAAGTGCCGGTCGCCCTGCAGAACGTCATGCTGGCGATGACGATCGGCGGTACCGCTATCGGGACGCTGGGCGTCGGCCTGACCTATGGCGTCGGCGCTGCGGTCGGCAGCCTGGTGGGTGGTGCAGGCGGAAGCTATCTCGGCGGCCAGGGCGCCACCGCCGCCGCGGGGGCCATGGGTTATGGCGCGACGGGGCAGGCGGTTGCGGGCGTGCTCGGCAGCTTTGCCGGTGGTGCGATCGGCGGCGGCCTCGGCTTTAAGGGCGGCCAGATGCGCGATGTTGCGGTCAATCGCACGACCGCCCAGAATTATTATGCGGAGCAGGGTTGGCCGCAGGCGCGCATCGACTCGCATCTTAAGGGCATCGATTTCACGCGCCCGGTGAAGGTCGTCGATCTCCCGGCGGGCACGGAGATGAGCCAGTGGCAGGTGCCCGGCGGACCGAAAGGCAATTACTTTTCCGGGGCGCAGACCAAGCCGGCAGAGCTCGGTATCTCGCCTGTCGGTCATGATCCGGCGATTGGGGCGGTGTCCAAGGTTCAGACCGACTATGTGTCGACTCGTCCCACCAGCGCATTGCGTTCGACCGCGGCGGCCGTGGATGACACGTGGTCCAGCCCCTATGCGACGGCGCAGACGCCCGGCGGCGGCAGGCAATTCTTTGTTCCAGATCAGGCGGCTTTCTCCCCATGACCATTTCTACCATTGACGAGCGTGTCCACGCGGCACGTGCCGCGACCGACGAACGGCTGGAACAGTTCCCCGGCCACCCGCTTTTCCTCTACGCCTCCCGTGACATTGCCAGGGTCGAGGAACGTCTCGCGTCCGGCGCGCCGATCGATCAGGCCTTTTACGACAGTCTCAATGTCGGTCTGATGTGCGCGCGTGAGCTGGAGGCGGTCGACATGCCGTTTTGCGACACGATCTACGCGATGCTGGAAGAGGTCCGGCAGCATATTGCCTGACCGCGGCGTGATGCGGATCTTCGCGCTCGGCGGGTAGCGGCTGGGCTATGCTGACGTTCGACGCGAAGAACTCCAGTCTTGTCTACGCCGGTTGCGCCATCAGTGGTTCGACACGCCTGGAGGATCTGACAGCGCAGCTCGCAGGCGAATCCGGCGACATTCATGGGCAGCCAGGCTGGAGCCGATTTGCCACGCGGGGCGAGGCGCTCAACGCGTCCATCTCCTTCTACCAGGATTGCGTGCACAGCGGCTACTTCTGGGCGGATGTTCCGGGACGGTCCTGGGATGACCTTGAAACGAGCGAGGCGGCAAGGCGCGCCAAGCATGCCGCGATCATCACGCGGATGTTCGGCGCGGACAGCTTTGCCGACGATCGTCTTGAAGTTTCGCTAGCCCGCGATCCACGCTCGGCGCTGGAGACGATCGCCTTCGCGTTCCGATAAGCGGGCGCCGATCAGCGATCGACGCCTCAGCCGATGCCCAGATCGCCTGGCCCGAACGCGAAGGGCAGCAGCTCCGACAGCAGATGCCGCCGGACGATCGCGCCGTCGGCCGATCCGCAATATATGGTGATGTCGCGACGGCCCATATCCGCGGCTTCGTTGAGGATCTGCCGGCAGCGGCCGCAGGGATAGATGGGGGAGTCGCCCTCCAGGCCTGTCTTCGTCATCGCGCCGCCGACGATGCCGATCGCGACGACGTCCTTGAACCGCCCCGCCACGTTGGCCGCGGCCAAGGCCACCGTCTCGGCGCAGAGTGAGAGGCCGTAGCTCGCATTTTCGAAATTCGTGCCGGGGATGATCGTGCCGTCTTCCAGCAGCACGGCGGCACCGACGCCGAATTTCGAATAGGGGGCGTGGGCGTTTTTCGCCGCCTCCAGCGCGTGATCGATCAGCACGCGGCCGGCGACGTCTTCCATCGGTATCTCAGCCACGGATATGCAGCGCCGTAATCAGGGTGAAGAGCCGCCGTGCGGTCTCGAAATCGATCGCCACCTTATTCTCCAGACAGTTCCTCAACAATTCCGCGCCCTGATTGTGGATCGCGCGCCGCGCCATGTCGATCGGTTCGATCTGCGCCGGTTGCTGCTGCTCGCCCAGCGCGCGTAAATAGCTCTCGCAAATCGCGAAATAGTCTTTGATCGGGCGGCGGAAGCGGGTGAGGCCCAGCTTGATCGTTTCCAGCAAGCGATCGCCGGCATCCGCAATGTCGATCGCGAGGCGCCCCTCTTCGACTCGCAGCTTGACGCGATAGGGGCCATGAAAACCTTTTTCGATCGGGCGGCGCGGTTCGAAGTGGTTGCCGGCCAGCAGATCGTGGATCGCGATCTGACGCTCCCGATCGACCGCGATCGCCCGCGTCGGGAACGTGTCGTCGTCCAGTTCGATCGCGATGATGCGAGGGTCGGCCATCGGCCGCGCTTATCGTGCACAAGGAAGCTTGGCAAAATATCCGCGTTATTAACGCTATCCACAGGCCATCGAATCATGGCCGTGCGCCGGTTTTTGGCTCAAGGATGGCGGCATGGCCGAACCGATTAGACTAGTGCCGCCCTCCCCGGAGGGCGGGCCGCCCGCGCTTCCGCAAAATGTGGAGGCGGAGGCCGCGCTGTTGGGCGCGCTGATGATCGACAACCGTCTGGTCGAAGACGTGCAGCTGAAGCTGCGGCCGGAGCATTTCTTCGAGCCGGTCCACGGTCGCATCTATGAAGCCCTGTTGCGGATGACCGACCGCAATATGGTCGCCAATCCCGTCACGCTGCGCCCGATGTTCGAGGCAGATGCGGAATTGAAGGAACTGGGCGGCCCATCCTATCTCGCCCAGCTGACGGGATCGGGCGCGGCCTTGATCGGTGCGCGCGATTTCGCGACCCAGGTCTATGATCTGGCCTTGCTGCGGGCCCTCATCGGCGTCGGCCGGGACATGGTCGAGAAAGCCGTCGACACATCGGAGTCGGTCGATCCGAAGAGCCAGATCGAGGAAGCCGAAGTCGCGCTGTATCGGGTAGCCGAAGAGGGCGGCGAGCAGGGTTCGGTCAAGACATTCGGTCAGGCCACCAAGCTGGCGGTCGAGCAAGCCGAACGCGCGCTCAATTCGGGTGGCCACGTCTCGGGCGTGACGACCGGCTTGGATAGCGTGAATGCGAAGATGGGCGGTCTGCACCCATCGGATCTCATCATCCTCGCCGGGCGCCCCGGCATGGGCAAGACCTCGCTCGCCACCAACCTTGCCTTCAATGCGGCGCGGCGGCTGGTGCGCGACCGCGAAGACGGAATTCCCGACGAGAAGTCGGTTGGCGCCGCGGTCGCCTTTTTCAGCCTGGAAATGTCGGCCGATCAGCTCGCCACGCGTATCCTTGCCGAAAATAGCGGGATCAGCTCCGAAAACCTGCGCATGGGCAAGATCAGCCAGCAGGATTTTCGCAACCTCGCCCGCGCGGCAACCGAACTGGAGAGCTTGCCCCTCTACATCGACGATACGCCCGGCCTGACCATTGCTGCGCTGCGTACCCGTGCCCGGCGTTTGAAGCGCCAGCGCGGCATCGGCATGATCGTGGTCGATTATCTGCAGCTACTGCAGGGCTCGGGCCGGAATGGTGGCGAGAATCGCGTCCAGGAAATCTCGGAGATCAGCCGCGGCCTGAAGCAGCTGGCCAAAGAATTGTCGGTGCCGGTGATGGCATTGTCCCAGCTCAGCCGTGCGGTGGAAAGCCGCGAGGACAAGCGGCCCCAGCTGTCGGATCTGCGCGAATCCGGTTCGATCGAGCAGGACGCCGACATCGTGTTGTTTGTGTTCCGCGAGGAATATTACGTCAATGCGCGCGAACCCAAGCGCCCGGATTCCACCAGCGGTACCGACGTCCATGCCGCGCATGAGGAATGGATGAAGGAAGCGGCAGGCGTATTCGGCCTGTGCGAGCTGATCGTCGCCAAGCAGCGTCACGGCGCCACCGGCAAGGTGAAGCTGAAGTTCGAAGCCCGCATCACCAAATTCAGCGATCTGGCGGACGACTATGCCGGCTGAACGACCGATGCGGCCCTAACCCCTTTCCTTATACGCCGCTTGGGCGCACGACGGGCGAACATCTTCCAGGAGCAACCATGCGCCTCGTTTCGCTTGCCGCCCTTTCCGCTGCCATCCTTGTTGCTACCCCGATCATCGCTGCACCCACGGCCGTAGCGCCGCTGGCTTTTACCGAACGCACCTTGCCGAACGGTCTGCGCGTCTTCGCCATGCCCGACAAAAGCGGCACCAGCGTCTCCGTCCAGGTCTGGTATAATGTCGGCGGGCGTGACGATCCGCGCGGCCGATCGGGCTTCGCGCATCTGTTCGAGCATCTCATGTTCAAGGCGACGCGCAACATGCCCGCCGAGACGATGGACCGGCTGACCGAGGATGTCGGCGGCAACAACAATGCGTCAACCGATGACGATTTCACCGAATATCATGAATCCGCCCCCGCCAATCATCTTCAGCGGCTGATCTGGGCGGAAGCGGAGCGGATGGGTTCGCTGGTGATCGACCAGCCAACCTTCGTGGCCGAGCGCGATGTCGTGAAGGAGGAATTACGCGGCGATGCGGCGCGGCCTTATGACAGCCTCTTCCGCCTCAATCTGCCGGCGGCGAGCTACACGGTCAGCAGCTATGCGCGCTCACCCATCGGGAGCATCGCCGATCTGGACGCCGCGACGGTGGACGATGTGCGCGCCTTCCACGCTCAATATTATCGCCCCGACAATGCCGTGCTGGTCGTGTCCGGCAATTTCGATCCGGCCGAGCTGAACAAATGGGTCGACACTTATTTCGGGCCGATCGCGAAGCCCGGTCGCCCCATCCCCCGCAACTTCGTGGCGGAGCCACCGCGGACCGCGCCGCGGCGGATTACGCTCCACGCGCCCAACACACCGCTGCCGGCGGTGCTGCTGAGCTGGCAGCTCCCGCCGGCGGGCAATCCCGATCATGCCGTCCTGAACGTGATCGACGGCATTCTGTCCGGTGGGGAGAGCGCGCGCTTCTACCAATCCCTCGTCTATCGCGATCAGCTGGCGG
Organism: Sphingomonas sp. ASY06-1R; assembly: GCF_052180265.1. GTDB lineage: Bacteria > Pseudomonadota > Alphaproteobacteria > Sphingomonadales > Sphingomonadaceae > Sphingomonas_I. The sequence continues at coordinate 2,291,817 of NZ_CP197464.1, read as the reverse complement.
CAGAAGCGGGCATATCGACCGATCTGCGTAAGGGCACCGGCATGTTCTCGGCCTATGCGATCGTGGCGGGCGGCAAGACGCCCGAGTCGGTCGAAGCGGCACTCCGCAAGGAGATTGCGCAGTTGCGCGCCAAGCCGGTGTCCGCAGCCGAGTTGATGCGAGTGAAGAACCAGATCGTCACCTCGGCCCTGAAGGAACGGGAGACGGCAGAGGGCAGGGCGAGCACGCTGGCGTCCAGCGTCATCCTGGAAAATGATCCGCATGCCGCCGACAAACGCATCGCCCAGATCCAGGCGGTCACGGCAGCGGACGTGCAGCGGGTCGCCCGCAAGCTGTTCGCCGACGATCGTGCGGTGACGATCGATTATCTGCCGGGTGCGCCCGGCGCGCAGGCAGAAGCGGTGCCGATCGCACCGACCGTGGCGACCGCGCCCTTGGCGATCCCGGCAAACGTACCGATCGTCGTTGCGGCGCCGGCCGACCAGCGCGTCCAGCCGCCCGCGCCCGGCACTGCGGTGACGCCGAGCCTGCCGACGCCGCGCGAGCGCCGTCTGGCGAACGGCATGCGACTGGTTGTAATCGAGCGGCATGCGCTGCCGATCGTGACCGCCTATCTGGTCACTGGCGGCGGCTCCTCGACCGATCCCGCTGCGCGGGGCGGTGTGGCGGAACTGACCGCGGACCTGCTGACCAAGGGCACCGCGACGCGCTCGGCGACCGACATTGCCCGCGATGTCGAGACGCTGGGCGGATCCATCGGCGGGGATGCCGTTCGGGACGGTATGTTCCTGTCGCTGACCGTGAAGTCCGATCAACTGGCACCGGCGATGGACGTGTTCGCCGATGTGGCGATGCATCCGTCGTTCAAGCCGGAGGAACTGGAACGCGAGCGGACTAAGGCGCTCGACGGTTTGAAGGTCGCCTATAGCGAGCCCGGTCAACTTGCCTCGATGGTGTCGTCGCGCGCGGTCTATGGGCTGGGGCCTTATGGTAAGCCGGCCGACGGCACGCCGGCGTCGATCCGCGCCATCCAGCGGGACGATATCGTGACGGGCTATCGCGGCTATTGGCGGCCCGACACGACCACGCTGGTGATGGCGGGCGATATCACGCCGGATCAGGCACAGCAGATGGCCGATCGTTTGTTCGGCGGCTGGGCCAAGCCCAATGTGCCGGCCGCGGTGCCGCCGGCGGCGGGTACGCCGGCGCCGCCACGGACCTATGTGATCGACATGCCCCAGTCGCCGCAGGCGGCCGTTGCGGTGGCGCGCGTGACGATCGCGCGGAAGGATCCGCGTTATTATCCGATGGTGGTGGCCGAACAGGCGCTGGGCGGCGGCTATAGCGCGCGGCTGAATCAGGAGGTCCGCGTCAAGCGGGGCCTGGCTTATGGCGCGGGATCCTCCTTCCAGGCGCGGCGTTCGCCCGGCCCGCTGGCGGCGTCGACGCAGACGAAGAACAGCACCGTGCCCGACGTCATCGATCTGATCCGGGAGGAGATGACCCGGATGGGCAAGGATCAGGTGCCGGCGGCGGAGCTCGATGCGCGCAAGGCATCGCTGATCGGCTCCTTCGGCCGTCAGGTCGAAACCACCGACGGACTTGCCGGCTATGCCGCCGGGCTGGTGCTGCAGGAGGTGCCGTTGAACGAGATTGGCCGCTATTCGACGGCGATCAATGCGGTCACGCCCGAACAGGTGCGCCAGGTCTCGCAGGAACTGATCGACCCCGCGCCCGCGAGCGTGATCGTGGTGGGCGATGCCGCTCAGTTCGTGCCCAAGTTGCAGGCCAAGGGCGTGAAGGCGGAGGTCATTCCCGTCGACAAGCTCAACCTGGACAGCCCGACGCTGCGGTAGGCGGCTTGTTCGTAGACAGGGCGCGCACCGGGAGGTTGTGCGGCGTCGCGCGGTGCGGGTAGACATCGGCCATGCTCGATCATGTCCGCACCGCCTTGTTCCTGCCCGCCTCCAACGCGCGGGCGATCGCGAAGGCGCAGACGCTGCCGTGCGACCTGGTGATCCTCGATCTGGAGGATGCCGTGCCGGAAGCGGACAAGGATGCGGCACGCGCGGCCGCCGGGGCTGCAGCGGACATGGACTGGGGCGATCGTCTGCTGGCGGTGCGTGTGAACGGACCTGGCTCGTCGCATGACGCGGACATGGCGGCCTTGGCAGGCCTCGCCGGCATCGACCTGATCGTCGTGCCCAAGGTGGAAACGCCGGAATATGCCGCGTCCCTGGGGCAGCGCCTGGCGAAGCCGGTGCTGGCGATGATCGAAACGCCCGCCGGCATCTATGCCGCCCGCGAGATTGCGGGCGTGGCGGCGGTTGTCGGCCTGCTCGCCGGCACGAACGATCTGGCGGCGACCCTGCGCTTGCCACCGGACGCGGGGCGTGCCGCGCTGATGCTGGCGCTGCAGTCGATCGTGCTGGCGGCGCGCGCGGCCGATATCGCCCCGCTCGACGGCGTCTTCAATCTTCTGGACGATTCCACGGCGCTGGAGGCGGATTGCCATGCCGGCCGCGCGCTGGGCTTCAGCGGCAAGGCGCTGATCCATCCCAACCAGATCGAGGTAGCAAACCGTATGTTCGCGCCTTCGCCCGCCGAGATTCAGGCAGCGCGCGAACTGATTGCGGCGGCCACCGGCGGCGCGGAACGGTTTCAGGGGCGGATGATCGAAGCCATGCACGTCGACGCCGCGCGCCGCCTGCTGGGGCCTGGGCGCAGGGACTGATGGCGCGAATGCGCCCCCCTGGAGCCTAGCGCCACGGGCATTGGCCGCCTATATGGCCCCGAATCCTTCTTCCATCCGCGGGGATTCATGAACATCGAACTCGGCCTTACTTTTGACGACGTGCTGCTCCGGCCCGGCGCGTCGGAGGTGTTGCCGACGTCGGCTGACACCAGCACCCGTCTGACGCGGGACATCGGCCTGATGATCCCCTTCATGTCGTCCGCCATGGACACCGTCACCGAAGCCGACATGGCGATCGTGATGGCGCAGCTCGGTGGCATCGGCGTGCTCCATCGCAATCTGGAGATTGAGGAGCAGGCCGCCGCGGTTCGCGCGGTCAAGCGGTTCGAAAGCGGCATGGTGGTCAATCCGATCACGCTGACGCCGACGCAGACGCTGGCCGAGGCGCGCGCCCTGATGGGCCGGCACCATATTTCCGGCTTCCCGGTGGTCGAGCCCAACGGCAAGCTGGTCGGCATCCTCACCCACCGCGACATGCGCTTTGCGGAACGGCCCGATCAGGCGGTGTCGGAACTGATGACCAGCCAGAATCTGGTCACGGTGCGGGCCGGCGTCAGCTCGGCGGACGCGCAGCGCCTGCTGCACCAGCGCCGGATCGAAAAGCTGCTGGTCGTCGATGAGGAGTATCGCTGCGTCGGCCTGATCACCGTCAAGGATATCGAAAAGGCGGTGACCTACCCGACCGCCACCAAGGACGGCACCGGCCGGCTGCGCGTCGCCGCGGCGACAACGGTCGGCGACAAGGGCTTTGCCCGGACGGAAGCGCTGGTGGATGCCGAGTGCGACCTGATTGTGATCGATACCGCGCATGGCCATAATAGGGACGTCGCCCGCGCGGTCGAGCGCGTGAAGCGGCTGTCGAACTCCATCCAGATCATCGCCGGCAACGTCGCGACCGCCGAAGGCACGCGCGCGCTGATCGATGCCGGTGCGGACGGTATCAAGGTCGGCATCGGTCCCGGCTCGATCTGCACCACCCGGGTCGTCGCCGGGGTCGGCGTGCCGCAGCTTACCGCCGTCATGGAATCGGCCGAGGAAGCGTGGAAGTCCAACGTGCCGGTGATCGCCGACGGCGGGCTGCGCACCTCCGGCGACGTCGCCAAGGCCTTGGCGGCGGGCGCCTCCACGGTGATGGTGGGTTCGCTATTGGCGGGCACCGACGAAGCACCTGGCGAAACCTTCCTCTACCAGGGCCGTGCCTTCAAATCCTATCGCGGCATGGGTTCGGTCGGCGCGATGGCGCGCGGCTCGGCGGATCGCTATTTCCAGCAGGAAGTGCGCGATCAGCTGAAGCTGGTGCCCGAAGGCATCGAAGGCCAGGTGCCCTATAAGGGCCCGGCCAAGGACGTCATCCACCAGCTGGTCGGCGGGGTGAAGGCGGCGATGGGCTATACCGGCGCGGCGACGCTGGAAGAGCTGCGCGAACGCGCGCGCTTCGTCCGCATCACCAATGCGGGCCTGCGCGAAAGCCATGTCCACGACGTCACCATCACCCGCGAAGCGCCCAATTATCCGTCGCTTGGCTGATCCTTTTCCTCGCCCGCGTGCGGGCGGGGTCAGGGGAGGGGAGGAGCCCGATATGACATGCCCCCGGCCCGGTCTTGGTACAGCCCAACCGTCAGCGCCACGCGCCAGCGCGAAGGGTGACGCATGACCCCATCCGCCCGCCTTCAGGCCGCGATCGACATTGTCGATCAGGTGATCTTCGCGGCCAGTGCCGGCGGCGCGGCGGCGGACACGTTGATCGCGCGCTATTTCAAGACGCGGCGCTATGCGGGTTCGAAGGATCGCCGGGCGGTCCGCGAGCTCGCCTATGCGGCGATGCGCCGTGCGGGGGAGATGCCGGCAAGCGGGCGCGCGGCGCTGCTGGGGCTGGCGCAGGATCGTCCGGAATTGCTGGGCCTGTTCGATGGGGCGCCGCATTGCCCGGCACCGATCACCGCCGGCGACGTGCCCGCACCTGCCGGACTCGCGCCCGCCTGGCTCGCCGATCAACTGGTAAAGACCCTGGGCGCGGACGAATTGCCCGCTTTGCTGGAACGGGCGCCGCTGGACATTCGTGTCAACCGCCTGAAGGCGACGCGCGACGAGATGCTGGCCGCGCTGCCCGATGCGGTTGCCGGGTCGCTCTCCCCCGACGCGTTGCGCCTGCCCGAGGGGACCAATGTCGAGGCGCTGCCGGCCTTCGCGGCGGGCAAGATCGAGGTCCAGGACGAGGGCAGTCAATTGATCGCGGCGGCCTGCGGTGCGGCGCCCGGAAGGCTGATCGTCGATCTGTGCGCGGGCGCCGGCGGGAAGACGCTCGCGCTGGCCGCGGCGATGGAGGGCAAAGGGCGGTTGATCGCCTGCGACGTCGATCGCCCGCGTCTGTCGCGGTTGCCGCCGCGGGCCGAACGGGCGGGCGCCGGCCTGATCGAGCTACGCTTGCTGAACGGCAGCCGCGAACGCGAGGGGCTGTCCGACCTCAATCATGCCGCCGACGTGGTGCTGATCGACGCGCCTTGTTCGGGAACGGGCACGTGGCGGCGCAACCCGGAATCGCGGTGGCGGTTGACGCCGGTGCGGCTGGACCGGCTGCGGTCGACCCAGGCCGAGGTGTTGAAGATCGGCGCCGGCTTGGTGCGTCCGGGCGGCCGGCTGGTCTATGCCGTATGCTCGCTGCTGGACGGGGAGGGGCGCGACCAGGTCGATCGCTTCCTGCACGCGCATCCGGGCTGGGCGCGCCTGGATCCGCTGCGCGCCGGCCGTGTCCACGGTGCCGGCCGCCGGTTGACGCCGGCCCATGACGGCACCGACGGCTTTTTCATCGCCGTGCTCGGCGCCCCATGCTAGATCCCCGGGCATCCCGTTTTGTGGAGCTGTTGATGCGTTTTTCCCCCACCGCGATCGTTCTGGCGTTGAGCCTTGCCACGGTGTCGTCGACCAGCCTTGGCCAGCGGCGCGACGACCAGATCGATCCGCGCAGTCTGGCCTTGCTCGCCCAGGGCGAAAAGCTGCGGCTGGCGGGCAATTTGTCAGGCGCGGCGGATCTGCTGGAGAGCGCCCTGGCGGTCGATCCCCGCAATCGTGGCGCCTATATCGCGTTGGGCCGCGTCGCGCAGGGGCAAGGCCTGTCCGGCAAGGCGGTGCGCTTCTATCGCGACGCGCTGACGCTCGATCCCAATGACACGGTCGCGCTCGCCGGGCAGGGCGAAGCGATGGTGCAGAAGGGCGCGCTCGAACGCGCGCGGGCCAACCTCGCCCGTATCAACCAGCTCTGCAAGGGCGCCTGCCCCCCGGCCGCCACGCTGAGCGCCGCCATCGCCAAGGGGCCCCCGCCGACGGTCGTCACGGCCGAGGCCACGACCAAGGTCCCGCCCAAGGGCGAGGAAGACAAGACGCAGAAGCAGCAATAGGCCGAAGGCACTGTCAGTAATTCTCGGATCGTAAATCCCTTCCAGGACGTCTGGAACGGACCTTCACTCACAGACGGCTATATCTACGTCGGCGCCGCATCAGGACCCGGAGACGAACCTGATCGCGACACCTACTGACCGGTCATTGGTGGCGATTGCCGTCCGCTAGCGCGCGTTCCGTAATTTGCCACTTGCCCGACAGGCGCTGGCAAAGCCGCTGGCCGCCTGCAGTCGCAGAGTCTCGGGCGACAGGACGGCCGCAAGGCGCGCGGCCAGATCGGCCTGCCGAAATGGTTTTTCGAGGCGCGGTAGCTGCGCGTCTATGCCGATCGCGTCCGAGTAACCCGACACGATGAGCACGGGCAGATCGGGGCGTTCGCGTACGGCCGTCCGCGCCAGCTCAACACCGGTCATCTGAGGCATAAGGTGGTCCGTAATCAAGATGTCGATCCCCGGACGCTCGCGTAAATGCCGGAGCGCCTCGGGACCGGAGCTCGCTTCGATGACGTCGAAACCGATGTCGATCAGCATATCGGCGGTCGTAGCCCTGACCAATTCCTCGTCGTCGACGAGCAGCGCTATGCCCGCGGTCGTGGCTGCATGATCGATCGGCTGGATCGCGCGAACCGCCGTGTCGGTGCTGATGGGCAACCAGAGGCTAACTTTGGTGCCAGCGCCCACGGCGCTCTTGATCGTGAGGGTGCCACCCAGCTGCGACGCGAGCCCATGCGCCATCGACAGGCCAAGGCCGGTGCCGCGACCGACACCCTTTGTCGAATAAAAGGGTTCGACGGCGCGTCGACGGGTTTCCTCGTCCATGCCTAAACCGGTGTCGGTCACGGCGATCACAACGTAGGAACCTTCGGGCACCTCCCCGTGTCGAGCGCCTGGTGTCCGATGCCGCGCCGATAGGGTGAGCGAACCGCCGTCAGGCATGGCGTCACGCGCGTTCAGAGACAGGTTCAATATCGCCATTTCAACCTGATGTGCGTCCGCCATGGCGAGTGGCAAATCCTCGGCCAGGTCGATATCCAATTGTATCTGCAGGCCAAGAGTGGTGCCCATCAGCTCCCGCATGCCCGTGATGAGCGCCGCAACATCGACTGCTTCCGATTTGAGAGGCTGCCGACGCGCGAAGGCAAGCAGCCGCTGGACCAGTGTCCGGGCGCGATCGGCGGACTGGATGGCCCCGTCGATCAGGCGCCGTTCGCGCTCGCCGCCAACTTGCCGTCGATGCAGGAGGTCCAAACTGCCGATGATCGGGGTGAGGAGATTGTTGAAGTCGTGGGCGACTCCACCGGTCAGCTGGCCCATGGCCTCCAGCTTCTGCGCCTGCCGAAGCGCGGCCTGTGCGGCGATCAGTTCGCGGGTGCGTTCCTCGACAAGGTGCTCCAGCGTTGCCGCAGAGCTCTGGAGGGCGACTTCCATCCGTTTACGATCGGTAATGTCGATCGAAAGGCCATCGAGCGACTTGGGTGACCCGTCGGGATTATAGGAAGGCTGCGCCCGTATTCCGATCCAGCGCGTCTCGCCGGCCGGTGTGATGAGTCTGTACTCGATATCGTAGGGGCCGCCGGTCCGGATGCTCGTGTCTATCGCCGCTTCGACTCGCGTTCTGTCGTCTTCGTGGATTGCGGCATGCAGGTCGGCATAGGTGAATGGCAGGTCGACGTCGCGGCCGAAATTCTCCCGGCACAAAGGCGAGGTTTCAAGCTCGCCGGTCTTGATGTCGAAGGTCCACATCCCGAGGCGCCCCGCCTCGATCATGAGGCTGCGCTGGCGGCCGCTCTCCTCGGCGAGGTGGAGCAGACGGGCATTGGCAAGCGAGATGGCCGCAAGCCGTGCCAGGCTCTCCAGGCGCTTCACCGTTTCGGGTGCGTGCTCCCGAACGTCGGCCCAATAGGCGCCGATGGCGGCAACTGCGGTGGGCCGACCGATCGGAACCATGAGCAGGCTGCGGACGAATGTCGGCGCGTAAGCCTCCTGCGGCACACGGGCATCGTTGCGAACATCGGAGATGGCGACGGTTTCAAGGCGCTGCATTGCCCAGCCGGATATGCAGATGTTTTCGTCGAAGCGGCTGCCCGACCATAGCGGCCCGATGGCGTCCTCCGCGACGTAAAAGCATCGCCCTTCGTCGCGAAGCACAACCGCGATTCCCTCGGCGCCGACAACGTCACGTGCTGTACTGCGAAGGATCTCGACGATCTCATCCATCGAATGAGCCGCCGCGAGCCGCTCGCTCGCGTCGATCAAAAGGGACTGGGCACTTCGCGCTTCGTCTGCCGCTGATCCTGTGACGTGACGCAAGGCGCTCTCCAATACGCAACTATAGCACCTTTCGTCGTGCTGACCGCATCTTATCGGCTCAACCTCGTCCGCATCAACCAGCTCTGCAAGGGCGTGTGCCCACCGGCGGCGGCGCTGAGCCCGCCATCGCCAAGGGGCCGCCGCCGGTCGTTACGGCCGAGGCGACGACCAAGGTCCCGCCCAAGGGCGAGGAAGACAAGACCCAGAAGCAGAGCAATAAGCAGGGGAATCGATCCGGCTTGGCGGCTCGCATGGCGGATGTGGGGCTACGGGCGAAGATGCGGCAGCCGCATTTCGGGCAGTTTGACACTGACACTGACCCCTGGAGTTTGGCGACGTTGCGACGCCGACCCGTGCGCCGTCCGCATCGTCCCCTGTCCGCTAGACCTGCCGCATGCCGCCATCGACGCAGAGCTCGGCCCCTGTCACGAAGCTCGCGTCATCGCTGAGGAGAAACACGGCGGCGGCCGCGACCTCGTCGGCGCGCGCCATGCGCCCAAGCGGAATGGGTGCGATCAGCATCTGCCGCGTCTCGTCAGATACGGCCGCCATCATGTCCGTATCCGTCGGTCCCGGCGCGACGACGTTGACCCGGATATGACGAGGCGCGAGTTCGGCCGCCCAGCTGCGCGCATAGGAGCGCAGCGCCGCTTTGGTCGCGGCATAGGTGCTGTAGGGCGTCACGCCCATGGCATCGGCGATCGAGCCGATGAGCACGACCGAGGCCCCCTCGCTCAGCACGGGCGATGCTGCCTGGATGCCGAACAGCGCACCACGCACGTTGACGGCGAAGTGCCGATCAAAATGCTCGGCCGTTTCCTCGCGGAGCGTTGCGGGCTCGGACAGTCCGGCGTTCAGCACCAGCGCATCGACGCGGCCATGCAGCCGCTGGGCCTCACGCACGACCCGTTCCAGATCGGCCTGGGCGGCCGCATCGGCTTCGATGCCATGCGCCAGAGGACCAATATCATCAGCCGCGGCGGTGACCTCGTCCCGCCTGCGGCCGGTAAGGATTACAGAAGCTCCTTCCTTCGCAAGCGCGCGGGCAGTTGCGAGGCCGATCCCCTTCGCTCCGCCGACCACCACGGCAACCTTGCCTGCCATTCTTGCCATAGCCCGTCCTTCCATTCGAGACGGTGAACCAGATATATGAAGCATATCTGCTATCAAGAACGCACCTGGAGTAGAGTAGATATGGCGAACGATACCGACCTGGAGGCGCTATCGTGCAAGGCAATGATGGATGTGCCCCGCATCCGACCCGTGCTGGATAAGATCGCGGACAAATGGACGATCATGATCCTGACGGTGCTGTGCCCGCAGCCGGCGCGGTTCAATGCGATCAAGCGTCGGCTGGATGGCATCACCCACAAGTCGCTTGCCGACGCGTTGAAGCGCCTGGAACGCCATGGACTGATTATCCGCACCGTGCTTCCAACCAGCCCGATTGGCGTCGAATACACGATCACGTCGCTGGGCCTCTCGCTTCGCGCACCATTTGAGGCGCTTTGTTCGTGGGCACTGGATCATGAGCAAGCGTTGTCGGCCGCTGCTACTGCCTATGACCAGTCGCGCGAAAGAACATCTGCGTGACCCACAGCCGGGCTCTCGCAGCCTGACTGGCAGTTCCTGAAAGCGGACGTCCGTTCAAGCCGGTTGCCGTCGCTCCACCATGGCTTTCAAAGCCTCACTGCCGTCATTTTTCGGACGGAGGAACATCAGGGCCTGACAGATACAGGACCTTTGTCTTGCTCAGGTAAATTTGGGCGCGACCAACGTCATCCATGAACCAAGTATAGACCTTTCCGTGGGTGGTGGTGATTTTCCCTTCTGCGTAGCAGGGGGACACATCCATCTTATTCCATTCATGGAATGAAATCTCGTTCGAACGCTTAAACCAGGCAGCCGCTCTACGACCGGGCAGGCGAAACGTGGCGCATTGTTCGCGTGATATGTCGGCATAGGGCTTGGACATCCATTGCCCGTCCTTGTCCACGGTTACCGATTTAATCGCAACCGAATGGGGCATGGATAAACCGGGTGCTGACAGCAAAATCCCGATCCCGATCGCAATCGCGCTATGGGTAGGACGTGCTACCATCGGGCAGTCTCCCCTTCGTGGTGATCTTTACGCGATACCACCGGGTGCCGAAATATCTCACGAAGAGGAACTTTGAAATTTTGCCGAAGCTCCGCAATCCGCCATCGGAGGGACTGATTTTCCTGCGTCGCGACGATCAGATTCATCCGCGAAGTTTGGCCTTCCTTCATCAACGACATGCGGTGAAAAGTCGGCGTTCGTCAGTCGTCTAGTTCAAGGAGGATGCAAGCGCGGAACCGCCTGCTTCGGCGTCCTGTCGGTGCCAAATCTCGACGACCTTGTGATGCACGAAATAGCCCGGCGGCGTATCGCGGGCGAGATATTCGCCGATACGGGGCAGGAACGCAAACTCCGCTGTGAAAAGCGGTTCTAGCGCTTCTTTGTTGTCGGCCGTTTCTACAATTGGCACGCCAGGATGCTACCCCGGCATACGGGTGTCCGCAATTGGGCGATAGCTGACTGTCAGCCTCGCGGGGATTAAGACCCATAGTCGGTCACTCGCAAGCTAATACGCGCCGCCCGGAAGCGGACATCCGTTCATGTTGCTGAGGGATGATTGGTAGGGACACGGATTTCGCGCCAAGCGGCGAAATCTGGGACATTTTTGCCGTTCCCATGCAACGTGTCGAACGGCAGATCTTGGCCCAATAGCCGACCTACGCCTTCGGGCTTTTAGCCATCCCAAAGGGTCAGGATCAGCGCGGTGGCGATGCAAATAACAAAGCCTAAGATGATGATTGCTGCCATGGCGATGTTCCTAGACGGCTCAGCCACCGCGCGCTTATAAATTACGTCGGTCACGTCCCATACCGCTTTTACGCTATCGCTCGCCGTCCGTCTCTAACTGACGGCCGCCGCTCAAACCCATGAAATGGCGCGTCTTCGATGAAGCCAATCGGTGCGACGAGCGTTTTGTGCGAGAGGAAATGCAGGAGAGCTGCAATGCCACGTGGAGACAAGTCGAGTTATACCGAAAAACAGAAGCGTAAGGCGACGCATATCGAGGAAGGATACGAGGGACGCGGCGTTAGCAAGAGCGAGGCGGAGCGACGCGCCTGGGCGACGGTGAACAAGGAGTCCGGCGGTGGCAAGCACTCCGGATCGGGCCGCGGTAACGCGGAAAACCACAGCGCTTCTCGGGCCGGCGGCCATAAGAGCGGCGCATCACAAAGCGCTCAACAGCGCTCTGCGGCCGCGAAAAAGGGGTGGGAGACACGTCGCAAGAACGCGAATGGCTAGCAAGTTCGGTGTTGTCGCAGAACCGAACCATCCAGAATCTCGGACAAACGCGATTAGGCCGAAGTCTGAGACTCGGCCCCCAAATATAGATACCGATTAACTTGAAGCATTTTAATACCGTCCCGCACGTTCGACGAAGAGGTCAAGCGGCCGCGCTGATCCTGGGAGAAGGGCCGTCCAGCAGCAAGTACGCAGCATCGAACGCGCCGGTCGCTACCAGCCTTTCCCAATCGGAGACCGCGACGACACCCCCACGCATATTGACTATGGAGCGTGTTCTCAGTTCCTTGAGCGTGCGGTTGACGTGAATGCTCGTAATGCCGGTCGCGTCACCGAGATCGCTTTGGGTGATCGGCAACGGAAATGAGTTGCGGTCGCCTACACCGGCCTGTTCGCATCTGATCGCCATCTCGCAGAAGAGATGAGCGAGCCGTGCCAACGAGTCCCGCCGACCGACGTTGACAACCCATTGGGAGAAGATCGACCCGTCCGCCACGCAGTCGCGCCAAAACGCCTCGGCTACCCCGGAATGCTTGGCGGCGATCGACCGAAGCGCAGCGTGCGGCACCCGCAGGACCTTGGTTCGGGTCAGCGACACAAGCCCCCACCCCGACTTCGGGCTCACCACCGACGGCAGGTCGGCCATGTCTCCCGGAATGTGAAGACAGGTGATTTGGCGAACACCGTCGGCGTTCTGGCCGAACCGCCCGACGAGACCTTCGACTACGAAACAGGCGTGATCGATCTCCTCGCCAGGCCGGACGAAATCTACATGGGACGCGACAAGCTTCAACTGCCCCGGCAGCCTCAGCAGCGCACTGCGCTCGTCGTCGTTGAGAATGGATCGCGATGTCAGCCGGTTGACGAAAGGCTGGAGGATTGAAGTCTGCAAGATGTCCATTGCATATACTCCCGCTGAGAAGCGGGATCGCCTGGAACTCGCTGCCAACGACGCCCGCCTATCGTTGCCGTTCGCTCGCCTCCTAACATTGGTCGTTCCACCGCGCTAGCGACCGGAATAGACCGTCCAATCGAGAGCTCGCGCTTCCTTTGCCGCAGTCGCCAGCACGACAAATCAGCGTTGCCCCCATCCGTGGCGCGCGACTGCGGCGCATGCGCCCGTGGCGTTAACGGTGCCGATTTTCATCGCCTATTAGGCAATGCGGCGGACTAACCTTGTGGCGAGCCCTACAACGTAGCCTACCAGTGGAGATGTATCCGACCATTAGCCGGCACAACGTAATCGATCCGATTGCCGCCGATGCGCTGGCCTTTCCTTGTGCCGCCGGGGCTCGATGTGACACCGACCCGCGTCAGTTTGGAGCGGCCCGTGCGTATCAGGCTGAGATTTGCGGTTTCGGCTGGATCGCCGGCGAGCTGGAAGGACAGCGACGTGTCGCTGGTCCGGTCGCTCGCCATGAGGAACAGATCACAGAAGATATCGAACGGGGCGCCTTCGACATGATGGAAAGCGCGGCTGGTGAAAATGAAGGCCGCACCGGCGCCGTAAATCTCCTGCCCCACCTGTCCGGCCGTGTCGCCGCCGACATACAGGTCCTCGAGCGGGAAAGAGAGCTTGGCGTCGATATGGCCATTACGCGGCTTCTGACACAGCAAATCTGCGGGCAGCGCGTCGGGATAATAAAACCAGGCGCGGTCCAGCGCATAGCGACAATAGTCGGTGACCATAAGCCGGGCGGAGGCATCGAGATCGGGCCCGCCATCCTTCAGATAGCGCTCAAGGGCGGCGAAGCTGTCGAAACATTCGTAAAGCGCCATATACGGCGCATCGTGCAGAGCCGTCGCGCCCAGGAAGTTGCGATAATGGCGCGCCTGGCCGATTTCTGATTCCCAGATTGCCGTATTGTGGAAGAAGCTCGCCAGATAGACGTAGCTCTGCTGGAGGTGGCGCTCCTGATTGGTGATGCGCCACAGCCGCATGCAGGCCGCAGCCCCCCACGCGGTCAGGTTCGCCTGGTAATTCAGTTCGAAGCGCATGCCCCGCGCCGCGTCGATCGCCTTGCGCGCCTCATCCAGATAGCGCGGATCCGACGTCAACTCGTGCGCGGTCAGCATCACATAGGCGTAAATCCCGCCGACATCGGTCTGGCCGAGCCCGGTATCGTCACGCGCCTCGGTGATGATCGAGAAGTCGGTGACCTTATACTGGATCGGCCACTTATACCTGAAATGATGTGCCGCCTTGATTGCGAAATCGAGCGAGCCTTCGAACAGGCGTCTTGCCTGCTTATCGCCCTCCAGCGCCAGATGGCCCAGGCCGAGCAAGGGGTGGTAAAGATACCAACTGTCCACCGCATCGGCGTCCTTGTCGTCGCCGACATTCGGCAGATAGCGGCGGATCGTTCCCAGCTTTGCGTCGAAGAAGCGATCGAGCCCCGCCGCCAACGTCTTTTCCATCGGCAGCGGCTTGCCCAGCCATTTGCCGAAATCGTGGATCGAGGCGAGCAAAGTCACCTGCACCATCGAATCCGGATATTCGGAAGCGGTGTAGGGGTGGGCGTAGACGTGGCCGTAATGGCGAATCGTCGCGTCCGGCGCTTCGGTCAGATCGCGCAGGGTACGCTGCGCCCGTCCCGGCCAGTCGCGGAATTCCCGCTTCGGCTTGTCGATGAGCCGATAGGCGCTGCCAAGCATCTGCAGGAACAACCGCGCCGAGTGCGCCTCGTCGATCGGGCCGTCCTTGTGGAATACAAGCAGGGCGTCCGACAGCGTGATCGCTTCGCCCTTGGGCAGCGGGTTGACCGGCGGCGTTCCGCTTTGTGGCGGCGTCGGGGGAAGATAGCCGAGTTCCGGCCACTCGCCCCCGACCGCGCCGTCCGGCCGCGTCCCGGTGGCGTTGTAATAGGGGTTCATCGCAGTCAGGTTCTGAAAGTAGAGCAGGCTACCCGGTGTGTCCCCGTCGAGACGCCAATACAGCAACCCACTGTTCAGCCCGCGCTGTGCCGCCTCGACATTGCCGCGCGCCTCCAGCGGGTCGTCGTCGGCGCCGAGCGGATAGAGGTCGCGCGGGAGATGCGGGACGAGCAGGTACTGTGCCGGCGTGAGCTGCGTCGTGACCCGCAGCACCGGCAATTCATCGGTCGCGGTCATGAAGGTCACGACTTGGCTGCCCATCGCGCTGCTCAGCCCGACCCGCATCGCCTCACCCTTGCGGGCTCGCAGGCGGCGCGCCTTGAACCCGCCGGGTGCGAAGGCGGCGCGCATCGCCAGCCGAGCCTCGTCACGGCGAATGATTGCCCACAGCGAGTCATGCCCCAGCGCGATCGTCACCGCGCGTCCGGCGATGTCGAACTGGCCAACGGTTCGCATCCGCTTACCGCGCAGCTCTTCCCGCAAGGCAAGGACGTAGGGGCTCGCGCCCGGAATAGCATTGCGATCGAATACCGGCGCGGGTGCGGTCATAGCGCTCTTTTCTCCTGTCGATCCGGCAGCGAAACGTCCGACATTTGAATGGTTTCCATCCGCCGCACACCGTTCTCGATAGGTTTTCGCGAATGAAGCCAAAGCGGTTTTCGCCAAGGAACTTCGCCGCGGCCGAAGCTTTCCGGGCTTCGAGGAGACGCCCATGACCGCCGACGCCGATGCCCACACCGAACAGCCCTCCCTGGAAGGCAAAAAAGCCATCATTACCGGGGGCACGACAGGCATCGGGCGCGCCATCGCAGTTCTGCTCGCCAGCTACGGCGTCGACGTGTTTATCTGCGGTCGCACGCCCGAGCACGTCGAGGATGCGGTCCAGCGGATCAATGAGGTTGGCAAGGGCGACGGTATCGCGATCGATCTTGGTGACGCGGACAATGTGCAGCGCTTCTTCGATGCCGGCTACGCCTATCTCGGCGGGCTGGACATCGCCGTGATCAACGCCGCCTTCGCCGCCGAAGGTCTGAGCGACACCAGCGAGCCGGATCTGCGCTACGCCATCGCCACCGACTTCACGGCCTATCTCCTAAGCGCGCATGCCGCCGCGGAAATGCTGGGCGACCATGGCGATATCGTCTTCATCGGCTCGATGAGCGCTTATGTGCTCGGCCCACAATCGACCATCTATGCCGGCATCAAATATGGCATCCAGGGTTTCTCCGAAGCGCTGCGCAAGGAGCTTGGTCCCAAGGGTATCAAGGTCAGCAACGTCGAGCCCGGCAAGACCGGTTCGGACATGCAATCGCCCGACATCTCGCCGGAAAAGCAGCGCGAGATGATCCACAAGGAAGAAATGCTGCGCGCCGAGGATATCGCGGTCGGCGTCCACTTCGTGCTGACCCAGCCGCGCCGCGCGGTGGTCCAGCAGATCACGATAGCCCCTAGTGTGCAGCCCAAGGAATGATCTTCCCCATTGATAAGCTGGTCCTCGTCCCTGACGATATCGACCTGTCGCGCTCGCCGCTGGCTGGCCACCTCGGCGCCGAGACCTATGTGCTCGGCGCGTTCAATCCGGCGTTGACGCGGCTGCCGAACGGCAATTTGCTGATGATGGTCCGCGTGGCGGAAGCGCTGCGCAAGCCGATCTTCGACGGCAAGGTCCATGCGATCCGGTGGGACGAGGGTAAGTATGTGCTCGACGCCTGGCCGCTGGAGCTCGCCAACACCGCCGATCCACGCAAGTTCACCATCGCCGGCGGCGGCTGGAAGGTGATGGCGCTGACCTCGCTCGCCTGGCTGCTGCCGGTCGAACTGACGCCTGATGGGCTCGAAGTCGTCGCGCACCATTACGACAAGGTCATCGCGCCGCAGGGCAGCTTCCAGATGTATGGCCTGGAGGATGCACGCATCAGCAAGGTTGGCGACCGATGGCTCATGACGACCTGCTCCGTCAGCCCGGAACGCCATTCGACCACGCTTTACAGCTCTCATAACGGGCTCGACTGGACGTTCGAGGACATCGTGCTCGACCATCAGAACAAGGATATGCTGATCTTCGAAGGCCTGATCGACGGCCATTACTGGGCGCAGACCCGGCCGCTCGGCGACCTCTATTTCGCCTATCCGCCCGGCAGCGAATGGCGTGCCGGCCCGTCGATCAACCTCGCCACATCACCAGACGCGCGCCATTGGAAGCCACACCTGAACCCAGGCATACGGCCGCATTCCGCGACCGTGGCGACGGCTCGCATGGGTGGCGGCACGCCGCCCATCCTGACCGATCGCGGCTGGCTGACCCTCTGGCACGGGGTCGAACCCAAGGAGATCGTCGGCATATACCGAACCTATTGGTCGATCCTCGACAAGGACGATCCCAGCAGGACGATCGCAACTCAGCACGAGCCCTTGCTCGAGGCGGCGCCGGAACTGACCCGCCCGATCGAGGATAAGATGTATGTTCGTGACGTGGTGTTCACCACCGGCATCGCCGATGGTGGCGACCATTATATCGTAGCATCTGGCGAAGCAGACTTGGCCTGCCGCATTACGCATATTCCCAAGGCTACTTTTGCAGGCTGAACTACGCATTGCGAGGATTGGTTTAACGTTCGCGTCTGGGGCTGGAGACCTAGCGTCGGGTAACGACGCTTACGTATATCTTTTACATCCCCGCGGCAGATTTCGAGTTCACCGATCTTAGCGCGCGCGCCAGCTTCCTTCGAAAGGCGCCACTGCACATACGACCTGGAAGTCGAGACTACGGAATTCCCGAGACACATCGCTGATCGCGTCGTTCGTGACTCGGAAAATCGGCGCAGGCCGTTGCTCGACGGGAGGTCTCCGCACGACGAACGACCGTGATTAGAATGATGCGCTCTCTTGACTGCAGCGACGACCCAAACCCGGTCATTCACGGGCTCTCCCACGTTTCCCGACGGCGGTCACTGGTTCAGGTGGCGCTCGACGGCCGAAACTGGGCCGGAACCTGAACAGCGGATTTTTCCCGATTCATCCGCTTTTCTGCCGTTCTGCTACCGACCCAGTCGCGGACGTTGGTGGCTTCGTGCAGCTTCTTAAAAGTGAGCGTGGCCGGATGATCGTATGTGGTGGAAGCTTACGGGATTAGTGATCGTCACGACTGGACTAACATTCTGCATTATCCCGGTCCGCACACACGCTTCTCTCATCGATCCAGCCAATCCGCCGCCTGCGACAAGGTGGACGTTGGGGTTTATGGTGTCGAATATGTACCTGACCTCAGGTACCATCGCCTTGATTTGCGCAATTATAGCTGTGGCAGGCTATATCGCATTAAGGATTGTCCATACCGCTTAGGCGCTGATCAGCGACGTCTGCTTACCGCCCTGCAGCACCAAAAGCGGCCGTTCTGCTCTCCCCCATTATCGCACGTCCTAAGACTCCGGATCTATTGACAGATGTACGCATAAAGCGTACCGCCGGCTGCGGCGTCCGGCCTGTTACTCTCCCCAAGTTGCGACGCCCGGCTATTTCTCAGATTTGGCGTAGATGACGATCGCGCATGGCCAGCCAGCGGCCTTCGCGGTGTCATGTCCAATCGCCCTTGCATCACCGCGCACGCGTCCCGTCCCGGCTTTGCAAGTTCCAAATCATCAAGTTCGTTTCTGGTGTTTTTTTTTGGTTTCGCCCTCAGGCGAGCCACATTTGCTGCCGCCGCTGCGGGGCCATCAGGAGGGTCCGCTCGCCAGGGGCTAACTCAGCGCCCGCGCCACCGCGACGAAGTCGTCCACGCTCAACGTCTCGGCGCGACGGGTCGGGTCGATCCCGACTTTCTCCAACGCCGCCAGGCCGCCAGGTAGGCCCTTGAGGCTCTGGCGTAGCATCTTGCGGCGCTGGCCGAAGGCGGCGGAGGTCAGCCGTTCCAGTATGGCGAAGCGCACGCCTTCGGGCTGCGCGGCCGGGACGATATGCACCACCGCCGACATCACCTTGGGCGGCGGCACGAACGCCGATCGGTGTACGGGCAGGGCGATCCGGGGTGTCGCGCGCCATTGGGCGAGCACGGCCAGCCGGCCATAATGGTCGCTGTCGGGCGTTGCGACGATCCGCTCGGCGACTTCCTTCTGGAACATCAAGGTCAGCGATCGCCAGAAGGGCGGCCAGCTCTCGCCGCTCAGCCAGCGCACCAGCAAGGCGGTCCCGACATTATAGGGCAGGTTGGCGACGATATGCGCGCCGTCGCCGACGGTGGCCCGCTCGTCGATCGCGAGTGCATCGCCCTGGATCACCTCCAGCCGGCCCGGGGCCGCCTCGCTCAACTCGGCGAGTGCGGGCAGGCAGCGGCGGTCGCGCTCGACCGCGGTCACATGCGCGCCCGCGCCGATCAGCGCCCGGGTCAGGCCGCCGGGGCCGGGGCCAACCTCATAGACGTTGGCACCCTCCAGCGATCCGGGCACGCGCGCGATCCGGTCGAGCAACTGGCTGTCGAACAGGAAATTCTGCCCGAGCGACTTCTCCGCCGTCAGCCCGTGCCGCGATATGACCTCGCGCAGCGGCGGAAGATCGAGCTTCATCGCGTCGGCGCCGTCATTGCGCGCGGACGCGATTCTCCGCGCACTGGCTGGCCAGGCGGATGGCGGCGATCATCGCGCCGGGATCGGCAATGCCTTGCCCGGCAATGTTGAACGCCGTGCCATGATCGGGCGACGTGCGTACGATCGGCAATCCCAGCGTGATGTTCACGCCCTCGTCGAAATGCAGCGTCTTCAGCGGGATCAGCGCCTGATCGTGATAGAGGCAGAGGGCGGCGTCGTAGAGCGCGCGTGCCCGCGGATGGAACATCGTGTCCGCGGCGAGCGGGCCGGCAATGTCGATCCCTTCGTCCCGCAGCCGTTCCAGCGCCGGGATGACGATGTCGATCTCCTCCCGGCCCAGCGCGCCCGCTTCGCCCGCATGCGGATTGAGGCCGGCCATCGCCAATCGGGGCCGGGCGATGCCGAAATCGCGGACCAGGCCGCGTTCGGTGGTGCGGCTGCGCGACACGATCAGGTCGGCGGACAGCGTGTCGGGTACGTCCTTCAGCCGGATATGCGTGGTGATCGGCACGGTGCGCAGCGACGGTCCCGCCAGCATCATCACCACATTCTCGCGTGCGACGCCGCAGCGCTCCGCCACGAATTCGGTCTGGCCGGGATGGACGAAGCCGATCCCATAGAGCTGCGCCTTGGAGACAGGCCCCGTGATCAGGGCGGAGGCGACGCCCGATCGGGCCAGCCCCACCGCAAGTTCGAGCGAATCGAGCGAGCAGCGCGCGCCCGCCACGTTCGGTTCGCCCGGCACGATCGCGCCGGCATCCTCGATCTGGATCAGCGGCAGGGCCGCGCCAAAGGCTTCCCAGGCTTCGGACGGGTCCGAGATCCGCGCGATCGGCCCGGACCAGACGGCCTCGATCGAGCGCACGTCGCCCACGACGAAGAAGGGCAGCAACCCTTCCGTCGCGCGCCGCTCCCAGGCCTTCGCCGCAATCTCAGGCCCGACGCCGGCGGGGTCGCCCAGCGCCAGCGCCATCGGCGGCAGCCGGTCAGCGATATTCGATAATGGCATCGCGTCGGATGTCGCGCAGGTAGCGGCGCGCCCGCAAATTGACGCGTTCGTCGGTCATCTGGGAGGAAACCTCTTCGGCCGAGGGGACGGTCTTGTCCGCGGGATCGTCGCGACCGCACAGGACGAGGGAGTGGATGCCGCCTTCCGATCCGCCGAAGGGCGGGGTGGCCTCGCCGATGCGCATGTCGACCAGAATGGGTTGCAGCTGCGGCGGCAGATCGCGGATCTTGATCTGATCGCTATCGACCACGTCGGCCTTCCACTTGGCCGCGAATTCCGGGACCTGGCCGCAGCCCTTGAGCGTCTTCAGATCCTCGGTGAACGCGGTGAGCTTCGGCTGCGCGGCTGCCTTGTCGGTGTTCGGCGGGAAGGTAATCGTGACCTGCTTCAACGTCACCAGCGCGTCGCGCGGATCGGTGGTGAGCACCTGACGCTTGTCGACGAGAGCGAGGATCGAATAGCCGCCGCCCACGGGCAGCGGGCCGGCCAGCTGACCGGGCGCCATTTCGCGCAGCGGCGCCGACAGGGCATCCGGCAATTGTTCTGCCCGCACCCAGCCCAGATCGCCGCCGACCGCCGCGGTCGACGCTTCCGAATATTGGCGGGCATAGGCCGGGAAGGAGGCGCCCTGGCGCAGCTGTTCCACGATCCGCTGCGCGTTCGCTACCACCTGCTGATCGGTGGCGGGCGTCGCCGACAGGAAGATTTCGCTGACATGATATTCAGGTGCGCCCTTCGACGCCTGCATGCGCGCAATCACCTGATTGACCTCTTCGTCGCTGACGCTGACGAACGGCTCGACCTCACGGCTGAGCAGCCGGCGCCACGCCATTTCGCCCTCGATCTGGCGCTTCAGCGACGCCGGGCTCGATCCCATGCCGCGGATCATCTCCGAAAACTGGGCGGGCGTACGCTTGAACTGCGAACCGGCGCGCGCGAAGGACTGATCGACTTCGGCGCGATCGATCGTGATCTTGTTGGCGGCGGCCTCCTGGATCTGCAGCGTCTCGTCGATCAGGTTGGACAGCACCTGCACGCGCAGGCGCGCCTTTTCCTCGTCGCTGATCCGCCCGCCGCTGGAGGCAAGCACCAGGGCCAGCCGCTGGTCGACATCGGTATCGGTAATGACGGCGCCGTTGACGATCGCGGTGGCCTTGCGCACCGATGGATCGTGCGGCGCCAACAGCTTCACATCGCTCCCCAGACCGAGCGGGTTGGACGGGGCCGTCGCCTCATCTTCGGTCTGCGCCGTGATCATGGCTGGCACACCCGCCAGCATCACCCCGGCGAGCAGGATGGCCGCACGCCTCATCGTCCTTACCTTCACGCCTGCTCCGTTGCTTGTCGCTGGTGGGCACCAGATTGGCCCAATATGGCTGAACCCACGCTTAGCGGCCTATGTTCTTCAAGGCCAGCCGCAAGCTGAACGTGCTGCCACGGCGCGCATCTCCAGTGGGATCATAGTCCTTCCGCCAGGTTACGCCCAGCGACATACATTCATTCTCGTACAGCAGCCCCAGCCGATGGCGCACCGGCTCATAGCCGTCCGCATTGGCGGTGGGATCGTCCTTGCGGCTGGTCAGATCGACCACCGTGGATCCGAACAGCGACCAGTAACGCGCCAGTTTCAGCCGTGCCGCCAGCCGGATTTCGGAGCGGTCGCGCAGATCCTCTATCGACGTATCGATATTGCGGTTGAGCTTGAGATAGCCGACCTGGACATAGGTGGCGCGGCCGCCAATGGTCGCATCCACCTCGTGCCGGCGGATCGTCAGATTGTCCTTGTCCAGGCGGAAGCGCTCGGTGAGCTCCAGGAAGCTGCCATAGCGTACGCTCACCCGCCCGACATAATCGGAGAAGCGATCCGACAGGCCGGTACCGGGTGGCAGCAACGCCGGCTCCATGCTGAGCCGGTAGCTCTGTCCCACGATCGCGCGGACTTCCAGCTTCGGCCGGTTGTAATTCCATTCCGCGCCATAGGTGACGCGGCTGGTATCCTCCCAGCGATCATAGCCGGACAAGCGGTTGAGCGCGAAAAGGTTGGAATCCTCCAGATCGATCGCGCGCGAATCCTCGTTCGGGATGTCGAGATTCTTGACGTGCGGCTCGGCGACCACCTGCACGCGCGGTACGATCTGCTGCGTGCCGCCGAACAGCGTGCCGACGAACGGCCACCGCATATCCGCCGCCAGCGCGGCGATACCGCGCCCGTGCCAGCCATCGGTGCCGCGGTAGAGCGGTGTCGCGGTCGCGGCGCCGTCATCGGTGTGATAGACGTCGGCCCGGCCATAAGCGGTGAAGGTGACTTCCTGCCCCAGCGAGGTCAGCGTCCGCAAATCCCACCGCAGCCCGGCAAAGGCACGCTGCGTATCCTGTCCGCCGGTCCGCGTCAGCGCCAGACTGTTGAGCTGCGCCGTGAATATGCCCCCCAGCAGCGGGTCCGCGAAACGGCGGCGATAGTCGATCTGGGGCAGGGCGATCGGTTGCTGCCCCTGGGAGAAGCCGGGACGCAATTCCTGGACGAACCAGCCCGCGATCGACAGATAGGAATCGCTGTCGATCCGCTCCGCCTTGGCGGTCGAACGCAGCCGGTCGTCATTGGAGATGTCGTACCGCTTCATGAAGGTGCGGTCGCTCGCCAGTCGCACGGCACCATGGACCGTCCAATAGGGCCCGAACTGCCAGGTGCCGTTCGCATCGACGTAGCCGCGCGGGCCTTCGTCCTTGTCGTCGACGGCCAGCGGGCTGAGGCTGGCCGGCAATCGCGAGCCATAGGTGCCCATGGCGCTGATCTGATAGGCGCCGTTGCTGGTCAGTGCGCGATAGCGACCTTCGATCGCCGGGAGCACCTTGGTGTAGATGTGCGGCGTGATCGTGAGATCGCGATTGGGCGCGAGCTGGAAATAATAAGGCAGGTCGAGCTCGAACCCGTTGCGCTTGCTCAGCTGCACGTTGGGCAACAGCACGCCTGAGCCGCCACGACCGGTGTCCGAACCGTCCGGGTGCGAGAAAGCGGGCAAGGCGAGCACGGTGACGCCGAACAGCGTGAAGCGCGCATCGCGATAGAAGATGCGATGCTTGCCCTCGTCCACGATGACGCGCACCGCGGTGATCTGCCAGGACGGGCGCTTCGGGCAGCCGTCTTTTCCCTCGACCGTGCACGGCGTGTAGGCGGCATGATCCAGCACGGTCCGCTCGCCCTTGCGCTCGCCGTGACGGGCGGCGAGCCGTCCGCCATTGGCCAGCACCAGCAGCATGTTCTCGGCCACGCCATTCTTCATGTCGTCGGTCAGCTTGACGTCGTCGCCATAGGCCGTGTCGCCACCGCTGTTGACGACGGCGACATTGCCGATCGCGCGCATCTCGCCGGTCTGGCGGTTCCAGGTGACCTTGTCCGCACGCAGCCGCGAACCGTTGCGGAACATGCGGACGTCACCCGTGGCGGTGACGATGTCGGCATTGTCGTCATAATCGAGCTGCGCGGCCGAGAAGGTGACCTGATCCTCCGGCGCGTTCGTCGCGGCTGGGGTGGGCGGCGGCGGTGCGGTCGGACGTGTCGACAGATCCTGCGCGTGGGCCGTCGACGCGAGCGCCACCGCGACCGCCATGATCGAAACGCGCGCCGCGCCCATCTGCCCCCAAATTGTCCGCCCTGCCATGGACCGCGGCCCTATCGCAGCGCTTGATCCTCGGCAATCGCCCACCACACGCTTTGTCGCCTTTGACAGTGTCCTTGAGCGGCCTAATAGACGAGCATCCAGCTCGAAAGGCGCATTCCTTGCTTAGTATCTCGTTCCGGGCCGATCGCCCGTCCGACGCCAAAACGATCGCCCTGCCGGTCGCCAAAGATCAGGCCGTCGAAACCTACGCGCCCGCCGAAATCGTCGACGTCGCCCGGGCCGCGACCGCGAATTTCGCCGGTGAGCCCGGCGCGATCGTGGCGCTTCACGCCACTCTCGACGGCACGATACGGCAGATCTTGCTGGTCGGCACCGGCGCGGACCGCGCTGCGGCGAAAGCCGGAAGCGCTTTGGTGACGCGGCTGCTGACGTCGGGCGAGCAACGTCTCGTTGTCGATCTGTCGGGCATCGACGGCCCGCAGCGCGCGGAGTTTGCGGCTGCGCTGGCGCAGGCGGCGATGCTGCGCAGCTGGCGCTTTGATGTCTATCGCACCAAGTTGCCCGCCAAGCAGAAGCCGACGCTGGAAACGATCGAGATCGTGGTCGGCGACGGGGTTGATGCGGCAGAGGCTGCCTGGGCACCCCTGAAGGCCGTCGCCGAAGGCGCCGCTTTCACCCGCACGCTCGTCGCGGAACCGGCCAACATCCTTTACCCGGAAAGCTTCGTCGAGCGCTGTCAGGAACTCACCGCGCTCGGCGTCGAGATTGAGGTACTGGACGAGGCCGCGATGCGGGAGCTCGGCATGGGCGCGTTGCTGGGCGTGTCGCAGGGCTCGGAGCGCGAGGCGCGGCTGCTGTGCATGAAATGGGACGGCACCGGTGGCGCCGCCGAGCCCGTCGCTTTCGTCGGCAAGGGCGTGACTTTCGACACGGGCGGCATCAGCCTGAAGCCAGGTCCCGGCATGGAAGACATGAAGTGGGATATGGGCGGGGCAGGGGCCGTCGCCGGTACGATGAAGGCGCTGGCGACGCGCAAGGCCAAGGCGCACATCATCGCGGTCTGCGGGCTGGTTGAGAACATGCCTGACGGGAAAGCGCAGCGTCCCGGCGACGTCGTGACCTCTGGCTCCGGCCAGACGATCGAAATCCTCAACACCGATGCCGAGGGCCGGTTGGTACTCTGCGACGCGATCTGGTGGGTGCAGCAGAAATACCACCCCAAGACGATCATCGATCTCGCCACCTTGACCGGCGCGATGATCGTCAGCCTCGGCTACGAACATGGCGGCATCTTCTCGAACGATGATGGGCTGGCGGAGCAGATCGTCGCCGCCGGCAAGAAGGTCGACGAGAAGTTGTGGAGGATGCCGATGGGCGAAGTCTACGACAAGCTGATCGACAGCCCGATCGCCGACATGAAGAATATCGGCCCGCGCGAGGGCGGATCGATCACGGCGGCGCAATTCATCGCCCGCTTCGTCGACGAGGGCGTCAAATGGGCCCATCTCGACATCGCCGGCATGGTGTGGGCGTCCAAGCCCGGCACGATGTTCGACAAGGGCGCGACCGGCTATGGCGTGCGCTTGCTGGATCAGTGGGTGAAGGACGTGCTGGAGGGCTGAGCCGGCCAACCGAAAGCAAAATTGCAATCGCCGCCTTTTGTTGCGGCGCTTCGATCGGTCGTGTTCGGTAGGATGGCCTAAGGCGGACAATAGGCGTGCACCTTGCAGGCGTCCCGCACCATTGCGCGATGGACGGGCTGATGGTGTTCCTTGCGACCAAGCTGTCTGGTCTGGAGATCAGCGATGGGGGCAGACAAAAGGCACGTCACCTCAAGTGGCGACAGGGTGCCCAACCTTGCGATCAGCGAAAAGGCAGGCTTTTCGGGTCGATAGCCGCGGGACAGCCGGTTCGCATTCTGGCACCCGGTACCGCTGCTGGACCGGTCGGCCCACCGGAGACGTTCCACGATGCCCAGCCCTGTCGCCCCGGCCGCACGGAGTGCGGTGAGGGATAGGCGGCCATCCGCGATGCGGTCTTTCGACCCGATGGCCATTTGGGCTGGGTTGGGTCATGCGTCGCTCAGGCGACCCAAGGCTGACTACGCCTACCCGCAGCGGTATGGCAGTCTGCCTCTGCTAATCGTCATCCACATCCCCCAGTGCATAGAAGTTCATGGCAGCGCCGCGGAAGAGTTGGTCGGCATTGGCGCCGGCATCTGCGGCGAGCCGCGCGGCATCGGCATACCAGCGGGACCAGCTGTCCCCCGCCAGCAGCAGCACCGGCCAGTCGCTGCCCCACATCAGCCGCTCGCCGAAGGCGGCGACCAGATGCTCGACATAGGGCTTCAGCGCGTCGGCCGGCTGATCGGCTGCCTGTTCGGTACGAAGGCCGGACAGTTTACAATGAATGCCAAGCCCGGCGAGCACAGCGATCTCATCCGCCCAGGGCTGGAGGATTGCGGTCGCTGCATAGGGTTTGGCGGCATGATCGATGACGATCGACAGATCGGGCCAGCGCGTGGCGAACCGTGCCAGCATGGGTAAGTGGCGCGGTTGCACGAGGGCATCCAGCCGAAGCCCGGCCGCCTGCATCGCTTCCAGCGCCGGTACGATGTCTTCGCGCAGCAGCCAGTCGGTATCCTCGATCGACTGCAGCATCGGACGCAGGCCTCGCAGTTTCGGCTCTCCCGCCAGCGCCATAATCCGATCCGGCGCGCTCGGGGCGGCGAGATCGACCCACCCGACCACCGCACGCACGAGCGCCGTATTCCGTGCCAGATCGAGCATCCAATCGGTATCGGCGTCGCTCGGCTGCGACTGGACCAGCACGGTCCCGGCCAGCGTTGCAGCGCTGGCGTCCTGCGTCAGATCGGCAGGCCCGAAGTCGCGATGGATGCGCGGCAGCGCCGCTGTTGGCCATTCATGCCCCGGCGTCGTCAACGACCAGAAATGCTGATGCGCATCGATGACCTTCCTGCGGATCATGCGGCGCGCGCCTCCCTTGCTCGGTGCAATATGCCAGTCATTCTATCGAACACCCGAAATCATGCGGCTCCTTCGGCGAGACGCACCGTCCGATCTGGTTTGGGGGGCGGATCCCGTCCTTTTGATTGGTGCCTCATACAAGCAGATTGCAGCGGGTGCTGGCTAGGCTGCCTATGCGTAGGCATCGGGCAAAACCACGGACCGCCGCGCCATGCCCGCATAAATGGCGACAACCATGAAGCAGCCGAGCGGCAGCAGAAGCGAGACCGGCACGCTCGCCAGTCGGACTGAAACCAAACCCATCAACGGCGGAAAAATCGCGCCGCCGATGACTGCCATGATGATGCAGGACGATGCCAGCGGCCGATCCGCGTCGAGATCGGCAACACCCAGCGCAAAGATCGTGGGAAACATGATCGACATGAAGAAGCTGGTGAGTATCAGCGCGGCGAGGGCGGGCAATCCGTGGCCGGTGGCGGCGCCGGCACACAGGGCGACGTTGATCACCGCGTAGATCCCCAGCAGCGACACCGGGCGCCAGCGCGCCATCAGCAGCGTCCCCAGGAAACGCCCCACCATGAACAGGACCAGGCTGGCAGATAGCAGGAATGCGGCCTCGCGCTCCGAAAGCTGGGGCGCGACGCTCTTGGTATAGTCGATGAAATAGCTCCAGATGCCGACTTGCGCGCCGACATAGAAGAATTGCGCGACGACCGCGCCGATCAACGGGCGATGCCGCGCCAGGCGCGCGAATTGCGTGCCGAGCGCGGCATCGTTCGGCACGATTGCTTTCGGCAGGCGCGCCTTGGTCACGGCCAGCGCAACCGCCATCGCTGTCAAGGCAAGCAGCAGATAGGGCAAGCGCACGGTCGTCCCCTCGGTCGCGCGGTAGGCGGCGAGATCGGCAGAGGTCATGGCCGCCAGCGTGCCGGCCGAATGTTCCACGCCGGAGAAGATGAACAAGCCGCCGACGATCGGCGCGAGGAAGCCGCCCAGGCCGTTGAAGGCCTGGGCGAGGTTCAGGCGCTGCACGGCGGTGCCGCTGCTGCCGAACGCGCCGATATAGGCGGCGGCTGCCGTTTCCAGGAAAGCCGCACCAGAAGCGAGAACGAACAAGGCCGCCAGGAAGGCGCCGTAGCTCAAAGCATAGGAGGCTGGCAGAAACAGCAGTGCCCCCATGGCATACAGCATCAGGCCGCAGATGATGCCGGCGCGATAGCCTAATTGCCGCATCAGCAGTCCCGCGGGCAGGGCCATGACGAAATAGCCGATGTAGAAGACGAACTGAACGAAGCCGGCTTGCGCACGATCGACGCCCAGCGCCTTCTGGAATTGCCGGATCAGGATATCGTTGAAATTGTTGGCGATCGCCCACAGGAAGAACAAGCTGACGACCAGGACAAAGCCCCAGCGGTACGCTGGGATGACGAACTGTTGTGCCTGCGATCCACCGGGCGAAGCCGGCGGTTCCTGCATCATGATGGCCACGTCCTGCTCCTGTTCTTTATATTTTGGGCAATGTTTGGTTATCTCGAACGCGACTAGCCGGCTAAAAGACCCTCGCTTTGCAGCGCAATCCAGAATTCCGCCGGAATTGGCCGTTCCAGCAGCGCGACCGACTGCGCGGCCTCAGCCGGGTTGCCGGCCCCGATCAGCACCGTCGTGATGCTGGCATGGCGTGCAACGAATTGGAGTGCGGCGGCGGGAAGCGGCGTTTCGAAACGCGCGCACAGCCTTTCGATCGCATCGACGCGGCGCAGGATTTCCGCAGAGGCAGGTTCGTAATCATAATGCGCGCTGCCGCCGGTCGTCCCCGTCGCCAGAATGCCCGAGTTGAAGACGCCGGCGGCGACGATGCCGACATTCCTGATGCGGCATTCGTCGAAAAATGCGCCGGCCTCCTGATTAAGCAACGTGTAGCGGCCAGCTACGAGAAAGAGGTCGAGGTCGGCGTACTGCAGCGCCTCGGTGCAAATTTCGATCTCGTTGACGCCTAGTCCGATCGCCGAAACCGCCCCCTGATCGCGCAACGCCGCCATCGCACGAAAGCCGCCGTCGATTGCATCCTGGAGATGGCGCGGATGATCGGCGCCATGCGTCACCCGGCCGATATCGTGCATCAGCAAGATGTCGATACGCGCCAGGCCAAGCCGCTGCAGGCTTGCCTCGAACGATCGCATGATCCCGTCATAACTATAATCGAAACTGGGTTCGAACGGCATCGACGACAGGAAGCCGTGACGTCCCGGTTCGGCCACCCCGGGCCGCAGCAATCGTCCGACCTTGGTCGATAGAAGAAACGCATCGCGGGCACGCTCGCGCAACGCGTCCCCAAGACGCCGTTCGCTCAGCCCGAAACCATAGAAGGGCGCCGTGTCGAAATAGCGCACGCCCGCATCCCAGGCCGCATCGACCGTGGCACGCGCGCCGGCGTCGTCCATCGCCCGATACAGGTTGCCGAGCGGCGCGGTGCCCAGGCCGAGCGGGCCTTCCTGTGCCAAACGATCGAGCAGACGGCCGCGTCGACCATTGCTCTGGCCGGCTGTGCCGCCTGCAGCGGCGGAATCAGAAATGTGCGATGGCCTTGAGGACATGATCCGCCTCCGCGATCAGGTTCGGTAAGCCTTCTGGGAGATCTCCGGCTTCCAGGCTATGCGTGTGTAATGCATCGGTCGGGATCGCGCCGCTCTTGATCGCGGCGATGACCTGCTCGAAATCCTGATTGAGCGCATTGCGGCTCGCCAGCAGCGTCGTCTCGCGCTTGTGAAATTCCGGGTCGGGCAGGACAAGATCGCCCGGGGCCACACCGACCAGCACGAGCGACCCGCCATGAGCGACATAGTTCAGGCTTTGCGCCATCGCCTTTAGCGATCCTGTTGCATCGAATACGATGTCGAACATCTCTCCGCCGGTCCGGTCGCGCAAGGCATCGGCCAGATCGGGGGAGACCTCGGCCACATCGGCAAAGCCAAGCCGAGCGCGTGCATAGTCCAGCCGGGTCGGTCGTGTATCCACCAACGTCACGTCACCGCCGCGGAAGCGCGCAAACAACCCGACCGCAATGCCGATCGGGCCTGCGCCGACCACCAGAACGCGGTCCTGCGCAGCGACATCCGCCCGCCCGACCGCATGGCATCCGATCGCCAGGAATTCGATCATCGCCGCCTGATCGAGCGTTAGGCCGGTCGCGTCGATCACCGCACTTTCCGGAACCGCCAGCAACTCGCACATGCCGCCATCCGCATGGACGCCCAATACGCTGATATACATGCAGGCATTGGGCTTGCCGTTGCGGCAGGCAATGCACGTACCGCATGCCAGATAAGGATTGACCGCCACCCTCTGGCCCGGCTGGAAGCGGGATCCCGGCGACGCCTGTTCGATCTCGCCCGCCAGCTCGTGACCCATCACCCGCGGATAGGCGAGATATGGGTGCCGCCCGGCGAAAATGTGGAAGTCAGTCCCGCAAAGTCCCACGCTGCGAATACGGATCAATACTTCGGCTGCCGATGCGGAAGGCATCGGCCGATCAATGATACTGAGCCGGCCAGGGGCTTCACAAATGACGGCTTTCATGGCGGCGCATCTCCCTCGCCCTCGGCTAACCATCTACTATCATATATGCAACAGTGCTTTTGTAGATAAATCACGCCGCCGTTTTTGCGGTGCTTTTCCACCAGGATACCAGCATGACTGCGCAAGTGTGCAAAGAGCAACAAGCGACCACGATGTTCCTTTGTCGGCAAGTAGGATCACCGCGGGCGATTGCTCCGCGCAACAAAATGCTCCCGGGCGCGTCGCCCGAGTGCATTTTCGCCGTTCGCGAACTCGCGGTATCGGCCGAATGACCCATAGCGTTGACCAGGAAAACTGCGGTCTTGTAGTAAGGCAAACGATATGCGCTGCTGTATTGAGATGCCCTGTCGGACCGCCATTACTCCGGCTGCTGGGATCAGGATGTGCGATCCACCGAAACCTGCACAGGCGGGATGGAGAGACGCCGGGGCTTCCGATATGGTAATCATGAAAAGCCGATAGTGCGCTAAACCCTTTCCCTTTCAGGACAGGCGGCTGCGTCCAACGGAGAGTAAGGGGTGGACAATGGTTTCGCCAATATGCGATCCGAATAGCATGCATGAAATATTGGAAATGCTGCCGTCAGACGGGTGTGGCATATGAGCCACGCTCTGCAGCTTTCACCAAGCGACGATGTCGCGGTCCTTACGCTTCCGCTCGAGGCGGGTGCGCAAATATGTGGGGTTGCGCTGCGCCAGCCCGTTCCTGCCGCGCATAAGGTTGCGCTGCATGCGATCCCGGCGGGGGGTGTGGTCCGCAAATATGGCCATCCGATTGGAATCGCTAGCCAACCGATTGCGGCGGGCGAGCATGTTCATAGCCACAATCTGATTGTCGGCACGCATGACGCAGCCATAGGGCAGGAAAGCGGATCGGTGCATGCGGCCGATCTTGCGCCCATCTCAGCCAGTTTCGATGGCTATCGCCGCGAAGGAGGCGGCGCCGGTACGCGCAACGCGATCGGCATCATCGCCAGCGTGAATTGCTCGGCGACGGTCGTGCGCCGCATCGCCCGGAATTTCGAGGATCGGGTCTTTCCCAATGTCGATACGGTCGCGCCCTTCACGCATGGCAGCGGCTGCGGCATGTCTAAGGCGGGCGAGGGCTTCGAAACGCTGGAGCGGACGCTGGCTGGCTATGCGCGCAATCCCAATTTCGGCGGGGTGCTCGTCATCGGCCTTGGCTGCGAGGTTGCGCAGATCGATGAGATGCTGGATCGTCAGGGCCTCCTGCCTGGCCCGCGGCTGCGCACGCTTGGCATCCAGGATTCGGGTGGGACCGCACAGGCCATCGCCGCCGGTATCCGGATCGTGGAAGAGTTGATCGAACAGGCCGGCGGCGATCGTCGTTCGACCTGCTCGGCGGCGGATCTCGTCCTCGGGCTGCAATGTGGCGGATCGGATGGCTGGTCGGGTGTCACCGCCAATCCGGCACTGGGGGTGGCAAGCGACCTGCTGGTGCGCGCCGGCGGCACCGCCATTCTGTCCGAGACGCCGGAGATTTACGGGGCCGAGCATCTGCTGCTGGCGCGGGCGCGCACCGCGGATGTGCAACGCGCGCTCCAAGGCCGGATCGCCTGGTGGGAGGATTATGCCGCGCGCAACGGTGCGGACCTGGATAACAATCCCTCGCCCGGCAACAAAGCGGGTGGTCTCACGACTATCTTCGAAAAGTCGCTTGGCGCGGTCGCCAAGGCCGGATCGAGCCCGCTGAACGAGGTCGTGCTTTATGCGGAGCGACCCAAGGCGCGCGGGCTGATCTTTATGGATTCGCCGGGATACGATCCCTGTTCGGCCACCGGACAAATTGCATCCGGCGCCAATCTGCTCGCCTTCACCACCGGGCGCGGATCGGTGTTCGGTGCCCAGCCGACGCCCTGTTTGAAGCTGGCATCGAATGCCGCTTTGGCGCGATCGATGGCCGACGATATCGACATCGATTGTTCGCCTGTGCTCGACGGCATGCCGCTCGAGGAAATTGGCGCCACCATCTTCAAGACCTTGCTGGCCGTCGCGTCGGGCCAGCCCACGAAGTCGGAAGCGCTGGGCATCGGCGATTTCGAATTCGTGCCGTGGCAACTCGGCGCTTGGTTGTAACCATAGGCAGCGAAACGCCATGAGGCATGTCTTGTTACTAGACCTGGTCGACGACGAGGAGGCGATAGCCGCCTACCGCAATTGGCATCGCCCGGGCGGTCCGCCGGAAGCCGTCACACGCGCTATCCGCGAAAGCGGCATTGCGAGCATGGAAATCTGGCATGTCGGCGACCGGCTGGCGATGGTGATGGAAACCACCCCTGCCTACACGGCCGCGAGCGTCGAACGGAGCGCGTCGGATCCTGACGTACGGGCGTGGGAGACGCTTATGGATCGGTTGCAGCGGCCGCTGCCATTTGCCCCTGCTGGCCAGAAGAGGATAGCGGCCGAACGCATTTACGATCTTGCTGCGCAACCCACCTCGTGAAGGACGTGCGGCGGCCGGACCGCTGATGCGTCGAGCGGCACGATCTTCCTGTTTGGCGCCGCCTACGCCCGCGTGAGCGCGAGATCCTATCGTCGGGTAGGGGGTTCGA
This sequence comes from Sphingomonas sp. ASY06-1R, assembly GCF_052180265.1. Classification (GTDB taxonomy): domain Bacteria; phylum Pseudomonadota; class Alphaproteobacteria; order Sphingomonadales; family Sphingomonadaceae; genus Sphingomonas_I. Next base: position 2,258,799 of record NZ_CP197464.1, on the reverse strand, counting down.
CGGATGCCGTTCCGTTGATCGGTCAGCGTCGGGCAGGCCGGTTTGTCGAGGTCGCCGTGGGCGCCAATCTGCGCACGATCCGGCTTGCGCACGCACCTCAATCGGGCGAACTGCTCCCAACATCAGGATGGATAGCGAAATATGGCACGCGCGGCGCTTAAAGGGACCTATGCAGCTCCGGCGATCGAGAAAGCGTTCGAAATTCTCGAAGCCTTGGCGACACGGCCCGAAGGCGCGTTGATCAGCGAAATTGCGACCCAGCTCAATCGCTCGGTTGGCGAGCTGTTTCGTATCATCGTCGTGCTGGAGCAACTCGGCTATCTCCGTAAATCGCTGACCAGTGACCGCTATACGGTGGCGTATAAGCTGCTGGATCTCGCTTATCGCGCCACACCGGCACAGGATCTCATCCGGGCAGCTTTGCCGGAAATGCAAATCCTGGCGCTGGAGGCTGGGCAGTCCTGCCACCTTGTCGTGCCCAGCGGCGGGCGGGGTCTTGTGATCGCGCGCGAGGAGCAGCCGGGCACGCGGGGGTTCGCGTTGAAGGTTGGTGCGCAGATTGACATCATCAACAGCTGCTCCGGCCAGGTGATCCTGACCTTTTCGAATATCCAGCGCGCCGAGCGGATCGTGCGCGCCGCGGAAGAGGAGCGGAATATCAAGGTCGATCGCAGCTGGCTGTCGGATCGCATCGCTGTGATCCGCCGGCTTGGCTATGATAGCCGCAAAAGCCCGATCACCTACGGCGTCACGGACATCAGCTTTCCCGTCTTTGGTTTCGATCGCAACGTCGTTGCGGCGCTGACCGTGCCTTTCCTGGAGTTGATCGACGGATCCCAAAAGGTGGGCATGGATGCGGTGCGCGACATGCTTCGCACCGCCACGGCCCGTGTCTCGGATCGGCTGGGATACCAGCCGGAATAAGCCCCGTCCTTATGCGGGCGACGCTGACGGGACCGCCCTCCATTCTAAAAAGTGAACTGCGGGCCGAAACCCGCAGTTCATGATCGCAATTTTTTTCATCAATATTTGTGAATGGGTTTGAGGGGCGCCTCGGACTAGAGCCCCTGTATGGGATGTTGCCAGCCGAACGCAGCGCGGGTAGAGGCGCGCCAATCTCCACACCACCCTAAAATATGGAGCAATGGCACCGCCATGGCGACGACACGCACCTTCTCGATCATCAAGCCCGACGCGACCCGCCGCAACCTGACCGGCGCCGTCACCAAGATGCTGGAGGAGGCAGGCCTGCGCGTCGTTGCGTCCAAGCGCATCCAGATGTCCAAGGACCAGGCCGAGGGCTTTTACGGCGTGCACCGCGAGCGCCCCTTCTTCAACGATCTGGTCAGCTTCATGATCTCTGGCCCCGTTGTGGTGCAGGTGCTTGAGGGCGAGGATGCGGTGAAGCGCAATCGCGACATCATGGGCGCGACCAATCCGGCGAACGCCGATGCCGGTACGATCCGTAAGGAACTGGCCGAGTCGATCGAGGCAAATAGCGTCCACGGTTCCGACAGCGACGAGAATGCGGCGATCGAGATCGCTTATTTCTTCAAGCCGGAAGAAATTGTCGGCTAATTTTCGGCACTTGCAAGTTTAACGCGTGGGCTGGGGCTCAGGTCGAACTCGACTTGGGCCCCAGCGTGCGTAAGGGCTCCCGCCGGGCTGCATGCCGACCTTGGACAATACGTCCTGGCGACGCGAACTTCATTTCGTGGCAAGGCGATTTCGATTGCCTCCAGGAATACACGCATGCCGCAGCCCGACGATGCCCAGTTTACCGATGCCTCCGGGCATCGCTGGCCCAGTTTGCCGCCGATCAGCACCGGTCTGCGCGGGCGCTGTCCGCGCTGCGGCCGCGGTCATATTTTCAATGGCTTCCTGACGATCCGCGATCATTGCGAGGTGTGCGGCCTCGATTATGCCTTTGCCGATCCGGCCGATGGTCCCGCCGTCTTCGTCCAACTCTTTGCCTGCGTGCCGGGCGTCATCTTCATTCTGATCCTGGCAATCGCCTGGGATCCACCGCTGTGGGTCTATCTCGTCATCGGTCTGCCGGTGGTGATACTATCCACGGTCGGGCCGTTACGGCCGATCAAAGGATGGCTGATCGCCAGCCAATTCTATTTCAAGGCGGAAGAGGGCAGATTGGCCCCGCCCAGGTGAGCGCATCGGAGCGTGATCATGGTTGCGGCGCACGGGTGAAGTGAAACGGAACCTCGCTCGCCTTCCCCTTGTGGCTCGTTCGCACCCACATTGTCATCGCATCCGCGGCGGTGCGTTCAATCGTCATGCCGTCGAAGAACCAGTGATCCTTCTCGACCGCGACCAGCGGGAACAGGACGGCTTTGCCCGTCTTGTCTTCCCATCCCGTCATGTCAGGGTTGAAGTGGCGTACCCGATAGGCGAGCGATCGGCCCATGGGGACGTAGTCGACAAGCTCTGTGAAGGCGACGCCGCCTTTCCCATCCGCCATCGCGAAATGACCGGTGATGCGGCCGCCAAGTTGCGCGGAGTAGGTTTCGGTGACCCTGGCACCCATTCCCGAACCGACCCAGCTCCCCGCGAGCCAGGCAAGCTGGTCCACCGAGGCCGGCGGGGGCGTCGCATCCGTCATCGCGCGTGTGTGCTGCGCCGCCACAGGCGTTGAAACAGCAAGGACGAAAGCCGTAAAGGCGCGCATCAGGTCCAGCTCCCCATCAGGTGAACGCATCCTAATAGTTTGCCACCGCTGGTCTAGTCTGCGCGCCTGCCTGTAGCTTGAAGGCTAGGCGATATACCAATTTACCGGAGGAGCCGGGTCACTTCTTCGGCGCCATGCGCGTCGCCCAAAGGGCATCGATCTTTTTCTGGCCCGCATCACTATTCGCTACCTCGGAGGTTCGCGACAGTCCGCGCAAGTGGATGTCGGTGCCACCCAGGAAGCTGTGGCTGGTGGCATAACCGATCTCGTAAATCGCCATATCGACGTGTGGATCGCCGTCAGCCAGATAGTGGGTCTCGATCAACACCGGCATGCGCGCATCGCCGGGCGAATCCTCGGCATTGGCGGCCTTGCGAGCGCTGACGAGAGCGCTTTCGAACCAGCTCTTCTCAATCCGCGTGTCGCTGCTCGTCTCTGCCGGCGACAGGCCCAATTTGCTCGGGAAGCGGATCGTCTGGCTTTGCACCGCCTGCTCATCTGCACGCGGCACCAGCGTAAGGGTACGCCCTTCCTTGTCCGGCGTCGCCTTGAGGATCATGACGGTCGCCTTCTTGGCCGATTGCGCGCTTTCGGCGGCATGCTGCGCTTCCGCATTGGTGCGCTCGCGATAGCTGTTCCAGAAGGTCAGGCCGGATATCAGGACCGCAAGCAGCGCCACCACTTCGCCCAAGTTCAGCAGGCGACGACGGACACGCGCGGCTTCCTCACGTTCCTTGGGTGTGTCGCTCATCGATTATAATCCTCCAGCACTTTACGCGGCGCGACCATCCGCCAGCTCGTCTCGACCCGGTCGGCGATATGATCCCAGTCGACCTCCGCCCGATCGACCCGGATACCGACCCAGCCGGCATGGCCAAAATAAGCGGGACGGAAATAGGTTTCCGGGTCCGCCTCGATCAGCATGGTCTGTTCTTCGTCGCCGCTCGTCTTGACCAGAATTGCGCTGGTACCGTCGCCATGATGATTGTGCGTGTACCAGGCGAACGTCTTGCCCTTGTCGATGTAGAAACAGGGCATGCCGTGCGACACTTTTTCGGCCGTGCGCGGCAGAGCGAAGGCGATGGCCCGCAACCGGGCCGTATCGCCTGCGGGATCAGGGCTCACGCGTCACCAGCGCCGCCAAGGCGGCAGGATACAGGCGATGCTCCTCGATCAGCACGCGTGCGGCCAGCGTCTCGGCATCGTCGCCCGGCAAGATCGGGACTTCTGCCTGTGCCAGGATCGGGCCGTCATCCAGTTCGGCGGTGACGATATGGACGGTGCAGCCATGGCGCGACTCGCCGGCGTCGATCGCACGTTGATGCGTGTCGAGCCCCTTGTACGCGGGCAGCAGCGAAGGGTGGATGTTGACCATATGCCCGGCCCATCTGTCGACGAAGCCGGGCGAGAGCAGCCGCATATAACCCGCCAGCGCGACGTAGCGGACGCCCGCATCCCGCAGCGCTCCATCGATCAACGTGTCGAATTCGGCGCGCTTCATTCCGATATGGCTGGCGGCGAAGGTCGGGATGCCGTTCGCGGCGGCATAGGCCAGGCCGGGCGCGTCGGCAACGTTGGATACGACCAGCGCGACGTCAAACGGGCAGCTCTCTGCGCGGGCGGCATCGACCAGCGCGGCCATGTTGGAACCGCGCCCCGAAATCAGGATGCCGACCTTGGCGCGTTCATCAGCCATGATGCGAGGCGGACCAATTGGCGCGCGCGCTCCACGTGCCGGCGGTGCCATAAACCGTGCAGCCGCGCGCGCCATGCGCCACCTCGCCGATCGCGAAGACGGTCTCGCCGGATTCTTCCAGCGCTGCGGTGACGTCGGCGACATCGTCCGGCCGCACCGCGGCGACCATGCCGATGCCGCAATTGAAGGTGCGCGCCATTTCCTCGGGCTCGATCGCACCCTGGGCCTGCAGGAACGCCATCAGGCGTGGTTGGGGCCAGCGATCGGCATCCACGGTCGCGTGCAGTTCGTCGGGGAGCACGCGCGGGATATTCTCCAGCAGGCCACCACCGGTGATGTGCGCCAGCGCACTGATCTTGCCGTCGCGGAGCAGCGGCAGCAGCGCGCGAACATAGATTCGGGTCGGCTCCATCAGCAGGTCGATCAACAGGCGATCCTGATCGAACAAGGCCGGCCGATCGAGCTTCCACTCTTTGTCGGCCGCCAGGCGCCGAACCAGGGAGTAGCCATTGGAATGTATGCCCGAGGATGCGAGGCCGAGCAGGATGTCGCCCGCCGCCACCTTCGTACCGGTAAGGGCCTGCGCGCGCTCGACCGCGCCGACCGAGAACCCCGCCAGATCATAATCGCCCGGCGCATACATGCCCGGCATCTCCGCGGTCTCGCCGCCGATCAGCGCGCATCCGGCAATCTGGCAGCCTTTGGCGATACCGGCGATCACCTGTTCCGCAATGCCCGTGTCCAGTTTGCCGGTGGCGAAATAATCCAAAAAGAAGAGGGGTTCGGCCCCCTGGACGATCAGATCGTTGACGCACATCGCCACCAGATCGATGCCGACCGTATCGTGTCGCCCGCTATCGATCGCGAGCTTCAGCTTTGTGCCGACGCCGTCATTCGCCGCCACCAGCAGCGGATCGTCATAGCCGGCCGCCTTGAGATCGAAGAAGCCGCCGAAGCCGCCAATCTCCGCATCCGCGCCCGGTCGGCGCGTCGCGCGCACCAGAGGTTTGATCGCATTGACCAGCGCATTGCCTGCCGCGATCGACACGCCAGCCTTGGCGTAGCTGTAGGATTCACCGCTCATCCAGCGCGCCTATCCATATCCTGCTTGGAAATCCACGGGGGTTTCGCCACAAGGCGCAACCGTGACGTCCGCCCGCCGCTTTTCCCTCATCACCGCAACCATGGCCGCATTGGGCCTGGGCGGAGTCGCGTTGGCGCAGATCGAGGGGAATGATCGCGGTGTCCCGCCGGTGGACAATTCCGCAAATTACGAGATTTCCGACGTAGCGGTGGATGTCTCCGCCAAGACGGCACAGGAGGCGCGCAACTTCGGCTGGCGGCTGGCGCAGCGCCGCGCTTGGAAATTGCTGTGGGCGCGCGTCAACAATCAGCCGGTCGAAGCCGCCCCGAATTTGCCCGATAGTACGCTTGATTCGATCGTGGCCGGCATTTCGGTCGGCGACGAAGAGATTGGCGCCCGCCGCTACATCGCGCATCTTGGCGTGCTGTTCGACCGCGGCCGTTCCGCATCCCTGCTCGGCCAGGCGGAAGCTGGCGTCCGCTCGCCGCCCATGCTGGTCATTCCGGTAATGTGGTCGGGCGGGGTGCCGCAAAGTTTCGAGCGGCGTACCGAATGGCAAAGGGCTTGGGCGCGGTTCCGCTCCGGCGGCAGCCCGATCGATTATGTCCGGCCGGTCGGCAATGGGCTGGATCCGCTGATCCTTAACGTCGCGCAGACTGGCCGCCCCGGACGCGGATTGTGGCGCAACTTGCTCGATCAATATGGCGCGGCCGATATTGTCGTGCCGATCGTGCAACTGGTCCGTCACTATCCTGGCGGCCCGGTCCTTGCGCATTTCACCGCGCTGCATGGGCCGGATGGGGAGGTGATCACGCGGTTCGACCTGACGGCGGCCGATGGCGATCAGCTGCCACGCATACTGGACCAGGGCGTCCGCCAGATCGATGAGGCCTATAGTCAGGCCTTGCGTGACGGGCGCCTCCACACCGACAGTTCGCTCGTGATCGAGCCGGTCGCCGTCCCCGATCTGCCCGAAGAGGCGGTGGTGGAAGGAGCGCCTGCCGCCGCCTTGCCGACGGCCGCATCCACTTTCCTGCTGCAGGTGGAGACGCCGGACGATCCGACGCTGATCCTGGCGCAATCCAGCTTGCGTGCGATCCCGGGGGTCCGATCCATCACCACCGACAGTGTCGCGCTCGGCGGCATTTCGGTGGTGCGGGTTGCGTATGACGGGGATCCCCAGGTCTTCCGGACGGCGCTCGCGACCGCCGGCTATAGCGTTCAGGATACGGGCGGCGGCCTGCGGATTTCCCGGCCGCGATGAGCCAGATCGCTCTGCCGCTCGATTGGCCGGCAGGCAATACCGAGCAGGATTATCTCGTCTCGCCCGCCAACCGGCCGCTGATCCGGCACTTCGAACATTGGTCTCTATGGCCGGTCATGGCGACGATCCTCGCCGGCCCGCGAAAGTCCGGACGCTCGCTGCTGGGCCGCATCTACGCGCTGAAAAGCGGCGGCGAACTGATCGACAATGCCGAGACTGCGGACGAGGAAGCGGTATTCCATGCTTGGAATCGGGCGCAGGAGCAGCGGCGCCCGCTCATCCTGATTGCCGACGCGCCACCGCCCGCCTGGGAGGTGACACTGCCGGACCTGCGGTCGCGTCTTGCCGCCACGCCGGTCGTCCGAATCGAGGAGCCGGATGACGCACTGGCCGGGCAGTTGATCGAGAAATTGTGCCATATACGGGGTTTGGCTGCGCCGCCGGAGCTCGTCCGCTACCTCGTGCCGCGGATCGAACGGTCCTATCTTGGCGTCCACCGCACAATCGATGCGCTCGACGAGCTGGCTTATGCCCAGCGCCAGCGCCTGACCGTGCCGCTGGCAAGGAAGGCTTTGGGGTTTCTCGACGAAGGGTGAGCCTCTACCGGCTCGCCACCCGCGCAGCATCCATGCGGACTCATCCCGCCCGTGGCGTCTGGTCACGGGGAGAGCAGGATGAACGTGCGATTTCTGGCGATCAGGGGCGCTGCGGGACTAGCGCTCGGCCTGGGCTCAGCGGCGGGAGCGCAGGGACTTCCGGTTGCCGAAGGCGCCGCCGCACCTCAATTCAATGCTCTCGCCCTCCGTGGGATCCTAGCTGGTCACGGTAATGCCACGCAGACGCGATGGCTGAGACGCGGCATCCCGTCCCGCATCGCACCCCCGCCGATCGGGCGGCCGATCCTGTATCGGGCCGGACGGTCGCGCGTCCTGGATCGCACCCGCGCCCATTACCGGCATTTCGAGCAGGACGCAGCCGGCGGGCTCCTCACGATCGATGCTATGCGGAAGCGGCGATCGAGAAGCGTTGACGAGGGCGACAGAAAGGCTGGCCGCTTCAGCATATGGTCCGCCGACGGTGGATATCTGGTGGCGCTAGGCGAGCATGACATCGTGCGACTGGGTGCGACGATTGCGGCAGAGAAGCACAATTCCCTGGTTGCGCTGACCAGCGCGCATGCGACATCCACCACACGCACAATCGGGCTCGAGTGGCGTCGAGACAGCGGCGCCGGTATCCAGCTGGCACGGTTCCAGACCCTGGCTCCCGCCAGCCTGACGATAGCCGAGCGCGATTCCTTGTTGGCAGCGGGATCGCCTGCCGCAGAGCAGGGCTATCATGGCTCGATAGAAATGCCTCTGGTGGCCTGCCCGGCGCGCGGTTGCGCGATCCGGCTTGATCTTACGAAGGCCACGCTTGATCGCGCGGATGCGCTGGCACTTGGGGCGGCCCAGCGCGGCTATCAGCGCGCCAGCATTGCCTTTGAACTTCGCTTTTAAAATGACTTGCCATGGCTTGCTTTGGGGTGAGCGTATCGAAGCCCGCCTACGGATCGCCTCATCCTCCGTGCGCCGCGTGCCCTGCGAGTCATCGACGAGTCACAAAAGGCGGCGTAAGCAAGAATGATGGACCAACCGCGCTCCACTCCGCAAACCAACGACGACGTGCTGGTGGAGGGCAGCGACGAGCGCATTGCGCCCGCTGATCGCTATTTCAATCGCGAGCTGTCGTGGATCGCCTTCAACCAGCGCGTGCTGGATGAGGCGTGCAATCCGGCCCACCCGCTGCTGGAACGGGTGCGCTTCCTGTCGATCTCGGGCAACAATCTTGATGAATTCTTCATGGTGCGTGTGGCAGGCCTCAAGGGCCAGCAACTGCAGGCGATCGAGGACCGTTCGCCCGACGGCCTAACGACCGGCCAGCAACTCACCGCCATCGCGCAGCGCGCCGATGAGCTCACCGACGTGCAGCAAAATGTCTGGCTGATCCTGCGCGACCAGCTGGCCGCGGCGGGCATCGAAATCCTGGAATGCGACGACCTGGATGGTGACGTCGCGCAATGGTGCGAGGAGCATTTCCGCGCGCAGATCTTCCCGGTATTGACGCCGCAAGCGCTCGATCCGGCGCATCCCTTTCCGTTCATTCCGAACAAGGGCTTCACCTTGTTATTCGATCTGAAGCGGCTGGCGGATGGGGAGCCGACGCAGGAATTGCTGATGCTGCCGGCGACGCTCAAGCGGTTTGTGCGGCTGCCCGGCATGCGCGCGCGCTACGTCGCCACCGAGACGCTGATCCGCCGTTTCACCCACGTCCTGTTTCCCGGTTACGAGGTGCTGAGCGACACCGCATTCCGGGTCATCCGGGACAGCGATATCGAAATTGAGGAGGAAGCCGAGGATCTGGTTCGCTTCTTCCGATCGGCTATCAAGCGTCGCCGCAAGGGGCGTATCATCCGCCTCGAACCGCGGCCCAATATGCCGAAGGCGCTGGCCCGCCTCATCAAGGAGGAGATTGGCGGCGCGGAGGACGTGATCGTCGACACGCAGGAGTTTCTTGCGGTCAACGATCTGGCCGAGCTGGTCGATGAAGACCGGCCCGATCTGAAATTCACGCCCTTTACTGCGCGCTTTCCGGAGCGGATCCGCGAGCATGGTGGGGATTGTTTTGCCGCCATCCGCTCCAAGGACATCGTCGTCCATCATCCTTACGAATCGTTCGACGTTGTGCTGGCCTTCCTGAAGCAGGCTGCCGCCGATCCGGACGTGGTCGCGATCAAGCAGACGCTGTATCGCGCCGGCAAGCAATCCGCGGTGATCCGTGCGCTGATCGATGCTGCGGATGCGGGGAAATCGGTCACCGCCGTGATCGAGCTGAAGGCGCGGTTCGACGAAGAACAGAATATCAACTGGGCCGCGGAGCTCGAACGGGCCGGCGTGCAAGTCGTCTATGGTTTTATCGACTGGAAAACGCACGCCAAGGTATCGATGGTCGTACGGCGCGAAGGCGATGCGTTCCGTACCTACTGCCATTTCGGTACGGGCAATTATCACCCGATCACCGCGCGTATCTACACCGACCTGAGCTTTTTCACCGCCGATCCGCGTGCGGGGCGCGATGCCGCGCAATTGTTCAATTATATCACGGGCTATGTCGAGCCGGCGGCACTCGAACTGCTGAGCCTCTCACCGCTGGGATTGCGCGAGAAGCTCGGCGAATTGATCGATGCCGAGATCGATCATGCCCGCGCCGGGCGGCCTGCGTCGATCTGGGCCAAGGTCAACAGCCTGGTCGATCCGGCCATCATCGAGAAACTGTATCGCGCAAGCGCGGCCGGGGTGGAGATCGATCTGGTCGTGCGCGGCATCTGCTGCCTGCGGCCCGGCGTGCCCGGCCTGTCGGAACATATCCGGGTCAAGTCGGTGGTCGGGCGCTTCCTTGAACATAGCCGCATCATGGCGTTCGGTAATGGCGAGGAGCTGCCGAGCCCGCATGCCAAGGTCTATATCTCGTCGGCGGACTGGATGACGCGCAACTTCGACCGGCGGGTGGAATATCTGCTGCCGATCGAAAACCCCACCGTGCACGCCCAGATCCTGGACCAGGTGATGGTCGCCAACCTGATCGACGACGAGCAAAGCTGGCGGCTGTTGCCCGATGGCTCGTATGAGCGGATCACGCCCGGCAAACGGCCGTTCAATCTGCATCGCTACTTCATGACCAACCCGTCACTCTCTGGTCGAGGTGCTGCGTTGAAGGGATCGGGTTCCGTACCCAGGCTGACATTCAAGCGCGGCTGATGCGGCGCGTGTATGCGATGGCCCCACGCTGTCGCTGCTTTCATGTCCAGAATATATCTGTTCCGGCGAAACATCCCCGGTTTCGCATGATGTGGCGACGAGCGGCAATATCACCGCTAAGCCGCTGATCGGACTTTGATTTCTCCCGTACCGATCCGCGGACGGGGGGCTCCCGCCGCCGTTCCTTTCGGCAAAATGCAAAAAATTCCTGTCGCCAGGACGTAATAAGCGTAAGGCAAGCTAGCCGCGACGCGCTTCTTTTCCCTTGCGGTAGCGTCACGATCGACCATTTAGGATCCCATGCCCTTCAGTAGATTACCTGCGCCCCTCGTTGAGGCGCTGACCGAGCGCGGCTATGCCACGCCAACCGCTGTCCAGGCCGCCATGCTGGAAGACAGCGCAGACGGCCGCGACCTGATCGTTTCCGCGCAAACCGGGTCCGGCAAGACCGTTGCCTTCGGCATGACGATTGCGCCGCAATTGTTCGAGGGCGATCGCTTGCCGCCCCCTGGCTTGCCGCGCACACTCGTCATCGCGCCAACGCGTGAGCTGGCGCTGCAAGTCGCACGCGAACTGCAGTGGCTGTATGGCAAAGCCGGTGCGCGGGTTACGCCCTGCGTCGGTGGTATGGATCCCTCGCGTGAGCGCCGCGCGCTGTCGCACGGCACGCATATCGTTGTCGGCACGCCGGGGCGTCTGCGCGATCACCTGGAACGCGGCGCACTGGACCTGACCGGGTTGGCGACCGTCGTGCTGGATGAGGCGGACGAGATGCTCGACATGGGCTTCCGCGAAGAGCTTGAGGAAATTCTGGATGCGACCCCGCAAGGGCGCCGCACCCTCTTATTCTCGGCGACCATGCCCAAGCCGATCCTGGCGCTGGCACGGCGCTACCAACGCGATGCCTTCACGATTTCGACGCTCGGCGCGGACCGCGGCCACGGCGACATTTCCTATCAGGCCCTCGCGGTTGCGCCGTCCGATATCGAAAACGCGACTGTAAACCTGCTCCGGCTGCATGAGCCGGATACGGCGATGCTGTTCTGTGCGACCCGCGAAGCCGTGCGCCGTTTGCATGCGAGCCTGGTCGAGCGTGGCTTTGCCGCCGTCGCCCTGTCGGGAGAGCATAGCCAGAACGAGCGTAATCACGCTTTGCAGGCTTTGCGCGATCGCCGGGCGCGCGTGTGCGTGGCAACGGATGTCGCAGCGCGTGGTATCGATCTACCGTCGCTGTCGCTGGTCGTTCACGTCGAGCTGCCACGCGATGCCGAGGCGCTCAAGCATCGCTCGGGCCGCACCGGTCGCGCCGGCAAGAAGGGCGTCGCCGCCCTGATCGTGCCATATCAGCGTCGCCGTCGCGTGGAGGGGATGCTCCGGGACGCGCGCATCCAGGTGGAATGGATTCCGCTGCCGACGGCCGCTGCGATTGCCGCGGCGGATCGCGCCCGGCTGCTCGCGACGCTGGCCGAACCGACGGAAATCGATGACGAGGATCGGGCTATCGGCGCCGATCTTCTGGAAACGCGCGAGCCGCTGGAGATTGCCGCAATGCTGGTGCGGGCGCATCGTGCGCGGATGCCCGCTGCGGAAGAGTTGCTGGAAGGCGGCTCGAGCAGTTCGAGCGGCCCGCGCGAGCGCCTGGAAGGTCCCCGCGAGCGGAGCGAGGCGCCACGCCCCGGTTTTGAAGACACCATCTGGTTCCGCGTGAACATCGGCCGGCGGCAAAATGCCGATCCGCGCTGGCTCTTGCCGCTACTGTGCCGGCGTGGTCACATCACGAAGCAGGACGTCGGCGCGATCCGTATCGCCCAGGACGAAACCCGGTTCGAGGTGCCCCGTGCTGCCGCAGGCCGCTTCCTGGCGGCGATCAAGCGGACCGGTGGCGAAGAGGGCGATGGCGAGGTCATGATCGAACAAGCGGACGGACCACCGCAGGGCGGGGGCGGGCATCGTGGCCCTCCGCGGGGCCGACCCGGCCCGGGCGGGCGGCCGCCGACGCGCTTTCAGCCAAGGCCGACCAGGGCGCCCCGTCCGCCGCGTTAGGTTGGTAGAAGCGTAACAGCTGATTGCGGCGGTCGCCGCGATCAGCTGGCGTAGGGTCGCGTATCAGAGATGATCTCAAGTCGTCGTCTGGCCGCTGATTTATCGTCGCGTGCTTGTTCAAATAAGCGCGAGGAATTGCTGATATGACCCGGTCTGTTGGTAAGAACACCATTGGCGCGCATGCGCATCCTCGTTAAACGTCACGCCGCATGAGCGTGTTTCCCCCTCCGAACCGCTCCTCGTTTGGCGCGCCCGTCGGCATCATCGATATCGGCTCCAACTCGATCCGCCTTGTCATCTATGAGGGCGAGGGGCGCATCCCCTCGATCCTGTTCAATGAAAAGATCATGGCCGGGCTGGGCAAAGGCCTGGGCAAGACGGGGCAGCTCGACAAGGAAGCGGTTGCGCGCACGATCGCCGCACTGGCCCGCTTCCGGCGCCTCGCCCAGGATATGGGCGTTGCCAAATTACGCACCGTGGCGACCGCGGCGGTGCGCGACGCAAGCAACGGGCCGGACTTTATCGAGCAACTCGCCGGCATCGGTCTGCCCGTCGAGCTGTTGCCGGGCAAAGCGGAGGCGTCCCTTGCCGGCCACGGCGTCTTAGCCGCGATACCGCATGCGGATGGCATCGTCGGCGATCTGGGCGGCGGCAGTCTCGAACTGGTCGGCGTGGCCGACAATATGGTCGGGAACGGCGTGTCCATCCCGTTCGGCGTCCTGCGGGTGGCGCAGATGAAGATCGATTCCGCGCGCACGCTGGATCGTGCTTTGGCGAAGGCATTGGCGCGCGCCAAGTGGAGCGGTGCCGCCGAAGGAAGACCCTTCTACATGGTTGGCGGGTCGTGGCGCGCTCTTGCCCGACTGCACCAGGCGCTCACGGATTATCCGCTCCCGATCATCCATCAATATGTGCTGGCGCCGTCCGAAGCGCAGCGGATGGTCCGCGCCTTGGGGCAGCTGGATCCGAAACGCATCAAGGGTATTGCCGGCATCGCCGCATCGCGCATCGCCTCGCTCGGCGATGCGGCCATGCTGCTTGCGGCGCTCGTCCGTTCGCTCAAACCATCCGCGCTGGTCGTTTCCGCGTACGGGCTACGCGAGGGGCTGCTCCACAGCAGCCTGGCGCCGGACGTCCGTAATTTGGACCCGCTGATCGAGGCAGCGCGGGAAGAGGGCGTCCGCCAGGGGCGCTTTCCCGAACATGGTGATCTGCTGAATCGTTGGATCGCGCCGCTCTTCGCCAATGAGCCGGCGCATCTGGCGCGCTTGCGGCATGCCGCCTGCTTGCTGGCCGACGTGGGCTGGCGCGCGCATCCCGAATTTCGCGCCGAACGCGGCCTGGATGTTGCCCTGCATGGCAATTGGGTCGCCATCGATGCGGCGGGCCGCGCCATGATCGGGCAAGCCCTGTTCACGCATTTCGGCGGCGACGGCGTGTGCCCGATCGTCAACCGGCTCATCGGCTATGACGCGGCGACCAAAGCGACGCAGTGGGGTCTCGCGATGCGGCTGGGTCAGCGTCTGTCCGGTGGCGTTTCCGAGCCGCTCGAGTCGAGCACGCTCAACGTCACCACCGGCGCTCTGCTGATGACACTGCGTGGCGAAGATACGGCCTTATATGGCGAAGCGGTCGAGCGTCGTCATAAGATGCTAGCTGTAGCGTTGGGGCTTAAGCCGGAACGCCGTACCGGCTAATCCTGACCCGAAGCGCGTCTGCGGGACGTGTGGAGCGGCCGCCAGATACGGCGTTAAGCAGGATTTAGCTGAGCTCGCTCATCACCATCTTGCCGCCCTTGACGCTGAACCCCATCCGCCCCTCGATCAGCGCCAGGGCATCCTTGCCGAACACCTCGTAGCGCCAGCCTTCCAGCATCTGCAGGCCGTCGCGGCGGCCAGCGGCCAGCGCGTCGATTTCGTCGGTGCGGGCGATGAGGCGCGGTGCGACGTCGGCTTCCTTGGAGCGCACCTTGAGCAACAGTTTGAGGAGGTCGGCGACCAACGCGCCATCCTTGCCCAGGCCCGGGCGTCGATCGTCCCGCGGCGGCATCTCATCTTCGGACAGCGGGCCGGCACCTTCCAAAGCGCTCATCAGCCGCGCGCCAATCTCGTTGCCCGCCCAACTTGCTGCGAGCCCGCGAACCTTGGCGAGCTCACCCTGTGAGCGCGGCGGATGGACTGCGATGTCGGCCAGCGTCTCGTCCTTGATCAGGCGACCGCGCGGCAGGTTCTTGCGCTGCGCCTCGCGCTCCCGAAAGGCCGCGATCGCTTTCAGCCGGCCCAGCACTTCTGCCTTGCGGCTGGGCACCTTGATCCGCTGCCAGGACAATTCCGGTTCATTGATATAATTTGCGGCGTCGGCGATCCGCTCCATTTCATCATTCAGCCACGCGCCGCGCCCGGTGGCGCGCAGCTTGTCGAGCATGCGCGGGAAGATCTGGATCAGATAGGTGACATCGCCGATCGCATAATCGATCTGCCGTTTGTCGAGTGGGCGGCGGCTCCAGTCGGTAAAGCGTGCGCCCTTGTCCAGCTTCACGCCGGTCATGCTCTCGACCAGGTTCGAATAGCCGACCTGTTCGCCCATGCCGAGCGCCATCGCCGCGATCTGGGTGTCGAACAAAGGGTGCGGCGTCCGCTTGGTGAGGTTGTGGACGATCTCGATATCCTGCGCGCCGGCGTGGACGACCTTCAGGACATCTTCATTGTCCACCAGCAGATCGAGCAGCGGCGTGAGATCTATCCCCTCGGCCAGCGGGTCGATGGCAGCCGCCTCGTTGGCGTCCGCGATCTGCACGAGGCATAGTTCGGGCCAATAGGTGTTCTCGCGCATGAACTCGGTATCGACCGCGACATAGGGGCTTTTGGCGAGCCGGGTGCACAGTGCGGTGAGAGTGGCGGTATCGGTGATCAATGGATGAATATGCATTGTAACCATCCATAGCCGGGCGCGTGCGGGTTGACAAAGAGGGTCGTGGAATCAATGCGCAGCGCTTGCAATTTAGTCGTCACCCCAGCGCCAGCCGGGGTCTCAAGATGCAGGGAATGCCCTGCCTGACGAGATGCCAGCTTCCGCTGGCATGACTAGCTGGGAAAAGAGATGCACGCTTACCGCACCCACACCTGCGCCGGCCTGTCGGCCGCGAACGTCGGCGAAACCGTCCGTCTGTCGGGATGGGTCCATCGCCGCCGCGACCATGGCGGCGTGCTGTTCGTCGATCTGCGCGATCATTATGGCCTGACCCAGATTGTTGCCGACAGCGATAGTCCGGCCCTGCCGGTGTTGGAGCGGTTGCGGGTCGAGTCGGTCGTGACGATCGACGGGCTGGTCAAAGCGCGTGCCGAGGGCACAACCAACGCCAATCTGGCTACGGGCGAGATCGAAGTGTTCGCGCAGAGCGTCACCGTCCAGTCTGAAGCGCAGGAACTGCCGCTGCCGGTGGCGGGCGAGGCCGATTATCCCGAGGATATCCGCCTGCGCTATCGCTTCCTCGATCTGCGGCGCGAGCGGCTGCACAAGAATATCATGCTGCGCTCTAACGTGATCGCATCGCTGCGCCGGCGGATGATCGGGCAGGGCTTTGCCGAGTTTCAGACGCCAATCCTGACCGCGTCGTCGCCCGAGGGTGCGCGCGACTTCCTCGTGCCGTCGCGCATCCATCCCGGCAAATTCTACGCGCTCCCGCAGGCGCCGCAGATGTTCAAGCAATTGCTGATGGTCGCGGGCTTTGACCGTTATTTCCAGATCGCACCTTGCTTCCGCGACGAGGATGCGCGCGCCGACCGTTCGCCTGGCGAATTCTACCAGCTCGATTTCGAGATGAGCTTCGTCACGCAGGAAGACGTGTTCGCGGCGATCGAACCCGTGCTGCACGGCGTGTTCGAGGAATTCGCCAACGGCCGCACGGTCAGCCAGTGCCCGTTCCCGCGCATCGCCTACAAGGATGCGATGCTGAAATATGGCTCGGACAAGCCGGACCTGCGCAACCCGATCGAGATCGTCGACGTCACCGATCATTTCCACGGGAGCGGCTTCGGTCTTTTCGCGCGGATGGTGGAAGGCGGCAATGTCGTGCGCGCAATCCCCGCGCCGGGCGCCGGCGCCAAGAGCCGCAAATTCTTCGACGACATGAACGAATGGGCGCGTGCGCAGGGCTATGCGGGCCTTGGCTATATCAACATCAAGGATGGCGAGCCCGGCGGCCCGATCGCCAAGAACCATGGCGAGGAGGGTACGGCCAAGCTGATTGAGGCGCTCGGCCTCGGCCCCAATGACGGCGTGTTCTTCGCCGCCGGCAAGGAAGGGCAGGCGGCCAAGCTCGCCGGCCTGGCGCGCACCCGCACAGCGGAGGAGCTCGGCCTGATCGAGCAGGGCGTGTTCCAGTTTTGCTGGATCGTCGATTTCCCGATGTTCGAATATGACGAGGACGCCAAGAAGGTCGATTTCAGCCACAATCCCTTCTCGATGCCGCAGGGCGAGATGGAAGCGCTGGAGAGCAAGGACCCGCTCGATATCCTCGCCTATCAATATGATATCGTCTGCAACGGCATCGAATTGTCGTCGGGCGCGATCCGGAATCACAAGCTCGACGTGATGTATAAGGCATTCGAGATTGCCGGCTACACGCAGGAAGAAGTGGACAGCTCCTTCCCCGGCATGGTCGGAGCCTTCAAGTTTGGCGCCCCGCCGCACGGCGGTTCCGCGCCGGGCGTGGACCGTATCGTCATGCTGTTGGCGGATGAGCCCAACATCCGCGAAGTTGTGCTCTTCCCGATGAATCAGAAAGCGGAAGACCTGATGATGAACGCGCCGTCGCCGGTCACGGCGAAGCAGTTGCGCGAGCTCAATATCCGCGTCGTGGAACAGCCGGGCGCCAAGCCAGCAACGTCGCCGGTCAGCGCGTCGGTCGCCCCTGACGCGGGCTGATCGCGTTCAGGATCGGCCGATCAGGGCGCTGCCGGAGCCGGAGCGCCCTTCACGATGATACGCAGCGCTGGCGCGTGCGCCAGCCAGCGTTGTGCTGCGGCCTGAACGGCCGCGGCGGTGACGGCCTGATAACCGGTCACACCCGTCCGGATCATCTCGACATAGCGGGGATCGTCGAGATCGCCCTGCAGCATCTGCGCCCAATAAAGGTTGAGCTTGCGCTGCCGATCGTTGTTGCTCGCAATCGGCGAAATCGCCCGGCTGAGTTCGTCGGCCGTGGGGCCATCCTTCGCCAGCGCCTGCGTCACATCCCGCGTCGCACGCTCGAAATCGGCCTGTCGCTCGGCCTTGATCTGGCTGGTGGCCAGAAAGACGCCGAAGTTGGGGAAGCTCTCCGATTGGTTATTGCGGACCGAAGGTGTGTAGGTTCCGCCTTCGCTTTCCCGGAAACGATCGTACAACCGTGTCTGGATGATCTGCGCGGCGACATTGAGCGCCCGCATCTGCTTGAGATCCTGCAGCGAGCCGGTGGTGGACCACAGGGTCGCGACCAGCAGCTGATTGGGATCGCCACGATGCGTCAGCGTAAGCGGTGCCTTGCTGGGCGAGGGCGGCGCAACCGCCAGATGGGAGGGCGGTAGCGGCGCGGCAGGCTTGCTCACCGCGGCACCAAAGGTCTGGCGGGCAGCTTCGGTCGCCGCGACGGGGTCGATATCCCCGACGATCAATATTTTGCGTGCTCCCCCGGCGAAGAGCGGCTGCCAAAAGGCCCGATAGGCGTCCGGCGTAACCGCGGCGACCTGCGCTTTGGTGGGCAGGGCATAGCGCCAGTCGCCGCCATGGATGGGCTGATTGGCGAAGGCCCCGAATACCGATCCGGGCGAATTGAAGATCGTCTCATAATTTTGCGCGAAACCATCGCGGACGCGCAGGAAGGCATTGCTGTCGAAACGGGGCTCGCGGATCGCCGCGTCGAGCAAGCGTAGCTGATCGACCAGCTGGGCGGCGGTGGTGCCGCCAGACCAGGTGAAGGCACGTTCGCCGACACCGAACGACAATCCCAACCGCTTGCCGGCGGTGGCGCGTTCCAACGCACCGATATCGAGCGGGCCGACGCCGCCCTGCACGATCGCGGGCGCGCTCCACAGCAGCGGAAGATGCGCCGGGTCCAGCGCCGCCAGGCCATCCCCGGCCTGGGCCACGACGAGCACCCCGGCCTGCTCAAATCCGGTCCGCTTCAGGTCAAGCTCGACCCCGTTGTCGAATTTGATCCGGGTAATCTCCAGGTCCGGGATCGTCTTGGTCCAGACGATCTTGCCCGGCGTTCCCGGTTGCCCCAGGTCATCAAGGCTGACTTTCTTCTCCTCCGTCCGCGCGGCGGCCTTGGTCGCGCGCGCGGCGACCAGGGCGGCTGCCAGCGCCGCATCGCCGCCGGGGATGGATACCGGGCTTAACAGGATCGCGCGGGCGTTCCCCTGGATCAGCGTACGCATCGCCGCCCCGACATTTTCGGGTGTGAGGTCTTTTCGGTGAGACTCAAACAGCGCCAGGATCGTCGCCGGTTCCGCCACGACCTGACCGCTATTGACGGCATTGACGATCTGATTGGCGAGCGGCGCGGATTGTTGGGTGGCGCTGCCAGCGGCTGCGGCCTGTAGGCCGGCTTCCATCGTCGCGGCGACCTGCTCGATCTCCGTCGCGCTGGGCGGCGTTGCCACGGCATCGGCCAGGATGCCGTAGGTTTCCGTCAGCGACTGCTGCCATTGGCCGCCCTTGGGCGAAACCGCGACCACCATCGAATCCGACACGTGCCGCTGCTCCCCGAATCCGGCGCCACCGGACAGGAAACTCGCGCCTTCTCGCGCCTTGCGATCCAGCCGTCGCGACAGGACGCGCGCGGCAACCGTCCGGGTCAGATCGGCCGCTTCGCCCGCCAGTGTGTCCGGACGATCGTCATGCTGCGTCACCCAAGTGAGCGCCAGCTGGCTGGGGGCTTGCGGATCGGCGATGACGGCGCTGGCAACTTTGGGCGTTTCCGGTTTGCCGTAAGGTGGTTCTGCCGGCGCCGGTCCCTGGCCGACCCAGTCGCCAAAATGGCGGCGCACGGCCGTCTCCAGCGTGTCCACGTCGGCATCACCGACGATGACGACCGTCGCGCGTTCGGGGCGATACCAGCGATGGTAGAAAGCGCGCAGTCGCTCGGCCGTGGCGCCGTTCAGCGTGGCGTCCGTTCCGGCGATGTCCGCGGTCGCCGCGCGCGTGCCGCTCAGCAGGACCGCCTTCGACACATCCTGCACCTTTTTCGCGAAGGGCGGCTGGCGCAAGGCCCGCTCGGCCACCACCACGTTGCGCTCGATCTCGACGAGCTTGGGATCGAAGTTGGCGCTGGATACCATCTCCGACAGCAGGGTCATGGCTCGATCGAACGACGCCGGGTCATTCTTTGGCAGATCGAGCTGATACAGGGTCTGGGTAAGCGACGTGAACGCGTTGGTGTCGCTACCGAATTGCGCGCCCAGGCGCTGCCATGTGCGGATGCCTTCGCCATCCGGTACGGTCTTCGTACCGCGAAACAGCATATGTTCGGTGAAGTGGGCATAGCCCTTCTCGTCATCCGCCTCCATCAGCGCGCCGGCGTCGATCCGCACCCGGATGGCGAGCGTTCCGGCCGGATATTTGTTCTGGCGTACGGCATAGCGCACGCCGTTCGCCAGGATGCCGAACCGCCAGGCGGGCGGCGCTTGTATATCGCTGCCCGCAAACAGCCATGGCACCGAGGCAGAGGGGGCAGCGGCCGGGGTCGGGCGTTGTGCTGCGGCAGCGGGGGGCAAAGCAAGGGCGGCAAGCGCAAGGGCAGGGAGGCAGTGCGAAACGGCGCGCTTCATGCAATCATCCTTCACGTGCGCCACGTGCCGCACACTATTCAACTCGAAGATCTTATAAGGGCGCAGCTTAACCGGGATAGTCGATCGCGATAATCTCATAGTCGCGCGTGCCGGCCGGGAGCTCGACATAGCGGGTGTCGCCGATGGCTGCGCCACGCAATGCCCGCGCGAAGGGGGAGCGCCAGCTGATCCGGCCGCAGCTCGCGTCCGCCTCATCTTCGCCCACCAGCGTGACGACCCGTTCGTTGTCGTCCGCATCGACCACCGTCACGATCGCACCAAACCAGGCACGGCTACGATCCGTCTGCTGGGCCGGATCGACGATCTTGACCGCCTTCATCCGGCGCGACAGATGCGAGAGCTCCCGATCAATTTCGCGCAGGCGCTTCCGGCCGTAAATATAGTCGCCATTCTCCGATCGGTCGCCATTGCCGGCCGCCCAGGCTATCGTCTCGACCAGCTTCGGCCGTTCCTGAAACAAGTCTTCGTAGCGGGCGCGCAGGGCCTGGAAGCCGGCCGGGGTGATGGGCGGTCCGTCCGTCACGATCGCGACCACCGGCGTTCAACAGCGCCGTTGACGATCGCAGGTTCGGCCCTTGGGCGGGCCGGGCACCCTGCGCTCAACCCGCGGACCTCTTGCCCAGATAATGCGACAGCCGATCCTTTTCCGGCGTGCGTGCGCGCGTCGGGTTGAAGAGGTCGTATACGACCGCATTCTCCAGCACCTTTTGGACGTAGGATCGCGTCTCGCTGAGCGGGATCGCCTCGATCCAGTCGACCACATCGACACCCGGCTGGCGCGGATCGCCATTGGCCCGGATGAACTTATTCACGTTGCCCGGACCGGCATTGTAGCTGGCAATCGCCAGGACATAGTTGCCGGAATAATAATTCAGCATCCGATCGATAAAGCTGGATCCCAGCATGACGTTATAGCCGATATCGCTCGTCAGCCGCTCCGGCTGCCACGGCAGCCCGATCTTGCCGGCCTGCTCCCGCGCCGTGGCGGGCATCAACTGCATCAGACCCCGCGCGCCGACCGGGCTCAGCGCCTCGCGGTCGAACTGGCTTTCCTGTCGCGATATGGCGTGGATCATCGTCCAGTGCGATGCCCAGGCGGGCGGGACCGGCACGGTCGGGAAACCCATGCGGAGCGGATCGCGCGCACCGGACTGCCGTGCATTTCGCGATACGATCACGCCCAGATCGGGCCGCTGCAGCGCGCGGGCCAATTCGGCCGAAAGCGCATGATCGGTGTCGCTTTGCGCATCCGCCGCAATCTTGCGGATGAAGGCCGTCTGCGTCTGCCAATCGCGCTGTTCGCCCAACAGCCGGGCCGCGCGCACGACCTCCCGGTTTGCGAAGGCGGTCCGTACCTCGGGTGCGATGGTGAGCGGCGCCGGATCGGGCGGCACGGCGATGGTCCGGCCCAGCCGTTCGGTCGCAAGCTGCCCGTAATATTGATCGACGTTCACGGCGGCGTCGGCATAATGGGTATTGGCCGCCGTCTGATCGCCCGCCGCCTGCGCTGCGCGCCCGGCCCAGTAATCGCCCTTGGCCTGGCTCCCCGGGGTTTGCGACGCCTGACGATAGCGCGCGAACATCGCTTCGGCGTCGCGCGGCCGATTGAGTTGCTTCAGCGCGCTGGTCCCGGCCAGCCAGGCCAGGCTGGTATAGGGATCGCGCTCGGTCAGGTCGCGGGCCCGGACGTCGGCACCGGTCGGGAAGGCGTGGTCCAGATTGGCCGCGATGCCATAGGCAAGGCTCCATTGCTTGTCGTGCGCCGCCGCGCTGGCGAAGGTCAGCAAGGTCGCGAGATAGGCCTGGGCGTCGAACGCCGAGGCGGTCAGCACTTCCGGCCGTGCCAGATAGGCGCGCGCTTCGGCTTCCCGCGCGGTGGCGCGCAGCCACAACGCCCGATCGATGATATAGCCGGCATCCCGTTCCGCATCAGGTCCCAGGGCTGCACCCTGGGCAGCCGCGTCGGGCGCCTGGGTCTGGTAGGCAAGCCGTGTGGCGTAGAGTGCGCGACGGGGGGAGGTGATGCGCGGCAATTGCCGTGCTGCCGCCGCGGGCACGCGATCCCAGAGCAGCATCTCCATCCGCTGATCCTGCTGGGCCGGCGTGAACTGACTGCCGAACCGCCCCAGCAAGCGGGTCTCGTCGCTGAGCGAGGCGGCACTCATCGTCCATGCCGCGCCCGCCGCCACATTGGCCTTGGCCAGCTGACCCGTGGCCGCCAGCGCCTCCGCATAGCGGACGCGTCCCGCAGCGCTCAGCGGGGGAAACAGATCGAAAAATTGGGTGACGAGCGTGGCATCGGCCTGATCCGGTTCAATCTGCCGTTCGGCCGCGCGCCGCATCGCCGGCTCCCCCGGCCAACCGCGATGCGCAATCATGAACCGGGCATAATCGGCGAAGGGCAGGCGGTCGCTCTGCCGCAGGCGCGTCCACTGATCGATCGCAGGCCAGAGCGGATCGGTCCGCGACGGCCGCGTGGCGGAGACGCTGGCGATCGTGTCGCCCGATGCCGGCGCATCCGTGCGATCCGTCTGGATCGTCAATACCGCTGCGCCTGCTGTCACGGAAATCAGCAACAAACCCGCCGGCCAGAACCGCGTGATGCTGGACAGTCGCCCTGCGGCATCCCTATCAGGCGCGCGACGCCGAAAATTCAAAATTGGCTTCATACTTAGTCATATGCCCCCGCGGAGACGGAAGGTGAAGGGAGTCAGCATGTTTGGTGGGTCGATTCCTGCGCTGGTCACGCCGATCCGGGGCGGCACGATCGATGAAGGCGCGTTTCGCAGCCTCGTCGATTGGCAGATCGAAAGCGGGTCGTCCGCGCTCGTGCCTTGCGGCACGACCGGTGAGAGCGCGACGATGACGATCGAAGAGCATGACCGCGTCGTCCGCATCTGCATCGAGCAGGCGGCGGGGCGGGTGCCGATCATCGCCGGCTGCGGATCCAACGATACCGCCGTGGCGCTGCATCATATGCGGTCCGCCAAGGACGCTGGCGCGGATGCGGCCTTGCTGGTGCCGCCTTATTACAACCGCCCCAATCAAGAGGGCGTGCTGGCCCATTTCCGCGCGCTGGCGTCGGGCTGCGACCTGCCGATCATGCTGTACAACGTGCCGGCACGCACGATCGTGGACATCTCCGTCGAAACGATGGCCGAGCTTGCCAAGCTGCCCACGGTGATCGGCGTCAAGGACGCGACCGGCAATGCCGCGCGGGTCACGGCGCAGCGGCTGGCGTGCGGGACGGACTTCGTCCAGCTGTCGGGCAATGACGACATGGCTTTGGGCTTCATGGCGATGGGCGGGCGCGGGTGCATTTCCGTCACCGCCAACGTCGCCCCGCGCCTGTGCGCGGATTTCCAGGCTGCCTGCATCGAGGGCCGGTGGTCCGATGCGCTGGCGCTGCAGGACCGGCTCTTCCCGCTCCACACCGCGCTGTTCACCGACGCGTCGCCCGGGCCGATCAAATATGCGCTGGGCAAGATCCGGCCGGACTTCCCGACCGAGTTGCGCCTGCCGATGACGCCCGCCGGTGCGGCGAGCCGTGCGGCTGTTGACGCCGCACTGGTCCATGCGGGTGTGCGCTGACCGGCCACGGGCAATGAGCGGTCAGGATGATCCCATCCACGGCCAGAACGTCGCCGCCATAATCGCGATCGCGCCGATCGACCCGGCGATCAGGCGAAAAATCTGGCCGTGTCGGCTCTGTGGAGGGCGGCCGAGGATATGCTGATGCGCCAGTACCGCCACGTATAACAACGCGGCGATCGACCAAAAGAGAGCTTCGATGACGAGGTAGCGCATCAGGCCGACCCAGCCCGCCGCCGCATAGGGGAACAGAAACGCCCCGCACAGCAGCACGGCAAAACCAGTTCCTAACGGCTTCCAGCCGCGCGACTCCGCAAGCCATATGGCCGGTGATAATATTGCGATCATGCCCATCCACACCCAATCGGCGTGCGGGATGCGTGTGGGCAGCGCCATGAACTGGCTCATCATCAGCGGCGCCAATACCAGCCCGAAGATGGCAAGATATTTGATTTTCTCCCGCGTCTCGATCGTGGCGACGATGCCGCTGAACAAGGGTGGCTTAACCGGGAGATGCCGGCCGCGCGTCAGCTTCCACATCCAGTCCGCGTCGAACATGAGCATGCAGGACACCACCATCGCAGCGAACGACAGCAGCAGGTTCCACGGCAATCCTACCCACTGAAAGAGGCTCATCGGCGCCAACTATAGCGGCGACGTGGCGGCGTCACGCACCCCCACGCCGTCGCGGCTTGTCAATTGGCAGGCTTTAGCCAGCCGTGCATGCGCATCCAGCTTGCAAAGGCGTCGAACCAGCCGGTGCTGGTCGTCGACTTCTGATACATGCCGAATCCATGCCCCCCCTGTTCGTACAGGTGGAATTCGACCGGGCGCTTCGCCGTCTTCCAGCTTTCGACCAGCCCGAAGCCGCCATTCGCCATTAACCCATCGTCGGCCGCCAGCGCGACGAACAGGGGCGGGGCATCGGCGGGGACGGTGACGGGTGCCAGCGAACCATAAATCGTGCCGATGAAGGCCGGCTTCGGGTTTTGCGCGGCCAGGGTGGTCGCCATGGTCAACATCGCGCCCGCCGAAAAACCGACCATGCCGATCCGATTGGGATCGACGTGCCATTCGCCGGATCGCTTGCGGATCAAGGCGAAGGCGGCGTTCGCATCGGCGATGGCCGGTGTGATCCGTGCCGTCATTTCTGCCGGCGTGGGGCGGGGCGGGGCGCCGCCCGAAAATCGTTCGCGCATCGCCGTTTCATAGCCCGCCAGATCGGCGGGCGTCTGGTTCAGGCGGTATTTGAGGACGAAGGCGGCGACACCGCGCGCGGCCAGCGCTTTTGCGACATCCCATCCTTCATTCTCCATCGACAAGGTGGTGAAGCCGCCACCCGGTGCGACAATCACCGCGGTGCCGTTTGCCTTCGCGGGATCGGGAAGGAACGGCGTCAGCGTCGCGATGGTGACGTTGCGCGCGAACCGGCTCCCATATTGGCTGTGCCACGATTCCTTGGTCGTGGCGCCCGGCAAGGGGCCGGTGCCCAGATCGATCGCCGTCGGCTGCGCGGGCACCGCAATGGGCGCCATCTTGTCATTTTGTGCTGCGACAGGTGTCGCCAGGGCCAGGCCAAGCGCCGCCATTCCCGCCGCGAGCGGCCTACTCCATCTGCTTGAAACTACGGTGCCCACCTGCATGTCATCCCTCCTTCATTGTTGAGGAAGGTCTAGCTGGCGGCGGTGATTTGTCCAACATTTGAACGTGCAACCCTGCCGCTTTCGGCTGGTTCATTTCAGCCAGGTCCAGGGCCGACGGTACGGCTCCCGGACGGCAAGGAGCGGGAAGGTGCACAAACGCTACGAGATTTTTGCCGATTATCATCAATTCTATCTGTGGGATCATGCGGCACAGCCCAGCACGGAACTGGATTATGATGATAAGGACATTGAACGCAGGATCAAAGTCGCGCCCTTCCTGGTGGTGATCCAGCCGGAGCGAACATGGAGGTGCGGGTCGACTTCGAACTTGCGGAGGGTTCGCCCGACGACAATTTCGACGATTGGGATCATGTGGCGGAGGCCAGCATCGACCTGCCGTCGGGCAAGCTGGAGATACACGAGTGCACCGGCGGCTCGATCGACATTCTTGCCGTGCCGCCCGGCACCTACCGTATCCGCGCCTATTGCGGGGGGCTCGATACACTCAGCGACGACCGACTGGATGGCGATGATCGCTACCGCATCGTCGCATGGCCGGCCCCATCCGCACCTGTGGCGGTGATCAAGCAATATTCCGCCGCTTAAGGCCAATATTGCACGCACGCCGACGGGCAGGCAGAAGCGCTGGATGCAATCGGTAACCTTCCAAGCGACGCCGGAGGACCTGGTCGCGGCGTATCGGCTGAATTATGCGCTCACCGTCAAATCGAAGCGCGTACTCCGCGGCTATCTGATCGGCGGCCTCCTCGTGGCGGTTGCGGCCGGAGGTGCGGCGTGGAAGTGGGATTTGGCGTCCGTGCCGTTGGCGATGCTGGGCGGGTTCGCTTATTGGGTGCTGGTCCTATCGCTGATCATCCTGGCCGCCTATTTGCGACTGCCACGACAAGTGCGGCGCATCTATCGGCAGCAGAAATCGCTGCATGACGAGGCCACGGTCGAATGGTCCGACAGTGGGATCGACTTCGTGTCCGCCCGGGGCAGGGCACATTTCGTATGGAGCGATTTTATCGGGATCTTCGCGAACCGCGATGTCATCGTTCTTCGCCAGAGCGAGGCATTGATCAACTTCATTCCGACCCGCGTCCTGTCCCCCGATCAGCGCAACGCGCTGACCAGCAAGGTTTAACACTTTCCTGATTGGGATTTAGCGGGACGGGCCCGTCGTTTCACCAAGACGCTTTCATCCCGCGCCGGCAGGACCTACATCGCGCGGTCTATGGCTCGTCCACGTCCCCCCGAATTCGACAAAAAGAAGATCGTCGCCGAGAACCGGCGCGCGCGCTTCGAATATTTCCTCGAAGATTTCTTTGAGGCCGGCATCGCGCTGACCGGTACCGAGGTGAAATCGCTACGCTTTGGCGAGGGCTCGATCGCAGAGGCCTATGCGGAGGTGAAGGATGGTCAGGTCAGCCTGATCAACGCCAACATCCCCGAATTCAGCCACGGCAATCGTTTCAACCACGTCCCCAAGCGGCCGCGCAAGCTGCTGCTGCACGAGCGCGAGATTGAGAAGATGCACAAGGGACTGAGCCGGGAAGGCATGACCCTGATCCCGATGTCGGTCTATTTCAACAGCCGCGGCCGGGCAAAGGTCGAACTCGCACTCGCCAAAGGTAAGAAGCTGCACGACAAGCGCGAGACGGTGAAAGATCGCGACTGGAAGCGGGATCAGCAGCGGCTGATGCGGGATCGCGGCTAAGCGGCCTCTTGCGTGGCTTGTGGAAGCGATTAACCCACCGCCAGAAATATAGTCCTGGGAACGTATTCATGATCTCGAAGCCGGTTCTTCTGTTTGCCTGCAGCCTGTTCGCGCTTTCTGCAGCCGTCGCCGCTCCGCCCGCCGCACGAACGTCGAAGCCGGCTGCGGCGGCAAAGAAGCCGCAGATCGGCAGTTTCGGCTTCGATGAGGCGGGAATGAACCGCGCGGTCGCCCCAGGCGACGATTTCTACGCGTTCGCCAACGGCACGTGGGAGAAGAATACGCCGATCCCGGCGGACCGCGCTAATTTCGGCGCCTTTGCGGTCCTTGAAGATCTGTCGGTCTCCCGCACGCGTACGCTTTTGGATGAAGCGGCCAAGAACCCTAATTCGAAGACCGGCGCGCTGTATGCGAGCTTCATGGACGAAGGCGCGATCGAGGCGAAGGGGTTCGACCCGATCAAGGGCGACATCGCCGCGATCAAGGGTATCGGCTCCAAGTCCGATTATGCCCGCGCGCTCGGCATGGCGCTGCGTAACGGCGTGGAAGCGCCGATCGGCGCCTATGTCTCGCTCGACGACAAGGACCCGGATCGGCCGACCATCGGCATCGCGCAGTCGGGGCTGGGGCTGCCCGATCGCGATTATTACCTGAAGACCGATGCGCCGATCGTCGCCGCCCGCAAGGCCTATGTCGATTATCTGACGCAGCTCTTCAATCTCACCGGGGAGCCGAATGCCGCCGCGCGAGCGCAGGCGGTCGTCGATTTCGAGAGCAAGTTGGCGCAGGTTCACTGGACGCGGGTGGATAGTCGCGATTCCGACAAGACCTACAACGTCTGGACGCGCGCGGATTTCGAGAAGAAGGCACCAGGATTCGATTGGGTGGCCTATCTTGGCGCTGCGGGTCTCAACGGCGACAATCATTATCTGGTGGCACAGCCCAGCGCGATCACCGCGTCGGCCAAGCTGATCGCCGACGCGCCCTTGCCGGTACTGAAGGATTATCTGCTCGCGCACACGATGGATACCGCGGCGCCATGGCTGTCGCGGCGGTTCGTCGACGCCAATTTCGCGTTCCATGGCACGACTCTGTCAGGCACGCCGCAGATTCAGCTGCGTTGGAAGCGCGGCGTCGATTTGGTCAAGAATGCGATGGGCGAGGATGTCGGCAAGGCCTATGTCGCCAAATATTTCCCGCCAGAAACGAAGGCGGCTGCGGACCAGCTGGTGAAGAACATCATCGCCGCGATGGATCGCCGTCTGCAGACGCTCGCCTGGATGGATCCGGCGACCCGCCAGCAGGCCCGCGCCAAGCTCGCCGCCTTCACCCCCAAGATCGGCTATCCCGACCATTGGCGCGATTATGCAGGCCTGACGATCGCGCGCGACGACCTCTATGGAAACGTCAAGCGCGCCAACGAATTCGACTGGCAATATGGGCTGTCGAAGCTGGGCAAGCCGGCTGACCGGCGCGAATGGGGCATGACCCCCATGGAGATCAACGCCTACGCCAACCCGGTGTGGAACGAGATCGTTTTCCCCGCCGCGATCCTGCAGCCGCCCTTCTTCGATCCGCATGCGGACCCGGCCGTTAATTATGGTGGCATCGGCGCGGTGATCGGCCACGAACTGAGCCATCATTTTGACGATCAGGGGCGCAAATATGACAAGACCGGGCGTCTGACCGATTGGTGGACGCCGCAGGACGTGAGCCGCTTCACCGCGCTTACGGACAAACTGGTCAAGCAATATGACGCGTATGAGCCGCTGCCGGGGATGCACGTACAGGGCGCGCTGACGCTGGGCGAGAATATGGCGGATCTTGCCGGTCTTACGGTGGCGCTGGATGCCTATCATGCTTCGTTGAACGGCAAGGCCGCGCCGGTGATCGACGGCATGACCGGCGACCAGCGTTTCTATCTCGGCTGGGCGCAGGTGTGGCGGCGCAGCTATCGCGAGGCCAATCTGCGCCAACGCCTGCTCACCGATCCGCACTCGCCGTCGGTGCAACGCACCTGGATGGTCCGCAATCTACAGCCCTGGTATGACGCCTATAAGCCGTCGGTCACCGCCAAGATGTATTTGGCGCCCGAACAGCGGGTGCTCGTTTGGTGAGGCGAGCCGGCGCTGATCACGGCGCCTGCTTTCGTTTCGGTTGGCGAATCATCTAGGCGGATGTGCGGTGGACCAGTAAGGGGCCCCACATGACCGTACCTTTGTCTGTCCTCGTGATCGAGGATGAGCCGCTCATCGCCATGATGATCGAAGATTTTATCGAGATGCTGGGCCACAGGCTGGCAGGTTCATGCGACAGCGTGGCCGAGGCGCTGACCAAGGTTGAAGAAGGCGGCTTCGATGTCGCCATCCTCGACGTCAATCTGCGCGACGGGGCTTGCTGGCCAGTAGCGGATGCATTGCGCCAGCGCGATGTACCGTTCGTGCTGGCAAGTGGCGGCCATGTCGAGCCGCCGCCCGCCGCGCATGCCGATGCGTTGCAATTGGCGAAGCCGTTCACGCTGGACGGTATCAAGGACGTCCTGGCAAACATTCCACGCCGCTGACCGACTGCGCGACGCGGTGTGCCCGCGATAAAGTTCTACTCTTGTTCTAACGGAACATTCCGTGTACGAAGCGTTTCACGCGTTGAACGTGCGGATGACTTCCTCTAGCGACAAGGGCTCGGGATATGGCAGCTTCTCTGAAGGTGATCGACGGCGATATGGCTAGCACGGGCGAACGACAAAAGGCGCTCGACGCCGCATTGGCGCAGATTGATCGCGCTTTCGGCAAGGGCTCGGCAATGAAGCTCGGTAGCCGCGAGAAGATTGAGATTGAGGCGATCTCGACCGGTAGTCTCGGGCTGGACATTGCGCTTGGCATCGGCGGATTGCCGCGCGGGCGCATCGTCGAAATTTACGGGCCGGAATCGTCGGGTAAGACCACGCTGGCGCTGCATGCCATTGCAGAAGCGCAGAAAGCAGGCGGAACCGCGGCGTTTATCGACGCAGAACATGCGCTGGATCCTGGTTACGCCAAGAAGCTGGGCGTCGATGTCGATAATCTGATCGTCAGTCAGCCCGATACGGGCGAGCAGGCGCTGGAAATTACCGACACGCTGGTACGCTCCAACGCGATCGACGTGTTGGTGATCGATTCGGTGGCCGCGCTGGTTCCCCGGGCGGAGATTGAGGGCGAGATGGGCGACAGCCATGTCGGCCTGCAGGCGCGCCTGATGAGCCAGGCACTGCGTAAGATCACCGGCTCGATCTCGCGTTCGCGTACCCTGGTTATCTTCATCAACCAGATCCGCATGAAGATCGGTGTGATGTACGGCAATCCGGAGACGACCACCGGTGGCAACGCGCTGAAATTCTACGCGTCCGTCCGGCTCGACATCCGGCGCACCGGGCAGATCAAGGACCGCGACGATATCGTCGGCAATGCGACGCGCGTGAAGGTCGTCAAGAACAAGGTCGCGCCGCCGTTCAAGCAGGTCGAATTCGACATCATGTATGGCGAGGGCGTGTCGAAGGTCGGCGAGATACTCGACCTGGGCGTCAAGGCCGGGCTGGTCGAGAAATCCGGTGCCTGGTTTAGCTATGACAGCATCCGCATCGGTCAGGGCCGGGAAAACGCCAAAAATTATCTGCGCGAGAATGCAGACGTAGGCGCCCGCCTCGAAAAGGCGATCCGGGCGAATGTCGCAGAAGTGGCCGAAAAGATGATCACCGGACCAGAGCCGGACGACGACGCCTGATCCTTTTCTCATACGCTTAAAGGAAGGCGCGGGACCCTTGGGCTCCGCGCCTTTTTCATCGGTTTCGGCGCAATTGGCACCATGGCTTCGCTCTTGCCGCAAGCGGGTTGGGGCGCTTATCCTCGGCTATGGCCCTATCGCCCATGTACCAGCCGAACCGGCGCCGCCTGATCGCCACGGCCGCGCTCCTGCCATTACTGTCGCTGTCCGATGTGGTCCGGGCCGCGCAACCGGATCTGTCTGCGTTGCGGCCGATGACGGCCGATATCAAGCCGATCGGCCGGGCGGAGCGGGCGCAACGGCTCGCTCGCGCCCAGGCGCTGATGCGCGCGAGCGGGATCGGCGCGGTGCTGATCGAGCCGGGATCGTCCCTCGTCTATTTCACCGGCATCCGCTGGGGGCGGAGCGAACGTCCTTTGCTCGCCATTCTGCCGGTTGAAGGCAATCCCTGTATCATTTCGCCCTTCTTCGAAGAGCCGCGGATGCGCGAAACGCTGGGTATCCCGGCCGAAGTGCGCGTGTGGCAGGAGGATGAAGATCCTCTCGCGGTGGTGGCGGGGCTGCTGAAAGACCGCAAGCTGCTCGCGCGCCCGATCGGGATCGAGGAAAGCGTGCGCTTCTTCATCCCCGATGCGCTGGCCCATGCGGCGCCGGATGCCCGGATCGTCTCGGCCAACCCGGTGGTGCGCCGTTGCCGGATGATCAAGACCGCGCCGGAGCTGATGCTCATGCAGCGCGCGACCGACATCACGATCGCGGCCTATCGTTGGCTTCATCCGCGGGTGGAGCGCGGCATGACGGGCAGTGACATCGGCGCGCTTATGGATGCCGCTATGACCAAATTGGGCGGCTCGCCTGAATTCAGCATGGCCCTGGTCGGGGAGGCGGCGGCTTATCCCCATGGGACAAAGGCGGTCCGGCGGGTCGATGCCGGTCAGATTGTGCTGATGGATTGCGGCTGCACGGTCGAAGGCTACCAGTCGGACGTGTCGCGTACCTTTGTATTCGGTGCCGCAAATGCCCGGCAGCGCAAGGTCTGGGATCAGGTGCATCAGGGGCAGCAGACCGCCTTCCTCGCCGCACGCATCGGCCATCCGGCCGGAAGCGTCGACGATGCGGTCCGCCGCCTTTATACGAGCTTCGGCTATGGACCGGGCTATAAGCTGCCCGGCCTTTCGCATCGCACCGGCCATGGCATCGGACTGGACGGTCACGAGCCGGTCAACCTCGTCCATGGCGAGGCGACCTTGCTCGCACCCGGCATGTGCTTTTCCAACGAGCCGGGCATCTACATACCCGGAAGCTTTGGCGTTCGGATCGAGGATTGCTTCTACATGACGCAAGCCGGGCCGACATGGTTCAGCGAGCCGCCGCCGTCGATCGATCAGCCGGTCTAGCGGCGCGCAGCAGGCTGTGCCGCCACGCCCGCGCAACGCTATCGTCGTTACGGAGAGGCTGCCGCTTGAGAAGGGCGTTCCCCTCCACTAAGTCGCAGTCATGACATCCACCAACGACATCCGCCGCTCCTTCCTCGATTATTTTGGAAGTGCGGGCCACCGCATCGTGCCGTCGGCGCCGTTGGTGCCGCATAACGATCCGACGTTGATGTTCGTCAATGCCGGCATGGTGCCGTTCAAGAACGTTTTCACGGGCCTGGAGACGCGGCCTTATTCCACCGCCACGTCCAGCCAGAAATGCGTCCGCGCCGGCGGCAAGCATAACGATCTGGACAATGTCGGCTATACCGCGCGCCACCATACCTTTTTCGAGATGCTGGGCAATTTCTCGTTCGGCGACTATTTCAAGGAACAGGCGATCAGTCACGCCTGGACCCTGCTGACGCGCGAGTGGGGCTTGCCCGCGGACAAGCTGACGACCACGGTCTATCATACCGACGATCAGGCGTTCGACCTGTGGAAGAAGATTGCGGGCCTGCCCGATCATCGCATCATCCGGATCGCGACCAAGGATAATTTCTGGGCGATGGGATCGGACGGGCCGTGCGGACCCTGTTCCGAAATCTTTTACGATCATGGCGATCATATCCCCGGTGGCCCTCCGGGCAGCCCGGACGAGGATGGCGACCGGTTCGTTGAGATCTGGAACCTGGTGTTCATGCAGTTCATGCAGGAAGCCGACGTCATCGTCAGCGACCTGCCAAAGCCCAGCATCGATACCGGCATGGGCCTCGAGCGGGTCGCCGCCGTGCTACAGGGTGTCCACGACAATTATGATACGGATACGTTCAAGGCACTGATCGCGGCCTCCGGCGAGCTGACCAAGAGCGCCACCAATGGCGCCAATACGGCGTCCCATCGCGTGATCGCGGATCATTTGCGCGCGTCGGGTTTCCTGGTGGCCGACGGCGTGCTCCCGGCCAATGAAGGGCGTGGCTATGTGCTACGCCGCATCATGCGCCGCGCGATGCGCCATGCCCATCTGCTCGGGGCCGCGGAGCCGCTTATGTATCGGCTGGTGCCGGCGCTGGTCGCCGAAATGGGCGCGGCCTATCCGGAACTGGTGCGCGCGCAACCGTTGATCGAGGAAACGCTGCGGCTGGAGGAGACGCGCTTCCGCCAGACGCTCGCCAATGGTTTGCGCCTGCTGGATGAGGCCACCGGAACGATGGGAGAGGGCGATACGCTGCCCGGCGCGGTCGCGTTCAAGCTCTACGACACGTTCGGCTTCCCCTACGACCTGACCGAAGACGCACTGCGCGCGCAAGGTTTGAACGTCGATCGATCGGGTTTCGACGCCGCCATGGCCGAGCAGAAAGCGGCTGCGCGGGCCGCGTGGAAGGGCTCCGGCGATAAGGCGTCGGACGATATCTGGTTCGATATTGCCGAAGAGCAGGGCGGTACCGAATTCATCGGCTATTCCGGCCACGAAGGCGACGCGCAGGTTGTCGCGTTGGTCAAGGATGGCGTGCGCGTACAGCAGGCAGGCGAAGGGGAGGACGTGACGATCCTCACCAACCAGACGCCTTTCTATGGCGAGAGCGGCGGGCAGATGGGCGATGCCGGCACCGCTGACAATGAGGATGGTTTTCGCGCTGTCATCAGCGACACCTCCA
The DNA here is from genome assembly GCF_052180265.1 of Sphingomonas sp. ASY06-1R. Classification (GTDB taxonomy): domain Bacteria; phylum Pseudomonadota; class Alphaproteobacteria; order Sphingomonadales; family Sphingomonadaceae; genus Sphingomonas_I. Next base: position 2,224,614 of record NZ_CP197464.1, on the reverse strand, counting down.
AACCGCTCGGACGGCTGCATGCGCACAAGGCGCAGATCGGCGCGGGCAGCATCAAGGTGGGCGACGCCATCCATCTTTCGGTCGACGTGACGCGTCGCAATCAGCTGCGGGCCAACCATTCGGCCACGCACCTGTTGCATGCGGCATTGCGCCACCGCCTGGGCGGACATGTGACACAGAAGGGTAGCCTGGTCGCGGCTGAACGGCTGCGCTTCGATTTCTCGCACCCCAAAGCCCTGACGGCGGAGGACATCGCGGCGGTCGAGGCCGAGGTGAACCGGCATATTCGCGAGAATGATGACGTCACCACCCGGTTGATGACGCCTGAGGATGCGATCGCTGCCGGCGCCATGGCGCTGTTCGGCGAGAAATATGGCGACGAAGTCCGCGTCCTGTCGATGGGGCAGGGGGAGGATGCGCCCTGGTCGGTCGAGCTGTGCGGTGGCACCCATGTCGGCGCGCTCGGAGATATCGGCGTGTTCAAGATCATCGCCGAAAGCGCGGTTTCATCCGGTGTCCGCCGGATCGAAGCGCTGACCGGCGAGGCTGCCCGTTTGTGGCTGACCGGCCGCGAGGAGCGACTGCGGGAGGCGGCGTCGGTCCTCAAATCCTCGCCGGAGGAAGTGCCGGCGCGCGTCGCGGCGCTGATCGAGGAGCGGCGTAAGCTGGAGCGTGAACTGGCGGATGCCAGGAAGGCGCTGGCATTGGCCGGGGGTGGTGCTGCCAAGGCGGATGCGCCTGCTGCGGAGCAGGTCGCGGGCGTCAACTTCATCGGACAAGTGATCGAGGGTCTCGATCCCAAAGGCCTGCGCGGCTTGGTCGATGAGGCCAAGAACCGCGTCGGATCGGGCGTAGCCGTTCTGGTCGCGGTCAATGATGGTCGTGCCAGCGCCGCGGTCGGCGTTACCGACGATCTTGTGGCGCGCTTCTCTGCCGTCGATCTGGTCAAGCAGGCGGTTGCTGCGCTTGGCGGGCAGGGCGGCGGCGGTCGGCCCGATATGGCGCAAGGCGGCGGCCCGAACGGTGCGAATGCCGCCGATGCCGTATCGGCCGTTCGCCGCGCGCTCGACAATAGTCTGGTTGCGGCGTGAGCTAGGATTTCGACGGAGGCCCATGCGCACGCTTGTGCCTTGGCATCCGTCTGACTGAGAAGATCTCAAGGCGGGATGCGCGCGCCTATGGCAAAAATGCCGGGCGCCTCCTAAATCTCGTCTTCAGGGAGTCACGAAAGCATGAAGCGAGAACTCATCGCTTATCTCGATTCGATCAAGGCACGCGATCCTGCGCCGCGCTCGCGGTGGGAGATCATGTTATATCCCGGCGTCCTGGCGCTCGGGATGCATCGGCTCGCCCATTGGCTGTTCAACGGGGAGCTCTATTTCCTTGCGCGGCTGGTGAACCACCTGTCCCGCTTCCTGACCGCGATCGATATCCATCCCGGCGCGCAGATCGGCGCGAACTTCTTTATCGATCATGGTTTCACCGTGATCGGTGAGACGGCCAAGATCGGCAATAACGTGACCATCTATCAGAACGTCACGCTCGGCGGCACCAATCCCGCCGATGGTGTGGGTGGCCAGCGCCACCCGCTGATCGCGGATGATGTCATCATCGGCTCGGGGGCGCAGGTTCTGGGGCCGATCCTGGTCGGGCGCGGGGCGCGTATCGGCGCCAATGCGGTGGTGACGCGGGACGTGCCCGAAGGCGCGACAATGGTCGGCATCCCGGCGCGCCCGACCCTGATCGATGCCGACACCTTCAACAGTTTCGTGCCTTACGGTACCCCCTGCACGGAGCGGTTCGATCCGCAAAGCCAGCAGCTCGAATTGCTGAAATGCGAGGTCGAGACGTTACGCGGGAAGCTCGCCAAGCTGATCGATGAACGGGATGCGGCGGCGGCCGCCATTTCGACGGACCGCCAGTCCGCCTGATGGGGATCGTCACGCCCTTCCCATCGCAGGCGCCCATCCAGGTGGCGTTCGACCGGGCCGAACTCCAGCGCATTCTCGATCTGTATGGCAGGATGGTCGCGGCCGGACGGTGGCGGGATTATGCGATCCAGTTCGGGAAGGATGCCGCAGTCTTCGCCTGCTTCCGACGGGCGGCGGAACGTCCTGAATATCGCATCGAGAAGCGTCCGGCGCTGCGTCAAAAGCAGGGCGAATGGGCGTTGATCGGCGAGCATGGCGTCGTACTCAAGCGGGGCCATGAGCTCGGCCCGGTGCTCGCTCCGGTGGAGCGGAAGCTGCTCAAGCTGGTTGACGAGTAAGCGACGCCCGGCGGCTCATAGCTGAGCGCGGGGCGTTACCACTATAACGCGGTCGAGCACGGGCAGCCGCGCTTGCAGATCTTCCGGCAGAGCGCTCACCACGATCCTTCGGACATTGTGCCAGAAGGCGGATAGCAACAGCAGCGCCGATCCGATCACCAAGGCGGTCAGCGCGATATTCAGGCTGACGGCGCCCGCCTGGCGGAACAAGGCCGCCAGCGCGCTGAGCACGTAGATCAGCGACGACACCAGCAGCGCGCGGCGATCCACCGCCAGCGCCACAATGCCGAAGGCAACATAGAGCGCGAGTACGATCAGGGCTTTGCCGGCACCGATCTCGCCGCCGAACACGCCCAGCAGATTGAATACGGGATGCGCGATCATGGGCGCGGCGGAAAGGTGCAGCCAGAAGGCGACATCCGAACGCCGGGTCTGGCGCAGCCGGTCCGACATGTCCCACCACATGGCGAACGCGAACACACATAGTCCGCCGCCCAGCATGATCCACAGCCAGTAGCGTTGCGCGGACGGAAAGGCGGCCATGAACAGGCTGACGAGGGTCAGAACCAGCGCGCCCGTCAAGGCAGCAATCGTGATCGGAACGTGAAAGCGTCGCCAGTGAAGCCAGGCCGCGCCAGCGGTCACCAGCCCGATGGTCGCAAAGATGGCCGAACCCGTGCGATCGCTGCTGGTCGCCGGGATGAGCGAGCCGATGGCACCGCCGGTCGTGGCGGCAATCGCGTAGACGAACGTGCCGAGCAAAACGATACTGGGCAGCGCCATGCGGCGCTTGCGGGTGAAATATTCGGCCAATCCCCAACTGGCCGCCGCTACGAGCAGGCCCGCAACCCAAATACCGTGCATCCATTGACGCAGGCCGGCATCACTGCCCGCGCTCCTGTCAGCCGGTACCGCGACGCTGAAACCGATCCAGGCGATCGCCGCCAGCAACAGGATCGCGGCGATGGTGACGAAGATGTCGTTGAAGCCGGTAATCAGCCGGAAGCTTTCCTCATCGACCGCGGATGTCGCGCTTGATCGGGCGACGCTGTCGCGCAATGCCGCGGCGGCGGCGGGCGTGATTGCGCCGCTGGCGACGGCCGCTTCGATATCGGATTCGCTGTACATTGATGCTCTCCCTGCGGAGAGCGGTCTACCATAAGTGTATTGCTAAAGCAATACACTTGCCCCGATCAGGCGGTACCCTCGGCATCCAGGGCATAACCGGCGGAGCGGACGGTCCGGATCAGATCGGGCTGATCGCCCAGGTTGATCGCCTTGCGCAGTCGACGAATATGCACGTCCACCGTGCGCGGCTCGATGTCGCTGTCGCGGCCCCAAACGGAATCGAGCAGTCGCTCGCGTGAGAAGACGCGGCCCGGATGCTCCATGAAGTGGCGGAGCAACCGGAACTCGGTCGGCCCGAGCGCCAGCGCGACGCCATCCCGGCGCACCTTGTGGTCGGCGATGTCCATCTCGATGCCGGAATAGGCCAGCCGCTCACCCGCCAGCGCGGGGCGTACCCGGCGCAGGACGGCGGCGACGCGCGCGACCAGCTCGCGTGGGCTGAACGGCTTGGTGACATAATCGTCGGCGCCGGTTTCCAGCCCGCGGATGCGATCCTCTTCTTCGCCGCGCGCGGTCAGCATGATGATCGGAACGTTGGCCGAATGGCCGGCGCGCCGCAGCCGGCGGCAGACCTCGATCCCGGAAAGGCCTTCGATCATCCAGTCCAGGAGGACGATGTCGGGCGGCCCTTCGGCGGCGAGCAAAAGTGCCTCCTCGCCGTCGGCGGTATGCTCGACGACATGACCTTCGCGACGCAGGTGCCACGTCAGCAATTCGGCGAGTGCCTCGTCGTCCTCGACGAGAAGAATGCGTGCTCCTGCCATGGCTTCAGACAGCGGGAGCCAACGCATCGGCACCTCGCGCGCGTTCGGGCATTTGTTCGCCGGTTGCGGCATAATAGATCATCTCGGCAGCATTGGTGGCGTGATCTCCGATCCGCTCGATATTCTTTGCGATGAACAACAGGTGCGTCGACGCGCCGATGTTGCTCGGATTTTCCATCATATAGGTCAGCAAGGCGCGAAACAGGCTGTCGTACAGATCGTCGACTTCCCGATCGCGCACGCTCACCTCACGCGCAGCCTCGGCATCGCGGGCGGCAAAAGCGTTGAGCACGTCGTGCACCATTTCGGATGTGGCCCGCGCCATCGCCGGCAGGATCGCCAGCGGCTCGATGCCCCGCATGTCCTGCAGCAGCGGAACGCGCTTGGCGATATTCTTGGCATAGTCGCCGATACGCTCGACCACGCCGGCGATCTTCAGCGCGGCAATCACTTCGCGAAGGTCGTCGGCAAGCGGGGCGCGCAGCGCGATCAGGCGAACGACGCGAAGCTCTGCCTCGGTTTCAAGCGCATCGATACGCTTGTCGGCTTCGACGATCCGGGCAGCGGCTTCGGAATCGCGGCGAATGAGCGCCTGCACCGCACCGTCGATCGCGGCCTCGGCCAATCCGCCCATTTCGGCAACGAGCGCACGCAATTCGCCGAGATCCTCGTCGAACGCTTTAACTGTATGCCCGCTTGTCGCCATCATGCACTCCTTGAGGCCCAATGCGGCACCTCGGCGTCACTTTTATGACACTGCGGGCGGGGCCAGGGGAAGCTCTACTGTGACAGTGGTCCCTTCGCCGACAATACTGGCGATATCCAGCTTGCCGCGATGGCGTTCGACGATGTGCTTGACGATCGCCAGTCCAAGCCCGGTCCCGCCGATGGCGCGGCTGCGCCCCGGATCGGCGCGATAGAATCGCTCGGTGAGCCGCGGCAGATGTTCCGGACCGATGCCGTCGCCTTCGTCCGCCACGCTGAACTGGGCGAGATTGGCCGTCATCGTTAGCACCGCGCGTACCGGCTTGCCTTCCCCGCCATATTTGAAGGCGTTGCTGATGATATTGTGCATCAGCTGATGCAACTGACCCCGGTCGCCGATGACGGGCACCTTGCGCGGCGAGGCGATCGACAGGCGTTCCCCGTCGCGCCGTGGCCGGAACTCATCGGACACTTCGCGCAGCAATGTGGCGAGATTGACCAGATCCTTGGGCGGGAAGTAGCGATCGGCCTCGATCCGGGAGAGCGACATGAGGTCGTCGATCAGCCGCTGCATCCGCCGCGCTTCCTTTTCCATGATCGACAGGAAGCGGAGGCGCGTTGGCGCATCTTCGGGGCCGTTGGCTTCCTCCAGCGTCTCGATGAAGCCGATCAGGGAGGCGAGCGGCGTCCGCAATTCGTGGCTGGCATTCGCAACGAAATCTACGCGCATCTGCTCGGCGGCACGCTGCGCGCTGCGGTCGGTCAGCCGCAAGAGCCGGCGTCCCGGGCGGATCGTCCCCGCGGTCAGCTCCCAAAGTCGCTCGTGGCCGCCGAACCCGTTCAGGGTCACCGGACCATCTTCGTCGCCGCTCAAGACAGGGGCCGCGGCTGGGTGGCGGATGGCCAGCCTGACATAATCGCCGACGATATGTTCGCCCAGCAGCGTTCGCGCGGCGCTATTGGCGTGGCTGATGTGAAAGCCGTCGAGTAGCAGCAACGGCTCGGCGACCGCCTCGATCAGATCGTGCGACGGATCCTCCGGCGCCGGCTTGCTTTCCGCGATCGGGCCCGAGCCCAGCCGGGTGAAGCGCGGCAAAGCCATCTAGCCCAACCGTTCCAAAGCCGGCAGCAGAGCGTCGAAATGATCGATCAACGCCGACGCGCCCAGTTCTTCCGGCGGGCGATCGGCGAAGCCGAAGGTCAGGGCGATACAGGGCAGGCCTGCCGCGCGCGCGGCATCGGTATCACTGATCGAATCGCCGACGAACACCGCCCGGCCGCCGCCGGCCCGCGCGACGGCCTCGCGCACAGGCGCCGGATCGGGCTTGCGCGTCGCCAGCGTGTCGCCACCGACGATCGCAGCGAAGCGCGTCTCCCAGCCCAATGCCGCGATGAGCTGGCGGGCGAGCGCTTCGGGCTTGTTGGTGCAGATGGCCAGTTTCATCCCCGCGGCGGCCAGCGCCGTCAGGGCCTGCTCGACACCCGGATAGGGCACGGAATGGTCGGCGATGTGGTGGCCGTAATAGTCCAGGAAGATCGGCATTGCGGTGTCGACCAGCGCGTCGTCGACGTCCCCCGTCGCCGCCAGTCCGCGCCGCAACAAGGTCCGTGCGCCATGGCCCACCATGCGGCGTACGCGCTCTTGTGTCAGCGGCTGCCTGCCCATTTGAGTAAGGGTATGGTTGAGCGCGCCGGTCAGGTCCGCGGCGCTGTCCACCAGCGTCCCGTCGAGGTCGAAGATGACGATGTCGAACGCTGTCCGGCCCATGGCCGCGCCCTTACCTATGGATATGGCCTGCGCAAGCGGAACATGGCAAAGATTGGCATATGAACGACAATCCTCTTGCCGCCATCATTCTTGCCGCTGGCAAGGGCACCCGCATGAAGTCCGATCTGCACAAGGTGCTCCATCCGCTGGCCGGCAAGCCGATGCTGGGACACCTTACCGATGCGGTGCAAAGTCTTGGTGCGGTGCGGACCGTGATCGTGACCGGCGCCGGACGCGAGCAGGTTGTCGCCTTCGCGACGCCGCTCGGTCTGGAGGTGGCCGTGCAGGCGGAGCAGCTTGGCACCGCGCACGCCGTCCTGCAGGCGCAGACCGCGCTGGCGGGCTTCGACGGCGACGTCCTGATCCTGTATGGCGATGTGCCGCTGGTCTCGCCCGAGACGATGGCGCGAATGGTCGCGCGACTGCACGAGGGCGATGCTCCGGCGGTCGTCGTGCTGGGATTTCGACCGGCGGATACGTTGCGTTATGGGCGCATCATTGCCGACCATGGCCGCATCGTGAAGATGGTCGAACATAAGGATGCCAGCCCCGCCGAGCGCGCGGAAACCTTGTGCAATTCGGGCCTGATGGCGGTGCGCGCATCCGATGCCTGGCCGCTGCTCGGCCGGGTCGGCAACGCCAATGCGGCGGGCGAATATTATCTGCCGGATATCGTGATGCTGGCGGCCGAAGACGGGCGCCACTCGGCGGTGATCGAAACCGGTGCCGACGAAGTCGCCGGCGTCAACAGCCGCGCCGAACTGGCCGAGGTGGAGGCGATCTGGCAGAAACGTCGGCGCGTCAGGGCAATGGAGGAAGGGGCCAGCCTGTTAGCGCCGGACAGCGTCTGGTTTGCGTGGGATACGGCGATCGGGCGCGATGTCACGGTTGGCCAGAATGTCGTTTTCGGACCAGGGGCAAGGATCGCCGACAAGGTGACGATCCACGCCTTCTGCCACATCGAGGATGCGAGCGTCGCGAGCGGGGCGATCATCGGCCCTTACGCCCGGCTCCGTCCGGGGGCGGAAATCGGCGAGAACGCCCATGTCGGTAATTTCGTCGAGATCAAGAAAGCGCGGTTGGGGCGGGGTGCCAAGGCCAATCACCTGACCTATATCGGCGATGCGGATGTTGGCGCCGGCACGAATATCGGCGCCGGCACCATCACCTGTAACTATGACGGCTTCGGCAAATACCGCACCCAGATCGGTGCGCGGGCCTTCATCGGATCGAACAGTGCGCTGGTCGCCCCGGTTACGATCGGCGACGGTGCGATGGTGGCGGCCGGATCGGTCGTGACGAACGACGTGCCTGGGGATGCGCTGGCGGTGGCACGCGGCGTTCAGGAGAATCGCGACGGCTGGGCGCTGCGCTTCCGGGAGCGCAGCAAGAAGGGCTGACCTGTCCATTCAGGTTGGTGCAACCGAATCAGGCGCTTGGGCCTGCGCGGTTGATGGAAGGGAGAATATCGTCGTGTGCGGCATCATCGGTATCGTCGGCAAGGAAGAGGTCTGCGAACGGCTGCTGAGCGGGCTGCGTCGGCTGGAATATCGCGGCTATGATTCCGCCGGTATCGCGACCGATCATGACGGGGTGATCGATCGCCGCCGCGCGCCCGGGAAGCTCGATAATCTGGCCGCGGTCCTGCGCGATGATCCGCTGCCGGGCCGCACCGGGATCGCGCACACGCGCTGGGCCACGCACGGCGCGCCGACCGAGGATAATGCCCATCCGCACGCCACCGGCCACGTCGCCGTGGTCCACAACGGGATTATCGAAAACTTCAAGGCGCTGCGCGAAGAGCTGCAGGCGCGCGGGCGCGTGTTCACCAGCCAGACCGATACCGAGGTGGTCGCCCACCTGGTGTCCGAGCAGGTTGAGGCGGGCGCCGAGCCGGCGGTGGCGGTCGCAGCAATTCTCAAGCGCCTGCATGGCGCCTTTGCGCTGGCGATCCTGTTTCGCGAATATCCCGATCTGCTGATCGGCGCGCGGCTCGGTTCGCCGCTGGTCGTCGGTTATGGCGAAGGCGAAACCTATCTCGGGTCCGATGCGCTGGCGCTGGCGCCGCTCACCCAGCGCATCTGTTATCTCGATGAAGGCGACTGGGTCGTCATCACGCGCGATGGCGCGCAGATTTTCGATGCCCAGGATCAGCCGGTCGAGCGCCCGGTGGTCGAATCTGGCGCAATGGATGTTGAGCTGACGAAGGGCAATCACCGCCACTTCATGCTCAAGGAGATTTACGAGCAGCCGATCGTGGTCGCGCAAACGCTGCGATCTTATTTGCGGCGGCTGGAAGAGTCGGTTTCGATGCCGACCGAGGATTTCGATCTGGCGTCGGTAAAACGTATTACGATCGTCGCCTGCGGAACCTCTTTCTACGCCGGCATGGTCGCGAAATATTGGTTCGAACAATTTGCGCGTGTGCCGGTCGACGTCGATGTCGCCAGCGAGTTTCGCTATCGCTCGCCGGTGATGGAGCCGGGCGGGCTCGCGCTGTTCATCAGCCAGTCGGGCGAGACTGCGGATACGCTGGCGGCGTTGCGCCACGCACGCGCCGAAGGGCAGAAGATCGCGGTGGTGGTCAATGTCCCGACCTCCACCATGGCCCGCGAAGCCGACCTGTTATTGTCGACGCATGCCGGGCCAGAGATTGGCGTCGCATCCACCAAGGCCTTTACCTGCCAGCTCGCCGTATTGGCGGCGCTCGCGGTCAATCTCGCCCGAGCCAAGGGACGGCTGAGCCATGAGCAGGAGCGGGTGATCGTCCGCCACCTCGCGGAAGCACCCGCCGCGCTCAACGGCGCGCTCGCTTATGATGAAGCGATCGAGCAGATGGCACATCATATCGCGGCGGCACGCGACGTCCTCTATCTGGGCCGCGGGCCGGATTACCCGCTGGCGCTGGAGGGCGCGCTCAAGCTGAAGGAGATCAGCTACATCCACGCCGAAGGCTATGCCGCCGGCGAAATGAAGCATGGCCCGATCGCCCTGATCGACGAAGCCGTGCCGATCATCGTCATCGCTCCCTCGGGTCCGTTGTTCGACAAAACCGTCTCCAACATGCAGGAGGTGCAGGCGCGCGGTGGCAAGGTCGTGTTGATCTCCGATTACGATGGTATCGCCGCTGCGGGCGACGGCTGTCTCGCGACCATCACCATGCCCAAGGTACATCCCCTGATCGCGCCGTTGGTCTATGCAATTCCCGTACAGCTGTTGGCCTATCATGTCGCAGTGCTTAAGGGCACCGATGTCGATCAGCCGCGCAACCTCGCCAAGAGCGTCACGGTAGAATGACACTGACACGCTGAAGGGGGACGAATGCGGGGGGCGGTTTGGCGCGCGGGGTTCGCGCATGGTGCGATATTGGCAATATGTGCCCTGTCGGTGCGCCCGGCGTTTGCGCAGACTTCGTCCGGGCCGCCAGCTAGGCCGGATGAAACTGCGATCAGTTCCCAATCGGCGGAGCAGATACGGGTCCGCGATCGTGCGCAGCGCAAGCGCAGCGGTGACATGTCGCCCGCGAACGAGCAGGCGGATACGCAACGGCCGCCGCCGCCCGGTCTGGCGGGCGACTGGTTCGGGCTGAAGCAGGTGCTGGCCGACAAGGGCATCGGCGTCACCGCGCGTTATGCGTCCGAGACCGCGTTGAATGTCACCGGCGGACGCCGCACCGACATCACCGAGACGGGGCAGCTGGACGTCGGCGCGCTGATCGATCTGAAGAAGCTGGTGGGTCTGGAAGGCGGTTCGGTCCAGGCCACGATCACCTATCGGCGTGGCCACGATCTCGGCCAGCGCGCCGGCCTCGGCGTCTTGCAGCAGGTGCAGGAGGTCTATGGCCGCGGACAGACGATCCGGCTCACGCAATTCTGGTACGAACAGATGTTCGGCGGCGACCGGCTGGACATGAAAGTCGGACGCACCGCGCCGGGCGAGGATTTCGCCGCCTTTTCCTGCTCTTTCCAGAACCTGTCATTTTGCGGGTCGCAGCCCGGCAATATTGCCGGCGATTATTGGTATAATTGGCCGGTCAGCCAGTGGGGTGCCCGCGCGCGGGTCAACTTCGGGATGATCTACGTCCAAGCCGCCGTCTACGAGCAGAATCCCCGCAACCTGGAGCGTGGGTTTCTGGAATGGCATTTTCATGATGCGGCCGGCGCGCTTGTGCCGGTGGAAATCGGGGCCGTCCGCGGCGGCAGATCGGGCGGACCGGTCGGTTCGTTCAAGCTTGGCGGCTGGATCAGCACCAGCGACGCGCCGGACGTGCTCCTCAACGTAAATCGCACACCCGCAATCCTGTCCGGTGATACCTATCTCCAGCGGTCGTCACGCAGCGGTGTGTGGATCAATCTTCAGCAGCAGCTCACCGGGCGCTCGAAGGACGGCAAGTCGATCAAGGGGTTGAGCCTGTTCGTCAATATGACGCAGTCCGATCGGCAGACTTCTACCGTCGATAACCAATTGTCGCTGGGCCTGTTCTATCGCGGCTTGATCCCGTATTTTACCGAAGATGTGTTCGGGCTGGGGCTTGCGCGCACGCACGTCAACGCACGCGTGGCCGATCGCCAGCGGCTTCGCGGGGAGGCGCCGCAGAGCTCCGAATATGCGGCCGAATTCTATTATAGTTTCCATCCCCGATCATGGCTGGAATTGCGTCCCAATCTGCAGTGGGTGCATCGACCCGGTGGATATCGGCATGTGGATGACGTGGGCGTGCTCGGGTTGAAGGGCGCGCTTACACTTTAGCAGGGACGCGCGAGTCGACGGTCGGCGCCAATTGCTTCACAGTCCTTCGTAGCCAGTTGTTGGGCGTTCCGTTGAAAGACTGCGATGATCCTGTGGGGAGTGTTTGTCGGTGCCTTGCTAGGCTGGTGCATAGCCGGGCTGGAAGAATGGGGCGTCATTGTCGGAGGTCTGCTGGGAATTGGCGCAGGCTGGGCGCTACGCCTGGTCGTCCGCAACGAGATTGCCCAGACGCGCGGGCGGCTTCGCCTCGAGATTCAGCAAGAGGTGCGCAACGCGCTCGAGCTGGGTCTCGATCTGCCAACGCAACCGAAACCCGCGCCGCTCACTGCTGAGAGACCCGTTTCGCAGGTTGCTCGACCGGCGATGCCGGAGCCTGCGTATAAAGCCGACGAACCCGCATCGGATGCGGCCAACGCCTCCGTCGCGGCCGCGACGCCCGCGTCGCCGCTCGTCCCGCGTGCACCGGCCCCGCCTGGCATCGTGCAAACCGCTCTGTCCGCCGCCATGGCGTGGCTCGTCGGCGGCAACACCATCGTCCGGATCGGCCTGCTCATCCTGTTCGTCGGGCTGTCGTTCCTGGCGCGTTACGCAGCGGCCGCGGGATTGTTTCCGGTCGAGCTGCGACTGGCGCTGGTCGTCGCGGTCGGCATCGCGTTGCTCGTGGTTGGTTTCCGCACGCGCGATCGCAAGCGCGAATTCTCGCTCTTGCTGCAGGGCGCCGGAATAGCGACGATCTATCTCACCGTCTTTGCCGCGGCGCGACTGTTCGAGGTCGTGCCGATGCTTGCCGCTTTCGCCCTCATGGTCATCGTCTGCGCGATGAGCTGCGCGCTCGCCTTGCTTCAGAAAGCGCAGAGCCTCGCGGCCACGGCCTTCATCGGCGGCTTTGCCGTACCCTTGCTGCTGGCCGGGGAGGGCGGCAGCGCGCTGACATTGTTCGGCTATTACACTCTGCTGAACCTCGCGGTGCTGGCTTTCGCCTATCTGCGCTCGTGGCGATTCGTGACGCTGATCGGCTTCTTCGGAACGTTCGGGGTGGCAACCTTGTGGGGGCTGACCAGCTACGCGCCGGCAGACTTCCCGACAGCGCAATTCTTCCTGATCGTGTCGGTGTTGATCTACGTCGCGGCGGCGACCTTCTACACGCGCAACACGCCCGGACCGCTCGGCCGGGTAGTGGATACGACCATGCTGTTCGGTCCCGCCTTGGCGGGGTTCGGATTGGAAGTCGGCCTGGTGCAGCATATACCCTTCGGCAGCGCATTCGCCGCGCTGGGCTTTGCGGCGCTGTATCTCGTCATGGCGGCGATCCTCATCAAGCGCGGACGCACCGAGTTGCGCGTGTTGAACGAAGCCATGCTGACGATCGGCGTTGGCTTCGTGACGCTTGCCATTCCACTGGCGCTGGGCGCGCGCTGGACCAGCTCTGCCTGGGCGGTAGAAGGCGCCGGCGCGTTCTGGATCGGCATGCGCCAGGCGCGATGGATGCCGCGCTTGTTCGGAATGCTGCTGCAGGCGATCGCCGCGTTCATCCTGCTGGCCGATCCGTCGGTCAGCAGCGTGGCACTGCCGTTCATCGATCCCGCCTTTGTCGGCGCAATGCTGATTGCGCTCGCGGCGTTGGCAACGGCGTGGTGGCTGCGCCAGCCTTTGCCGCACAGCGGATCAAAGTGGGCGGTGCGCTATGCCTCGATCGAGCAGCAGCTTGGCAAGCCTGCCTTCCTGTTCGGTTTCGCCTTCTGGTGGCTGGCGCTTGCGGCCGAGATACGGCGCGTCACGCCAGCGGCGATCGCAGGAGGTTCGGCGCTGCCCGTCATACCGATCGTGCTACAGCCGTTGCTCATGATGCTGGCCTATGTCGGCAGCGCCGCCCTTTTTGCGGAAGGCGGGCGCAAGTTGCGTTGGCCGGTCGCAACATGGCCGGCGCGCGTCACGTTGCTACCGCTGGTTTTGGCCTTCTGCGCACAGTCCCTCATGCAGCAACATAGTCTCTACGCATGGCATTGGCCGATCTGGGTCGTTGCACTGGCTGTACATTATTGGCTGCTGTTTCGCGAAGAGCGCCAGGACGCCGCCGATCGCGACCCAAGCCTGTCGCTGCTGCACCGTGGCGTCCATGTCGGCGGCGTGTGGCTGTTGGCGGCGATGATCGCCGATTGTCTCTGGTTAGGAATCGATCGCGGCGCCCTGTGGAATACGTCATGGGCCGGCGTGGTATTTCTGGTCAGCGCGGTTTCCGCATTGCTCCTGCTGACCCTTTGGGCCGCAGCGGCACCCCGCGATCGTGGGCGCGGGACGCGCTGGCCGTTGCAGGTGCACGCGATCGACTATGGTTGGTTCGCGGCGCTGCCGATCGCGGCCTTGGCCTTCCTTGGCAGTTTGGGAACCGCACTGCTGGCTTCGGGGGCGACGGCGCCCTTGCCCTACATTCCCTTGCTCAACCCGATCGATCTGACGCTGATGTTATCGGTCGGGGTCTTGCTGCTCTGGCGGCGTACCGTCCTTGCCGCCACGCCCCCGGTGCCGGGCAGCGGATGGCTGCGCGGGCGGGAGGCGTTGGTAGCGCTGGCGTTGCTCAGCTTCGTCATCCTCAACACGATCTGGCTCCGCATCGCGCATCACATGATCGGCGTGCCCTGGACCGGTACCGCGTTGCTCGAAAGCTTCGTCGTCCAGATGGGTATTGCGATCCTGTGGACGCTGCTGGCGCTGGGCCTGATGCTGTACGCGCATCGTCAATCGAACCGTGTGATGTGGCTTGCGGGTGCCGGCTTGTTGGGGCTCGTCGTGATCAAATTGCTGGTAGTCGACCTCAGCAACGAAGGCGGCGCCGTCCGGATCGTAACCTTCATGGTGGTTGGCATATTGATGCTCGTCGTCGGCTATTTCGCGCCGTTGCCGCCCAAGAATGCGGTCCGGCCGATAGCGGAGGGAGCCCCGGCATGACCGGTTTTCGCGGCATTGCTATTGCGGGCGTAGCGGCGGTTCTGGCGGGCGCTCTGGGAGCGGCGCCGGTGGATATCGGCGGCTTCGCCTTGCGGATGCCGATCGAGCCGGCGCCTGGCGGGTCGGTCCAGCGGGTCGTGCTTCCGGCGAAGGTGTTGCTCGCCCTGCAACGCGCCGACCTTGGCGATCTGCGCGTTGTGGATCGGATGGGCAAGGCGCTGCCGATCGCGCTTGCGGATGCCGAGCCAGTGCGCACGGCGGGGCGTCGCATCGAGCTGACGGCATATCCGATATTGGGCGCTCCCGGCGCGCTGAAGGTAACCGGAATGCAGGTGCGTATTGGGGAGGATCAGCGCGCGCATATTGTCGGGCTCTCCGGTGCGGTCGATGATAAAACCGGCGAGGCCGTCACGCTTGGAACCTTGCTGGACACGCGCGCAATTGCCGCGCTCGCGGCAAGCCTGTCCTTGGATGTCGACGTCCCGCAATCGCAACCGGTCACATTTCAAGTGGATGCCAGCGCCAATCTGGCGGACTGGACGCCGCTTGCGCGCAAAGTGATCTATCGCGCGGCAGCGACCGAGCAGCCCGTCACCTCCGCCACCATCCCGCTCGATGGGGCCGATCTGCGCGGCCATTATCTGCGCATCAGTTGGACGGCGGCGTCGCGCCTGCTGGCGCCGGTACGCCTCCGTCGTGCCGCGCTGACGACCCAGGATGGCACAGCCGCTGCCGGTCGGCTTCTTGTTGAGGCGACGACGCCGGCGCTGGCCGATCCTTATCATGTCCGTTTTGCCTTGCCCTTCGGGGTGCGTCCGGCGGCGTTGCGGATGATTCCCGCGGGTGGGCCGGCCATCATACCGATCAAAGCGTTCGGTCGCGAAAATCGCGAACAGCCTTGGACTTTGCTGGGCGAGGCCGTCATCGATACGGTTAAGCCCGGCAGGGCGGGGCGTCCGGCTGCAGCCGTCGAACTACCAGAGGGACGCTTCCGTGAAATCCGGATCGACGCGGACCCGCGGTCGAGCGGCTTCAGCGACGCGCCGCATGTCGAACTTCAGTTCGTACCACGACAGGTGGTCACACTGATGTCGGGCACGCCGCCATTCACCCTCGCGGCCGGATCGGCAACGGCGGACAATGTCTATCTGCCGGTCGCAAATCTGGTCCCCGATGATCGATGGGAGGATATTCCGCTGGCACATGCCAAGGATCCGGGCCAGGCGGCGGCGATGTTGGCCCTGCCGGCACCGGCGGAAGGCACGTCCCGTCGCACATTGATCCTGTGGCTCGCGCTCATTGCCGCGACCGCCATTCTCGGCGCGATCATCTGGGTGCTGTTCCGTGCGATGCGACGCGAGGCATCGGCTGCGACCAACCCGCCCGGCTAACGAGCCCCCGCATAGCAACGCGGCCGTTACCGACCAATTATTCCTGTTCTACGCCCCTGCGAAGGTGCACAATATTGGGGCGACAAAAGATCGCTGGTGGCCGCCTGGTAGGGTGGCATAGGGGAGGGACTATGGCCAAGCTGGCGCTGGCACCGATGTTGATGGCAATGGTGGCGGGCGCCGCGCAGTGTCAGGCCCCGGTGCAGCCGGTCACGTCTGTTGCGCCGACGGATGCAGCGCCGTCTGCCGAGCAACCCTTCATCAAGCCCGCCACGATCGACGACGCGCTCGAGGTTAGCGGCGACAGCGTAGCGGCCAAGCAGATCAACACGCGCATGCTGATCGGGGTCGAAGTGAATGGCCAGGGACCGTTCAACTTCTTTGTCGACAGCGGGGCGGATCGCACCGTTGTCGGCGAGGCGCTCGCGCAGCGGCTTGGCTTGCCGACCGGACCGGCGGTGATGTTGAACAGCATGAGCGGGGCGAAGCTGACGCCGACGGTGCGCATCGATACGCTGCGCGTCGGCAGTAGCGTGGTTCGCGACATCGCCGCGCCGCCACTGCCGGAACGGTATCTCGCCGCGCAGGGATTGGTCGGCATCGACGCGCTGGCCGACCAGCGCCTCAATATCGATTTTGAGCGTAAGCGCGTCACCGTGCAGGACACACACCGCTCCGACCTGCAGGCCGGCCCGGGCGAAGTCGTTGTGGTGGCACGACGCCGCAAGGGGCAGCTGATCCTCACGCAGGCGCTCGCCGGTGGCAGCAAAGTTGCCGCGGTGATCGATACGGGGACGGAGATCACGGTGGGGAACAGCGCGCTGCGGGCCAAGCTCATGCGTCGCAGCAAGCTTCCCTTCCAAACCGCAACACTGATGAGCGTGACCGGTGAATCCTTCATTGCCGACCTGATCCGGGTGCCGGAACTGAAGATCGGCTCGATCCTGTTTCGTGACGTCACGATCGCCTTCGTCGACGTGCCGCCGTTCAAGCTGTTCGGCTTGCAGAACGAGCCAGCCATCATGCTCGGCACCGATGTGCTGGAAGGATTTGCGCGCGTATCGCTGGATTTCCGGCGGCGGCGCGTCCGCTTCTCGCTGCGCCCCGGGAGCCGTTGATCGCCCCGGGATAATTACCATATGATGGACAGTTGCCGCATCGATCGCGGCGCCGGAGTGTTCATGACCGAAGCTTTCCCCGTATTGCCGTTGCGCGACATCGTCGTGTTCCCGCAGATGATCGTTCCCCTGTTCGTGGGCCGCGACAAGTCGGTCGCCGCGCTGGAAAGCGCGATGGCGGCGGACAAGACGATCTTTCTCGTTTCGCAGATCGATCCTGCCGAGGACGATCCCGATGCCGACGCCTTGTTCGACATCGGTGTTACCGCCACCGTCCTACAGTTGTTGAAACTGCCCGATGGCACGGTTCGCGTGCTCGTTGAGGGCAAGCAGCGTGCGCGGATGACTCGCCTGCACGCCGTGGCAACGCATCTCACGGCGGAGATCGAGCTGCTCGGCGACGGCGAAGCCGATCCCGCGTCGGACGATATCAAGGCGCTGATGCGCTCGGTGTCCGATCAGTTCGAGCGTTACGCGCAGCTCAATCGCAAATTGCCGGACGAACTGCCCGGCCAGTTGGCGGAGATCGAGGATCCGGCGCGCCTGGCTGATGCGGTCGCCGGCAATATCTCGGTCAAGGTGTCCGACAAGCAGGCGATGCTGGTCGAAAGCGATCCGGCCAAGCGGCTGGAAATGGCGTTCGCCTTCATGGAAGGCGAGCTGGGCGCATTGCAGGTCGAGAAGAAGATCCGCAGTCGCGTGAAGCGGCAGATGGAGAAGACCCAGCGCGAATATTACCTCAACGAGCAGCTGAAGGCGATCCAGCGGGAGCTGGGGACGAGCGAGGGTGAGGAAGGCGGCGACGAGATCGCCGAACTGACTCAGAAGATCGCGAACACCAAGCTGTCGAAAGAGGCCCGATCGAAGGCCACGGCTGAGCTGAAGAAGCTGCGCACGATGGCGCCGATGTCGGCCGAAGCCACGGTCGTCCGCAATTATCTCGATGTCCTGCTCGGCTTGCCATGGGGCAAGAAGTCGAAGATCAAGAAGGACATTGCGGCGGCGCAGGCGGTGCTCGACGAGGACCATTATGCGCTGGAGAAGGTGAAAGACCGGATCGTCGAATATCTCGCGGTCCAGGCGCGCACCAACAAGCTGAAGGGCCCGATCCTGTGCCTGGTCGGCCCTCCCGGCGTCGGCAAGACCTCGCTTGGCCGCTCGATCGCCAAGGCGACGGGGCGCGAGTTCATCCGCCAGTCGCTGGGCGGGGTACGCGATGAAGCGGAGATCCGCGGCCACCGCCGGACCTATATCGGGTCGCTGCCGGGCAAGATCGTGTCGAACCTGAAGAAGGCCGGCACGTCGAACCCGTTGTTCCTGCTCGACGAGATCGACAAGCTCGGTCAGGATTATCGCGGCGATCCCGCGTCGGCGTTGCTCGAGGTGCTGGATCCGGAACAGAATAACAAGTTCCAGGATCATTATCTGGAGATCGATATCGATCTGTCGGACGTGATGTTCGTCACGACGGCAAACTCGCTCAACCTCCCGCAGCCGCTGCTGGATCGGATGGAGATCATCCGGCTGGAAGGCTATACCGAGGACGAGAAGGTCGAGATCGCCAAGAAGCATCTGTTGCAGAAGCAGATCGATGCGCATGGCCTGAAGCCGGAAGAGTTCGTGCTGACGGACGAGGCGCTGCGCGACCTGATCCGCTATTATACGCGCGAAGCGGGTGTCCGCACGCTGGAGCGGGAGATCGCAAAGCTCGCCCGCAAGGCGCTGCGCAAGATCCTTGAGCTGAAGGAGACATCGGTCACCATCACGCCGGAGAATCTTGGCGACTATGCCGGCGTGCGCAAGCATCGCTTCGGCGTGTCGGAGGAAGAGGATCAGATCGGTGCGGTGACCGGTCTGGCCTGGACCGAGGTTGGCGGCGAATTGCTGACGATCGAGGCGGTTACCGTGCCCGGCAAGGGGCAGGTGAAGACCACGGGCAAGCTCGGCGAAGTGATGCAGGAATCGATCCAGGCCGCCTGGTCCTTCTTGCGGGCGCGCGCGCCGATCTACGGCATCAAGCCCAGCATCTTCGCCAAGAAGGATGTCCACATCCACTTGCCGGAAGGCGCGGTGCCGAAGGACGGTCCGTCCGCCGGCATCGGCATGGTCACGGCCTTGATCTCGACGCTGACGGGCATTCCCGTGCGGCGCGAGGTCGCCATGACCGGCGAGGTCACGCTGCGCGGCCGCGTGCTGCCGATCGGTGGTTTGAAGGAAAAGCTGCTGGCGGCGCTGCGGGGCGGCATCACCACCGTGCTGATCCCGGCGGAAAACGAGAAGGACCTCGCGGATATTCCCGCCAATATCCTGGAGGGTCTGGAGATCGTGCCCGTCAGCCATGTTGATGACGTGCTCGTTCGCGCGCTTGCCCAGCCGATCGTCCCGATCGAATGGACGGAAGCGGACGAACTTGCGACCGAGCCGCCGCTCGCGCAAATCGGCGCGGAACCGGGCGCGAGCGTCGCAAGGCACTAAAACGCATCAGCTTTCCTTTGACTCACCCCGCCGGCTTGGCATTAGATGAGCGCTTGCGTTCGTCCGGCCGAGCCGGCGGAAAGGGGGATTGATGAACAAACAGGAACTGATCGCTGCCGTCGCGGATCAAACGGGGCTGGCGCGTAACGATGCCGCCAAAGCCGTCGAATCACTGATCGAGACGATCATCGCGCAACTGAAGAAGGGCGAAGAGGTCCGCATGGTGGGCTTCGGAAATTTCTCCGTAAGCCGTCGCAAGGCCTCCATCGGTCGCAACCCGCGCACGGGCGAACCGATGAACATCAAAGCCACCAGCCAGCCCAAGTTCCGGCCCGGCAAGGTGCTGAAGGATTCGGTGAATTAGGCTGCGTCGATCTTCATCAGCCGTTCATTGAACGGGGTAGATTTCCGCGGATGCGCGGGAGCATGAGTTCCTTCTAGACTTCCCGCCAGTAATGGCGGGAGGCACGTGTGACGACGACGCCGATGTGGGGACCTTTCCGTGGCCCCCATGATGCTGCCCATCGCCTGAGTGGCTTTGCCGATGTCCATGTCGGTCCTGACGTGGGAATATGTTGGGCGACGCGCGGGGGGATAATCCCTATTCGCAAGCCCAGTTTTAACGCTGATGGCTATGGCTCGCTGCTGGTGGTGCAGTTTGACGATAAGTCGCCGTTGCATCCGGGTGCGTCGCTGGGCTTTTTTGGCTCGGTCGCTCAGGCATTCCATGATGCCATGGAATTTTATGGCGAAGCTCAGCTGTTGAACAGCCAGGTCGCCATGGCCCAGGGGCAGATGATCAACCATACGCTCAGCCGAATATTTTCATCCAAATATCGTTCCGACGGCATTGGTGTCGCATTGGATGTGTTAGCCGTCGTTCTGACGGTAGCAGCGATAGGCTCCGGCGTTGGCGCGATCGCAATGGCCGGTTTTGTCGGCGGTTGCGCACTGTTGACGATGGATGGCTCGGCCTATGTCGTCGAGATCGCGGGTTATGACGACGCGGCGGACTCCATCAAACGCTGGACAGAAGTGCCGCGGATCATCGCGACGGCAGCGACGCTGCCAGATGCCGCCTACGGTGGTTACAAGATAGTTCGCGAAATGGTCGAGTTGAAGTCGCTGCGGGCCGCTTCGCTGGCGACGGCCGGGCGGGCAGAAGCGGATGCGGCGAGGGTGGGGCGCGGCGCAAGCGGCCTGACTGAGGCAGAACGGATGAACTACGCGCAGCGCTATGCCGAAATCGGTGAGCGGGCACGTGCTCGCGCTTCAGATCGCGCGGCTCGGCTGCGATCCAAGTGGGCGCATGAGGTCATGCCGCGCGCAACCGTGCCAGGTTCCGTGTATCTGCTTGTCGATGACGAACTGAAGCCGGATAACGAGAATATGGTAGCGCGTTATCTGCGCCAATATGCCTTTCACGTGACGAGCGTTAGACGCAACCATGAATGATCCGGTCTCCGCGGGAGGCAAAAAAGCTGTTCGTTTCGCGCTCTCCACCGTGCCAGCCTTGGTCACTACGCCGACGGCAGTCGTTTTGCCTATCGGTGTTTGGCTCCATAATCCGGGACCTGCGGTAAGTACGGGCTTTACCCTAGCTATAATCGTGCCGATGATCGTGGAATATATGCGCCGCGGCAGCCTTTCCGCCAGCAAACCTGCGACGCGTGAGACGCTGCGGGGACTGATTACCTTCATTTACGTGGTCACGCCGCTTCTGGCTCTCTCGGGGCTTCTTCTCAGTTTAGTGGCGGTTGGAACCTGCTTCGGTCGGGTTTGCTCGACCACGGACACGATCGTCGGCGTCATGGCATGTGTCTTCGCGATCATCGCAACGGGTACGAGCGTGATGCTGATCGGATTATTACGGTCCGCATCATGGGCGCAGTATCGCGCGGCCTCCGCACGTGGCGCGGAAGGCTGAAGCGCACGTCTCGATTTCGCGGCATTGTCTCCCAGCTGTGCGTGTTTGGGCGGTGGTCGCACAATGCAGCGCCGCTCTGGACATAGCGGGCGTGGCCCGGTAACCGGCGGCGAACGGGCGCATAGCTCAGCGGTAGAGCACTGCCTTCACACGGCAGGGGTCGCAGGTTCAATCCCTGCTGCGCCCACCAGGATCGAGCCCCGGAAGCCTAAGGCTTTCGGGGCTTTTTCAATTCTGCATCAGGTGGTCGGTCTTCCCGATGCTGGCACGGGCGCGAGGGATTGATGGCAGGACCGCTACAAGGCCTGAAGATATTGGAATTGGCGCGGATCCTGGCCGGGCCCTGGGCCGGGCAAACGCTGGCAGACCTTGGCGCGGACGTGATCAAGGTCGAGAGCCCAGACGGTGACGACACGCGCAAATGGGGCCCACCCTTTGTGGCGGCCGCAGACGGTGGCGATCTCTCCGCCGCGTACTTCCATGCCTGCAATCGCGGCAAGCGATCGATCGTCGCCGATTTTACGACGCCGGAAGGGCGCGCGCTGGTCGAGCGGCTGGCGGCATCGGCCGATGTCCTGATCGAGAATTTCAAGGTGGGCGGCCTGGCCAAATACGGGCTGGACCATGCCAGCCTGTCGAAGATCAATCCGCGCCTGGTTTATGCGTCGATCACCGGATTCGGTCAGGACGGGCCTTATGCGGAACGTGCCGGCTATGATTTCCTGATCCAGGGCATGGCCGGGGCGATGTCGATCACGGGCGATCCGGACGGCGCGCCGACCAAGACCGGCTTTGCGATGGCCGATATCTTTTCGGGCCTGTACGCGACCATCGGCATCCTGGCGGCGCTGCGGCAGCGGGAGGAAAGCGGGCAGGGGGCGTGGATCGATTGCGCGCTGATGGACAGTCAGATCGGCGTCCTTGCCAATCAGGCGCTCAATTATCTGGTTTCGGGCAAGGCGCCGCAGCGGCTGGGCAATGCCCATCCCAGCATTGTCCCCTATGAGGTCTTCCCGGTCATCGATGGCCATGTGGTCATCGCTGTTGGCAATGACGGCCAGTTTCGGCGGCTGTGCGAGGTGTTGGGAGAGCCGGCGCTGGGGACGGACCCGACCTTTGCGACCAACCCGCTTCGGGTTCAGCACCGCGGCGCCTTGATCGGCCGGCTGGCCGCGCTGACGTTGCGCTTTCAGCGCGACACGCTGTTGCGCAGCCTGGAGGGAGCGTCGGTGCCGGCCGGCCCGATCAATACGATCGCGCAGGCTTTTGACGATCCCCAGGTGCGCCATCGGCGGATGCAGCTGGACTTGCCCGCCGCACGCGCGGCGGGTGGCTCGATCCCAGGGGTGCGTACGCCCTTGGTGATCGACGGCGTGCCGGCCGCGCATGACCGTCCGTCGCCGCGCATGGGCGCCGATGAGGCCGACATATTAGCGGATCCGGCATGGCGCCTGGACTGATCTTTGGGGCCGACGGCGAGGGAGGACGCGGCGTCTTTCCCCTTGGTCGCCGATGACCGAATACACGAACGCCGGCCGGCAATAAGCCGACCGGCGCCCGATGCATCATGCGTTGATCAATAGCAGAAGCGGTTGATCAAATTCTCCAGCCGCTCCTGACCGCCGGAGCGGGGCTGCGGATTGAGGTTCTTCGACAGGGCAAGGTCGGCGACGTCGGCCAGCGATCCGGTCGATGCCGTCTGGCCGATCTCCCCTTCCCAGCCGGCGTACCGCGCCTTCTTGAAGGCATCGAGGCGACCGTCTTCGATCAGAGCCGCCGCGTTGAGCAGGCCCTTCGCGATCACGTCGATCGCGCCGACATGGCCGTAGAACAGATCGGCCGCATCGACGCTCTGGCGACGCACCTTCGAATCGAAGTTGAATCCGCCGTCGGTGAAGCCGCCGGCGCGGAACACTTCCAGCATGGCCAGGGTCATTTCCTCGACCGAGTTCGGGAATTGATCCGTATCCCAGCCATTCTGGTGATCGCCGCGATTGGCGTCGATCGAGCCGAAGATGCCAAGTGCATTGGCCATGGCCAGCTCATGTTCGAACGTGTGGCCCGCGAGCGTGGCATGGTTCGCCTCGATATTGACCTTGACCTCATTCTCCAGGCCGTAGCGCTTGAGGAAGCCATATACGGTGGCCGTATCGAAATCATATTGATGCTTGGTCGGTTCGTGCGGCTTGGGTTCGATCAGAATCGTGCCGTTGAAGCCGATTTTGTGCTTATGCTCGACGACCAGGTTGAGGAAGCGGCCGAGCTGATCCAGCTCCTTCTTGAGATCGGTGTTCAGGATCGTCTCATAGCCCTCGCGACCGCCCCACAGGACGTAGTTGGAGCCGCCCAGGCGATGCGTTGCTTCCAGCGCGCCACGGACCTGCATCGCGCCGAACGCGAACACTTCCGGATCCGGGTTGGTGGCGCCGCCGGAGGCGAAACGCGGATGGCTGAACAGATTGGCCGTGCCCCACAGGAGCTTGCGGCCCGTCTCGCCCTGCAGCCGCTCCAGATCATCGACCGCCTCGGCCAGATATTTCTGATGCTCGGCGGCGTTCGCGGCGACCGCCATCACGTCCACGTCGTGGAAGCAGTAGAAAGGCACATCGAGCTTCTGGATGAAGTCGAAGCCTTCGCGGCGCTTCCACGCGGCGGCCGCACTATCCATCGTGCCTGCCAGCCACGGACGATTGAACGTGCCCGCGCCGAAGATATCGGCACCGGGCCAGGAGAAGGTGTGCCAGAAGCAGACGGCGAAGCGGAGATGATCCTCCATCGTCTTGCCCATCACGACCCGGTTCTTGTCGTAGAAACGGTAGGAGAGCTCGTCGGTCGAGTCCGGCCCCTTGAAGGTGATCGGCGCGATCTCTGCGAAATAATTAGGTTGGGTCGACATTATTGGCCTCTCATTTTGGGGCTGATGTGGGGATAGGCTTCCTTGAACGCCTGCTTCTTGGGCGCCAGCAAGGCGACGTCTTCCGGGTCCGGCTGGATCACGCGTTCGACGGGCGGTGGGGCACAGATCGTACGCGGATCGCCTTGATCGACGGCGACCTGCGCCAGCCGGGCAGCGCCGAGCGCAGGGCCGACTTCGCCGCCGCGCAGATAGACAAGCGGCGTTTCCATCGCCGCGCTGATGATCCGGCCCCAATAAGCGGACCGGGCACCGCCGCCGATGACGGACAATTGCGCGACCTGCGTGCCAGCATCCCGCAAGGCATCCAAACCGTCGGCGAGGGCGAAGGCGACGCCTTCCAATACTGCCTGCGCCAGCGTCCCCGGACTCGTATCATTGTCGAGATTGAGGAAAGCGCCGCGGACGAGGGCATCGTTATGCGGTGTGCGTTCCCCCGACAGATAAGGGAGGAACAGTTCCTTGCCACGCGCCGGTCCGGTGCTTTCGGCCCGGCTGAACAACTCAGGCGCGCTCGCCGCCCCCGTCAGCCGCGCCACCCAATCGATGCAGGATGCCGCACTGAGATGGACCGACATCTGATGCCACATGTTGGGCAGGGCATGGCAGAAGGCGTGGACCGCACGCTCCGGATTGGGACGGAACGTCTCGGTCGCGATGAAGATGACGCCCGACGTGCCGAGCGACAACAGCGCGTCGCCATCCGCAACGACGCCGACGCCGATCGCCCCGGCGGCATTGTCGCCACCGCCACCGACGACCGGAACCGCCGGCATGCCCCAGCTTTCGGCGACCTCCTGGCGCAGCGTGCCGGCAATGTCCGATCCTTCGAACAGGCGCGGCATATGGTCCCGGCCGAGGCCGGTCGCAGCCAGCAGCTCGTCGCTCCAGTCGCGCTTGGCGACATCCAGCCAGATCGTGCCGGCGCTATCCGACATGTCCGACGCCTTGTCGCCGGTCATGCGGAGCCGGACATAGTCCTTGGGCAGCAGGACGGTACGGACCTGATCGAAAATGTCGGGCTCATGCTTGCGCACCCACGCCAATTTGGGCGCCGTGAAGCCCGGCATCGCCAGGTTCCCGGTGATGGCATGAAGCGCGGGGACGGCGGCGGTCAGCTCCTCGCATTCCGCATAGGAACGGCCGTCGTTCCACAGGATGGCGGGCCGCAGCGGCTTGTCCGCCGCGTCCAGCAAGGTGGCGCCATGCATCTGGCCGGCAAGGCCAATGCCGCGCACGGAGCGCCGGACCGCCGGATCGATCGCGCGGACGGCAGCTTCCGTTGCCGCCCACCAATCGTCCGGCGCCTGTTCCGACCAGAGCGGGTGAGGACGGGACACGGACAGCGCCGCCGTTCCCTGACCCGCGACACTGCCGTCGGCCGCGATCACGACGGCTTTCACGCCTGACGTGCCGATGTCGATACCCAGAAACATGCGGCGCGATCCTTAATCGACGAAGGGGTTGAGGGTCTGGATCGTCCCGTCTGGATTGAACTTCAGTTCCGTGACCTTAACGTTGCGCAGGTGGTTCTTGTTGGAAATCTGCGTATCCGCATAGAAAAGCCACCATTTACCATCCTTCTGGATGATCGAATGATGCGTCGTCCAGCCTTGAACGGGCTTCAAGATGTGGCCCGTATAGGTGAATGGCCCGTAGGGATTCGTGCCGATCGCGTAGTTCAGGAAATGCGTATCGCCGGTCGAATAGGTGTAATAATATTTGCCGTCTTTCTTGAAGACCCAGGAGGCTTCGAAGAAACGCTTCTCATGGTCGCCGCCCAATACGGGCTTGCCCTTCTCGTCGAGGATGACGGCATCGCGCGGCGCCTCGGCCAATTGCTTCAGATCGGGGGTGAGGCGGGCGATCTTGCCCGACAGCGCCGGCTTGTCGTCCTGCTGAAGATCGGTGTCGGTGCCGTTCGGATCGAACGTGCCGGTCGCCCAGCGCTGGAGCTGGCCGCCCCAGATGCCGCCGAAATAGAGATAGGCCTGATTGTCGTCATCGATGAAGACGGCAGGGTCCATCGAATAGGCGCCCTTGATCGGTTCCGGTTCCGCCTTGAACGGGCCCATCGGGTTCTTCGAGGTCGCAACGCCGATCTTGAACTGGCCGAGACCGCGCGGATCCAGATTCTTGTCCCGCGCCGGGAAGAACAGATAATAGGTGCCGTTGCGATAGGCGGCATCCGGTGCCCACATCTGCTGCGATGCCCAGGGGACGTCCTTCACGTCCAGCGCGACCGGCCCGATCTTCACCGGCGCCCCGACATGATCCATTTCCAATATGCGATAATCGTGCATGGCATATTGATTGCCGAGATCGTCGTTCGGAATATCGGTCGGCACGTCATGCGACGGATAGACGTAGATCTTGTTATTGAAGACATGCGCTGACGGGTCAGCCGTGTAGATTTCCGTAACCAGCGGCTGCGAGAGATAATGCTTCCCCTCCGGCGAAACCTTGGGGACGACCGGTGCGGCAGCGCCTGCGCTTGCCAACGGCCAGGTCATCAGCGTGCCGGCAAGCGCCAGGCACTTCAGTTTCGAACGCAGCATCATTCCCTCCTATCCAAGAATTCGCCACGTCCTGTCAGGGACGCAACGTGCCTTCATCGTCTGTGCGATGATGGGCTGATAGCGCTACCAATAGCTGCCGATCCGCGTCGATCAAGCGCTTCCTATGCCAGAATGGCGAATCCGCTGTGATCGTTTCGGAACCGTTCGATCGCGCATCGGTTCATCCGACAAGTTCACCTGGACGGAGAATGGTGCATGGCCGATACCCCGACCGACGGCAACGAGCCTGCCGTCGCCCCCAAGGCGAAGACAAAGCCCGCTGCAAAAACTGCCGCGCGTAAACCGGCGGCGTCCGCCGCCAAGCCAGCTGCCGCTGCGAAGCCGGCCAGCAAGGCTGCGGCCAAGCCGCGCACCAGCGCTGCACGCGCGTCCAAAGCGAGTGGGCCGGCGGCCAAAACCGCCCGGTCGCGCACTGCTCCGAAGACCAGCGTATCGCGCAGTGCTGCCAAGCCGAAGCCGGCCAGCGGCAAGGGCAATGCCAAGACGAGTTCGCCGGTGAGCGTCAAGAAAGCGGCCGCAGGTGCGGGCATTTTCGCGATTGTCGCCGCTTCTGTCGCTGCCATCTTCGGCGGCAAGAAAAAGTAAGGTTCGGATCCGGGCCATCGCGCCCGGATCACCAGATCCCAGTCCCGAAATCCGTTAGACGCGCTGCAGGCTATAGCGTCTCGGAGCAGCGAACCCCGTCGCAGGCGCGATGCAGGCGCCAGGATATCGCCGCCGCACCCAGGCACATTACGGCGACCGCCGACAGCGCCTGGATCACGGAAACGCCCACCGCCGCCAGCGTCACCGCGCCAACCGCGCCGATCACCATGGCACCCGAATTGACGATGTTGTTCGCCGCGACCGTCCGCGCCGTATGATCGCTCTCGACCGTCGTGGTCAGGAATGCGTAGAGCGGGACCACGAACATTCCGCCCGTGACCGACACGCCCAGCAGCGCCAGAGCGACCAACGGTGCATCGGGATGCGTTGCGAAATCCCGGAACGAATAGAGGATGCCGTCAGGCGCCGGCTGCCACTGATGGGCGGCGTACGTCATCAGCAGGACGAATCCGGCCATACCGATAACGGATGCCGGCGCGTAGCGGGCCGAAACGCGGCCCGCGAGCAGCCGGTTGATCAGCACCGATCCGATCGCTACCCCGATCGAGAAGATAGCGAGGAACAGGCTGGCGACCTGCTTGTCGGCGGTGAACACATTCTTCACCAGGGGGGGGAATTCAATCACCAGCACGGCGCCGATCATCCAGAAGAAGCTGATCGACAGGATGGCGAGAAACAGCCGCGGGATATGCATCGTCGCCGAAACTAAGGTGATCGAGGCGCGCAGAATGTGCAGATCGATCGGCGGGCTTTTGCCCGTGGCCGGGGCGGGGGGAATCTCCCGGGCGGTCAGCCAGCCGATCGCGGCAACGGCCAGGACCAGTATCGCAGCAAGGCGGGGATTGATCAGACCGGCAAGAATCGTTCCGCCAAGGATCGCGATATAGGTGCCGGCTTCGACCAGGCCGGTTCCGCCCAGGACTTCGCCGCGGCGGAGATGTTGCGGCAGGATGGCATATTTGATCGGCCCGAAGAAGGTGGAATGGGCGCCCATCGCGAGCACCGCGCCCAGCATCAGCGGAACCGAGGCAAAGAGCAGGCCGGCCGCCCCAACGATCATGATGGCGATTTCAGCCGTCTTGATGATGCGCACGATCCTGGCCTTGTCATGGCTATCCGCCAGCTGGCCGGACAGCGCCGACAGCAGGAAGAAGGGCAGGATGAACAGCCCCGTCGCGATGGCATTGAAGGCCGCCTCTTTTTTCGCATCCGAATAGATCGAATAGGTCGCGAACAGGACCATCGCCTGTTTGAAGAGGTTGTCGTTAAACGCGCCCAAAAACTGCGTCGCAAACAGCGGCAGGAAGCGGCGTTTGCCTAAAAGCCGGAACGATGGAATCATCGGAGGGCGCTATGCGCGTCGCTGTTTATACTCACGGTTGGGCCCCATAGACGAATTCCGGCAACAACACCAAACAGCGACTGCATATGAATGATTCTGCCTCCGCATCGCGCGGCCCGATCGTCGAAACCCCGCGGTTGCGCCTCCGGCTCCATCGCCTGACCGACGTTGATGCCCGGTCGGCGCTCACCGCCGATCCGATCGCGATGCAATTTGTCGGGGGCCCGCAGGATCGCATGGAAAATTTTAATCGCATATTGCGGTATGCCGGCCATTGGGCGCTGCTGCATCATGGCCTGTTCCTGATCGAGGAACGCGCCAGCGGACAGGTGGCAGGCGAAGCCGGCCTGGGCAGGTTCCACCGCGGTTTAGGACCCGATTTCGACGATGATCCGGAAGCGGGGTGGCTGCTCGCGGCGCAGGCGGCGGGACAGGGTTACGCCACCGAAGCGATGCGCGCCGCCATCGCCTGGCACGAACAGACATTTGGGCCAACCCGGATGGTCTGCATCATCGACCCCAACAACCTGGCCTCCCTCCGCGTGGCCGGCAAGCTGGGCTTCGTCCCGTTTCGGGACGCCATGTTCAAAGGGCATGACGTTATATTACATGAAAGGCCGCCAGCCTCTCCCCAAAGGGAGTAAGCCGCGCTAGACCGCATCCATGCTGACGCTGCCCAACCTCCTCACCTTGTCGCGCATTGTCGCGATGCCGGTGATGGTGCTGTTATTGTGGCATCCACGGCCCTGGGATTATGCGGTTGCCTTCGGGCTCTATGTCCTCGTCGGAATAACCGATTATTTCGACGGCTATCTGGCGCGTGCGCAGGGCGCCGTATCCAAACTCGGCGTGTTCCTCGATCCGATCGCCGACAAGATCATGGTCGCGACGGTGATCGTCATGCTGCTGTTCACACGCGCCATCGACGGACCGGCCGTGGTCGCCGCGCTGATCATCCTGGTCCGCGAGATTGCGGTGTCCGGGCTGCGTGAATTTCTGGCGGAGCTGCGCGTCTCGATGCCGGTCAGCCAGCTCGCAAAGTGGAAAACGACCTTTCAGCTGATCTCGCTCGGGGCGTTGATCCTGGCGGGTGCCTTGCCCGCGCAGGCCTGGATCGCATGGGTGGGGCTGTTCTGTCTCTGGAGCGCGGCCGGGCTTACGGCGGTCACCGGCTGGGATTATCTCCGCGTCGGCCTGAAGCATATGGATTGATGTGAATATAGTCTATTTTGCATGGGTCCGCGAGCAGATCGGGCTGGACCAGGAACGGATCGATCCACCAGCGACGGTGGAGGATGTCAGCGGCCTGATTGCCTGGCTGGCCGGGCGCAGCGGCGGCTATGCAACCGCATTGGCCGATCCGACCCGGCTGCGCGCCGCCATCGATCAGCGGTTCGTGCCGCTGAATGCTCCGATCGCGGGCGCGACGGAGATTGCGCTCTTTCCCCCCGTCACCGGCGGATGAACAGCGTTCGCCTGCAGGCCGGACCGTTCGATGCAGGTGTCGAACTGGCACGCCTGGATGCGCTCGGTGGGGGCGGCGTGGCCAGCTTTACCGGCATCGTCCGCGGCGACGGCGGTCTGACGGAGCTGTATCTGGAACATCACCCGACCATGACCCTGCGGGTCATGGAGGAGCTTGCCGATTGGGCGAGCGAACGCTGGTCGCTGCTCGGGGTCACGGCCATCCACCGCCACGGCCCGTTACGCCCAGGCGAGGCGATCGTCTTCGTGGCGACGGCATCCCGGCATCGCGGTTCCGCCCTAGACGCCTGCGCTGCTTTGATCGACCGGTTGAAGACCGAGGCGCCGTTCTGGAAACGCGAACGATTTACCGACGGGCGGGCGCTATGGGTCGAACCACGGACCGCTGACGATGCCGCGGCGGCGCGCTGGTTGCGGGACGGTCGCTAAGTCTGTAGGGGGCATGCCTCATTTTTAGGCAGCATCTTATGGCCAGGCTCACCCCCATTGCGATCGGCAATGTCATCATCGAGACGCCGGTCATCCTGGCGCCGATGACGGGCGTCAGCGACCTGCCGTTTCGTCGGTTGGTGCGCTCTTACGGGTCTGGCCTCAACGTCACCGAGATGATCGCCAGTCAGGCGGCGATCCGGGAAACCCGCCAGTCGGTGCAAAAGGCGCTGTGGGATCCCAGCGAGGATCCCGTCTCGATGCAACTCGTCGGCTGCGAGCCGGAGCAGATGGGGGAAGCCGCCAAGCTAGCCGAGGACCGCGGTGCCGCCATCGTCGATATCAATATGGGCTGCCCCGTCCGCAAAGTCGTCAATGGCGACGCCGGATCGGCGCTGATGGCCAAGCCGCAGCTTGCGGCGCAATTGATCAAGGCGACCGTGAAGGCAGTCAAGGTGCCCGTGACGCTCAAGATGCGGATGGGCTGGGACAATCAGAGCCTGAACGCGCCGGAGCTCGCCCGCATCGCCGAGGATCTGGGTGTGAAGATGATCACCGTGCACGGCCGCACGCGTTGCCAGATGTACAAGGGCAATGCCGACTGGGCCTTCATCCGCCAGGTCAAGGACGCGGTGACTATTCCGGTGATTGCGAATGGCGACATTTGTTCGATCGAAGATGCCGATCAGGCGCTCGAACAATC
Organism: Sphingomonas sp. ASY06-1R; assembly: GCF_052180265.1. Classification (GTDB taxonomy): domain Bacteria; phylum Pseudomonadota; class Alphaproteobacteria; order Sphingomonadales; family Sphingomonadaceae; genus Sphingomonas_I. The sequence goes on along the minus strand of NZ_CP197464.1, from coordinate 2,193,316 downwards.
CGGGGCGGACGGCATCATGATCGGGCGCGGTGCGTACGGACGGCCCTGGCTGCTGTCGCAAGTGATGCGCTGGCTGCAAACCGGCGAACGCCGCGCCGACCCTGGGCTGGACGAGCAATATCGGGCGATCGTCGCGCATTATCACGACATGCTCGAACTTTACGGGCATGAGGTGGGCGTGAACATGGCACGCAAACATATCGGCTGGTATACGAAGGGCCTGCCCGGCTCGGCCGAGTTCCGCAATCTGGTCAATCAGCAGCCCGAGGCGGCGACTGTGCTGCGGATGCTCTCCGAATTTTACGCGCCATGGACTATACGAGCGGCCGCCTAGCCCGCTTGCGGGCACGCGGCGACGCGCGGCCCGCACCGGCTGAGGCGCTATTGGCTGCTTTGCCGACGCCCATCCTTGTCGTGGATGAGGGCGGGGTCATACTCGACGCCAACGCGGCCGCCGAAACCCTGTTGAACCTGTCGCGCAGCGTGGTCATCGGCATGGGGATCGACGAGGCGACGGGACATCATCTGCGGACGATGCCGACCGATACGCCCTTTGTGGCCTATGATCTGGATATCGCGCTGCCGGGAAACCGGCATTTGCGCGGCGATCTGTTGGCGGCACCTTTGCCAGACTGGCCCGGCTGGCGGGTCGTGGCCCTTCATGCCTATCCAACCGCCGTGCCGATCGCGCGCCGTGCCGGCGGCAATTTGGCGGCGGCGGGCGCTGCTGCGCTGCTTGCGCATGAGATCAAGAACCCCCTTTCCGGTATTCGGGGGGCGGCGCAATTGCTCGACGCGAATGTCGATGCGGACTCCCGCGCGCTGACACGCCTGATCCGGGATGAGGTGGACCGGGTAACGGCTCTGCTGGACCGGATGGAGGGGTTCACCGATACCCGGCCGCTCAGCATCGGGCCGCAGAATATCCATGCCATTCTGGAACATGCGCGTGCGGTTGCGGCGCAGGGCTTTGGCAGCAACGTGATGTTCCGCGAGATCTATGACCCGTCCTTGCCGCCGGTGCTTGGGAATAAGGATTCGCTGATCCAGATCGTGATCAACCTTTTGAAGAATGCGGCCGAAGCGCTGGGGCAGAAGGGCGGGGTGGTCACGCTGACGACCGCCTATCGCCACGGCATGCGGATGGTGACGGATGGGGGCGACGGTCGGCGACAATTGCCGATCGAAGTCTGCGTGATCGACGATGGGCCAGGCGCGCCGCCTGAAATCGCGGAGCATCTGTTCGATCCGTTCGTCAGCTCCAAGCGCGATGGTCGGGGGCTGGGCCTAGCGCTCGTGGAAAAGCTGGTCGCCGATCAAGGCGGCATCGTCGAATATGCCCGGGAGGGCATGCCCGAACGCACCGTCTTCCGTCTGCTGCTGCAGCGCGCGCGGGGGAAATGAACATGGGCGGGCGTATCCTGGTTTGCGACGACGACGCCGCGATCCGCACCGTCGTGCGCGAAGCGCTGCGTCGCGCCGGTCACCAGGTGGAGACCGCGGCCAGCGCGAGCGATCTGCGCCGTGCCATTCGCAGCTTTCGTCCCCAGGTCTTGCTGACCGACGTGATCCTGCCGGATGGAAACGGCCTGGACCTCGTCCCCGAATTGCTGGCCGACAATCCGCACATGCCGATCATTGTGCTGTCGGCGCAGAATACCTTTACGACGGCGATGCGCGCGACCGAGCAAGGCGCTTTCGATTATCTTCCTAAGCCGTTCGATCTGGCCGAACTGGTCCAGGCGGTGGATGACGCCCTTGCGCGCGGCGCCGCCACCGGCGTCGAGGATGACACGCGCGCCGGCGAGGATCTGCCCCTGATCGGCCGTTCGCCGCCGATGCAGGAAGTCTATCGCACGGTGGCGCGCGTCGTATCGAACGATCTGACCGTGCTCGTGCTTGGCGAATCCGGTACGGGAAAGGAATTGGTCGCGCGGGCAGTCCACGATTTCGGGCCGCGCCGCAGCGCGCCCTTCGTGGCGGTGAATATGGCGGCGATCCCTCGCGAATTGATCGAGAGCGAGCTGTTCGGGCACGAGCGGGGCGCCTTTACCGGCGCGGCGCAGCGCACTGCCGGCCGTTTCGAGCAGGCCCAAGGCGGCACCCTGTTTCTGGACGAGATCGGCGACATGCCGATGGAGGCGCAGACCCGGCTCCTGCGCGTTCTCCAGTCCGGCGAATTCTCCCCCGTCGGCGGCGCGCGCGCGATCCGCGCCGATGTGCGGATCATCGCCGCAACGCATCAGGAATTACCGCGACTGATCGCGGACGGGCAGTTTCGCGAAGATCTATATTATCGACTGAACGTGGTGCCGATCCGGCTACCGCCACTCAGAGAGCGCGGCGCCGACGTCGGCGATCTGGCCCGCCATTTCCTGGATCGGGCGGCTGCCGACGGATTGCCGCGCAAACATCTGGATCCCGGTGCGCTGGCCCGGCTGGAGCAGCATGTGTGGCCCGGCAATGTGCGCGAGCTCGAAAATCTGATGCGTCGGCTCGCCGCGCTCACGCGCGATGCGGTCATCGGTTCGACCTTGATCGAACAGCAACTCGGCATTCAATCGCCGCAGCCGCTGCTGCAGGACGCTGTGGGCGCCGGCCTCGACGATGTGATCGAACAGCATCTAGCACGTCACTTCGCCAGCTACGGATCGGCGCTTCCGCCCGACGGCCTCTATGATCGCGTGCTGGCGGAGATTGAGCGCCCGCTATTGCGGCAGACGCTGGCGGCGGTGCGGGGCAATCAGCTAAAGGCCGCAAGGCTGCTGGGCATCAATCGCAACACGCTGCGCAAGAAGCTGACCGACCTTGGCGTCGGCCCGACCGTGCGACGAAGCGAATAATCTCTGGCTACCGCATCCCACCGCAGATGTGTTCCTTCCGCCACATGTTTGTGGTAGCCCGGACACGATGAAGCCGTCCTTGCCAGGGTCGCTATTGCCCTCGCCGCGTTGGCGGCGACGCCTTGCGTTGCTCATCAAGGTGAGGGGCGTGGCGGTTCTGGGCGAACCGCTGACGATCGCCGCGATCTTCGCGATCGCCGCGTTGACCTATGTCATATTGTCGAAGGGCTCGACGGGAAATCCATTAAGCCCGCTCGTCGTGGCCGCTTTGCTGGTCGGGAATCTCGTCCCGTGGATGGCGCTGCTGGTATTGTTCGCGCGGCGGCTCGCGCGCGGCCGCTCGGAAAAGTCGCCTTTGGGCGGTCGTGGCGGCCTTCACGCACGATTAGTCGCCTTATTCTCCGTACTCGCGGCGGTCCCGACATTGCTGGTCGTCATTTTCGCGTCGCTGCTGTTTCAGTTCAACATGCAATTCTGGTTTTCGGACCGTGTTCGCGTCGTGTTGCTGAATGCGGATCGGGTCGCACAGACCTATGTTACCGAACACAAGAATGATCTGGCTGCCGCCAACGTGGCGATGGTCAACGACTATCTGCACGCGCTGGCGACCGCTTCTCCCGACGACCCGCGGTGGAACTCCTTTTTTGCCAGCCAGATCTTTTATCGATCGCTGGAGCAGGGTGCGCTGATCCAGGTAGGCGAGGATGGTGTCGAACGGCTGATTGCGTTGGCCAATCTTGACCAGCGCCCGGTGGAAGCGCGGTTGCCGCCAGCCTTGATCCCGCAGCTGGCCGACGGCAAGCCGCACGTGCGCGTCCTGTCGGATCATATGGAATCGGTGATGCGGATGGACGCCGCATCGCGGACCTATTTGTGGATCCAGCGGAATGCGGAGCCGACCGTGCTGGCGCAGGCCGGACGCGCCAACGCCGCTCTGGGGAGCTACAACGCGATCGTAGCGCAGGCCGCCAGACTGCAAATCCGCTTCAACGTCGCCTTGTTCGTCGTTTCGCTGTTGATCGTGGGGTTCGCAATCTGGGTGGCCCTTACGGTCGCCGACCGGCTGGTACGGCCGATTGGCGAACTGGTCGGAGCCGCGCGGCGCGTGGCGGGCGGAGACCTTGCTGCGCGCGTGCCGGCGCCCAATAAATTCGATGAGGTCGGCCGTCTCGCGGCAGCGTTCAATCGGATGACCCGGCGACTGCAGGAGCAGACCGGCGCGCTCGAAAGCCGTCGCGCGCTGACGGAAGCCGTGCTGGCGGGCGTGTCGGCCGGTGTCATCTTCGTCGATCGCGATCGGGACGTGACCGTGATCAATCTATCGGCGCAAGCATTGCTGCGGACCGGGGACAGAAGCGCGGTCGGACGACAGCTGGAGGATCTTGCGCCGGAACTGGCCAAGATGCTGGATTCGGGCGAGCGGCAGTCGGTGGTGCAGCTCAACAGCGACGGCGATGTGCGGACGCTGGCGGTAACCGTCGTCGGCGCGGGTAACGGCCAGGTGCTGACCTTTGACGACATCACCCAGCAATTGGCGGATCAACGCCATGCCGCATGGTCCGACGTCGCACGGCGTATCGCGCATGAGATCAAGAATCCGCTCACCCCGATTCAACTGGCGGCAGAGCGGCTGCAGCGCCGTTACGGCAAGGAAGTGCAAAGCGACCCCAGCACATTCGAGCGGCTGGTGTCGACGATCGTCCGGCAGGTGAGCGACATCCGCCGGATGATCGACGAATTCTCGTCCTTCGCGCGCATGCCCAAGCCGCATTTCCGACGGGAAAACCTGCTGGATATGGCCCGGCAGGCCTTGTTCCTGCACGAAGTCGCCCATCCGGCGATCCGCTTCAGCCTGGACGCACCGGACCAGGTCAAGGTGGTTTGCGACCGTCGTCAGATCGGCCAGGCGCTGACCAACATCGTCAAGAATGCGTGCGAAGCGGTTGAGGCCCGGTTGGGCGAGGGCCAGGGCGGCGCGATCGCGATGGTCATCCGCGAAGATAATGGCCGGTTGGTGCTGGAAGTCGCCGACGATGGCGTGGGCCTGCCGGCCGAACGCGATCGGTTGACCGAGCCCTATGTCACTACGCGGGTGAAAGGCACCGGCCTTGGCCTCGCGATCGTGCGCCGTATCGTCGAAGAGCATTTCGGCACGATCACGTTCGCCGACCGGCCGGGTGGGGGCACAATCGTCCACCTGGATTTCGATCTCAATGCGCTCGATGCGATTGCCGACGAAGATAGCCCTGAGGAACGAGTTTCTGAGCTCGCCGATATGAGGAGCCTGTAAGAATGCCGCTCGATATTCTGGTTGTGGACGACGAGGCTGACATTCGTGAGCTCGTGTCCGGCGTGCTCGAGGACGAGGGCTATCGTCCGCGCAGCGCAAGCGATGCCGACAGCACGTTGGCTGCACTGGCCGAGCGACGGCCCAGTCTGGTTCTGCTGGACGTCTGGTTGCAGGGATCCCGCCTCGACGGGCTTCAGCTTCTGAGCGAGATCAAGCGCCGCGATCCGACCTTGCCGGTCATCGTCTTTTCCGGCCACGGCAATATCGACACGGCCGTGGCGGCCGTGCGGCAGGGCGCGGTCGATTTCATCGAGAAGCCGTTCGAAAGTGCGCGGCTGCTCCATCTGGTCGCGCGGGCGACGGAAACCGATCAGCTGCGGCGCGAGAATGCGACCTTGCGCGCGCAGATCGGACAGGAAGATGAGCTGACCGGGACATCTCAGGCGATCAACCATGTCCGTGCCACGCTGAAGAGGGTCGCGGGCACGGGCAGCCGCGTGCTGATCGTGGGACCCGCCGGTGCCGGCAAGGAGGTGGCGGCGCGGCTGCTGCACAATTGGTCGCCGCGGCAACGGGCGCCTTTCATCGTCGTATCGGCGGCACGCATGACGCCCGACCGGGTCGAGGAGGAATTGTTCGGCGTCGAGGAAGGCGGCGAGCTGATCCGGACCGGCATGTTGGAGCAAGCCCATGGCGGAACGCTGTTTCTGGACGAGATTGCCGACATGCCGATGTCGGCCCAGGCCAAGATCCTGCGCGTGCTGACCGACCAGAGCTTTTCGCGTGTCGGCGGGACGCGCACGGTCAAGGTGGATGTGCGCGTCGTCTCTGCCAGCGCGCGCGACCTGACGGCCGAGATCAGCGCGGGCCGCTTCCGCGAGGATCTGTATTACCGCTTGAACGTGGTTCCGGTCGTGCTGCCGCCGCTGGAACAACGGCGCGAAGATGTCCCGACGCTCGCGCTACATTTCGCCGCGCGTTATGCCGCGGAGCGCCGTGTGGCGACGCCGGAATTGAGTGCGGAGGCCGCCGCGGCGCTGCAGGCGTATGACTGGCCGGGCAATGTCCGCCAGTTGCGCAATGTGATCGAACGCACGATCATTCTGGCGCCGGGCGATCGGATCGGGCGGATCGATGCGGATATGCTGCCGCCCGAGCTGTTGTCCGGTCAGGCGGAAATCGTTCCTGGCAATGCCGGCCGCTCGATCATGGGGACGCCGCTGCGCGAGGCACGCGAGACGTTTGAGCGGGAATATCTGCGCGTGCAGATCCGGCGCTTCTCCGGCAATATCAGTCGCACCGCGACGTTCATCGGCATGGAACGCTCCGCCCTGCATCGTAAACTGAAGAGCCTCGGCCTCGCCGATCCGCGCGGCGAGGAGGAGTAAAGGGCGGCGGCTTATCGCCGTCTTCCCGAACTTGCGGTGCAATCGATTGGCACGTCCGTCTTGTGCTGCGGCGCAACAAGGCCTATTTTCTATCGTCCGCATCGTGCGGGCGCACACGACGCCGTGAACGGCGCCAGTGCGGGCCATGACCCGCCAACATGAAAGAAGGCCAGTCAAGATGGCAGACAAGGTCAACAATCTTCAGGACATCTTCCTGAACACGCTGCGCAAATCGAAGACGCCGGTGACGATGTTCCTGGTGAAGGGCGTGAAGCTCCAGGGGATCATCACCTGGTTCGACAATTTCTCTGTGCTGCTGCGCCGGGACGGCCAGAGCCAGCTTATCTACAAGCATGCCATCTCGACGGTGATGCCGGCGCACCCGCTGGATCTCGCTGAGGCCGATAAGGCGTTCGAGGACAAGAAGTCGCCGCTGCTGCAGGAAATCTTCCTCGCCGCCGTTCGCAAGTCGGGCGAGCCGGTGACGATGTTCCTGGTCAATGGCGTGATGCTGCAGGGTGAGATCGCCGCTTATGATCTGTTCTGCATGATGCTGCGTCGCGATGGGATGAGCCAGCTCGTCTACAAGCATGCCATATCGACCGTGCAGCCGCTGCGCCCGCTCAACCTGATGAACGGCGAAGAAGGCGAAGAAGAGGAATGAGCGAGGGGTGAAAGCCCCCCGCCGAATACCTATTTCTTGGTCATGAGTGGATTCACCAGGGAAGAAGCGGACGAAGTCCGTCATGGCGCGCGCGCGATCATCGCGATGCCGGAGATCAACAGCGGATTGCGCGATACGGACGCGCGGCTGGAGGAAGCCGCCGGGCTCGCCGTGGCGATCGGGCTGGAGGTGGTCGACCGGCTGCCCTTTCGCGTGCGTCAGCCCAAGCCCGCAACCTTGTTCGGTTCGGGGCAGGTCGAGCAGATCGCCACAGCGGCGCGGATGCACGATGCCGAACTGATCGTCGTCGACGCGGCGCTGACGCCCGTGCAGCAGCAGAATCTGGAGAAAGCCTGCCAGGCCAAGGTTATCGACCGGACGGGGCTGATCCTGGAGATATTCGGCGAGCGCGCCGCCACGGCCGAGGGCCGGCTGCAGGTGGAACTGGCGCATCTCGACTATCAGGCGGGCCGGCTGGTCCGGTCCTGGACCCACCTTGAGCGTCAGCGCGGCGGCTTCGGCTTTCTCGGCGGCCCGGGTGAAACGCAGATCGAGGCCGACCGTCGCCTGATCCGCGACCGCATGGCCAAGATCCGGCGCGAGCTGGAGCAGGTCCGCAAGACGCGCGGGCTGCATCGTGCACGGCGCGAACGCGCACCGTGGCCGGTGGTGGCGCTGGTCGGCTATACCAACGCCGGCAAATCAACGCTGTTCAACCGCCTGACCGGTGCCGACGTGATGGCGGAAAATCTGCTGTTCGCGACGCTCGATCCGACCATGCGGCAGGTGTCGCTGCCCGGTATCGACAAGGTCATCCTGTCCGACACGGTGGGGTTCGTCTCCGATCTGCCCACGCAGCTGGTGGCGGCGTTCCGGGCAACGCTCGAAGAAGTCACCGCGGCCGATCTGATCCTCCATGTCCGTGACATTTCCCATCCGGACACGGAAGCGCAGCGTGCGGACGTGCTGAAGGTGCTGACCGAGATCGGGATCGGACCCGAGACAGGCGAGGGCGCGCCGATCGTCGAGGTGTGGAACAAGCTGGATGCGCTGGATCCCGAAGCGCATGATCGGGTTCTGGCGGAGGCCGCACGCGATGACGATGTCATCCCCGTGTCCGCGCTGACGGGCGAAGGTGTGGACGATCTGCGCCGTCAGGTCGCCGAACAGCTGCTCGCCGGCGCGCTGGTGCATAATATCGTGCTGGGCGCCGGGGACGGGGGGGCGATTGCCTGGCTGCATCAGCATGGCGAGGTACTCGACCAGGCGATGGAGGGCGAAACGATGACGATGGACGTGCGGCTCTCGCCGGATGAATGGAGCCGCTTCCAGTCGCGGGTTTGATGCGTCACAAATAGGTCACATCGCTTGCCTAGCCGGGTCCGCTCGTAACAGGGGCTTTGCGTACGTCACACGAACCGCTTCCGCTCTTTCCGCCGCTGTTCGGACCTGGCCTGGTCTGGACGTGCTGGCAGGATATGGACGGCGTGGTGCTGGACGATACGGCGCCGCCGGACGAAGTCGCATTTCGCTGGTTGCATCTGGATCTGTGGGATCAGCGGAGCGCGCGCTGGATTGCGGAGCATTCGGGTCTGCCGACGGACGTCCAGGCACTTTTCCTGTCGCCCGACGATCAACCCCGCGCGCTGGGTCAGCAGGGCGCGCTGGGATTGACGCTCCCTGATTTCGAACGCGAGTTCGACCGCGAAGAAACCGAACGCATCGGTGCCTTGCGGGTCGCATTGCGGCCGGGCCTGGTGCTCACCGGGCGCTATCATCCGCTGCATACCCCCGATATTTTTCGCCATCGCGCGGCGCAGGCCGAGACGCTGGATGCGCCCGCGGCGCTGGAACTGATCCTCAACAGTCTGGCCGATACGCTTGCGCTGCGCACGGGGGCGGCGCTGTCGGCGCTGCTGGCATTGGAGGACAAGCTGCTGGCGGATCAGGATACACCCGACACGCGCGCACTCGTGTCCTTGCGCCGGCTGACCGCGCGCCTGTTCCGGATGGCGAGCGGGATGCATACGACCTTGATCCGGGCGGTCGACGATCCGTCGATCGGCCGCGCTTATGCCGATGTGCTGGCACGGACCGAACGTCGGCTGCAGCCGATCGAGCGCGACGTAGTGGCAGCCCAGGGTCAATTGCGGCTGTTGCGCGAGGAACTGGATTTGCAGGCGGGGCAGCGCACCAATGAGAATGTCTATCTGCTGTCGGTGATCACCGCGCTGATCATGCCGGCGACGCTGGTCACCGGATTCTTCGGGATGAATACGGGCAATATGCCGCTGGAACATGGTGGCGGCGGCACCATCATGGCGGCGATCCTGGCGATCGGATCGTCGCTGGCGACATGGTTGTTGCTGCGAAGGATGGGGCTTATCCGGCGATAGGGCGCGCACGGGTGCGCAGGAATCGTGGACGCGCGTCATCGCGGCTTGGCGCTGAAGCTTGGTGACCGGCACGGTTCCGCCTCCTCATCGGTGCGGGGAGGCTGCGCGTCGGCCGTGGGCATCGAAACCCTGGACGCCGCCCGCAAGCCTTCCATTGCGCGGTGTCCGGCCCATGTGGCTGCGGTCTTTGGGCGGGTGGCATTCCTGCCCCTGGAGGATCGATCCTCCAGCATCGCGCCGCCTAGCCACGTACACGATGCCGTCCGGAGCCGCGGTATTTGGCGGGGGTTACCCCTGAACGTCGTCCGCATAGCCCCGGTACACGACGCCGACATCACCCGATGGCGTAAGCCATAGGGCGAGATCTTTACTCTTTGGGCGGAGTTACTGGCTCATGCAGCCGAGGAGCTTCGCGCCGGTCATTCTCCACCCCTCCGGGTGAAGACAAGCTTTGGTTCGCGACCCTGCAGATGTCGCGAACGGTGCGGGGTGTACCTTGTTTGTTCTCATCTGTCAAGGTTGCGCTTGTGGGCATGATGGACCCTGAAACAAGTTCAGGGTGACGAGAAAAAGATAAGCTTCCGCGGCGCCGATCCTGTGAGGCTTGTCAGCCCGCTTGCCTCTTCACCGCCTGCCACAGGGCTTCCATCTGATCGAGCGTCAGGCCGGGCAGGCCGGCGCCGGCCTCGTCCTCCATCGCGCGAAAACGGCGTTCGAACTTGGTGGTAGCCTGATGGAGCGCCGCCTCCGGATCGATGCCGAACTTCCGCGCGAGATTTACAATCGCGAACAGCAGGTCGCCGATTTCGTCCGTCCGCTCCGCATGCGTGACGGCAGCGTCCACTTCCGCCAGCTCCTCGATCACCTTGGCCCGGGCGCCGTCGGCGTCGTCCCAGTCAAAGCCGATCGCGGCGGCGCGATGCGAGATCGCATCGGCACGGGCGAGGGCGGGCAGGCTAAGCTCGACGCCGTCGAGCGCGCTCACCGGGGGAGGGCGGCCGCCGCGCGGGCGCGCGCTTCGATGCTGGCAGGATCGGGATCGCCCGCCGGCACCAGCCAGCTACCGCCCACGCAGAGGACCGAGTCCACCGCGAGCCAATCCGGCGCAGTATCGACGGTGATGCCGCCGGTCGGACAGAAACGGCATTGATAGAAGGGCGCAGCAAGCGCCTTCAAAGCCTTGATTCCACCGGATGTTTCGGCCGGGAAGAATTTGAAATGATCGAGCCCGAGATCGAGGCCGCGCATGATGTCGGCGGCGGTGGCGATGCCCGGAAGGAAGGGGATGCCCCGATCGATCGCGGCCTTGGCCAGCGGCTTGGTGAGGCCGGGACTGACGATGAACTTGGCGCCGGCATCGATCGCCGCATCCAGCTGCTTCTCGTTTAAGACGGTGCCCGCGCCAACGAAGGCACCTTCGCACTTCGACATTTCGCGAATGACGTCGAGCGCGGCCTCGGTCCGCATCGTCACTTCCAGTACGGGCAAGCCGCCCTTCACCAACGCCTGCGCGATCGGCAGACCGTGCGCCACGTCGTGGACTACCAGCACCGGAATGACGGGCGCCATCCGCATAACCTTGTCGATCTTCACGCGTCGATTTCCTTATCTTCGATATTCTTGTCGAGCGAGATGCCGTCGCCGAGCAGGCCCTCGCCCAAATCCTCGCACATCGCCGCCAGTAACGCCGAGCCGCCTTGTTCGGCGGGACTGGCGCCGTGGCGCATGAAGGCGAACAATTCGCGGCCGGTGCCGATATGGGGGCGCGGGGTCATGGCCTGATCGCGGGCCAACCAGTCTGCCGCCGGTACGAGCGCGTTCAGCGTGCCATCGTCGGCCGAGAGCCGGACAACATCGCCATCGCGCAACTTGCCGATCGGCCCGCCGCCAAGCGCTTCGGGCGAAAGATGGATCGCGGCGGGCACCTTGCCGCTGGCGCCGGACATGCGGCCATCGGTGACGAGCGCCACCTTGAAGCCCTTGTCCTGCAGCGAACCGAGGGCGGGGGTGAGCTTGTGGAGTTCGGGCATGCCGTTGGCGCGCGGCCCCTGGAAGCGCACCACCACTATCACGTCGCGGTGCAGTTCGCCGCGCTTATAGGCCGCCAGCACATCGTCCTGATCGTGGAAGATGCGGGCCGGGGCCTCGATCGTCCAGCGCACCGGATCGACCGCACTGGTCTTGAACGTGGCACGGCCGAGATTGCCCTGCACAAGGCGCATGCCGCCATCGGGCTGGAATGGCGCTGAGGCGGCGCGCAGCATGCTCTCGTCGCGCGATTGCGTGACGGGGGTCCAGATCAGCTCATCCCCTTCCCGTTTGCGGGAGGGGGCATCCGCCTCAGACATGGCGTCGACGGTCCGGGTATCCGTTGCTCCCGCGGGCGGGAGGGAAGAAGAAAGCGCCGGCTCGCTTGCATAAGCGCGCATGCCGCCGGTCCAGACGGTCAGGATATCGTCGTGCAACAGTCCGGCGTCGATCAGTGTCGAGACGACGAAGGCGATGCCGCCGGCCTGGTGGAAGTGGTTCACGTCGCCCGAGCCATTGGGATAGACGCGCGCGACCAGCGGCACCGCCGCCGACAGGGCGTCCAGATCTTCCCAGTCGAAGATGATCCCGGCCGCCCGCGCCATGGCGGGCAGGTGGATCGCATGGTTGGTCGAGCCGCCGGTCGCAAGCAGGCCGACTGCGGCGTTGACGATCGCTTTCTCGTCGACGCAGCGGCCAAGCGGGCGGTAATCATTGCCGTCCCAGCCGATCGCGGCGAGCCGATGGACGGCGGCACGGGTGAGTTCCTGCCGCAATTTGGTGCCGGGATTGACGAAGGCGGCGCCGGGCACGTGCAGGCCCATCACCTCCATCATCATCTGATTGGAGTTGGCCGTGCCGTAAAAGGTGCAGGTGCCGGCCGAATGATAAGAAGCGCTTTCGCTCTCCAGCAGCTGTGCCTCGTCGGCCTTGCCCTCCGCATATAGCTGGCGGACGCGCTGCTTTTCCTTGTTGGACAGGCCGGTCGGCATCGGGCCACCGGGGATCAGGATCGTGGGCAAATGGCCGAAACGGAGTGCCCCGATCAGCAGCCCGGGCACGATCTTGTCGCAAATGCCGAGCAGCGCCGCGCCTTCGAACATGCCATGCGAAAGGCCGACGGCGGTCGACAGCGCGATCACGTCGCGGCTGAACAGCGACAGCTCCATGCCCGGCTGACCCTGCGTCACGCCGTCGCACATCGCCGGCACGCCGCCGGCAACCTGTGCGGTCGCGCCGGTCTCGCGCGCGAAAATCTTCATCTGCTCGGGGTAGCGGCCGTAGGGCTGATGCGCCGACAGCATGTCGTTATAGCTGGTGACGATGCCGATGTTCATCGCGCGCCGGGCGATGATCGCGCTTTTATCTTCACCGGCGGCGGCAAAGCCATGCGCGAAATTGCCGCAGGACAGGTTCGGCCGATCGACGCCATGCTCCCGCTCCCGCTCGATGAGCCTGAGATAGGCGCGGCGCGAGGCCGCGGATCGCGCGATCACCCGGTCGGTGACGGCGGCTATTCGACTGTCGATCGCCATGTGCGTCAAATCGCGGTGTCGCGCACTTTTTGCAACGTCAAAGCGCCTTTCTACGACGAAAGATTTCGAGGCGGCGGTGGGGTGATGTCGCCTGTTTCATCGCGGCGTTGTTTTCGGGATGGGATTCCGCGATGAACGTCGCGGAGCCCAGTTCCTTTCAGCGAGATTCCCGGATCATCTGGAGATCGGACATGCGTCTTCCGCGACCTCTCCTCATTCTTGCTGCCGCCTGCGGATCGGTTCCGGCCGCTGCACAGGATGTCGGCCCGGCGCTCGACCCTGGCGCAATGACCGGTTGGGCCGGTGGTGCGGCGGCGCAATATAGGCTGCGACACGGCGGCACCCGCCGCACACCGCCCATGAGTGCCAAGGAAGCCAGCGCGCGTGCGAAATGCGCGCGTCGCTACACAGTCGCTTCCAACCTCGGCATGAAGCATCCGACGACCCAGCGTTTGTTCAAGCTCTGCCGGGCGGCCCGCTATTATTGAATCCGGCGGCGGTTCGCTTGCCACTGGCGCAGCAACATGCTCCGTTCGCTGCATGAAGCCGATCCTTGCGCCGCTCGCCTTTGCTCTTGTCGCCGCCGCGCCTCCGCCCGAACCCGATCGCTCGATCGCGCAGACCGAGGCAGCACTGGCGGCCGGGCGAACGACGTCTGCGGCGCTGGTACGGCATTATCTGCGGCGCATTGCCCAGATCGACAAGGCCGGGCCGCGCCTCAATGCGGTGCTGGCGATCAACCCCCAGGCGGCGGCCGATGCCGCCCGGTCCGATGCGCTGCGTCGCGCGGGCCGGGCACGTGGGCCGCTGGAGGGCATTCCGGTCCTGCTCAAGGACAATATCGACAGTCTCGATCCCTTGCCGACCACCGCCGGCTCGCAGGCGCTCGCCAACAATCTGACACATCGCGATGCACCATTGGTTGCGCGGTTGCGCGCCGCGGGTGCGATCATTCTGGGCAAGACCAACTTGTCCGAATGGGCGAATATGCGGTCACCCCATTCGACCAGCGGCTGGAGCGGGGTGGGCGGCTTGACCCGCAATCCTTACATCCTGGATCGATCCGCGTGCGGTTCGTCGTCGGGAACGGGCGCCGCGATCGCGGCTGGCCTAGCGGTGGCGGGGATCGGAACCGAAACGGACGGCTCGATCACATGTCCTGCATCCGTCAACGGGCTGGTCGGCCTGAAGCCCACGGTCGGCCTTGTATCGCGCACCCACGTCGTTCCGATTTCCCACAGCCAGGACACGGCCGGTCCGATGGCGACCAGTGTGGCGGACGCGGCCATTCTTCTGACGGTGCTAGCGGGCTCCGATCCCGCCGACCCCGCGACCCTGCAAGCCGATGCGCGCCGGCAGGATTATCGCACCGCGCTGCGGCCGGGCGCACTACGCGGGGCGAGGATCGGCATATTGCGGTTCGCGGTCGGGGACGAGCCTGGCACGGCGGCCTTGTTCGAACGCGCCCTGGACGATCTGCGCGCAGCCGGCGCGACGCTGGTTGAGGTCAAGGAGCCCGCCAATCACCAGAAGATGGGCCAGTATGAGCAAAGCATCCTGATCACGGAGCTGAAGCAAGACCTGAACGCCTATCTCGCTTCAACCCCATCCGATGTCGTCGTGCGGGACATGACAGGGCTGATCGCCTTCAATCGCGCGCATGCGAGCACAGAACTCGCATGGTTCGGCCAGGAATATTTCGAGCAGGCGGAAGCGAGCAAGGGCTATGGCGATGCCGGCTACCGGAGGGCAATGGCCGAGGCGCGCCGGCTCGCTGGCCCGGACGGGATCGACGACATGCTGGCGGACGATCATCTGGATGCGCTGGTGGCGCCGACGGGCGGCCCAAGCTGGCGGAGCGATCTTGTAGCCGGGGATCATTTCGTCGGCGGTGGCGCGGGAAGCTATGCCGCAATCACCGGCTATCCGCATCTGACGGTCCCCATGGGGCAGGTTCACGGACTGCCGGTGGGATTGTCGTTTCTCGGCGCCAAATGGTCGGAAGCGCGGCTGATCGCGCTCGGCTATTCGTACGAGCAAGTGACCCATAAACGGCAAGTACCGCAGTTCCTTGCGGGCCCCGAACAAGCGCGCTGAAAATGTTTAGAGTATGATGACTTTACCCTGATCCGTTCGTGCCGAGTAGCGACCGAGTTGCCCGCAGGGCGTATCGAGGGCGCGTATCGAGGCATTGGTGGGTATCTCTCGATACGCGCTCTCGACAAGCTCGATCGCTACTCGAGACGAACGGACCCCATCAAAGTCATCACGCTCTAACGGCGAGAGCGGGCTTATCGCGGATAATCGCGCCACAACCATTCCAGGGCGGCCGGCAGCGTTTGCGCGATGACGTTGCCGTCGACATGGACGGCGTCCCTGGCGACGACATAGTGATAGTCATAGCCTTTTGCTTTCAGCGCGGCCGCCATCCGGTCGTTCGCCATCGGCCAATTATGGAAGGTGGAGGCAGGATCCTGCCAATGCAGGTCCTTCTCGCCCACCTCCATCCAGATGCGGATCGGTTTGCGCGCCGTCTCCGGGATCAGGCGCGCATGATAATCCCACGCGCCTTCGGGCGTGGCCGGATCGACCGGTGATGCCTGGTTCACGAATGTGCCGGAGTAGGACAGTATCTTGCGGTACCATTCGGGGTGGAACCACGCCATGGTGAAGGCGGCCGCCGCGCCCGAGCTGCCGCCCATCGCGGCCCGCCCTTCGGGATTGCGGGTGAAGCGAATAGCGTAGAGGTGCGCGGCGCGGGGCAGAACCTCTTGCTCGACGAACTCGGCGTAGCGGCCGGACAGCGTGTCATATTCCAGGCCGCGCTGCGAACCCTGCGCGTCACCGCCGCCCGACTGGATCATCACCGCAACCATCATCGGCACACGTTTCTGCGCGATCAGGCTGTCGAGCGCGGCGGCCATGCGGGCCGCATAGTCGCGACCATCCTGCACCACGATGAAGGGCACTTCGCGACCCTTGCGATAGCCGGCGGGGATATAGACGAACACGTCGCGGCGATACGGGGCAGGTTCGGATTGCTGGGCAAAGGGGGCCGCGATGCGGTTCCCATAAGCATCGCGCCGACGTGTCGCTTCCGTGTCGCGCTGGCGGACGCCAGGATATATCCGGCTTTCCGACGATGTCATGATGAAGCTGTGCAGGCTGCCGCGCGGAGCGTCCGCGCGCGCCACCATCTCCGGAGCATCGCGATAGGGCGGGGCGATATGCTCCTGCGCGGGAATAGCGGCCTGGACCGCGCCCGCCGCCAGAAGTGCAATCCCGATCGGCCATGTTCGCACGAGACGTCTTCTCCTTCGGCGCGTTCGTCAGGAAATAAGCGGCGTGGCGCGGGGCGGCCAGCGAATGTCGCGCCGCGCCGTCATCAGTCTTTTGCGCCGAGGGCGTGCCGCGTCAGGATATAGCCGATTGCCGCGGCCGGGATTGCGGCGAGGGCGGCAAGCGCGGTCATGAACAGCGAGGTCAGACCCTCGCTCGTGCGCAGATGGCCGTCCAACCCATTTTCCGCCGGGAAGAACGCTCTCGCGGCCAAGCCGAGGGCAACGAGGAGGGGGCCTGCCAGAACGGCGCCGGTGACGAACCGGCGCGACGGCCAGGACGGATAGCGCAAGCGGATCAGCGCGATCAGGCCGGAAAGGAGGATCAGGTAGATCAGCAGCGCGCCTGCAATCGCGATCAAATCGATCATCGTCCCTTGCTCCCGCCCGCGCCGAACAAGCATGGCTTCAGGGAAAGCGGGCATGCGCATCGAGCCTGACCGAAGATACTGACGATGACAATGGCTGGACCGCACGCATCGCCGTGGCGCGCGGCACAGGCTTGGGCCGATCGTTAGAAGATAGGGCGATCAGTCATCGGCTTCGTCCGCTTTGCTGTCCGTCTGTGTTTCATCGCGGCTACGCGGTGACGGGCCCAGCAGGTTTCGCACGATTCCATAGCCCAGCAGCCCGCAAATCAGCATGATGACGATGTCGGTCAGCCTCATGCGCGGTCATTGCCTTCCACCTCGCGGAAGCGGCCAAGCAGCAGCCTCGTTCTGGATCGGAGGCCTGCAAACACCGCCACTGCGCCCAGCGCGAACAGCTTGTAAAATGCGGTGCCGAACGTGAGCAGCCCCCCGAAAAGGGTCGCGAGCAGCCCGGTTTTTGCCGCGATCGCCGCCGCGCCGCCCGCTACCAGCGCGCCAATCCCATATTCGGCCATTCTGACGTCCGACGTTCGCTGCACATAATGTTTGCCGGGCAGATAGCTGAACCCCGCCATCGCTTGTCGATATTGCGGCAGGTCATCCCGGAAATGGGCCGGATCCGACACCAGGATCGCCTTCATCACGCCGTCGCGGCCCAGGATACGACTGGTATAATTGACGATCTCGGCGCCGCTTTCCGTATGCATCACGGTGGCCCACTCCAAATTCTGGGAGGTCGGCTGATAATGCGGCTTGATCAGCCAGCGATCCGTATAGAGCCCGCCTTCACCGGCGGTCTTGCGATTTTGGTTGTCGCCGCCCTCATTCGCCTTGATCTGTTGGTACATCGTCTCCGGATCGATCGCTCTCCCCTCCGGAATGTAGCCGGCCGGATCGAACGTCAGGATCGCGAACCAGCCCGAGCCCTCCGGCGCAATCGTATAATTGTCAGCGCTCGGCTGATTGCCGTTCAGCGCGAGAAACCGGTTGGTGTTTTCAGGACCAAGATAGCGCACGCCCTTGGCGATCCGGATCTGCGCCTGATCGCCGAGCTTCACCGTGGCGGGTCCATGGACCCATCCGAGGGCATCGACCTTGCTGCTGTGCAAAGCAGGGAGAGACAACCCGCCAGAGGCATGCGCCTGCAGCCCCGGCAAGCTGATTGTGACCGCGAGCAGCGCCCCCCATCGGCTTAGTTTCATATTCAGTTACCCCCGATACGGACTAATATCGCCCCGTTTCGGATATTTCAAAACGAAAAAAGTCGTAACTGTCAGAGAGGGTTGCGCTTAATTTATTCTATTCCGCGCCCGAACAACCGCGTCAGGCGCACCGAAAAAGCGCGGCTTCACTCACCGCGGCGCTTGGAAGCGCCGATTACGTTGCGCACGATGCCATAGCCGACCGCGGCACAGACCAGCATGATGGCAAGATCGGCGAGCGTCATGCGGAAGGGTCTTGCGGACCGTCGGCACGGCGCCGGAACAGCCCGGTCAACTTCGAACGCAAGGCAGCGCCGAGTGCGACTACGCCCACCAGCAACGGCTTGATGAACGCCAGCAGGAGCTTGAGGAGGCCCGCGAACAGGCCGGTCTTGGCGACCGCCGCCGCGGCACCGCCGGCCACCAGCGCGCCCAGGCCATATTCCGCCAGCTTGTCGCCCGATTTGTGCGCTTCATACCGTTTGTCGGGGAGATAGCCGAACCCCGCGAGCGCTACCCGATATTGCGAAAGATCGGCGGGGAAGGCCTTGGGGTCGGACACGAGGATCGCCTTCATCACCCCCTCGCGGCCGAGAATCCGGCTGGTATAATTGATGATCTGATCGCCGCTGTCGGTGTGCATCACCGTGCCCCACTCCAGGTTGTGCGACGCCGTTTCATAATGGGGCGGGGAGAGCCAGCGATCGACATAGAGGCCACTTTCGCCGATCGCCTTGCGCTGCTCGTTACTGGGGCCTTCGTCAGCCTTGATCTGCTTGAACAGCGCGTCGGGATCGACCTTATCCTTGTCGCTGACATAGCCCATCGGCTGGAATTCGAGGATCGAGAACCAGCTGATCGACTCTGGCGCGATCGTATACTCATTGTCGTCGGGAGGGTTGCCGTTCAGCGTCAGAAATGTCTTCGTGTCGTCGGGGCTAAGGTAGCGCAGGCCCTTGGGGAGGCGGATCGTGGCCTGGTCGCCGATCGGTACGGTGGCCGGCCCATGCACCCAATGCAGTGCATTGACCTGCTGCAGCATCTCTTCGGCCGACGACGGCGCGCCGGTTGGCGTTTGCGCACCGGCCACGGACGTGAAGAACGCGGCCAGCACGGCCGCAGACGCCAATTTCATGAAAGTCCCCCCTTGTGGTCCTCAGACTGCCATCGCTTGCGGGGCAGCGCAAACCAGAAAAGGGGGGGCTATCCGGTGGCTATCCCACGGCCGAGCGCAGCCCGCGATCGAGCAGGCGCGTCAGCCGCGCGGAGAAGGCCCGCGGATCGACCGGAAGCTCGCCGTCGGCAATGCGGGCCTCGTCGAACAGCAGGTGGGCCGCATCCTCACGCAGGGCCGCGTCTCCGTCGTCCGCCTCCGCCAGTTTCGCGATCAGCGCGTGGCGCGGGTTGATCTCCAGCACCGGCTTCGCGCCCGCATCGAGACGGCCTGCGCCGGCCAACAGCTTTTCCAGCTGGCGATCCATGCCATGATCCGGCGCCACAAGACAGACCGCGCTTTCGGTCAACCGTTCGGATGTGCGCACGTCCGACACCGCATCGCCAAGCGTGGCCTTGACGAATTCCACGAAGCCATTGACCGCGTCGGATGCGGCCGGCGCGGACTCCTCGCCTTCGAGCAGGGGCACGAGGCTGAGATCCGACAGGCCCTGTGTGACCGACTTGAACGGCTTGCCGTCATAATCCACCCCGCCGGTGACCCAGAAGCTGTCGACCTGATCGGTCAGCAGCAGCACCTCGATACCACGCGCGCGGAAGCCTTCGAGCTGGGGTGAGGAAGCGAGGCGATCCAAATCGGGGCCGGTCGCATAATAAATCGCGGTCTGGTTGTCGCGGAGCGAGGCGACATAGTCCTTGAGCGAGCGCCAATTCCCGGCTGACGTCGTGGTCTTGAAGCGGGCGAGGCCGAGGAGCGCGTCCCGGCGCGTGAAATCCTCGTACAATCCCTCCTTCAGGACCGCGCCGAAATTATCCCAGATCTTCAGGTAGCGATCGGTATCGCTGGAGGAGAGCTTGTCGAGCTCGGAGAGAATGCGGTTCGCCACGCCCTTCTGGATGGCGGCGAGCACCGGACTCTCCTGGATCATCTCGCGCGAGACGTTGAGCGGCAGATCGTTCGAATCGACCAGCCCGCGCACGAAGCGCATATAACGCGGCAGAAGTTGCGCCTCGTCGGTGATGAAGACGCGACGTACGTAAAGCTTCATCCGGCCCGCGCGATCCGGATCGAACAGGTCGAAGGGGCGCGTTTCGGGCACGAAGGCGAGTACGGTATATTCGTGGAGGCCTTCGGCGCGATAGTGGAGCGTGAAAGCGGGATCGTCGAACTGTCCGGCAACGCCGCGATAGAAATCCTGATATTCCTCGGCGGTCACATCCGCCTTCGGCTTCGTCCACAAGGCCGCGCCATCGGCGATCTGGCTCGGCTCGGCGTCAGGCGTTTCCTTCAGGAAGATCGGAACTGGGACATGCCCGGATTGCGCCTTGATCGTGCGCTCGACCATGGCGCGTTGCGTATAGGCGGTGGCCTCTTCCTTCAGATGCAGCCGGACGCGCGTGCCGCGGGCCGGTGCATCCGCCAGATCGGCCGGGGCGATCGTATAGGTGCCGAGGCCGTCGGACGACCAGGTTGCGGCGCTATCGGCACCCGCGCGACGGGACGTCACGTCCACATGGTCCGCCACCATGAAGGCGGAATAGAAGCCGACGCCAAACTGGCCGATGAGCTGACTGCCCTCGGCCTCCTTCGCGCCGGCGATCTTTTCCATGAACGCCTTCGTACCCGACCGCGCGATCGTGCCCAGCGCCTCGGCCATTTCGGCCTCGCTCATGCCAATGCCGTTGTCGTCGATGATGAGCTGGCGATTGTCGGCATCGAGCGTCACGGCGATGCGCGGTTGGCCATCCTCCCCCAGCAACGCGGGATTGCTCAACCCTTCATAGCGCAGCTTTTCGCAGGCATCCGCGGCGTTGGAGATCAGCTCGCGAAGGAAGACGTCCTTATCGGAATAGACCGAGTGGACCATGAGATGCAGCAGTTTGGCGACATCGGCTTCGAACGAGCGGGTTTCCGGGGCGGTCTCGGTGGTCATGGCAGGATCAGGGTCTCCGCAATTGGCTCCCGCGCAGATGGACGCGGGGCGGGCGGCTTTCAAGTTTGCCGTCAGCCCGCCAGATTTTCCGCCATCTCCGCAAGTTCCAGCCACCGCAGCTCGGCGGCATCCCGATCCGCCCGCGCTTTGTCGATCGCTTTCATCAGCGTGTCGAACCGCTTGGGATCGCGCGCATACAGATCCGGATCGGCCAGGGCCGCCTCGTCCCGCGCAATCGCGGCCTCGTAGGTTTCGATCTGTTTGGGCAGCAGCTCCAGATCGCGCTGATCCTTATAGGTCAGCTTGGCCCGGGGCTTGGGGGCGGCCGGCGGCGGTGTGACGGACTTTGCGGCGGCGGACCCGCCCCGAAGTTCCGGTCGCGGCCCGCGCTGCTTGACCCAATCCGCATAGCCACCGGCGACGATGTCGACATTGCCCGAGCCATCGAGGCCCAGTGTGACGGTCACCGTGCGATCCAGAAAATCGCGGTCGTGGCTGACGATCAGGACGGTCCCGTCATAGTCCGAGATGACCTCCTGCAGCAGGTCCAGCGTTTCCAGATCGAGATCGTTGGTGGGCTCGTCCAGCACCAGCAGATTTGAGGGGCGGGCGAATTCGCGGGCCAGGAGCAGGCGCGAGCGCTCGCCGCCGGAGAGCGTACCGACCCGTGCATCCACCATGTTAGGATCGAACAGGAACTCCTTGAGATAGCCGGCAATATGCTTGCGCACGCCGAGCACGTCGATCCAGTCGCCGCCGTCGGCGAGGATATCGCGCACGCGCTTGTCGGGCTCCATCAGCTTGCGCTGCTGATCGATGATCACGCCGTCGAGCGTTTTGGCGAGCTTGACCTTCCCCTCGTCGGGTTGGATCTCCCCGGTCAGCAATTTGAGCAATGTCGTCTTGCCGGCGCCGTTCGAGCCGACCACGCCGATGCGGTCGCCGCGCGTCACGCGGAAGCTGAAGTCGCGAATGATGTCGCGGTCGCCGAAGCGCTTGGTGACGTGCTCGGCGTCGATGACGACCTTGGTGCGCGTGTCGTTGCTGGCGGTGACGAGCTTGGCGGCGCCTTGCGGGGCGATCATGGAGGCGCGTTGGGCGCGCATCTCCATCAGCTTGGCCTTGCGACCTTCGTTGCGGGCACGCCGGGCGGTGACGCCGCGCAGCAGCCAATGCTCCTCGATCTTGAGCTTCGCTTCCAGCCGCTGGGCGTTGCGCGCCTCTTCCTCATACACCTGCTCGGTCCAGGCCTCGAAGCCGCCGAAGCCGATCTCGGCGCGGCGCATCGAACCGCGGTCGAGCCACAGGGTGCTGCGCGTCAGCCGGGTCAGGAAGGTGCGATCGTGGCTGATGACGACGAAGGCGCCGCGAAAGCGGCTCAGCCATTCCTCCAGCCAGTCGATCGCGGCCAGATCCAGATGGTTGGTCGGCTCGTCGAGGAACAGGACGTCGGGATCCTGTGCCAGCGCGCGCGCAATCGCCGCACGCCGCCGCTCGCCGCCGGATGCAGTCGCGGCTTCGCGGGTGAGATCGATCCCGAGCTGATCGGCGATCGCCTCGACCGCATAAGGTTCGGGCGCGTCGGTGCCGTGCAGCGCCCAGTCGCGCAAGGTCGGATGGCCCGCCACTTGCGGGTCCTGTTCCAGCAGCACCACCTTGGTGCCCGGCACGATCGTGCGGCGCCCTTCGTCGGGATCGATCGCGCCGGCAAGCAGGCGGAGCAGGGTGGTCTTGCCCGCGCCGTTGCGGCCGATCAGCGCCAGCCGATCGCGCGGCTGCAGATGCAGATCGATATGGCGGAACAGCCAACCCGCGCCCTGAACGAGGCCGAGATCTTCATAAGCGAGGACAGGTGCTGCCATGGACCAAATCTGAGGAAGAGGGGAGCGCGATCGGAACGATCTGAACGCTCGCGACATTCACTGCCTATTCAAGCGATGGCGCCCATGCAACATTCCATGCTGATGAAGATCGTTATCGTGGCCAGTATCGCCGGCATCGCATTCCTTCCCGCCGACGGCGCGCGACGAGTCCGCGATCAGGATCAGGCCTTTGCCGCGCGCAAGGCCGGCCAGATCATGCCGCTTCACGAAATCGAAAGCCGCATCGTCCCCCGCATGCCGGGATGCGATTATCTGGGTCCCGATTTCGACCCCAGTTCAGGCGTTTACCGGCTGAAGTTCATGCGGGGTCGATCGGTGATCTATGTCGATGTCGACGGCCATAATGGACAGATTGTCGGTCGCTCCGGCGATTGAGCGGCGCCAATTCGCGACTTATTCGTTACGGAGCGGTTATGTCGCTGACCGTGACCGTCCATGGAGAATCGAATGCGCGTGCTGATTGTTGAGGACGAGCCCAATCTGGGACGCCAGCTGCGGGCGACCCTGGAGGGGGCAGGCTATGCCATCGACCTCGCTACCGACGGTGAAGACGGCCATTATCTGGGCTCGACCGAAAATTACGACGCTGTTGTCCTCGACCTCGGCTTGCCGGAGATTGACGGGCTGACCGTGCTCGATCGTTGGCGCAAGGAAGGCAAGGACATGCCGGTACTGGTGCTGACCGCGCGGGACAGCTGGTCGGACAAGGTGGCCGGGCTCGACGCGGGCGCGGACGATTATCTCGCCAAGCCGTTCCAGACCGAGGAACTGATTGCCCGGCTGCGGGCGCTGATCCGGCGCGCGTCGGGCAACAGCTCGTCCGAATTGCTGGCCGGCGATATCCGCCTGGACACGCGTTCCGGCAAGGTCACCAAGGATGGCGACCCGGTCAAGCTGACCGCCCAGGAATATAAATTGCTCAGCTACCTGATGCACCACAAGGGCAAGGTGGTCAGCCGCACCGAGCTGATCGAGCATATCTACGATCAGGATTTCGATCGTGATTCCAATACGATCGAAGTGTTCGTTACGAGAATTCGTAAGAAGCTGGGCCCCGATGTGATCACCACGATCCGCGGCTTGGGGTACAGCCTCGAAGAGCCGGCCTGACATGCGCCTTGCCGGCATCAAGCCGGCCCTCGTGCGATGGACCGAGTTTCCCGTAAACTGGACCCGCATCATCTTCGGCATGCCCTTGCGGATTGGCGGAGTAGCGGGCGAGCCCCCACGCACCACGGCGCAGACGACCGGATCGCTGACGCGGCGCATGCTGGGCATTGCGGCGTTGTGGATCGGCCTGCTGCTGGCAGGCGGCGGCCTGGCGCTGGATCGCGTGCTCGACAATGCGGTCACGCGGAACTTCGATTCGCAGCTGCAATATGTGCTTTCGGCGATGATCGCATCGGCCGAACTGGATGAGGATGGTGAAATCCGCTTCATCCGCCCGCTCGGCGACCAGCGCTTTCTGGAACCGAATTCCGGGCTTTATTGGCAGGTGTCGGCAACGGGGCACGAACCCTTCGGATCGCGATCCTTGTGGGATCGGCGCTTGCAAGTCGCCATCGCCCATCGTGACGAGAGCAACCACATTTATGACAGCGACGAGTTCGGGAAGGACGAATCGCTCCGCGTGATGGAGCGGGACGTGCGGCTGCCGGGCTCGCCGGTCACCTGGCGCTTTCAGGTCGCGCAGGATCGTGGCGGACTGGATGCCCAGATCGCCATCCTGCGCAAGACGCTCGTCAGGTCCTTCGCCATTCTCGGCCTGGGCCTGATCATCATGTCCACGTTGCAAGCGACGTTCGGCCTGTGGCCGCTGCGCAAGGTGCGGCGTCAGATCGCGGCGGTCAGGGCCGGGCGCGCGGCGCGCATCGATTCCCGCCTGCCGATTGAAATCGCGCCGATGGTACAGGAATTGAACGATCTGCTGGCGCATAATGAGAAGCAGGCGGAAGAGGCGCGCACCCATGCCGGCAATCTGGCCCATGCGCTGAAGACGCCGCTGACCGTGATCATGAACGAGGCGAGCGCCAACAGTCCGGACCTGTGCCGGGCGGTGATCCGGGAGGCGACGACGATGCGCCGCCAGGTGGATCACCACCTTGCCCGCGCCCGTGCCGTCGGACGGCGCGCGGCTGGGCAGAGCGTCGCGCCGCTATGGCCGAGCCTCGATTCGGTCGAGCGCGCGGTCAGCCGGCTCTACCCGCACGTCACGGTCGACATCGCCGGCGATCGGACGACGCGGGTTCACGTGGAGCGGCAGGATCTGGACGAACTGCTCGGAAATCTCATCGAAAATGCCGCGAAATATGGGGGCGGTCGGGTGTTCGTCACCGTCGAACGCGGACCGGACTTCGCCGAGTTGCTGATCGAGGATGACGGGCCGGGCATTCCCGAGGCGCAGCGCGATGCCATTTTCGAGCGCGGCGCGCGTCTCGACACGGGCAAGCCTGGCACGGGCCTCGGCCTTGCGATCGTGCGTGACGTCGCCGAGATTTACGGCGGTACGGTGGCGCTGGAGGAGAGCGAGGATCTGGGCGGCCTGCTCGTCCGGTTGCGGCTGCCCACCGCGAAATAGCCGGGCGCGCACGAACGCTTCCCATTGCGGGCCCAACATGGTCATATCGACCGCGGGGTTTGACGGAGGGGGCAGCATGGGGGCCAGCGGCATCGCGACAATCGTCTGCGCTCGCACGCCGTTTCCGGCGTGAGCCCCGCAGCGCGCTTCACGATCGGCGATTTTCGGATCGATCCCCGCCGCAATGTCGTCCAGTCCGCGGCAGGCGAAACCCCGCTCGAACCGAAGATCATGGATGTCCTGTGCCTGCTCGCCGCGCATCCGGGCGAGGTCATGGCGCGTGAAGGGATCATCGATGCGGTCTGGGGCCACGCTTATGGGGCCGACGAAAGCCTGACGCGGGCAATTTCGCAGCTTCGGAAAGTCTTTGGGGATACGCCCGCGCCTGCCCGTTTCATCGAGACCATATCCAAGCGCGGTTACCGCCTGATCGCACCGGTGTCGGTCGAGCCCGAGCCAAGCGCTCCGGTCGCGCGTCGCCGGTGGAAACGGTCGTGGATAGCTGTGGCGGTCGCTGCATTGGCCCTGACGTTGCTGGTCGGGGTGTACCTCCTCCGCGAGTCTGGGTCGGCCGATCCGGTGCCGGACGGCATCGCGGTGACCGTCGTCCCGTTCGATCCGCTGAGCGCCGACCAGCGCGTGGGCGCGCGCACGATATCGGATCAGGTGGCCGTCGCCCTGTCGCGCGCCAGCCTGTTGCATGTCGCCAAAGGCAATCCAGCGTCGACGCCGCGCGATTTCAGCTATCGACTCCGCGGAACGGTGCAGCGGGTCAGCGGCTCCATCCGGGTCACCGTCGAGATATTGGGACAAGGCGGCGAGAATGTGTGGGCCGGCATTTACGACCGTCCCGCCCCGCTGGGACGGGCCGGGCAGGACGAACTGGTCGGCGCGATGTCGGCCGAAATCAATAACCGCCTGCTGGTTGCGGCCAAGACGGCGATCCGACGCCTCCCGCTGGAATCGCTCAAGCCGTGGCAACTGACGCTGCTGGCGACATGGGTTCCCGGGAGCGACGAAGTCTTCCTGCGTCCGCATGGTGCGGATTCGCTGTGGCCGCAACGGCGCGCTCTGGCGCTCGACCCCAATTATGCACCCGCCCATGCGTCGCTGGCGAGCGCGCTTGCCTATCGCGCCTTGTTCACGCCGGGTGCGGATACGGCCTCATTGCGGCGCGAGGCTGCCGGCCATGCCGAATTGGCCAAGGCCATCGCACCTTATGATGTGGGCGTGCTGTATGAGCTTGCGACCTATTATCGGCTGATCGGCGACCGCGCAGGCGCCAACGCCGCCTTGCAGCATGTGATCGCGATCCAGCCGGATCATCCGGTGGCGCGGTACGATCTGCCGTTCGTGCAAAGCCAATGCACCGTTGGTAGCGGGTCTGCCGTTGCGCGGCTGGACGCGGCGCTTGCGACACTCGCTCCGGACAATCCCGTGCGGTGGGTGCTGCTGTCGCATCTGGCCGATCTCCACCTTGCGCGCGGCGACACTGCGGCGGCGGCAAAAGCCGCGGGCGGTTCGCGCGCGATCGTGCGGATGACCTGGTCGGGGGTGACGCTGGCGGCGGCACTGGCGCAACAGGGGCGTGACGCTGACGCCCTGCGGGTTTCGCGGGAAACCAAGCTGGAATGGCCCGGCCTCGACTGGGGTCGTTTCGCCACGACGATGACGTCGGCCTGGTGCCTGGGCGGCGAGCAACAGCAATATGCGGCCGCGGCGTTCCATCGGCTCGCGGCGATCGAGCAGCCCGCGCACAAGCGCCCTTAGGCCAACATCAGGAAAACATCGGGCGGCCTTCGGGACGCTGCCAAGCCTCGCTCGCTAGCGCCGGATCGTCTTGAACGGTCGGAGCCTGCAATGAGGACGATGATATGGACGGTGGGCGCTTTTGCCATGATGCAGGTGCCGCTTACGTCCGCCGCGGCGGCGGATGCGGCGACCCTGAGTTTCCCCGCGCGCTACTTCGCCTTATTCCGGCCCAATAGCGCGCTCGACATGGTGAAGCGCGTGCCCGGTTTCACCTTCCAGCCCGGGGACGCGACCCTGCGCGGGATGGCGGAAGCGGCCGGGAACGTCGTGATCGACGGCAAGCGCGCGGCCGACAAGAATTTCACGCTCGATCAATTGCTCGATCGCATACCCGCGTCCCAGGTCGAGCGGATCGAACTGATCCGCGGCACGGCGCCCGGCGTGGACATGCTCGGGCAGCCGTTGATCGCCAACGTCGTCCGGCGGGCTGCGGCATCCTCCTCGGCAGCCATCACCGCATCGAATGCCATCTATGCCGACGGAAGGATTGCCCCGGGCGTGACGATAGAGCGATCGCATAGTTTCGGATCGGGGCGCAGCCTGTCGATGAGCGCATCGCTGTCGCGCTATGTCGAGCTCAACAAGGGCGACGGCCGGCGCGTGCGGTACGACCGCACCGGGCGCGTGATCGAACGCGCCGATGTTGCGGCCGCGGCGGGTGGGACCACCGGCTATGCGCAAGGCGCGGCGGAGGTGCCGCTGTGGCATGGGCAATTGCGCCTGAACGGCACGGCCACCTGGACCGATTATCGCGATCATCAAATCGACCGCGCATTCGGCCCGGCACTGGTGCTAACGCGGCTCGACGAAAATCTCGGCGGCCTGGGGGGCGGGCAGGCGGGGGGCGAGGTCGGTGCGCATTTCAGCCGCGGCTTCGGCCCTGGCGTGGAGAGCGAGACGACCATGCTGCTGCGGATGGGGCGTAAGAGCTACGCCTCCTTGTCGGCTGCACCCGGTGTCGCGATCGCCTTTGCGGAACGCGATCGCACCGGCGAAGCGCTTATGCGGACCCAGTTGCGCTATAAAGCGAGCGAGCGCCTTTCTGCGACCGTCAGCGCGGAAGGTGCCTATAATGTCTTGAACACGCACAGTGCGCTGGCGTTCAACGATATGCCGCTGCCCTTGCCCGACGCCGAGGCGCGCGTGACCGAGACGCGCGGCGAGATCGGGGCCGAGGCAATCTGGGTGCCAAACGGCAAGATGCAGATCGAGGCGGGCGGCCGTCTGGAAGTGTCGCGCATCCGCGCGCGCGCCGATGGCGTGCAGCAACGTTCCTATCGTTATCCAAAACCGCGCCTGCGCCTGCGTCTGTCGCCGACACGGCGGCAGCAGGTGCGCGTTCGGATCGAGCGCGAGGTGGGGCAGCTGGATTTTGCCAATTTCGTGGCCGCCGCGACGCTGGACAAGGGCCTGGTCTCTTCGGGAAATGCGGGCATCCGTCCGAATAATGCCTGGGTCGCCGAAGCCAGTTACGAATGGCGCAACGGAGGTGCCGCGCTGGTGCTGACCTACCGCCACAGCTGGCTGCGCGATGCGATCGATCGGGTCCCGATCGTTTCCGCCGACAGCGCGGCGATCTTCGATGCGCCCGGCAATATCGGCAAAGGGCGCGAGGACGATATCATTGCGGACGCGACCATCCCGCTCAAGGCGATCGGGGTGCGCAACGCCGAATTGAAGCTGCACGGCAGGTTGCGCCGGGCGCGGGTGACCGATCCGACAACCGACACGCTGCGCCAGATTTCCAACCAGAAGCCGTATGAGTTCACCGTCGACTTCCGTCAGGATCTGCCGGTCATGAAGGCGGCCTGGGGCGTCAGCCTGGATGCCGGCTGGTCGACCCGGACCTTCCTGTTCAACGAAGAGGATCGCAATCGTGCCAGTAGCTTGTTGAAGCTGTTCGCGGATTATAATCCCACCGCCAACCTGTCCTTCCGCGTCGAGGCAAGCGACCTGCTGAGCCGACGCTATCGACGCGTCATCGATGCCTATGACGGGCTGCGCGGCGCGGGGCGGCCCACCTATCGCGACGACCGCCGGCTCAGCCTTGGGCCGGCCCTGTCCTTTCGGGTTCGCCGATCTTTCTAAGGAATCAGACGCGCGGCGTGACCGGTCGGATCAGCCCTTCCTGGGCCACGCTGGCGACGTGGTGGCCGTCGATCGCATGGAAGGTGCCCCGGGTCAGGCCGCGGCCGCCGCCCGCCCATGGGCTTTCCATCGTGAACACATGCCATTGGTCGAGCGCGGGTACGTCATGGAGCCATAGCGCGTGATCCAGACTGGCGGCCTGTACGCGGCCGCTGAACAGGGGGATTCCGTGCGGCAGGACCGCGGTCGTCAGCAGGCCGAAATCGCTGAGATAGGCGAGCATGGCACTGCACAGCGCGGGATCCGACGGCGCGGGTGCGGCAAGGCGAAACCATAAATGGCTGAGCCCCGGCTGGGACGGGGGCGCGGGGTCGCCGAACGGCGGGACGGGGCGGAATTCAAAGGCTGCGAACCGCTTGAGGAAATGCGCCATGATCGGCGATCCTCCACCATTCTTGTCGCCGACGGCCAGCGTTTCGGGCGGCGGCACGTCGGGCAGCGGCACCCCATGCGCCAAACCTGCTTCGACGCGCTGGAAGGAGGCAGTCATGGTCAGGATCGGCGTGTCGTTCTGCGTGGCCACGATGCGGCGCGTGCTGAAGCTGCTGCCATCATAATCGCGCACCACGCGGTAATCGATCGGGACGGCTTCGTCGCCCGGGCGCATGAAATAGGCATGGAGTGAATGGGCACGCTGATCCGCCTGCACCGCGCGCGTCGCGGCCATCAGCGCCTGCCCGATCACCTGGCCGCCGAACACGCGACCCTTGCCGGCGGGATAGCGCGATCCGCGAAAGAGATCGGTGTCGCGCGTTTCGACGTCGAGCAGGGTGGTAAGGGCGGTGACTGGGGATTGGGCGTCGGTCATCGACATCCTACCCGTTCGTGTCGAGTAGGGTTCGAGCCTGTCGAGAACCCGTATCGAGACATATTCCCTCGATATGCCATCTCGACAAGCTCGATGGCTACTCGGGACGAGCGGGGTGATGCAGGCTGCATTACACCGTCACTTCCCGATAATCGGCGATCAGCGCGTCGCAGATCGCGCGCGCGGGCCGCACGTCGCGGACCGCGCCGACACCGTGGCCGGCGGACCAGATCGTCTTCCAGGCCCGCGCCTCGCCTTCCAGGTCGAGCGCGCCGACATGGCCGGGGGCGTCGAGCAGGCCGTTGGCGGCAAGGCTCGCCTTCATGAAATTGGCGGCGATGCCAGTGACCTTGTCGGTATGGATGATATCGGCCGAACGCGCGTCGATCATCATCGCCTTCTGCTCGGGCGAGGCCATGCTTTCCGCCGCGGCGATGAAGAGGCTGCCGAAATAGCCGTAATCCGCGCCCATCAGTTCGGCCGCGGCGACATGGCGACCGCGGCTGAGCGACCCGCTGAGTACCAGCGCGCCGTCGAAAAAGCTCCTGATCTCATCCAGCAGCGCGAACGGATTGATCGTACCGGCATGGCCGCCGGCACCGGCCGCGACCGCGATCAGCCCATCGACGCCGGCCTTCACCGCCTTCTCGCCATGGCGCGCGCTGATCACGTCGTGAAAGACGAGCCCGCCATAGCTGTGGACCGCATCGACCACATCCTTCACCGCACCGAGGGAGGTGATGACCACCGGCACCTTGCGTTCCACCACCACTGCCAGATCCTGTTGCAGGCGGCTGTTGGTGCGATGGACGATCAGGTTGACGCCATAAGGTGCGCTGGCCGCGTCCAGGCGCGCCTCGATCGCGTCGAGCCAGGCGATGAAGCCCTCGGTCGTGCGCTGGTTGAGCGCGGGGAAGGTGCCGAGCAGACCGGCGCGGCAGCATTCCACCACCAGATCGGGGCCTGAGATCAGGAACATCGGTGCCACGATCGCCGGGATGGCGAGGCGTCCGGCGAGCGATGCGGGGATGGTCATCGCCTATTACCGACGCTCAAGATGCGCCTTCTCAATCCGGTCCTCCGTTCGCCCTGAGCGAAGTCGAAGGGCGCAGCGCGACGTGCTTCGACTTCGCTCAGCACGAACGGAGGTTGGACAAGTTTCATCGCTTTAAAACGCGTCTTCGGGCAGCGCCATCATCGAAGCCTTGCCGGCCTTGATCGCCAGGAAGCAGGCAGTTGCCTGGGGCAGGATGCGATCGAAGAAGAAGGTCGCGGTTGCGATCTTGGCCTTGTAGAAATCGGCTTCGCCATCGCCGGCCGCCACCTTGGCCTGGGCGATCTTCATCGCGCGGGCGAACGTGTAGCCCATCGCCACCAGCCCGAGCAGACGCAGATAATCATTGGCCGCCGCACCGGCTTCCTCCGGATCCTTCAGGCCCTTCTGCGCGATCGTGCCGGTCGAGAGCTGGAGCGCCCCGAAGGCCTGCGCGAGGCCGGGCATGATCCCCGCCAGCGCCTCGTCCTCGGCATTGTCTTCCAGGAAGGTGGACACGGGATGGAAGAAGGATCGCAGATAGCGGCCCATATGCGCACCCAGCTTGCGCCCGACCAGATCGAGCGCCTGAATGCCGTTGGTGCCCTCGTAGATCATC
This sequence comes from Sphingomonas sp. ASY06-1R, assembly GCF_052180265.1. Taxonomy (GTDB): domain Bacteria; phylum Pseudomonadota; class Alphaproteobacteria; order Sphingomonadales; family Sphingomonadaceae; genus Sphingomonas_I. The sequence continues at coordinate 2,161,273 of NZ_CP197464.1, read as the reverse complement.
GCGATACGGGCATCGCGAACATATTGCTCGACGCCGCTTTCGCGAATGTAGCCATGCCCACCATAGACCTGCACCGCCAGATTGGCGGATTCGAAGCCCAGATCGGTGAACAAGGCCTTCACCACCGGCGTCATCAGCGCGACGAAATCGGTGGCGCGTTGCTTCACTTCGGGATCGGTCGAATGCTTCTCCGCATCGAGCGCGCGGCTGACCCAGCCGCAGACGGCCCGGCAGCCTTCGTTATAGGCGCGCATCGTCATCAGCATGCGGCGTACGTCGGGGTGCACGATGATCGGATCGGCGGCCTTTTCCGGATGCTTTGCCCCCGACAAGGCGCGGCCCTGAACGCGATCCTTGGCGTAATAGACGGCGGCCTGATAGGCGGCTTCGCCGACGCCGAGGCCCTGCACGCCCACGGACACGCGTTCGGTGTTCATCATCGTGAACATCGCTTCCATGCCCTTGTTGGGCCGGCCGACGATCCATCCCGTCGCTTCGTCAAAGTTCATCTGGCAGGTGGCGGAGGCCTTAAGCCCCATCTTATGCTCGATCGCACCGCAGGAAACGCCGTTGGAGGGGCCGACACTGCCGTCCTCCTTGGGCAGATATTTGGGTATCAGGAACAGGCTGATGCCCTTCACGCCGGCCGGTGCGTCCGGCAGGCGGGCTAGGACGAGGTGGATGATATTCTCGGTCAGGTCATGCTCGCCGGCCGAGATGAAGATTTTCGAGCCGGTGACCTTGTAGCTGCCATCCGGCTGCGGCACCGCCCGGGTGCGCAACAGGCCGAGATCGGTGCCGCAATGCGCCTCCGTCAGGCACATCGTTCCTGACCAGATACCCTCGACCAGCTTGGGAATATAGCGCTGCTGCAGCTCTTCCGGGGCGTAGCCCTCGATCGCGGTCGTGGCGCCGTGGGTCAGGCCCGGATAGAGGCCGAACGACAGGTTGGTGGCGCTGATCATCTCCTCGGTCAGCTTGTTGACCGCCTCGGGCAGACCCTGGCCGCCCCACTTAGGGTCGGAGACGAGACCGCACCAACCGCCGTCGCGGAACTGGTCATAGGCTTCCTTGAAGCCCTTAGGCGTGCGGACGACCCCATTTTCCAGCACGCAGCCTTCCTCATCGCCGTTGCGGTTGAGCGGCAGCAGGACATCGCGCGCCAGGCGCGCGGCCTCTTCGAGGATGGCATCGACGAGATCGGGCGTGAATTCGTCGAGCGCGGCGAGGCCGCCGAAACCGTCGTCCTGGTGGAGCTCGTGCAGCACGAATTTCATATCGCGCAAGGGGGCTTCATAGACCTGCATGTTTAGGGCCTCTTACCAATCCATCGTCATGCTGAACTTGTTTCAGCATCCATCTATCAATCCGCACTGCCGCGCCTGTGGCACGATGGACCCTGAAACAAGTTCAGGGTGACGTGCCAAGGCATGTCAGTTCCGCAATGGCTTTCCGGTTTCCAGCATATGCTCGACCCGCGCAATCGTGCGGACATCGCGTACCCGCAGAGCGAACGCCTCGCGCTCCAGTTTCAGCAGATCCGCCTCCGTGACCGTATCGACCAGATCGGCCTTGCCGCCGGTTAGGACGCCCGCCAGCGCATCGGACACGACCATATCGTAATCGGTCGCGAGCCCGCGCTTGCGAAAGCCTTCGGCCGCCATGTTGAGACCGACATGCCCGCTTTCACCCGGCAGTTTGAATTCGGGCGGGGCAGGCGGCTGATAGCCTGCCACCAGCGCCAGCGCCCTGGCCTTGGCGTCGCTCAACAACCGGTCGCGGTTCATGGTGATGGCGTCGTCGGGGCGCAGGAACAGGAGCTCCTTGGCCTGCGCCGCCGATTTGGAGACGGTCGCGGTGCTGACCGTCTCGAACACCTTGGCGACGGCGGGCATCGGACCCTTGGGCATCGCCGGTGCATCGCGCCAGCGCTGGAGCATTTCGCCGCAGCCACCCCAGCCCGGGATCAGGCCGACGCCGCATTCGACCAGACCCATATAGAGTTCGGCATGCGCCTGGATCGCGTCGCAGTGGAGCAGGATCTCGCAACCGCCGCCCAAGGCCATGCCGGCGGGCGCGCCGACGACAGGGAAGGGGGCATATTTCAGCGCCTTATAGGCTTTCTGGCCGCCGGCGACGAGCTTGTCGACCTCGCCCCAGGCCGCGATATTCAGTGCGAACAGAGCGAGGCCGAGATTGGCGCCGGCCGAGAAGTTGCTGCCGTCATTATAGACGACCAACGCCTTGAAGCTTTTCTGGACGAGCGGGATCGCCTGGCCGATCAGCTTCATGACCTCGCCGTCGAGCGCGTTCATCTTGCCGGTGAACTCAAGGCAGGCGACGCCGTCCCCAACATCCCACAAAGCGGCCGAGCTGTTCTTCAGCAGCGGCTGCGATGCAAGCTTGATATCCTCCAGCCGCAGCACGCCTTCGGGTCGGACGATGTCATGATATTCGCCATCGATTCCAAGATATTGGCGTTTGCCGCTCTCGACGCGATAGAAGGCGCGATCGCCGGCCAGCCTGAGCAAATCGGGCACCGGCTTGCCCTCGGCATCGAGACGTGCGGCAAGCTTCGCCGCGCCGATCTTGTCGATGAGTTCGAACGGCCCGAACTTCCAATTATAGCCGAGCTTCATCGCGTCATCGACCGCGACGATGCTGTCGGCTGCCGCCGGAACGAGGCCGGCGGCATAAGCGAGCGTGCCGCCCAGCACCGCCCAGGCATAATCGCCCATCTTGCCCGTGAGGCCGATCAGCGCGTTGAGGTCACCCTTGGCGGCACTGGCGGGCAGGCCGCCGGCCTTGATCGGCAGGCGATATGCGCCGGTGACGAGATCGATCGTCTCCTTGCGCTTCCCCGCCTCGCGATTGACGCGATAGAAGCCACCCTTGCCCTTGCGGCCGGTATAGCCGTCGGCGATCATTGTCTCGATCAGCGGATGGCTGCGGGCGATCGCCTGATAGGGATCGTCCTTCGGCAGAGTCTCCGTCAGGCTTTTCTGGAGGTGCGGCATCAAATCGATGCCGACCAGATCGACCAGTCCGAAGATGCCGGTCTTGGGCACGCCCATCGGCCGGCCACCGATCGCGTCGGCTTCCTCGACGGTCAGGCCAAGATCGAAGGCGGCGTTAAGGCCGAGCTGGATCCAATAGGTGCCGATGCGATTGGCGATGAAGCCGGGCGTATCCTTGGCATGGACGATGGTCTTGCCCAGCGATCGATCGGCAAATGCCTCGACCCGGGTCGCGATGGCCGGATCGGTCGCGCCGCCGGTCACGATCTCCAGCAACCGCATGTAGCGCGGCGGGTTGAAGAAGTGGGTGATCAGGAAGTCGCGCTTGAACGCGTCCGTCCGCCCCGCGACCAAGGCATCGAGCGGGATGGTGGACGTGTTGGAGGAGATGGCGGTGCCGGGGCGCCGCACCGCCTCCAGCTTGGCATAGAGATCATGCTTGATGTCGAGCCGCTCGACCACCGCCTCGATGATCCAGTCGCATGTCGCGACCTTGGCAAGATCGTCCTCGATATTGCCGGCTTCGATCAGCTTGGCCGCGCGCGGCGACATGATGGGCGCGGGATCGGTCTTGAGCATCTTCGCGATCGCGCCCTCCGCCACCGCATTGCGGTTGGCAGGGCTCGCATCGCCTTTGGGTACGATGTCGAGCAGCAGCACGGGCACGCCGGCATTGGCGACCTGGGCGGCGATGCCCGCGCCCATGACGCCGGCGCCGATCACGCAGACCTTCTGGATGGAGTCGCTCACTCGGCTGCCTCCAGCACGGTGGCGATGCCCTGGCCGCCGCCGATACATTGTGTCGCCAGCGCATAATGGCCGCCGTCGCGCTTGAGCAGGGCAGCGGCCTTGCCGACGATACGGGCCCCGGTGGCACCGAGAGGATGGCCGATCGCGATCGCGCCGCCATCGATATTCACCGTTTCCGGCTTGAGCCCGAGATCACGCATGCAGGCGAGCGCCTGGCTGGCAAAAGCCTCATTGAGCTCGACGACATCCAGGTCGCCGACCGAGATGCCGGCGCGCTCCAGCGCTTTGGTGGAGGCGCCGACGGGCCCAATGCCCATGATTTCCGGTGCACAGCCGGCAATGCCGACCGATTTGATCCGCGCGAGGATTTCCAGGCCGTGCGCACGGGCATAATCCTCGCTCGTCACCAGAACCGCGCTGGCACCATCGGTCAGCGGGGAGGAGGTGCCGGCGGTCACCGAACCATTGGCATCGAAGGCCGGCTTGAGGCCGGCCAGGCCCTCTGCGCTGGTCTCGGGCCGCAGGGTGCCGTCTTCGCTGACGGTGCCGGTCTTGGTCTGGATTGGCACGATCTCGTCGGTGAGCTTCCCGCCCTGCCGCGCCTGGGCGGCCTTCTGCTGGCTCTCGACCGCGAACGCTTCCTGCTCGCCACGCGTCAGCTGATAGCGCGTCGCGACATTCTCCGCCGTGTCGCCCATGCCCATATAGGCGCTGCTCTTGGCGGCGAGGCTGGGGTTGGGCAGCGGATTGTAACCCATCATCGGCACGCGGCTCATCGATTCGACGCCCGCGCAGACGAAGACCTCGCCCGCGCCGATCTGGATCTGCCCCATGGCGATATGGATCGCGCTCATCGACGATCCGCAGAAGCGGTTGACGGTCATGCCGCCGACTGAGAGCGGCAGATCCGCCAGCAGGCCGATCAGCCGCGCGACGTTCAGGCCCTGCTCGCCTTCCGGGAACGCGCAGCCGAGGATGATGTCCTCAATATCCGCGGCGTCGACCTTGGTCCGCTCGATCAGGCCGCGAATGACCTGCGCGGCAAGATCGTCGGGGCGAACGCGGGCCAGATCGCCTTTGGTCGCAAGATGGAAGGGGGACCGGGCGTAACCGGCAATGACGACGTTGCGCATTTATCACTCTCCGGACGGACTTGACGGTCTTTTTACCGTTGCGTGCCGTGTTGCCTCTAAAGGTGCGATAGTTTCCCTATACGTCAAGCGATTTTTGAGCCACAAGTGATTCGCACCCGGCTTCAACTGGGGGCGGGCCGACTGCGGAAAAGCGCAGCGGCGGAGAGAGATGAGGAGAGGTATGGCTGGCTTTTTCATGCTCGCGGCGCTCGCGCCCGTGGCGTTAAGTCCCGACGCCGCCGTCGGGCGTTGGCGGACCGAGACCCGCAACGGCATCGTCCAGGTTGAGCGATGCGGCCCCTCCATTTGCGGCGCGCTGGTCGGCTCCGATGGGCTGAAGGCCGATCCGAACCTGCTCGACAGCAAGAATAAGGATGCAGCGCTGCGCGGCCGCAAGCTGATGGGCCTGATGATCCTGCGCGGTTTCACCCGCGGCGACGGCGAATGGACCGGCGGTACCATCTACAATGGCGAGGACGGCGGGACCTACAAGGCAACCGTGACGCCGGTGGATGCCGATCGGCTGAAGGTCCGCGGCTGCATCATGTGGCCCTTGTGCAAGACGCAAACCTGGACGCGCATCCGCTAGGTGCGCCGCAACGACATAAAATCACGGGAGTGTAGGATGACCAAGATTTCACAGCGTATCGTTCTGGCCGCAAGCGCGTCCGTGCTTGCCACCGCGATCGGCTCGTCGGCCCATGCCGCGGCCTTTTACCTGCAGGAACAATCGATACGGGGCGCTGGACGGGCCTTTTCCGGCGAGGGTGCGGATCAGGGCGCCGCGTCGCTCTGGTGGAATCCGGCGTCGATCGGCGGCATGACCGGCGGCGAAGCTGTCCTGGGTGTCAGCGCGATCCTGCCGCGCGGCACCGTCGAAGATCGCGGCACAGCGATCGTACGCCCAGGGCAGGCGCCGGCTAGCGTCGGCGGTAATCCCAGGGCCAAAAACCCGATCAACAACGGCGTCCTACCGTCGGGCGCGATCGCCTATGCGCTGACGCCACGGCTTTCGGTCGGCTTTGCGGTCACCTCGCCGTTCAGCTTCACCACCAATTATGCGGCCGACAGCTGGGCGCGCTATACCGCCGATAAGACCAAGTTGCGCACGATCGACCTGCAACCGTCGATCGCCTTCGCGATCACCCCCGAATTCAGCATCGGCGCCGCCGCCAATATCGAACATGCGGACGCGACGCTCGGCAATTACCTGCCCAACCTGGCGGCGACGCTGCCGGACGGACATCAGACGCTGGAAGGAAAGGGCTGGGACCTCGGCTGGAGCGTCGGCGGCCAGTTCCGCTCCGGCCCGGTGGCGATCGGTCTCAGCTATAAGTCGAGCGTCAAGCACAAGCTGAGCGGTTCGGTCACGACCGAGGGGCTGCTGGGGCCGCTCGCCGGGCAGAACCGCCAGCTGGATGCGGACGCCGAGTTCCGCACGCCCTGGCAGGCGATTGGCAGCATCCGGTTCAAGGCGACGGACAAGCTGACCCTCAACGGCCAGATCGTGCGCTTCGGGTGGAACAAGTTCGACGCGATCCGGCTGGGCGCGCCGCTCAACACGGCCATCCCGGAACTGTATGGCAATACGTGGAGCTATGCGGGCGGCGTCGATTATGCGGTGAACCCCGGTTGGACCTTGCGCGCAGGTATCCAGCGCGACGAGACGCCGACCCGTGACGGCAATCGCGATGCGCGCGTACCCGACGGCGATCGCTGGAACTTCTCGACCGGCACCAGTGTGGCGGTGACGCGCGGGCTGACGCTGGATGCGGCGGCGTCCTACATCAAGTTCAAGAGCGCGAGCATCGATCGGTTGACCGCGGCCTATGCCGGTACCGCCGTGCAGACGCCGATCGCGGTCAATGGCCGGCTCGACAATGCCCATGCCGTGGTTCTGGCGTTGGGCGCGCGGTTGACCTTCTGATGCCGGCAGCCGCGGTGCAGAAAGGTGATGTCCAGTCATCCCCGGCGGTTGACCCCGCCGGGGGCATGCCGCCCATCGCGCCGCGGCTGTTGACGGATCTGCTCGATCGCGCGGTCACCGAACATGGCGATTGGCCCGCGATCGATTTCCTCGGGCGGGGCTGGTCCTATGCGGAGCTGGGCGATCTGGTGCGCCGGGCGACGCGCGGCCTGCAGGACATCGGCGTGAAGCCGGGCACGCGGGTCGGCCTATGCCTGCCCAACACGCCCTATTTCGTGATCTGCTATTTCGCGATCCTGCGGGCCGGCGGGGTCGTGGTGAATTTCAACCCGCTCTACGTCGAGCGCGAATTGCGGCATCAGATCCTGGATTCGGGAACGACCGTGATGATCGTGCCCGATCTGCGGATGGTGCATGACAAGGTGCTTCATCTGGCGGCAGAGACCGGGCTCGATCAGATCGTCGTCTGCCCGATGGGGGACGTCATGCCCTGGCCGCTGCGCTGGGGGTTCCGCCTCCTCAAGCGCAAGGATCATGCGCGCGTGCCGGACGATGCGCGGCATATGTCGTTTGCCGAGCTGGTCGCCGACGATGTCGATCCGGATCCGGTCGCAATTGTGCCCGACGATCTGGCTGTCCTGCAATATACGGGCGGTACCACCGGCGTACCCAAGGGGGCGCGGCTGAGCCATGCCAATCTGGCGGCCAACAGCGCGCAGATGATCGCGCATGTCGGCCATCTGCCGGAGCAGCAGGAGCGTACGCTGGGCGTCCTGCCGCTGTTCCACGTCTTCGCGCTGACGACGGTGCTGAACTATTCGATCGATACCGCGGCGGAGATGGTGCTGCTGCCCCGGTTCGAGATGAAGCAGTTCCTCAAGACGATCCGACGCACCAGGCCCACGCAATTCTTCGGCGTGCCCACCCTGTATTCGGCGGTGAACCGGCTCGATCCGAAGGATCTGCCGGATCTCTCGACGATCCGGGTCTGCGTTTCCGGCGGCGCGCCGCTGCCGTTGGAGGTGCGCGAATTGTTCGAACAGCGCACCGCCTGCCGTATCGTCGAAGGCTATGGCCTGTCCGAGGCCTCGCCGATCATCGCCTGCAACCCGCTGGAAGGTCTGGTCAAGAATAACAGCTGCGGCCCGGCCTTTCCGGACACCGTGCTGGAGATACGAAGCCTCGAGCCGCCCTATGGCCTGATGCCGGTCGGCGAGCGCGGCGAGGTCTGCGCGCGCGGCCCGCAGGTCATGCAGGGCTATTGGAACAAGTCTGAGGAAACGGCGACGGCCTTCCTCGACGGCGCGTTGCGAACCGGGGATGTCGGCTATCTGGATACGGACGGCTATCTCTTCCTGGTCGATCGCATTAAGGATCTGATCCTGTGCGGGGGTTACAACGTATATCCGCGCGTGATCGAGGATGCCCTGTATGAGCATCCTGCCGTGGCGGAGGCGGTCGTGATCGGAGTTCCGGATACATATCGTGGGCAATCGCCCAAGGCGTTCGTGTCGCTGAAGCCGGGCGTGCCATCGGACGAGGCGAGCCTGTGCGCTTTCCTGAAAGATCGGCTGAGCAAGATCGAGATGCCCAGCGCGATCGAGATCCGCGAGACGCTGCCGAAAACCCTGATCGGCAAATTGTCCAAAAAGGCGCTCGCCGATGAGGAAGCGGCGAAGCGCGCATGACGGCGACCGTACGTCGCCGGAAGCCGGTGGACGACCATGACGCCGGTCTGATGGGCATTCAGGAAGTGGCCAAGGAACTTGGCGTCACGATGCGTGCGCTGCGTTTTTATGAGGATAAGGGCCTGATCGCGCCGCAGCGGGTGGGCACCACGCGCATCTATGGCCGTCGCGAGGTAGCGCGGGTGCGGCTGGTGCTGCGCGGACGGCGGCTGGGCTTTACCGTCAGGGAGATCAAGGAATTCCTGGATCTCTACGATGCAGATCCCGAACATGTGGAGCAGATGCGGCGGTTCACGCTGCGCGTTCGCCAGCGGATCGAGGAAATGGAACAGCGCAAGAGGGCGCTGGAAGAAACGATCGAGGAATTGCGCGCGCTGGAAAAGGAAGCGCTGACCAACCTCAACCGGGCGAGCCAGGCCGCGCAGCCGGCCTAATGCTGCATTTGCAACATCTGGCTCATCGGCATCATATTGTGGTTCAGATGCCCCATGATCCAGATCGATCCGCCGACCACCAGCACCACGATCATCACGCCGAACGCCAGGGCAAGGGAGTTGTTCGCGTTTTCCGGGCCGCTGGTGATGTGCAGGAAGAAGACGAGGTGAACGCCGATCTGCGCCACGGCAAGCGCGATCAAGGCCGCCGGGATCGCGGGGCCCCAGATGATATTGGAACCCGCAATCCAGAAGCTCGCAACGGTAAGACCGGTGGCAAGCAATAACCCCAACAGATAGACCTGGATCGCGCCGTGGCCCGATCCTCCGTCCTGCGCCTCGCCGGGAACGGCGTCTTCGCCATATTCGGGTTCTTCGTCATGGGCGCTCATGATCCCGCTCCGAATAGATAGACGATCGTGAACAGCGCGACCCAGACGATATCCAGCGCGTGCCAGAACAGGTTGAAGCAGAGCAGGCGCCGCATGATGTCCGGCCGGAAACCCTTGAACCAGATCTGCGCCATCATCGTGCCGAGCCACAATCCGCCGATCGTGACGTGCAGGCCGTGCAAGCCGACCAATGCGAAAAAGGCGGACAGGAAGGCACTGCGATCCGGCCCGGCGCCCTTGACGACCATCTCGTAGAATTCGGCGACTTCCAGCACGACGAACACGAGGCCGAGCAGCCCGGTGACCAGCATCCAGAATTGGGTCTGGAGCTGCTTGCGCTGCATCGCGGCGACATAGCCGAGGCCGCAGGTGAAACTGCTGGCGAGCAGGCACGCGGTTTCGATGCCGACGCGCCGCAGATCGAACAGATCACGGCCGGAAGGTCCGCCCGCCGTCTCCCCGACCAGCACCGCATAAGCGGCGAAGAAGGCGGAGAACATCACGATGTCGCTCAGCAGGAAAATCCAGAAGCCGTAGCCGACAATCACGCGCTTGGGGGCGGGGCCACCCGCGCCATGGCCGCGCGCGTCGGGGTCACCCCGGCCGTGCCGGTCGTGGCCGCGCGCATAGGGGCCATGTTCCAGATAGGCGGCGGCAACCGAGGAGGGGCTGGCGGGTTCGCTCATGCCGGCTTGGCCACGTTGGCGAGCCAATCGCCGCTGCGGGAGGCCCGGCGGGCGCGGTCGATCCGCGCGACTTCCTCTGCGGGAATTTCATATTCCTCTTCGTTACGCCAGGCGAACACGACGAAGGTGGCGTAGGCGCCGACAAAGCCCAGCGCCACCATCCACCAGATATGCCAGATCAGGGCAAAGCCCATGAACGTGGTGAAGAAGGCGGTGATGATCCCGGTCGGGCTGTTGCGCGGCATTTCGATCGGCGCGTAATCGGGCTCGTCATGCAGCTTCTCCCGCGCGATCGCGGCTTGCTTGATGCCCCAATAGGCTTCCTCGCCGTGCACGTCGTACATCACCGGGAAGTTGAAGCTGGGCGGCGGAGAGCTCGTCATCCATTCCAGGCTGCGCCCATTCCAGGGATCGCCGGTAGTATCGCGCCAACGATCCCGCTGACGGATCGAGACGATCAGCTGCACCACCTGGCTCGCGCCACCGCAGAAGATCACGATCGTGCCCGCGCCCGCCATCAGGATCCACGGATCCCATAGCGGATTGTCGATATGCTGCAGCCGCCGCGTCATGCCTTGCAGGCCGACGACATAGAGCGGCGCAAAGGTCGCCACGAAGCCGGTGATCGTCAGCCAGAAGGCGGTCTTGCCCCAGCCCGGGTGCAGGCGGAATCCAAACGCCTTCGGGAACCAATATTCATAGCCGGCGAAGGCGCCGAACAGCACGCCGCCGATGATCACGTTGTGGAAGTGCGCGACCAGGAACAGCGAATTGTGCAGTACGAAATCGGCGGGCGGCACCGCCAGCAGCACACCGGTCATGCCGCCGATGATGAAGGTGATGAGGAAGCCCAGCGCCCACAGCATCGGCGTTTCGAAGCGGATGCGGCCGCCATACATGGTGAACAGCCAATTATAGACCTTTACGCCAGTGCCGACCGCGATGATCGAAGTGGCGATGCCGAAGGCCGCGTTGACGTCGGCGCCGGCGCCCATCGTGAAGAAATGGTGCAGCCAGACGAAGAAGGAGACGATGCAGATGAACAACGTCGCCATCACCATCGATCGATAGCCGAACAGCGGCTTGGCCGAGAAGGTCGAGAAGATTTCGGAAAAGATGCCGAAGGCGGGCAGGATCAGGATGTAGACTTCCGGATGGCCCCACGCCCAGATGAGGTTCACGAACATCATCGGGTTGCCGCCCGCGTCATTCGTGAAAAAGTGAAAGCCGATATACCGATCGAGCGTGAGCATCGCCAAGGTAGCGGTCAGGATCGGGAAGGCGGCCACGATCAGCATGTTGGCCGCCAGGCTCGTCCAGCAGAACATCGGCATCCGGAAATAAGACATGCCGGGCGCGCGCATCTTCAGGATCGTGGTGACGAGGTTGATGCCCGTCATGAGCGTGCCGACCCCGGAGATCTGCAGCGCCCACAGATAATAATCGACTCCGACCCCCGGTGAATAAGCGAGCTCCGACAAAGGCGGGTAGGGCAGCCATCCGGTGCGCGCGAATTCCCCGATCACTAGGCTGATATTGACCAGCAGCGCGCCGGATGCGGTCAGCCAGAAGCCGGTCGAATTGAGCGTCGGAAAGGCCACGTCGCGCACGCCCAGCTGCAGCGGCAGGACATAGTTCATCAGCCCGATCATGAACGGCATCGCGCCGAAAAAGATCATGACGGTGCCGTGGGCGGAGAAGACCTGATTATAATGTTCCGGCGGCAAATATCCGGCCGCGCCATGTAGCGCGAGCGCCTGCTGCGATCGCATCATGATCGCGTCGGAAAATCCCCGCAGCAGCATCAGCAGCGACAGCACGATATACATGACGCCGATCCGCTTGTGATCGACGCTGGTCAGCCATTCGCGCCACAGATAGGGGAACCAGCCCTTCGCCAGCACGACGCCGAGCACGGCGACGATGCCCAGCCCGATCACGGCGCTGGCGATCAGCGGAATGGGCTGATCCAGCGGTATCGCCGACCAATCGAGCTTGCCGAGGATGTTCATGACTTGCTCCTGGGCGAGACACTCTTGGGGCCGCCGCGACCGATCACCGGCCCGGCGGACGGCGCGATCTTCTGCGTCGCGATCAGCGCGAACAGGCCCGGTTGGACATCGCCATAGCGCAATGGCCGCTCGATCACGCTTTGCCGGGCGAGCGTCGCGTAGGCGGCGGCGTCCAATTTGGGGCCCTGTCCTTTGCTCTGCGCGGCCCAGGCGGAGAAGGTAGCCGCGGGAACCGATCGCGCCTTGAAATTCATGTCGGCGAAGCCGTCGCCGCTAAACTGCGCCGACTGCCCCCAATAGGTGCCGGGCTTGTCGGCTTGCAGGTGCAGCTGCGTCACCATGCCGTTCATCGTATAGATCATGCTGCCCAGCTGCGGCACGAAGAAGCTGTTCATGACGCTGGCGGAGGTGAGCGAGAAATGCACCGGTACGCCGGCGGGAATGATCAGCTCGTTGACGCTGGCGACGCCCTGATCGGGATAGATGAACAGCCATTTCCAGTCGAGCGAGACGACCTGCACTTCCAGCGGCTTCGCTTTCGAGGCGATGGGCCGATAGGGGTCGAGCTGGTGGCTGCCGACCCAGATGACGCCCGACAGAAACAGGATTACGAGCAGCGGGATCGACCATACGACAAGTTCGATCCGCCCGGAAAACGCCCATTCTGGTAGATAACGCGCCTTCTCGTTACCGGCACGAAACCACCATGCGAAGGCGATGACGGCGATGATCGTGGGCACGACGATCGCCAGCATGATGCCCAGGCTGTTGAACAGGATCGTACGCTCGGCCGCACCGACCGGTCCTTGCGGATCAAGCACACCCTGGCCACAGCTGACCAACAGCGCAGAGGCCATGATCGGCAGCATAACTCTTTTGCCGCTAGCGCCCATCGATCACCCCTGCAAAGCCTCGCGCCGCGCTGGTCGTGTTGCCTTACGCTGGCTTGCCATACCATTCCACCAACATAAGGCAGGCCGGCCCGTTATTTTACGATCGTGCGAGCTCCACCGACACTCGCACGAAAGCGGAGACGTCTCCCGCGTGCGGCCTACTTGTCGCCTGGGCGCAAGGCGCGCTAAGTAGAGGTTGTTATTAGAGAATAGATGACGCGCTGAAGAGCCGGTCTAGCTGTCCGCGGGGGTGGGCGTGGGACGTACGATAAGCTGGATCGGAGCCTTCCTGCTCCTGTTCCTATGCGCATCGCCGCAGAGCGCGGTTGCGGCGGGCGTCGACCTGCGCGGCAGCGCATGCGTTGCCGTTTTGCCCGATGGAGCGAGCGACGCCGCCGTACGGGGCGCCGATTACAGCTGTAGCGCCGACGCGCCGACGAACGGCAGAGGCTGGATATGGCTGCGGCTGGACCACCGCCAGCTGGCGTCACTTCCTGCCAATTGGAATCTGATGGTCGATCAGGCGCGGTTCGCAAAAATCGCGGTTTTGGTGAACGATCGCGGTCAATTCCGGCGCAGCACCAAGATTCCATCGGATCTGAAGGACTATTGGGCGCCAGGCGGGCTGCTGCAGTTTACCGTCGCTGCGCCCGGGCGGGATGTCAGCGGCCTCTATCTTGGCTTTCAAAGCATCGATGACCTGACGCTGATGCGCAAGATCGTCGCCGTGGCGCCTCCGGATCAGCTCATTGCGGATGCGAAATGGCTGCTCTTGATGGGCCTGTTCGCCGGAACGCTCTGTTCCGCCTTGCTCTATAATTTCATCATCCATGCGGGAAGACGTCCGCCATTTCAGCGCTGGTATCTGGCGTGGGTCACCACGGCCTTTTGCTATGGAATGGTCTGGACGAATGTCGCCGCATTCGTCTTTCCCAATCTGGTCGGCCCGGTCGCGGTGCGATTGGATTTTGTGCTGGTCGGCTCGCTGGTGGCGACGGGGAATATGTTTTTCTTCGCGGTCATCGAAGAGGGAATTCTCCCGCGCAGCCTTGTCCGCTTTGGACAGATGCTCGCTGCCTCCGGCGCGGTGCTGGGCTGCGCGGCGGCCGCGGACCACCTTCTGCCGCCGGTGATAACCGATCGGCTACTGAATTATGTCATCGCCGCGACGGCCGTCGCGGTCGCCATTTCCTGCTCGATCGCGGTGCGGCGCGGCAGCCGCGTCGTGTGGTTCTACCTGATCGGTTGGTCCCCCGTCATCACCGTCTTCACCGCCCGCCTGATGCGCAACCTCGGCTTTGTGCCGCAAATCGACTTTGTCGATATGGCCACCTTTGCGGCACTGGCGTTCGAGGCCCTGGTCTTGTCACTCGCCATCGCCGACCGCTTCCGCCTCGTCCGTCGCGAACTCGAGCTGGCCCAACAGCGCCGGGATATGGCCGGCGCCGAGGCGGCAGCGTTGAGGATCGCCGCGCATACGGACTTTCTGACGGGGCTTGGGAATCGTGCGGCGTTCCAGGACACGGCCCGCGAGCTGATTCAAAAAGGGGCACCGTTCAGCCTGTTCCTGATCGACGTCGACTATCTGAAGGACACGAATGACCGGCTTGGGCATGCGGGCGGCGATTCGCTGTTGCAAAGGGTGGCGCAGCTCCTGCGCGAAATTACGGCGACGTTGCCGGGCACGCGTATCGTGCGCATCGGCGGTGATGAATTCGCCATCCTGTGCCCCTGCACCAGTGCAATCGAAACGGTCCTGATCGAGCGGCTTTCAGCGCTGCAAGGGCAGCCCTGGGAATTCAAGGACCAGACGCGTACCGTCTCGCTCAGCGCCGGTTCGGCGCGCTTTCCGGAGGATGCGGGCGAACTCGACATCCTCTATCAGAATGCCGATCTCGCCCTCTACAATGCCAAGCGGCTGGGGCGCGCGCGCCATTACCGCTACGACGCGCTGCAGCGCATATTGCGCGATCTGCAGATCGAATTCACGCGCGATGCCGAGGCGGCATTGGAGCGCGACGAATTCCACCTCGATTTTCAACCGATCGTCGCGCTCCCCTCGGGCGAAGTGCGCGGATATGAAGCGCTCCTGCGTTGGGATCATCCGCATTATGGATTGATCAGCCCGGACCGGTTCGGCGATGTGCTGGTCGCCGAGAAGATCGGGCTACGCATTCAGGAACATGTCCTGGAACTGGCGTTGGCGGCCCTGCGCGATCGGGGCAATGAGATGCCAAGCCTGAGCGTCAATTTCACGTCCGCGCAACTGGCCGGGCCCAAATCGGCAGTCCGCGTCCTCAGCCGACTTGCCTATTATGGGATCAGGCCCGCATCGCTGTGCGTCGAGGTGACGGAAGGCGTGATGCTGGACCGGGCGGCGGATACCATCTTCGCGACGCTGCAGACCTTGCATAATGCCGGGGTGCGCATCGCGCTCGACGATTTCGGCACCGGCTATGCGTCGCTTGTCCATCTGCGGGACATGCCGGTCGACAGTATCAAGATCGACTGCTCCTTCATCGCCGGTATCGACGAGAAGGGCGGGGGGACCTCTGCCATCGTCCGCGCCATCGTCGGCCTGGGGCGCGGCCTCGAGAAAATCGTCATCGCGGAGGGTATCGAGAACGAAGCCCAGGCCCGGTGGCTGACCGAACTCGGCTGCCATCTCGGCCAGGGTTATCTCTATGGCCGACCCGCGGCCGCACCTCTGCCTCGACCGGCTGAGAAGCTGGATGCCGAGCTATGACCGCTAACGAGGCCTCGCAGTGCCACCTGGTTAGGGGTTGCCTCCTGCATCGGCCGTGATCGGCCTATCCGGGCGGATACATCGGTGCCGGCTCACTCCGCGCCGAGTGGCTTCCGATATTGCTCGTCGGTCACCTTCTCCATCCAGGTCACGGGCGTACCGTTTACTGCTTCCTGAATAGCGATGTGCGTCATGCTGCCATGCGGCGTGGCGCCATGCCAATGCTTGTGCTCGGCCGGGCACCAGAGGATGTCACCGGCGTGGAATTCGAGCTTCGGGCCGCCCTCGATCTGGGTCCAGCCGACGCCCTCGGTAACGATCAGCGTCTGGCCGGCCGGATGCGTATGCCAGGCCGTGCGCGCGCCAGGTTCGAAACGCACGATCGCGCCGCTCACCCGCGATGGGGCGGGCCGCTGGAACTGACCTGTGATCGTGACCTTGCCGGTGAAATATTCGGCGGGGCCCTGGACGGTGTTAAGGTCCGTCTTACGCATAATCTCCATCATCCTGCTTCCTTCCTGTGCGGGGGTGGCGCCGACCGAAGCCGAAATCGCGACGAGCATCCCCGCAGCGATCCGTGCCGACCTGAGGACGGGACGGCCCATGGCGAGATGCTCCGCGAAGAAGCGACCGAGTCGATCGAACGGGATCAGGTCGACCCGGTCTGACAGGTCGACGTGGCGGGCATTGGGGATGATCATCAACTCCTGGGCGTAATTGCGCGGGCATGAGCGTCTTCGCTGAACTCCCGCGAACGCGCCTTGTCTCCCGTGATGAGCACCGGTGCCGGTGCGCCGGAGCAGCGTGCGGCGATCCATCGGCGGGGTGTCACGCGACATGCGCGCGCCCGATGGCTTTGAGAGACGGACGAACACCGAGCATGGCGACGAGCCCGGAGGCGATGAGCAGCATCGCAGCGGCTCCGAAGGCGGCTGGATGACCTCCACGATCGTAAAGCAGTCCGCCGCCGCCCGCGCCCAGTGTAATCGCGAACTGGATCACCGCGACCATCAACCCGCCGCCCGCTTCGGCATCACGCGGCAGGACGCGGCTCATCCACGTCCACCAGGCGACAGGGAGTGCCGTGCCGATCGATCCCCAGAGGAACAGCAAGACTGCCGTGGCGAGCGGCCAGGCGCGGAGAAGGATCAGCACGATCGCAATGCCCGCCATGCAAAGCGGCGCTGCGATCAGCGTGCCGGCCAGGTTGCGCGAAATCAGACGGCCGATCGTCCATGTCCCCAGCAGGCCTGCACCGCCCATCATCAGCAGCACGAGTGAGAGCTGGGTGACGCCAAGCCCGACCGCCTGCTCCAGGAAGGGGCGCAGATAGGTGAACAGCGCGAACTGGCCCATGAACAACAGCGCGACCGAGGCCATCCCCCACATAATCATCCGCTGGCCGAGCAGCCCGAAGGGTCCCGCAGCGCGCAGCCTGCGTTGCGAGGGCATCGGAGGCAACGTCAGCCATTGCCAAACGAAGGTCAGTGCGGCGAGCGGCACCACCATGAAGAAGGCGCCGCGCCAGCCGATATATTGGCCAAGGAAGCTTCCAAGCGGCGCGGCGATTGTGGTCGCAAGCGCGTTGCCGCCATTCAGCAACGCCAGTGCGCGCGGGACACCCTCCGCCGGAACCAGCCGCATCACGATCGCGGTCGACATCGACCAAAATCCGCCGATGGCGACGCCGATCAGGGCGCGGCCGATCAGGAACACCGGGTAATTGGGTGCAAAAGCCACCAGCAGCCCTGATACCAGCATGGCGATCGTCAGGCCCAGGATCACAAGTCGTCGATCCAGCCCGCGTGTCGCCGTGGCAATCGCAAGGCTGGTGAGCACGGCAAATAGGCCCGAGACCGAGATGGCCTGACCGGCGGCGCCTTGGGTGAGGTGCAGATCGGTTGCGATCGGGGTCAACAGACTGATCGGCAGGAATTCGGAGCCGATCAGCGTCGCGACGCAAAGCGATAGCGCCATGACGGCGCTCCACGCCCGGGCGCTCGCCTCCAGCGGGTCGGCGGCCGACCGCTCAAGGTCGGCAACACGATTCTGTTCTGCGTGTGTCGCCATCGCCCAATATCCCTGATCGATCCATCTTGCGGCTGGTCAGGCCAGCAATGGATCGGGATATAGGCCGGGCGATGTGGCGAGATTAGCCGCGGCAGCGTTGATGAACTGATGAGCTGAGCTCAACGATAGATTAGCGCCAATCGGCGGCACGAATGTGCTCGATCAGCAGACGGAGCGCAGTCGGAAGCTGGCGACGTCCTGGATAGTAGATATGGAATCCCGGTCCGTCGGACGCCCAATCCTCCAGCACGATCTGCAACTCTCCGCGTTCGACGAACGGCAGGACCAGCGGCTCAGGGGCATAGGCGATGGCTGCGGCACCGCGCGCTAGCTCCAGCGCGAGCGTGCTGTTGTCGATGGTGAGCGCGCCGGGCACATCGACGGCGACGCTCTCCTCACCGCGATCGAATTCCCAGGCGTAGCGGCTGTCATCGCCAAGCCGAAAGCGAAGGCAATTGTGCAACATCAGGTCTTTGGGATGATCCGGCGTGCCATATAGATCGAAATAGGACGGCGCGCTCGTCGCCACCCAGCGCATGTCCGGCGACAGTCGCTGCGCCACCATGTCTTCCGGGACCGTGCCGCCGTAGCGGATGCCGGCGTCGGCGCCTGCCTGCACCACATCGACCATGCCGTTGTTCACGACGATGTCGACCTCGATATGAGGATAGCGCGCGATGAAGCTCGGCAAGGCGGGCGCGAGCAGCAGGGTCGCGGCATGCTCCAGGACGTTGAGCCGAATGCGTCCGGCCGGGTCGTCACGATAGCGGTTCAGCACATCCACCGCCGATCCGATCGCCTCAAAATGCGCTTCGATCGCGGTACGGAGTTCATCACCCGCCGCCGTCAGCGTGACGCTGCGACTGGTGCGGTTGAGCAGCCGCACGCCAAGCCGGGTCTCCAGGCCTCTGAGCGAGTGGCTCAGCGCGGACGCGCTAATCCCGAGTTCAAGGCCGGCGCGCCGGAAGTTGCGATGGCGCGCGATCACCATGAAGTAGCTGAAGTCGGCAAGATCTGTTCGATTGAGCTGCACGGCGCCACTGTGCCAAGTTGCAATCAGCGGATCAACAGCGCTGAGCTGTGCTCATCGGTCGTACGCCGTCCCATGCGCGCCTACCGCGCCGCATGCGCGCGTCACCGACGACGATATTGCATGTACCAGACTTCATGGCCCAGGCGTCGCGCCTTGGCTTCGTAGCGGGTTTCCGGCCAATCGTCCGGGCGGACGAGAAAGTCTTGGGGGCCGGTGGCGAGCCATTCGAAGTCGGGGCTTTGACCCATCACCATCATTGCCCAGCGACAATAGATCGGGTGGTCGGTCCCGAACCGGAACTCGGCGCCCGGCTTCAATTTGGTGGCGAGAAGATCGATCGGGCCCTTGTTCATGAAGCGCCGCTTGGCATGGCGGGTCTTGGGCCAGGGATCGGGATGCAGCAGATAGGCGCGGTCGAGGCTCGCATCCGGCAGGCGTTCGATCACCTCCAGCGCATCGCCCATGTGGATGCGCACATTGTCCAGCTGATGTTCGTCAACATGGACCAGCAGGCCGACCACGCCGTCCAGAAACGGCTCGCAGCCGATGAATCCATGATCGGGTCGCATGCGCGCCTGGCCGGCAAGATGTTCGCCGCGCCCGAAGCCGATCTCCAGCTCGAGCCGGCGATCATCACCGAACAAGGCGCGGGCATCGAGCGGGCCTTCGGGCACCGCCAGCGTCGGCAGAAGCTGGTCGACCAGGGACGCCTGGCCGACGCGCAACTTGTGACCCGTGCGGCGGCCGTAGAGGCGGCGGATTGTGGTTGGATCGGACATCAGATCAGGGACTATCCCATTCGTTCGGAGCGCGGCGAGCCGGCGTGGTGCGCCAGCGCTGCGCCTTCAGTCGCTCAGGCGAACGGGATGAACTCGAGCGGGCTTACTTCTGGTCCTGCTTCTTGTCGGACGTCCCGGACGTGGTGGGTGCGGCATCGCCCTTGATATTGCCTTCCGGCTGCTTGGCTGCCTGCGCCTCGGTCTGAACCGGCACATTCTTCGCCTTCGTGGCATCGTCGCCGCCGGCCTCGGCAGCGGCCTTTTCCGGGCTCGCCGCGCCTTCGGGCGGGGCGGCGGGAAGCGGCAGCGGATGTTCGCCCTGCTGGTTCAGATAAGCGATGACGTTGGCGCGGTCCTGCGGATTGGACAGGCCGGCAAAGGT
The DNA here is from genome assembly GCF_052180265.1 of Sphingomonas sp. ASY06-1R. Taxonomy (GTDB): domain Bacteria; phylum Pseudomonadota; class Alphaproteobacteria; order Sphingomonadales; family Sphingomonadaceae; genus Sphingomonas_I. The sequence continues at coordinate 2,141,331 of NZ_CP197464.1, read as the reverse complement.
CATTTTCGTGCCCGGCGCGAACGTCTTCGGGCTGGTCAGCCAGGCGTTGAGCGAATCAAAGTCCCACTTGCCGCCCTTCGACTTCAAGGCGTCGGAGAAAGCGAAGCCGCCGCGACCCGAGGCGATCGCATCGCCGACGACGCCGTAAATATTGGGGCCGAGCGCATTGGCGCCGCCCTTATCGGCATTGTGGCAGGCTGCGCACTTCTTGAAGACATCCGCGCCCTTGGCGGGATCGCCCTGGCTCATATAGAAAGCGAAGGGCTTCTCCGCGACGGCGGCTGCGCCGGCCTCTTGTTCGACGCCCTGAACTTCATAGCCCATCTTCTCGGGCCGTTCGGCGTGGAAATATTCGCCAGTGACGATCGTCAGGCCAAGCCCCGCAATACCGGCAAATAAAGCCCAACCTGCAATCGTGTTCGCGCGATCGTCCATGCCCTGCCTGACCCTAGGTAGAAAAATGCCGCCCGTTCCGGGAATTGCCGGTCCTTAGTGTTGGTTGGCCAAGGCCGCAAGCCGCCGAAGCAAGGTTGCGGCCTGCGTCGGCACGCTCTATCCGCCGCCGCCATCATGGAGAGCTATCCCGCACCTGCGCGCGCACTTGTCGCCGAGATGACGAGTGCCGCAGCCGCATCGCCGGAGCGCGCCGTCGCCATCCAGGGGGCGCCGGGGTGCAATTCGCATATCGCCGCGCTGGAGGCTTTTCCCGACGCGCTGCCCTTGCCCTGCTTCAGTTTCGAAGACGCGCTGGATGCCGTGAAGGACGGCAAAGCCGGACGCGCGCTGATCCCGATCGAGAATAGTCTCCACGGGCGCGTCGCCGACATCCACTTCCTGCTGCCCGAATCCGGTCTGTCGATCGTGGGGGAGCATTTCATGCCGATCCGTTACTGGCTGATGGGGCTGCCCGGCGGCACCATCCGCGAGGCCATGAGCCACCCTCAGGCGCTGGGCCAATGCCGGCATTGGCTCCGTGCGCGCGGAATGACGTCCGTCGCTTATCCCGACACGGCCGGCGCCGCCGCCATGGTCGCGGACATGGGCGACAGCGCGATCGGGGCAATCGCACCGCGTCTGGCGGCGGATCTGTACGGGCTGACATTACTGGCCGATCGTCTTGAGGACAGCGACGACAATACGACGCGCTTCGTCGCCTTGGCACCGCAGGCGACGACCGCGCCCGTTACCGGCGCCCGCATGACGACATTCGTGTTCGAGGTCCGCAATACGCCGGCCGCGCTGTACAAGGCGTTGGGCGGTTTTGCGACAAATGGCGTCAACATGACGAAGCTCGAAAGCTATCAGCGCGGTACGAGTTTTGCCGCGACGCAATTTTACTGCGATGTCGAAGGCAGTCCGGACGATCCGAATCTCGGCCGGGCGCTGGAAGAGCTTACCTTTCACACCAAGTGGCTGCGGGTGCTCGGCACCTATTCCCAAGCGCGGCCACGCGGATAATCGACCCCCTGATTCCGACCGTCGCATTCGCGGCGGCCGGCTCTTGCCAATAACGGACGTGGCTCTATCCCATGCGCATTCGATGACGTGGCTTCGCTTTCTCCTCGACCGTACCGCTGTGCTGTTCCTTGGCGTCGCTGCCGGAGCCGCCATTGGCTATGCGTTCGGTACCGGCAATGAAACGAAGCAGGCGGTCAGCCTGGCGCCGGAATCCGCGCCGGTCGCGACATCCCAGCCTGTCGCGCCGCCTCCGCCCACGGGCACCACCACGCCGCCGTCGACGCCTGCCACCACCGCCACGACCCGCGGCGAAGTCGTGGAGCCGGTGCCGAATGCCGTGCCGGTCGATCCGCCGACCAACCAGCTGGCGAGTACAGTAAGCCAGGGCAAGCCGATCCATGTCGGCGTGTTCGGCGACAGTTTCGGCGACGGTGTCTGGAGCGGATTGTATAAATTGCTGCCGCGGAGCGATTATCGCGTCGATAAATTCTCGCAGGCCTCCACCGGCTTCACGCGATACCGCCGGCTCAATCTGGAAAGTCACGACGATTCGCAGATTGACGGCCAGCCGCTCGACATAGCGGTGATCGCGTTCGGCGCGAACGATGCCCAGGGCGTATGCGACGGCGGCCATTGCGGCACGTTGATGAGCGATTTCTGGCAAAAGGTGATTGGCGGGCGCGTCGAATCCTACGTCAACATGCTGCGGCGCCACGGTGCCGCCATCTATTGGGTCGGCCTGCCGGTGATGCGGGACGCCTCGTTCGACGCGGACGCGCTCGCCATGGATCAATTTTACGCGCGGCTGATGCAGCGCCTGGGCGTGCCTTATATCGATATTCGCCCGCTGACGGTGGACGGGCAGGGGCGGTATCAGGCTTATTATAGCGATCCCGGCGGCAGCCCCAAATTGCTACGCGCCGGCGACGGCATCCACATGTCGATGAACGGCTATATGCATGTCACCAAGGGATTGGCGGCACGCATTCAGGCGAGCGTTGCCGCCGCCAAGGGCAAGGGCGACGCCGGAGCGCCGACGCCGTGATCGCACTGGCCGCTGCGGCGGCGCTTTCGTTCGCGGGCAATTGCGTGGGGTCGCTGTGCGGCGTCAACGAGCTCAGCCCGTTTCTGGCCAAGCTGCACCAGGCGGGTTCGCGGCCCGTTAACATCCTGCAGATCGGTGACAGCCATACCGCGGGCGATACGATCACCGGCGCCTGGCGGGATATCCTGCAGCAGAAATATGGCTCGGCCGGCCGCGGGATCCTTCCGCCGGGCCGGCCCTTCAACGGCTATATCACCCAGGGCGCCACCGTCTCCATGTCGCCCGACTGGCAGATTGCGGGCGATTTCGGATCGGCCTGGTCCTCACCATCGCCACCCCTGGGGATCAGCGCCTATTCGCTGACCACCCGGACCGACGGGGCGTCGATGTCGATAGCGGCCGATCCTAACCAGGCGTTCAACCGCTTTGTCGTCTGCGCGATCATGCGCCCCGGCGGCGGAAAATTGCAGATGCGGGCGGGCGTCAACAGCATCACCTTCGATCTGTCGTCGCCGACGGAGCGGCCAGAGTGCCGCACCTTGCGCCTGTCGTCGCTGGTCACCAGCGCCGATGTCATTGCCAGCGACGGACAGGTCACGATGACGTCGTGGGCGACGTTCCACGATGGCGGGAGTGGCGTCACGCTATCCAACCTCGGCGTCGTGGGATCGCAACTGGTGCATTGGGCGCGAACCGACGATGCCGTGCTGACCGAAGAATTGCGCACCTACAAACCCGATCTGATCGTGATCGCCTTCGGCACCAACGAGGGCTTCTCGCCCCGTGTCAGCGATTTCGAGTTCGAAGCGACGCTGCGCACGCAGATCGGCCGGGTGCGGCGGATCGCCGGCAATGTGCCGATCCTGTTGCTGGGCGCGCCCGACGCACTGAGCCGTCGCGCCGAGATGCGGGCCAATGCCTCGAACGGTCCATCGCCCAATTGCGGTACGCCGATGGCGGTCGCGGCACCGCCGCGCGAAAATGTCGTCACGTCGATCATGAACCGGCTCCGCGACACGATGGGCCTGTCGTCCGATACGCCCGCGCAGCCCGATCCGGCTCCCGTCGCGCCGCCGCCCCCTGCGGTGGTGAATAGCGGTACCACGCGCGGCCCGCTGTTTCCCCCGGCGGGCTTGAAGGCGGTTCGCGATATGCAGCGCCGGGTCGCCGCATCGCTCAACGTCGCTTTCTGGGATTGGGAAGCGGCGATGGGCGGGCGTTGCACGGCAGATCGCTGGGTGCATATGGATCCGCCGATGATGCGTGGCGACTATGTGCATTATACTTCCGCCGGGGGACGCGAGATCGCGCGGCGGTTGGAAAATGATATCGAAAAGGCGGGCGGCCGGTGAACATGCTTGATCGGGTCAACGGCTGATGCTCTTTCCGACGCTCACGTTCGGCCTGTTCTTCCTGATCGTCTTCGCCATCACCTGGTCGGCGAACGGATCGAACGAATGGCGCAAGATCCTGCTGCTGATCGCCAGCTGGATTTTCTACGGCGCCTGGGACTGGCGCTTCGTCGCGCTGCTGATCGGATCCGCCTTCCTCAATTGGGGCGCCGCGGGCTTGATCACGCTTCAACCGGATTGGGCGAAGACCAAGCGCAAGGCGATCCTGATTGTCGGCGTGATCGGCAATCTGATCATCCTCGGCTTCTTCAAATATTACGGCTTCTTCGTCGAACAGCTCGGCGACGTGCTGCACGCCGTCGGCTTCCAGCGCGATCTGCCGTTGATGCAGGTGGTGCTACCGGTCGGCATTTCCTTCTTCACCTTCCAGGGCATGTCCTATCTCGCCGACGTGCACGCCCGGCGGCTGGCGCCGGCGCGGCTGCTGGACGTCACCTTGCTCATGTCTTTCTTCCCCCATCTGGTGGCGGGGCCGATCGTACGCGGGTCGGATCTGCTGCCGCAATTCCAACGCGCGCCGCGGCTGACGCGCGATATGGCGAGCATGGGCCTGATCCTGATCGTCTGGGGATTGTTCAAGAAGGCGGTGGTCGCGTCGGAGCTGTCGACCGGGCTGGTCGATCCGGTCTTCTTCGATCCCTCCGCCCATTCGCGGCTCGATCTCATCGCCGCGGCTTACGGCTATGCGGTGCAGATCTATTGCGACTTTTCGGCCTATAGCGACATGGCGATCGGGATCGCCGCACTGCTGGGCTATCGTTTCCCGCGGAACTTCGATCAGCCCTATCGCGCGACATCCTTGCAGGATTTCTGGCGCCGCTGGCACATCAGCCTGTCGAGCTGGCTGCGCGATTATCTCTATATCGGGGCGCTGGGCGGCAACCGCAAAGGCTTTGCCCGCTTATGCGTGAACGTGCTGGTGACGATGCTGCTGGGCGGATTGTGGCATGGCGCCAAATGGACCTTCGTCATCTGGGGCGGCCTGCATGGCAGCGTGCTCGCGCTGGAGCGCATCTGGGACCGCTATCGTCCGCAATGGCTGCCGCGCATGCCCAAGATCCTCGCGCTGTTGCTGACCTTCCATATCGTCGTGATCGGCTGGATTTTCTTCCGCGCCGAAACGTTCGAGACGGCCATTGCCTTCCTGGGCGGCGTCGGCGCCAGTACGGCGGCCAGCGCGGTGCTGACGCCGCTTGCCTGTGTGCTGATCGTGTTCGGCATGGCGATCCACTTCACCCCGCCCGATCTCGGCCAGCGGCTGGCATTGCGGTTGCGGACGTTGCCGGCGCCGGCATTGGGGCTGCTGGCGGGGATCGTGATCCTGATCATCGACGCGATGCGTTTCGAGGGTGTCGCGCCCTTCATCTATTATCAATTCTAGGGCCAGCGGATGCACAAGGAAGCACCATCGCCGATCGATCTGCCGGAGCCGGAGCTGGAAGAGCCGGGCCTCGGCTGGACCGCGATCGTGATCGCCGTGACAACCCTGTTCCTGCTGGCCACCAACGCCGTTTCGCTCAGCGACTGGATCGACGATCAGCCGCCGAGCCCCGCGCAGGCGCGGGCGGCCGCGGTTGCGGATCAATGGTATGCGTTAACCCAGGCGATCGGCCTCGCGGCGCCGCGCGACGCCATGCACACGCAATGGAAGCGCGCCGAAGAGGCACGCTTCCATGCGGATGATCAGGAAGGAGAGGGCGCGGAGGCGCCCCCCGTTCAGCGATAGAAGATGTGCGCGCCGACCGTCGTGACGCGCTGGCGCGTCCGGAAGAAGCTGTTGGCAGGCGCATAAGACGCGCGGAAGAACATCGCCCCGGGGGCAACCGGCTCGGCCTGCCCGGCGAGGACTTCATGCGAAACCTCGACCGCATCCTGCCAGCCGTCCGCTTCGCGGTCGGGGTGGAAGCTGGATACCTGGAAGAACTGCCCGCGCTGATTGACGACTTCGCAGATGCTGTCGCCAAAGCGACCGGCCTTCAACCGGTTCACCAGCGTCTGGGCTACCGCAATCTTGCCGGCACGCGGCTGGTTGCCGGCCTCGTGCAGCACGACCTTGGCCATGCATTCGACGGATGCCGCATCGGATGACGCTGCCATCGGCGCGTTCATGTCGGATGCGGCAACCTGGGAGAGCGTTTCTGCTGCCGCTGCCATCGCGCTCGGATCGGCCAGGGGGGCTTCCGATGCTGCGGGAGCAGGCGCTGTAGCAGTGAGATCATAGGGAAGGAGCGGTGTGTGCACCAGCTCGGCGGCCTTACCGACAGTGGCCGGGAAGAACATGCCAGAAGTGGCGAGCAGGACTGCTGCGCCGGTAGCAAGCGTGGAACGCTTGATGTACATTCAGAACTCTTAAACGTGCGCGAAATCGCCGACCGTCGCGGATACTATGCAACGGCTGCGTGTTTTACGTCTTGTCGGCAGGACTAGGGAACGCGGCCCCTGGCGACCATCTGAGCGGCTTCGTTCGCCAATTTTCCGCACTGCGTCAAGAAATGCACGGCAGACCGTGACGCACATGGGACGACCCGAGGCACTTATCGCCATCATCCTCATATGCGGCGCGTCCCCGACACCGCTTTTGTCATGATCTTGTGCGATTCTCTCCCGTTCACGTGCGGTTTGCGGCATGACGTCCACATACCGGTCGCGGCGTTGCGATTCGGGGAGGACCGAGGTGGAAGAGCGACCAAGCACGTCCTTTCTGCAGGGGCTGTTGTCGAGCAGGACGGCGGAAGCGCTGCGTCGTGATCGCTTGCTGGCGGCGATCGCCCTGTTCGGCGGCATCGGCATCGCTATCGCGTTACCGTTCGCGCTTCAGGCCGGCGCGGCGTTCTTCCTGCCGGTAACGGCGGCGCTGGTCATTGCGATCGCGCTGGTGCCGATGCTGGAATGGTTCGAGCGTCGGCGCTTTCCGTCGCCGCTGGCCGCATTTCTGTCGATCATGATCTTTCTGGCGGTCGCGAACGCCGCGGTGGCGGCGATCATCGTGCCGGCATCGGGCTGGTTCGCGCTGCTTCCGGAGCGCGTCGTGCGCATCCGCCACAATCTGCGGCCGCTGCTGGAAGTCTATACCAGCCTCGATCGCTTCGTGAACAACACCCAGGCCACGTTCATGGGCAAAGGCGGGCGCCAGATGGTGGTCTCGCTCGGCAAGCCCACATCCTTGCTGGATGTGGTGGCAAGTTCGGCCCCGGTCGCCATCCTGCAGATGTTCTTCGCGATCCTGGTCGTCTATTTCTTCCTGTCGGGATGGACGCGGATGCGGCGCCAGACCATCACCAATCGCGGCAGCTTCACCAGCGCCCTCACGACCGCGCGCGTCATCCAGGAAATGGTGGATGCGACATCCGCCTATCTCGCGACCATCACCATCATCAACGTCAGCCTGGGGCTGCTGGTCGCGGCGGCTTTCTGGCTGATCGGGTTGCCGGATCCGCTGATGTGGGGCGGCATCGTCGCGCTGTTCAACTACATGCCCTATCTCGGCCCGATCATGGCCTCGCTGCTGCTCTCCCTGGGCGGTCTGATGGTCTTCCGCGATGCCTGGTATGCGATATTGCCGGTCGCGACCTTTGTCGGCTGCCATCTGATCGAATCGAACCTGGTGACGCCGGCGCTGGTCGGGCGGCGGCTTACGATCAATCCTTTGCTGATTCTCGTCTCGCTGAGCTTCTGGGGCTGGGTGTGGGGACCGGTCGGCGCGCTGTTGGCCGTCCCGCTGCTGATCATCACGAAAACGGTCCTGGATGCGGCCGGCAAGCCGGATATCGCCGGTTTTCTGTTCGAAGACGGCACTTTGACGAGCCCGATTCCGGAAGCTTCTTCACCTTTACCGCCAGACCCGACGCACAGTGGTTGACAGCCCCCGTCCTCGTCTCTAGTCGGCGCGTCTCCGCAGGGAACTGCTCATGCGGGTGTAGCTCAGTTGGTTAGAGCGCCGGCCTGTCACGCCGGAGGTCGCGGGTTCGAGCCCCGTCACTCGCGCCATCCCTTTTGGATGGCGGATGCCGCGGATCGTCCCGTTTTCAGCAGATTTGTGCAGCGCGATAACGTAGCTGTCGGCGCACGTTTTCGGGCTCCCGATAAGAACGGCGTGCCTGCGGGCGCCTGAATCCATCAGCTATGGATCGCAGAAGCGGGGTCGCGGGATCGGCGGGTCTTGGGCCTGCAATGCGGCGGGCGACTGCGAATCACGCTAGCGTCCATCGGCGACGCCCAATCCACCGGGCCGCGACGATCCCGTCGATCAGACGCGGCAGCGCGCGCCTGCGGGCGTTACGTTAGCGCCAGCGTCCATGTTCCATCCAGAATAGCAGGGGCTTCAGCGGCGCGATCCAGATGATGCCGGCGATGCAATAGACGATCGCCTGCACCGGCCAGGGCAGGTGGGCGATTCGATCGGCCTGACTGCCGACCAATCCCGCCCAGAATAGGATCAGCAGCAGGATGAGGCCCATGCCCGCAGGTTTGCGCCAGGTTGGCTTCACGATGGGATGAATTCCTGTTCGGTCACGATTGCGTGCAGCGGCACGTCCCAGGGATCGTGCGGTATGCGATCGATCTCCTGCACCGCCCAGGTCAAACCGATGCGGTGCGCGCCGGGAAGGCGCTGAAACGCGCGGTCATAATGGCCGGCCCCATAGCCGATCCGGTGGCCCGCCCGGTCGAACGCCAGCAGGGGCGTCACGATCAGGTCGGGCATGCGTTCGGGCGCGGAGCCCAGCGGCTGCCGCAGCCGCATCGGCCCGCGCTCAAGCGGCTCACCGGGCGCCCAGGCCAGGAAGCGCATCGCGCTCCGGTCGAACAGCGCGGGCAGGGCGATCGCCTGGCCACGCGCATGAAGCGCCTGGATCAGCGGCTCAGGATCGAGCTCGTCCTTCAAGGCGAGATATAAGGCGACGGTCGCGGAATGCGGGATGTGCGGGAGAATAAGCCGCATCGCGGCCTCGGCCGCCGTGCGGGCGCCGTGCGCACCGATCGTGGCGACATAGGCCGATCGCCGCGTGCGCAGCTGTTCGCGCAGCCTGATCTTGGCTGGATCGGGGACCAGCGGGTCGGAAGAAGGTGGTGGGACCGCCATGACCGTTTTCCGGATAATCCTCTGACGCCGTAAACGTCAGGTGGGGGCCATGTGGTTCGGACCAGGGTCCGGCCAGGGACAGCTCCCTAGGAAAGATGAATCGCCTCAGGGATTTACACTAAGATCGTATCGGGCAGTCCCACCAGGATCCTATCTAGGTGTTGGCAGGCCGTTTCTCAAGATGGTCGGCCAAGGATTCTACGCGCGCGGCAAGTTGATCCAGCGTGCGGGCGAGGGCGGCCTTGGCCGGATCGGGGGCACCGGCGCGAAGATCGCTCAATTCGTCGGCGAGTAACAATCCCGCCAACAATAATTGGCGCGCCTCATTGGTCGTTCCGACCAGCTGGCCTGCGTCGCGCGCCTTGGCATCGAGCATGCTGGCCAGCAGTTCCAGATGCGGCTCCTCGCCGTCGCGGCACAGGAGTTCGTAGCTGCGTCCGCCGACATTCAGTTTAACCTGCGCCATCAGCGTGTCCCCTCATGACCGATCAGGACATCGAGCCTTTCGATCGTCTCCTGGACGCGTTCGCGTAATGTGCCATGGCGTACCTCCAGCGAGGCGAGCGCCTCGGCCAGTCCATTTCCGATATCGTCCCGAGCGCGGTTCGCGCGCTCGATACGGGTGATTGCTTGCTCCAAACGGGCAGTTGCAGAATTGAGGGCCTCTTCCGACATGAGAGGGGCCTTAGCACTCCGCGCGCCGGTCGCAAGCCGCCGCGGTTGACGCTGACGGCCGCACCCGACAAAGGGAGCGCGCGCAGGGTTCGGACGCATTCTTCGTCCATTCTGAGGGAGCTTAAGACATGGCGGTACGGGTTGCGATCAACGGCTTTGGGCGTATCGGCCGCCTGGTCGCACGGGCGATTCTCACGCGTCCGGATTCGGGGCTGGAGCTGGTCGCGATCAACGACTTGGCGGATGCTCCTTCCAACGCGCTCTTGTTCAAGCGCGACAGCGTGCACGGCACCTGGGCGGGGGAAGTTCATGCCGACGGCAATGATCTGATCATCGACGGCAAGCGCATCAAGGTGACGGCCGAGCGCGACCCCGGCAAGCTGCCGCACAAGGCGGACGGCGTCGATATCGCGCTGGAATGCACCGGTTTCTTTGCCGATCGCGAAACCGCGGGAAAGCATTTCGATGCAGGCGCCAGGAAGGTGCTGATCTCGGCGCCGGCCAAGGGCGTCGATCTGACGGTGGTCTATGGCGTCAATGACGACAAACTGACCGCCGAGCATAATCTCGTGTCCAACGCGTCGTGCACCACCAATTGCCTCGCGCCGATCGCCAAGGTGCTGAACGATACGGTCGGCATCGAGCGCGGCCTGATGACCACGATCCACAGCTACACCAACGATCAGAAGATCCTCGATCAGATCCACAAGGATATGCGCCGCGCGCGTGCGGCGGCGATGTCCATGATCCCGACGACCACGGGCGCCGCGCGCGCCGTGGCCGAGGTTCTGCCCGAACTGAAGGGCCGCCTCGACGGTTCGGCGATCCGCGTGCCGACGCCCAATGTTTCGGTCGTCGATCTCACCTTCAATCCGAAGCGCGACACGACCGTCGAGGAAGTGAATGCCGCGCTGAAGGCCGCATCCGAGAGCGGGCCGCTCAAGGGCATATTGCAATATGTCACGGAGCCGCTGGTCTCGGTCGACTTCAACGGCGATCCGCATTCCTCCTCGGTCGACAGTCTCGAGACCGCCGTCCTCGACGGCAAGCTGGTCCGCGTGCTGAGCTGGTACGATAACGAATGGGGCTTTTCCAACCGGATGGTGGACACCGCCGGCGCAATGGCCAAATTCCTCTAAGCCGGGGGCGTGGCGCGGCTTCTTGGAATTGCGCGCCACGCTCGCCCGCGTGGGCCGATGGAAACGCTCGATCATGCCGAAATCACCGTCGCGATGGGCGTTCCCGGCGATTTCCGCGGGATGCGCAAACCCAATAGTCGGAACCGGCGCCAGGTGACGGTGATGGCGGCAGAGGCCTGGCAACTGGCCCTTGCCGAGCTCGGCGTGGCGGTTCCCTGGGAACAACGTCGCGTCAACCTGATGGTCGAAGGGCTGGCATTGCAGCACACAACCGGTGGCAGACTGATTTTCTCGTCGGGCCTGGAGCTCGAAATCACCGGCGAGTGCGACCCGTGCCGCCGGATGGACGATATCGCGCCTGGGCTCGAGGCAGCCCTGCGACCCGACTGGCGCGGCGGTATAACGACGCGCGTCGTCGAGAGCGGCCCTGTTGAAATAGGTGACCAAGTGAGGATCGAACCGTGAGCAGTTTCAAGACACTGGACGATATCGGCGACGTCTCGGGCAAGCGCATCCTGGTGCGAGAGGATCTGAATGTGCCGATGGACGGCGCGCGGGTCACGGACGATACCCGCCTGCGGGCAGCGGCGCCGACCATTGCCGAACTGGCCGACAAAGGCGCGATCGTGTTGGTCCTCGCGCATTTTGGGCGGCCCAAGGGCATGCGCAATCCCGATATGAGTCTGGCGCTCGTGACCAAGCCGCTGTCGGATGTGCTCGGCCGCGAAGTGCGCTTTATCGATGACTGTGCAGGCGCCGACGCGGAAGCCGCGGTCCGCGATCTGCGCGCCGGCGACATTGCGGTGTTGGAGAATACGCGCTTCCATGCGGGCGAGGAAAAGAATGATCCTGCGCTCGCCCAGGCAATGGCGCGGCTCGGCGACCTTTATGTCAACGACGCCTTTTCCGCCGCGCACCGCGCGCATGCGTCGACCGAAGGGCTTGCCAGGATCTTGCCGGCCTATGCCGGGCGCGCGATGCAGGCCGAACTGGTCGCGTTGGAAAAGGCGCTGGGACATCCGGAGCATCCGGTCGCCGCCGTTGTCGGTGGCGCCAAAGTTTCCACCAAGCTGGACGTGCTCAAGCATCTGGTCGCCAAGGTCGATCATCTGATTATCGGTGGCGGCATGGCGAACACCTTCCTCGCGGCGCGCGGCGTCGATGTGGGCAAGTCGCTGTGCGAGCATGATCTGACGAGCACTGCACTGGACATTCTGGAGGCGGCCGATCGCGCCGACTGCATCGTGCATTTGCCCTACGACGTGGTTGTCGCGAAGGAATTCCGTGCCAATCCGCCCACCCGCACCGTCAACGTCCACGACGTCGCCGCCGACGAGATGATCCTCGATATCGGCCCGGCGGCGGTGGAAGCGCTGGGCGACGCGCTCAAGACCTGCCGCACGCTGGTCTGGAACGGGCCGCTCGGCGCGTTCGAAACGCCGCCCTTCGACGCGGCGACGGTGGCGCTGGCCCAGACCGCCGCGGCGCTCACCCAATCCGGCGGGCTCGTGTCGGTGGCGGGCGGTGGCGATACGGTTGCGGCCTTGAACCAGGCCGGTGTCGCCGATCGCTTCACCTTCGTGTCGACGGCGGGCGGCGCCTTCCTGGAATGGATGGAAGGAAAGGAACTTCCCGGCGTCGCCGCGCTGAAGCGCGATTGACCCGATCCTGCCCTAGGGATAGCCGACCGGTGATCCCTGCGAACGGGCAATGCTCCAGCGATTGAGGACGAACCATGTACGACCCGAAGAAGATGGCGCAGATGGCAAGCGGGAAGGGCTTCATCGCCGCGCTCGATCAAAGCGGAGGATCCACCCCGGGCGCCCTGCGGGGCTATGGTGTTCCGGATAGCGCCTATTCCAACGATGCCGAGATGTTCGAAGCGGTGCATGCGATGCGGGTCCGCATCATCACCGCGCCGTCCTTTACGGGCGACAAGGTCATTGCCACGATCTTGTTCGAGCAGACCATGGACGGGGAGGCGCTTGGTCAGCCGGTGCCCTCCTATCTCTGGCAGGAGCGCGGGATCGTGCCCTTCCTCAAGGTCGACAAGGGCCTCCATCCCGAAGCTGATGGGGTTCAGTTGATGAAGCCGATCCCGGGGCTCGATGCGCTGCTGGAGCGCGCCGTCGGTCTCGGCATTTTCGGGACCAAGGCGCGTTCGGTCGTCAACCTGGCCTCACCGACCGGAATTGAAGCGGTCGTGGCGCAGCAATTCGAGCTTGGGCGGCAGATTGCCGCGCACGGCCTCGTCCCGATCCTGGAACCGGAAGCGCTGATCAGCAGCCCGGAGCGGGCCGCCGCGGAGGAATTGCTCCTCGCCGCGATCCTGCGTCACCTCGACACGCTCGATGCGGATACGAAGGTGATGCTGAAGCTCTCCATTCCGGAAAAGCCCGATCTCTATGCCCCGCTGATCGCGCATCCGAACGTCGTGCGCGTGGTGGCGCTCTCCGGTGGCTTCTCCCGGACCGAAGCCTGCCGGCAGCTCAGCGAAAATCACGGCATGATCGCAAGCTTCTCGCGTGCGCTCATCGCGGATCTGAAGCATGACATGAGCGATCAGGCATTCGATGACGCGCTCGCCGCGGCGATTGACGAAATCTATCAGGCGTCCACCATCAAGGTATAGACCGTCCGGTATGGCCATGCCGCCGCAAGTCTTTCCTTATTATCGCAGCATCGCTCCGACGCTCACCATGCTGCTCGGCCTGGCGATTGCGGAGACGGTGGTGGTGCATCTGATCGCGGCTGCGCTGTGGGGCATGAAGGTCGCGATCCTATTGGGCGTGATCGACCTGTCTTTCGTGATCGCGTTGGTCGGCTTGTTGCACGCGATCCGAACGAGGCCGGTGACGCTCGAGGGCGGGGTGCTGACGATGCGAATGGGGCGGATGATTCTGCTGAATATCCCCGTCAGCCAGATTGCGGGCTTCCGGGAGACATGGGACGCCCCGTTTTTAAAACGGCGGGACGTGCGCAATATGGCGCTTGCGGCCTGGCCCAATATCGTGATCGATCTCGCAGCACCGATCCGCAGCGGGCGCCGCGACGTCGTCGCGGTGGCGCATCGCATCGACGATGCGGCCGCGCTGCGCGTCGCGCTTACCCGGGCGATGTCCGGCGCTTGAGCGCGCCGGCGTGAGCTTCGCCACACCTTAATCCAGTTCGCCCAGAAACTTGTCCAGCTGGTCGAGCCGGCGCTCCCATAGCGACCGTCGGTCCGCGATCCATTGCTGCAATATGCCAAGCCCTTCGGCGTCGATCCGGCAGCTTCGGACGCGGCCAAGCTTTTCCGAACGCACCAGACCCGCTTCCTCCAGGATGCGCAGATGCTGGGACACGGCAGTCAACGTGGTTTTAAACGGCTCCGACAGTGAAGACACGGTGTGGGGCCGCTCGGCCAAGGCCTCGATCATCCGGCGCCGCGTCGGATCGGCCAGCGCGTGGAGAATTCGGTCGATGTCGGCTTTCGGCGAACGGGCAGGGCGACCCATCGATCACACGGTCAAGCTGTGGCCAAGCCGGTCGAGCAAGACCTGCCAGCCTTGCTCGCGCAGCACCGGCCCATCCGCGCCCTCGAAAAACACGCCCTGAAACGTGCATGTCACGTCGGTGCCGGTGTCGGTCGGGCGTAACTCGATGGTGACGAGGGCGACGGAAAGAGGACGGCCTTCTATCACCATGCGCGATGCGGTCACGATGCGCCGCTCGGCTACAATGTCATAATATTGCCCGTCATTGGTCAGCATCGCGCCGGGAAAGGGCGTGTCGGCGCCAAAGCGATAGTGCAGGCGCTCCGTGCCGCCGATGCGAAAATCATCTTCGAAAGCGACGATCTCATGCGTGTCGCTGGCGGCGAACCAGCTCTTCTTTTTGTGGGGATCCGCGAAGGCCGCAAAGACGCGTTGCGGCGGGGCGGCGTAGCTGCGTTCGACCACAAAGCTACCATGCACGGCGGGGTTTTGCGACATTGCGGGCTCCTCCTGATCCGTCCCCCATAAAGCAAATTCGACAACAGTGAAATATAAACTTCACTGTTCCCCGCTTGACCGCGGATCGGTGCAATGGAATCCGCGCTGGAGGAGATTTTGATGCAGCAGTTCGGCAACGGTGAAGACATTCCAGACGACGAAGTCGATCTGGATCCCGGCTTTGCCGATCAGTTCGAGCGGCAGTTCCGTCCAGCCTGCCAGCTCTACCTCATCTCGCCGCCCGCGATCGACGACCGCTTTGGCGACAGGCTGGCAGCCGCCATCGATGCCGGCTCCGTCGGCGCTTTCCAGCTGCGCCTGAAAGGAATTGACGAACATAGCATCGCGCGTCTGGCCGAGCCGCTTCAGCGCATCTGCGCGGATCGCGAGGTCGCGTTCATCGTCAATGACAGCATCGGTCTTGCCAAACGGCTGGGGGCCGACGGCGTCCACCTCGGGCAGGGGGATGGCGATCCGCGCGATGCCCGCGATTTGCTCGGGCCGGCGGCACAGATTGGCGTCACCTGCCATGACAGCCGCCATCTCGCGATGGAGGCGGGTGAGGCGGGGGCCGATTATGTCGCGTTCGGTGCCTTTTATCCGACCGCCACGAAAGAGGTGCAGCATCGCCCGGATCCGTCGATCCTCGGCTGGTGGACGACATTGTTCGAACTGCCCTGCGTCGCCATCGGCGGCATCACGCCCGATAATGCGGCGCCTTTGGTCGCGGCGGGCGCAGACTTTCTCGCGGTCTGTAGTGCGGTCTGGAATGCAACGGGTGGGGAGGCGGGCGCCGTCCGCGCCTTCGCCAAGGTCTTGAATCGCGCCGGAACCAGCGGCTGATCGGAACGACTGCGCCGATGCGCGCGCTAACCGCCTACCAGGTGCGGACGCGTCCGGTATCGACATGGACGAAGCCGTCCCGAGGATAATAGCCGACGCCACCCGCCTGCATCGACATCGCCGCCAGGTGCAGCCGGTCGAGCGGCACGCCGGGAATATGGATGTCGGTGGCTTTGCCGAGCACATGCTGGCTCTTCGACGCCACGCCGGTATGCTCTCCGCCACGCTGACGCAGTGCGCTGTTGGTCTGCGGCGAACGATAGCCGGAAATCATTTCCAGCTTCGTGCGCGGCGAAAGGCTCAATTTGTCGCGGATCTGGCTGAGCAGCATCATCAGCTTGGGATCCATCTGGGTGGATTCGTTGTTCCGCCAGTCGCGCAGACCGTGGTTCAGCTCGGCGAGACCCTGCAGGTCCCACCCATTGGCGCCGAAGAAGCGCGCGTCGAAAGTCTCGTTGGTATGAATGTTCCGGAATGCCAGTCGCCGTTCGGGCATGGCCGCGAACGCCTTCGTACCGATCATCGCACTGGCGCCGGCAGCTAGGGCGCCGCCTAACAGGCCGCGACGGCCCATCTGCATATTCAACATAGATTATCCCGCTACTGGAAAGAAAACCGCTGGGCGGCGTTCCTTCTCTGCAGGTGAGGATAAGGGATTATGTTCGTGAAAACATTAAAGGTTGCAGGCGTTTACCTCGCCCTCGCCACGGTTTGTCCCATATTTGCCGCGACGGCCGCGGAAAAGACGAAGCAGCCGGATGCTAAAGTCATGACCGCGCAGGTTTTGTTGGACCGACTTGGCTTCGGTCCTGGCGTGATTGACGGGCACACCGGCATGTCTCTCACCAACGCCCTGAAAGGCTTTCAGGAGGCGCGTGGATTGCCGAAAAGCGGAACGCTGGATCCGGCGACCGCGACGGCGCTGTCGGCCTACAAGCTTCCGGCCACGATCGACGTGGTGCTGACCCGATCCGATCTGGCAGGCCCTTTCTTCGGTGCGATCCCCAAAGATCCGGCCAAGCAGGCCAAGCTACCCGCCATGGGCTATGCCGATCTGATGGAACTGCTGAGCGAGCGATATCATACGACCAAGGCCACGCTGATCGCGCTCAACAGCCCCACCACCAAATTGGTGACCGGCGCCAAGATCAGGGTCCCCAATGTTCGGCCGGCCGCGACCAATTACCCGGCCACGCTCAAGCCGGAATGGCGCGCGACGCTGGCGGGGCTCAGCGTGTCGTCGGATCAGCCGAAAGCGGCGAAGATCGTCGTCGACAAATCGGACAAGGTTCTGCGCGCCTATGACGAGCAGGGAAAGCTGATCGCGCAATTCCCCGCGACGATGGGCAGCCAGCACGATCCGCTGCCGATCGGCCGCTGGAAGATCCAGGGCGTCTCGACGCTGCCGTCCTTCCATTATAACCCGGCCCTGTTCTGGGATGCCAAGCCGGGCGATGAAAAGCAGACGTTGAAGCCAGGGCCGAACGGCCCGGTGGGAGTGGTGTGGATGGATCTCAACAAGCCGCATTACGGCATTCACGGTACGCCGACGCCGGAGACGATCGGGCGCACCGAAAGCCATGGCTGCATCCGTTTGTCGAACTGGGATGCCGCGCGCCTGTCGCTGATGGTCAAGCCGGGCACGCCGGCGGTATTCCAGCAATGACGCGCCTGGGTTGGTTCCTGCTGCTTGCCTTCGTGGCGGTGATCGGCACCTTCCTGCTGATCGTCAACAAGGGCGGCCATATTCCGGGCACGTCGCGTCCGGCCGCGGCGGAAAGCGATGCGCCGCTCGCCGCGGCGGGCGCGGCGAACAAGGCGGGGGGCGGTCTGATCGTTCCCGTCGCCGGCGTGCAGCCCGGCCAGCTGACCAACAGCTGGGGCGACGAGCGCGGCGACGGCACGCGCCAGCATCATGCGATCGACATCATGGCGCCCCGCGGCACGCCCGTGCTCGCGGCCGCCGCCGGAACCGTGGAAAAGATCTTCGAAAGCGCCAATGGCGGCCATACCGTCTACATCCGGCGCGACGATGCCGGCTGGCAGGATTATTACGCGCATCTCGATGCTTATGTCGCCGACTTGCGGGAAGGTGTGAAGGTGCGCCAGGGGCAGCAGATCGGCACGGTCGGCTCGACCGGCGATGCCAGCCCGGAAGCGCCGCATCTCCATTACGAAATCCACCGCATGGCG
The DNA here is from genome assembly GCF_052180265.1 of Sphingomonas sp. ASY06-1R. Classification (GTDB taxonomy): domain Bacteria; phylum Pseudomonadota; class Alphaproteobacteria; order Sphingomonadales; family Sphingomonadaceae; genus Sphingomonas_I. The sequence continues at coordinate 2,123,512 of NZ_CP197464.1, read as the reverse complement.
CCGGGCGAAACCTGGTCGAAGGGCAGCGAAGTCAATCCCTTCCCGATCCTGCATGGATGAAGCAGTGCTGGTACGTTACGCGTAAGTGACATATCAAGACGTTCCACCTTTAGGGGGAATGACGATGCTTCGCACCTTGTTCGTCGGCGTATCACTTCTTCTCGCCGCACCGGCGATTGCGCAGGTCCCACCATTCCCCTCCGCCTTCAAGGTGCAGGATATTGCGGCGAACGGTACGGTCATTCATGTCCGTGTCGGCGGCCAGGGGCCCGCTGTAGTGATGCTGCATGGTTATGGCGAAACCGGCGACATGTGGGCGCCGCTTGCGGCCGATCTGGCGCGCGATCACACCGTGATCGTGCCCGATCTGCGCGGGCTGGGCCTCTCGACCAAGCCGGCCGGCGGCTATGACAAGAAGACGCAGGGCTATGATGTCTCGGCCGTGCTCGATGCGCTGAAGGTCGGCAAGGTCGATCTGATCACGCACGATATCGGCAATATGGTCGGTTATGCCTTCGCGGCGGAGAATCCCGGCCGGGTGACGCGCTTCGTGCTGATGGATGCGCCTTTGCCGGGCGTGGGCCCGTGGGAGGAGATCCTGAAAAACCCGTTGCTCTGGCATTTTCGCTTCGGCGGGCCGGATATGGAGCGGTTGGTGGCGGGGCGCGAGCGCATCTACCTGGATCGCTTCTGGAACGAATTCTCGGCCACCCCGGCCAAGTTCAGTGAAGGCTCGCGCGAGCATTATGCGGCGCTCTATGCAATGCCGGGTGCGATGCATGCCGGTTTCAGCCAGTTCGCCGCCTTCGATCAGGATGCCCGCGACAACCAGGCCTTCCTGGCCAAGGGCAAGCTCACCATGCCGGTCCTTGCGATCGGCGGCGACAAGTCCTTCGGCCTTACTATGGGGTCCGTCATGCGCTTCGCCGCCACCAACGTGACGCCGCTGGTGATCGCGGACAGCGGCCATTGGCTGATGGAGGAGCAGCCCGCCGCGACCGTTGCGGCGGTCCGCGCCTTCCTCGACAAACCGCTTTAACCGCTCCGCCTTGCCGCGCGGGCGCCTGACCGCTAGAGGCTCGCCCCTGCTATTTCTATCGCGAGACCCACATGAAGATCAGCGGCGTGGACATTCGTCCCGGCAACATCATCGAATATGAAGGCGGCATCTGGAAAGCCGTCAAGATTCAGCACACCCAGCCGGGCAAGGGTGGCGCCTATATGCAGGTCGAGATGAAGAATCTCATCGACGGCCGCAAGAACAACGTCCGCTTCCGTTCGGCCGAGACGGTCGAACGCGTCCGCCTCGACACCAAGGATTTCCAGTTCCTGTTCGCCGACGGCGATCAGCTGACCTTCATGGACAAGGAAACCTACGAACAGATCACGCTGTCGCGCGATCTGTTGGGGGATGCCGCCGCCTTCCTGCAGGACGGCATGGATGTCGTGATGGAGCTTTATGACGAGCGGCCGATCTCGGTCCAGTTGCCCGACACGATCGAGGCGCTGATTGTCGAAGCCGATGCCGTGGTGAAGGGGCAGACCGCATCGTCGTCCTACAAGCCCGCCATGCTCGACAATGGCGTGCGCGTGATGGTGCCGCCGCATATCGGTGCCGGTACACGGATCGTCGTCGACGTGTATAACCAGGAATATGTCCGCCGCGCGGACTGAGCCTTCACCCTCTCCCCTTGAGGGAGAGGGTCGGGGAGAGGGTGCGAGCGCATAGCGCGTGCTATCGGACCCTCACCCTCCCACGCCGCTGTCGCGGCGCGGGTCCCTCCCTCTCCCCCAGGGGGAGAGGGTTATGGAGAAGTAATTTGGTAGCCCATTCAGGTCTGATTACCGTGATGGAGCGCGCCGCGCGCAAGGCGGCGCCGCGGCTGCGTCGCGACTTCGGCGAAGTGCAGCAGCTGCAGGTGTCGCGCAAAGGCCCGGCCGATTTCGTGAGCCAGGCGGACCAGCGCTCCGAACAGACGCTTTATGAAGAATTGAAGCGGGCCCGCCCCGATTGGGGTTTCCTGGGGGAAGAAGGCGGCGCGCGGGAAGGTGATCCCACCAAGCCGCGCTGGATCGTCGATCCTTTGGACGGGACCACCAACTTCCTCCACGGCGTGCCCCATTTCGCCATCTCTATCGCGGTGGAAGAGCCGCGGCCGAACGGCCAGGGGGAGATTACGCAGGGCCTGGTCTATCAGCCGGTCACCGACGAAAGCTTCTGGGCCGAAAAGGGCAGGGGCGCGTGGTTGTTCGATCGCCGCCTGCGCGTGTCGGCCCGCCGCGACCTGCCCGACGCGCTGATTGCGACCGGCACGCCCTTTCTGGGGCATGGCGACTCGGCGCAATGGTCCAAGATTTACAATGCGATAGGCCCGGAAATTGCCGGCGTGCGCCGGTTCGGTTCGGCCGCGCTCGATCTCGCCTGGGTCGCGGCCGGGCGGTTTGACGGCTATTGGGAAAGCGATCTGCGCCCGTGGGACGTCGCCGCCGGCATGCTGCTGGTGCGAGAGGCCGGTGGCTTCGTCACCGATTTTCGCGGTGGTGACCAGCCGATGGTGCGCAGCGAGTTCCTCGCCGCGAATGACAGCCTGCACTCAAAGCTGCACAAGCTTCTGGCCGGCGCGCTCCGGAAGTAGCATCCGCTTCTAATTGCGAGTCATTCTCACCGCCGCAAAGCTTGCTTCGCAGGTGCGGCGCGCTTAGGGAAACCGCACTTTAGAGGCTCATTTGAACGCCTCACCCTCGGAGTGTTTTGGATCGATGGAAAGCGTCGCTGCAGGCTACCTGCCGATCCTGATGTTTCTCGCGGTTGCGGTGGTGTTGTCCACCGCCTTCGTGGTGCTGCCGATGATCGCCTCGCGGTTCACCGGTTCGTCCAAGCCGACGCCCGAGAAACTATCAGAGTATGAATGCGGTTTCCCGGCTTTCGAAGATAGCCGCGCGCAGTTCGACGTGCGCTTCTATCTGGTCGCGATCCTCTTCATCGTCTTCGATCTGGAGGCCGCATTCCTTTACCCCTGGGCGGTTGCGCTTGGCGGAATTGGCTTTGCCGGCTGGGCCGCGATGATGGTGTTCCTGATCGAGCTCGCCGTGGGCTTTGCCTATGCTTGGAAGAAGGGAGCGCTGGAATGGGAGTGACCTTGCCGCAGTCGCTCGATCTGCATCCGCAGGAGAGCCGGCTCCCCGATCCCGATTTCTTTAACGGCCTGAACTCCGAAGTTCAGGACAAGGGCTTTCTCGTCACCTCGACCGAAGAGCTGTTCCAATGGGCGCGCACCGGCTCGCTCTGGTGGATGACCTTCGGCCTCGCCTGCTGCGCGGTCGAGATGATCCACGTGAACATGCCGCGCTATGATCTTGAAAGATTTGGCGTCGCGCCGCGCGCGTCACCGCGTCAGTCGGACGTGATGATCGTTGCCGGGACGCTCTGCAACAAGATGGCCCCGGCGCTGCGTCGTGTGTACGATCAGATGTCGGAGCCGAAATATGTGATTTCGATGGGCTCGTGCGCCAATGGTGGTGGCTATTATCATTATAGCTACAGCGTCGTGCGCGGCTGCGACCGGATCGTTCCGGTCGACATCTATGTGCCGGGTTGCCCGCCGACCGCGGAAGCCTTGCTCTACGGTGTGATGCAGCTCCAGCGGAAGATCCGCCGGGTGGGGACGATCGAGCGGTGAGCTTCCCGAAATTCTCCAGCAACGATGGCGTGATCGACGCCGCGACCGCCGCATTGGGCGACGCGCTGATCCTGGCCACCGAAAAAGTCGGCGAGATCCGCCTCGACGTGAAGCGGGATCGCGTGGTCGATGCCTTGCGTATCCTGCGCGACGATCTTGCCTATCAGCAGCTGATGGAGATCGCCGGCGTCGATTATCCGGAGCGGCCCGAACGGTTCGAGGTCGTATACTGCCTGCTGAGCCTGACCAAGAATCATCGTATCCGCGTCCACGTCGCGACCGACGAGACCAATCCGGTTCCGTCGGTGACCGGGCTGTGGCCCGTCGCCGGGTGGCTGGAGCGCGAAGTGTACGACATGTACGGCGTGCTGTTTCAGGGCAATGGCGATCTGCGCCGCATCCTGACCGATTACGGCTTCAAGGGTCATCCGCAGCGCAAGGACTTCCCGCTGACGGGCTATGTCGAGCTGCGCTATTCCGAGGAGGAAAAGCGGGTCGTCTATGAGCCGGTCGAGCTGGCGCAGGATTTCCGCAATTTCGACTTCATGAGCCCGTGGGAGGGCGCCGAATATATCCTTCCCGGCGATGAAAAAGCCAAGGCCGCAGAAGCGCCCGGCGCGCCGACGCCTGCCAAGGCCGACGAGGTGAAGAAGTGAGCCGTCGCACCGTCACGATCGGCGTTGCCGATGCCGATATGCCGCCCGTCGCCGACATCGGCACGACCGTGGCGCCGAGCCCGGGCGTGGCGATGGACCCGGCCTCGGGCGAGGTCGCGATCCAGAATTACACGATCAATTTCGGCCCGCAGCATCCGGCGGCGCACGGCGTGCTGCGGCTGGTGCTGGAGCTGGATGGCGAGATCGTCGAGCGCGTCGATCCGCATGTCGGCCTGCTCCATCGCGGTACCGAGAAGCTGATCGAATATAAGACCTATCTTCAGGCTTTGCCTTATTTCGACCGGCTGGATTATTGCTCGCCGCTCAACATGGAGCACTCCTATGTGCTCGCGATCGAGAAATTGCTCGGCATCGAGGTGCCGCTGCGCGCGCAATATCTGCGCGTGTTCTTCGCGGAGCTGAGCCGGATCAGCAATCACATGCTCAATCTGGGATCGCACATCATGGATGTGGGCGCGATGACGCCCAATCTGTGGCTGTTCGAGATCCGCGAAGATTGCATGAACTTCTTCGAGCGCGCGTCGGGCGCGCGCATGCATGCCGCCTGGTTCCGCCCCGGCGGTGTCCATCAGGACGTGCCGCTCAAGCTGCTGACCGATATCGGTACATGGCTCGATGAGCGCATGCCGCGCCTGTTCGAGGACGCGATCAGCCTCGTTGCGGACAATCGCATCTTCAAGCAGCGCAATGTCGATATCGGGCTGGTCAGCCGCGACGACGCGATCGCCTGGGGTTTCTCCGGCCCGATGATCCGCGCCGCGGGCATCCCCTGGGACATCCGCAAGTCGCAGCCGTACGACGTCTATGACCGCATGAATTTCGACGTGCCCGTCGGCACGCGTGGCGATTGCTATGATCGCTTCATGGTGCGCGTCGAGGAAGTGCGCCAGTCGATGCGGATCATGAAGCAGTGCCTGGCGGAAATGCCCGAGGGCGAGATTGCCAGCCTCGATCGCAAGGTCGTGCCGCCCAAGCGCGGCGAGATGAAGCAGTCGATGGAAGCGCTGATCCATCACTTCAAACTCTATACCGAGGGCTTTCACGTTCCCGCCGGCGAAGTCTATGTCGCGACCGAAAGCCCCAAGGGCGAATTTGGCGTGTTCCTGGTCAGCGACGGCAGCAACAAGCCGTATCGCTGCAAGATCCGCCCGACCGCCTTCAGTCATTTGCAGGCGATGGATTTCATGATGAAGGGACATATGCTGGCCGATACGACCGCCATCCTGTCCGCGATCGATATTGTTTTTGGCGAGTGTGACCGCTGATGGCTGACGCAGCCCACATCCCCGACGAAGCCGAGACCCGCGCCCGCTGGGGCGATTTCGCCTGGACGGCGGAAAATGCCGAGCAGGTGAAGGTCGTGAAGGCGCGCTACCCGACCGGGCGGGAACATTCGGCGATCATGCCCTTGCTCGATCTTGCGCAGCGTCAGGTCGGAGCAGAGACCAACACGCAGGGCTGGTTGCCCGTGCCGGTGATCGAATATGTCGCGAAGGAAGTGGGTATGCCCTACATCCGCGCGCTGGAAGTCGTCAGCTTCTACACGATGTACAATATGGCGCCGGTCGGCCGCTATCATGTCCAGGTGTGCGGGACGACGCCGTGCATGCTGCGCGGGTCGGACGATGTGCTCGACGCCTGCTACAAGAAGGGCCTCAAGAAGGGGCATACCACCCCCGACGGCCTGTTTACGCTGACCGAGGTCGAATGTCTCGGCGCCTGCGTCAATGCACCGATGGTGCAGATCAACGATGACAATTACGAGGATCTGACGTTCGACACGACGACCGCGATCCTGGAAGCCCTGGCCCGCGGCGAAACGCCCAAGCCCGGCCCGCAGGTCGATCGCTTCCTGGCAGCGCCCATGGGTGGTCCGACCGTGCTGAAGGAATTCACCTCGTGAGCGGGGGGCGCAACAGCGCTCCCTCTCCCCAGCGGGGAGAGGGCTGGGGTGAGGGGGAGCGACGCGTGAGCGTCGCGTCCGACCTCGCCGTTGGTCACCCTCACCCAACCCTCTCCCTCAAGGGAGAGGGCTTTATGGGGGCGTATTGCTAATGCCGCTCGTGCTCGCACTCCTGATCGGCGTCGTGCTGTTCGTCCTGTTGCTCAAGGCCGTCATCGGCCTGGTCGTGCTCGGACTCGGATTGGCATTGGCCGTGATCGTCTATTTCGCAGCGGAGAAGTTGGTGGGGCAGGGACGATGATCAGCTCGATCGACGACAAGGACCGCATCTTCACGAACATCTACGGCTTCCAGGACTGGGGGCTGGAGGGCGCGCAGAAGCGGGGCGACTGGGACAATACCAAGGATCTGATGGTCCGCGGTCAGGACCAGATCATCGAGGATATCAAGGCGTCGGGCCTGCGCGGCCGCGGCGGCGCAGGTTTCCCGACCGGCATGAAGTGGAGCTTCATGCCCAAGGAGCCCAAGCCCGGCCGCCCCAGCTTCCTGCTGATCAACGCCGACGAATCCGAGCCCGGCTCGTGCAAGGATCGCGAGATCCTGCGCCACGATCCGCACAAATTGCTGGAAGGCGCGCTGATCGCGGGCTTCGCGATGCGCGCGCGCGCCGCCTACATCTATATTCGCGGCGAGTTCATCCGCGAGGCGGAGAACCTCTTCGCCGCCGTCGCCCAGGCCTATGACAAGGGTCTGCTCGGCAAGAATGCCGCCGGCTCGGGCTATGATTTCGACGTCTTCGTCCATCGCGGCGCGGGCGCCTATATCTGCGGCGAGGAAACCGCGCAGATCGAGAGCCTGGAAGGCAAGAAGGGCCAACCGCGCCTGAAGCCGCCATTTCCCGCCGGCGTCGGCCTGTTCGGTTGTCCGACCACGGTCAATAACGTGGAGTCGATCGCGGTCGTCCCCACGATCCTGCGGCGCGGCCCCGCCTGGTTCGCCGGCATTGGCCGCGACAAGAATCAGGGCACCAAGCTCTTCCAGATCTCCGGTCACGTGAACACGCCGACCGTTGTCGAAGAAGCGATGGGCATCAGCTTCCGCGAACTGATCGAAAAGCATGCCGGCGGCATTCGTGGCGGCTGGGACAATCTCCTCGCCGTGATCCCGGGCGGATCGTCGGTGCCTTTGGTGCCGGCCGCGCAGATCATGGACGCGCCGATGGATTTCGACGGTCTGCGCGAACTCGGCTCCGGCCTCGGGACCGCCGCCGTTATCGTCATGGACAAGTCGACCGACATCGTCCGCGCGATCAGCCGCATCTCCTACTTCTACAAGCATGAGAGCTGCGGCCAGTGCACGCCGTGCCGCGAAGGCACCGGCTGGATGTGGCGCGTGATGGAGCGGCTGCGCACCGGCGAGGCCGAAATGCATGAGATCGACATGCTGCAGGAAGTGACCAAGCAGGTCGAGGGTCACACGATCTGTGCCTTGGGCGATGCGGCCGCCTGGCCGATCCAGGGCCTGATCCGCCATTTCCGTCCCGAAATCGAAAAGCGCATCAACGAGCGTCGCGGCGCGCACGATTATGCGGTGGCGGCCGAATGAACGGCTTAGACATTCTTGCTATTGCGGGCGGCGTGGCCCTGCTTGGTTTCGTTGCCTGGTCTTTGTGGCCTGCCAAGAAGCCGAGGGTTGAAGCGCCGTCGGCATCCAATAACTGGCGGCGCGCAGGGCATGAGACTGACAATCGTCCCGTGCCAGGAACGCCGTCCATCTCTCCCGAAGCCGCTGCTGTGCCTTTTGCCAGCGATAGCACCGGCGGAGTGCATTTCTAATGCCCAAGCTGACTGTAGATGGAATCGAAGTCGAAGTGCCCAACGGCGCGACCGTGCTCCAAGCCTGCGAAGCCGCAGGTAAGGAAGTGCCGCGCTTCTGCTATCACGAGCGTCTGTCGATCGCCGGCAATTGCCGGATGTGTCTGGTCGAGGTGAAGCCGGGGCCGCCCAAGCCGCAGGCCTCCTGCGCGCTGCCCGCCGCCGACAATCAGGAAATCCGCACCGACAGCGCGATGGTCAAGAAGGCGCGCGAGGGGGTGATGGAGTTTCTGCTCATCAACCACCCGCTCGATTGCCCGATCTGCGATCAGGGCGGCGAATGCGATCTCCAGGATCAGTCGATCGCTTATGGTCGCGGCTTCACCCGCTTCCATGAGAATAAGCGCGCGGTCACCGAGAAATATATGGGGCCGCTCGTCAAGACGGTCATGACCCGCTGCATTCAGTGCACGCGATGCGTGCGCTTCGCCGAGGAAGTCGCCGGCGTCGAGGAAATCGGCGCGCTCTATCGCGGCGAGAATATGCAGATCACCTCCTATCTGGAGCAGGCGATCTCGTCCGAATTGTCGGGCAATGTCGTCGATCTCTGCCCGGTCGGTGCGCTCACCTCCAAGCCCTACGCCTTCGAGGCGCGGCCGTGGGAGCTGAAGAAGACGTTCGCGATCGACGTGATGGACGCGCTCGGCACCAACATCCGCCTCGACAGCCGGGGTCGTCAGGTCTTGCGCGCGCTCCCGCGCGTGAATGACGACGTCAACGAGGAATGGGCGTCGGACAAGACGCGCCACCATGTCGATGGCCTGGTGCGCGCCCGTCTCGATAAGCCCTATGTTCGCAAGGACGGCAAGCTGCAGCCGGCAACCTGGGCCGAAGCCTTCGCGGCGATCAAGGCGGTCGACGCCGGTTCCAGCGTGGCGGCGATCGCGGGCGATCTGGTCGACTGCGAGACGATGTATGCCGCAAAGGCCTTGCTGGCGAAGCTCGGCTCCAACCTCCTGGAAGGCCGCCAGACCGGGCTCGCTTACGACACGTCCAGCATCGCGGCGGTGAATTTCAATACCACCATCGCCGGTATAGAGACGGCGGACGCGATCCTGCTCGTGGGGTCGAACGTCCGCTGGGAAGCGCCCCTGGTCAACACGCGGATCCGCAAGGCGGTGAAGCGCGGTGCCAAGGTGTTCGCGATCGGGCCCGAGGTCGACCTGACCTATCCGGTCACATGGCTTGGCAATGATCTCGGTCTGCTGGGGTCGCTGCCCGCCGCAGTTACCGATCTGTTCGGCAAGGCGCAGCGCCCGGCGGTGATCGTCGGCGGCGCCGCGTTGAAGACAGGGCAGGGCGCCAGCCTCGCGCTGATCGACAGCCTTGGCCTGATCAAGGATGCCGCTTCGACGGGCTCAGGACAGGGTTGGAACGGCTATAACGTGCTGCATATGGCGGCGTCGCGCATGGGCGGGTTGATGCTCGGCTATGCGCAGGTCGGTGGCATTGCGGACGTGACGAAGGCTGCGCCGAAGCTCACCTTCCTGCTCGGCGCGGATGAAGTTTCCGACGCCGCGCTCGGCGGCAGTTTCAAGGTCTATGTCGGCCACCATGGCGATCATGGGGCGTCCATCGCCGACGTGATCCTGCCCGCGGCCAGCTATGCCGAAAAGAGCGGCACCTATGTCAATCTGGAAGGGCGCGTGCAGCGCGGCGACCGTGCCGTATTCCCGCCCGGTGATGCGCGCGAGGATTGGGCAATTTTCCGTGCGCTGTCCGATGTGCTCGGTCACACGCTTCCGTTCGACACGCTCGATGCCCTGCGTGCGCAGATGGTGGCGGACGTGCCGGCGCTGGGCACGATCGGCCTCGCCAGCTTCGATTGGCAGCGTCCCAGCCTCGCCACCGCCGCATCGGGCGAAATCGCCTATCCGATCCGGGATTTCTACCTGACCAACGCCATCGCCCGCGCAAGCGATACGATGCAGCGCTGCTCGGCCGAAATCCTCCACGGCGAAACCTATGCGGAGGCTGCAGAATGAGCGCCGTCTTCGCTTGGTCCATGAAGCACGGCGCCTGCATTCTCTTTGTTTTGGCAGTCGTCATGGTCGTGTTTAGTTTCGTCCCGCTGGCCTTCGGTGTGCTTACCAGTGGCCAGGGTTTGTCAGGTCTTTGGCAGATTTCGGCGCTGGCAGTGAATTCGCTCAGCGCGGCGGTGCTGCCTTTTGCGGGGGCGTTGTTGATTAACCGTCTCGATAACCGGCGGGAGCTTCGCGCATGACTAGCTGGTTCACCGGCTTCCTGCCTTATGGCTGGGCGTGGTTTGTCGCTACGTTGATCGACATCCTCGTCATCGCCCTGCCGCTGATGCTGGCGGTGGCGATGATCATCTATGCGGATCGCAAGATCTGGGCGGCGATGGCGCTGCGGCGCGGTCCCAACGTGGTCGGGCCGTTCGGTCTGCTCCAGTCGTTCGCGGACGGTCTGAAGGTCTTCCTGCAGGAAACCATCATCCCGTCGGCCGCCAATCGCGGGCTGTTCCTGATCGCGCCGATCATCACCTTCACCGTCGCCCTGGCGGCGTGGGCCGTGATCCCGTTCGGGCCGCGCGCGGTGCTCGCCAACGTCAATGTCGGCTTGCTCTACCTGCTCGCGGTCAGCTCGATCGGCGTCTATGGCGTGATCCTGTCGGGTTGGGCGTCCAACTCGAAATATCCCTTCTACTCCGCGATCCGCGCCGCCGCGCAGATGGTCAGCTATGAAGTCTCGATCGGCTTCATCGTGATCTCGGTCGTGTTGTGGACGGGCAGTTTCAACCTCAACGCGATCGTCACCGGACAGCGCGGCCACATCCTCGGCTTCATCAACGCCTATGGCTTCAACCCGCTGCTGTTCCCGATGGCGGTGATGTTCCTGATCTCGTCGATGGCGGAGACGGCGCGTGCGCCGTTCGATCTGACCGAGGCGGAGAGCGAGATCGTCGCGGGCTATCAGACCGAATATTCGTCGATGAGCTTCGCGCTCTTCTGGCTCGGCGAATATGGCAATGTGCTGCTGATGTGTGCGCTCAATGCCACCCTCTTCTGGGGTGGCTGGCTGCCGCCGATCGACCTGCCGATCCTCTATGCCGTCCCGGGCATCATCTGGCTGTTCGGCAAGATCCTGTTCTTCTTCTTCGTCTTCTCCTGGGTGAAGGCGACGGTGCCGCGCTACCGTTACGACCAGCTGATGCGCCTGGGCTGGAAGGTCTTCCTGCCGCTGTCGCTGTTCTGGGTCTTCCTGGTCTCCGGCTACCTGATGGTCACACGCTACGGAATGCACCCATGATCAGTGTTGCGTTGATCATGGCGGCGGCCGCAAGCCTCACGCATTACGATTGCGTCATGGAAGTGCCGAAATCGCTCGTACGTGATGAAAAGGGCGTAACCCTTAGCCAGATCGGTTTTCCTAATGTTTCCGACGGCGGGCATTTTTCGCTGGCGTTGGACGCAGGCAAAGGTGGCCGCGGCACTGCCGCGACGATCACTTGGCCAGGGGATCCAATCCAGATCGCCGGCAAACATGCCGCTTTGATTACGGCCGACGGTGCAATCGCCTTCGCCGCTCCATCGGCCGGACCATGCATGTTCACCGAAAGCATGTGTCTGACTATGGTCAGCATGGCACGGCAGCCGGACAACAGCATTGCGTTCATCGTCCAGCCGTCCGCGCTGGCAACCGATGAGCAGAAAAAGACGCGCAAGCCTTTCATCGTAGTCGCTGAAGGCTCCTGCAAGGAAGTTACGGGATGAACGTCGGCTACCTCATAAAGTCGTTTACGCTCTGGGAGTTCGTGAAGGCGCACGCCAAGACGCTGCGCTACTTCTTCAAGGCGAAGGCCACGATCAACTATCCGCACGAGAAGAACCCGCTGAGCCCGCGCTTCCGCGGCGAACATGCCTTGCGCCGTTATCCCAACGGCGAAGAGCGCTGCATCGCGTGCAAATTGTGCGAAGCGGTGTGCCCGGCACAGGCGATCACGATCGAGGCCGAACCGCGCGACGACGGCAGTCGCCGCACCACGCGCTACGACATCGACATGACCAAGTGCATCTTCTGCGGTTTCTGCCAGGAAGCCTGCCCGGTCGACGCGATCGTCGAAGGTCCGAATTTCGAATATTCGACCGAGACGCGCGAAGAGCTGATCTACGACAAGGCCAAGCTGATCGCGAACGGTGACCGGTGGGAGCCGATCCTCGCGCAGAACCTTGCCGCCGATGCACCCTACCGTTAATGCGCGCTCATATTCTCCCAACTCCGTTCGTCCCGAGTAGGGATCGAGCTCGGCGAGAGCCCGTATCGAGGGATCGTACAAGCGCCTCGATACGCGTCCTCGACAAGCTCGGCCGCTACTCGGACCGAACGGGTCTGTCTTTCGCAAAGGCGTTTGGCCAGCCGTGATCCAGATCCTCGCCTTCTATCTGTTTGCGGTCGTGACCGTGCTGTCGGGTGTCCTGTGCGTGACCGCGCGCAACCCGGTGCACAGCGTGCTGTGGCTGATCCTCGCTTTCTTCAACGCCGCCGGCCTGATGGTTCTGGTCGGCGCCGAGTTCATCGCGATGCTGCTGATCATCGTCTATGTCGGCGCGGTTGCGGTGCTGTTCCTGTTCGTCGTCATGATGCTGGACATCGACTTCGCCGAATTGCGCTCCGGCTTTGCGCGCTATCTTCCGCTCGGTGTCGGTCTCGTCGCGTTGCTGGCGGGCGAGATCATCTTCGCGGGGAGCGCATGGAGTTCCGGCGGGCTGCAATTGTCGCGCGTCGCGCCGACGCCGGATCCGGCCGGCATCCCCAACATCCAGGCGCTCGGTATCCTGATCTACACGCGCTATCTGTATATCTTCGAAGGCGCCGGGCTGGTGCTGCTGGTCGCGCTGATCGGCGCGATCGTGCTGACGCATCGCAAGCGCGGCGACGTGCGTACCCAGAATATTGCGCGCCAGAATATGCGTCGTCCGCAGGACGCCACGCGCAACACGCAGCCTGGCATCGGGCAGGGGGTCGAACTGTGATCGGATTGTCCCACTATCTGGTCGTGTCCGCGATCCTGTTCGTGACCGGCGTGTTCGGCATCTTCCTGAACCGGAAGAACATCATCATCATCCTGATGGCGATCGAGCTGATCCTGCTGAGCGTGAACATCAACCTCGTCGCGTTTTCGGCCTATCTCCACGATCTGGTCGGCCAGGTGGTGGCGATGTTCGTGCTGACCGTGGCGGCGGGCGAGGCCGCGATCGGGCTCGCCATTCTGGTTATCTATTTCCGTGGCCGCGGCACGATCGCGGTCGACGACGTCAATCGGATGAAGGGATGATGCGCGTGACGCTAACCGTCATCCCAGCGAAAGCTGGGATCTCAGGACATGCAGCGATGCGCTTGCCACATCAGACCCCAGCTTTTGCTGGAGTGACGGTGTCGCGCGCATGATCGTCGCCATTGTCTTCCTGCCGCTCCTGGCCGCGATCATCGCGGGTCTCGGCAATCGCGCCATCGGCAATGTGCCGGCCAAGCTGGTGACGACGGCCTTGCTGTTCGCGTCGTGCGCGATGTCCTGGCCGATCTTCCTTGAATTCCTGAACGGCACCGGCACCGCCCATGTCGTCAAGGTGCTCAGCTTCATCAGCTCCGGCGATCTGCACGTCGATTGGTCGCTGCGCGTCGATACGCTGACGGCTGTGATGCTGGTGGTGGTCACGACGGTGTCCAGCCTCGTCCACCTGTATAGCTGGGGCTATATGGCGGAGGATCCGTCGCAGCCGCGCTTCTTTGCCTATCTGTCGCTTTTCACCTTCGCCATGCTCATGCTGGTGACGTCGGACAATCTGATCCAGATGTTCTTCGGCTGGGAAGGCGTCGGCCTCGCCTCCTATCTGCTGATCGGCTTCTGGTATGAAAAGCCGTCCGCGCAGGCCGCCGCGATCAAGGCGTTCGTGGTCAACCGCGTCGGCGATTTCGGCTTCAGCCTGGGTATCTTCGGCGTCTTCCTGGTGTTCGGCACCGTCTCCATTCCGGCGATCCTTGCGGCCGCCCCCAGCATGGCAGGTTCGACCATCGGCTTCCTCGGCGGCCGGGTCGATACGATGACCTTGCTCTGTCTGCTGCTGTTCGTCGGCGCGATGGGCAAGTCGGCGCAGCTGGGCCTGCACACCTGGCTGCCGGACGCGATGGAAGGCCCTACGCCCGTGTCCGCGCTGATCCACGCAGCGACGATGGTCACCGCAGGCGTGTTCATGGTCTGCCGCCTGTCACCCCTGTTCGAAACCAGCCAGACGGCGTTGACGGTCGTGACCTATGTCGGCGCGGCGACGGCCCTGTTCGCCGCCACCGTCGGCACGGTCCAGACCGACATCAAGCGCGTCATCGCCTATTCCACCTGCTCGCAGCTCGGATATATGTTCTTCGCCGCGGGCGTCGGCGCCTTCGGCGGCGCCATGTTCCACCTGTTCACGCATGCCTTCTTCAAGGCGTTGCTGTTCCTGTGCGCGGGCTCGGTCATCCACGCGATGCACCACGAGCAGGACATGCGCTTCTATGGCGGCCTGCGAAAGCATATCCCGATTACCTTCTGGGCGATGCTGGCGGGTACGCTGGCGATCACCGGCGTCGGTGTCGCGGAAGTGTTCGGCTTTGCGGGTTTCTATTCGAAGGACGCGATCATCGAGGCGGCCTATGCGCGCGGGACGACGGCGGGCGGCATCGCTTACTTCGTCGGCGTCTCCGCCGCGCTGCTGACCAGCTTCTATTCGTGGCGCCTGATCTTCCTGACCTTCTTCGGCGAACCGCGTTGGGCGGGCTCCGAGCATATCCAGCACGCGGTGCATGATGCGCACGGTCATCACGGCCACGGCGACGATCATCATGCGCATGCTGCGCACGATGCCCCGGACGAAGGCGCGGGCAGCGAACCGCACACGCATGACGCAGGGGCCGAACAGGTCGTGCACGGCACGGCGGGCTATCATCCGCACGAAAGCCCGTGGACGATGCTCGTGCCGTTGCTGGTCCTGAGCGTCGGCGCGGTGTTCGCCGGTTATGTCTTCGCCGGTCATTTCATCGGGGAGGGCGCCAGCGCCTTCTGGCAGGGCAGCCTGTGGTTCAGCCATGAGCGGATGGAAGCGGCGCACCATGTGCCGGAGCTGGTCAAACTGTCGGCGACGATCGTCATGATCATCGGCCTCGCCGTGGCGTATTATGCCTATATGGCGGATCGCTCGGTTCCCGGTCGCTTCGCCAAGACGTTCCCGGGGCTGTACGCCTTCCTGCTCAACAAATGGTATTTCGACGAATTGTACGATCTCCTCTTCGTCCGTCCCGCCTTCGCGCTCGGCCGGTTCTTCTGGAAGCGCGGCGACCAGAAGACGATCGATCGCTTCGGCCCCGATGGCGCCGCCTGGGCGGTGCAGACGGGTGCGGCGGTCAGCCGTCGCCTGCAGTCGGGCTATGTCTATACTTATGCTCTGGTGATGCTGCTTGGCCTTGCCGCGGCGGCAACTTGGGCGATGGCAGCCTGATATGAACCAGCTCGGCTTCCCCATTCTCAGTCTTTTGATCGGGCTTCCGATCTTCGCCGCGGCGGCGTGCCTGTTCGCCGACGCCAAAGCGGCCCGGTGGATCGCGCTTGCCGCGAC
The DNA here is from genome assembly GCF_052180265.1 of Sphingomonas sp. ASY06-1R. Taxonomy (GTDB): domain Bacteria; phylum Pseudomonadota; class Alphaproteobacteria; order Sphingomonadales; family Sphingomonadaceae; genus Sphingomonas_I. Next base: position 2,107,768 of record NZ_CP197464.1, on the reverse strand, counting down.
CCTGGTCGATTTCGGCATCGGCATCCTGCTGTGGGTCCTGTACCAGGTCGGCGGCCCGCAATGGCAGTTCACCGAAAGCCTGCCGCTGTTCGGCAGCTTCAGCTGGGCGCTCGGCATCGACGGCATCGCGCTGATGCTGATCGAATTGTCCGTGTTCCTGATGCCAATCTGCATTCTCGCCAGCTGGGAATCGATCAGCAAGCGCGTGCCCGAATATATGGCGATGCTGCTGCTGACCGAGGCGCTGATGCTCGGCGTGTTCGCAGCGCAGGACATGTTCCTGTTCTACATCTTCTTCGAAGCCGGCCTGATCCCGATGTATCTGATCATCGGCATCTGGGGCGGGCAGGAGCGCATCTACGCCTCCTACAAATTCTTCCTCTATACGCTGCTCGGCTCGGTGCTCATGCTGATCGCGATGCTGTGGATGGCGAACTTCGCGCATTCCACCAGCATTCCGGTGCTGATGACCACCAACTTCCCGGCGCATGCGCAGACCTGGCTGTTCCTCGCCTTCTTCGCCTCGTTCGCGGTGAAGATGCCGATGTGGCCGGTCCACACCTGGCTGCCCGACGCGCACGTTCAGGCGCCGACCGCGGGTTCGGTCATCCTGGCGGGCGTGTTGCTGAAGATGGGCGGATATGGCTTCATCCGCTTCTCCCTGCCGATGTTCCCCGCGGCCAGTGCCGAGTTGTTCTGGCTGATCGCCACGCTCAGCAGCATCGCGATCGTCTACACCTCGCTGGTCGCGCTGGTGCAGCAGGATATGAAGAAGCTGATCGCCTATTCGTCCGTCGCGCATATGGCCTTCGTCACCTTCGGCCTGTTCGCCTTCAACCGGCAGGGGCTGGAAGGCTCGCTGCTGGTGATGCTCAGCCACGGTCTGGTGTCGGGCGCGCTCTTCCTGTGCGTCGGCGTTGTCTATGATCGCCTGCACACGCGCGAGATCTCGCGCTACGGCGGCGTCGCGACCAACATGCCTTATTATGCGTCGCTCTTCCTGCTGTTCACGATGGCGTCGGTCGGCCTGCCCGGCACGTCCGGCTTCGTCGGCGAATTCCTCAGCATGATGGGCATTTACGGCGCGTCGACCTGGGCGGCCTTCTTCGCGACCACCGGCATCATCCTGGGTGCGGCGTATATGCTGTATCTCTATCGTCGCGTGGCGCAGGGGCCGCTCGACAAGCCGGACGTCGCGGCGATGTCCGATCTGTCGCCGCGCGAGTTCGTGCTGCTCGTACCGATCGCGCTCGTCGTGTTGTGGATGGGCGTCTATCCGGAGAGTTTCATGGCGCCGATGCGCAAAGACGTGGGCGTCGTGCTGGAGCGGGTCGATCCCGCCTGGCATGGGGGTGATTCCAAACTGACCAAGGGCAATCGTCCGGCTGCAACTGTTGCTCCGGCGGAGGCGCACTGATGTCCGCTTCCTATCTCCTCGCCACCCTGCCGGAGCTGATCCTGTCGATCGGCGCGCTGGTCCTCCTGCTCGTGTCCGCCTGGCGCGGCGACGGTGCGACGCGCGCCATCAGCTGGACCTCGGTGGGTTTGCTGGTGCTGGCCGGCCTGTCGCTGGTTGGCCCCGCGGGCCATGCCGGCATTACCTTCGGCGGTCTTTATCGCGCCGATGCCTTTGGCGCCTTTGCCAAGGTGCTGATCTATATCGGTGCGGCGGTCGCAATCGTGATCGCGCCTAATTGGTTCGAACGCGGCGGTCCGCTGCGGGCGGAATATCCGATCCTGATCCTGCTCTCGTCCGTGGGCATGGGCATGATGGTCTCGGCGACCGATCTGCTGACCCTCTATGTCGGGCTCGAGCTGCAGAGCCTTGCCGCCTATGTGCTGGCAAGCTTCATGCGGCGCGATCAGCGCTCGGCAGAGGCCGGCCTGAAATATTTCATCCTGGGCGCGCTCGCCAGCGGCATCCTGCTCTATGGCATTGCCTTGCTCTACGGCTTTACCGGCACGACCGAGTTTGACGGCATCGCCCGGATCCTCACGGCCGGCGCGCCGCAGGATGTCCAGGTCGGCCGTCTGATGGGCATGATCTTCATCCTGTCGGGTCTGTTCTTCAAGGCGTCGATCGTGCCGTTCCATATGTGGACGCCGGACGTGTATGAAGGCGCCCCCACGCCGGTCACCGCCTTCTTCGCGTCCGCGCCAAAGGTGGCGGCGGTGGCGTTGTTGGTACGCGTCGCGATCGAGGCGCTGGGGCCGGCGACCGAAGCGTGGCGCCAGATCGTTTCCGTCGTCGGCATCGCCTCGATCGTATGGGGTGCACTCGGCGCGATCATGCAGACGAACATCAAGCGACTGCTGGCCTATTCGTCGATCAACAATGTCGGCTTTGCCATCCTCGGGCTCGTACCCGGCGATCAGGCGGGTACGGCCTCGGTGCTGTTCTATATGGCGGTCTACATCGTCATGACGCTCGGCAGCTTCCTGTGCGTGCTGCAGATGCGCGATGCGGAAGGCAATTCGATCGAGAGCATCGCCTCGCTGTCCGGCCTGTCGCGGACGCGGCCGTGGCTGGCGGCCGCCATGGCCATCTTCATGTTCAGCCTTGCCGGCATTCCGCCGCTGCTCGGCTTCTGGCCGAAGGTTGTGGTGTTCCAGGCGCTGGTGAATATCGGCTGGTGGCCGCTCGCCGCCTTCGGCATCGCCGCCTCGGTGATCGGCGCTTATTATTACCTCAAGATCGTCAAGACGATGTATTTCGACGAGCCGGCACCGGCGTTCGCCGCCCGCGACAGTGGCGTCGAGGGCGGTCTGATCGCCATCAGCGCGGTCGCCATCTCGCCGCTGGGATATCTGGCGCTGCCGTTCCTGACGGCGACGACGATGGCGGCGGCCAAGGCGCTGTTCTGATCGCGACGATCCGTACGGTCGAGGAGACCGGGTCGACCAACGCGGATCTGCTGAGTGCCGCCCGGAGCGGAGCGCCGGAAGGCCTCTGGCTGCGGGCGGAACGCCAGACACGCGGCCGCGGCCGGGTCGGGCGGGACTGGGCATCCCCCGCCGGCAATCTCTACGCCAGCACGATCGTGCGGTTAAATTCGGGCGAGCCGGAAGCACCCACGCTGGCCCTGGTCGCGGCGGTCGCGCTGGAGGAGGTGGCGTCAGCCTATGCGCCCGGCCGGCTGCAGCTGAAATGGCCGAACGATCTGATGGCCGGTCCGGCCAAATTGGCCGGCATCCTGCTGGAACGTGCCGACGATGCCGTCGTCATCGGGTTCGGCGTCAATTTGGCCCATTATCCCGCCGATCTCGCGCGCCCGACCACCTGTATCGCCGCGCTCACCGGGGCGGCGCCCGATCCGGCAAGCTTCATGACCAATCTCGCCGAGGCGTTCGCCCGCTGGCTGGCGCGCTGGCGGGGCGAGGGGTTGGCACCGGTCCGCGCGCGCTGGTTGCAGCAGGCGCATCCGATCGGCAGCGCGCTCAAGTCCAATGACGCCGAAGGGCTGTTCGAAGGGCTCGATCGCGATGGCGCCTTGCTGCTGCGTCAGGCCGACGGCCGCATCCTCTCGGTCCGCGCCGGCGACGTCTTCCTGCTACCCTGATCAGGCGCGCGCGAACTTCGCCAGCAAATCGGTGAGCCCGGCGGTGGACGTTTCGGTCTTGGTCGCGACCATCCACAGGTCGAAATGCTGGGGCCGGCGGCGGACGCCCAGCGCCGGAAAGCCCGCTGCCCGGCCATGCTGCGCCAGCGTCCGCGCCGTGAAACCGGTGCGATGCGCCATATAGACCTCGCCCCGGCGGATTGCCGCGATATGGCCGTAGAGGATGTCCAACGGCGTGATAGGCCCCGCCGGCGAGACGTAGAGCGGATCTTCCAGCCGGCCCTCGGCCACATGCCGGGCCACTTCTTCCAGATCGGGGCAGGTGACGACCGCAAAACCGTCCGGTTTGATCACGCGGTGGAACTCGGCGAGTACGCCATCCACCTCATGCGGGAACACATGCTCGATATTATGCGAGGAATAGACGACGTCGACGCTGCTGTCGGCGACGGCGCGCATGTCGGTGATCGTGCCGACGATATCCGGCCGCACGTCGGGGTTGATGTCGAAGCGCACTTCCTCCCAACTGCCGTCCTGAAACCCGTCTGGCATCTTTGCGATCGTTGCCGAACCGCAGCCGACATGCAGCACCCGGCGCTGGCGCGGCGGCGCGTCAGCCATGTGCCGCCGCCTGCCACTGCTGCAGGGCATCGCGCGCCCGCGCCGCCATCAACCCCTTGCGATCCGCCTTTTTGGACTTGGTCTCAAGCGGCGGAAATAGCCCGAAATTGACGTTCATCGGCTGATAGGTCTCCACTTCGGCGCCGCCGGTAATATGGCCGAGCAGCGCGCCCAAAGCCGTCTCGCGCGGCGGGCTGGGGAGTGCGGCGCCGGCGAGTTCGGCCGCGGCGAACCGCCCGGCCAGAAGCCCGATCGCGGCGCTTTCGACATAGCCTTCGCAGCCGGTGATCTGCCCGGCAAACCGGATATTCGGCTGCGACTTCAACCGCAGGCTGCCGTCGAGCAACTTGGGGCTCTGGATGAACGTATTGCGATGCAGCCCGCCCAGCCGCGCAAATTTCGCATTCTGCAGGCCGGGAATCGTCCGGAAGATCCGCACCTGCTCGGCATGTTTCAGCTTGGTCTGGAAACCGACGATGTTCCACAACGTCCCCAGCGCATTATCCTGGCGTAGCTGGACGACCGCATAGGGCCAGCGTCCGGTCCGCGGATCGTCCAGCCCGACGGGCTTCATCGGCCCGTAACGCAGCGTGTCGACCCCGCGCGAGGCCGCCACCTCGATCGGCATGCAGCCTTCGAAATAAGGCGTGTTAAGCTCCCACTCGCGAAATTCGCCCTTCTCGCCCTCCATCAACGCCGTGTGGAAGGCGAGATATTCGTCCTTGTTCATCGGGCAGTTGATATAATCGTGCCCGTCGCCCTTGTTCCAGCGCGACTGGAACCAGGCCGTCTCCATGTCGATCGAATCGCGATGCACGATCGGCGCGATGGCATCGAAGAAAGCCAGCGCGTCTTCGCCCGTCTCGCTGCGCACCGCCTCCGCCAGCGCGGCGCCCGTCAGCGGTCCGGTCGCAATGATCGTCGGCCCCTCGGGCAGGCTGTCGATCCGCTCGCGCACCAGCTCGATCTTGGGGTGCGCCGCGATCGCGGCGGTCACGCCCTGGGCAAAGCCGTCGCGATCCACCGCCAAGGCGGATCCCGCCGGCACGCGATGCTGATCCGCCTGCGCCAGGATCAGCGATCCCATCGCGCGCATCTCCGCATGCAGCAGGCCGACCGCATTATGCTCGGCATCGTCCGACCGGAAACTGTTGGAACAGACGAGCTCGGCCAGCGCGTCCGTATGGTGCGCGGGCGTGGCTTCGATGCCCCGCATCTCCGACAATCGAACCTGGTAGCCTGCCTCGGCCAGCTGCCAGGCCGCCTCCGATCCGGCGAGCCCGCCGCCGATTATGTGAATCTGGTGTGTCATTCCGCAAGCGCCTAGAAGGTTTCGGCCGGTCCGTGAACCGGCAGGAGACATCGGATGATGATAACCGCTGGGCTTGTCGCGCTGCTGGTGCTGCTCGCGATCCTGCTCCCCACCCTCTTCAAATCCTTCGGCGTGAACCAGGAATATGAACGCGCCGTCCTGTTCCGCCTCGGCCGCCTGGGCGAGCCCAAGGGGCCGGGCTGGTATTGGCTCATCCCCTGGGTCGACCGCGTCGTCCGCGTTGATCTGCGCACCGTCACCAGCGTGCTGGAAACGCAGGAGACGGTGACACGCGATGGCGTGCCGGTAAAGGTCAATGCCGTCCTGTGGTTTCGCGCCAAGGATGCGACGCAGGTCGTCACCACCGTCCAGCATTGGCAGGCTGCGGTCATCCAGGCCGCGGAGACCGCGATGCGCGACGCGATCGGGCAGAGCGATCTCGATCAGATGCTGAAGGAACGGCTGCTCATCAACCAGCGCCTGCAGGATATGCTGGCGCGCGCCTGCGATCATTGGGGCGTCGTCGTCGACTCAATCGAGATGAAGGATCTCGACATCCCCGAACAGATGCAGCGCGCGATCGGCCGCGAGGCCGAGGCGATCCGCGAAAAGCGCGCGCGTATCATCAAGGCCGAAGGCGAGCAGGAGGCGGCGCAGAAGCTCGCCGAGGCTGCGGGGATCATTGGCGGCACCGAAGGCGCGCTCGAACTGCGCCGCCTGCAAACGCTGGCTGAGATTGGCGGCGAGCATAATTCGACGATCATCACGATGATGCCGGTCGAACTCCTGCAGGCCGCGAAGAAATTTGCGAAGGAATAGGCGGCGGCTGGCGGTGCGGGGCTCGGGGGCTATGGCGGCGGCGGTCGTCCGGCGTTGACAGGCGATCGCCCGCACCCGGCCCGCGTGCCGACCGGTCGCTATCCAATATGAGGCTTACGAGGCAATCTCGTTCACATCATGCGGCGTCAGGGACGTGGCACACCAGCGTCTCGCGCGGACAGCGATGGGAAACTGCTAGGTGTCTTCAGCACAGGATACCTGGCGTAACATGCGCATCCCACACGGCTTTCGGTGTCGAAACCGTAGAAGAATAAGCATCGGCCTCGCCGGGCAAGGCCGACCGAACGGCCTCGAACCGGATCCGATCGCCCTTCACGCCCCGTCCACGAAGCCGCCGTTTGATTGTCAACTCGCGTCGCTTGGCAAGCCGCAAGGCTTGCTCATCGATCGGGCCTGCAACGACGGGGCTGATTGTTATCCAGCCGGAACGCCATAGGGGCGCCCTTAAGTATGCGATGGACGTGTCGAGCGCCGCGTCCCTATCCAGCCGGTCGCTGCCGCGCACAAAGCCAAAAATCGGTCCCCCCGGACAGGTCATCGCGTCCGCAGGAGCGGTCGGCTTTGCGAGCAGAAGGAAGGCGAGGAACGGTATCACCGCGTGACACTCTATTGCACGCGCCGTCCCCGCAAGCGGCGAATATCGCTCTTCTGTGCGTGCTGGCGCTGCCGATGTTGTGCGCCGGTCTATTGTTGGCCGCGCGGGTGCCAACCTGTTACTGCGCGCGGTCATCACCGCCCTTACGGGTGCGGTGGTAGCGCGGATCGATGGGATCGGTTGGTATGGGCACAGGTGGGGTGATGCGCGAGAGAGGAAGGCGCGGCCGGCTTCGTGGCATTTCCCGCATAGTGGCAGCGCTCGTTGCCGGCACATCCATGGCCAGGGGCGCTATCGCGGCCCCAGACCAGACGGTGGCGCTTGATCGTATTGTCGCTTTGTACGGCATCGCACCGGCTATGTCGCGGCGCGAAGCGATGGCGCACGCGCAAGCGCACGGCTGCGTGGATGCCGGGGACGCAGGCGTGGGGGAACTCCACCTGCGTTGCGGAACGGGTATGCTGACGATGGAACTCACCCGTGACGAGAGGGTCTGGCTCGTTCGCGCCTCGGTGGACCTGACCGGCGGCACCCTGGGGCTCGCAGCCGCGCGGCGGCGCCTGATCGCGCGTTTCGGCCGCCCAACAACGATGATCTTGGAGGCAAAGGTCTGGTTATGGCTGCCTCGTCCGGCATCGGCGTCCACCGCAGGCCGTTGCTGGACGCAAGCTGGAATGTTGGGCGCTGCGCGCCAAACGCCCGGCGCGACGCTGCCGCAGATTTCCCCCGCATGCTCGCCGCTCCGCTCCGCCATTCAGGCTGAAGTTGATGGTCATACAGGCCTGATCGTCCAGTATGAGGATCCCGCGCTGGGCCTTTCCAGTCAGCGTTAGATCGCACGCGCTGCGTCGGCGGCGTTCGCAAGGGGCGCCGGATCGCTGTCGTCCGACATGTCCGCTGCGCTATGGTGCGCATCATCACCTGATACCGGTGGACCTTCTCCAGAGCGTGAAGAAGACGGCTCAATCGTAGCGTCAGGCGCGGCGCCCCAGCGGCAGATGAGGCCGCAGGTCGCTCCTGTCGCCGCCATGGCAAGGGTCATCGCGGCGCCAGATTTCCAGCACAGCCCGACGATCAGACCGCCGGCCGCGCCGGCCATGGCCCACGCCAATCTTGTCCGGAAACCAGACCAGAATCTGCTCGCCCCTAGCATCAGCAGGCTGCCGACGATGACCGGTCCGATCGAAATGATGAAGCCAAAGACCGCCGATACCGACAATATGAGAGCCACATTCCCGATGTCCTCCCAGGTGAACGTGATGGACCGGTCCCGGTAGAAAAGCGCCACCGCAGCCCACATGAAGAAAATAGGCCCCGCCAGCGTCGCCGCCGCGGCGATCCCGACAATCGGGAAGCGTAAGGGTTTCATCGCATCCTCCATCGAAAGGTGCCCGTGCGCGGGCGGCCGGCCAGGGCGGGTCAGTCTTGCTTGCCTTGCGGGAGCGCGAAGCGGGCGACCTTGCCGCCTAGCTTCGTCAGCGACACGAGCGTTCCCTTGGGTAGGACGCGCACCTGTTCATACCAGGTCGCCGGGGTCGATATGAAATCTTGCATCCGCCTCATGGCGTGCCGGTGAAGGTCAACGCCGTCCTGTGGTTTCGCGCCAAGGATGCGACGCAGGTCGTCACCACCGTCCAGCATTGGCAGGCCGCGGTCATCCAGGCCGCGGAGACCGCGATGCGCGTCGCGATCGGGCAGAGCGATCTCGATCAGATGCTGAAGGAACGGCTGCTCATCAACCAGCGCCTGCAGGATATGCTGGCGCGCGCCTGCGATCATTGGGGCGTCGTCGTCGACTCAATCGAGATGAAGGATCTCGACATCCCCGAACAGATGCAGCGCGCGATCGGCCGCGAGGCCGAGGCGATCCGCGAAAAGCGCGCCCGCATCATCAAGGCCGAAGGCGAGCAGGAGGCGGCGCAAAAGCTCGCCGAGGCTGCGGGGATCATCGGCGGCACCGAAGGCGCGCTCGAACTGCGCCGCCTGCAAACGCTGGCGGAGATTGGCGGCGAGCACAATTCGACGATCATCACGATGATGCCGGTCGAACTCCTGCAGGCCGCGAAGAAATTTGCGGAGAAATAGAGCGGCCGACGCTGCAAGGGGCGCCGGTGGTAACCGTCGCCCGACGACGACATTCGGGCGTCCGCTGTTGCGCCGTCGGCCGACGGGCACCCCGGAGCTGCGCTGTCTCGATGTGCCGACGAGCTCTCGGCATCCATGACCAACGTCGTGAACCGGCAGCATTGGATTTCACAAGAGTAATCTGGGTTGCATAAATGAAAACAAGTGGTCAGGTTCGGGCCGCGCTGTGCATAACGCAGCACTTGGGAGGTTGCGTGAACGAGAAGAATGCGTCGCCTAGCTGGGCCATCACCCGGCGGGCGCTGCTGGGAAGCGGTGCGGGCGCGGCGATCGTGTCGCGCGGCCTGGCTCAAGCCGCGACGAGAATTGTCGCCCCGGAATTCATGATCCGCTCCGGCGAACTGTCGATCGCTGTTACGGCCATGAGCGATCGTGCGTTCCGCGTCCGCGCCGTGCCCTTGGGAGCGCCCCCCGCGAAACCGAGCGAGATGCTGGCGCCCATCGCGAAACCGCATAGTCCCAAGCGCACGCGGCAGGATGGCCAAACGCGGCTGACGCTCCCGGGTGCGCAATGCATGTGGGACGATGCGACAGGGTGCCTGTCGTTTCATGACGGCGCCGGCAACCTGCTTCTGAGCGAAGCGCCCGGATCGCGCCACGTCGCGCCATCGACAATCGGGAACGAGCCGACCTTGGCCGTGACGCAAGCCTTTGCCAGCCCGGCTGATGAACGCCTCTACGGCACGGGCTGCTTTCAGGACGGTTATCTCGATATTCGGGGCCTGCCGCGTCGCCTGACGCAGGTGAATACGCAGATCAGCCAGCCTTTCGTGCTGTCGAGCAAGGGCTATGGCCTGCTGTGGCATAATCCCGGCATGGCGGAGCTGAACCGACCGGACCGGCCGGTGCCGCTGACCCGGCAGGCGACGGCGGGTGTGGCGCGAACGGCGGACGTCACCACGTCCACCGGCAATGCCCGCGTCCAGCGCCGCGATGCCGTTTTCACGGGCAAGTTCACGGTCGCGCAGGAAGGCCCCCACGCATTCCTGCTCGATCTCGGGCGCAAGATGTCCTCGCGCCACTATGTGGAGATCGACGGCAAGCCGCTGATGGACCACGCCAATATCTGGCTGCCGCCGACCGCCAGTTTCATCAGCACGCTTGCTGCCGGAGAGCACAAAGTGATGGTGCGGGCGGGCGAGGAGGACGTGCCGGTCCTCACCTTTGCACCGGTCGAGGATCGCACGACCTGGTGGTCGCCCGTATCCGAAGGGATCGATTATATCGTGATCGCAGGGCCGACGGCGGCCGAGGTAATGGCAGGCTATCACGCCTTGCTCGGCCCGCAGCCGATGATGCCGCTATGGGCGCTCGGTTACATCCACTGTCGCGAGCGCTTTCACTCGTCCGACGAGATCATGGCGACGGCACGCGAATTCCGCGCGCGCAAGCTTCCCTGCGACATGATGGTGCAGGATTGGCAATATTGGGGGAAGTATGGCTGGAACGCCATGCGCTTCGACGAGGATCATTATCCCGATCCCGCCGGCCTCGTTCGCGATCTGCATGCGACGGACATGCGCCTGATGCTGTCGGTCTGGTCCAAGGTCGGCAAGGACACCGAGCTGGGCAAGGAAGTCGCGGCCAAGGGCTTTTACATTCCGGGCACCGAATGGATCGATTTCTTCAATCCCGTCGCCGCGCATTTCTATGCCCGGCAGCAGAACCAGAAGCTCGCCTCGCTCGGCATCGATGCCTGGTGGCAGGACGCGACCGAACCCGAGAATGACGATCTGGCGGGTCGGACGATATATGCGGCACCGGGCCGGACCCAGCCGGGCGAGATGCGCCGTAACCTCTATCCGCTGCACGTCAGCCGGACGGTGTATGAGGGACAGCGGCGCGCTTATCCGGACAAAAGGGTAATGATCCTCACCCGATCGGCGGCGCCGGGCCAGCAACGCTATGGCGCGGCGACATGGTCGGGCGACATCGGCCACGATTGGGAGACGCTGAAACGGCAGATCCCGGCCGGGCTCAACATGGCGGCGGCGGGCCAGCCCTGGTGGACCGTCGACGCCGGCGGCTTCTTCCGGCCGGGCAAGGATCAATATACGGACCCTGCCTATCAGGAACGCTTCCTGCGCTGGTTCCAGTTCGCGATCTTCCTGCCGATGACGCGTGTCCACGGCTACATGACCGATACCGAGTTCTGGCGCTATGGTGAGACGGTGGAGCGCGTCGCGCGCTTCTACCTCGAACTGCGCTATCGTCTGCTGCCCTACACCTACGCTCTGGCGGCCGAGGCTTCGTCCGCTGGAATGCCGCTGATCCGGCCGCTGCTGTTCGATTTTCCGAACGATCCGAAGGCGCTGGATCAGGTCCATGCCTACATGTTCGGCAGCGCCATCCACGTCGCGCCGGTGCTGGCCGCCGGCGTGACGAGCTGGGCCGTATATTTGCCGGTGACGGAAGGCGGCTGGTACGATTTCTGGACAGGCGCGCATCGTGAAGGCGGGCGCACGCACACCATTCCGGTGGCCCTGGACCGCATTCCGCTTCACGTGCGGGCGGGCAGCATATTGCCGCTGGGGCCGGTCGGCCAATCGACGGCGGGGCTGCTCGGTGGGGCGCTCGATCTGCTGGTATATCCCGGTCGGGACGGCGCCGCCGCTTTGTACGAGGATGACGGGCTCACCTATCGCTGCGAGCAAGGTGCGGCGGCACACACGACGCTGGCGTGGGAGCAGGCCGCGGGCGTGCTCACGCTGGGCGCGCGGCGGGGCACCTATCCCGGCATGACGAAGAGCCGGGCGATCCGCGCGCATCTCATGCGCCCTGGGACCTCCGCGCTGTCGGCAAACACGGGTGTGGCGGTGGATTATACCGGGCGCGCCAAGCAAATGATCCTCGGCACTTAGCGCGCGCCCGGATGTCTTGTTGGCTTCATCCTGAAGCTGCTCATAAAATCAGAAAATGCGCAACAGGTGGCATCACATGATCAAGTCAAAGCTGTCAGTCTTTGTCGCCATCTCGGCTCTGGTTGCAACCTGGTCCAGTGCTTCTTTCGCGCAAGCCAAATCGCAACAGGTCGATCGCACACCACAAGCGATCCTTTACGGCGTGGCATATTACGACGAATACACGCCTGTCGATCGCATCGATGAAGACTTCCGCCTGATGAAAGAGGCGAACATTACGGTGGTTCGGATCGCCGAGTCGACATGGGGAACGCTTGAGCCGCAGCCGGGCGTCTTTGACTTCCGCCATGTCGATCGGATGCTGTCGGCCGCCCAACGTTATGGCATCAAGGTCATCGTCGGCACGCCGACCTATGCGATCCCGACATGGCTCGCGCGTGAGCACCCGGATGTGCTGGTGACGAGACCGGAGGGGCAGGCCAAGTTTGGCTTTCGCCAGAATATGGACATTACGAACCCGCATTATCGCGCAGCGGCGCAACGGGTCATTGAGGCGCTGATCGCCCACGTTGCTCAAAACCCGGCGGTGATCGGCTATCAGGTCGACAACGAAACCAAGCCTTACAACACGTCGGGGCCGAACGTGCAGGCGGCCTTCGTGAAGGCGCTGCAGCAAAAGTGGGGAAGCCTCGACAAGTTGAATCAGGCTTGGGGGCTCGATTACTGGAGCAATCGCGTTAACCGGTGGGAAGACTTTCCGTCTTCCGTCGGATCGATGAATGCGAGCGTCAAAAACGCCTTTGCCGAATTCCAACGAGGTCTCGTAACGGACTTTCTGGCATGGCAAACCGCGCTGGTCCGCAAGCACGCGCGTAACGACCAGTTCGTCACCCAGAATTTTGACATGGGATGGCTGAAAACGTCCTACGGCATTCAGCCCGAGGTCAACCATTGGCAGGCCGCGCGGCCGCTCGACGTTGCCGGCATGGACATCTACCACCCGACCCAGGACGACCTGACCGGCGTCGAGATCGCCTTCGGCGGTGATCTCGCGCGCTCGCTGAAAGGCGGCGCGAATTACTACGTTATCGAGACCGAAGCCCAGGGATGGCTGCAATGGACACCCTATCCAGGTCAATTGCGGCTCCAGGCGTTCAGCCATCTCGCGTCGGGCGCCAACATGGTCGCCTATTGGCACTGGGCGACAACGGCAAATGCCGTCGAGACCTACTGGCGCGGATTGCTGACCCAGGACTATCAGCCGAACGAAGTCTATATTGCGGCGAAGGGGATTGGTGCCGAGATCAAACGTCTTAGCCCAAAGCTCGCGGATCTGAAAAAGAGCAACGACGTCGCCATCTATGTCAGTAATCGTGCGCAGACCGCGTTCGACTCGTTCAAGCTGCCTGGAAACATCGAATACAACCAGGTGATGCGCCCGTTTTACGACGCTTTGTACAGAAGAAATATTGAGGCGGACGTCATTTCGCCGGACGGAAATCCGGATCTGGCGAAGTACAAGATGATAATCGTGCCCGCCCTGTATTCGGCGAGCGACGAGGAAATCGCTCGGTTGAATGCATATGCCGAAGCTGGCGGCCACCTCGTTTACACGTTCAAAAGCGGGTTCACCAACGAGGATTCCAAGGTGCGCTACGCGACGCAGCCGGGCGCAATCGCGCAAGCAGCAGGGGTGAAATACCAGCTGTTTACCGAACCCAAGGGGGTCAAGATCGGGCCCGACCTATATGGCCTAGGCGAAAAGGATCTGGAGGCGCGCTGGTGGATGGAGTTCCTGACCCCAACGACGGCCAAGGTGATTGCCCGCTTTGATCACCATTCTTGGCCCAATTATGCCGCTGTCACGCGCAATATCAACGGCAAGGGAGAGGTGACCTACATCGGCTTCATGCCGTCGGATGCGTTGATCGAGGGGATCCTGACCGACACTGCAAAACGGGCTGGCGTTGTTTGGCCAGAGTCGGCTCGCTTTCCTCTGATTGTCCGTAGCGGCACTCTCACGAATGGCAGTCGGGTCCGCTATCTGCTGAATTACTCGCCAAAGAGGCAAGATATTCCTCGGGAGCTCGTCAATGGAACAGATCTTCTGACGGGCAAGCAGGCGGCTTCTACGATCGACCCTTGGGGCGTGGCGATCTTGGAGAGCAGCCGTTGAGATGAAGCAAGGACCTTCTTGCGGTGGGACGCGGGGCTTAACAGTTTGGGTGGTCACATAACGGATGCTCAGCACAGGTGAACTTGCGCGCGCTCGGATTGCGCCGCCTGGCGCTTGCGCTCGCAGCCACATCCCAAAGCAGCGCAAGGGGGCAACATGCCCCGATCATTCAGAACTTCGCACCATGGCGGAGCGCGTCGCGTAGTGCAGCGTGCTGGCGTTCGACGATCCGATCAAAGGCGGCATCATCACCAAGCGCGCGCGCCAGGACGATCGCGCCCTGGATCGCGGAGACGGCCTGCTCGGCAAGCGGCCCGGCCAAGGCCGGAGCGACCTTCCCGACTTCGAGACAATGGGCCAGCGCGTCGATCCAGCGTGCGAAATATCCCTTTATCGGCGACGCGAATGCCTCTCCGGCGGAATTGAGGCCGAGTGCACCGACCAGGCAGATCCGTCGCCCGGAGCGGAAATAGGCCGTCACGTCCCGGATCATCGCGGCGATCGCCGCCGCTGGATCATCCTGCGCATGCTCCAGCGGCGAGAAGATCGCCTCCGCGAACCAGCGATCGATATGGGCGAGGACCGCGTCCATCATTTCCTCCTTCCCGCCGGGGAAGAAGTTGTAGAGACTGCCCTTGCCGAGCCCGGTCGCCTTTGACAGCACGGCCAGGCTCGCGCCCTCAAACCCGTGTTCGCGAAACGCTTCCGCCAACGCCGGCACAGCACTTTCGCGGTTGGTGAGGACGCGCTTGCCGGTCACAGGCCAAGGTCGCTCAGGGAAGGGTGGTCATCGGGACGGCGGCCAAGCGGCCAATGGAATTTGCGGTCTGCCTCCGCGATCGGCATTTCGTTGATGCACGCATAGCGGTTCGACATCAATCCATCCTCGGCGAACAGCCAATTCTCGTTTCCGTAGGCGCGGAACCACTGGCCGCTGTCGTCGCGATATTCGTAGGCATAGCGCACCGCGATCCGGTTGCCGGTAAACGCCCACAATTCCTTGATCAGCCGATATTCGTGTTCCT
The DNA here is from genome assembly GCF_052180265.1 of Sphingomonas sp. ASY06-1R. GTDB lineage: Bacteria > Pseudomonadota > Alphaproteobacteria > Sphingomonadales > Sphingomonadaceae > Sphingomonas_I. The sequence continues at coordinate 2,092,633 of NZ_CP197464.1, read as the reverse complement.
TGTTCCACTTGCGGGCGAGGAACGCCTGCGCTTCCTCCCGATTGTTTGCAAACTCCACCCGGTTCCGCCAGCGCGTGTCGGGCGTGTAGGCCAGGGCGACCTTCGCCGCATCGCGGCTGTTCCAGCCGTCCTCGGCCAGACGAACCTTTTCGATCGCGGTCTCATGCGTGAACGGGGGTAAAGGGGGGCGAGACATAGCATTTCCTTCCTTGATCAGAGGTGTTTGAGCAGGCCGGAGCCGCAAGGGGCCAAGGCAGGAGGCGACAGTAGAATTGCGTCGGCGTGTCCGACTCTATCTCCCGAGTCGTCGTCCTGTACCGATCGGTACAACCTTGTCTAAAGTCGGTCAAGCTATTCGCGGCAAGGTGCCGACCGGTTGACATTCGTACGCATTATGCATACAATCGCGGTTCACCGAATTCGACGTGGCTGAAGCGCGCTCTTTCTCAATTGAACGATGCATTGCGGGGCGCGCCGTTGGACGGCTCTCTTCGCAACCGTCTCGCAAGGGCTGCTGTCAGAGCGGCCTTCGGCGTCACGCAAATCATTAAGTTCGTTTCTGGTGTTTTTTCGTTTTGCCATCGGCCACCGGCCCGTCCCACGCCACAACTTCTCTTGGAAGCAGGCAAATCTTGCCCTGATGGTGGCGGCCTCGCGCGTAACCAGGCATGACCCGGAAGCGCGTTTGCACGACGTGAATCAGGAGGAAGCACTATGATCGATCATATCGGCTTTGCGGTCCAGGATGCGGAGGTGTCGCGCGCTTTCTATGCGGCCGCGCTTGCGCCGCTCGGCATCACGCTGGTGATGAGCGCCACGCCGGACCAGACGGAAAGCGGCGGCACCGCCCACGGCTTCGGCAGCGACGGCAAGCCCTTCTTGTGGGTCGCCGATAAGGAGAAAGTGGGGGAGGGGACGCATGTCGCGCTCACCGCCCGCACGCGCGGCGAGGTTGACGCCTTCCACGCCGCCGCGCTGGCCGCCGGGGCCAAGGACAATGGCGCCCCTGGGCTGCGGCCGCACTATCGCCCGGATTATTACGCCGCGTTCGTGCGCGATCCCGACGGCAACAATATCGAAGCCGTCACGTTCGCCTCGGCATGAAGATCTTCACGATCGGCTATGAGAAGGCGACGCAGCCCGAACTTATCGCTGCGTTGCAGGCGGCGGGCGTCGAGCGGCTGATCGACGTACGGGCGGTGCCGCTGTCGCGCCGCCCCGGCTTTTCCAAGAATATCCTCGCACGTGGCCTGGCCGCCGCCAATATCAGCTACGTCCATCTGCGCGCGCTCGGCACCCCGCCCGAGGGGCGGGAGGCGGCGCGCAAGGGACAGCAGGGCGTGCTGGAGCGCGTCTATGCCGGCCAGCTCGAACTGCCGGAGGCCATGGCGCAGGCGGCGCAGATGGTCGCACTCGCCGCAGAAAAGCCTTCGGCACTTCTGTGTTTCGAGCGCGAACCCGGCGGCTGTCACCGGACCTTGCTGTTGCGCTGGGTCGTGCCTGATGCCGAGGTGATCGACCTCTTCGCGTAAGAGGGACTGTACATATAAAGGTTTCTTTATATTGCTTCGCGCGGCCGTACTGGCTAGAGCGCACGGACGGCCGCTTGCGAGCGGCTCTTTTCTTTTGCCTAGGAGATTCCCCGTGGCCACCGCCGCTGTCGACAGCTTCAACGACTATCTGGTCCATGACATCTCGCTTGCCGGCTGGGGCCGTAAGGAAATCCAGATCGCCGAGACCGAGATGCCCGGCCTGATGGCGCTGCGCGAGGAATATGGCGCGTCCAAGCCCTTGAAGGGCGCGCGCATCGTCGGTTCGCTCCACATGACGATCCAGACCGCCGTGCTGATCGAGACGCTGGTCGATCTCGGCGCCGAAGTGCGTTGGGCGTCGTGCAACATCTATTCGACCCAGGATCATGCCGCCGCCGCCATCGCCGCGGTCGGTATCCCGGTATTCGCCGTGAAGGGCGAAACGTTGGCCGAATATTGGGACTATGTCGGCAAGATCTTCGATTGGGGCGATGAGCCCTGCAACATGATCCTCGACGATGGCGGCGATGCGACCATGTTCGCTTTGCTCGGCGCGAAGCTGGAAGCCGGCGGCACGCTCGCCGATCCCGAGAATGACGAGGAAGTCGAATTCCACCGCGCGCTGAAGGCGTTCGTCGCGGCCAAGCCCGGCTATCTCACCCAGACGGTCAAGTCGATCAAGGGCGTGTCGGAAGAGACGACCACCGGCGTCCACCGCCTGTATGAGATCGCCAAGAAGGGCGAGCTGCCTTTCCCCGCGATCAACGTCAATGACAGCGTCACCAAGTCGAAGTTCGACAACCTTTACGGCTGCAAGGAATCGCTGGTCGACGCCATCCGTCGCGCCACCGACGTCATGCTCGCCGGCAAGGTCGCCACCGTCGCCGGTTTCGGCGACGTCGGCAAGGGCTCGGCCCAGTCGCTCCGCAACGGCGGCGCTCGCGTCCTCGTTACCGAAGTCGATCCGATCTGCGCCCTGCAGGCGGCGATGGAGGGCTTCGAGGTCGTGACGATGGAAGAGGCGGTCACCCGTTCGGACATCTTCGTGACGGCGACCGGCAATGCCGACGTTATCACGGCCGATCACATGAAGGCGATGAAGCCGATGGCGATCGTCTGCAATATCGGTCACTTCGACAGCGAGATCCAGATCGCCGCTTTGTCCAACTACAAGTGGAACGAGATCAAGCCGCAGGTCGACCTGGTTGAATTCCCGGACGGCAAGCAGATCATCGTCCTCGCCAAGGGCCGTCTCGTGAACCTCGGCTGCGCCACCGGCCACCCGTCGTTCGTGATGTCATCCAGCTTCACCAACCAGGTGCTGGCGCAGATCGAGCTCTACACCAACCCGGGCCAGTATCAGAACCAGGTCTATGTCCTGCCGAAGCATCTCGATGAGAAGGTCGCGCGCCTTCACCTCGAAAAGCTCGGCGTCAAGCTGACCACGCTGACCGAGAAGCAGGCGTCGTATATCGGCGTCTCGCAGCAGGGCCCGTTCAAGCCCGATCATTACCGCTATTGATCCGGCGGCCTTGCGCTGAATAAGCGCTTGGGATTTTCGGGGGTGATGCCTAGCATCGCCCCCGTTGTCGTTTGGGGGGCAGACGCACGTCCATTGATGCGAACGGGTAGCATGTCCTTGGCGGATGCCGCCGCGACCGATCGCCTGGGCACGGCGCTCGCCGGCGTCCTGCAGGCGGGTGACGTCGTCGCTCTGTCTGGGCCTCTGGGCGCGGGCAAGACCAGCCTTGCGCGCGGCGTCCTCGCCACGCTCGGGCTCCAGGAAGAGGCACCCAGCCCCAGCTTCAGCCTCGTCATCGCCTACGAACCGCCGGAGGTGCGCTTCCCTTTATGGCACGTCGATCTTTATCGGATCGAGGATCCGGACGAACTCGCTGAACTGGGGCTCGATGATGCGCGGTCCGACACCGCGTTGTTGATCGAATGGCCGGAGCGGATGGGGGCGATGTTATGGGGCGATGCTTTGCGACTGACCGTCGAACCGGACCCGAATGGCGGGCGCCGCTTGACTTGGGCGGCCCCGGCGGCATGGGAAATGCGATGGCCACCGTTCCAATCATGACGCCGCCCGTGACCGCGCCGGCCTTTCTTCATCGCGCCGGCTGGAGCGATGCCGAAATCCTACCGCTCGCCGGCGACGCTTCGTTCCGCCGTTATTTCCGAGTGATACGCCCCGGTGGCTCCGCCGTCTTGATGGATGCGCCGCCGCCGGAAGAGGATATCCGCCCGTTCCTGACGGTCGCGGATCACCTCCACCACCTCGGCTTCACCGCGCCCAAGGTGCTGGCGCGCGACGTCGAGCAGGGATTGATCCTGCTCGAGGATTTCGGCGACGCCCGCATGCGCGAGATGCTGGACGCCGATCCTGCCCAGGAACAGGACGTCTATGCCCGCGCGATCGATTTGCTGCGCGATCTCCACCGGCATCCCGTCGGTCACTCGCTGCCGCCCTACGATATGGCGGTTTACCAGCGCGAATCCGGTCTTTTCACCGAATGGTATATGCCGGCCGTGGGTCTTGCCGCCGCACATGGCTATGAAGAGGCGTGGCGCGAGGCGTTGGCACCGATCGCGCAGGATCAGTCGACCACGGTCCTGCGGGATTATCATGCCGAAAACATCATGCTCCTGCCGGACGGAAGCCTGGGGCTGCTGGATTTCCAGGACGCGCTTGCGGGCCACCCCGCTTATGATCTGGTGTCGCTGCTGCAGGATGCCCGGCGCGATGTCTCCCCTGCGCTGGAGGCGGCGATGCTCGCCCGCTACGGCGTGGTGGATGACGCCGCCTATGCTTTGCTCGGCGCGCAGCGAAACACGAAGATCCTCGGTATCTTCACGCGTTTGTGGAAGCGCGACGGCAAGCCCCGCTACCTGAGTTTCCAGCCGCGCATGTGGGGGTATCTGGAGCGCGATCTCCAGCACCCGGCGCTGGCACCGGTGAAGGCCTGGTTCGATGCGCATGTGCCGGATCATGCCCGCGCCGCCTTCTGGGCCGAACCGCGCGCATGACCTACCGCCCGCTGCGGCCAGGGGCGGGCCCGGCAACCCCGATCCGTACCGCGATGGTGCTGGCCGCCGGCCTGGGCACGAGGATGCGCCCGCTGACCGCGATGCGTCCCAAGCCCCTGGTCTCGGTCGCGGGCAAGCCCTTGCTCGATCATGTGCTGGATCGGCTGCGCACCGCCGGCATTCAGCGCGCTGTGGTGAACGTCCATTATCTGCCGGATTCGGTCGAGGCGCATCTGCTGGACCAGCCGGCGGGTCTCGATATCCTCATCTCGGACGAGCGGGGCCTGCTCCTCGAAACCGGTGGCGGCGTCACCAAAGCGCTGCCGCTGATCGAAGATGACACGTTCCTGGTGGTGAACAGCGACAATCTGTGGGTGGATGGCCCGATCGACGCGATCCGTCTGCTCGCCCATCGCTGGGATGATGCGGCGATGGATGCGCTGCTGCTGGTCGTACCGTTGGCCAATGCGCATTGCCACGGCGGCACCGGGGACTTCCGGATGGATCCGATGGGCCGGCTCACCCGCCGGGCGCCGGGCAAGCCCGCGCCATTCGTCTATACCGGCGTGCAGATCGTCTCGCGCCGTCTGTTCGACAATGCCCCGGATGGCGCATTCTCGATGAACCTGTTGTGGAACCGCGCCATCGCCGAGCAGCGCGTCTACGGCCTTGTCCATGAGGGGCTGTGGTTCGACGTCGGCACGCCGCCGGCCATCGCCAAGACGGAAGCGATCCTGGGGCTGACCTGATCGCAACTTCTGCTACATCCGCGCTTGTGCCTTCCGCGCCGCATCCCTCCGTCTACAGCATTCCGATCAATCGCGGGTTCGCCGACGCGCTGGCGGCAGGGCTGCTGGCGCGTGCGCGCGGCGATCGGTTGGCACTGGCGCGGGCGATCGTCCTGCTGCCCAACAATCGTGCCCAGCGCGCGATCACCGATGCCTTCGTCCGTCGCGCCGATGGCGGCCTGTTGCTGCCGCGCCTGGTGTCGATTGGAGACCCGGAGCTGGACGACCGGATCGGGCCCTTGTTCGATCCCGCCGGCGACGATGCGATTCCGCCTGCGATCGATCCGCTCGCGCGCCAGCTCATCCTTACCCGGCTGATCGCAGAAGCACGGCCGATCGATCCGGTGCAGCCGGTCGAGGCGGTTCGGCTTGCCGCCGATCTCGCCCGCACGATCGACCAGATGATCGTCGAGGACATCGCGCCCGAACGTCTGGCGGATGCGGTGCCGGCCGAACTGTCCGCCCATTGGCAGGCGTCGCTGGAATTGCTGCACGTCGTCCTGCGGCGATGGCCGGAAGAGCTGGCGCGTCGCAATCGGATCGATCTTGCCGATCGGCGGAACCGCCTGCTGCGGCAGACCGAACAGCGCTGGCGCGAGCAGCCCCCCGAAGGCTTGATCGTTGCCGCCGGCATCACGGTGGCCGCACCCGCCGTGGCCGGTCTCCTTCGTCGGATCGCGCGTTTGCCGCACGGACACGTCGTGCTGGCAGGGCTCGATCGGACGATGCCGGAGGCGGAGTGGGAGGCGCTCGGTGGGGGCGAGGGGCAGCGTCCGTTGGAAACGCATCCCCAATATGTCCTGAAACAATTGCTCGATCGCATTGGCGTCGCGCGGGCAGAGGTTCGGCCCTGGCGTGCCGGGCGCGACGGAGCCTCGTCCGATCGCGCGCGGGCCATATCCAATGCGATGGCGCCGGCCGCATTCACCGACAAGTGGCAAGCCCTACCGGCACGTGCGCGCCGGCTCTCGGCGGTGCGCGCGATCGAACTCTCCAATCCGGCCGCCGAGGCGCAGGCCATCGCGATTGCGCTGCGGGAAAGCGTGGAGCAGCCCGGCCGCACCGCCGCGCTTGTAACCCCCGATCGGGCGTTGGCGGGACGGGTGGCGGCACATCTGCAACGCTGGGGGATCGAGGCGGATGATTCGGCCGGGCGGCCGCTGTCGCGCACACCCGCCGGAACCTTGCTCGCGGCGATAGCCGATGCGGCGGTGGAAGGGTTCGCGCCCGTGGCGTTGCTGGCGCTGCTCAAACATCCGCTCGTGCGCGCGGAGGAGGATCGCTTGGCGTGGCTGGAGGGCGTCCGTCTGCTCGATCGCGCGCTGCGGGGGCCACGCCCCGGACCCGGCCTGTCGGCGATAACGCAGTTTCTTGTCCAGGGCGATGCGCGGACGGCGCGCATCCGGACAGCCGCGCTCGACTGGTGGCAAGGTGTGCTGCCGCTGCTGGAACCGCTGGAGCGGGCCTTCGCGGCTGCGTCCGCGCGGCTGGCTGATCTCGTCGGTGCGATCGCCGCTGCCGCGACCACGCTTGCGGGCGATGCGGCGTGGGGCCGCCCAGCCGGTCGTGCCGCCTCTGATCTAATCTCGCGCTTGCAGGCCGGTGCGGACGAAGGCCCGCGCACGATCGATCCGGGGACCTTTCCGGCTTTCTTTCAGGTGCTGGCCGACGCGGTGGCGGTACGCCCGCCCCAGGGCGGCCATCCGCGCATCTTCATCTGGGGATTGATCGAGGCGCGGCTGCAGCAGACCGATCTCGTCATCCTCGGCGGGTTGAACGAAGGCGTCTGGCCGTCTTTGCCCGCGCCCGATCCGTGGCTGGCGCCGGCGATCCGCGCCGCTCTTGGCCTGCCCGGGCTGGAACGGCGGATCGGTCTTGAAGCGCAACAATTTGCGGCCGGGCTCGGCGGCCCGGAGGTGCTTTTGACGCGCGCCCGGCGTGACGCGCGCGCGCCGGCCGTCGCCTCGCGCTTCTGGCTACGGCTGGTAGCAATGACGGGCGGCATCGCCCCGCCCCGCACTCTGGAACGATGGGCCGCCAGCCTGGATCGGCCGCACGATTTCACGCCCGCCGCGCGGCCGGCGCCGCGTCCTCCTATCGCCGATCGGCCGACCCGGCTGGCGGTGACCAAGCTTGACCGGCTGAAGGCCGATCCCTTCGCTTTCTACGCCGATGCCATGTTGCGCCTGCGGGCCTGGGATGGCGTCGACGCGGATCCCAGCGCCGCGTGGCGCGGCAGCGCGGTTCACGCCATTTTCGAAGCGTGGATCAAGGAGGATGATTGCGATCCCACGCGCTTGCGCACCCGTGCTGAGCGGTTGCTGGCCGAAACCGCGACGCATCCGGTGCTGCGCGCGCTTTGGACGCCGCGCCTGCTGGAGGCGATCGAGTGGGTGGCGCAGGAGGTCAGCGATGGCCTGCGCGCCGGTCGCCGCCCGATCCTCGCCGAACGCAAAGGGGTGATCGATGCGGGCGGCATCCGGCTGGAGGGCACGGTCGACCGGATCGATCGCCTCGCCGACGGTACGCTGGCGGTGGTCGACTGGAAGACCGGCAAGCCCCCCTCCAAGCGCGCCGTGGCGGAGGGCTATTCGATGCAGCTGGGCCTGCTCGGCCTGATCGCCGAACGCAACGGGTTCGAGGGGGTGTCGGGCATTCCTTCGGTCTTCGAATATTGGTCGCTCGCCGCGAAGGACGGCAAGCTGGGTTATCGGGCCAGCCCGGTCGGCCTGAACAGCAAGGGCGAGGGGATAGACCCCGCCGATTTCACCAACCTGGCCGTGCACGTACTGACCGGCGCGGTCGATGACTATCTGAAGGGCGATGCGCGCTTCACCGCCAAGCTCCATCCGGAACACGCGCCTTATGGCGATTATGACCAGCTGATGCGGCTCGACGAATGGTATGGTCGTGCGGCGGCGGGGGAGGAGGGGGCATGAGCCAGCGCCTGGCGCCGCTGAAGCCCCTGGAGGGCGCACAGAAGGCCGCCTCGCATCCACGCAGCCAGGTCTGGCTGTCGGCATCGGCCGGCACCGGCAAGACGCACGTGCTGACCGCGCGGGTCTTGCGCCTCCTGCTCAAGGGTGCCCTGCCGGAGACGATCCTGTGTCTCACCTTCACCAAGGCGGGCGCGGCCGAGATGGCAGAGCGGATCCAGGGGCGGCTCGCCGCCTGGGTGCGCATGTCGGACCCGGATCTTCGGCGCGAGCTGCATGCGCTGTCCGAACCCAATGACGATGCGGCGGTGCGCACGGCGCGGCGGCTGTTCGCGCGCGTGCTCGACGCGCCAGGCGGCGGTCTCCGCATCCAGACCATCCACGCTTTCTGTCAGACCCTGCTTGCCGGTTTTCCCACGGAGGCGGGACTCACGCCGGGCTTTCGTCCGCTCGAAGGTCGCGCCGAAGCGGCCTTGGCACGGGCGACGCTCGGCGAATTGGTGGTTGCGGCCGAACGCGGCGGCGATCTCGGCCTGATTGACGATATTCAGAAACTCAGTCGGCGCCTGGGGGAAGAAAAGGCGGAACGCTATCTGGCGCTCTGCGCCCGCGCGCCGGATGCACTTGACGCGTTGGGGCCGCGTCAGGGCGTCGAGGCGCGCGTCCGCATCGCGCTGGGCGTGCCGCTGGGCGATGTCGAAACCGCGATCGCGCAGGCCTGTGCCGATGACCGGTTCGATTGCGCGACATTGCGCCGCGTGATCGACGCCAACCGCGCCTGGGGCACCAAGACGGGCCTCGAGCATGCCGATATCGGGGCGGCCTTTCTCGCGGCGGAGGCGGGCTCGCGCGCGGGGTTGCTGGAGGCGTTGATCGGCGTTGCGCGCACCAAGTCCGGCGAACCCCGTGCCTTCACGGCCAAGCTGCTGGGATGCGATCCCGGCCATGACGGCAATTGCGCGCAGCTCGCGGCGGCCGTCGAACATCTGCTGGGGTTGCGCGCGCGGGCGGAGCTCGCCGCACTGCTTGCCGCCGGTCTGCGCGCCGGCCAGGCCTATTCGCGCGCCTATGCGGCGGCGAAGCGGGCACGGGGCGCTGTCGATTTCGACGATCTCATCCGGCTGGCCACCCGCTTGCTGGAGGAGCCGGGGATCGGCCCATGGATCCGCTACAAGCTGGATCGGGGCACCGATCATATTCTGGTCGACGAGGGCCAGGACACCAATGTCGCGCAATGGCGCATCGTGCGCGCGCTGGCGGAGGAATTTTTCGCCGAAGAGCCGGAGTCGCAGCAGGTCCGCACAATCTTTTCGGTCGGCGATTTCAAGCAGGCCATCTTCGGCTTCCAGGGCACAGATCCGATGGCATTTGCGGCTGCCCGCCGCCATTTCGCCCGCGCGGCCGAGGAGGGGCGGCGTGAACTGGAGCTGCTGTCGCTGGACCGCTCCTTCCGGTCGACGCCGCCGATCCTGGCGGTCGTCGATCAGCTGGTCGATCAGCTTGGTACGGAGCGGTTAGGCCTGCTCGATAAAGCGGAGCCGCATCGCAGCGCGCGCGCCAATCTGCCCGGCACCGTCACCTTGTGGAAGCCCGTCGCGCTCGCCGCCGGCGCCCCCGCCGACGACGAGGGCGAAGAAGGCTGGATTGACGATGCCGCGCGCGACTTTGCGACCAGGCTCGCCGGGCAGGTTCGCGCCTGGCTCGATCAACCCCTCTGGCTGGCCGGGCGGGGTCGCGCTCTGCGGCCGGAAGATGTGCTGATCCTCGTTCGCAAGCGCGGCGATCTGGCGTCGCTCATCGTCGCGCGCCTTCATGCCGAAAGCGTGCCGGTCGCCGGGGTCGATCGCCTGCGTCTCAACGCGCCGCTGGCGGTGCGCGATCTGATGGCGGCGATCCGTTTCGTCCTGCAGCCCGAGGACGATCTCAACCTGGCCAATCTGCTGGTGTCGCCTCTGTTTGGGCTCACGCAGGACGAACTGTACGCGGTTGGCTTCGGTCGCAGCGGCAGCCTGTGGAGCGCGCTCGGCGATCATCCAGCCGCGCTTGGACTGCGCCATTTGCTCGCGCGCGCCGATCTCACGACACCCTATCAATTCCTTGAGAATATCCTGTCGGGCATGCTCGACGGCCGGCGCAAGCTGATGCGCCGACTGGGCCGGGAGGCGCGCGATCCGATCGAGGAATTGCTCAACGCCGCCTTGCTGTTCGAGAGCGAAGCCACGCCCACCCTGCAACGCTTCCTCGACTGGTTCGACCGGGATGAGGTGGAAGTGACGCGCGATCCCTCGGCCCCGCTCGATGCGGTCCGGGTCATGACCGTGCATGGCGCCAAGGGCCTGCAGGCACCGCTCGTGATCCTGGCAGATGCCGCCGGGGATCCCGATGCCTCGCGCGCCAGCACCATCCATTGGCCGCTGGCGGAAGGCGAGGACAAGCTTCCCGTGTTTCGGCCACGCAAGGCCGAGCTTGCCGGATCGCTGGCGCAGACGCTGGCCGAGACCGAGCGGCGAGAGCGCGAGGAACATTGGCGGCTCCTCTACGTCGCGGTCACGCGTGCCGAGGAGCAATTGGTGATCGGCGGCGCACTCGGACCGCGCGCGCGGGGGCAGGCGCCGGCGGAAAGCTGGTATGCGGAGCTGGACCGTGCGCTCGCGGCGGTGGGTGCGTCGGAAGAGAGCGACGAACGCTGGGGTGCGGCGCGCCGCTATGCGGGTGGGGAGCAGGGGCAGGCCGTCCGGACCAACCCGCGTCGGATCGTGGCCGATCCGCCGCTCCCCGCTTGGCTGACGCGCCTGGCGCCGCAGGAAAGCCGACCGCCGCGGCCGCTGGCACCATCCTCGTTGGGGGAGGATCGTCTGGCCGAACCGCCTGCCGGCACAGCGCTGATCGCGGCGGCGGCGCGGGGGCGCCTGTTGCACGCCTTGTTCGAACGGTTGCCCGGCATCGCGGCGACGGAAAGGGCCAGTGCGGGCGAGCATTGGCTTGCACGCTCGGCCGACATCACGGATCCGGCCGAGCGCCAGGCGCTTGTGCAATCCGTCTGCGCGATCATCGCGGATCCCGCTTACGCACCGCTGTTCGCGCCCGACGCCCTGGCCGAAGCGCCGATCGCTGCGGTATTGGCCAACGGGCTCGTCGTCGCCGGGACGGTCGATCGTCTGCTCGTCGCCCCCGATCAGATCCTGCTCGTCGATTTCAAGACGGGGCGGCATATCCCCTCCAGCCTGGCGACGATCCCGCCCCAGCATATTCGGCAGATGGCCGCCTACGCCGCTGCGCTGGCAACGATCTTTCCCGATCGGCCGGTCCGCGCTGCGCTGCTCTACACGTCCGGCCCGGCGCTGATCGAATTGCCGCCCGCGATGTTGGCGGCCAACAAGCCCGGCTATCCGGGTAGCGAGCAATTGCTTAGTGATGCTGGTTGAGCGGGGCGGGGCGGCTGCCTACATCCTGCACAACGAATGATGGAGATTGCGCCATGGCGACGAAGAAGATCACCGATACTTCCTGGGAAAATGACGTACTGAAGGCCGAAGGTCCGGTTCTCGTCGATTTCTGGGCGGAATGGTGCGGTCCGTGCCGTCAGATCGGCCCGGCGTTGGAAGAGCTTTCGGACGAGCTGGGCGACAAGGTCAGCATCGTGAAACTCAACATCGATGAAAATCCCGATGCGCCTGGCCGTTACGGCGTGCGCGGCATCCCGACGATGATCCTGTTCAAGGGCGGCGCTCCGGCCGCGACGAAGGTTGGCGCAGCGCCCAAGAGCCAGCTCAAGGGATGGCTTGAGTCCTCGCTCTCCGCTTAGCCAGCGACAAAACGGGCAAATAACAAGGCCGGCGGCGGAACGGTCGCCGGCTTTTTAATTTTTGTTATTGACAATCCGAAACGGGGGGATCGGCGGATCAAATTAAGCGTTGACACTCTATAAAATCAGGGAGTGTTCAATGCGGAGTAATTCGCGCCGGTGGTATCTAGTTCCAGGTTGGATCGCGGCGGCCAGCGCGGCAGCCCTGATCGTGCCTTTCACGGCGGCCGCGCCTGGCATGGCGGCGGAGCCCGAACCGGCGACCGCCGAGCAAGCCGCAGGGCGCTGGTCGTCTGCCGCGCTCGGGCAATTGATCAATGCGATTGAGGCATCGCGCGCCGAAGGATTGAACCCGGCCGATTATGGGGCCGCCGAATTGCGTCGCGCCGCCGCGGACGGGCAGGGCCCGGCGCTGGATGCGCTTGCAACCCGATCCGCCCTCGCGCTCGCCAATGATTATTATTTCGGCCGGGTCGCCGATCGCGGCAATATGCAGTGGATGATCGATCGTTCGGCCGATGAGCGCGCGCAACTCCCCGCGCGATTGGCGGCTGCCGTCGATGCGCGCAAGCTCGACGAATTTTTCACGGCTCTGCTCCCGTCCGATGAGCGCTATCAAGCGCTGAAGGCGGCACTGGCCGATGCCTCGGGGGCAGATCGCGATCGCCTGCGCGTCAACATGGAGCGCTGGCGCTGGATGCCGCGGTCGATCGCGACCGATTATCTCTACGTCAATGTACCGAGCTATCAGTTGAAGGTCGTGCAGGATGGCGTGCAGCTCTCCTCCTACGACGTGGTTGTCGGCGCCCGCAGCACCCCGACGCCGCAAATGGTCAGTCCGACCGGATCGCTCGTGGTGAACCCGTCCTGGTATGTCCCGCGCAGCATCATCAAGACATCCAACCTGCGTCCGGGCCGCGGTGGCTATATCTACAAGGCCAGCGCCGGCGGCGGCTATTCGGTGGTTCAGCCGCCGGGGCCGCGCAATGCCCTCGGCAAGATCAAGTTCAACCTCGCCAACAATCAGGCGATCTATCTTCACGATACCAACGCCAAGTCGGCCTTTGCGCGCAGCGAGCGGGCTTTGTCGCACGGCTGCGTCCGGGTGAAGGACATTGATCGGCTGGCCGCGGAATTGATGAGCCAGGGCGGCGACGATTCCGCGTTGGATCAGGCATTGGCCCGCTCGCGCACGGCGACGTTGCACCTGCCGCAGACCTGGCCGGTCTATATCGTCTATTTCACCGCCGACGTGGAGGAAGGCGGCACGGTCGCCACCTACGGCGATCCTTATGGCTATGATGCCCGCGTGCTCGCCGGCCTCGGCGGAAAGTCTGCCCCGGACAAATCGCTCCCCGGCAAGCCGATCGAGGTCGCGTCGAACTGACCGTCGGACATAAAAAAAGGGCCGCCCAACAGGCGGCCCTTCTCGCTAGCTGAGCTAGGCTATCACTCCATGTTGGAAGTGTTGTCGCCCATCATGCTGTTGTCGGCCATCGCGCCGGCATTCATGTCAGCGGTCATGCCGCTGTTCATGTCGGTCGCAGCCATGTCGTTCATGCTACCTTCGGCGTTCATGTCGGTCATCGACACGTTTTCCGTGGTGTTGGTCGTCTCGTTCTTGCAGGCCGAAAGCGCCAATGTCGCTGCCGCGACCATTGCAACCGCAGTGGTCTTCTTGATGATGTCTCGCATGTCAGACTCCCTAGAAATTCGATTTGGACTGGGTTTTGTTGACCATTACCCAAATCAAGCGCGACCTTACCACAATGTGACGATGCCTCAAGGCCGAATGCGGCAGGGCACAAGCATCTGAAGAAATTCGGGTAATCCTGTACGAAGCGCCGCATCTACGGCGGCTTGCCCACAATTCCGCTGCAATGCGGCAAGGCTGGTGACCGGGTATTCAGCGATTCCGCACGGAACGATTGCGTTGAAATGCGACAGGTCGGGATCGACGTTCAGCGAGAAGCCGTGAAACGTCACCCACCTTTTGACGCGTACGCCGATCGCGCCGATCTTCGCTTCGCGGCCCTGTGCGTCGTCAACCCAGATACCGATCCGGCCGGGAATGGCCCGCGCCTCAACCTCCAGTCGGCCCAACGCGCCGATCAGCCATGCCTCCAGGCTGGCCACATAGCGGCGCACGTCGCGCCCGCGTGCGTCCAGGTCGAGCAGGACATAGCCGACCCGTTGCCCCGGGCCATGATAGGTGTAGCGGCCACCGCGCCCGGCATCATGGACGGGGAAACGGCCGGGCTCCAGCAGTTCGTCGCTGGCGGCACTGGTGCCGCGCGTGATCAACGGCGGATGTTCCAGCAGCCAGATCAGCTCGGGCGCATTCCCCTCGCGGATGGCGGCGGCACGTGCCTCCATCTCGGCCAGCGCCTGGGAATAGTCGGTCAGGCCGGGCGAAATCCGCCACTCGATTTGGTCATCATGCATTGTCATCGGTGGCTCCATGTGGCGCTGCGCCGGTGCGGGTGCAAGCGCGCGCTCGATTGCCTTTGCCGTGGCGCCCGACGATAAGCCGCCGCGAACAGGAGACTGATGGGTGAAGCCGTTTTCGATCGAACATGCCTACCGCTGGGCGCAGGGCGTTGTCGCGCGCGAATGGCGGCTGATCCTGCCGGTCGCCTTCACATTCATGGCCTTTCCGCCGCTGGTGCTGGATCTGATGGTCCCGCAATGGATGGATGGGGTGCTGAAGGCTGCGCTTCAGCCGCAAAATCCCGCAGCAATGGCGCAAGTGATGAGCTGGCTCCTGCCGGTCATGCTGCTATTGTTTTTGCTCAACAACATTGGCGGACTGGCGATCAACGCGCTGGCACTCGTGTCCGGCATCAGCGTGCGAGAGGCGATCACGCTCGCCTTCCGCAGGATTCCCATCCTGATCGGCGCGCAACTTCTGGTTCTGCTTGGTGCGATCCTGTTGATGATCGTGCTGAGCGTGGTCGCGGGCCTGGCCCGTCTTCTCTCTCCGGGGGTCGGTGCCCTTGCCGGCGGAATGGCGATCGGCTTTGCCTTGCTCATCGGCATTCGTCTTTTGCTGCTGAGCCCCACGATTGTCAGCCGCCACATCGGCCCGGTCGCCGCGCTGCGGGAGAGTTGGGCGATGAGCGGGCGCGCTTTCTGGCCCATCGTCGGTACGGTCGCCATCTATCTGGTGGGCGCGCTGGTCGTCACGACCGCGATCCTGGGGGTATTGGGGGCGGCCTTTGCCGGTCTCGGCCGGATCGTCGGGGCACCGGATGTGACGATGGCGCTGAATGCGGTGCTCGGTCGCGGCGTTGCCTGCCTTGCCGGTGTCGGCCTCAACCTGCTCGCCGCCGGCATCTACCGTCAGCTGGACGGGTCGATCAAAGGTATGTGAGGCGCCGCGTCGCGCGGCAAGATATCCAGCAGCCGCGGGTCGGCGAACATTTCTACCGCCCGCGCGAACGGGCGGAACCCTTGCGCCCGATAAAAACCCAGGGCGGATGGGTGGTCCAATGTGCAGGTATGGACCCACATCCGGGTGATCGGATGGCTCCAGCCAATGGCCAGCGCCTGCGCCATCAGCCACCGCCCATGCCCCTTGCCGGCAAGTTCCGGCACCAGCCCGAAAAAGCCGATCTCACAACTGCCCGCGACGCGGAAATCCAGTTCGAGCAGGCCGATCTCGACGCCGGTGCGATCCACCACCGCGCTCACCTCCACGGCCGGATCGCGCAGGATCGCCAGCAGTGCCTCATCGCTGAGCAGGAGACGGGAGAACCATAGCCATGGCGCCCCGATTCGCCGGAACAAGGTGCGATAGGCATCCGCGCCGGGTGCATGCCACCGCACCAGCCGCAAGGGCGAGGCGGGCAGCGGGCGCGGGCGGGGCGCCTCGCGCATCTCCAGCGACGTCACCACGGCGGCGATCTCGCCCCGCTTCACGGCGGTCAACATCAGGCTAGGCCCATGTTGCGACGGGCGGCAGGCTCATCAGAATGGCATCGACATCGCCGCCGGTCTTCAGGCCGAACAGGGTGCCGCGGTCATAGACCAGGTTGAATTCGGCATAGCGGCCGCGGAAGGCGAGCATGGCCGCGCGATCCTCTTCGGTCCACGCCGCCCCCATCCGCCGGCGCACCAGCCGCGGAAAGATGTCGACAAACGCCTCGCCCACATCCTTCACGAACGCGAAATTCGTCGCGAAATCGCCTTCGAGATGATCGAAGAAGATCCCGCCGACGCCGCGATGCACCTTGCGATGCGGGATGTAGAAATAATCCTCTGCCCATTTCGAATAACGCGGATAATCGCCCGCACCGGGATGGGCATCGCATGCCGTGCGAAAGGCCTGGTGGAAGTCCTCCGTATCCACCTGATACGGCAGCGGCGGGTTGAGATCGGCGCCACCGCCGAACCAGCGCTTGGTCGTCACCAGAAAACGGCAGTTCATATGAACCGCCGGCACGTGCGGATTGGCCATATGCGCGACCAGGCTGATGCCGGTCGCAAAAAAACGGGGATCTTCGTCGGCGCCATGGATGGTATGGGCGAATTCCGGGGCGAATTGCCCGCCCACTGTCGACACATTGACGCCGGCCTTTTCAAAAACGCGGCCTTTGATCAGCCCGCGGACACCGCCGCCGCCGCCCTCCCGTCGCCAGGGCGTATAGGTGAAAGCGGCGTCGCTACCGGCCTCCCGCTCAATCGCTTCAAAGGCGCCACAGATGCGATTCCTGAGCGCTTCGAACCAGTTGCGCGCCTGCTGCTGCTCGGTATCGAGCACGATTTCTTGCGGTTCATTCATGGTGTGAGCCGTGGCCTCGGTGAGGTTGCAAAGACGAGCCAGCATGTAGATGCGCAAACGACGCTTGGCAAAAGCCGGGCTTGACGTCTATCAGCGCTCAACTGGCCGTATTTCAGGCGGGCGTCGCGACGTCCGTCGCGCGGCAAACAGGGTTCAAAGCAGAGGGTTTCTCGCGAATGGCGGCGTCCGATTATGTTGACGATCCCAATCAGCACCCCCCGGTCATCGGGGCGGAGGAGGATGTAGGGGCAGGGCCCCGTCGTCGTGACTTCCTGAATATTGCGGCGGTCAGCTTCGCCGGCGTCGGCGCGGTTGCCGTCGTGGTTCCCTTCATCAATCAGATGAATCCGTCGGCCGACGTGCTGGCGCTGGCGTCGATCGAAGTGGATATCTCCAAGATCGAGGAAGGCTCCGGCATCAAGGTCGCCTGGCGCAAGCAGCCGGTGTTCGTGCGTCGTCTGACGGCGAAGGAAGTCAGCGAGGCCAATGCCGTGCCGACCTCTTCCTTGCGCGATCCCCAGACGCTCGCGCAGCGTACCAAGCCGGGCAAGGAAAACTGGCTGATCACGATGGCGGTCTGCACGCACCTCGGGTGCGTCCCGCTGGGAATCACGCCGGGTGAGAATCGTGGCGATTTCGGCGGCTATTTCTGCCCCTGCCACGGCTCGCAATATGACACCGCCGGGCGTATCCGTAAGGGTCCGGCGCCGACGAACCTGCATGTGCCGGAATATGCGTTCAAGTCGGCATCCATCGTCCAGATCGGTTGAGGTAGAGACGAATGAGCTTCCCCTGGGCTGCGAATTACGAGCCGAAGCACGGCTTCACCAAGTGGATGGACGAAAAGCTGCCTCTGCCGCGGCTCGTCTATAATGCCGTCGGCGCGGGCTACCCGGTGCCGCGCAACCTCAATTATTTCTGGAATTTCGGTGTGCTGGCGGGCCTCGCGCTCACCATCCAGATCGTCTCCGGCATCGTGCTGGCAATGCATTATGCGTCCAGCTCGGAACTCGCCTTCGCCTCGGTCGAAGGCATCATGCGCGACGTGAATTCCGGCTGGCTGCTGCGCTACATGCATATGAACGGCGCCAGCATGTTCTTCATCGTGGTGTATATCCACATCTTCCGCGGTCTCTATTACGGATCCTACAAGGCGCCGCGTGAAATGGTGTGGCTGCTTGGCGTGGTCATCTTCCTCCTCATGATGGCGACCGCCTTCATGGGCTATGTCCTGCCGTGGGGTCAGATGAGCTTCTGGGGCGCGCAGGTCATCACCGGCTTCTTCTCGGCGATTCCCATCATCGGCGATCCGATCCACACTTGGCTGCTGGGCGGCTTCGCGCCGGACAATGCCGCGTTGAACCGCTTCTTCTCGCTTCACTATCTGCTGCCGTTCGTGATCGCCGGCGTGATCATCCTCCACATTTGGGCGCTGCACATTCCGGGTTCGAACAACCCGACCGGCGTCGACGTGAAGGGGCCGCAGGATACGGTGCCGTTCCACCCTTATTATACGGCCAAGGACGGCTTCGGCGTGGGCGTGTTCTTGATCGTCTTCGCGAGCCTGCTCTTCTTCTGGCCGAACCTGCTCGGTCACCCGGACAATTACATCCAGGCCAACTCGCTCTCCACGCCGGCGCACATCGTGCCGGAATGGTATTTCCTGCCCTTCTACGCGATCCTGAAGGCGTTCACCGGCAACTTCCTGTTTGTCCCGGCGAAGCTGTGGGGCGTGGTCGCTATGTTCGGCTCGATCCTGCTGCTGTTCTTCCTGCCGTGGATCGATCGCTCGCCGGTCCGTTCGACCAACTATCGCCCGATGTACCGCTGGTTCTTCTGGGTGCTGGTGGCCGACGTGTTCGTGCTCGGCTATCTCGGCCAGGCGGAACCGACGGCGACGGTGGTGACGCTCAGCCAGCTGTGCGCCGCTTACTATTTCTCGCACTTCCTCATCATTCTGC
The DNA here is from genome assembly GCF_052180265.1 of Sphingomonas sp. ASY06-1R. Taxonomy (GTDB): domain Bacteria; phylum Pseudomonadota; class Alphaproteobacteria; order Sphingomonadales; family Sphingomonadaceae; genus Sphingomonas_I. Next base: position 2,073,798 of record NZ_CP197464.1, on the reverse strand, counting down.
CGATTGTCTCGCACTTCGAAAAGCCGAAGCCCTTGCCCAACTCGATCTCCGAGTCGGTCTTGCATGGCGAGCAGGCTGAAGCCGCGCCCATCGGCGTGCACACAGCCTGAGCCCGGGGGAAAGATAAGAACATGCTCCGCTTTTTCGGACCCTTGATCGCTCCCATTGTTGGCTTGGGCTTTGTGCTTGCCCTGGCCTGGGGCTTCCTGACCACGCCGCGCGAAGCGGCGGTGGAATCTGCCGCGCACGAATTTCATCGTGAACCGAAGCCCGTCTCCTTTTCGTTCGATGGACCGCTTGGCCATTATGATCGGCCGCAGCTTCAGCGTGGCTTCCAGGTGTACAAGGAAGTCTGCTCCGCCTGCCATTCGATGAAGATGGTTGCCTTCCGCGATCTGGAAGAAATCGGCTTCTCCAAGCCGGAAGTGAAGGCAATCGCCAAGCAGTGGGCGGTCGAGGTGCCTTCGATCAATCCGGATACGGGTGAGCCGGCCACGCGCAAGGCGATCCCGAGCGACTATTTCCCGTCACCTTATGCGAACGAGACGGCTGCGCGCGCTGCAAACAACAACGCGCTGCCGCCGGACATGTCCTTGCTGGCCAAGGCCCGTGAGGGCGGCGCCCATTATATTCACTCGATCGTCGTGGGCTATGAGCCCCAGCCGGCCGAACTTCTCAAGAAGTTCCCCGACGCCAAGACGCCGACCGGGCTGCATTATAATCCCTATTTCGCGAACCTGAATATCGCGATGCCGCCGCCGCTCGTCGCCGATGGTCAGGTGACCTACACCGATGGCACGAAGCCGACGGTCGATCAGATGGGGCAGGACGTGTCTGCCTTCCTGATGTGGGCCGCCGAGCCGAAGCTGGAAAATCGCCATCGCTGGGGCCTGGTTGTGCTCGGCTACCTGCTGCTGGCGACCGCCTTCGCTTACGGTGCCTATCGCAACATCTGGCGCGGCAAGAAGCATTGATGGGGGCGTCGGCAGGGTGACCGAGCCGGCGCTTCTTTCCATTTCGATGCTCGCAGTCCTGGCGCTCGCGCTGGGGGGCGGCTGGACCATCGCCAAGCGACCTGAAAAGCTGCGCGGCGTTTTGATGGTCGTTGCGGCCCTGGTGCTGCTGGGAAACGTCCTGATCTGGACCTGGCCCTAACACGCCGCGTTGTCGTCGCTCGCAATCCCTGGGCCTGTTCACGCGTTCGGGGTGGCGGCCTCGCCGTTTATCAACTTAAAACGCGAAACTTACCCCGCCGCGGCGGCGGATCTGGTAGGAATGCTGCCATGACCGATATCGATGACGCCACCGCTGCAGCCGCCTTCCGCAGGCTGGTCGCCCACCTTCAACATCGCACCGATGCGCAGAATGTCGATCTGATGGGGTTGGCGGGCTTCTGCCGCAACTGCCTCGGCGACTGGCTGGGGGAAGCCTCGCACGACGCGCTTACGAACGCGGAAGGCCGCGAATATGTGTATGGCATGCCTTATGCAGAGTGGAAGGCGCAGCACCAGCAGGCTGCCACGCCCGAGCAGCTTCAGCGCATGGAAGAAAGCCTGAAGCGAAATCCCAGCTAAGGGTCAGACGATATCGCGGCCGGTCACCATGCCGGGAATCACGGTCGACTGATGACCGTCCGCGCCCAGCCTGCCGACGATAAGCTGGCGGACCGCTTCCTCGCGGCTGGGCTTGGGCTCCGCGCTCCGCCCGATCCAGGCATCGATCGCCTCGATCTGATCGGCCGTGAAGCGGATCGTGAGCGTCGTTTCGGTCGCTGAGTCTGACATATCCACAAGTTGATGGCTGCCGGGCGGCCGGTCAAGCGAATGTCCCTTCCGTTTGCCGGTCCCCAGCCTGTAAGCCTCGCCGCGTGAGCGAACCCACCCCCATGATGGCGCAATATTTGACGCTGAAGGCGGAGGCGCCTGATTGCCTCCTTTTCTATCGCATGGGCGACTTCTTCGAACTTTTCTTCGACGACGCCAGGGCGGCGGCGGCAACGCTCGATATCGCGCTGACCGCCCGCGGCGAGCATGACGGTGTGCCGGTGCCGATGTGCGGGGTTCCCGTGCACAGTCATGAGGCCTATCTGGCACGCCTGATCAAGGGCGGCCATCGCGTTGCGATCGCCGAGCAGATCGAGACGCCCGAACAGGCGAAGAAGCGCGGCGGCAAGACCTTGGTCGCCCGCGCGATCGTCCGGATCGTGACCCCGGGTACGCTGACCGAAGAGGTCTTGCTCGATGCACGCGCCGCCAATTGGCTGGTCGCGGTGGGCAAAGCCGGCGGGCTGCTAGGCCTGGCCGCGGCCGATATCTCGACGGGACGGTTTGAAGTTGCGAGCGTGACGCCGGCTGCGCTCGATGCGGAGCTGGCGCGGCTCGGTCCGGTCGAGGTGATCGTGCCGGATGGTTTCGATCTGCCCGCCGCCTATCCCCTCACGGTCGCAGGCGGGTTCGATAGCAATGCGGCGGAGCGCCGGCTGAAAGCCTTGTTCAACGTCGCCACGCTGGATGGCTGGGGCGACTTTGGGCGCGCGGAACTCAGCGCCGCAGGCGGCCTGCTCGCCTATCTCGAACGCGCCGGGCAGGGCGCGATGCCGTTCCTGCAGGTGCCGATACGCCGTGCCGCGGCCGATCATATGATGATCGACGCGGCGACCCGTGAAAGCCTGGAGATTGTATGCGCTACCAACGGCAGTCGCAAAGGCAGTCTGCTGGATGCGATCGATCGCACCGTCACCGGGGGCGGTGCCCGCCTGCTCGGCAGCGATCTGGCTGCGCCTTTGACGGACCGTGCAGCGATCGAGGCGCGGCTGGATCTCGTCGCTTTTCTCCATGACGATCCTGATCTGCGTGCGCGTCTCCGCGCGACGCTACGTGCCTTGCCCGACATCGGCCGGGCGCTCGGCCGGCTGGCGGCGGGCCGGGGCAGTCCGCGCGATCTCGGTCAGTTGCGTGACGGGCTCGACGAGGCGTCCCGCTTGCATGAATTGCTGCGCGCCGCGCCGCGCCTGACCCTGCTGGACACGCTGCTACCCGCCTTTGTGGGCCATGGCGCTTTGGTCGAGCGGCTGCAGCGCGCGATCGTACCGGCGCCGCCGATCGATGCCGCCCAGGGCGGCTATATTGCGGAAGGCTACGACCCCGCCTTGGATGCGTTGCGGGCGCGCGGTGGGGAAGGGCGGCGCGCTATCGCCGCGCTGGAAGCGCGCTATCGTGCCTCGACGGGCATTTCGCAGCTGAAAATCCGCCACAACAATGTGCTGGGCTTCCATGTCGAGGTGCCGGCCAAGGCGGCGGATCCGCTGATGCGCGCCGAATCCGGCTTCACCCACCGCCAGACGCTGGCCGGGGTGGTGCGGTTCAATGCGCCGGAACTGCATGATCATGCCAGCGAAGTCGGGCAGGCGGGCAGTCATGCGCTTGCCGCGGAGGCGGCGCATCTCGAAGAATTGATCGCGCGCACGCTGGATCGCGCGCGGGAGATCGCCATGGCCGCGGATGCGCTGGCCCGCCTCGACGTCGCGGCCGGGCTGGCGGAGCGCGCCGCCGAGGGTGGTTGGTGCCGCCCAGTCGTGGTCGATCATCCCTGCCTGGAAGTGACCGAGGGTCGTCATCCGGTCGTCGAGAGCGCGGTCGCGGTCTCGGGCGGGCGCTTTGTCGCCAATGATTGTCGGCTGGGGGGCGAGGACCGGCTCTGGCTGGTGACCGGTCCCAACATGGGCGGCAAGTCGACCTTTCTGCGCCAGAATGCGGCCTTGCTGATCCTGGCGCAGGCCGGAAGTTTCGTACCGGCGGCGACCGCGACCCTGGGATTGTGCGATCGGCTGTTCAGCCGTGTCGGCGCATCCGACAATCTCGCGCGCGGCCGCTCCACCTTCATGGTCGAAATGGTCGAAACGGCGGCGATCCTGGCGCAGGCGACCGAGCGGAGCTTCGTGATTCTGGATGAGGTCGGCCGCGGTACCTCTACCTACGACGGGCTGGCGATTGCCTGGGCGGTGGTCGAAGCGGTTCATGACGGCAACAAATGCCGCTGCCTGTTCGCGACTCATTATCATGAGCTGACCCGGCTGGCCGAGCGGCTGGACGCACTGAGCCTGCATCATGTGCGGGCGCGCGAGTGGAAAGGCGAATTGGTGCTGCTGCACGAAGTCGCCCCTGGGCCTGCCGATCGCAGCTACGGCCTTGCCGTGGCCCGGCTGGCGGGGCTCTCCCCGCAGGTGGTCGCGCGTGCCAAGGAGGTCCTCAAGCGGTTGGAGGCGGGGCGGGCCGCGACCGGTGGATTGGCCGCGGGGCTCGACGATCTCCCGCTCTTTGCCGCGGCCGCCGTTGCGGAAGAGGCGCGTGCCGATCCGCTGCGAGAGGCGTTGGCGACGTTCGATGTCGACGCGCTGTCGCCGCGGGAGGCGTTGGAAATCCTCTACCGCCTGCGGGAGATAGCGGCCGAAGCCGGTTCATGATCGGGCAATGGCGATAGGATCACCACGCCGCGCATGAAGCGACCGTCCCATATCTTGAACGCCGCGTCGAACTTGCTTGGGATCGCGCTCGTCATCATCGCGGGCCTGAATTTAAGCCATGTCGCTTCCACCAATTTCGCCGATGAGATCGCCTGGGTCGCCGCAATCTGCCTGGCCGCAAGCTGCCTCCTCTCTTATCTCGCGATCCGTCATGACAATCGGGGTGAAGTTATTGAGAAATGGGCGGATCGCATCTTCCTGTTGGGCCTGGCGACACTGATCGGATCGATCGTCGTCTTGGCGACCACCAACGGCTAGCCTTCTGCGGCTGAAGTGATGACGCGACGACGATCAGTCTCTATCTCTCCTGTCTATGGCCACCCGTTTCGAAGCTTTGCCCCAACGCCGCGCGATCATCGATCGCCGCGGACTGGCTGATGCCCTTGCTGCTCTGGAGGGTAGTGACGCGGCCGGGCTGCGTGCCGCGGCAACGCCGCTTCTACGCAATGCGCTCGAAGGCGGCCGCGCCGAAATCGCACGAAGGCTGACGCAGCATCCCAGTCGAGGTGCCGAGATCGCGGCCTCCTACGCCTTTCTGACCGATCAATTGCTGCGGCTGTGCTTCGATTTCACGGTGCAACGCCTCTATCCGAACAATCACCCCACCAAGAGCGAGCGGATCACGCTGACCGCGGTCGGCGGTTATGGCCGCGGCGAGATGGCGCTTCATTCCGATATCGATATCGGCTTTCTCACGCCCTGGAAGCAGACGGGATGGGTCGAACAGGTCATCGAATCAATCCTCTACATGTTGTGGGATCTCGGGCTGAAAGTGGGTCATTCCAGCCGCTCGCTCGACGACATGGTTCGTATGAGCAAGAGCGACCTGACGATCTGCACCGCCCAGCTGGAAGCGCGCTACGTCTGGGGCGATGTACTGCTGTACGAGGAGGCGGCGGCGCGGTTCGACCGGGAGGTGCAGAGCGGCACCGGACGCGCCTTCGTGACCAACAAATTGCTCGAACGCACCGCCCGCCACGAGCGGATGGGCGATAGCCGCTACGTGGTCGAACCCAATTTGAAGGAGGGGAAGGGCGGTCTGCGCGATCTCCATACGCTCTTCTGGATCGGCAAATATGTCCATAAGGTCAGCAATGTCGCGGAGCTCGTTGACAAGGGATTGTTCACGGCGGCGGAGCTGCGGCGCTTTCGTCGCGCGGAAAATTTCCTGTGGGCGGTGCGCTGCCATCTCCATATTCTGGCGCGTCGCGCCGAGGATCGGCTGACCTTCGACGTCCAGGCCGAAATTGCGGTCCGGATGCATTATGCCGACCGCCCCGGCAGCAGCGCGGTCGAGCGGTTCATGCGCCATTATTTCCTCACCGCAAAGGAAGTGGGGGACCTGACTGCCGTCTTCCTGGCGCATCTGGATGAGGAATTTGCGAGCCGCGGACGCCGCTTCGGGCTGCCGCATATCCAGCGCCGGCCCCGCAAACTGGACGGATTTCTGCTCGACCGGGGGCGTCTTAAGGCGCCCGACGACCAGTTTTTTGCGGCTGATCCCAGTCAATTGATCAATCTTTTCGCGCTTGCCGACCGCCACGGGCTGGAGATTCACCCGCTGACGATGCGTCAGGCGGGGCGCGATGCACGGCTGATCGACCCGAAATTACGCGTGGATCCACGCGCCAATGCGCTGTTTCTTGAGGTTCTGACGTCCCCCAGGACGCCTGAGCGCGTGCTGCGATGGATGAACGAAGCGGGTATTTTCGGCCGTTTCATGCCCGATTTCGGGCGCGTGGTCGCGCAGATGCAGTTCGATATGTATCATCATTACACGGTCGATGAGCATTCGCTGCGCGCGATCGGCCTGCTGTCGCGCATCGAAAAGGGCGAACTGGCGGAAGATCATCCGGTCGTATCGAAGATGTTCAAGCAGATCGTGTCGCGGCGCGCGCTCTATGTATCGGTGCTGCTCCACGACATCGCCAAGGGGCGGGGCGGCGATCATTCGGTGCTGGGCGCGGAGGTTGCGGAGAAATTGTGCCCGCGGCTCGGCATGAGCGCGGCCGAGACGGAAACGGTGGCGTGGCTGGTGCGCTATCACTTGTTGATGTCGGCGACCGCATTCAAGCGCGACCTGTCGGATTTCAAGACGATCCTGGATTTCACCGCGATCGTCCAAAGTCCGGAGCGTTTGCGCCTCTTGCTGGCGCTGACGATCGTCGACATCCGCGCGGTCGGGCCTGGTGTCTGGAATGGCTGGAAGCGCCAGTTACTGACCGACCTCTACGATGCTGCGGAGGAAGTGCTCCGGCTGGGACACAAGCAGCGCGGGCGCGGCGAACGCGTCGCGCTGAAGCGTACCGAGCTGCAGCGTCAGCTGGGCTGGCCGCAGGATCTGTTCGAGATGTTCACCAAGCGTTTCCCGGAAAGCTACTGGGTCGCCGAAGGCGGCGATATTCTGGAACGCAACGCCCGCCAGATCGCCGCGGCCGATGCGGCCGGCAATCCGCTGTCGATCGTCGCGCAGCCCGATACCCAGCGCGGCGCCACGCTCGTGACCATCTACGCCGGCGATCATCCGGGCCTGTTCTACCGGATCGCGGGAGCGATTCATCTCGCCGGCGGCAACATTATCGATGCGCGCATCCACACGACGCGCGACGGCATGGCGGTCGACAATTTCCTGGTGCAGGACCCCTTCGGCCAGGCGTTCGATGACCCGCATCGGCTGGAGCGGCTTGCGCGCAGCATCGAGGATGCGCTGGCGGCGCGCAACCAGATGGCGACGCGGCTGGCCGCCAAGCCGGCGCCACGGACACGCGCGCACGCCTTCGAGACCGTGCCCAACGTGCTGGTCGATAACAATGCGTCGAACCGCTACACGGTGGTGGAGGTCAATGCAGGCGACCGGCCTGCCTTATTATATGCGCTGGCCCGCGCCCTGTTCCAGGCCAAGGTGACCATCCATTCGGCTCATATCGCCACCTATGGGGAGCGAGCGATCGACGTTTTCTATGTCACCGACCTGATCGGTGACAAGATTGAGACGACCGGGCGGCTGCGCACGATGGAGCGGCTGTTGCTGGAAGCGGCGGGGCCAGAGCAGGAACAAGCCGTGGAACGCGCTCGCGAGCGACGGCCGGCGGCAGCGTCGAGCTAACGGCCCTGCATGTCGCGCGCTTCCGAAGGAATGCGCACGGTCAGGCTGTTCCACCCGTCTTCCAGGACGATCTGGCAGGCGAGGCGGCTGGTACGAGTGACATGGGCGGCGAGGTCGAGCAGATCGTCTTCGTCGGCACTGGCCGGCGACAGCTTCGCGAAATCCTCCTCCGCGACGATCACGTGGCAGGTCGAACAGGCCATCTGACCTTCGCATGTACCCTCCAGCGGCTGCCCGTCCGCCTGGGCGACATCCAGCAAACGGTCGCCCGGCTGCGCCTCTACTTCATGAACCGTATCGCTATTGGCAGAAACAAACCTGATTTTCATGCCCACTCCAGCTGCGCAGCGACGGCATCGTTTATTAAAGCCGACGCCGTTTCAATATCTTGGATCGTCGTGTAGCGACCAAAACCGAGACGAATAGAGGAGCGGGCCTCCGTGTCGTCAAGGCCGAGGGCCTGCAGGACATGGCTCGGGCGGCCCGATCCGCTCGCGCAAGCCGATCCAGCCGAAAACGCGACGCCACGCACATCCGAGATGAGCCGGCCCGCATCTATTCCGGGACGACGCAGATTGAGGTTGCCGCGATAGCGCGCCTCCCGATCCCCATTCAGTGTCCAATCCTGAAACGCTCGCTCGGCGGCGTCCGCCAAATGGTTGATATGCCGATGATCCTCCGCCCGTAATTGTCCTGCAATCTGGGCTGCCGCACCAAAGCCGGCACAGAGCATCGGACTGAGCGTTCCGGACCGTAAGCCATCTTGTTGGCCGCCGCCATGCAGCAACGGCGGCCAATTCAGCCCGGGCCGCATCCACAATGCGCCAATTCCCTTTGGTCCGTATAACTTATGCGACGATATTGCGACTAGGTCGCAAGCGTCCAACGACAAATCGACCCGGCCGAAGCCCTGTACGGCATCGCAGAAGAACAGGGCGCCGGCGCCGCGCGCGAGCGCCGATAGCTGCGCGATCGGCTGGAGGACGCCGATCTCATTATTCACCTGCATCGCAGCCACCAGCGCGGTCCGATCGTCGATCGCCGCGGCGGCGTGATCGAGATCGACCAGCCCGTTTGGGTTCACGGGAAGGATCATAAGCTCCATTCCGCGACGTTCGAGCCATCGCGCAGTGTCGAGAATGCAGGCATGTTCCGTCGCGATGGTGACGATCTTCCGGCGCGCGCCCCACGAAAAGGCGCCCTGAAGCGCCCAATTGGCGGCTTCGGTCGCGCCCGAGGTAAAGACCAGGCTGCCTTCGGCACGGCCGTCGCCAAGCGTTGTCGCAACCTGCGACCTGGCAACGTCCACCGCGGCGGCGGCTTCACGCCCGGCGCGATGCGGCGAGTGCGGATTCCCGAATTTTTCCAGCCAGGGCAACATCGCGGCGCGGGCCTCCGGCGCCAGCGGGGTCGTCGCCTGATAATCAAGATAGATCATGCCGCGCGTTGCCCCGCCGCCATGCCGGACCAGATTTGCAGGAATTGCATCACGTCCGCTTCCGTCGTTTGCGGTGCCAGGCTGACGCGAATGACTTCGCGCGCTGCCTCTTCGGGCCATCCCATGGCGCGCAACACCGGGCTGGCTTTCAAAGTGCCGGAGGAGCAGGCGCTGCCAGCGGACACAGCAATTCCAGCCATATCCAACCTGATCAATTGCGCCGCCGCGGCAACGCCGGGGAGGCGATAGGAGGCTATTTCCGCCAAGCGGGGGCTATCCGCCGCGACGATGCTGCCACCGGCCTGAGCAACGCCCTCATCAAGCAGGCGGCGTAGCCGGTCGAGCGGCGCGCGACTGGGCCGTTGCGTCAGCGCGGCGGCAAAGCCGATCGCGGCCGGTAGATTTTCAGTTCCCGCCCGATACCCCTTTTCCTGGCCCCCTGTGGGAGAGAGCGTCGCCAAGTCCTTGACAAGTAGGGCGCCGATGCCGGGAGGGCCGCCCAATTTGTGCGACGAGACGATGATCATGTCGGCATCGGGCAGGGGGAGCTTGCCGGCCGACTGAGCTGCATCTGCCAGCCACAAGCTGTTAAACGCACGGGCGGCTTCGGCGATCCGGTCGCTCGGCTGGATCACCCCAGTTTCACTGTTGACGGTCTGGATCGCCACCACGGCATCGTGCGGGATGGTAGCGGGATCGACGAGGCCCCGATGGTCGACCGCGAGCGACGGCGCCTCGATCGCGCTTCTGCGAACGGCGTCATGCTCGATCGCGGCGATCGCGAGCCGCCGACGCGTGGCCCGGCCGAGTGCCAGCGCGGCCGCCTCGCTCGCACCGCTGGTGAAGATCAGTTCATGCGGCCAGCCCAGCGCGTCCTTGATCCTGACCCGCGCCGATTCCAACGCGCTGCGGGCGGCACGGCCTTCCGCGTGGGGCGACGAGGAATTGGCCCAACGCCCCATCGCGTCCAGCATCGCCTCCCGCGCTGCCGGCAGGATCGGCGTCGCTGCGGCGTGATCCAGATAGATGCGAGGGGTCAAGACGACAAATTCTCCGTGATTGCGCCATCTCTGGCCTTTTCTATATAGGCTCGCACAACGCGCACACCCAAGCGCCACCCATCAAGTCAAGCGAGAACGATGCCAGACGTCATTTTCCCCGGCCCCGAAGGCCGCCTCGAAGGCCGTTTCAACCCAGGACCACGTCCGCGTGCGCCGGTGGCGATGATCCTGCATCCCCATCCGCAGGCCGGGGGTACGATGAACAACCGTATCGTCCAGGCGCTGTACCAGACTTTCGTGCGGCGCGGCTTCGCGACCCTGCGGTTCAATTTCCGCGGTGTCGGTAAAAGCCAGGGCGTGTTCGATAACGGCATCGGCGAATTGTCCGATGCCGCATCGGCGCTCGACTGGGTCCAGTCGATCCATCCCGAAGCGCAGACCACGTGGATCGCAGGGGTCAGCTTCGGCGCCTGGATCGGTATGCAGCTGCTGATGCGGCGGCCGGAGATCAAGGGCTTCATCTCGATCGCTCCGCCGGCGAATCTGTATGATTTCACCTTCCTCGCGCCATGCCCTTCTTCGGGGATCATCATCCAGGGTGAGAATGACGAAGTGGCGACCCCGGGCGCGACCCAGAAGCTGGTCGACAAGCTGCGGACGCAGCGTCACATCACCATCCATCACGACACGATCCCTGGTGCGAACCATTTCTTCGAGCATGAAATGCCGCAGTTGATGACGTCCGTGGACGACTATCTGGATATGCGGCTCAAGGCGTAAAGCGCTCGTCGCTTCGATCATGGCTCGACTTTGCGGAAGCGCCATGACTAGGAAGCCGCACGTTCAAGAGTAAAAAGAGGTGCCAGTGTCTACCCAGTTTGCGCCGCGCAGCCGCAAGGTTCGCGTCCTCGCGACGCTTGGACCGGCGTCCAGCTCGCCCGAGATGATCCGCAAGCTGTTTGTGGCAGGTGCGGACGCGTTCCGCATCAACATGAGCCATGGCGCGCATGCCGATAAGGTGCCGCTGGTCGAGGCGATCCGCGCGATGGAGCAGGAGCTGGGCCGTCCATCGACGATCCTGTTCGACCTGCAGGGGCCCAAATTGCGCGTCGGCAAGTTCGCGGATGGCAAGATCGTGCTGGAGACGGGGCAGCGGTTCGTGCTGGATCGCGATCCCACGCCGGGAAATGAAGAGCGGGTCGAGCTGCCGCACAAGGAAATTTTCGCGGCGCTGGAGGTTGGCGCGCGGCTGTTGCTGGACGACGGCAAGCTCGTATTGCGCGTCTCCGAACTGGCGCCGGAGCGGATCGAGACGATCGTCGAAGTCGGTGGCGCCTTGTCCAACTCCAAGGGACTGAACGTTCCCGACGTTGTCGTGCCGATGGCGGCGCTGACGGCCAAGGACCGCGCGGATCTGACCTTTGCCGTGGAGCAGGGGGCGGACTGGATCGCGCTATCGTTCGTCCAGCGTCCGGAGGATGTGGCCGAGGCGCGTCGCCTGATCGGCGGCAAGGCGCTGCTGCTGGCGAAGATCGAGAAGCCGGCCGCGGTCGAGCGACTTGAGGAGATATTGGAGCTGGCCGACGCGGTGATGGTTGCGCGCGGCGATCTGGGCGTCGAGCTGCCGCCGCAGCAGGTGCCTTTGGTGCAGAAGCGGATCGTCGAGACGGCGCGCCGCATGGGCCGCCCGGTCGTCGTGGCGACGCAGATGCTGGAATCGATGATCGTTTCGCCCAGCCCGACGCGGGCCGAAGTGTCCGACGTCGCGACCGCCATCTATGATGGCGCCGATGCCGTCATGTTGTCGGCGGAAAGCGCCGCCGGCGCCTGGCCCGAACTTTCGGTATCGATGATGGATCGCATCGCGATCGCGGTTGAAAATGATCCCGGCTATCGGGCGCGGCTGCACTTCACCCAGACGTTGCCGGATCCGACGACCGCGGATGCCTTGTCCGAGGCGGCCAAGGAAATCGCCGAGACGATATCGGCGGCCGCTATCATCTGCTTCACCAATTCGGGCGCCTCCGCCCGCCGGATTGCGCGCGATCGTGCGACCGTGCCGATGCTGGTGCTGACCCCGAACCGCGACACGGCGCGTCGGCTGGGGCTGCTATGGGGTGCCCATTCGGTCGTCACCAAAGATGTGTCGAACTTCGAGGAGATGGTCGCCAAATCGAAGCGGATGGCATTGCGCACAGGGCTCGCCAAATCGGGCGACAAGATCATCATCATGGCAGGGGTGCCTTTTGGCACGCCGGGATCCACAAATATGCTCCACATCCAGCGCTTGACCGGCAAGGAGCTGCAGGGACACGACGACTGAGAGGCGCTCGGCCGTCCAGCGGCTCGGTGGTGTTGCCTTGCAGGGGCGTGGGATCCGCTAATGACGGTTCACTGCGGGATGGTTTTTACCAAGCCCAGCATGACGCCCAAGCCCATATACAGGAATGCCCCCGCGCGGACGTTGGTGGAGTAACCACTCCGTAGCGTGAACCAGGCGAAGAGCGGCGCCAAGGTGAGAATGCCGAGCACGAGCCAAGCGCTCAAGGGGCGGCAGCTTGGTTGCTCTTCCGTCACCTTGGCATCTCCGGCTCTCTCTTCGTCCGACCTACCCGATACGTGCGGTGCCCGCCAACCAACTCGGGCTGATCGTTGCGCATCTCTATGGCACACAGAAAAACGGCCGCGCTTGCGCACGGCCGTCTTTGCTTTCGCGGAGGCGAGGGGATTAGCCCTGGCGTGCCTTGAAGCGACGGTTCGTCTTGTTGATGACGTAGGTCCGGCCACGACGACGGATCACGCGGTTATCGCGATGGCGGTCCTTGAGCGACTTCAACGAATTACGGATCTTCACGGGGCTACCCCTGCCTATCTTGTTAGAGCTGCGGAAAGTTGGCGGTTCCCTATGGCGCAAGAGGGTCTAAGTCAACCCGCTGAGTCGTTACGCCTCCATGCAGCGAAATCGTTGCTGTGGCGTTGCGACCGGGAGATTTCGAAGGAGAGTTTGAATGCGCAAGCTGATGATTGCCGCGATGGTGGGAACATTGACGTTGGCCGGCTGCGCAAGCGGCCCTTCGACCCAGGTGACGCGCTTTCACCTGAACCAGCCGATCGCACGTGGACAGATCAGTGTTGAGCCGTTGCTGCCGGCAGATCGCAATAGTCCTGAATTCCAGACCTATGCCAACATCGTCGGCGGACAGCTGGCGCAATTGGGCTTCACCGAAGCGCCCGGCCTCGCCAAGTCGGAGCAGGTGGCGGTCGTGCAGGTGGACCGCGCCTTCTTCGACGGGCCGCCGCGCTCGTCTTTCTCCTTCGGGATCGGCGGCGGCAGCTTCGGCTATCATGGCGGCGGCGGCGCCAGCGTGGGCACGACGGTGGCAGGGAAGCCCAGCCAGAATGTGTCCACGCGCCTGATCGTGCAGATCAAACGTCGGTCGGACAGCACGACCGTCTGGGAAGGCCGGGCCGAGACCAGCGCGAAGTTCGGAGCGCCCGAATCGCAGCCGGCCGATACGGTGCAGCGCCTTGCCGCAGCGATGTTCCGGGACTTCCCGGGCGTGTCGGGACGCACTATCGTCGTCAAATGACAGCGCACATCTCGGCCGCCTTCGATAGCGGCAATATTCGCGTCCTCCATCAAGACGGCGATCGCTTCGATCTGGAAATCGTGCGCGATCGCCAGTCCGATTTCTACCAATGGTTCCACTTCCGCCTGCTCGGCGCGAAAGGGCGCAATGTGGAACTGCGGATCGTGAACGCCGGCGGATCGGCATATCCGCTGGGCTGGCCGGGCTATCAGGCGCGCTGGTCCGACGATCGCGAAGAATGGCGGTTGGCCGAGACGGAGTATGCCGACAATGTGCTGACGATCCGCCATCAGGCGGACAGCGACAGCCTGTGGTTCGCTTATTTCGCACCCTATTCGATGGAGCGGCATCACGATCTGGTCGCCGCCCTCGCGGCCATGCCGGGCGTGCGATATGAATCGCTCGGCCAGACGCTGGACGGGCAGGAGATGGATTGCCTGCATATCGGCGATGGGCCGATCCAGGTGTGGCTCTATGCGCGCCAGCACCCCGGCGAGACGATGGCCGAATGGTGGATGGAAGGCGCGCTCGACAAGCTTACCGATCCTGCCGATCCGGTGGCCCGGGTCCTGCGGCGCGAGGCGACTTTCCACGTCGTGCCCAACATGAATCCGGATGGGTCGCGGCGGGGACATCTGCGCACAAATGCGGCGGGTGTGAACCTCAATCGCGAGTGGCAGGAGCCGACGGCGGAACGCAGCCCGGAAGTGCTGTGCGTGCGCAACAAGATGGATGAGACCGGCGTCGATTTCGCCATGGACGTCCATGGCGACGAGGCGATCCCCTATGTCTTCCTGGCCGGGTTTGAGGGAATCCCGAAGTGGACCGAACGCCAGGGCGAACTTTATTCGCGCTTTCGCGAGACACTCGCGCGCCGTTCGCCGGATTTCCAGATCGAGCATGGCTATGCGACGGCCGCGCCCGGATCGGCCAACCTGTCCATGTCGACCAACCAGCTCGCCAATCGCTTCGGCGCGGTCGCGATGACGCTGGAGATGCCGTTCAAGGACAATGACGCGCTGGCCGACCAGGAATATGGCTGGTCAGCCGAGCGATCGATGCGGATGGGGGAAGATTGCCTCGGCACGTTGCACGAGATGATCGGCGCCTTACGCTCCGCCGCCGACGCCGCGTAAACGCAGCGGGGCGCACGATGGGCTGGTGGACACGACGGACTCCCCAGGCCAGCGCCGAGGCGCAGCAACGCCATCGCGACTGGGAAGAGGCTTTCGCCAAACACCGGTTACCGCAGCCCGTGATCGATCGCCTGAGCGAGGCGCGCGCGGAGCGTGCGCCGTGGGTAGCGACGATGACGCCAGCGGAGCTGCTGACGATCCGCAGTCACGGCTGTCGCCCCATCGCAACGGTATCGGGCACATGCTGGTATGACTTTGGCTTCAGCTGGACGGAGGGCCATCGCACCGGTTGGGAAACCGCGCTGACGCGGATCCGACAGGAAGCGCGTGCGGCCGGTGCCAATGCTGTCGTCGATGTGCAGATGCGTACGCTGCGCCACCAGCTAGGCCAAAGCATGGACTTCACCCTGATCGGCACGGCGATCCGGGTCGAGGGCCTGAAAGCCAGTGCCGATCCCATCATCGCCACGGTGCCTGCGTTGGAGTTCGTTCAGCTGCTGGAAATGGGCATCGTCGCCTGCGGGATTGCCGTCGGCGCCCGCTTTAAATGGCTGGGCGGCGCGATATCCTTCCCGAGCGGGTTGGAGGATCGGCCGGCGCGCGACCGGATCCAGGCGCAATCGCGGATGTTCGGCGGCAATCAGCCGCTGACCGATCTCGGCAAATTCTGGGAAGCCATCCGCCGGGATGCGCATGCCGACCTGCGTAAGCAAGCTGCCCATATGGGCAACGGAGTGCTTGCGCATACGCATTTCGGCCAGATCATCCAGCAGGAACGCGACAAGCAGCCGCCGGCCTATCTCGGTCGGCATATCGTCGTCGGGACGGTGGTCGATACGCCATTCGGCGCGCCGGTGCCGCACGGCATCGAGCCGGTCGTGGATATGCGCGACGGAGATGCACTCGGCCAAGCGGCCGGACATCGGCACAGCATTTACTCGGACGCATTAGGCGAAAGGGAGGGCCCGATTTGATGGCCGAGCAGCAGGACATTCCGCCGCACGCCTTGGCGCGCTTGAAGGGCCTGCGTAATCAGGGCCATTCGGATGGTATTTTCACCTCGGACTTTTCGGTCAACGAATTCCTGCTGGTGCGGAAGGCGGGGTTCGAGCCGGTCGGGTTGTGCGTCGGTTCCTGCATCTATCATCTGGGACTGCAATTTGCGGGCTGGGGTTCGAACGTCGAGCTCGAGACGCTGAGCCTGGCCATGTATGAAGCGCGCGCGCTGGCGATGGAGCGCATGCGGCTGGAAGCTGCCAAGATGGGCGCCGATGGGATCGTTGGCGTGCGGCTGACCGTGAAGCGGCTGGAGTGGGACAACAAGGTTCTGGAATTTGTCGCCATCGGCACCGGCATCGTGCACGCCAAGGGCCATCAGGGATTCAAGGGTCCCAACGGACAGCCCTTTACCTCGGCCCTGTCGGGCCAGGATTTCTGGACGCTGCTTTCCGCGGGCTACCGGCCGCTGGAGATGGTGATGGGCAGCTGCGTCTACCATGTCGCCCGGCGTGGACCGCTGGCGACGCTTGGGGCGATCGGACGTAACGTCGAACTGACCAATTTCAGCCTGGCCCTGTACGAAGCGCGCGAGATCGCGATGGAGCGCATGCAGCTGGAGGCCAGCAAAGCGGGCGCGGAAGGCGTGGTTGGCGCCGATTTGCATGAAGGCAGCCATAATTGGTCTACGCATGTCATCGAATTTTTCGCGATCGGCACCGCCGTCCTGCCAATTGAGGGGCATGAAGCGGATGATATTCCCGACCCGAAGCTGGTCCTGTCCGTCAACAGCTAAGCTCTAACCGCTGAGCCGACATAACAGATTGCCGGCAGTATCATTTGTCTGGCTTTGACTGCCAGTCGGTGAGGTTCACATTTTTGATTGCACGATTATTGACGAAATGGCTGCCTGAAAATTCTCTTTTTACTTTTACATTCCTTGGTGTTGAATTCGGGATTGGTTCTGTTGATTGCGATTTATGGAACCTCCAATAAATAGCTAGATTCTTTGACGATATCGTCACTGCCTATGCCGGAAATTATTGCTGCGTATCCGGTAATAGTTGAGCGGGGCTTAATTTTCTTGGTTGTCGATGAGCATTCGCAAGCATAATAAGAGTGTAGCTGAGGCATTGCTGTTCTCAACCACTCAGAACGGAAGCGCGCATGACACGGCCTGCCGGATCGAAACGCCCGACCATCGTATCGCTTGGAATTATCGCAGCGGTCGTCGGCGGTGCGGCCGGCGCCTTCGCCTATACCGCGGGCTGGTTGTCGCCTGATCGGATTTCGCCCGATCGGGTTGCCGATGGATTCGGCCCCGGGGTGGTGGCGGGCCACCGCATCAATCACGCCAAAGGAACCTGCTTCGTCGGTAGCTTTCATTCGACCGGAGCCGGCGCGGCGCTGTCGACCGCGCCCATGCTGGCGAAGGGCGATTTTCCCATCGTAGGGCGTTTCAACCTCGGCACACCCGATCCGTTCGCCAAGGATGACACGGTTCGCGTGCGCGGTATCGGCATGCTGATTTCGGCCCCAGGCGGCGCGCAGTGGCGGACCGCGATGATCAATGCGCCGGTGTTCATCGTTTCGACGCCACAGCAATTTTACGAGCTGCTGCAAGCCGGGGGATCGAAAGATTCGGAGGCCATGGCGAAGTTCACCGCCGCGCACCCTGGTACGAAGCCGTTTCTGACGTGGGCGATGAACGGGCCTTGGACCGGCTCCTATGCCGACGAAGGCTATAATGGTCTCAATTCCTTTGTCTTCACGGACGCGGCACATACGCGGCGCACGGTGCGCTGGTCGATGACGCCGATGCAGCCGGTCCGCCGGATTTCCGCGACCGAATTTGCGAAGACGGGGCCGGATGCGCTCGAACGCGAGATCGCCGATCGCATCGCGAGGGCGCCGGCGAAGTGGATGATGACCGTGCAGATCGCAGGGGAGGGCGATCCGACTGGCGATCCCAGCAAGGCATGGCCCTCCGATCGCCGGACGGTGACGCTCGGCGAGATCACGGCGGATCGCGTGATCGCCGAAGCCGACGGGCCGTGCCGCGACCTCAACTTCGATCCGACCGTGCTGCCGGTTGGCATCTCGACCTCCGACGATCCGTTCCCGGCGGCACGTTCGGCCGTCTACGCTAAATCCTTCGATCGTCGAACCGCGGGCGCGGCGAACTACCCACGCCACACCAACCCCGATCGTCCGGCGAACACGACAGCGAAAGAAGGAGGACGATGATGGCCGGTCAGCGCTTCACCGTCACGCAGCGCGTGCTGCATTGGGTGATGGCCGCCGCGATCCTGGCGATGCTGTTTATCGGCGTCGGCATGGTGTCGACGATCACGACCACCTATCTTGGACTGGTATCGATCCACCGCCCGCTCGGCATCCTCATCCTGATCCTTGCCATCCTCCGGATCGGCGTGCGCCTCGCCAAAGGCACCCCGCCGCTGCCGGACGATCTGCCGGTGCCGATGAAGCAGGCCGCGATCCTGTCGCATATCTGGCTGTACGCGCTGATGGTGGCGATGCCGCTACTGGGCTGGGGCATGCTATCGGCCGCGCGTTATCCCGTCACCATGTGGCACGGCTTCGTACTGCCGCCGATCCTGCCGCAGTCGGACAGGCTGCATGCGATCCTGTGGGATCTGCACCATTATCTGGCATTTGCGTTCTTCGCGTTGATCCTGCTGCACTTGGCGGCAGCGCTGTTTCACGCGCTGGTGCGTCGCGATGGCGTGTTCGAGGCGATGGCTCCAGTCCCTGACTAAGAGGGACGCGCGCGCGGCTCTTCAGGATATAGAATGGAGCATGATGAGTTTACGTTCATCCGTTCGTGCCGAGGTGCGACCGAGTTGCCCGCAGGGCGTATCGAGGGCGCGTATCGAGGCATTGGTGATGGTCTCTCGATACGCGCTCTCGACAAGCCTGTCCTGAGCGCCTGCCTCGCAGGCAGTCGAAGGGCTCGATCGCACCTCGAGACGAACGGGTCCTACCAAAGTCATCACGCTCTAACGGTTATCTTGCGGATGACCTGAGGTCAGATCGAATCCGCGGAGGGGCGAAGGACGCAGATCGCGCTTCCTTCGTCGGCCGGCAGGATGATCGGCTCGCCTTGCGGCAGAGTGGCGATATCGCGCAATTCGCGTTCGGATAGGCCGTCGAGCGGCAGCACGCCTTGCGAGCGGACATATTTGATGCCGTGCTTATTCAGAACCGCCGCCGCCGCGTCGAGCGAATGGGCCGGGCGAAGGTCCCGCAGTGTCGCCGCATCCAGACGCTGACTGGTCGAAAGCGCGTCGCAATCCGCCTGCGGCACTCCGAGAATCGGCGCGCGGGGCAATACTGGCTTTGCGGCGGCGGGGACCGCGACAGCAGAGAGGAGCGCGCAAGCGGCGATAAACCTGATCATGACGGTTCAACGCAGGAGGGAGCGTTATTTTCCCAAAATCCTGCTCCCACGGAACAGGTTATTTTTTGGACGGTGCATCGGCCTGCTTTTGCAGCGCCTCGAGCTGCTGGGGCTCGATCACATTGTCCAATTTGCTCATCTCGGCCTGAACGGCAGGGTCTGTCATCAGATCGCGCGCGGCAACCTTGCCGAGGGTGCTGAAGCCCGCCTCGAAGGCGCTGCTGCCTTCATACTTTAGCGCCGCAACCGATTCAGCACGGCAATCCTGCGTGATGAGGCGCGTGAACATCTTGCCGGCGACAGCGGTGATGCCGGCACGCTGCTCCGGCGTGACCTGCGAGAGCTCCTTGACCGCGGGGCCGGCGGCGAAGGCGGCGAACATCCACCTGATCAGCGCTTCATGGTCCGCCGTCGTCGCCTTCGCAAAGAGGCATCGGGTGAGATCGTCCGTATATGTTCCGGCTGCCGCTGCCGGCGTGGCGATTGCGGCCAGCACCGGAGCGATACGTCCCACCTTGCCCAGCCGCATGCCCTTATTTTCCCCGATTTTTACGATGTTCCGCCATATCGAGCACGATCGTATCGCCTTCGGGGAGCAGGCCGAGCCTCCGCGCAATCTCCTGATAGGCCTCGGCCTCACCGCCAAGATCCTGGCGGAAGCGATCCTTGTCCAGTTTCTCGCCGCTGCTCATATCCCACAGGCGGCAGCCGTCCGGGCTGATCTCATCCGCCAGGATGACGCGGGCATAGTCATTTTCCCACAGCCGGCCGAACTCCAGCTTGAAATCGACCAGGCGAATGTTCACACCGGCGAACAGGCCTGTCAGGAAATCGTTCACGCGGATCGCCATGTCGGAGATGTCGTGCATCTCCTCCTGGCTGGCCCAGCCAAAGCAGGCGATATGCTCTTCCGAGACGAGCGGATCGCCGAGCGCATCATCCTTGTAATAATATTCGATGATCGTGCGCGGCAGCTGCGTGCCTTCCTCGATCCCGAGCCGCTTGGCGAGGCTGCCCGCGGCGACGTTGCGAATGACGACCTCGATCGGGATGATCTCCACCTGACGGATCAACTGCTCACGCATGTTGAGGCGCCGGATGAAATGCGTCGGGACACCGATATTGGAGAGCAGGGTGAAGACATGCTCCGAGATACGGTTGTTGAGCACGCCCTTGCCGCTGATCGTGCCTTTCTTCTGCGCATTGAACGCAGTTGCATCATCCTTGAAATATTGAATGAGCGTGCCGGGCTCAGGACCCTCATAGAGGATCTTGGCCTTGCCTTCGTAAATCTGACGGCGGCGGGACAAAGCAGTCTCCCAAAGGACCGAAACGAGAAGCGCCCCGACGCAGCCATCAGGCGCGGGCGGGGCGACGAGCCCGGGGATATAGACCAGGAAGCCCGGCTCCGCAACGCAACTGGACGCGCGGCCGCCGGGCTTCTGCTTTCACCGCCATTATCCTATCGGCGCGGATCGATCCGGGGGCTTTCATTCGCCGGCCAGGCGCGATGTGCGCCCCACCAATCCACGAAACGATCGGTCACGATCAGGGCTTCCAGCAAGCGGGCGGTGAAGCTGGGTATAAGGCGGCTGGGCTTTTCGGTGCCGGACATGTTCGACCTCCAATCCTGCGGCCGAACGCGTGCAGCCGCTTGTCAGGAGATGATCGAATCGCGACCTCAAAACCAATTGAAGCGCAGCAGCCTTTCATAAGCCAGGCTTATGGATGGCAAGGCAGCCACCGCCGCATTGCCATCCAGCGCGCGCTAGCGCGCGGCGACGGCTGCGGCGAGGCCCGGCACCTGAGCCGCCCCTTCGTTGACCTGCGCGCTCGATGGCTTGAGCGCATCGCCGATCGGCTCGGCGCGTCCGCTCAGGCAGGAGGAGAGGAAATTCTCCGTGATCGCATTGAAGGCGATATTATTCACCGGCCGTGCGAAGCCATGGCCTTCGTCCGGGAAGACGACATAGGTGACGGGAATGTTCTTCGCCTTCATCGCATCGACGATCTGCTGGCTTTCGCGGACGTTGACGCGCGGATCATTCTCGCCCTGGCCGATCAGCAACGGTACCTTGATCTTGTCGGCGGCGTAGAGAGGCGAGCGTTCGCGCAGCAGCGCCTTGCCGGCGTCTGTCGTGGGATCGCCCATGCGCTTGTAGAATTGCTGCTTACCCGCTTCCCAATAAGGCGGGATCGTCTGCAACAGCGTAAACAGGTTGGACGGGCCGACGATGTCGACGCCGCAGCGGAACGTATCGGGCGTGAAGGTGACGCCGGCCAGCGTCGCGTAGCCGCCATAGGAGCCGCCCGCGATTGCGACCTTGTCCCGCGTGGTGACGCCCTGCTTGACCGCCCAATCGACCGCATCGAGCAGATCATCATGCATCTTCCGGCCCCATTGGAGGTCGCCGCCGGAGATGAACTTCTTCCCGAAGCCGGTGGAGCCACGATAGTTGACGGACAGGACGGCATAGCCGCGATTGGCCAGCCATTGATGCCAGCTGCTATAACCATATTGGTCGCGCGCCCACGGTCCGCCATGGACGAACAGCACCATCGGAACGGGGCGATCGGGCTTGCCGTCGCCATCCGGATCGCTGCCTGCCGGAAGCGTGAGATAGGATACGAGTGTGAGGCCGTCGCGCGCCCGGATTGGTTCGGGGTACATCGGCACTAGCGGGGCGCCGACCAGTTCGGGGCGGCCGACGAACAATTGCTTGAGCGTGTGCGCCTTGCGATCAAAGATCCACGTGGCGCTTGGCGCGGTGACGGGATCGACCGCGACCGTCCACAGATCGTCGGCATCGGTGCGTGAGGTCACGGTGATGTCGCCCTTCAGCTGGGCCTTCAGCCAGGCGAGATCCTTGCCGATTGCCGGATCGCTGGCCTTCCATTCGTCGCGGAGATAATTGACGGACCAAGCCTGCACCACGCCGGTCTTGGGATCGGCCATGGTGCCGTCGATATCGGCGCGCGGATCCTGCGCGATGACGGTCTGTCGGCCGGTCGCCACATCCTGCGCGATCAGGGCAGCGGTGTCGCGGCCGCGCGAATCGAGCCAGTACAGCGTCTTGCCGTCGGTCGTGAAGCCGGATGGCGCGGTGGTCAGCGAATCGTCCAGGCCGATGGAGGCGAAGGGCGTGCTCTCCACCTTGCCGTTCGTGATCCTGAAAAAGGCCTGGCCGCCGTCCGGCGTCTCCTTGGACGCGAGGCGCGGGACGAGCTGTTCATCGGCCACGAAGCCAGCATAGCCGCCGTCATTCTGCAGGACGAGGCTGAGCTTCCCGGTGGGAAGATCGAGGCTGTAGACGTCATGCCAGCGCGGATCGCGGTTGTTGATGCCCAGCAGAATGCGGTCCTTCACCGCATGACTGATGTTGATCACCTCCACCCGCGTCTTGTCGAACGGGGTCAGGCTCTTCTGCGTCGCGGTGGCGACATCGACGCCATAAAGCAGGAAATTCTCGTCGCCGCCCTTGTCGTTGACGAACAGGATCGTCTTGGAATCGGGCGACCAATAATAAGAGCGGATCGGGCGCGTCTTCTCTGCGGTGAGCGGTTTGGCGGCGGCGGGATCGCCCGTGGGCGCAACCCAGATGTTCAGCACGCCGTCCCGCGGCGCGATCCAGGCCAGCCATTTGCCGTCCGGGCTGATCCGGCCGGCCGTCTTGCTGGGATTACCGAATAATTTGGCGCGTTCGATCAGCGGCACCGGCGGCGTCTGGGCGAAAGCCGGTGCGGTAAGAGCGAGTGCGGTGGCGGAAGCGAGCAGTAAGCGCATGCGGGAACCCCCTGGGTGATATATAAGCATAATACACCTTTCATCGTAGCTGGCGAGTTGATTTCAAGCATCGGCTCAATCTCCGGATGGGCGGCCGATCCGTCCGCCGAAGCGCCGCCAGAGCCACAGGCCGATCGCCAGGACCAGTAGCCACGGAATGAGCGTGATGGAGAGCGTCAGCAGCACGAGAACGCCAGCGGCGACATTATCCCACCCGTCGCGCAATGCGGCCACGAACCTGCTGTCGTTCAAGCGCGGATCGGGCGTTCCCGATACATAATCGAAGGTCATTGGCGTGCTGACGAGCAGCAGGGCAGCATCAGCGCGGGTGGCGGCAACCTGGCGCTGCGTATCGCGCAAGGTTTGCGCCCGCTGCACCAATTGTGCCCGTTCGGCGGATGACAGACCCGGGCGGGCGAGCTGGCGTTCGATGTCCTTCTGCTCGTCGCTCACGCTGGCGGTGGCGCGATCGGCGTTCGCGATCGTCACGCCGGCATCGGTGCTGTCGATGACCGAATCGGACAGCATGCCGCCCGTCTTCACGACCGTGGCGATGCTCTGCTTGCCGAACTGCCGTGCGATGTCCGGGGCCAGCTTGAGGGAAAGCCGTGCCGAGACGTCATGCTCGCCAACATGATATTGCAGGCCGGTGATGCGGCAACGGCTGGGACCCAGCGCCTCGCACTGGCTGGCATGCTGTTCCTGCGCCTCCGCGATACGCGCCGCCGGCAACAGAAAGGAATAGGCATAGGTCAGCGCGACACCGGGCAGGGCGGTGGGCCCTGCATTGGGGCCGGCCATGGAGGTGTTCGGGGCGGGCGCGGCATTGTCGCGCATCGCTTCCGGGGTGCTGCGATCGGGCGCTTGCTTGCTGCAGCCCGCCGCAAGCAGCGCCATCAAGAGGATTGCCCTGCGCATCACCTTCTCCCACCCCGGTTCGGAGAACTTATCTCTCCATGCTCATCTGACAAGCATGCCGGCATTTCGATTTTCGAGGGCCATGGTGGCACCCCTCGCGAGAGGCTGTTATCGGGTGCGCGATGAGCGATCCCGCCGACCCCTTCAACCTGATCCTGGATGCCCCGTTCGATAGCGCGCTGTCGGAACGCTATCTGGTCTATGCCCTTTCGACGATCACGGCGCGGTCGTTGCCGGATGTGCGCGACGGGCTGAAGCCGGTGCATCGCCGCCTGCTGTGGGGCATGCGGCTGCTCAAGCTGGATCCGGCATCGGGCTACAAGAAATGCGCGCGCGTGGTCGGCGACGTGATGGGCAAATATCACCCGCATGGCGATGCATCGATCTACGATGCGATGGTGCGGCTCGCCCAGCCGTTCGCGCTGCGCTATCCACTGGTCGACGGGCAGGGCAATTTCGGCAATGTCGATGGCGATAATGCCGCGGCGATGCGCTATACCGAAGCGCGGCTGACCCATGCGGCGATCCTCCTGATGGAGGGGCTGGACGAACATACGGTCGATTTCCGGCCGACCTACAATGGCGAAGAAGAAGAGCCGGAAGTCTTCCCCGGCCTGTTTCCCAATCTGCTGGCCAACGGCGCTGCCGGCATTGCCGTCGGCATGGCGACGTCGATCCCGCCGCACAATGTAGCCGAACTGATCGACGCGGCGGTGCATATCATCGATCAACCCGAGGGCGACCCGCGCGAGCTGATGCGTTTCGTCACCGGGCCGGATTTTCCGACCGGCGGCATCGTGGTGGACAATGCGTCCGCCATTGCCGAGGCCTATGCCACCGGCCGCGGATCGTTCCGCGTCCGCGCCCGCTGGAATGTGGAGGATCAGGGGCGGGGCACCTGGGTCGCGGTGATCAGCGAAGTGCCGTATCAGGTCGCCAAGGCGAAGCTGATCGAGGCGATCGCCACGCTGATCAACGACAAGAAGCTGCCGATCCTGGCCGATATCCGTGACGAGAGCGACGCCGAAATCCGGATCGTGCTGGAGCCGCGGAGCCGGACGGTGGACCCGCAGACCCTGATGGACAGTCTGTTCCGGCTGACTGACCTGGAAGTGCGCGTGCCGCTCAACCTGAACGTGCTCGATCGCGATCGTACGCCCCGCGTCATGTCGTTGAAGCAGGCGCTCGCCGCGTGGATCGACCACCAGTTCGAAGTTCTGGTCCGCCGATCGAACCATCGCCTTGCCAAGATTGCCGATCGGATCGAGCTGCTCGACGGCTATCTGATCACCTTCTTGAACCTCGATCGCGTGATCCAGATCATCCGCGAAGAGGACGAGCCGAAGCCCGTGCTGATGGCGGAGTTCGAGCTGACCGACCGCCAGGCCGAGGCGATCCTGAATATGCGGCTGCGGAGCCTGCGCAAGCTGGAAGAGATGGAGCTCCGCAAGGAGCGCGCGTCGCTCGACAAGGAGGCGCGGGAGTTGGAGGGGCTGGTCGCCAGCCCGGCCAAGCAACGCACGCGCTTGAAGCGCGACCTTGGCAAGCTGCGCGAGCGCTATGGGCCAGAGACCGATCTGGGTCGGCGTCGCACGCTCATCGAGGAGCAGGGGCCGGCACGCGAAATCCCGCTGGAAGCCATGATCGAGCGCGAGCCGATTTCGGTCATCCTGTCCCAACGCGGCTGGGTGCGCGCGATGAAGGGGCATATCGACCTCGCCTCCGCCGAAGCGCTGAAGTTCAAGGAAGGCGACGGACCGGCTTTCGCCTTCCATGCCCAGACCACCGACAAGCTGCTGCTCGTGGCGGCCACGGGGCGGGTCTATACCTTGCCGGCCGACCGACTGCCGGGCGGCCGCGGCTTTGGCGAACCGGTGCGGTTGATGATCGACCTGGAAGGCGATGCGGGGATCGTGGCCTTCCTGCCGGTCCGGAATGCGGAGCGGCTGCTGCTGGCGGCGAGCGACGGCAAGGGTTTCGTCGCCAAGGTGACCGAGATTACCGGGGAAACGCGCAAGGGGCGTCAGGTGGTCAATCTGCGCAGTGGGGCCGTGGTCAAAGTCGCGCGCGCGATCGGCGAGGGCGACGATTATGTTGCCGCGATCGGCGATAATCGCAAACTCGTCGTATTCCCGCTGGCGGAGCTGCCGGATTTGTCGCGGGGGCAGGGCGCGCAGATTCAGCGGTATCGCGATGGCGGTTTGTCGGACGTCGTCACCTTCCGCTTCGCCGATGGCCTGAGCTGGCCGATGGGCGGCGACAGCGGGCGGGTGCGCACGGAAGCCGATCTGGGGCCGTGGCGTGCAGCGCGGGGTGCGGCGGGACGGATGCCGCCGACCGGATTCCCGCGCGACAATCGCTTCGCGACGGGTTTGACCCGGCCGGAGCCGGCCAAGACCTAAGCGGTACGCAAAGCGCGGGCGACCTCTTCAGCCGCGATCGTACCGACCCGATCGGCATCGGGAAAACCCTCCTCTACCCACCGGCGCTCGATCGCGCGCAGTGTGGCGGCGACGGCAGGACCGGCGGTCAGGCCCAATCCAACCAGGTCCCCACCGCCGATCGGCAAGCGCGGCGGCGACCAATGTTCGATGTCCGCCAGTCCGGCTGCCGGATCGGCGCTGCGCAACAGCAGGCGATCGCGCGCGGCGGCGAGGCCGATCGCGTGGGCGAGGGGACGGGCCGCCCCCGGATCGCCGGGTTCCGCCGCGAGTATGAGCCGCTTGCGCTGTGCATTGGAGAGCTTGAGGCGGGCGCCGACCTGATCGGCAATCGCGGGATCGGACGGAAGCAAAGCGGCCAGGCGACGGACCGGGTCGCCCGCGGAAGGCCCCTCTCGATCGACCAAGGCGGCCAGGCGTTCCACACTATCAGCATCGACCTCAGGAAGGACCGGCGCCAGGATTGCGCCATCCACCATGACGGCGATGGTCGGCGTGGGATTGGAGACGCCAAGCAGCTTCAGCAATTCCTGCGCGATCCGTTCGCGCGACAAGGCCATCAGGTCCTTGGCCCGCGCGGCGCAGGCCGATAGCGCGGCGTCGTCCATCGCGCCTTTTCCGAAGCGAGCGTGGAACCGAAAGAAGCGCAGGATGCGCAGATGGTCTTCGGCAATGCGGGCGAGCGGATCGCCGATGAAGCGGACTAGCCCGATTTCGACGTCCGCAACGCCTCCGAAATAATCGAAGATCTGGCCCGTCGTAGGGGCGGCGGAGAGGGCGTTGATCGTGAAGTCGCGGCGCGCGGCATCTTCCCGCCAATCGTCGGTAAAGGCCACGGTGGCGCGACGACCGTCGGTGCTGACGTCGCGGCGCAGCGTGGTCACCTCGACCGGGCCGCTCGTCAGGACCGCTGTCACGGTGCCGTGCGCGATCCCGGTCGGCACGGCCTTGAAGCCGGCGGCGCGGATACGGGCCGACACCTCGTCCGGCCGAAGCGAGGTCGCGAGATCAAGATCGGAAACGGGGAGGCGGAGCAATGTGTCGCGCACGGCGCCGCCGACAAAACGCACTAGCCCTTCGGCCTCCCCCAGCGCGTCAGCAAGCCGCGCCAGATCCGGATCATTGCGCCAGGCGGCATCGGGAAGGATCATAGACCCGCCGCCTGCAGCCGCTGGGCCAGATTGACGATCATGTTGGCGGTAGCGCCCCAGATGCGACGATCCTCCCACATTATTTCGTGAAAGCGCCGTTCCCGGCCCTCCCACATCACACTTTGGAGACTGTGATTGCCGGGCTCCAGCAGGAAAGACAGAGGCGTTTCGAACACCGCCGCGACTTCGTCTTCCTGCGGGGCCAGCGCAAGATCGGGTGGAATGACGCCGATCACCGGGGTTACGACGAAGCCGGTGCCGACCCGATAGGTATCGCTCATCCCCACGATGTCGACCCGATCGGGATCGAGCCCAATCTCTTCCCGCGCCTCGCGCAGGGCGGTGGCGATGACGTCCTGATCCTCGGGATCCACCCGCCCACCTGGAAAGGCGATCTGGCCCGCATGGCGTCGCAAATGGGGCTGACGAAGTGTCAGAAGCAGGCCGGGATGGGGCCGGTCGGTGATCGCGACCAGCACGGCCGCGGGCACATAATGGTCGTTCGCCTTATCATAATCGTCGCCCTGGATCGGCGCGTGTCCGGTCGTGCGGTCCAGCGCGGCGCGGAGTCGATCGGCCAGACTCATGTCGCATCCAGTGCGAAGAAGGCGCCGTCCGACCATAGACCGGGGGGATTTGCCGCTTCGGCAAGCGCCATGTCGGCCAGCTCATAGTAAACCGGACGCGCGATGCTGGCGCGGAGGCGATCGCGCACGACCAGATAGGGGCGGGCGTCGACCATCTGGACCGGATGGTCCGGGCCGGCGACAATCGGCTCGTCGATGTTCAGGCGGAAGGCGAGCCGGCGATCAGGTCCATTTCCCTCGGTCTTGACCTCGACCGCCACGAAGGGAGCATCCTCAACCGCAATGTCCAGTTTCTCAACGGGGGTCACCAGGACGTAACGATCGTCCGGCTCGCGCCGAAGCAGGCTGGCGAATAGCCGCACCATGGCAGGCCGAAGGATTGGGCTGCCTTCGTGGAACCAGGTGCCATCGCGCGCGATCCGCATATGGCTGTCGCCGCAACGGGCGGGATTCCAGTCGGCGACCGGGGGCAAGCGGCGCTCGGCGGCAGCGCGGGCAATTTCGGCCAGGGACAGGTTGGCGAGATCAGGGATGGGCGGCGTTGTCTCAGGCATACCACCGCGTTAGCGGAGGTCGCTTGCCTTTGTCTCGTGTCGCGGGCCGAGCATGCCGTGCGTGGGCACATCCCGTCCGCCCGTGCGTGCGAGCAAGCGACGGTGTTCGAACGGGCCGGGCGCGTCCCAAGCGGCAGTGGCATCGGCGGTAAAATCAAAGTGCCGGCCATAATATTCGGGATCGCCGATCAGAACGAGCGGCGGATGCGACGATGCGCGCGTCAGCATCGCCTCCATCATCTGACGGCCAATCCCGCGTTGCTGACGCGTGGGGTCGACGGCGACGGGGCCAACCAAAATCAGTGACGTTTCGCCCGCGGGACCATGCAAGGCGATCGGCCAGCTCTGCAGCGTGCCGATGAGACGATCCGCCTCCCAGGCCGCCAAAGACAGATCGGGGATCGCTGCCATGCCAGCACGGATCCGGTACGCCGTGCGGCCATGGCGATCCGTGCCAAACGCCGAATCGAGCAGCCGTTCGATATCGGCGGGCGCTGCGTCGGCGAGGGGCGAAAGCGTGATCAACAAGGCGGGCTCCGACGGAAAGGGTGGGGCCCATAACGCAAAGCTGGGCAAAGGGAACCCGGCTGGCCGGGCGGCAGCGGCACTGCTAGGGCAGCGTGGTTACAACCGAGAGACGTCATGACCGCGATCGACCATCCCAAGCCGCTTATTCTTGCTCCTGAAATAGGGGGAGCGGGCGACTTCATCCGACTGGAAGTCAGCGATCTGGTCATCAATGTTCTGACCGGCATCTATTCCGAAGAAACGCACATGCCGCAGCCACTGCGGATCTCGGTAACTGCAATTATCCCTGCACCGCATCGATTCGCGCACGACACGCCGCTTAGCGCGTCTAAAAACTATCTTGATCTGCGCCGCGCGGTGGAAGAGGCGCTTCCGGGTGAACTCCATTTCACGCTGGTGGAGGCCGTTGCCGACCATATCGTCGACACGATCTTTGGGGGCGACGCGCGAGTGACGCGGGTCGAAGTCAAAATCGTCAAGATGGCTTTGTCGCAAGCGGGCGAATCGATTGGCATGACTCTGGTGCGCGAGCGGCGCTGATGCTTGCGCTTATTACAGGCGGACTGCACCGGGTTGGCGCGGCGATCGCCGCCCGGCTGGCCGAAGACGGCTATGATCTGGCGCTGCACGCGCACCGGCAGGGCATCCCATGCCCGGAATTGGCGCAGGTAATCGAGGACCGCAATGTGCGATCGAAGGTCTTTCCTGCCGATCTGGCAGAAGCATCCGAGGTCGAATCGCTGGTCGATCAGGTTGCAGCACATTTCGGCCGTGCGCCGGACGCGCTGATCAACAGTGCCTCGATCATCACAGAAGGCCACTGGGCCGAGATCACGCATCAAGAGCTTTTCCGCCATCTGAACGTGAACTTCGTTGCGCCCGTGGTGCTGACCCGCAGCTTCGCCGCAGCGCTAGCGCCCGGCCAGACGGGGGCGATCGTCAACATCCTGGACCAAAGGGTGCACAATCCCCCGATCGATCAGGCCGCCTATACGGCATCGAAACTGGCGCTGGGATCGACGACCCGCGTTACGGCGCGGGCCTTCGCGCCGAACGTGCGAATCAACGCGATTGCGCCCGGGATGACATTGCCGGGCGACGATTATAATCCGGAACAATGGCAACGGCTGGCCAATGCGATGCCGCTCGGGCGCAATTCGGCGCCGCGCGACATCGCGGATGCCGTGGCCTTCCTGCTGGGTGCGACCAGCGTAACCGGACAGACTCTCTTTGTTGATGGGGGCGCGAATCTGGAAAGCTATGCACGCGATTTCGTGCACATGATGCGGGACGGTTAGGACGTTTGGTCGGCGGCTAGCGGTCGCAGGTGCCTAGCCCCGCCAGGACCACCTGATAGTCCGATTTTGCGGCCGTCGCATCCTCCGGACCAAGCGCGCTGACTGCGGTTTCCGGTAAGGACCGGGGAAGGCCGCAGGCGAGGCGATACCAGAGCAACGTATCCGGCTTGGGCGGCGCCGCGCTATCGTCCACCATCTCCGACAAGGCGACGGCCCATCGCGGCTGTTCATTCGGGCGGCGCAGGACGGAGAGCGAGATCGGTCGCTGATCCGAGGTTTTCAGAAATATCTGCGTCTCACTCTCGCCCGGGAGCGTGCCCGCGACGTGGAAGGCGCGCGTGATTCCCGTAATCGCCGGCGGCGCATCTGCGGCGACGGCTTCGGTGAGGATCGCGCGAACCTTTCGCTCATTATCGGGGGTGCGGGGCACTTGCGCGCGCGGGCCCACCAGACGCAATTCGCCCGGCGCGGTTCCGGCGGTTGCCAAGAGAATCACGGGTACGCCCTTGAGTTTAAGCTTCTTGCCGGCGGCGTCGTCCGGCAGATCGACCAGATAGGTGACCCGGGCAGGGGCGCCAGTGCCAGAAATCAGGCCGCGCACGTCAGCCTGCACATAATAACGCCGTAAACCGGCCGGGACCCCTGCAGCCGCTTCCCCTTTCAGGGCGATCGCGTCGGCAATGTCGGCGGCAATAACGGTACGCGCGCCCAGCGCCATCTTGGCCAATTCGACATAGTTATAATCGGTTGGCAGGCCCGCAAAGGGGAGGGGCGCCGCAAGAATCGGTGCCGCCGCAAGCATTGCCAGAGCTAAAGCCGAGCAGTGGGTCAAAGAACGCATTGTACCGCCTGAAAAGGTTGGTGGGTAAGATTCATTCGAGCCATCCCTCGTTAACGCAACCATAAAGCGTTTGCATGGGCTGAATCGTCGCGATAGGAACACGCCGTGTCGCGAGATGGGACGAAGAGCCTCACGCGTACGTTTCAGACGGGATATCGAATAGGGCGATGTCCATCTTACGGCTCGGAGGGAGTGTCATTTTTTAATGGCTTACGCTGACCAACCAACAATGACTCCGCGAAAGGCGGTCGCCATCGGATTGGTGGTTCTGCTCCACGTGCTTATCGGATATGCGTTTATTACCGGACTCGCCTTTGAGGTTATCAAGAAGGCGGCGCAGGATCTGAAGGTCGTGGATGTCCAGGACCAACCGCCGCCACCGGAAACACCGCCACCACCGCCGCCGCCGGAAACGCCGCGGACTGCGCCGCCGCCTCCGATCGTCGCGCCGCCTGCAATCGTGCAGACGCCGAGCCTGGCTCCGCCGGTCTATACCGTGCCGGTCGCGCCGCCGCCTGCACCTGTGATCACGCCGTCGGCGCCGCCTGCGCCGCCTGCGCCGGTCGTTTCCCAGGCTGCTTCGGCCAAGGGTGACCCTCGGACGTGGATCACCAATGACGATTATCCGCCGGGCGCGATGCGCGAAGAGCGGTCGGGCGTCAGCGGTATCTCGTGGACGATCAACGAACAGGGTCGGGTCGAGAATTGCCGCGTGACCTCGTCAAGTGGTTCTGCGGACCTGGATGACACGGCTTGTCGCCTGGTCACCCGACGTGGGCGTTATGCGCCTGCCAAGGATCAGTCCGGCAACCCGATCAAGCAGACTGCTTCCATTCGTTTCCGCTGGGTTCTGCCCAGCAATTGACGCCGGCTATGCGGTGCGGTGCGCTGGAGCGCGCCGCACCGCTCAACTTATCGAAAAAGGATTGTTGAGACCATGACTACACCCGCAGCCGGCGCCGCAGCCGCGAATGCAAATCCATATGGCCTGATGGGCGCACTCCATCAGGGCGGCGTGATCGCCTGGACGATCTTCATCATCCTCGTGATCATGTCGGCATCGTCCTGGTACATCATGTTCACCAAGCTGTTCGAACAGCAGAAGATCCTGAACCAGGCAAAGCGCGTTCGTACCAGCTTCTGGGGTACGCCTACGATCAAGGATGGCGCCAGCAAGCTGGAGCGTAACTCGGCCTACCGCCAGGTCGTCGAAGACGGCCTGCTCGCCCAGGACCAGCATAACCTGTTGACCGACCCGGTCGACCAGCATGAGTGGCTCGGTGGTTCGCTGAACCGCAGCACGGCAGCGATCAACTCCAAGCTCGGCACGGGCCTGGCGCTGCTCGCCACCGTTGGTTCGACTGCTCCGTTCGTGGGTCTGCTCGGTACCGTTATCGGCATCTATCGCGCCCTCGTGAAGATCGGTGCTGCCGGTCAGGCTTCGATCGACGCCGTCGCCGGCCCGGTCGGTGAGGCGCTCATCATGACCGCGCTCGGCCTCGTCGTCGCCGTGCCGGCGGTTATGGGCTACAACTGGCTGATCCGCCGCAACAAGGTCATTGCCGAGCAGCTGGGGACCTTTGCGGTCAACCTGCATGGCTACATGGTCTCGAACGGCGCGCTTCGTCCGCAGCTCGCTTCGGCCAAGACCGTTCCGACCCCGCCGCTCAAGACGGGTTCGGCTGCGATCAACCCGAAGGCGTAACATATGGCACGGGCGGGGCTCTGCCCCGCCCGCTGCTAGAATCCGGCCATGCACTGCGCGGCCCGACAAGATAGGAAATCCGTTCCATGGCGATGAGTGTCGGCCCCGCCGAAGACGACTCCCCAATGTCGGACATCAACACGACGCCGCTGGTCGACGTTATGCTGGTGCTCCTCATCATCTTCCTGATTACCGTTCCAGTCGTCATCCAGACGGTTCCGGTCCGCCTTCCTAAGGTCGCCAACGAGCCGACGACCAGCAAGCCTGAAAACGTCGTCCTGTCGGTCAAGGCCGGCGCTGGTGGCGCCTGTGAGGTTTACTGGGGCCAGACGAAGATCAACGCGGAAGAACTGCTCGATCGTTCGGTCAAGAAGCTCAAGCTTGAGGTCGACAAACTCGGCGGCCCTGCGAATATTACGCCTGATTCTCTGCCGGAAGTTCATATTCGCGCGGACATCGACACGCCCTGGCGCTGTGTCGGCGGTGCGATGACGAATGTGGCCCGCGCCGGCTTCACCCGCGTTGGCTTCATCTCGCAGCCTGAGCCCGGCCAATATCACGCCGCGATCGACTAAGCGCCGTTTTTAGGAGACTATCGAAATGGCCATGAGCTCGGGCGCAGCCGAAGGCGAGCCCATGATGGACATCAACACGACGCCGCTGATCGACGTCATGCTGGTGTTGCTCATCATGTTCATCATCACGATCCCGGTGCAGACCCACGCCGTAAAGCTGGATCTGCCGCAGAATACCGTTAATAACCCTCCGCCGATCGATCCGGTAAAGAACGAAGTCTCGATCAACAATCGGGATCAGGTTCTCTGGAACGGTACCCCGGTCGATATGACGGTTCTGCGCCAGTATCTGGATCAGTCGCAGACGCTGAACCCCATTCCGGAATTGCACCTTCGCCCGGCGGCGGATGCGCGTTACGAAGTGGTGGACAATGTGCTTGCCGTGACCAAGCGCGCCAAGGTCAGCAAGATGGGTTTCATCGGTAACGAGGCATATGCCAACTACTGATGTTTGCTGATCGGAAGAATGAAAAGGGCGGGCCTAGGTCCGCCCTTTTTTTGTGGGTGGCGCTGGCGGTCATGCTGTGCTGGTCGTCCGATCTGATCGGTTGCACCCAATCTCAGATAGGCTAATTGTCGCGCAGGGGGATTTCACGTGAACGGCTGGGCACTGCCCGCACTTGTCTTGGTTGCCAGTTATCTGGTTGGCGCGATCCCGTTCGGGGTCATCGTGACACGTCTGGCGGGCGCGACGGATCCCCGCAGTGTCGGCTCCGGAAATATCGGTGCGACCAACGTATTGCGCACGGGCCGGAAAAGCCTGGCCGCGCTGACGCTGCTGCTGGATGCCGGCAAAGGTGCCGTGGCTGTTCTGGTCAGCGAAGCGCTGGTTCCGGGCACAGGGCCGCTTGCTGCCGTCGCGGCTTTCTTTGGCCATATCTTCCCGCTGTGGCTGCGCTTCAAGGGCGGTAAGGGCGTTGCGACTTTACTGGGGATAACGCTGGCGGTGCACTGGCCGACGGGGCTGGTGGCGTTGGCGATGTGGCTGGTGGCAATGCTGCTATCGCGTCGATCCTCAGTTGGCGGAATGTCCGCTGCGATAGCCACGCCGGTCGCTTCGGCCTTTTTCTTCAGGGCGGATCTGACGCTGATGTTCCTGGCGCTCGCGCTCGTGGTGTTGTGGCGCCATCGGGACAATATCGTGCGGCTGATCGACGGCAGCGAGCCGCGCATCGGCAAAGGAGGCTGAGCTGTCCTTGAATGCCGATGGCGTGGCTGCGCTGCGCCTGATTCGCACGCGCGCAATCGGTCCGATCACCTTTCGTCAGTTGATGCGGCGCTTCGGGACGGCCGGCGCGGCGTTGGAAGCATTGCCGGAACTGGCGCGGCGAGGCGGCGGGCGCGCACCCGCCGTGCCGCCAGTGCGGGACGTCGAACGCGAGATGGCGGCGGTGCATGCGCTGGGCGGACGCTATCTGATGATCGGCAGCGCCGATTATCCGGCCCTGCTCGCGGAAACGGATAGTGCGCCGCCGGCGCTGATCGTGCAGGGCGACGGCGCGCTGCTGAGCCGGCCGATGGTGGCGATGGTCGGCGCGCGGAACGCTTCGGCCGCGGCGGTGCGCTTTGCGCGGCAGCTCGCCAACGATCTGTCGCGGCAGGGGACGGTCGTCGTGTCCGGGTTGGCGCGCGGGATCGACACGGCGGTGCATGTCGGCTCGCTCGACGGCGGCACGATCGGCGTCATCGCGGGTGGGCTGGATATCTTTTATCCGCCGGAGAATGAGCGGCTGCAGCGCGAGATCGGAACGCGTGGGCTGATCGTTTCGGAGCAGCCGCCGGGCACGGAGCCGCATGCACGCCATTTTCCGTCCCGTAATCGCGTGATCGCCGGCCTGGCGCAAGGCACGGTCGTAGTCGAGGCGGCGCCGCGATCGGGATCGCTCATCACCGCCCGGCTGGCGGCGGATTATGGGCGGGACGTGATGGCGGTGCCGGGCTCTCCCCTCGATCCGCGTGCGCAAGGATGCAATCAGCTGATTCGGGACGGGGCAACGCTGGTTCAGTCCGCCGCTGACATATTGGAGGCGCTGGAGCCTTTCGGCCGGAACCATGTCGGCGCGCCCGCCCCTGTATATCAAGCCGGCCATGGTGCGAGCGACACCGGTGAGCGCGAACGCGCGGCGGTGACCGCCTTGCTGAGCCCCATTCCTGTGGCGGTCGACGAGATCATTCGGCAGTCGGCCTTGGCCGCTTCGGACGTGCACCTCATCTTGCTCGAACTGGAATTGGCGGGGCGACTGGAACGTCATGCGGGTGGCCGCGTCAGCCTTGGTTGAACAGCGGTGGATGGCAGCGGCGGTAGCGCGTGGACTTCCCCGGCGGCTAACCAGTCCCTACATCGCCCCTTGACGCCGGCCGCCGCGTCTCGCCACCCTCGCGCGTACACGTAAGGACATCATCCAGCCTCATGAAGCTCGTCGTCGTCGAATCGCCCGCCAAGGCGAAAACCATCGAGAAATATCTCGGACCCGGTCATCGGGTGCTGGCATCCTATGGCCATGTCCGCGATCTGCCGCCCAAGGACGGCTCGGTCGATCCCGACAATGGCTTCGCGATGGAATGGGAGCCCTATGCGGACAAGACCAAGCAGCTGAAGGCGATCTCCGACGAGGCCAAGACCGCCGACACGCTAATCCTGGCGACCGACCCCGACCGCGAGGGCGAGGCGATTTCGTGGCATGTCCAGGAGGTGCTGCGCAAACGCAAGGTGCTGCCGAAAGACGTGCAGCGCGTCACGTTCAATGCGATCACCAAGCCCGCCGTATTGGATGCGATGGCGCATCCGCGCGCGCTGGATGAGGATCTGATCGACGCCTACCGGGCGCGCCGCGCGCTGGATTATCTGGTCGGCTTCACCCTTTCACCCGTGCTGTGGCGTAAATTGCCCGGGGCCAAATCGGCGGGCCGTGTTCAGTCGGTCGCGCTGCGACTGGTGGTCGATCGCGAACGCGAAATCGAGCTGTTCCGCCCGCAGGAATATTGGTCGGTCGCGGCCAGCATGGAGCAGGATGGCGTGACATTCCTGGCCCGGCTGGTGCGCTGGAAGGGGCAGAAGATCGATCGACTGACGATCGGCAATGGTACCGATGGTGCGGCGGCGAAGGCCGATGTGGAAGCCGGTCGGTTCACCGTCACCAGCGTTGAAACCAAGCCGCTGACGCGCAATCCGCCGCCGCCTTTCACCACCTCTACCTTGCAGCAGGAGGCGGCACGCAAGCTCGGATTCTCCGCCAGCCACACGATGCGGGTGGCGCAGGATCTCTACGAGCAGGGCGCGATCACCTATATGCGGACCGATGGCGTCCAGATGGACCACAGCGCCATCTCGGCTGCGCGTGCCTCGATCGTGGATCGCTATGACGGCGGCTATGTGCCGGATCAGCCGCGCCATTATACGACCAAGGCGAAGAATGCGCAGGAGGCCCATGAGGCCATCCGCCCGACCGACTTCACGCGGGATCGCGCCGGATCGGGCGATCATGCCCGCTTGTACGACCTGGTGTGGAAGCGCGCACTGGCAAGCCAGATGGCATCGGCCCGGCTGGAACGGACAACGGTGGAACTCGCCGACGGCACCGGCCAGCATGTCCTGCGCGCAACGGGGCAGGTTGTGCTGTTTCCTGGCTATCTGGCCCTTTACGAGGAGGGCCGCGACGATGCGGAGGATGAAGACAGCAAGCGCCTGCCGCGGATGAACGAAGGCGATGCGCCGGCCAAGAAAAGCGTGCTCGCGGAGCAGCATTTCACCCAGCCGCCGCCGCGTTATTCGGAAGCCTCGCTGGTCAAGAAGATGGAGGAAGTCGGCATCGGCCGTCCTTCCACCTATGCGGCGACGCTTCAGACGCTGAAGGACCGCGAATATGTGACGCTGGAGAAGAACCGCTTCATCCCGCAGGAAAGTGGCCGCCTATTGACGAGCTTCCTCGAGCGCTTCTTCGAGAAATATGTAAGCTACGACTTTACCGCCGGGCTGGAGGAGGAGCTGGACGACGTGTCCGGCGGCCGCGCCAACTGGCAGTCAGTGCTCGAGGCGTTCTGGCGGGATTTCAAGCCGAAAACGGCCGAGGTGATGGAGCAGAAGCCCAGCGAGGTGACCGCCGCGCTCGACGAATTCCTGGCCCCTTATCTGTTCCCTGAAAAGGCGGATGGCACCGATCCCCGCCTTTGCCCCAATTGCGGCACCGGGCGGCTGGCGCTGCGCGGTGGCAAATATGGCGCGTTCGTCGCCTGCTCCAATTACCCCGAATGTAAATTCACCCGTCGTTTCGCCCAGGGCGGGGCGGAGGACGCGGCCAACGATACCGGACCGGCCGAAATGGGCGTCGATCCCGCCACCGGCGAAATGGTCACACGACGCGCGGGACGGTTCGGACCCTATATTCAGCTGGGCGAGGGCAAGGAGGCAAAGCGCGCCTCGATCCCGAAGGATGTGCCCGAGCTGGATCTGGAAATGGCACTCAGGCTGCTGGCGCTGCCGCGCGAGATCGGTACGCATCCGGAAACGGGCAAGCCGATTGTCGCGAGCATTGGGCGCTATGGGCCCTATCTTTCGCACGACGGCAAATATGCGAAGCTCCAGTCGACCGCCGAGGTGTTCGAGACGGGCATGAACGCGGCGGTGGCCCGCCTCGCCGATGCCGCCAATGGCGGCGGGCGATCGGGCGGCGCGTCGCGCGAGCCGATCGCGACCTTTGCGGAGAGCCCCGTCACCGGCAAGCCGGTCAAGGTAATGGAGGGGCGGTTCGGCCCCTATGTCACCGACGGCACCACCAATGCGACCCTGCCAAAGGGTACGGACCCCGCCACGCTGACGGCGGAACAAGCCCTGGTGTTGCTGGAAGAACGGGCGGCGAAGGGCCCGGCCAAAGGCAAGCGCAAGCCAGTCAAGAAAAGCGCTGCCAAGAAGAGCCCGGCAAAGAAGAGCCCAGCAAAGAAGAGCGCTGCGGCCAAGTGAGTAGCTTGACCGCGGGGCCGCAGTCGGGATCTGCGCCGGATGTCCGGTCGTAACGACAGCCCAGAATATTCGCGGTATCAGCCGTATCGCACCAGCGCGGACGGAAGTTGGGATGCGGCTGGTGCCCGGGATAATGTGATCGCGGACGCCCGGAGTTTGGCGGGCGTCGAGGTGGCAGATGTATGGTGCGCATTGCCCTCGGGCACGCCGCCGCCTAAGCACACGCCCGCCCTATAGCCTGAGCGGAGCCCGATGCGCCTTTCCCGTTATTTCCTGCCCGTGATGAAGGAATCGCCCGCGGACGCCCAGATCATCAGCCACAAGCTGATGCTCCGGGCCGGGCTGGTGCGGCAGACCGCTGCCGGCATCTACGCCTGGTTGCCGCTCGGCACGCGCGTGCTGGCGCGGATCGCCCAGATCGTGCGGGAAGAGCAGGACAAGTCCGGCGCGATCGAACTGATCATGCCGACCGTCCAATCCGCCGAACTGTGGAAGCAGTCGGGTCGCTATGACGATTACGGGCTGGAGATGTTGCGTATCAAGGATCGGCACGATCGCGAGATGCTGTACGGCCCGACCGCGGAGGAGGTGATCACCACCATTTTCCGTGATGCGGCAAGGTCCTATCGCGACCTTCCGCGCACGCTGTACAATATTCAGTGGAAGTTTCGCGACGAGGTGCGGCCGCGCTTCGGCGTGATGCGCGGGCGCGAATTCCTGATGAAGGACGCCTATTCGTTCGACCTGGACGAGGCCGGCGCGCGCCACAGCTATAACCGCATGTTCGTGGCATATCTCAATACCTTCGCGCGGATGGGGCTGCGCGCCATCCCGATGCAGGCGGATACCGGCCCGATCGGCGGCGACCTGAGCCACGAGTTCATCGTGCTCGCGCCGACCGGCGAGAGCGAGGTCTTCTACCACAGCAATTGGGAGAAGCCGGCCGCGCTGTCCCATGTCGATTTCGACGATGTCGCCGGACTGCAGGCGATCGTCGGCGGGTACACCGCCGATTATGCCGCGACCGACGAAAAGCGCGACGAGGCGCGCGAGGCGGAGGCCGGCGATCAGCTGCGTCAGTCACGCGGCGTCGAGGTCGGCCATATTTTCTATTTCGGCACGAAATATTCCGGCGCGATGGGCCTGAAAATCCAGGGTCAGGACGGGGCCGAGATCGTCCCGCATATGGGCAGCTATGGCATCGGCGTCTCCCGCCTGATGGCGGCGATCATCGAGGCGAGCCACGACGAAAAGGGCATTATCTGGCCCGACGCGGTGGCGCCTTATGCGGTCGGCCTGATCAACATGCGTGCCGATGACGAGGCCTGCGCCAAAGCAGCTGACGATCTGTATGCGCAGCTGCAGGCGGCCGGTTTCGACGTTCTGTACGACGACCGCGACGAACGCGGCGGCGCCAAGTTCGCGACGATGGATCTGATCGGCGTGCCGTGGCAGATCGTGATCGGGCCTAAAGGCCTGGAAAAGGGCGTTGTGGAACTCAAGCGGCGCGCGACCGGCGAGCGCGATGAACTGGCGCCTGCCGATGCGATCGCGAAGGTTCGCGGGTGATCCCTATTCGTCATGCCGAACGCGGTTCAGCATCCATCGCGCCACGCGCGGCTAAGCGCGTCGGACAATGGACCCTGAAACACGTTCAGGGTGACGATCGGATTACGCAATAATGTTGACCCGCTATGAGCGCACGATCGCGCGGCGCTATCTTTGGCCTGGAAAGGGCGAGGGCATCATTGCCATCGTCGCCGGCTTTTCGTTGCTCGGCGTGACGTTGGGTGTGGCGGCGCTGGTGATCGTCACCAGCGTCATGAACGGCTTCCGGGCCGAACTGTTCGACAAGATCACGGCCTTGAACGGCCATGCCGTGGTGCAAGGCTACGATGGGCGCATCAATGACTGGCGACGCGTGCTGCAGCAGACGCGCGCTACGCCCGGCGTTACCCAGGCGACGCCGCTCATCGAGCAGCCTTTAATGGGGTCGACGGGAGGGCGGGTCGAGGCCGTCCTCGCGCGCGGCATGACCGCGGATGATCTGCGCGGGCCGAGCATCGGCGGTAAAGTTGTGGTCGGTCGGATCGCCGATGTGACTCCAGGCTCCGGCAATGTCGCGATCGGGGCGCGGCTTGCCGAGGCGCTGGGCGTCAATATCGGCGGACAGATCAGCCTGATCAGCCCTAGCGGAGAGAGCACCCCATTCGGCACCGTGCCGCGGATCGTATCCTACCGCGTCGCCGCGATCTTCGAAGTCGGCGTGTTTGAATATGACAACACCTATGTCGTCATGCCGATGGCGGACGCCCAAACACTGCTGATGTTGGGCGACAGTGTCAGCATGATCCGAATTCAGACGAATAATGCCGACAAGGTCGACCAGATACTGGCGCCGCTGCGCCCTGCCATACGCAGCGCCGGCGTAATTCAGGACTGGAAACAGATGAATTCGTCGCTGTTCCAGACGATCGAGATTGAGCGGGTGATGATGTTCATCATCCTGTCGATCATCATCATCGTCGCGGCGTTCAACATTTTGTCGTCCCTGATCATGTTGGTGCGCGCGAAGACCCGCGACATTGCGATCCTGCGCACAATGGGGGCGACGCGCGGCGCGATGATCCGGATTTTCGTGACGATCGGGGTGACGATCGGGGTGCTGGGAACCGGGCTTGGACTGATCCTCGCCGCAATCTTCCTGTTCTATCGCCAGGGCGTGGTGAATTTCGTTCAGCGACTGACCGGCCAAAATCTGTGGGATCCCTCAATCCGCTTCCTGACCGAATTGCCCTCGCGTACCGACCCGTTCGAGGTCGGGCTGGTTATTGTGATGACGTTGATTTTGGCGCTCCTGTTCACGCTCTATCCGGCGTTGCGAGCGGCCCGCACCGATCCGGTTCAGGTCCTGCGCTATGAGTGACGTTCTGGACGTCACCGGCCTGGGACGCTCGTTCGTTCAGGGCGACCGGACGATCGACGTTCTGCGTGGCGTCGACTTGCGCCTGGCAAAAGGCGAGATCGTTGCGCTGCTGGGCCCGTCCGGATCGGGCAAGTCGACCTTGCTGCAGGCGGTGGGGCTGTTGGAAGGCGGCTTTTCCGGCTCGATCCGCATCTCGGGCGAGGAAGCCAGCCGTCTGGACGATAAGGGCCGCACGCGCCTGCGCCGGGATGCGATCGGGTTCGTATATCAATTCCACCATCTGCTTCCCGATTTTACGGCAGAGGAAAATGTGGTGCTGCCGCAGCTGATCCACGGCAGTAGCGCTGCCAAGGCACTCGAACGGGCGCGAAGCCTGCTCGGGGTACTCGGACTTGGCGAGCGGCTGGACCACCGCCCCTCGCAGCTTTCCGGCGGCGAGCAGCAACGCGTCGCGGTCGCCCGGGCGCTCGCGAGCCGGCCGGCGCTGGTTTTGGCCGATGAGCCGACCGGCAACCTTGATGAGGCGACGGCGGACCGCGTGTTGGGCGAATTTCTGCGGCTGGTGCGGGAAGAGGGGGCCGCGGCCCTGGTGGCGACGCATAACGAACGCCTTGCCGGTCGAATGGACCGGGTCGTGCGGCTGCATGACGGCGTACTCAGCTGATCGTACGGGCCGGCGGGATCCTTCGGGCCACGATCGGCATCTAAGCTGTGGATAGAAGCCGACTGCCGCTTCCCCTCGGGCGCCGCACTGCATAGATAAGGGTATGGCCGCTACCAACTTCGTGCCGCTGCGCATTCTTTCGGCCTTCACCATGTTGGAAGGCGCGATCGATCCGAAGGCCATTGCCTCGCAGGCGCGCAAGCTGGGCTTCCCAGCTGCAGCGATCACCGATCGCAACGGGCTTTACGGTACGATGGCCTTCGGTCAGGCGGCCAAGAAGTCGGGGGTGCAGCCGATCATGGGCACCTTGCTGGGCGTGTCCCGGCCCGGAAGTCCCGATGGCAAGGCGCCGCAGATCGACTGGTTGCCGCTCTACGCGCAGGACGATGTCGGCTATGACAATCTGTGCGCGCTGGTCTCGGCGGCGCACCTGGATCGCCCGCAACATGAGGAGCCGCACGTCCCGCTTGCTGCGCTTGAGGCGCGCAACGGCGGGTTGATCGCACTCACCGGCGCCGGTGAAGGGGCGCTCGCCCGCTTGCTTGCCGAGGGGCAGCACAGCGCCGCAGCGCGCTATCTCGATCGGCTTGAAGCCCTGTTCCCTAGCCGACTTTATATCGAGCTCGCGCGCCGCAACGATCCGATCGAGGACGCCGCCGAAGCCGGCCTGATCGACCTGGCCTATGCGCGCGACTTGCCTTTGGTCGCGACCAACCCAGCCTGTTTCGCGGAACCCGATTTCCACGCCGCGCACGACGTGATGCTGTGTATCGCCAGCTCCTCCTACCTTGAGGTGGAAGAGCGGGTACGATCGTCGCCTGAAGCCTGGATCAAGCCAGCCGATGTGATGGCCGAGCTGTTTGCAGATTTGCCGGAGGCGATCGCCAATACGTTGGTGGTGGCGCAGCGCTGTGCCGTAGCGGCCCCCGAGCGCAAGCCGATCCTGCCGAGCCTTGCCGGCGATCCTGAGGCGGAAGCGCAGGCGTTACGCGATGATGCCGCAGCGGGACTGGAGGCGCGTCTCGACAAACTCGCGACAGTCGAGGCGGACCGCGGCCCGTATCGCGAACGGCTTACGTTCGAGCTGGATGTCATTATCCAGATGGGCTTCCCCGGCTATTTCCTGATCGTCGCCGATTTCATCAAATGGGCGAAGGAGCAGGGGATTCCGGTTGGTCCCGGCCGCGGGTCGGGCGCAGGCTCGGTCGTTGCCTGGGCGCTGACCATCACGGATCTCGATCCGCTCCAGTTGGGGCTGCTGTTCGAGCGCTTTCTGAACCCCGAACGCGTATCGATGCCCGACTTCGATATCGACTTTTGCGAAACGCGGCGCGGCGAAGTCATCAGCTACGTTCAACGCAAATATGGCAGCGATCATGTCGCCCAGATCATTACGTTCGGACGCCTGAAAGCGCGCGCCGTCCTGAAGGACACGGGTCGAGTTCTGCAGATGAGCTATGGTCAGGTCGATCGCCTCGCCAAGCTGATCCCGAACCATCCGACCGATCCCTGGACGCTGGAGCGCGCGCTCAACGGCGTGTCGGAGTTCCATGCCGAATATAAGGCCGACAAGCAGGTAAGACGCCTGATCGACCTGGCGATGAAGCTGGAGGGTCTGCCGCGACACAGCTCGACCCACGCCGCCGGTGTCGTCATCGGCGATCGCCCGCTCGACCAACTCGTTCCGCTCTACCGCGATCCACGATCCGAATTCCCGGTGACCCAGTTCGACATGAAATATGTCGAGGGGGCGGGGCTGGTGAAGTTCGACTTCCTCGGCCTCAAGACGCTGTCGGTGCTGCAGAAAGCGGTCGAGATGCTGTCGGATCGGGGCGTGGATGTCGATCTGCTGGCGCTGGAACTGGACGATCCGGCCGTTTACGCGCTCCTGCAGAAGGGCGACACGGTGGGCGTGTTCCAGCTGGAATCGGAAGGCATGCGGCGGACGCTCGCCGCGGTCCGGCCGACCAATTTCGGTGACATCATTGCGCTCGTATCGCTCTATCGTCCCGGGCCGATGGATAATATTCCGATGTTCGGCGACCGCAAAAATGGCCGCGCGAAGATCGAATATCCGCACCCGCTGCTCGAAACTATCCTGGCCGAAACCTATGGTATCTTCGTATACCAGGAACAGGTGATGCAGGCGGCACAGATACTTGCCGGCTACAGCCTGGGTGAGGCCGATCTGTTGCGCCGTGCCATGGGCAAGAAGATCCAGGCCGAGATGGATGCGCAGCGCCAGCGCTTCGTCGATGGATGTGCGGCCAACGACATCGCACCGCCCAAGGCCAATGAGCTGTTCGACTTGATCGACAAGTTTGCCGGCTACGGCTTCAACAAAAGCCATGCCGCGGCCTATGCGCTGCTCGCCTATCAGACGGCGTGGTTCAAAGCGCATCACAAGCCGGAATTCTTCGCGGCATCGATGTGCTACGATATCAGCCTGACCGACAAGCTGGCAATCTGGACCGATGACATGCGGCGTTCGGCCGTGCCGTTGCTGCCGCCCGACGTAAACCTGTCCGAGGCCGAGTTCAGCGTCAGCGATGGATCGGTCCGCTATGCTCTGGGGGCGCTGAAGGGCGTCGGCGAGAAGGCGATGGAGCAACTTGTCGTCGAGCGCCGGACCGCCGGGCCGTTCAAGAGCCTTGATGATCTTGCCGATAGGATCGACCCGCGCCTGCTGAACCGGCGACAGTTGGAGAGCCTTGCCGCCGCGGGTGGCTTCGATACGCTGG
Organism: Sphingomonas sp. ASY06-1R; assembly: GCF_052180265.1. Classification (GTDB taxonomy): domain Bacteria; phylum Pseudomonadota; class Alphaproteobacteria; order Sphingomonadales; family Sphingomonadaceae; genus Sphingomonas_I. The sequence continues at coordinate 2,028,918 of NZ_CP197464.1, read as the reverse complement.
TGGACGATCGCGCGGCCGTTTTTGCCGCCGCCGAAACAATCCTGGCGCATGCCGCCAGTGCCCATGACGCGCGCACGAGCGGGCAGGGTGGATTGTTCGGAGGCGACGGCAATGCTGGGGTGCCGCCAATCCGCTTGCCGCGCGATGCCCGATGGTCCGTGGCCGAGCGCATGGCTGCGGAGAAAGACGCGTTCGGCTTCTATTTCTCGGCGCATCCCACCGATCGGTATCGGCATGTGGCGCGGAGCGAAGGCGTCCGCACCTTCGAACAATTGGCGCAAATGGCCGCCCCCTCCGAGCCCGATCGTGACGAACGCGGGCGGCCGGTGCCGCGGGCGACGTTGCGGATGGCAGCGCTGATCGAGGAAGCCCGGTGGCGGACGTCCGCGCGCGGCAACCGCTATCTGCTGGCGACCTGTTCGGATGCATCCAGCCAGTTCGTGGCGAGCGCCTTCGACGAAGACGCCGCGGTCGCGATGGAGAGTGGCGCGCGTGTCGGCGCCTGTCTGCTGCTTTCGGTAGAAGTCGATAAACGCCCTGGCGAGGAAACGCCGCGCATCACGGTGCGGGCCGCCCGGCCGCTCGACGGCGTATCAACCAACGCCCGGTTGCGGATGGAGATCGAGATTTCGGACGAAGGCGGGCTGGCGGCGCTGGCAGGCCTGCTGGCTGACGCCAAAGGCGGGCGGGGCGAAGTGCACTTGCGGGTGCCGACGGACGCCGGGCCGATGCGCTTGCGGATCGGGCGCGACTATCGGCTGGATAGCGAGGTGCTCGAAGCGATCGAGCGAATGCCGGGGATCGGCGCAGTGCAATTGGAGCCGCTCGATCCGCCCCGCCTGGCGCTCGTCAGCTAGATCACGCGCCGCCCAAGGCTAGAACAACTGCATCTGATCGCCTTCAGGCGGGCGAAACAGATCCGTGCGTAACGCCAGCCGTTCCTTGTTCAGCCCAAGCTTGCGGCAGGCGATCGTGAAGCGTGTGCGCAAAAGCTCCGCCCACGGCCCTTGGCCCTGCATCCGCGTGAAGAAGTTCGGATCATTGTCCTTGCCGCCGCGGAGCGACTGGATCGTGGCCATGACCTTGCTGGCACGATCGGGATGATGCGCGTCGAGCCACGCGCGAAACAGCGGCGCGACCTCATGCGGAAGGCGTACCGGCAAGAAAAAGGCACCGCGCGCGCCGGCATCCGCCGCTGCTTCCAGGATATGCTCCATCTCATGATCGGTGATCTGCGGGACGACCGGCGCCAAGCTCACATGGGTCGGCACCCCGGCGTCGATCAGCGCTTTGACCGCCTTCAGCCGTTTGGCAGGGCTTGGGCAGCGCGGCTCCAGCGTGCGTGCGGTCGCCGGATCGAGCGTGGTGATCGATAGGACCACCGCCGCCAGGCCTTTCGCGGCCATCGGTGCGATCAGATCGATGTCGCGAACGACGCGATCCGATTTGGTGGTGATGGTGAAAGGGTGCCGGGTTTCGACAAGCACCTCCAGGCAGGCGCGGGTGATGCGCCATTCCCCTTCGATCGGCTGATAGGGATCGGTGTTCGTGCCGAAGGCGATCGGGCGCGGAACATAGCCTTTGGCGGCCAGCTCCGCGCGCAACAATTTAGGGGCATCGGGCTTCGCGAAGAGGCGTGTTTCGAAATCCAGCCCGGGTGAGAGGTCATGAAAGGCATGGCTCGGGCGGGCGAAACAATAAATGCACCCATGCTCGCAGCCGCGATAGCTGTTGATCGACCGATCGAAGCCGACATCGGGCGACTGATTGCGTGTGATGATCGTTCGCGGTCGCTCCGTCGTCACGGTGGTCCGGAGCGGCGGTAGATCCCCATCCAGGTTGGTGCGTTCGTCGAGCCAATCGCCATCGTCCGCACGCGCTTTCAGGTTGAAGCGCTGCGGAGTCGCGTTCAGCGTTGCGCCGCGCCCGGCACGGGGCGGAAGACGGGGTGGCGACTCCATGGCGGGAGCTTAGATCGCACCAGGAACATTGCAAGAACATTGAAGCTGGCCAGGCGGCGCCTCTCAGCGTTCGCGGAGCCGTGGCATGAGTTCGACGAAGTTGCAGGGGCGATGACGTATATCCAGCTGCGTCGCCAGAATACCGTCCCAGCCGTCCTGTACGGCGCCGGTCGAACCGGGCAGGGCAAAGAGATAGGTGCCGCGCGCAACGGCGGCGGAAGCCCGCGACTGGATGGTGGAGGTGCCGATCTTGGCATAACTCAGCCAGCGGAAGAGCTCGCCGAAGCCCTCGATTTCCTTGTCTCGCACGCGTGCAAAGGCTTCGGGGGTCACGTCGCGACCGGTGACGCCTGTGCCACCGGTTGAGATGATGCAATCCACCTGAGGATCGTCGATCCAGCGGTTCAGGCGTGCGACGATCAGGTCGGCGTCATCCACAACGATATCCCGGTCTGCCAGGATATGCCCGGCCGCCGTGAGGCGCTCTACCAGCGTCGTGCCCGAGCGGTCGTCCGCGAGCGTGCGGGAGTCGGAGACGGTGAGGACGGCGATGCGCACCGATACGAATGTCGCCGCCTGATCGATCGGCATCAGTTTGGCGCGTGGGTTGCCGCCGCCGCGCTCGCCGTCTGGATCGCGCGCGTGGGGAACATCGGCCAACGCCCCTGCGCCATCGCGGTCAGGCTGGAGGTGGCGGCGCCAATTTCGCGCTGATAGATCCAATAATTGCGCAGTACGATTGCGACATAAGCGCGCGTTTCGCGGAAGGGGATGGATTCGATATATAAAAGCGGATCGTCGCTGCCCGCCGTCCAGCGCGCGACATTGCCGGGACCGGCATTATAGGCAGCGATGACCTTTGGCAGCAGTCCACCGGTGCCGACCGCCGCAGCCAGTTCCTCCAGATAGGTCTGGCCATATTCGAAGCTTACGGCAGGATCGTTGAGCGATCCCACGCTGTCGCCCTTATGGCGCGCGATCAGGGACGCGGTCGCGGGCATCAGCTGCATAAGGCCGCGCGCGCCCGCAGGGCTCACCGCATCGGCCCGGAATTCGGATTCCTGCAGCGCGTGGGCGAAGACCAGGGCCGGGTCGACGCGCCAGCCTTGGGTCGGGCTCCAGGATGGCATCGGAAAACGGGCGGCAAAGCTGGTGCGGGTGCCGGTCGGCGCATTTTGCGCGAGCCAGATCTGGGTCGCAGGCAAGTGAAGCTTGGCGGCAAAGGCGATCAATGCGGGATGCTCGGCCGGCGCGCCGATCCGCGCCTGATACCGGATCAGTTGATCGGCCAGGCTGGTCTCGCCAATCTCCACCAAGGCCGCGGCTGCGCGGAGGTTATTGCGCGTCATCAGCAGGTTCGCCTCCGGCCCATTCTGCGCGCCCGCCGGCAATAGAGGCATGCCGAGCGCGGCGTTGGCGAGCATGCCGTAAAAGGTCTCGGTATAACGCGCGGCCGATTGCAGCTTCACATCGGCAGAGGCGTCGCCTGCGGCCTTCCTGCTCCGCCCGGCCCAGAATAACCCGGCAGAGCGGGTCTCATCATCGCTGGCGTTGGACGCGACGCGTTCAAAGGCCTGGGCGGCGGCCGCATAATCGCGCGTCTGCCAGGAGGCGAGGCCGTACACCCACGCCGCGTCGACGGCCCATTCGCCGGCACCGACCTGCGCCAAGGCTGCTATCCGGCGGGCGGATACGGCATCGCCAGTTTGAAAATAGACCCATGCCACCTTCTGACGCCATTCGGTCAGCGCCTCCGGCGACAAGGTGGAGGCCGCGGCCTCGACGATCGGTTCGGCGGCTGAAGGGTTGTCGGCCTTCAGCAGGGGCTGCACGCGGGCCGCAAGCGCGCGGCAGTCGCCGTTCGGCCGGCTCGGCGCCCGTTTGCTGGGGCCGGCAACGCGGATCAGCGATCGCTGCAGGGGAAGCGAGAAGGCGGTTCCGGCCGAACGCGCCAGCGCTGGCGCTTCGGGCAGATCGGGCGCCGCACTAAGCAATGCGGCGACGCTGGCGGCATCGCGCCCGGCGGGATTGGCCAACAGCAACTCTGCGCGCGCCACCGAGGTCAAAGCACCGGCGGGCTGGGCGTCCAGCAACGCTGTCGCAGCGCTGAAATTGCGATCCCGAAGCAATTGAAAATATTGGCGAAATGTTGCGCGCTCACTGTCGCTCAGCTGGCGATCGGTCGCGGTGGAGGTGGTCGCGCTGGGCGTGGCGGCCAGAAAGGGCGTGCCGGCGACGGCAGGAACGGCATAGGCAACGGCGACGGCAGACAGGAGAATATGGCGGATCATAAAGCGGCAAACCGTTGCAAATCGTCCCACGCAAGCGGGCGGTAATCGCGCTTGAGGTGGACGAGACGAGGATGGATGGAGGCGACAGTCGCGACCGGCTGCCCGGCAATGTCGATCATGTGGGCGGATTCCCGTGCCTTGACCGCGGGGGCCTGAAGCAGTGCTTGCACCGGCGCATCGCCCAGGAGCAGCAAGCGTCGTGGTGCGGCAAGCTTCAGATGATGGTGCAGAAGCGGCGTCAACGTCGCCAGATCGGCCGACGCGACGCGGCCGGTGGTCGATCGTGCGGGCGAGAAAGGTATAAGGTAGATGTCTGCGCGGCTGAGCTTGATCGCGGCCAGCATACGATCGAACAAGGCGCCGACTTCGCCCGAGAGCAGCGTGCCGGATGTGCGGTCGTCCGCCTCCGGCATGTCCACGACGACGACGGCGCCGCTCGCAGGATCGCCATGCGCATCGATCCGGCCGGCGGGCGCACCGGGAATGCCGGCGTCCGTCAACAGCCATGCCCGGAATGCGGCAAGGGTCTCAGGAAGCGCGGGCTTGGCCGGAGCCGTCTCCGCGGGAGCGACGACTTGGGGGACTGAAACGGGCTGAGCGAGCCAATCGCGCGGCAGATCGTCAGCCAGCACATCGACGCCAGCCTCTGCCCACCAATCAAGCGTGCTAAACGCAACGCCTTCGACCATCTTCCGTCCCCGCTACCCGCAGTCGGAACTAGAGGAGCGGTTGACGAATGGGTCAATCTGCGCGCACCCGCTTTATGACGAGGCGTTCGGACGATACGATGACCGGACTGTAAAGACGACGTATAGAGGCCTGATGTCTGACCGCGAGAGCATGAATTATGATGTTGTGATCGTCGGCGGAGGGCCCGCCGGCCTGTCCGCCGCGATCCGGCTGAAGCAGATCGATAGCGACATCGCCGTGTGCGTGCTGGAAAAGGGCTCCGAGATCGGCGCCCATATCCTGTCCGGCGCGGTGATCGACCCGATCGCACTGGATGAACTGATTCCCGACTGGCGGGATAGCGACTGTCCACTCGATGTGCCGGTGACGGAGAACCATCACTGGATTTTAAGTCGGACCGGCCGGACCGCTTTGCCGCATTGGCTGATGCCGCCGTTGATGAGCAACAAGGGCACCTACACCGGTTCGCTTGGAAATCTGTGCCGCTGGCTCGCCGGACGGGCGGAGGCATTGGGGGTGGAGATCTTCCCGGGCTTTGCCGCCGCCGAAATCCTGTTCAACGACGACGGCTCCGTCCAGGGTGTGGCAACCGGGGACATGGGCGTGGCGCGCGACGGTACGCATCGGCCGGACTATCAGCCGGGAATTGCGCTTCATGCGCGCTATACCTTCTTCGCGGAAGGTGCCCGCGGCAGCCTGACCAAGGAGGCCAAGCGGCTGTTTGACCTCGAACGGGATTGTCAGCCTCAGGTCTATGGGCTTGGAATTAAAGAGCTTTGGGATATCGATCCGGCGAAGCATGTGCCGGGACGGGTGATCCACACGCAGGGTTGGCCGTTGACGGATGAGGTTGGCGGCGGGTTCCTGTATCATCAGGCAAACAACCAGGTCGCGCTCGGCTATGTCGTGGGGCTGGGCTACAAAAATCCTCATCTGTCGCCGTTCCACGAATTCCAGCGCTGGAAGCAGCACCCTGCGATCCGCTCGATCCTGGAGGGCGGGCGGCGTGTCAGCTATGGTGCGCGGGCGATCAATGAAGGCGGGTGGCAATCGGTGCCGAAGCTTGCCTTCCCGGGCGGCGCGCTGATCGGCTGTTCTGCCGGTTTTGTGAATGTGCCGCGGATCAAGGGCACGCATACGGCGATGAAGTCGGCCATGCTCGCGGCGGAGGCGGCCTCAGCGGCGATCGCGGCGGGCCGTGCCGGCGATGTGCTCGACGCCTATCAGCCCGCCGTGGAGGCGAGCTGGATCGCGCGCGAGCTGAAGAAAGTCCGCAATGCGGAGCCTGCTCTTGCCAAATTCGGCCCTGCGGTCGGGACCTTATGGGCAGGCTTTGACATGTGGATGCGGCAGCTGAAGATCGGCTTGCCCTACAGTTTTGGCCATCATCGCGACAGCAAGACGCTGTGGCGCAAGGACATGGTGAAACCGATCGATTATCCCAAGCCCGACGGCGTGATCAGTTTCGATCGACTGTCATCGGTGTTCCTCTCCAACACCAATCACGAAGAGGATCAGCCGATCCATCTGACGCTGAAGGATGCGGAGGTGCCGATCGCGGTCAATCTGGCGCTGTACGATAGCCCGGAGCAGCTTTATTGCCCCGCTGGCGTTTACGAAATCGTGGACGGACCCCGGCTGCAGATAAACGCGCAGAATTGCGTCCACTGCAAAAGTTGCGACATCAAGGACCCAACCCAGAATATCAACTGGGTGGTTCCCGAAGGCGGGGGCGGACCCAATTACCCCAATATGTGAGATTCGCGTGCGCTATCAGGCTGCAATGATCGGAATAGCCGCGGCCTTGTTGGGCGCTGTGCCCACACACGGCATCGCTCCCCGCGCGTCTTTGGCGAGCCTGTATGTGCGCGCTCGTGCCGCGCAGGTTGCCGGCGACACGGCGGCCGCCAATGCGGGATTCACCGCGCTGCTGGCGGCAGATCCGGGTAACACGGTGTTTGCGGACCGCGCGTACCGCCAGGCGGTCACGGCGGGCGATATACCGCTCGCGTTACGGGCGGCCCGGATGCTGGATGCACGGCAGGCTCTTCCATCCGACGGCTATGCGCTGCTGGCGCTTGAGCAGATACGTGCACGCAATTGGACGAAGGCGGGGGAGGCGACGGAGCGGCTCGCCAAGGATCGGCTGTTCGGCTTTTTTGCGCCCTATTTCCGGGCCTGGATCGCGGTGGGTTCGCGCAAGGGGGATCCGCTCGCCTTGGCCCAGGCCGCACAGGGCGCGTCGATTGGCGGCAATTATTATGCGGAACAGCGTACCCTTTTGCTGATCGCGACCGGTCGTGCGGAGCAAGCGCGGGCCGAGCGCGGAGGGGATATTTCCGGACGCCTGCCGGCGATGGTCACGGGCCCCGATGAAGGCCTGGCGGTGCTGCTCGCTCATTTTTCGAGCGATCTTTCGCGCCAGCAGCTGAGCCCGCTTGGCTTGATCATCGGCCGGCTGGCGAGTTACGCCGCTCCCGATTTCTCGCCGGCCTGGTTGTTGCTGGCGGAGCAGCTGCGCACGATGCATCGGCCCGATCTGGCGCTGGCCGCGATCGATCACATCCCGGCGGCGGATCCTCTGGCGGCCAATGCGCAGGCGATGCGGATCGGCTTGCTCGACGATAGCGGCAAGCGTGACGCGGCCTTGGCCGAGGCGCTGGGCGCTGCCCGCCGCGAGGGCGCCGCACCCCAGGATTGGGCGCGGGTTGGCGACCTGTATCTGGCGATGGAACGGCCAGCCGACGCGGTCGGGGCCTATGCCCGAGCTGTCGCGGCCGCCGATACGGCCAAGCTGGCGCCGGACCTGATGTGGCCTTTGCTGCTGCAGCAGGGGGCGGCACTGAATGCGGCGGGGGATTGGCCTGCCGCCAAGGTGGCGCTCGATCGTGCCTATGCGATCGCGCCGGGCGAGGCGGTCGTGCTTAACCAGGTCGGTTATTCTTATATCGAGCATAAAGAGAATATCGATCGCGCAGCGGCCATGATCGAACAGGCCAGCAAATTGCAGCCGGACGACGCCGCGATTACGGATTCACTAGGCTGGGTGCTGTTTCTCCGCGGCAAGAGTGCCGAAGCGGTGCCGCTGCTGGAGCGCGCGGCGGCGAGCAGCCCGGGCGAACCGACGATCAACGAGCATCTGGGCGATGCCTATTGGTCGTTGGGACGGCTGTTCGAGGCGCGTTATGCCTGGCGCGCCGCCCTGATCACCGCGGAAGACAAGGATCGGGGACGGATCAGCAGCAAGATCGATGTCGGACCAAGCGGGGCAACGGCGGCGCCGTGAGCAGCGCCACCGAGACCGCCTTTGCCAAGATCAACCTCGCGCTGCATGTGCGGCGGCGCGATCCCGACGGCTATCATGCGATCGAGACGCTGTTCGCATTCGCCGAGGACGGCGACCGCCTGAGGCTGATCGATCGTCCCGGGCTGACGATCAGTGGGCCGTTCGCAGCCGGGCTGGAGGATTCCGATAATCTGGTACTGAAGGCGGCGCGCGCTTTCATGGCGCTGACGGGGCAGGGCGACGGGCTGGGCTTTGCGCTGGAGAAGAATTTGCCGGTGGCGTCGGGCATTGGCGGCGGCTCGGCGGATGCGGCGGCCGCGTTGCGTCTGCTATGTGGCCGTTTTGGCAAGAACCCGGCGGACCCCGCCATTCAGGCACTGGCTGCCGGGCTTGGTGCCGACGTACCCGCCTGCCTGTTGTCGCAACCGGTACGGGGCGCGGGGCGCGGCGACCGGCTGACTCCCGTCTCGGATCTACCCGCGGGCATGCCGCTCTTGCTGGTTAACCCCAACCAGCCGCTGGCGACAGGCGCAGTCTTTGCCGGATGGGATGGGCTTGATCGCGGCGCGCTGGGAGAGGGCGATCCGCTGGCCCTGGCGCGCGGCGGTCGCAACGATCTGGAAGCGCCTGCTGTTGCCTTGATGCCGCCTATCGCTGTCATATTGGGCCGCTTGCGGGAGCAGGCGGGAGCGTTGCTGGTCCGGATGTCCGGCTCAGGGGCGACATGCTTTGCGTTGTTTGACGCAGCAAAATCACGCGACACCGCGGCGCAGACTATCGGCGAACGGCATCCCGAATGGTGGCAGATGTCGAGCCGGCTACGATGAGCGGCGCCTGGACCGACCTGGATGGCGATGCCGCAACGGGCATGCTGCTGATCGGCGATCACGCCTCCAACCATGTGCCATACGATATCGATTTGGGTGTGCCGGACGCGGTGCTGCACGAACATGTCGCGATCGATATCGGTGTGGCGGATCTGGGGCGGGCGCTCTGCAACACCTTGGGCTGCCCGGCCATCCTGGGTGGGGTCTCGCGCCTGGTGGTGGACTTCAATCGGGAGGAGGATGCGGCCGGCCTGATCCCCGTCGTCAGCGATGGCCATGATATTCCAGGGAATGCGGCGCTTAGCCCGGAGCAGCGCGACCTGCGGATCGCGCTTTATTGGCGCCCCTATCATCGGCATATCCATGATAGGATTGCAAAGGATCGGCCCAAGCTTCTGATTTCTCTGCACAGCTTTACGCCGCGGTTGAAGACAGACAGCGCCGAACGTCCGTGGCAGATCGGCATCCTTTACAATGAGGATGACCGCGCGGCACGGATCGCGCTGCCACTGCTCGATCAGGCTGGGATCGTGGCTGGCGATAATCTGCCTTATTCGGGCCAGGTCCTGAACGCGACGATGAACCGGCATGGCGAAGGCAACGCCATCGCTTATCTGGGGATCGAGGTGCGGCAGGACTTGATCGACGATCCGGCAGGCATTTCCAGTTGGTGTGAGGTCCTGGCTCCCATCATCAGCGGCGTGCGCGACAGTCTGGCCGCGCGTGACTGAAGGCGCGCCCATCCTGACCGCGAACCAGATGCGGGCATTCGAGCAGCGGACGATCGATGCCGGCTGTCCGGTCGAGACATTGATGGAGCGTGCCGGCGCGGCCGTGGCGGAGTTGGTGTGGCGCGTAGCGGGTCGCGCCGAAACGCTGATCCTGTGCGGGCCGGGCAATAATGGCGGGGACGGCTATGTCGCGGCGCGCATTCTGCAGGCGCGCGGTGTTGCCGTGCGCGTCGCGGTCGCGGCACCGCCTTCGTCGGACGCGGCCCAAAAGGCTGCAGCGCTCTGGGATGGACCACGCACTTCGCTGGCAGAGGCGCGCCCGGCTGCGGTCGTAGTCGATGCCTTGTTCGGCACAGGGCTGACACGACCAATCGAGAGTCCGATTAGCGAAGAGTATCTCCGGCTCTGCGCGGCGGCGCAGCGTCGGATCGCGGTGGATTTGCCAAGCGGAGTCACGACCGACGAGGGGCACGTGCTCGGCACCGTGCCCCATTTCCATTTCACGGTGGCGCTGGGGGCACTCAAGCCGGCGCACAGGCTGCTCCCTGCTGCCGAATATTGTGGGCGCGTGACCGTGGCGGATATCGGCCTCGGTCCAATAGCGGAGGCGCCGACATTCGAGATTGGCCGGCCGCGCCTCGTCTCTCCAGGGCATGATGCCAATAAATATAGCCGCGGCAAATTGGTGGTTCTGGCCGGCGCCATGTCGGGCGCGAGCCTGCTATCGGCGATGGCAGGGCAACGCAGCGGAGCCGGCTATGTCGAATTGCTCGGTGCAGGCGGTGACGGTCCGCCGCACGCGCTCGTGCGTCGCGATTGGAGCGACAAGGCCGTCGAGGATCCCAGGATCGGTGCCCTGGTCACGGGCCCCGGTCTGGGTCTCGACCATGCCGCGCGCGATCGGCTCGACGCCGCATTGGCCAGTGGCAAGCCGATGGTGCTGGACGCGGATGCCCTGACCTTGATCGGGAAACGCCGCCACGATCGCCTCGCGGGCCATGTGTTGACACCCCATTGGGGTGAGTTCGTGCGGTTGTTCGGGGATAGTCGGGTCGACCGCCTGACGCAGGCACGGGCGGCTGCCGCGGCTTCCGGCGCGGTGGTGCTGCTCAAAGGCGCGGACAGCATTGTCGCGCATCCCGACGGGCGCGCTGGGATCGGGCGCCTGGCGCCGGCCTGGCTGGCGAGCGCCGGCACCGGCGACGTGCTCGCCGGCATCATCGGTGCGCTGCTGGCCCAGGGGCTTGATGGTTTCTCGGCTGCGTGCGCCGGAGTGTGGCTACATTCGGAAGCGGCACGTATTGCGGGACCGGCTTTGATTGCCGACGATCTGGTCCACCATCTTCCCGCGGCCATGAAAGTTTGCCTGTGATCCTGTCCGAAGTCATCCGTCTGGCTGCACGGGGCGACGGCATAACCGCCGACGGTCGTACGGTTGCGCTGGCCGCACCAGGAGACATGGTTTCCAACACGGCCGATATCCTCCCCGGTCCGCACCATGTCGACCCGCCCTGCCGGCACTTTCCGCGCTGTGGCGGATGTCAGCTCCAACATGTTGATGATACGGCCTATTCGGAATATCTGATCGATCGGGTGAGCGGTGCACTGGCGTCTCAGAAGCTGGCCGTGCCGGATATTCGGCGGCCGCATCTCTCGCCGCCGCGCACCCGCCGTCGCGCTTCGCTCAGTGCGGAACGGATCGGCAAGCGCGTCGTGCTGGGCTTCAATGAGGAAGTCAGTCACCACATCGTGGATATGCGGGAATGCCATATCCTGCTGCCGGAGCTGTTCGCGCTGGTCGATCCGATCCGCGTCCTGCTCGCAACGCTACTGAAGCCGCGCACACGTGCGTCGGTGTTCCTTGCCATGACCGATCAGGGCATCGATGTCGCGCTGGACGATGTCACCGTAGAGGGGCTCGCCGCGCACGAGGCGCTGATCAACTTTGCCCAGACCTATAAGCTGGCAAGGCTCGCGGTGGATGAGGGCTATGGCAGCGAGCCGCGCTGGGAGCCCGAGCCGGTGACCGTCACCCTGGACGGCGTGGCGGTCGGCCTGCCGATCAAGTCGTTCTTGCAGGCGACGGCCGATGGCAGCGCCGCCTTGACCAATGCGGTTCAAGAGGTTGTGGGCGATTGCAGTATGATCGCCGATCTGTTCGCGGGCGTCGGTACGTTCGCCTTTCCGCTGGCACGCAAGGCCAAGCTATTGGCCGTGGAAGGCGCGCGTGATCCGGCACTCGCGCTGCAGGTGGCCGCGAACCATAGTGGTCGCCAATTGGCGGTCGAGCATCGCGATTTATTTCGGCGGCCACTGTCGCTCGCCGAACTGGCGCGGTTCGATGCGATCGTCCTCGATCCGCCCAGAGCGGGCGCAAAAGAGCAGATACCGGATCTGGCCCGCGCTGCGGCCACCCGGATTGCTTATGTGTCGTGCAACCCCGCCACATTCGCACGGGACGCGCGGGGGTTGATCGACGGCGGGTGGCAGATCGACTGGATCCAGCCGGTCGGCCAATTCCGCTGGTCGACCCATGTCGAGCTGGCCGCGGCCTTTAGCCGGGCAAACTGACGACTTGCATCCCGGAAGGAGAAACCGTCACGCCGTTCGGCGGTTCAAGGAAAGAGGAGGATGCCAGATGAACGTTTCAAAAGGTGACGTCGTCGAACGGATCGCGCGGGTGCTTGCAGGCCAGCGGCTCAGTGCCAACGCCGATGGCAGCAGCAAGTCCGCTGGGAGCCAAGTCGATGCGTCCTGGTCCGATCATGTCGATGACGCCGTGGCTGTCCTGCGCACATTGCGCGAGCCGGACGCAAGGATGGCTGCGGTTGGCGACCCTGAAGTGTGGGAGCGTATGGTTCTGGCCGCGCTGCCCGAAGGTCATCGCTAATGGCAAAGGGGAGCGGACCGCCGCTCCCCTGAATCCAATTCAATAAAAGTCAGCGGGGTTCGGCGTGGGGGCCTTACAGGCGCGGGTTTTGCCGTGCTTGCACGCATAGACCTGTGCCCGCCACACACGCATCGCGTCGGCATAAGCATTTTGCTGGCGGACATAACGCGCATCCGTGCGGTTGACGGCCCGATCATGCCTGACGAGCGCATCCATATAGGACGCGCGATCGGCCTCATATTGTGCCTGGTCCGCCGCGACCGCGCTATTGTCGGCCTGACTGACTGCCGCGCCGTGGTTATTCAGCGCTGCAGTGGCCGGGGCGCCGGCCGCGTTAATGGCTGCCTGATTGGGCATGGGTGGGGTCGCGTAGCCGCGCTGATATTCCTCTGCCGGCGTGCGGCCGGTCGTGCCGCTGGGTGCGGTCTGCGCAAAGACGGAAGAGACGGCCGTTGCGGCAAGCAACAGCCCGACGATAGGTTTGGCCAACATGGCACGCTCCTTGATGAGGGATGCGGCCTTAAACGAAAGCTATGGGCGGACGTTCCGACCAGGTCCTGATGTGCGTTAGGATCTGGCCGGCGCGAACGTGCCGCTGGCTTCGTCCAGCACGTGCAGCACGCCTTCCGCGATGGCGAAATAGGCGCCGCGAAGGCGCAGTGTTCCGGCCTGCTCGCGTTGGGGAATGAACGGGAAGGTCCGCAGATTGGCCAGACTGACCCGAACGCACTCATGCTCGAGCGCATGGACGGCATGCGGGCCATGGCCATGCTCGGCCACAATCCGGTCGCGTGCTTCGTTCAGCAGGGAGACCCAGTCGGAAATGAAGCCGCCGCTGCCCGGGGGCTCGCCTTCGAAGGCGTGATTGAGCGATGCCGCAACGCCGCCGCAGGCGCCATGGCCAAGGACGATAATCTCCGCGACATTGAGCTGCGTGACCGCGAATTCCAACGCGGCCGAAACGCCATGATGCCCCTGGGAGGTTTCGAACGGAGGAACGAGGTTGGCGATATTGCGGACAACGAACAGCGTCCCCGGGGCGCTGTCGAAAATGCGGGTTGGATCGACCCGGCTGTCCGAGCAGGCGATGACCATCGTCTTGGGCTGCTGCCCTTCGGCCAATTCCGCCCAACGCGCGCGCTGCTGCGACCAATCCTCATCACGAAAGCGGCGGTAGCCTGCCAAAAGTCGTTCAAATTCGTCCATGGATTCGCCTTAGCGGGATGCTGGGGGGTGGCAAGTGGGTCCATGGAACGCTATCTGCCACTCCATGAACGAGCCGTTGCCGATCCGCCCTCAGCGCGAACGCAAGCCGGACTGGATCCGCGTCAAGGCGCCAACCAGCCATGGCTTCAACGAGACGCGTCAATTGATGCGTCGCCTGAACCTCGCCACCGTGTGCGAAGAGGCGGCGTGCCCCAATATCGGCGAGTGCTGGACCAAGAAGCACGCGACCGTGATGATCCTGGGCGACGTCTGCACGCGTGCCTGCGCGTTCTGCAACGTCAAGACCGGCATGCCGCGGGCGGTGGACCTGCTGGAGCCGCAGCATGTCGCCGATGCGGCGGCGGAACTGGGCCTGACCCATATCGTGGTCACCTCGGTCGATCGCGACGATCTGAAGGATGGTGGTGCCAGCCAATTCGTGAAGGTGATCGAGGCGTTGCGCCGGACGACGCCGAGCACGACGATCGAGATTTTGACGCCGGATTTCCGTAACAAGGCCGACAGCGCGGTCGAAGCCATCGTTGCGGCCCGTCCAGATGTCTACAATCACAATCTGGAGACGGTGCCGAGGCTGTATCCGACGATCCGGCCGGGTGCGCGTTATTATGCCTCGCTGCGCTTGCTGGAGCAGGTGAAGCGGCTGGATCCCTCCATCTTCACCAAATCGGGGGTGATGGTCGGCCTGGGCGAAGAGCGGCTGGAAGTGCATCAGGTCATGGACGATATGCGCTCGGCGCAGATCGATTTCCTGACAATGGGCCAATATCTCCAGCCGACGCCCAAACATGCCAAGGTCGCCGAGTTTGTCACGCCGCAGGCATTTGCCGCCTACGGCTCGATCGCGCGCGCTAAAGGCTTCCTGCAGGTCGCCGCGACGCCGCTGACGCGGTCCAGCTACCATGCGGGTGACGATTTCCAGCGGATGCGGGCCGCGCGCGAAGCGCAGCTCAAGACCAGCCGTGCCCCGGCATAATGAAAATCGCCGGCTGCCCTATACGCCGGAGCAGATGTTCGATCTTGTGGCCGATGTTGGCCGCTATGAAGAATTCCTGCCCTGGGTAGCCGCTGTGCGGGTGCGTTCGGATTCGCCCGACGAGATGGTCGCTGACCTCATTGTCGGCTTCCGGGCGCTGAAGGAGCGGTTCACCTCCCGCGTATCGAAGCAGCGGCCGACGAAGATCCACGTCGATTACCTCGATGGACCGCTGAAATATCTGACCAACGACTGGACGTTCGAACCGGATGGGGAGGGCGGCACGATGGTCGGCTTCTGCGTCGACTTCGAATTCCGCAATCGCATCTTCGAAGCGTTGGCTGGACAGATGTTTGGAATGGCCTTCCGCAAAATGGTCAGCGCGTTCGAAGCGCGGGCGGCAAAACTTTACGGAACGACCGGGCCGGTCGGCAATAGCAAGCCGAGCGCGCACAGCGCCGCCTGAAGGCGGATGCCACCGCGGCCCTTGTCTCCGAAATCCTTCTGGTCGGTGATGGCGTCTTCCGGATCGTCGCCCGCTTTCGCCAAGGCGAAAACGACCGTGCCGACCGGCTTGCGATCGGTGCCGCCACCGGGGCCGGCAATCCCGGTGATCGCGACCGCGACGTCGCTGCCCGATTTGGCCACAGCCCCGTGCGCCATTGCCCAGGCGGTGGCGAGGCTGACGGCGCCGAACGTCTCGATCACATCGCCGGCGACCCCCAATAGACGCGTCTTGGCGGCGTCCGAGTAGGTCACGAACCCGGCATCGAACACGTCCGAGGATCCGGGGATTTCCGTCAGCGCCGCGCTGACCAGACCGCCGGTGCAGCTTTCCGCCACCGACACACGGCGGCCCGCCGCGCGGTTTTCGTCGATGACCCGGCGCGCCAAGGCGACCAGCTCGGGCGGGAGGACATTATCGCTCACTGTCGCGTGGCTCCAGCTTACAGATTTTCAGCACTTCGGTGAGCCCCTTGCCCTTGCGCTCGGCAACCGTCAGCGCGAGCACTGCCAGCCTGCCGAGATCGGCACCCGACACGGCGCGGGCGCCCTGGATCGCTTCATTGGCAACGAAGCAATCGTTGCGATTGACCTGCTTGGCGAGCAATCCGCCGAGTGCCGGTTCTGCCAGCATCCGGATTGCGTCCGAATTCATGTCGGGCGGCATGGGCTGACCGAGGAATTTCTGGAAGATAACGCTGATCGCACGTCGTGCCTGCGGCCAGGCGGCCGCGCTGTCGGGACGGTAGCGATCGGCAAGATCGCTGGCATTGGCGACGATATAGGCATTGGGCGCGAGCACCTCGCTGCACCGGCTTCCCAGCTTCTCCACGAGTGTAGGGAGGGCGAAGGTCACGAGTGCGGCCGCCTGCGGCTGCGGTAAACAATCCGGCGCCTGGGCCAGCGCCACGGACGGCATGGTCAGCGTCATCAGCAACAGCCCGGCGCGGTTCGATAAGTTCATACGTCACTCTCCGGCAGGCGCACGGTCGCCGCTGCCTGGGCCGCGATGCCTTCGCGACGGCCCGTAAAGCCAAGACGCTCCGTTGTGGTGGCCTTGATACTGATCTTCGCCTCCTGAAGCGCCAACAGTTCGGCAATCCGCGCGCGAATCGCGTCACGATGCGGGCCGACCTTGGGCTCCTCGCACACAATGGTTAAGTCGACATGATCGATCCGTCCGCCGCGTTGTGCAATCCGATCCGCGGCATAAGTGAGGAAGCGGTGCGAGGCGGCGCCCCGCCATTGCGGATCGCTCGGCGGGAAATGCGTGCCGATGTCGCCATCCCCGATCGTGCCGAGCAAAGCGTCTGTGAGCGCGTGAAGCGCGACATCGGCATCGGAATGGCCGGCGAGTGCGCGGTGATGCGGGATGTGGATGCCCCCCAGCCAGATACCATCGCCCTCGGCAAAGCTATGGACGTCGAAGCCCAAGGCGGTTCGGGATACCATATTGGCGGCAAGGCGCCGCTCCGCCGCTGCGAAATCGGCGGGAAAGGTCAGCTTGTCGAGCAAAGGGGATCCTTCGACGGTGTGGACGGTCAGGCCGGCCGCGCGCGCGACCTGGGCATCATCCGTGGCCTCGCGATGATTGTCCCATGCGGCGTGCGCCTTGCGGATTGCAGCGGTGCGGAAGGCCTGCGGGGTCTGGATGCGCGCGAGGCCCTCGCGCGAGATCGTGGCGCCAAGGCTGGCATCGGCATGCGCAAGCGTATCGGCAACCGGAAGGACCGGAACCGCGCCGGGCGCTTCGTCCAGGGCCGCAAGCAATCGATCGATCACTGTGGGCGGAAGGAAAGGACGCGCGGCATCATGAATCAGCACCCTTTCGCCGCTGACGGCGGCAAGCCCGTTCAGCACCGACTGGCGGCGGGTCACACCCCCCGTCACGGGCGGTGCAAGCTGGCGATCGCCGATCGCGGCACGATAAAGCGATTCCTGGCCTGCACCGATCACGACGATGATCTCGGAAATGGCGGGATGGCCGATAAGCGAATCGATCGCGTGCGCCAGCACGGCTTTTCCACCCAGCGGAAGAAACTGTTTAGGCAGGTCCTGCCCAGATCGCGTGCCGCTGCCTGCGGCAACGATCAGCGCTGTAACATGGTCATCCATCCGGCGCGGCCTAGCGTGTCCAGGGCGGTAAGAACATATCGCTCAGCCCGCGCACGGTGAAAGCCCTGGTGGCGGCAGCCAGGCGGTTCATGCGGCCTGATGCGCGGCTTGCAAGGCCTCGGCGAACAGACGGAATTCCTTATCGCGCGGCGAACCCTTGCGCCAGACGAGCGCAATGCGACGGGAAGGGTGGTCCGCATCCAGCGGGCGAGCGACGACCCCGGTGTGGTCGAGGATGCCCGCGTCCAGCGCCATCTCCGGCAACATGGTCACGCCCAAGCCATTGTCCACCATCTGCACCAGCGTGTGGAGCGACGTGCCCATCATCGCGGCGCCGGCCCGCAATTCCGGGCGGTTGCATGCGGCCAGCGCATGATCCTTCAGGCAATGGCCATCCTCCAGCAGCAGCAGGCGGCTTTCGTCGATCGCGTCAGCCCGCATCAGCGCCGGAAGGTTGGCCCCGTCGGCTCCCGGATAGGCGACGAACAGCCGATCCTCGAACAAATCGGCGTAGTCGATATCGCCGCAGGCATAAGGAAGGGCCAGCAGCACGCAATCGACATGGCCGCGGTGGAGCGATTCGCACGCCGCGGCCGAAGGCTCCTCACGGAGATAAAGTTTCAGTTCAGGCCATTGGTCGCGCAGCTTGCCCATGATGCGCGGCAGCAGGAAGGGCGCGATCGTGGGGATCACCCCCATCCGCAATTCGCCGGCCAGCGGCTTGCTGGCGGCCCGGGCCAGCGCCGAAAGCTCCTCCGCCTCCCGCAGCACCCGTTCGCCCTTGTCGGCGATACGAAGACCCAGTGGGGTGAAGCGAACCACCCGCCGCGTGCGTTCGACCAGCATCACGCCTAAAAGCGACTCGAGTTCGCGCAGTCCGGCGGACAGCGTGGACTGGGTCACGAAACAGGCTTCGGCGGCGCGGCCGAAATGGCCGGTGTCCCGCAACGCGACCAGATATTGCAACTGTTTGAGAGTGGGGAGATAGACCGCCATTTATCGCTCCAATCGATCAATACCGGCTAAATAATCAATTGGCTAAGCGAATGCCAGATGCCCACATGCACCCTGCGTTTCCCATCCAACCCGGAGAATATAAATGCTGACTGTCGGCGACAAATTTCCTGCCCTGAAGCTGCCCGTTCAGGAGGGTGTGTCCGCGCTTCCGAATGGTGAAACGATCGATACGGGCGAAACCGGCGGCAAGTGGAAGGTCGTGTTCTTCTGGCCGAAGGATTTCACGTTCATCTGCCCGACCGAGATTATCGGATATGGCGAGCTGAAGAACGATCTGGCGGATCGCGATGCCGTGCTGATCGGCGCGTCGACCGATACCGATTTCGTCCACTTCGCATGGCGCAAGTCCGACGAGCGGCTAGCCAATTGCGACTTTCCGTGGATCGCGGACAACAAGAAGGAACTGGCGAACGCACTCGGCATCGTCGCGCAGGAAGAGGGCGTTGCCTATCGTGCGACGTTCATCGTCGATCCGCACAATGTCATCCAGCACGTGACCGTCAACGGTCTCAACCAGGGCCGTAACCCGGCCGAAGCGATCCGCGTGCTCGACGCGCTGCAGACCGACGAACTCTGCCCGTGCAACTGGCAGCAGGGCGAAGAAGTGCTGAAGCCCGCCGCCTAATTACCAAGAATGATGAAGGGGCGCGGGTGGCTACCGCCGCTCGCGCCTTTTTCATGCCCGCAACAGGAGAATATCATGTCACTTCGTGAATTTGCGGAGGCCTTGCCCGATTATGCCAAGGACATCCGCCTGAACCTCAACTCGCTGGCCGGCGATCAGACGCTGGGCGATCAGCGCAAATATGGCCTGTTGCTTACCACCGCGCACGGCTCCGGTTACAAGCCGCTCGTCGATGCGGCTGAGGCGGAATGTGCGCCGAAGCTTTCGCCCGAGGCGGCCAATGCAGCCCGTGCCGCGGCGGCGATCATGGCGATGAACAACGTCTATTACCGTTTCACGCATCTGGCTTCGAACAAGGAATATGCAACGCTGCCGGCAAAGCTGCGGATGAACGTGATCGGCAATCCCGGCATCGACAAGGCCGATTTCGAATTGTTCAGCCTGGCCGTGTCGGCCCAGAATGGCTGTGGCATGTGCATCGACAGCCATGAAAAGGTGCTGAAGAGCCATGGTGTTTCGGCGGACATCATCCAGGCCGCGGCCCGGATCGGATCGGTCATGACCGCCGCAGCCACCGTGCACGCGACGCGCGTTTAACCTATGTGTCTGGCGCGAGCTGCCGTCGTCTCAGCGGCGGCTCGCGCGACATGTCCGCCATTTCCATGATCTTCGCGCGCAGCTGCGCCCGCTTGTCGTGAATGGAGGCGATTACCGGCCCCATTGCCAGTCCCAGATCGACAAGCACCGCTTCGGATAATTGCAGCGACGATTCGACGGTTTCCGGAACCGCGTCGGTGGCGCCCGCACGATAGAGCTGGGCGGCCTGCTTCGGATCCCGTGCGCGGGCGACGATGGTCAAATTCGGAAATTGCGTGCGGAGCAGCTTGGTAAGACGGATCACCTGCACCGGATCATCCATTGTCAGCACGATGGCGCTTGCCTTGGCGACGCCCAACCGATCGATCATGCCAGGACGGACGATGTCGCCGAAAGAGGCGTGGTAGCCGCGCTCGCGCGCGGAGGCGACGAGATCGGCGTCGGCGTCGATCGCGAGATATGCCCGTTTGTGCGCGTCCAGCATCTGCGCCACCAGCCGGCCGACCCGGCCGAAGCCGATGATCAGGACACGCGGCTGACCTTCATCGATAGCCGGGAGCGGCTCCTCATTGCTGCGCCGCTCGACCCGTTTTGACAAAGCGCGGCCCGCCTGCGCGAGCATGGGCGTGATCGTCAGCCCCAGCGCCGTCACAATCTCCCAGAAAGTAGCGGTTTGCGGGCCGACCAGTCCCCCCGCCGCCGCCGTGCCCAGGACGATCAGGGTCGTTTCCGCCGGGGCGGCCATCAGCAGACCGGTTTCCAGACTGACGCCGCGTCGCGCGCCGCCCACCCGCAGCAACAGCCCTGTCACCAAGGCCTTCACCGCGACCACGCCGATCAGAGCCAGCAGCAGCTCGACCCAGCGATCCGCCACCACCGAAAGGTCCAGCGACATGCCCACGCTTAACAGAAAGATGCCGAGCGCCAGGCCTTTGAACGGCGCGGTTATCCCTTCGACCTCCTCGTGATAGTCGGTCTCGGCAATCAGGATGCCGGCGATCAGCGCGCCAACGATAGGGGACAGACCGGCGGCGGCAGTGGCTACGCTGGCAAGGATGACGACCAGCAGGCTGACCGCCAGGAACAATTCAGGACTCTTGGTCCGGGCCGCCTGTGCGAACAAGCGGGGCAGGGCGATGCGGCCGAGCAGGAGCATCGCTGCGATCGTGCCGCCGCCGATCAGCAGGGTGCGTAAGAGCTCCGGCCAGGCACTGCCGCCATGGGGAGCGAGCGCCCCGAGCGCGAAGATGATCGGCACGAGCGCCAGATCTTCGAACAGGAGCATGGCGAAGGCACGCTGCCCGACCGGGCCGCTCGTCCCGGCAATGGGAAGTACCAGCGCGGTCGAGGATAAGGCCAACGCAACGCCTAGCCCGAAAGCGGTGATCAGACCCTGACCGAACGCAAGGAAGCCGAGTGCCAGCAACACGGCGCAACCGATCAATTCAGCCGCGCCCAGACCGAACACTTCTTTGCGCATTTTCCAAAGTCTTCGGAACGAAAGTTCAAGTCCGATCGAAAAGAGCAGCATGACGATGCCGAGCTCCGCAAAGGGCTCGATCGCATGAGGATCGCTGATCGTGGCATAGAAGAGCCAGGGCGCATCCGGAACAAATCGGCCCAGCCCGGCCGGGCCCACGGCAATGCCCACAAGGATAAAGCCGATGACGGGGTTTATCCTGAACCGCGCAAATGCCGGAATGACGATGCCGGCCGCGCCCAAGATGACGAGCGCGTCACTGAATCCCGCTGAATCGATTGGCAGAGTCATGGCGCGATCTTTGCCTGCTTTGGCCCGGAAGGCTAGGGCGGAGCGGCAGCTTCTATATGGACCGACTGCGCGATCAAGGTGTGGGCGGCGGAACTCGCGGCCGGGATGATGGGGCCTATTTGTCGCGCATAGCCGTGCTCACCTGCCAGGTGCGGATCGCGATTTCACGCATCTGGTCAGCCGGCCGAAGCCGCCGCGCTCCACCGTGAGGGAGAAGGCGGCGGCTCCAGCCGGTAAGCTATTGCCCTACGCTCAGGCCCAGGTGGCCATCTTATTCTCGAGGTTGACGCGAACCGCCTCGAAGAATTGCTCGGTCGTCATCCATGCCTGATCGGGACCGACGAGAAGCGCCAGATCCTTGGTCATGGCACCGCTCTCGACGGTCTCGACACAGACCTTTTCAAGCTCTTCGGCAAAGCGCGTCACGTCGGGTGTGTCGTCAAACTTGCCGCGGAACTTGAGGCCGCCGGTCCAGGCGAAGATGGATGCGATCGGGTTGGTCGACGTCGCCTTGCCCTGCTGGTGCTGGCGGAAATGGCGGGTGACCGTGCCGTGCGCGGCCTCGGCTTCGATCGTCTTGCCGTCCGGGGTCATCAGAACCGACGTCATGAGACCGAGCGAGCCGAAGCCCTGCGCGACCTGATCGGACTGCACGTCGCCGTCATAATTCTTGCAGGCCCATACGAATTCACCATGCCATTTCAGCGCGCTCGCGACCATGTCATCGATCAGGCGATGTTCGTACACAATCCCAGCGTCCTTGAACGCATCCTTGAATTCGCTTTCAAAAACCTCCGCAAAGATGTCCTTGAAGCGGCCGTCATACGCCTTGAGGATCGTGTTCTTGGTCGACAGATAGACCGGCCAGCGGCGGCCCAGGCCATAATTCATGCTGGCACGCGCAAAGTCGCGGATCGATTCGTCGAGATTGTACATGCCCATCGCGACACCGGCGGCGGGAAAATCGAACACCTCTTCCTCGATGACCTGGCCGTCTTCACCCTGCCACTTCATCATCAGCTTGCCCTTGCCGGGCACGCGGAAGTCGGTTGCCTTATACTGATCGCCGAACGCATGGCGGCCGACAACGATCGGCTTGGTCCAACCCGGGATCAGGCGGGGCACGTTCTGGATGACGATAGGCTCACGGAAAACCACCCCGCCCAGAATGTTGCGGATCGTCCCGTTGGGCGACTTCCACATCTTCTTGAGGCTGAATTCCTCAACCCGCTGTTCGTCCGGCGTGATCGTCGCGCATTTTACGCCAACGCCATATTTCTGGATGGCATGTGCGCTGTCGATCGTGACCTGATCGTTGGTTGCATCGCGATTTTCGATGCTGAGATCATAATATTCCAGATCGATATCGAGGTAGGGCTTGATCAAGCGCTCGCGGATCCATTCCCAGATGATCCGCGTCATCTCATCGCCGTCGATCTCGACGACGGGGGTTTTAACCTTGATCTTCGCCATAAAGCTGTTCCCGTAATAGAGGTTTGCGGGCCTCCTAGGGCGGGGGCGGGATGCGCACAAGATTGTCAGGGCGAAAGGTGACGCCTAGAACGCGTAGCCATGAGCTCGCTTGAAACACGGCCCGATACGACGCCCAGCGCCCAATGGCGCTGGCCTTCCGTCCATCCCGAAGGCCGCAAATTTGCGGTGATCGCCGCGATCATCACGGCCGCATTGTTCCTGGTGCATGCGCCGATCTTGGCGTGGCCGATGGTCGGCATCACGATCTGGGTCCTGGCATTTTTCCGGGATCCGATCCGCAGTGTGCCCCAAGGAACGGGTGTGATCGTGGCACCGGCAGACGGCCTGGTGACGATGATCCAGCAGGTTGAACCGCCGGTCGAACTCGGTGGAGACGGCGGTTTGCCGCCCGGGCCGTGCATGCGCGTTTCGATCTTCATGAGTGTGTTCGATGTGCATATCAACCGGGCGCCAATCGCCGGGACGATCGCGCGCGTCGTGTACATTGCCGGCAAATTTCTCAACGCCAGCCTGGACAAGGCCAGCGAGGAAAATGAGCGACAGCATTTCCTGATGGTCGGTTCGGACGGCACGCTGATCGGTTTCACCCAGATTGCCGGTTTGGTCGCGCGTCGGATCGTGCCGTTCGTCAAATCGGGCGACATGGTCGCGGCCGGCCAACGCGTTGGCCTGATTCGGTTCGGAAGCCGGGTCGACGTCTATCTGCCGGCCGGAACCGCCCCGAAAGTGACGCTGGGTCAGCGCTCGATCGCAGGGGAAACCATTCTTGCGCGCATCGGGGACACCGAACGCGTGACCGGCGTGGCGCAGTGAGGCGCGGCGCTTGATCGAGCCCCGCGGAACGCGGCGCGGCATTCCGCTGAGGGCGGTAATGCCCAATGCGGTAACGGCTCTTGCCTTATGCTTCGGGCTGACGGGCATTCGTTTCGCCATTGCGGGTGAATGGGAAAAGGCGGTGGCGTCCATCGCCGTGGCGGGCGTGCTGGACGGGCTGGATGGCCGGGTGGCGCGTCTGCTGAAGGCTGAGAGCCGCTTCGGCGCCGAACTGGATTCGCTGTCGGACGTCATCGCCTTCGGGGTTTCGCCGGCGATCATCCTCTATCTTTGGACGCTGCAATATATTCCGAAATATGGCTGGGTGGTCGCTCTGGCCCATGCGGTATGTTGTGCGCTTCGGCTCGCACGCTTCAATTCGCAGATTGACACCAAATGGCAGCCGCATAAGTCGGCAGGTTTCCTGACGGGCGTGCCCGCCCCGGCGGGTGCGGGGATGGCCCTGCTTCCCGTGATCGCATGGCTTGCTTTGGGCGATGCCGATCTGCCGCAGATACAAGATGTTTTTGCGCGAACCTATGTCGTCGCCCCTTGGACATTGCTGGTCGCATTCCTGATGATATCGGATCTTGCAACCTATGGCTGGAGCTCGTTCCGCCTGCGCCGCGAGTTTCGTCTACCAGCCCTGGTGCTGATCACCTTGATCGGTGGGGCGATGGCCACCGCACCATGGGCAACGCTCGCGATCTTGGTGATCTTCTATGCCGCCGCCATACCATTCGGCATACGCAGCTATGCGCGGGTCAAGCGGCGGCGCGCAGCGGAGCAGACTGCGATCTGATCCGAACGACCCGTGCGCGACGGTGGCCGGACGCGCGGGCAGCGGCGGGGAGCGGGGCGGGCGTCGAGGCTTGTTTGACGCCCAACGCCGACGTGATGGCGAACCAATCGTCCGCGAGCATCGCAACGATGACGGCGACCATAGCTGACATGATCAGAACTGAACTCAGCGTCGCAACACTTTGAAGCATCGAACAATCTCCGGCTTGGTCCCGCGTCCCAAGCGATGGGGCGGTAACAGGTTTGTCGCCAACACGTTCCCTATGTTCTTGTTTTGTTCGTTTGTCAAATGGCGGCAAGCGTTGAGAGCATTGATGACGGCTTGGGAAGCGCGGCCGATATGGTAGCGCCGTTTGCGCGGCTGGCAGGGAGCGTGGCAGCGCGCGAAAGACTTGCTTTTTGCCATCCTGCATTCTAATTGCGCGGCATTCCACATGTGGGGCTTCCATACCGGTGCTGCGGTTTTGCTGCGGTTCCTGCCCTGCAGAGGTTCAACCGGGTTAGGAGAATTACCATGGCGGCACGTGCCGTTTCCATGCAGCAGCTGCTCGACGCAGGTGCACATTTCGGTCACCAGACGCATCGCTGGAATCCGAAGATGAAGCCTTACATCTTTGGTGATCGCAACGGCGTTCACATCATCGACCTGTCGCAGACGGTTCCGCTGTTTGCACGCGCGCTCGATTTCATCAGCTCGACCGTCGCTTCGGGTGGCAAGGTGCTGTTCGTCGGCACCAAGCGCCAGGCGCAGGAGCCGATCGCCGAAGCCGCGCGTCAGTCCGGCCAGCATTTCGTCAACCATCGCTGGCTGGGCGGCATGCTCACCAACTGGAAGACGATCTCGGGCTCGATCAAGCGTTTCAAGAGCCTGGAAGAGCAGCTTTCGGGCGACACGCACGGTCTCACCAAGAAGGAAGTGCTGCAGCTCACGCGCGAGCGCGACAAGCTTGAGCAGAGCCTTGGCGGCATCCGCGACATGGGCGGCATTCCGGACGTGATGTTCGTGATCGATGCCAACAAGGAAGAGCTGGCGATCAAGGAAGCCAATACGCTCGGTATTCCGGTCGTCGCGATCCTCGATTCGAACGTCAGCCCCGACGGCATCGCTTTCCCGATTCCGGCGAATGACGACGCATCGCGTGCGATCCGCCTGTATTGCGATGCCATTGCGGAAGCCGCCACCCGCGGCAACACGCAGGGCCGCGTTGCTTCGGGTGAGGACTTCGGCGCCGCCGAGGCTCCGCCGGCTGAAGAAGCACTGGCGTAACATTTAATACGTCGCCCCGGCGTAAGGCCGGGGCCGCTGGGGGCCATCGCGACCTCCGCAAATCTGCAGCGGCTCCGGCCTCCGCCGGGGCGACGCTCTGTATGTGAAAGGAATTTTTTATGGCGGAGATTACCGCTGCTGCCGTGAAGGACCTGCGCGAGCGCTCGGGCGCCGGCATGATGGATTGCAAGAAGGCGCTGACCGAGAATGGTGGCGACATGGAAGCCGCGATCGATTGGTTGCGCACTAAGGGTCTCGCGACCGCTGCCAAGAAGTCCGGCCGTACCGCTGCTGAAGGTCTTGTCGGCGTCGCCGTCGAAGGCAAGAAGGGCGCGGCGGTCGAGGTGAATTCCGAGACCGATTTCGTCGCGAAGAACGAGCAGTTTCAGGACTTTGTTCGCACGGTTTCGCAGCTGGCGCTCACGACTGGCGACAATATCGACGCCTTGGCCAATGCGGCCTATCCGGGCGGTGGTACCGTTCAGGAGAAGCTGACGGCGAACATCGCGACTATCGGTGAGAATCAGCAGCTGCGGCGCGCACGTGTGCTTTCGGTCAACGAAGGCGCGGTCGTATCCTACATCCACAATGCAGCCGGTACCGGCATCGGCAAGATCGGCGTGCTGGTCGCACTCGAAGGTTCGGCGCCGGTCGACAAGATCGAGGCACTCGGCAAGCAGCTTGCGATGCACATCGCGGCTGCCAGCCCGCTGGCGCTGCACGAAGAGGGTCTCGACGAGGCGCTGGTCGAGCGCGAGCGTGCCATTGCGATGGAAAAGGCCGCGGGTTCGGGCAAGCCGCAGAACATCATCGAAAAGATGGTGGAGGGTGCGATCGCCAAGTTCCGCAAGGAAAATGCGCTGACCTCCCAGCTGTTCGTCATGGATAACAAGACCAAGATTGCCGACGTGATTCAGCAGGCGGCGAAGGATGCCGGCGGATCGATCGCGCTGACCGACTATGTCCGCTTCCAGCTCGGTGAAGGCATCGAGAAGGAAGCCAGCGATTTTGCCGCCGAAGTGGCTGCAGCTGCGGGTATTTGAACCACTTAACCGCCCTTCTCTTCGGGAGGGTTTTCAGGAGCGGCGCGCGCCTTTAAAGGTGTGCGCCGTTTCCATGTAGATCGGATCTCGTAAGCGCATGTCGCAGCCGCCGTTTAAACGCATCCTCCTCAAGCTTTCGGGTGAGGTGCTGATGGGGGATGGCGGTCTTGCCATTGACCCTGCCATGACATCGCGTGTGGCAGGGGAGATCGCCGCCGCACGGGAGGCCGGTTTCGAACTTTGCATCGTCGTTGGCGGCGGCAATATTTTCCGCGGCTTGTCGGCCGCCGCCAAGGGAATTGAACGGGCGACCGCCGATTATATGGGCATGCTCGCGACAGTCATGAACGCGCTCGCGGTGCAGAATGCGCTTGAGCAGATTGGCGTCGAGACGCGCGTTCAATCCGCCATTCCGATGGCATCGGTATGCGAACCGTTCATTCGCCGGCGCGCCGAACGCCACCTGGAAAAGGGGCGGGTCGTCATTTTCGCCGCAGGCGTAGGCAGCCCCTTTTTCACCACGGACACAGGTGCTGCCCTGCGCGCGGCCGAAATGAAGTGCGATGCCTTGTTCAAGGGCACTTCGGTCGACGGCGTCTACGACGCGGATCCAAAGAAAGTCCCGACCGCCAAGCGTTACGAAACGGTGACGTTCGATAAGGTGCTGTCGGATAACCTGAGAGTGATGGATGCCAGCGCTGTGGCGTTATGCCGCGACAATGCTATTCCGATCGTTGTGTTCAACATTCGTGAGCAGGGCAATCTGGCCCACGTGCTTGCAGGTAGCGGCACCGCCACGATCGTTCGTAATTCAGGGGAGTAAACATGGCCGCTTATGACAAGGCCGATCTCGAGCGCCGCATGAACGGTGCCGTCGAATCGCTGAAGCACGATCTGCAGGGGCTGCGCACCGGGCGCGCGTCGACCAGCTTGCTCGATCCGGTGACGGTCGAAGTGTATGGCAGCCATATGCCTCTGAACCAGCTGGGTACGGTGACAACCCCCGAGCCGCGCATGTTGGCCGTGCAGGTGTGGGATAAATCCAATGTCGGCCCCGTCGACAAGGCGATCCGATCGGCGGGCCTGGGGCTCAACCCGATCGTGGACGGACAGAATCTTCGTATTCCGATCCCGGATTTGACCGAGGAGCGTCGCAAGGAGTTGGCCAAGCTTGCGAACCAATATGCCGAGAAGGCGCGTATCGCGGTTCGCAACGTGCGGCGCGACGGCATGGACAATTTGAAGACCGACGAAAAGAAGGGCGATATCAGCGAGGACGAGCGTAAGCGCGCCGAGGGCGACGTCCAGAAGCTGACGGATGCGACGGTAGCGGACATCGACGTGGCGGCCGGCTCCAAGGAAAAGGAAATCCTGGGCAAGTGAGCCCGGCGTCGGCCTCGCCATTGCCGGCAGGCGGGGGCGGCGCGGCTGCCCTGCGCCACGTGGCGATCATCATGGATGGCAATGGGCGTTGGGCGAAGCGCAGATTGCTGCCGCGTATCGCAGGCCACCGCGCCGGAATGGAAGCCGTCCGCAAGACGATCAGGGCGGCGGGCGAGCTAGGTGTCGAGGCCCTTACCCTCTACGCATTTTCGTCCGAGAATTGGCGCCGCCCCGCTAGCGAGATCGCCGATCTCATGGGCTTGCTGCGCTTTTACCTGCGCCGGGAAGTCGCCGAGCTCGATCGAAACAATGTCCGTCTGGAGTTGATCGGCGACTGGCGGGCATTCGAACCGGACATCGTGGCGGATCTTGAATCCGCCCGATCGCGCCTGGCGGGCAATAGCGGGCTCACCGTCGCACTGGCGCTCAATTATGGCAGCCAGGACGAGCTCGCGCGAGCGGTCCGTGCGATTGCAGCGGACGCGCAGGCTGGCCGCATCGATCCGGCGGCCATTACGGCAACAACGATCGAGCAGCGGCTCGATACGGCGGGTCTGCCGCCTTTGGACCTCGTCATCCGCACATCGGGCGAAGAGCGGCTTTCGAATTTCCTGCTGTGGCAATCCGCTTATGCCGAATTGCTGTTCGTGGACACGTTGTGGCCTGATTTCGACCAGGCAGCCCTTGAAAGCGCTATCGCCGCGTTCGCACGGCGGGAGCGGCGTTATGGCGGACGCTGACGGCCGATCCTCCGATCTCCGCCTGCGTGCTGTGATCGGTGGAATATTGGCGGCGGTGGCCATCACGGTCCTCGCGCTGGGCGGCTATCCGCTTTGGGCAATGCTGGCGGCCGGGGCGGTGATTGCGCTGGTCGAGTGGGGCGGACTGGTGAAGGCGAGCCGCATCCGGCTTGCCCTTGCGCTGGGGATCCTGGTCGTTGGCCTGGTCTACGCTTTGCCGATCATGTGGGGCGTCGATCGATCCACCGTCGCACTGCTGGGCATCGCCGGTTTGTTGCTGGCGTTATTGCCGCGTGCCAGCGGCGTCGCCGTCGGCTGCGTCTATATCGGTACGGCCGCCATCGCGATCCTCTACCTCCGGGCGCAGGATAATGGCTTCTTGCTGAGCCTTTGGGCGCTCGCGATCGTGTGGGCGACCGATATCGGAGCCTATTTTGCGGGCCGGCGCATCGGCGGTGCCAAGCTTGCGCCGTCGATCAGCCCGAACAAGACGTGGGCCGGCCTGGCTGGAGGTATGATCGCTGCCGCTATTGTGGGTGGTGCCATCGCCGGCTTCGGCCGACTTCCGTCGCCCGCTTTATGGCTGGGTGCCCCTCTGGCGGTGGTCGCGCAGCTTGGCGACCTCTGGGAAAGCGCGATGAAGCGTCGCGCCGGCGTGAAGGATTCGGGTAAAGTCCTGCCCGGCCATGGTGGCCTGCTGGATCGGGTCGACGGTATGTTGCCGGTCGTAATCCTGGTCGCTGCGCTCGTCGCGAACGGCAATATGTGATGGCGCGGACCATCACCATCCTGGGTGCGACCGGCTCGATCGGGCGATCCACGCTCGACCTGATCGAGCGCGAAAGCGACCGCTTTGACGTGGTGGCCTTGACCGCGCAGCGCGATGTGGACGGGCTGGCGGCGGCGGCCCGACGGACGCGCGCGCAACGGGCCGTGATCGGCGATGCCGGCTTATATGGGGCGCTGAAAGAGGCGCTGGCCGATAGCGGCGTCGAGGCTGCGGCGGGGGAGGGCGCGATCATCGAGGCGGCCGAATTGCCCGCGGACTGGACGATGGGCGCGATCGTGGGGACGGCGGGGCTCAGCCCGGTGATGGCAGCCCTGCGCCGGGGACAGACGGTAGCGCTGGCCAACAAGGAGTCGCTGGTCCTGGCCGGCGGCCTGATGATGCAGGCCGCGCGTGAGGCCGGCGCGACGCTGCTGCCGGTTGATTCGGAGCATAATGCGGTATTCCAATGCTTCCCGCATGACGATCCTGCACGCGTGCGCCGGGTGATCCTGACCGCCAGCGGCGGCCCGTTTCGTAGCTGCACGCGCGAAGAGATGGCGCGCATGACGCCAGCCCAGGCCGTAAAGCACCCGAATTGGTCGATGGGCGCCAAGATATCGGTAGATTCGGCCACGCTGATGAATAAGGGGCTCGAGCTGATCGAGGCCTATCATCTGTTCCCGGTCGGCCATGAGCGGCTGTCGGTGCTGGTCCATCCCCAGTCGGTGGTGCATTCACTGGTGGAATATTATGACGGTTCGGTCCTGGCGCAGCTGGGCCCGGCGGATATGCGCACGCCGATCGCCTATACGCTTGCCTGGCCGGAACGCATGGCGACACCGTGCACGCCGTTGGATTTGGCACAGGTCGGAAGGCTCGATTTCGAAGAGCCGGATCTGGTGCGCTTTCCCGCACTCGCGCTCGCTTTCCAGGCGTTGCGTGAAGGCGGTGCCCGTCCTGGCGTGCTCAACGCGTCCAACGAGGTTGCGGTCGCGGCTTTCCTTGCGGGGCGGATTGGCTTTTTAGACATCGCCTTCATCGTCGAGACAGTTCTGGCGCGCTATGCGCCGACCGCCCCTGCGACAATCGACGAGGCTCTTCTGATCGATGCAGAAGCACGGCGCGTCACGGAAGACGCTTTGGAACGAAAGGCCGCATGAGCCACTTGCTGACGCTAGCGATAACCATCCTGTGCTTCATCGCCGCGATCGGCCCCCTCATTTTCGTACATGAGCTGGGGCATTATCTGGCGGGGCGCGTCTTCGGCGTGAAGGCGGAGATGTTCTCGATCGGAATGGGTCGCGAGTTGTTCGGTTGGACCGACAAGCGCGGTACCCGTTGGAAGGTGTCAGCACTGCCGATCGGCGGCTATGTCAAATTCGCCGGCGACATGGG
Organism: Sphingomonas sp. ASY06-1R; assembly: GCF_052180265.1. Lineage (GTDB taxonomy): Bacteria > Pseudomonadota > Alphaproteobacteria > Sphingomonadales > Sphingomonadaceae > Sphingomonas_I. The sequence continues at coordinate 1,997,708 of NZ_CP197464.1, read as the reverse complement.
GCCGGCGAGCACGCCGGATCCGGCCTGGTTGGCGCTGCCACCGGAGCAGCGGGCACAGACCTTACAGGCCAAGCCGGTGTGGCAGCGTTTCCTGGTGGTACTAGCCGGCCCACTGACCAACTTTGTCGCTGCGATCGCGATCTTCACATTATATTTCGGCGTTACCGGGGTTCCCCAGACGCCCGCTACCATCGCTCAGGTGGTGCCAGGTACGGCCGCGGCGGCGGCCGGGCTGCGGCCAGGGGATCATATCCTCAGCGTCGCCGGCCGACCCGTTTCGAACTTTGAAGATATGGCGCAGATGATCGCCTTGCGGCCCGGCCAGCGCCTCGCGTTGGAAGTGCAGCGTGATGGCCGCCTGCTTACGATCCCCGTGAAGCCGCAACGCAAACACTTCTCCGACGGGGCCGGAAATGAGGGCGATGTCGGTTTGCTGGGCGTGGCTTCGGGCCGGTCTGTGCAAAAACGGGAGGGGGTCGCCGGCACGCTGGCCGCCTCGTTCCGCGAGACCGGCAACATCCTGCAAACGATGGCGGATGTGATCGGACAGATCGTTGGTGGCGAGCGTTCCGCCAAGGAACTCGGCGGCCCGCTGAAGATCGCGCAATTTTCGGGCCAGGTCGCGACATTCGGCTGGCTGCCCTTCATCCGTTTCATGGCGCTGATTTCGATTAATCTCGGCTTCATCAATCTTCTGCCAATCCCTCTCCTCGATGGCGGGCATCTCCTCTTTTATCTCATCGAAGGCGTCCGTCGCCGGCCCTTGCCGGCGCAGACGCAGGAGTGGGCGTTTCGTTCGGGGCTTGCTTTATTGCTCGGGTTCATGCTGTTCGTTACCATCAACGATCTCGGCTCCTTCGGCCTCTGGCGGAAGCTTGCCGGCTTGATCGGCTGACGGGGATAGGGCAGGGCGAGAAACGCCGGCCGAGGGCCCTGGCTCAAAGCACATCTTGGTTGAAGGGCGGGGTTGCGTGACGGAATTCATGACCAGCGACGGGCGACGTACATCTGGCCGGCTGGCAAGCGTATTGCTGATTGGCACGATGCTGGCGGGCGTGCCAGCGTTTGCGCAGGCGCCCGCTGTCGCTCCTGAGGCTGCCGCGCCAGCCGCGACGACTCCGCAGCCTGGCTCCGGTATTATCCATTCGATCAACGTTACGGGTAATCAGCGGCTGGAGGCGGACACGGTTCGTTCCTACGTCAAGCTGCGTCCGGGTGACCCGTTCACGCGCGAGACGCTGGATCAGGCGCTGAAGGACCTTTACGCGTCGGAATTGTTCGCCGACGTGACCATCGCCGGGGCGGATACGGGCAATATCGTCCTGCAGGTGCGGGAAAATCCGGTCATCAACCGGATCGTGCTGGAGGGTAACAAGCGGATCAAGGAAGACAAGATCCGGCCGGAGATCAAGCTGGCGCCACGCCAGATCTTCACGCGTTCCAAAGCCCGCGCCGACGTGGCGCGCATCATCGAACTGTACAAGCGCCAGGGCCGCTATGCGGCAACGGTCGAACCGAAGATGGTGCTACTCGACCAGAATCGCGTCGATGTGGTGTTCGAGATCCATGAGGGCGCGAAATCGCGCGTTCGCAGCATCAACATCATCGGCAACGAGCATTTCAAGGATAGCCGTCTGCGTGCCGAGATGGCCACGAAGACCGCGAGCTTGCTTCATATCTTCTCGAGCGGCACGAGCTACGATCCCGATCGTCTGGCCTATGACCAGCAGAAGATGCGCCAATTCTACCTGACGCAGGGTTATGCCGACTTCCACGTCGTGTCGGCGGTCGCCGAGCTGACCCCGGACAAACGCGACTTCATCATCACCTATGTGGTGGACGAGGGCGATCGATACAAATTCGGCGCGCCCAAGGTGGAAAGCGCGATCCGCGATCTGCGGCCCGAAGCCTTGCAATATCTGGTCAAGATCAAAGCCGGCCAATGGTACAACGCCAAGACCGTTGAAGATACGGTTGATGGACTGACCGAGACTGCCGGCATTCTGGGCTATGCGTTCGCGGACGTCAGCCCCAAGTTCGATCGCGACAAAGACGCGAAGACGATGACGATCACATTCCAGCTCGCGGATGCGCCGCGTGTCTATGTGGAAGCAGTCAACATCAACGGTAACACGATCACCCGCGACAAGGTGGTTCGGCGCGAATTCCGCTTGGCGGAAGGCGATGCGTTTAACGGCTTCCGCGTGAAGCGGTCGCGTGACCGTATTCAGAGCCTGGGCTTTTTCCAGGATAAGATGGAGATCGAGCAGAAGCAGGGCAGCGCGCCCGATCGCGTCGTGCTGGAAACGAACTTGGAAGAGAAATCGACCGGTTCGCTGCAGGTTTCGGCCGGTTATTCGAGCCTGGAAAAGTTCATCGTGAGCGCGCAGATCGCGCAGTCCAACCTGATGGGCAAAGGTCAGGAAGTCCGCGCCGGTGTCGACTATTCGATCTATTCGAAGTCGGTAAATCTGGGCTTTACCGAGCCTTATCTGTTCGATCACAATATTGCACTGGGCGTCGACATCTTCCGACGCGATTATAACTCGTTCAGTTATAATCAGAATGATCGTAACACGACCTATAACGAGTCAACGCTCGGCTTCCAGGTGCGCGCCGGCGTGCCGCTGACCGAATTCTGGACGGTCGCGCTGCGCTATGGTCTGAGCAATGACGACGTGTCGCTCGATAAATCGACCTTCTATTCGCGCTACAGCGCTAGCGGGACGTTGGATCCGAACTCTCCTTTGCAGTGCGATCCTTTCCTCGCGGGACGCTATCTGTGCGACGCCGTCGGCAAGCGGCTGACCTCTTCGCTCGGTTATAGCCTTGTGTTCGACAACTTGAACGATCGCGTCCACCCGACATCGGGTCAGCGTTTCTTTATCAGCCAGGATCTGGCGGGGCTTGGCGGTAGCGTGCGCTACATTCGCACCAAGGCCGAAGGGCATAAATATTGGAATATCATTGGCTTCACCGTCTCGGCCAATGCCGAAGCCGGCTATGTCTATTCGCTCGAGGGTCGTAAAGCGCTCGGCGTCGACAAGATCCGCCTGACGGATCGCTTCTATCTCGGCCAGCCGGAATTTGCCGGCTTTGACATTCGCGGACTGGGGCCGCGCGTCATCCGCGCACCCTATAACAGCGACGGCACGCTCAACACGGCTCGCAACTCGGTTCAAGATGATGCGCTGGGCGGACGGGCATATTATTTCGGCAGGCTCGAGGCGCAGCTGCCGATGGGCAATGCCGTCAAGGAACTTGGCATCCGGCCGTCCATCTTTGCGAACATCGGATCGGTATTCGGTGTTACCAAGCCAAATCTGATCGATACCGGTCCCACGGGGCAGTTCCGTGAACAACTGGATGCGAATAATCAGCGTACGTGTATCGATGCGAATTCAACCGATACGATCACGCTGCCTTCCCAAACCGTAGCGCCAGGCGCAGCGTGCCCAGCCGGTCTTACCCCCAACGGCAGCAGAACTTCCGCGTTCAAGGAATTGTTCCTTGGCGACACATGGAAGCCCCGCGTATCGGTGGGTATCGGTGTGAACTGGAACTCGCCCTTTGGCCCGTTCCGAATCGATGTGGCCAAGGCCCTGGTCAAGCGTAAGGGCGACGATACCAAGTTGTTTACTTTCAACGTAGGAACCCAATTCTGATGAAGACCTTGCTCAAGCTGTCAGCGGCCGCCGCGTTGCTCGCCGCCGCTTCCGCCCCTGCGTTTGCCGCAGGCACCGTGCTGACGGTTGATTTCGGCCGCGTGTTCAGTGATTCCGCCGCGGCGAAGAGCGGTAACACGCAGCTTCACGCGAAGTATGACACGCAGCTGCAGCAGCGGAACACGGCGTTCACCACCGCCGCCCAGAGCTACCAGACGCAGGTCAATGCGATCCGTGCAGCCGCCAAGCCAGGCGTTCAGCCGGCACAGGCCGCTGTGACTGCCGCCAATCAGGCCGGTGAGCGGGCGCAGGCCGCCCAGGAAGCGCTGAACCAACTGGACCAGGAAGTTCAGACGGTTGGCCGCTACGTCCAGTCGCAGATCGTCGACAAGGTCGGCCCGATCGCCGAGCAGATCCGGGTTGAGCGCAAGGCGGACGTGGTCGTCCCCAAGGGTTCGGTGCTTGCGGCTGATCCGTCGGGCGACGTGACCGCGCTAGTGATCCAGCGCCTGGATGCGTCTTTCCCGAACCCCAGCATCGCGCTGCCGCAGCAGCAAGCAGCGCCGGCGGCAGGCGGCGGCCGCTAAATGACGGACGCGGCAGTGCTCGGCCCGCTCGATATCGGGCGTGTCATGGCGGCACTGCCGCACCGTTATCCCATGCTGCTGGTTGATCGCGTCGAGGAGCTGGTCATCGACCAGCGCATCGCGGCGATCAAGGCGGTCACGATCAACGAGGGCTTTTTCCAGGGCCACTTTCCAGGCCGCCCGATCATGCCGGGCGTTCTGATCGTCGAGGCGCTCGCGCAGGCCGCAGGCGTTCTTGCCGTTGAAAGCCTGGGCCTCGCGGGATCCGGGAAGCTCGTCTATTTCATGGCGATCGATGAAGCGAAGTTCCGGGCTCCGGTGGAACCCGGCGTCTTGCTACGGCTGGAGGTTGAATTCGTCCAGAAGCGGGCGACGGTCTGCAAATTCGCCGGCCGGGCCCTTATCGAGGGTAAGGTGGTCGCGCAGGCGAATTTCACCGCCATGATCGCCGATCCGCCGAAGGCGGCTTAAGCCTTCCATTTTCCGTGCATACCCGTTAAGGGCGCGCTTCCTCCGGCTGGTCGGAAACCAGCCATTTCAGGAATTTGTCATATGAAGAAGAATATCCATCCCGATTATCATGCCATCAAGGTCCAGATGACCGACGGCACCGTGTTCGAAACCCGCTCCACCTGGGGCAAGGAAGGCGACACGATCCAGCTCGATATTGATCCGACCGTGCACCCGGCCTGGACCGGCGGTAAGCAGCATATGCTGGATCAGGGCGGTCAGGTTGCGCGCTTCAACAAGCGCTTCGGCGGCCTTTCGCTCGGCAAGAAGTAATCGACACAGGCGTTCCGGCTAACGCCGGAACGCCTGGATCATTCCGGCCGCGATCGATAATGCGATTTCGGCTGGCCCCTGCGCCCCGATCGCCAAGCCCGCGGGGGCATCAATCCGCTGCAGATCGGCTTCGGCGAAACCGGCAGCGCTCAGCCGTTCAATGCGCTTCGCGTGGCTGCGCCGCGAGCCCAGCGCCGCGATATAGCCTGCCGGTGAGCGCAGAGCGGCCATCAAAGCCGGATCATCAATCTTGGGATCGTGGCTGAGCGTGATGATCGCGGTCGCGTCATCGGGATTCAGTGCCGCTATGGCCTCATCCGGCCAACGATCATCCAGCGCGGTCTCCGGGAAGCGTTCCTCTGTCAGGAACCGACCGCGTGGATCGATCAGAGTGGGAACGACATCCAGACCGCGCGCGAATGATGCCAGGGATTGGGCAATCTGCACCGCGCCGACGATCAGCAGGCGGCGGGGTGGGGCATAGCGATTGACGAAGCGACCTGCGCCCGGCTCATCGCCAACCCGTGTGTCGCCGCTTGCGAGCTCCGTTGTAAGCGGCAGCGTCCTGCCGGCAGCGCGCGCTTCTGCTATCACCTCGATAAGCTCCGTGTGAAAACCGTCCTCACCGAGCGGCTGCACCAATACTTCGATCTGTCCACCGCACGGCAAGCCGACCGCCCATGCACTGTCGTCCGCAACGCCATATTCCAGATGGCGGGTTTGCCGATCGAGGATCGTTTCGGCCGCGGCCTGCAACACCGCACCTTCGACACATCCGCCTGAAACGGAACCTTCAAACCGCCCATCTTCGTGAACGAGCATGTGGCTGCCGCGCGGGCGTGGCGCCGAGCCCCAGGTCGCGATCACCGTAGCCAGCGCCATCCGTGCCGGCGCCCAGCTTCGCGCCGCGGCAATCAGGCGATCAAGCTCATTCGATTGGGTCATGCGCGTCCTTTGCACATGCTCGGCGGATCGAGCAATTGCCTGGGTTTACCCGGCCGCAGCGAAAGGGCATGGCGCCAAAATGTCCGCATTACGACGTATGTTCGTCTTCGCCTTTTGGCTGGCCGTCCTCATCGCCTACGTGTCAGCGATCTTGCCCGGCGCAGAGGCGCCGCACATTGCCGCGTGGGACAAATTGAACCACATGTTGGCCTTCTTCACGATCACGTTCCTGGCGCGTGCGGCCTATCCCCGGCTCGCCGTGCTGCCCCTGTTCGCGCTGCTTGCCGCTTTCGGCGCATTCATTGAGATCAGCCAGGCGGTGCCCTTCATCCACCGCGATGCCGAGTGGGACGATTGGTTCGCGGATGTAATAGCGATCGTGATCGGGTTGGTGCTGGCATGGCCATTCGCCGTGCTCGCCAAACGGCGCCGTGACGCGACCCCCTCAGCGCCTGAACAGAGCGCGGATTCGCCGGAGCTGTAACTGGGATCGCAAGGTGAGGGCCATCGATCGGTAGCGCAGGTTGCTCCGATCATGGCGGATCGCTTCTTCAATCGCGTTCAAGGCGTCCTGATGCCTGGCTTGCGCTTCGTACAGCTTTGCGCTCCAGGCGTGGTAGCCGGCGACGGTTGGCGCGAGTTGCCGAATCCGCTCTGCCACGTCGAGGGCCGCCGCGGCGTCCCCGGCCGCGACGAGCGTCTTGCTCAGCCCCCATAGATAATCGACGATCGGCTCGATCGCGATCGCGTTCTGATGCGCCTCAATCGCCTCCGCATAGCGGCCCGCCGTCGCAAGCCGGCGGGCCAGGATGTCGTGCAGGTTTGGTCGGTCCGGGGCCAACGCAATCGCGCGACGGGCAAGGGCGATGTCGCGGCCGCCTGACGCGCGGGGGTGGTGTTCGGCCAGGTTGGCGAGCCAGTGGGGGGATCGACGCGCCCGCCCGCGCGCGGTCACACGGCAATGTTCGGCGTCGAACCGCCCGTCGAGCACGTCCAATACCGTCTCTTGCAGCAGCCCCACATCCTGCAGGAAAGGCCCGACGGGGTGGCCCGCAAAGGGGAGAGGCACAGCGGCCAACGGGATTTCTCGAGCGAGGCACTGCACATGCTCAAGGTCGGCAGGAAGCGTCGGATCATAGGCAACCACCATCAGCGGAACGGCATCGATCGGTGCTTCGAGGGCATCGATGAAACGGATACGTCGACGATCCGACGCCCAGCGCGTTTCGAAGGCGGCTTTGCGCGGGTTCAGGGAATATTGGGGCGACAAGGCCAGCGCCGACGTGGCGCCAATGGCTGCGGCAAAACGAAGCGCGGCATAGCCGCCCATGCTCGACCCATAACTGAGCAGGCGCTCCGCTGGGCCGCAGACCTCTTTGACGATGGCAAGAACTTGAGGGATCTCGATATGTTGGAACCAGTCGTTGCCATGCGTCATCACATGAATGGCACTGACCCCCTCACTCCGAAAGAAGGTCTCGCCGAAACCAGGCCGATCGACGCCCGGCTGCTCGTGATAGGAATCGAAGGTCACCACCTGGCGTCGGCCATCCCCCGCCGGGATATGCCGAACCTCTAGCGCCGAAGAGCGGTAGAGGATGTAGGCCAAACCAGAACTCCATTGGCGGACAGGGTGGGATTCGAACCCACGGTACGGTTACCCGCACGGCGGTTTTCAAGACCGCTGCCTTAAACCACTCGGCCACCTGTCCAAGCGCGCGCTTATCGGGGCGGCGGCGCGTCGGCGCAAGCACTCCGCGCATCTTTAACGGGGTTTTCGATATGCCGTCGAGTGTGGCAGGGCAGGGCATGATGTTGTCACTTCGCTTATCCGCATTTGTCCTCGCCCTCTCCGCGGCGCCTGTCGTCGCCCAGACCGTTCCGGTTACGCCGACGTCCAACGCCACGGATTCCGATCCCGGTTCGGCACAAGATGCAGCTTTCACCAGCTTCATTGCCGGCTTGCGATCACGCGCGATTGCCGAAGGGGTGAGGCCCGCGACGTTCGATCGCGAAACGGCCGGGCTTACCTTCAATCCCCGCGTGATTCGCCTGGACCGCGCGCAACCCGGCGGCACGCTGAATTCAGGGCCGCCCGGGCCGATGGAATTTGCTGCCTATCGGCGCAGTCATGTCGATCAGGCGCACATCGACAAAGGCCGCACGCTTTATCAGACCTTGAGCGCGCAGCTCGCCCGCAATGAGGCACGCACCGGGGTGGCCGGAAAGGTCACCTTGTCCATATTCGGGCTGGAGACCGGCTATGGCGTTTACACCGGAAACTTCGATCTGATCCGTTCCTTCGCGACCCTGGCGTTCGAAGGCCGCCGGCGGGAGCTGTTTACTGCCGAGCTGATCGCGACGCTGAAACTGATCGATAAAGGCTTCACCCGTGCGGAAATGAAAGGAAGCTGGGCCGGTGCGACCGGTTATCCGCAATTCCTGCCGAGCGTGTATCTCCGGATCGCGGCCGATGGCGACGGGGACGGCAAGGCCGACATCTGGACCAACAAGGCCGATGCGCTGGCTTCGATTGCCGCCTATCTGCGCGAGGCGGGGTGGAAGCCCGGCACACCATGGGGCGTCGCTGCCACTTTGCCCGCCAATTTCGACCGCGCCGCCGTGCGTACCCCGCTCGTTTCGCCTCGCTGCCCGCGCGTCCATGCGCGCCTGAGCAAATGGCTCACCACCGCGGAATGGCGTGCCAAGGGAGTGGTGATCACCGGATTTCCGGCGCCTGCCGATAATGAACTGGCCCGCCTGTTGGAACCGGACGGCCCCGGCATGCCTGCCTATCTGCTGACGACCAACTACAGCTCGATCCTCGATTATAATTGCTCCAACTTCTATGCGATGTCGGTGGGGGTGCTTTCGGACGCCGTGGCCAGATAGAGGCTTGGCGCGGCCCGGCGGCGGGCGCTATCACATGCAAAATCATCACGGGATCACCATGACGCGTCTTCGTTTCACCGCTTTTGCTCTTGCCGCTACTGCGCTCATGGCGCTGCCCAGCGAGGCGGCGGCACCGCCGTTCGATACGCCGGCGACGGTGGCGTTCATGAAGGACCTGTCGTCCGGCGCCGTTCTATATTCGAAGAATGCCGATCAGCGCATTCCGCCGGCATCGCTTGCCAAGATGATGACGGTGTATGTCGCCTTTGATATGATCAAGAAGGGCGATCTGAAGCTGACCGACATGGCGACGGTGAACCCGGAGACGTGGCGTAAGTGGCATGGCCCGGCGGCGGGATCGACCATGTTCCTGTCTGCCGGCGAGCAAGTCTCCATCGCCAATCTGCTGCTGGGCATCATCACCTTGTCCGGCAACGATGCCTGCGTCGTCCTGGCCGAACATATTTCCGGGACCGAACCTGCCTTCGTCGCGCTGATGAACCGACGCGCGCAGGAACTGGGGCTGAAGAACAGCCATTTCGGCACGTCGAACGGCTGGCCGGATGGCGGAGTGACGTATGTCACGGCGCGCGATCTGACGACCTTGGCCACCGCGACGATCCAGAACTTCCCGACCCTGTACAAACAATTCTACAGCCGCACGAACTTCACCTGGGGCAAGACCCTGGGAACAGGGGCGGACATCACCCAGGCCAATCGCGATCCGCTGCTGGGGCGTGTGGCTGGCGCCGACGGTCTGAAGACTGGGCATACCGAGGAATCGGGTTATTCCTTCACTGGATCGGCTGAGCAAAACGGGCGACGCCTGGTCATGGTGCTGTCTGGCCTGACATCGTTCAATCAACGGATCGAACAGTCGGTCGCGTTCATGAACTGGGGGCTGCATGCCTGGCAGGCCAAGCCACTGTTTCCCAAGGGCAAGCAGGTTGCGACGGCGCCAGTACAGCTGGGTAATGCGCGAGAGGTCGGTCTGGTCGCCCCGCGCGATCTGGCGGTGACGTTGCCGGCGGGCATGGGCTCCGACATGAAAGTTTCGGTCGCTTATGACGGCCCGATCAAGGCGCCGTTCAAGGCCGGTACGCATATTGCCGACCTGATTGTGCGGACCCCGGATGGTCCGCCGCAGGTGATGCCCTTGGTCGCAGCGACCGATGTCGGTGAGGCCGGCTTCTTCGATCGCGTTTGGGCTGGGTTGCGCCGGCTCCTCGGAATGGCATGAGCCAAGGCGCGCGCGGCCGCTTCCTCAGCCTGGAAGGCGGGGAAGGGGTCGGCAAATCGACGCAGGCGCGCGCGCTGGCGGCGGCTTTGCGGGCACGCGGCGTGGATGTGATCGAAACGCGCGAGCCCGGCGGCAGCGCTGGCGCCGAAGCGATCCGCGCCTTGCTGTTGGAAGGGAGCGCAGATCGCTGGGGTCCGCGGGCCGAGGCGCTGCTGTTCGCTGCGGCGCGCGCCGACCATGTCGACAAGACGATCCAGCCGGCGCTGGATGCCGGCACATGGGTGATATGCGATCGGTTTCTGGACAGTTCGATCGCTTATCAGGGCGGTGCGGACGGGCTGGGCGCCGATGCCATCCGCGCCGTGCATGCTATTGGAAGCAATGGGCTGTTACCGGATCGCACCTTGCTGCTGACGCTTCCTGAAGCGGTTGCCATGGCGCGTGAAGCGGCGCGCGACGCCGGCCGGCCAGACCGCTTCGGCAAGCGCGATGCGGACTATCATCGCCGTGTCACCACCGCGTTCCGACTTCTGGCCGAGGCGGAACCGGCACGGTGGCGTATCGTGGAAGCGCGCGGCAGCGCCGAGGCGGTAACCCAGGCATTGCTCGCGCAACTCGAGGATCTGCTGTGAGCCTCTGGCAGGCCGATATGGCGAGCACGTCGCGGTGATCGTGGGCCATGACGAGGCGATCGCGGCGTTCGTGGACGCGGCGCGTTCCGATCGGTTGCACCACGCGTGGTTGCTGGCGGGGCCGCAGGGCGTCGGCAAGGCGACGATCGCGCATGCCGCTGCACGATGGTTGCTGGCAAGGGCAGCGGGGCCAAGCCCGTCCTATAACGGCTTCGACGTCCCGGAAACACATCCGGTAGCATCTTTGCTGCAAGCGGGGTCACACCCGGATTTCAAAATCTTACAGCGATTACCGCGCGCCAACTCTGAGGATCTGGCGCGATCCATCACGGTCGATCAGGTGCGAAGCCTGCAGCCGCTCTTTGCTACGACGCCCAGTCTCTCCTCTCGCCGCGTGGTCGTTATCGACGCGATCGACGATATGGAGCGAGGCGGCGCCAACGCCCTGCTCAAGAATCTTGAGGAACCGCCAGCCGGGACGATCTTCCTGCTCGTCAGTCATGCGCCGGGGCGGTTGTTGCCGACCATCCGCTCGCGCTGCCGCATGTTGCGCTTCGGTCCGCTGGACGATGCGCAAGTTCGTGTCGTCCTGCAGCGCGAACTGCCGGAAGCCGAAACAAGCGAGATCGACAGTCTCGTACGGGTCGCGGCAGGCGTGCCAGGCAATGCGCTGCGCTTCGCCGGGCTGGATATAGCCGCCCTGGACCAGGCGATCGACACGCTGGCAGCGCGCGGCGACGCCAGCAACGCGCTGCGTACCGCGTTGGGGCGTACGCTGGCCACAAAGAGCGCGCAGCCGCGCTATGAGGCATTTCTGGAGCGGGCACCGTCGCGGATTGCGCGCGCGGCACGTGCGGGCAGGGCGGATATGGGCGCCACCGTCGCCCTCTGGCGTCAGGCGCGCGATATCGCGGACCGCGCAGTGCGCCAGTCGCTCGACCCGCAATTGACCGTGGTCGAGATCGCCGGGCTCGTCGCGAAGCTTGCTCAGGCGGAGCCTCCCGCTAAAGGCTGAGCTATGGCCGAGCCTTTCTATATCACCACCGCAATTTCTTATCCCAATGGTCGACCACATATCGGCCATGCCTATGAGGCGATCGCCGCCGATGCCATCGCGCGTTACCGGCGGATGCAGGGGCGTGACGTCTTCTTCATGACGGGAACGGACGAGCATGGCCTGAAAATGGCGCAGGCTGCCAAGGCACGCGATCTCACGCCTAAAGCCCTCGCCGACGAAATGTCGGGGTATTTTCGGGCGATGGACGACGCTCTCAATATTTCGTTCGATCGCTTCATCCGTACGACCGAGCCCGATCATTATGCCGCCAGCCAGGCAATCTGGCGGGCGATGCAGGCCAATGGCGATATTTATCTCGGCCGTTACGAGGGCTGGTATTCGGTTCGCGACGAAGCCTTTTACGACGAAAAGGAACTGATCGAGGGGGACGGCGGCGCAAAGCTTTCGCCGCAAGGCACACCGGTGGAATGGACGGTAGAGGAGAGCTGGTTCTTCCGTCTGTCGGCCTATGCCGACCGTCTTCTGGCCCACTATGAGGCGCATCCTGATTTCATCCGTCCGGAAGGACGCCGCAACGAGGTAACAAGTTTCGTTCGCGGCGGACTTTCGGACCTGTCGATCTCACGCACCAGCTTCGATTGGGGGGTGCCGGTGCCGGATGCGCCCGGCCATGTCATGTATGTCTGGGTCGATGCGCTGACGAACTACCTGACGGGCGCTGGCTATCCGGGCGAAGGCGGTGCGGGGTTTGCCCGCTGGCCAGCCGATCTGCATATCATCGGCAAAGATATCGTGCGGTTTCACGCCATATATTGGCCCGCCTTTCTGATGTCCGCCGGGCTGCCGCTGCCGAAGCAGGTGTTCGGTCATGGCTTTCTGCTCAACAAGGGCGAGAAGATGTCCAAGTCGGTCGGCAACGTTGTCGATCCGATCGATATGGCCACGACTTATGGCGTCGACCAGTTGCGCTATTTCCTGCTGCGTGAAGTCAGCTTCGGGCAGGACGGCAGCTATAGCCATGACGCGATCGTCACCCGGTGCAATGCCGATCTTGCCAACGGCTTGGGTAATCTCGCGCAACGATGCCTGTCGATCATCGCGAAAAACGCCGGCGGTATCGTGCCGGAACCAGGCCCGGCGGATGATCAGCTCGGATTGGCGGCGCTGCTGGATCGCGTTGACGCTGCGATGGAGGATCTCGCCCTTAATCGCGCGCTGGAGATCGTTTGGGACGGTGTGGCGCTCGCCAATCGGTATTTTGCCGATATGGCGCCCTGGTCGCTACGCAAGGAAGATCCGGCGATGGCGGATGGCGTGCTATACTGGACCGCGGAGGCGGTTCGGATCCTTGCGATCCTCGCCCGCTGGGCCATCCCGAAAAGTGCGGATGAGCTGCTCGACCTCCTTGGACAGGATGCAACGGCGCGGGATTTCAGCGCATTGCGTCAACCGATCGTTCCTGGCACGCTTTTGCCGGCGCCTCAGGGCGTGTTCCCGCGATGGGTTGAGCCGGCCTGATGCTGATCGATAGCCACTGCCACCTCAATTATAAGGGCCTCGTCGAGGAGCAGGCGGCCGTATTGGCGCGCGCACGGGCGCGCGGTGTGACCGGCATGCTGAACATTTCGACGCGTGAGCGCGAGTGGGGGGACATCATCGCCACCGCGGAGCGAGAACCCGATGTCTGGGCATCGGTCGGCATCCACCCGCACGAGGCGGACGAGCATCCGGACGTGGATGCAGCCAAGCTGATTGAGGCCGCGCAGCATCCCAAAGTCATCGGGATCGGCGAGACCGGCCTGGACTATTTCTACGATCATTCGGATCGCACTCAACAGCGCCGCAGCTTTCGGGCGCATATCGCCGCAGCGCGCGAAACCGGGCTGCCCTTGATCGTGCACACGCGCGAAGCCGAAGCTGACACAGCGGCGATCATCGCGGACGAAATGGGGAAGGGGGCCTTTCCTGCCCTGATTCATTGCTTCACGGCCAGCGCCGGTTTCGCGGAAGACATGCTGAAACTCGGCCTTTACATCTCGATCGCAGGCATCGTGACGTTCAAGAATGCGCGCGACTTGCAGGAGACCGTATCGCGGCTCCCGATCGATCGTATGCTGATCGAGACGGATGCGCCGTTCCTTGCCCCCGTGCCCCATCGCGGCAAGGTGGGCGAGCCCGCGTTTGTCGCCGATACCGCCGCCTTCATCGCCAATCTGCGAGGGGCAGATGTTGCCGATCTCACCGCACAGACAGCCAATAATTTCCTGAGGTTATTTACGAAAGCGCAGGCGTGAAGCTAACAATCCTGGGCTGCGGCACCTCATCGGGTGTGCCGCGGATCGGTGGGGATTGGGGCGCATGCGATCCGAGCGATCCGCGCAACCGGCGGACACGCGCGGCTATCCTGGTACAGAGCACCACCACCACCATCCTCGTAGACACTGGGCCGGATATGCGCGAGCAACTGCTCGCCGCCAATGTCGGTGTCGTTGATGCGGTGTTGTGGACGCACGAACATGCCGATCATACGCATGGCATCGACGATCTGCGTCAGGTCTTTCACCTGACCCACATGCCTGTTCCGGGCTATGCCCGCCAGCGGACGCATGATTTGCTGGAGACGCGGTTCGGATATGTTTTCCATGGGCGCGGTGGCTATCCGCCCACGGCCAGGCTTCACGTGCTGGACGACGATATCGTGGTTGGCGACATCCGTGTGCGCACCGTCGACCAGCCCCATGGTGGCATAACCTCGGCAGGGTTTCGCTTCGATGTCGCACAAGCGTCCGCTGCGTATTCCACGGATTTTCATAATCTTACCGATGATATGCAGAATCTGTTCAGAGGAGTCGATCTCTGGATTGTCGACGCATTGCGACACGCGCCGCATCCAACGCATGCGGATCTCGCGACCACGCTTGCGGCGGTCGATCGGGTCAGTCCCAAGCGAGCCATCCTGACCCATATGGATCAGTCCATGGACTATGCCACCTTGGCGGCCGAGCTTCCGAAGGGGGTCGAGCCGGGCTTCGACGGCCTTCAGGCGGCTCTTTTATGAGCGGGACTGGCCCTGATATCGCTTTCTATCTGCTGGCCTTGATACTGCCATTGTCCGCTTTGCTCGCCCGGCGCATGCCGTGGCGCAAAGCGCTCGGACTGGCCGGCATATGGTTCGCGATCTTCCTCATATTGTTCCTGATCGTGGGCGCGAGCAAAAGCATGCCCGGCGACATCTGGTCGCGCGTCGCATCGCTGTTCCGTGATGATGAACAGCAGGTCACCGGCGGGATGGTGCGCCTGGAGATGGCGGCCGACGGTCATTTCTGGGCGACGGGGTCCATTAACGGCGTCTCGCGTCGCATGCTGGTCGACAGCGGCGCAACGACGACCTCGCTAAGCTTGGACACGGCAAAAGCGGCCGGGCTGGATCTGGAGCAAAGCCCGTTTCCGGTGCAGCTCGACACCGCCAACGGCATGGTGATGGCAAAGACATCAAGTGTGGACCGGCTCGTGATCGGTTCGATCGACGCGCGCGACCTCCGCGTCGTCGTGTCGGAGCAGTTCGGGAACACCGACGTCCTCGGCATGAATTTTCTCTCGCGCCTTGGTTCATGGCGGGTGGAAGGTCGAACGCTGATGCTAAGCCCGAAAGGCGCAGAACCGGTAAGCACGTCCGAGACCAAATCCTAATTTAACATAATATATATTATCAGGTTGGGATATTTGCCAGCCTCGATACTAACGAGACGTCTCGGCCACGCCAGCCTACCCCATATCAAGATGGCGCCTCATTCGTTGTGCGTCGACGCGCTCGGAGCGAGCGATACAGTGACGTGCCAAGCCTCGATGGGCCAGAGCCAAACAGAAAGCGGCTCGGGCCTCGGTTTCGAGTGTGGTGCTCACGCCATGGCGTTCAAGCAAACACTTCCAGACTATATCCGTCCGTATATAGTGATCGGATGATGAATCGCACTTTCTGGGCCGTCGGCACCGTTACCGTGGTCGCCGGCGCTCCTGCTCTTGCCGCGGCCCAAGAGCAGGCCGACGCACCCGACATCGTCGTCAACGGCCTTTTGCCCGCATCGGGCGACACCTATCGCACCGAGCGGGTGGACGTCGGCCCGCTCGGTTCGCGTCGGCTGCTCGATACGCCCTACTCGATCAGCGTCGTGCCGGTGAACCTCGCCGAAAACCAGCAGTTGCAGAACGTTCGCGAGCTGTTCCGCTATATCCCTTCCGTCCAGGGCGAAAACATCCGCCCGCAGTCGCGCGGTCTTCAAGCCGGCGTCGTACAGAATACCCGGATCGACGGTTTGAACATCGCGGCGACGACCGATTATGCGATCGAGCAGTTTGACAGGATCGAAGTTCTCAACGGGCTGGCGGGCGCCTTCTACGGTCCGGCGAGCCCGGCCGGAACATTCAACTACGTCCTGAAGCGGCCGACGGAACGAGCGCTTTCCGCTCTGAAGTTCGGCTACACCAGCGACGGCAACATCCTCGCGCAGGTCGACCTCAGTCGCCGCACCGGCCTGATTGCGGCGCGTGTGAACCTGCTCAGTCAGGACGGACAGACCTTCGCCGACGTGAGCAATCTGCGCCGCAAGCTCGCGAGCGCCGCCATCGACATCCAACCTGCCGCTCGCACGCGAGTCGAGTTGAACGCCAGCTACTACCGCTACACCGCCACGGGCTTTCCAGGGAACTTCGCCTTCGCCGCCGGCGTGCCGTTTCCGAAGGATCTCGATCCCCGCCGCGAGGGGTATGGGCTTGGTTGGGCGGGAGACGACAATATGACCAAGCTTGCGAGCGGCCGGCTGTTCCAGGGTCTGGGCGATGGGTGGGAGTTGATGGCGGGCGTGTTGGCGATGAGCAACGACCGCGCATCGACCGTGCCGACTCTCACTGTCACCAGTCCGAACGGCACGTATCGAGCGACGACAGTGAACACGACCTTCAGCTTCGACCGCGTGGTGAGCAACGTCGCGGCGCTGCGCGGGACCATATACGCTGCGGGACTGCGTCACGAGATTTCCATCGGTACCACGGGCTTCACGTGGCAGCGCTACACGCCCTTCCGGACCGGTGCGATCACGCTCGGCACGGCCAACCTTGCGGCACCTGTCGCATTCGGCGAACCCGCCCTCCCCGACTTCCGCGATCGATATCGATCCCAGACCACCCGTCAGCAGGCGCTGAGCATCGGCGACACTGTCTCGCTGACCGATCAATTCTCGTTGCAGGCCGCATTGAGCCAGAGCTGGATCACTGCCCGCAACATTAACCGCAGCGGTGCCGTGACGTCACGCTACAGTGACGATGGGCTGAGCCCGGCCGCCAGCATCATCTTCAAGCCGCAAGACCGGATGACCGCCTATTTGACCTATGCCAGCAGCCTCCAGCAAGGCGACGCCGCGCCTACGGGCGCCGCCAACGCTGGAGAGACATTGGCGCCCTATCGAAGCACGCAGTGGGAGGCGGGATACAAGGTCGATCTCGACCGCATCCGGCTGGTCCTCGCCCTATATAAGATCCGCCGCCCATACGCGTTCGTTGGCAAGGAAAATGTCTTCGCGGCGCGCGGCCGTCAGCACAATCGAGGCGCGGAACTCACCGTCAACGGACGCGTCGGAGAAAATTTGAACCTGTTCGGCGGTGTCGCACTGCTGGATGCCAAGCTGTTCGACACCGGCTCCGCCGAGACGAGCGATCGCCAGATCCTGGGGCTGCCGAAGCGGTCCTTGAACCTGCTCGCCGAGTATCGCCTGCCAATGTGGCGGGAGGTTACGGTCACCGCCGACGTGAGTCACGTGAGCCGCCGCCCGACCGATTTTCGAAATACGCAGTCTGTCGATCCCTACACCTTGCTCGACGTCGGCCTGCGATACCAGGTCAAGGTCGGCGAACAGGCCATGGCGCTGCGCCTAACAGTCAATAACCTCTTCGACGAACGCTATTGGGCGAACGTCTCGCCGACCGGCCAAAACGGCTACAATAGCGTCGATAATGGAACGGGAACGCTGGGCGCGCCGCGCAACGTCCGCCTATCGCTGCAGGTGGCATTGTGATCCGGGCCCTGCTGGTCGCCGCGTCGACGATGTCGGTGAGCGCCGCTCCTGCCGTGCCGGTCGCTCCGCCTCTGGTCGTCTATGCCGCTGGTAGCGCCACCGGGGTTCTCCGGGCCATGCTCGACGCCTACACCGCCGAAACCGGCGAACCGGTAACCCTGCGAACCGGACCTGCCGGTCTCCTGCGCGAGCAGATCGAGGCAGGAAGCAAGGTCGACCTTTTCGTGTCCGCGAACATGGAACATCCACAGCGGCTCAGAGACGAAGGACTTGCCGGGCCGGTCGCGGCGTTCGCCCGCAATAGCCTATGCGTATCGGCCCTGCCGCAGGTCGGTCTCACACGCGATAATCTTCTGGATCGGCTGCTCGATCCAAAGGTGCGCATCGGAACCTCGACCCCGGGTGCCGATCCGGGCGGCGACTATGCGCAGCGGTTTTTCGCGAATGCCGATGCGGTGCGTCCGGGCGCGACGGCAGTGCTAAAGGGCAAGGCAAAAGCGATCGTGGGCAGCCGCATTGAGGAACCGGCCGCTGCGAAGGCCGGCAATGCAGCTGACGGCATGATCAGCCGGAATGTTGACGTTTCAATAGGCTATTGCAGCAGCCGAACGACCAAAGCCGATCCGAGCGTTGTGAAAGTGCCGGTTGCTGCCAGATTATCGGAGCAGATCATCTATGGCATGACGGTCGTCACCACCTCCAGGGACAACGTCCGCATCGAGACCGCAGGGAGGCTTGCTCAGTTCCTGCGAAGCGCGCGGGCTCAGACGCTGCTGTCCAAATATGGCTTCGGCTCAGCAGGGGAATAAGCTCGCGACAGCCTTTGCCAATATTTGACGTTTTGCGATCCGTCTGCCAGAGTGCGCCTTCCCTTGGGGAGTAGCCGCCCGCACCAGCGGGGTTTCCGTCAACATGCTCGGCCCCAGGCCGTGGCGGAAACAGCTAGCGCTTGGCGAGACCATGGATCGGCGGGTGCCCGGGTCGGCACATTGCCGGTTCATGCATGTCTCCCTCGGCCCGGGATGTTTAAATGCCCGCCCTATATCTGCATTTGGCGCTGCTCATTGGATCGGCAATTGCCATCTATTTCTCGTGCGAATTGTTCGTAAACGGGGTCGAATGGGTCGGGCGCAAGCTTGCTGTCGGCCAAAAGGCGACGGGCTCGATCCTAGCGGCATTCGGCACCGCACTTCCGGAAAGTGTCGTCACGCTGGTCGCGGTTGCCTTCGGCGCCAATGCGGCAACGAAGGCGCTCGGCGTGGGCGCCGCGCTCGGCGGCCCACTGGCTCTCGCGACGATCGGCTATGCCACCGTAGGCATCGTGCTGTTGGCCAAACGGCAAAATCTCGCCAAGACGCCCGAAAACTGCCGCTGCTTTCGACACCTCGCGCGCGATCAAGGCTGGTTTCTCACTCTGTTCGCGGCGAAGATTACGCTGGGCCTGATTGCCTTCGTCTGGAAGCCGTGGCTGGGCCTGGTCTTTCTCGGGGCTTATGCTCTGTATGTCCGCAAGGAAATGACGGGCGACGCGGCCGCCGACGAAGGTGAAACGGAAGCTTTGACGTTCGCGCCGACCAGCCCCGTTCCGGGCACGGGCATCGCACTTTTTCAGACGCTGCTTGCGCTCGCGGTCATCTTCATTGCCTCGCGCCTGTTCGTCTCGCAGCTGGAGGCGTTGGGCCCTGCCCTGGGCCTGCCGCCTCAATTATTGGCATTACTGTTGAGCCCGATCGCTACGGAACTGCCCGAAACGATGAATGCGATCATCTGGGTCCGGCAAGGCAAATATCGTCTGGCCCTCGCCAATATTTCCGGCGCCATGATGATCCAAACCACCATTCCCACCGCGTTCGCCTTGTTCTGGACGCCGTGGCTCCTTGACGCTCCCCTGATCCTTGCCGCCGGCGTGACCGCAATGGCGGTGGCGATCATGTTCGTTGCCTTTGGCCGCGGCGTCGTATCCCGCCGGCTGCTTGCGGCGATGGGCTTTTTATATCTGGTTTTTGTTGCGCTGCTTCTCGTGCTTCACCTGGGATAGACGTTGCCATATGCCGTTCAGGAACATATAAGGAACGGATGGCGCAGCTTGATACTCGGGAGAAACTTGCGATCCTCGCGGATGCCGCAAAATATGATGCATCCTGCGCCTCTTCGGGCACGTCGAAGCGATCGTCGCGAGATGGTAAAGGTCTGGGATCGACCGACGGCGGAATGGGCATCTGCCATGCTTACGCGCCCGATGGACGGTGCATTTCACTACTAAAAATATTGCTGACCAACAGCTGTATCTTCGATTGTCATTATTGCATTAATCGTAAAAGCTCTAACGTCCGGCGAGCGCGTTTTACAGTCGCCGAAGTTGTCAATCTTACCCTATCCTTCTACCGCCGTAACTATATCGAAGGATTGTTTCTTTCATCCGGGATAATCCGGTCGTCGGATTATACCATGGAGCAGATGGTCGAAGTTGTACGTCAGCTACGCGAAGACCATCATTTTCGTGGATATATTCATCTCAAGACCATCCCCGATGCTGATCCCGCATTGGTGCGACAGGCGGGGCTGTACGCCGATCGACTGTCCATCAATGTGGAGCTTCCTACTGAAAGCGGCCTTAAGCGGCTGGCACCTGAAAAGTCGGGTCCGCGCATTGCCGGGGCGATGGGCGATCTGAAAAGCGCGATTGAAGACGGGCAGGATGCCCGGAAGCGTTATCGATCAGCGCCCAAATTTGCGCCTGCGGGCCAGTCTACGCAGATGATCGTGGGAGCGGACAGCGCAAATGATCGCGACATCATTGGCAGCGCATGCCGATTATATGATCGCTACCGCCTGAAGCGGGTTTATTATTCGGCGTTCAGCCCCATTCCGGACGCCAGCGCTATTTTGCCTTTGAAGCGCCCTCCCCTTATTCGTGAGCACCGACTGTATCAATCCGATTGGATGATGCGTTTTTATGGTTTTGCGGCCGACGAAGTAGCAGCCGCAGCCGGTGACGATGGAATGTTGCCGCTTGAAATGGATCCAAAACTTGCCTGGGCATTGAAATTTCGCGATCTTTTTCCGATCGATGTGAACCGTGCAACTAAAGAGATGCTGTTGCGTGTCCCAGGGCTGGGGGTCAAAGCGGTCTCGGCCATCCTTAGCTCGCGACGGACCCATGCTTTGCGGTTGGGCGATATTGCGCGCCTTACCGTCTCCGTGAAAAAGATACGCCCTTTCATCGTGGCGGCAGATTGGAAGCCGGTCATTCTCGCGGACAGTCTTTTGCATCCGCCGGCGCCCTCGCCGAAGACTCAATTTGAACTATTCGGCGCATGAACTGCGTTTCGCAGATGCATTATAAGCACGCGAGTTACGCCCCCTTTTTGCTACCATTCCTGCCAGGAACGGCTATGTTGCTCTGCGACAGAGATGAGCGAGGGGCGTTCTATGTCGACGTTGTTGGGCGTACTGGCCATGATATATGGCGGTTCCGTAATCATCGCCTTGGGGGGCGGTGTAGTCTGGATGATGTCCTCCGGATCGCGCGATGTGACAGGCGAAAATCCCGAAGCGCAGTAATAGGGCATGAGCGCGGGTGATGCATGTCGCCACCCTCGCGACAGAGGATGATTTCGAAGGCTGGCGCGATTCGGCGCGGAAGTTCGCTTCACTGAAAGTGTCGGCGGGCGCGATTGTCTGGCAGGTCGGCGACGCGGTGGGCGATCTTCTTGCTGCGACGGCCGATCCTGTCCCGCTGGTCGATGTAGCGCTCCCCTTCTCGGTGCCGCGCCCCTTTGTGGATCTGTCGCGGATGGCTATCCGCCATTCGGATCCGGAGCGGTTCGGGCTTCTCTATGCCTTGCTGCTGAAAGTGCGCGACGATCCAAGAGTCCTTCAGGATCAGACCGATCCCCAGGTGCGTCGGATCGAGCTGATGGCGAAAGACGTTCGGCGCGATATCCACAAAATGCGGGCCTTCGTCCGTTTCCGAGAGATTGGCTTCGGGGAGGAGCAGCGCTTCGTCGCCTGGTTCGAACCGTCCCATCATATCGTGCGCGCCAACGCCGCCTTCTTCGTCGACCGCTTTGCGTCGATGCGATGGTCGATACTGACGCCGGATGTCTCGCTTCACTGGGATGGCACGACATTGCGTGAGGCGCCCGGCGCGGCGCGATCAGACGCGCCTGATGGCGATCCGCTCGAGGAGACTTGGAAGACCTATTATGCCTCAATCTTCAATCCGGCCCGGGTGAAGATCGGCGCCATGCTGAAGGAAATGCCGCGTAAATACTGGAAAAATATGCCGGAGACGGCGTTGGTGCCCGGGCTGATTGCCAGTGCCCAGGCGCGGGAGAGTGCGATGGTGACAGCAAGTCGCGATGCTCTTGGCGCGAATGCGACCGTTTCATGGGCGGCGCTTCGGGACGAGGCCATGGGCTGCACGCGCTGCCCGCTTTTCAAGGATGCGACCCAAACCGTGTTCGGTGAAGGACCATTGGACGCGCGATTGATGTTCCTGGGAGAGCAGCCCGGCGATCAGGAGGATCTGGCAGGAAAACCCTTTGTCGGCCCCGCCGGCCAGATGTTCGATCGCGCGCTCGATCAGGCCGGGTTGGACCGCCAGGTCAGCTATATCACGAATGCGGTGAAGCATTTTAAGTATGAGCAGCGCGGCAAACGTCGCATCCACGCCAAACCCAATGGCGGCGAGATCCAGGCGTGCCGCTGGTGGTATGGGCAGGAGCGCGAATTGATCCGGCCGCTCGTTACCGTGGCTATGGGCGCGACGGCGGCGCGGCAGATGCTCGGTAAAGTGGTGACGATCAGCGGCACGCGCGGCATCCCGCATCGTCTGGACGACGGCAGCGAAGGATGGGTGACGATCCACCCCAGCTTTCTGCTGCGCATTCAGGAAAAGGCGGAGGCAGAGGCAGAATATCTTCGCTTCGTAGACGATCTGAAGCGGGTGAAGGAGCGGGTTGCGGCGTTGAGCTGAGCGCTCGACTCCATCCGGGGCATCCGTCTAGGAGGCAGGATGGCCTTGAACCCCGCGTCCCGCCCTCCTGAAATCACCTTACGTGGCATTGCGCTGGGGTGTTTCATCACGTTGCTGTTCACCGCGGCCAATCTTTATCTGGGCCTTAAGGTCGGGCTGACCATCGCCACGTCGATTCCCGCGGCCGTGATCTCGATGGCGCTGCTGCGAAATTTCAGGAATTCCAACATTTTCGAGAATAACATCGTCCAGACGATTGCCAGCGCGGCGGGAACGTTGTCCGCGATTGGCTACGTCCTTCCCGGCCTGGTGATGGTCGGCTGGTGGACGGGCTTCAGTTTCTGGATGACATTCGGAATCTGCGCGATCGGCGGCTTGCTTGGGGTATTGTTCAGCGTACCGCTTCGCCGGGCGCTGGTCACCGGATCCGACCTTCCCTACCCCGAAGGCGTTGCCGCCGCTGCCGTGCTCAAAATCGGCTCTGAGACAGCGGCCGGTGCCGAAGAGAGCAAGGTCGGGTTGCGGGTCATCATCGCCGGCAGCGTCGCCTCCGCCTTCTACTCCGCTGTGGCGGCCACGCAATTGGCCGCATCGGAAGTCAGCAAATGGTTTCGCATCGGACAAGCGGGCACTGGGGTCGATGCGAGCATGTCGTTTGCGCTGATCGGCGCCGGCCATCTGGTTGGATTGACGGTGGGTCTGGCAATTCTGTGGGGACTGATTCTCGGCTATGGGATCATCACCCCCCTCCTCACCTTCCTCGCTGGCACACCAGACGCGGCCGAATATACCTGGGCACATCAGGTGCGCTTCTTCGGCGCCGGCGTCATCGGCGTTGCCGCCTTATGGACGCTGGCCACGCTGATTGTGCCGATCTTTGGCGGGCTTCGGGATTCACTGGCCGCTTCGCGTGCGCGCAAGGCCGGCAATGAATTGCTGGAGATCGAGGAACAGGATCTGCCGGTCGCCGCACTGGGCCTGGGCTTGGTCGCTCTCATCGTCCCCCTGGCACTGGTGCTTTACGAATTCCTGATCGCAGGCCCCCTCGCCCCGCTGGCTTGGCCGTTGGTTGCGTTGGGCATCGTCTATGTGCTCGTCGCCGGTGCGATCGTCGCCGCCGTATGCGGCTACATGGCGGGCCTTATCGGCGCCTCCAACAGCCCGGTTTCGGGCCTTGGTATCCTTGGCGTCGTCGGCGCCGGACTGGTATTGGCGATCCTCGTCCAACCCCACGTGCCTGCGGATGCGGTCAAACATCTTGTCGCTTTCGCGCTGTTCCTGACCGCCTTGATCTTTTCCACGGCGACCATTTCGAACGACAATCTGCAAGATCTGAAAACAGGCCAGCTTGTTGGGGCCACGCCGTGGAAGCAGCAGGTCGCGCTCGTCATCGGCGTCATTGCCGGATCGCTGGTCATTCCGGTGGCGCTCAACCTGCTGAACAAGGCCTATGGCTTTGCGCCCTTGGAGGGAGCCGCGCCGCCCGCGCCGCTGGCCGCGCCCCAGGCGACGTTGATCAGTACGCTCGCCAGGGGCGTGCTGGGCGCCGGCCTGGATTGGCCCATCATCGGGGCCGGGGCCGCAGTCGGTGCGGCATTGATCCTGATCGATGGCCTGCTTGCCCGGCTGGGTTGGCGCCGCGTTCCTCCCCTGGCGGTCGGACTGGGTATCTATCTGCCAATGGGCGCTACGCTTCCGGTTGTGATCGGAGCGGTGATCGGTCGCCTGTATGAGGGCCGGACCAAGACCGAGGTCGCGTCGCGCAACGGCGTCTTGCTCGCGTCCGGCTTCATCGTCGGGGACGGCCTGTTCGGTGTTGCCCTGGCCGGATTGATTGTCGCCACCGGAGGCGGGACTCCCTTAGCCGTGATCGGACAAAGCTTTACAACGCCGGCCATCTTCATCGGGCTCGCGCTGTTCGGCGCGTTGCTGGCCTATCTGTACAGGTGGGTCGCGCGGGTGTCGGCGCGACTATAGCGCGTCGGGGTCCGGCCCGATCCTGCCATCCTGGCGATCCAGCGCGGCGATGGCATGCATGTCGTCTTGATCCAGCGCGAAATCGAAGACGTTCAGATTTTCTTCTTGGCGCGCGCGGCTGGATGACTTGGGAATAACCGTGAGCCCATGTTCGATATGCCAGCGCAGAATGACCTGTGCGGGCGTGCGAGCATGTTTGCGTGCGATCGCCGCGATGGCCGGGTCGGACAGCGCCCCGCCACGACCAAGCGGCGACCAACTGGTCGTGACGATGCCATTTTCGTCATGATAGGCCCGCAGCTCGACCTGCTGAAAATGCGGATGAAGCTCGATCTGATTGACGGCCGGTACGACGCCCGTGTCGTGGATGATCCGTTCCAGGTGCGCCATGGCGAAGTTCGATACGCCGATCGACCGCACACGCCCTTCCTCGCGTAGCTTGATCAGGGCCTTCCAGCTTTCCGCATACAGATCTTGGCGCGGGACCGGCCAGTGGATCAGATAGAGATCGATGACGTCCAGTCCCAACGCGTCATAGCTGGCATCGAACGCCTTCATCGTCCTGTCATAGCCATGGTCGTCGTTGAACAGCTTGGTAGTCACGAAGACATAGCGGTCGGTGGCGCGTATGGCGCGCCCGACACCGGCTTCGTTGCGGTAAAAGGCCGCCGTATCGACCGCCTGATATCCGACATCCAGCGCATCGCGCACCAGACGTTCGGTGTCGTCCGGCGGCACGAGGAATACGCCGTAGCCGAGCTGCGGCATCGATCGGCCATCGTTGAGGCGGATTGTCGGCTGGTCGGTCATGGCTAGGCATCCCGCAAAAGGTGATGATGGGCCAACGCGCGAAGTCCGGATCGGTGCAGTCCATTCGCATAGCGCCCGACATCTCTGCCGATGCGTGTTAGGAAACGGCCCGTTTCAGGCGATCCACCAGCCGTTCACGAGCGGCCAATATGTCGGCAACGCGCCCCTGGAGCAGGTCCCGTTCCAGGAAATGGCCGGTCAATCGCAGCCCGTCCAGGATATCGAACCAGCTGCCCGATCCTCCTTCGATCAGGAAAAGTGGAAGCGGCAAAAGACGGTCGCGATAGGTTTCGCCCGCATGCCGACTGACCGCGCCGCCGCTCTTCGGGCTGACATAACCCAGATCGTCATGGCTGCCCGTGGCGACGCAGGCCGAGAGATCCAGGCCAAAACCCAGCTCCGACAGCAACAACAATTCATAGCGCACCAGCGCGGCGGCCCATCCGCGCGCCGACGGCGCCGCCACCACCGCCGCCAGCATCCCGTCCAGCGCGGCGTAAAGGCGGGGATAGGGCTGCGCTTCGGGCAGGCAACTTGCGGTAAGAGCGGTCGTCCATTCGATTGCGGCGACCGGCAAAGGCTCGCTCAGCATGGAGGCCCGGCTCTCGGTGAGCTCCACCGTCAACGCTGGAAGCTGCTCTTCGGTTCGTGCCCGATAATCCGCCCGGATGAGATTGCCGGGCACTAGGATCGGCCGGAGCCGGCGGGAGCGCCCTCCCCTGACATATCCCGCCAACAGCCCATCCGATGACGTGAGCGCTCGGACGATGGCACCATGTTCACCATGGGACCGGACTGCACAAACGATCGCCTGAGCCTCGACATGCATTCTATCGCGCTCCGCGACCCACGGCCGACATTTCACCCACTGGGGTGGAAATGGTCGTAGATCGCACGCGCCATTGCCGCAGAGACGCCCGGCGCCTTCTGAAGATCTTCCAGGCCCGCGCTCTTGACCGCTTTGGACGTACCAAAATGCATGAGCAGCGCCTTCTTTCGTGCCGGTCCGATCCCCGGCACATCGTCCAGCGGGCTGCTGGTGAAGGCCGCCGCGCGCTTGGTGCGGTGCGCGCCGATGGCAAAACGATGCGCCTCATCGCGCAACCGCTGAAGGTAAAACAGAACCGGCGAGTTCATCGGCAGCATCGACTCGCGTCCATCCGGAAGATGGAAATGTTCGCGCCCCGCATTGCGGTCTGGCCCCTTGGAGATGCCGACCACCGGCACATCATGGACGCCCATCTCCTCCATCGTCTTGTAGACCGCGGAGACCTGCCCCTTGCCGCCGTCAATCAGCAGAAGATCCGGCCATTCACCCGATCGGCGATCCGGATCCTCCCGCTCCAGGCGCGCGAAGCGACGCTCCAGTACCTCACGCATCATCGCGAAGTCGTCGCCTGGCGCCGTCTCGGGCCGCTTGATGTTGAACTTGCGATATTGGCCGTTGCGAAAACCCTCCGGCCCGGCAACCACCATCGCGCCCACCATATTCGTGCCCATGATGTGGCTGTTGTCATAGATTTCGATACGATTTGGGACCGCATCGAGGGCGAAGAGATCGGCAACCTCGCGTAACAATTTCGATTGGGTGGCGCCTTCTGCGAGCCGGCGGTCAAGCGCCTCTTCGGCGTTGCGCGTTGCCTGGGCAAGGAGGCGCCTTTGCTCGCCCCGCTGCGGCACCTTGATTACGACCTTGCGTTCGGCCTTGGCCGTAAGCGCTTCGGCGACCAGTTCCGCTTCCGTCAAAGTGCGATCGATCAGGATCAAGCGTGGCGGCGGTACCTCTTCATAGAATTGCATCATGAAGCTGGTCAGCACCTCGTCCTCGGGGATTTCGGAGGTGTGCGTGGGGAAGAAGGCGCGATGGCCCCAATTCTGACCGCCGCGGATAAAGAAGGCCTGGATGCCGATCTGTCCGGATTTACAGGCGAGCGCGAAGACGTCCGCATCGTCGACGCCCTCGGCGTTGATCGATTGGGTGCCCTGAATGAACGTCAGGGCCTTGAGCCGGTCGCGCAACACCGCCGCAAGCTCAAAGTCCATCATCTCCGCCGCATCCGCCATCTGGGCGCTGAGCCGCTTCTGAACCTGCGTCGATTTGCCGGTCAGGAACGCGGTCGCGTCGGCGACCAGTTCGGCATAATCCTCCTTGCTGATCCGATCCACGCAGGGGGCCGAGCAACGTTTGATCTGATGGAGCAGGCAGGGCCGCGTGCGATTGGAAAAAAAGCTGTCCGTGCAGGACCGTAGCAGGAACAGTTTCTGGAGCGATGTCAGCGTTTTCCGCACGGCGCCCGCCCCTGCGAATGGCCCGAAATATTGGCCTTTCGCCCTTCGTGCGCCGCGATGCAGCTGCGCGCGCGGAAAAGGATGATCCTCCCGCAACAGGATGAAGGGGAAACTCTTATCGTCACGCAGCAGCACGTTATAGGGCGGGCGGAAGCGCTTGATCAGCTGCGCCTCCAGCAGCAGCGCCTCGGCTTCGGTATTAGTTGTCACCACCGTCATGCCGCGGGTTTGCGCGACCATGCGGGTCAGCCGCCGCGGCAGACGTGAAACCTGGGTATAGTTGGCGACGCGATTGCGCAGCGCACGCGCCTTGCCGACGTAGAGAACGTCGCCCCGGACATCGAGCATGCGATAGACGCCCGGGCGGACCGGAAGCGTCTTCAAAACATTGCGGATGGCCGCAATGCCGGTTTCGATATCGGGCGCTCCGGCTCCGCCTGCCTCGCCGCGAACGGCATAGGTCGCTTTCTCTTCGCTAAAACGGTCGCCCAGGTCTTTGGTGGTGTCGCTCACATCCCTGATTTAGGAGCCAAATGTGGATCGCGCCAGCAGTGGAGCAGGCAATGAGTGAAGCACCCGAAATACCGGAAGCCCAGGACAAACGTTTGAACCGCGCCGTTGCCGCCACCGTGGTGGTGCTTTCGGTGATGATGGCGTTGGGCAATATCAAGGACGGGAACATCGTCCAGAACATGCAGGCGGCGCAGGCGACCCAGGTCGATCTGTGGAACGAATATCAAGCCACCCGGCTCAAGCTGCATATGGAAGAAATTGCCGTGGCCAATGGCGGCGCAGATCTACCGCGCGCGCAGGCCGCACTGGCCAAATATACGCGAGAGTCAGCGGCGCTGAAAACGCAGGCACAGGCCGCGAAAGACGATTACGACCATAATAATTACCGCGACGATCAGTTCGATCTGTCGGAGGGTTTCGCCTCGATCGCCCTCGCGACGACCGCGATAGCCGCGCTTGCCGAAACCTGGTGGCTGCTGTTCTTCGGGTGGGGCGCGACGGCGCTGGCTCTACTGTTCAGCGTCGCCGGCTTCGCGCAGCTGCCCGTTCATCCCGACGCGATCATCAGCTTTCTGACGTGACGCGCCGTAGCGAGCGCGTCGTCCAACCCATCAGTTAACGCGCTGGCCCAGATTGGCGATCGTCCGATCGACCAGACCCTTGTCGCTGGCCGCATCCAGGCGGCTCGCGATCAGCGTCGCGGCTGCACGTGCGGCGGCATCCGCCGCCTTGGCGCGCACTTCCGCGATCGCGGTACGCTCGGCGGCGGCGATCTTGTCCTCAGCCATCCGGCTGCGACGCTCGATCAATGACGCGGTATGCTCGCGCGCATCGGCGAGGATGACATCAGCCTCGGCCCGTGCATGCGCGATGATCTGATCGGCCTCGCCCTGTGCGGCGGCGGCCTTCGCCTGATATTCGGCACGCAACGCTTCGGCTTCGGCCCGCAATCTGGAGGCCTCGTCCAGCTGCTGCCGGATCGTGGCAATCTTGTTGTCGAGCGCCCGGCCGATCGCCTTGGGGGCACCCTTCCAGATCAAGATGGCGATTACGACGAGCATGGAAAGCGCCACGAACCCACCGGCGTTGATGCCGAGAAAGGCCATTTCGCCATGTTCGATGGCTTCGGGCTGGACCAAAGTGGTCGCGTTGAGAGGAGCCGTCATCCGATGCAATCCTTACGCGGCCAGAGCCGTTTTTACCGCCGCAGCGGCGTCCTGCTGATCAACCCGCAAACCGGCGACCTTGGCGACGATTTCCTGAACCGCATCGGCAGCGACATTTTCGATTTCGGACAAAGCCGCCGCCTGCTGCGCCTGCAGCTGCGCCTCGGCCGCCGAAACTTTGGCGGCAATGGCGGCATCCGCTGACTTGATCTCCTTTTCGGAAATCGCAGCTGCTTCCGCCTTCGCTTTTGCCGCGGCTACCTGTGCCTCGCTCCGGCTCGTGCCAAGCTTGGTCTGATAGGCATCATCCGCCGCGTCGGCTTCGGCGCGCGCACGCTCGGCAGCGGCGAGATCGCCGCTGATACGGGCGTCACGTTGTTCAACCGTACCCTGGATCTTCGGCAGCATCAGATAGCTGCCGATCAGGATCAATCCGAACACCACCACCAGCCAGAAAAGCTGTGAGGCGTAAATGGACGCGATCTGATCAATCTGAGGCATCGGCTTCCCTTGAAGGCCGTGAAAAAAGTGGGAGGGCGCGGGCGCGCCCTCCCCCGTAGCTTACTTAACGACGAACAGGATCAGGATCGCGATAACGAACGCGATCAGACCCAGAAGTTCGGCGGCCGCGAAGCCGATGAACAGGCGGCCCTGCTGGCCGTCAGCGGCACCCGGATTGCGCAGAGCGCCTTCCAGGAACGAGCCGAAAACGTTGCCCACGCCGAGTGCGGCCATGCCGACACCGATAGCTGCGAGGCCGGCGCCGATCATCTTGGCAGAGGTGACGTCCATGTAGATTTCCCTTCTTAGTATCTGACAAACTTAGTGAAGATTGACCGCGTCGTTGAGGTACAGCGACGTCAACAAAGCGAAAACATAGGCTTGAATGGCGGAGACGAGCAGTTCGAGCGCCGACACGCCGATGATCATGATGAACGAGAGCAAGCTCACGCCGAAGCCGAGGCCGGAGCCGCTGTTGAGACCCTGCACAACGAAGCTGGCGAACACGTCGAGCAGAATGTGCCCGGCGGTCATGGCGACGAAAAGTCGCAGACCAAGGCTGAACGGACGTACCAGGAAGCTCATGAACTCGATCGGCGCGACGAACAGCGCGATCGGGAGCGGCGTCCCATGGGGTACGAACAGCGAAAAGAAATGCAGTCCATGCTTTGCGAAGCCGACCACCAGCACGATGCCGAAGCTGACAAAGGCCAATACCGCGGTGACCGTGATGTGGCTGGTCACGGTGAACGGGTGGAAGCCGGGCACGATGCCGAGCGGAAAAAGGCCGATCAGGTTTGCAAACAGGATGAACATGAAAAGCGAGAAAACGTAGGGCGTGAACTTCTTGCCCTGCGGACCGATGTTCGTGTCCATCATGTTGGAAACGAAACCGGTCATGCCTTCCACCGCAGCCTGCCAGCGGCCGGGCACCAGCTTGCGCTGCATGCCGCCCAACATGAAAAGCCACAGCACAGCCGCCGTGATGACCATGAACAAGGCCGAGTTGGTGAAGCTGATATCATAGCCAAACAGCATCAAGTGCCGGCCGAGCACAGGCTCGACCAGGAACTGATGCATGGGATCGATACCGGATCCTTCAGCCGCCACTCTTCTTAACCCCTGTCATGCGCGAAGCGCCCGGATCACTCCGGACGCTGCTGCGAAATCCGATAGATATTCCGGAAGGCAACGATGATCCCAAGGATCAGCATTACCAACAGGAGCCAGGGCGCCGTGCCGAACAACCGGTCCAAAAACCAGCCGAGCAGCGCACCGCCAGCGGGACCCGCGACCAGCTCGGCCAGAACGCGGCTGCCTTGACGATAGCCCTTGTCGGGCTTGCGTGGCGCCGTTCCTGTCCTTGCCTGTTCGACACCTGCCGCAGCCCTGAGCCGCGCATCCAGCTGAGAGAGCCGGACGTCCCGCCCGGAGTTGCCCCCATCCGGATTATCAGTGCCGATCGGATCCTGCCCGGGTTCGTTTGCTGCCACGCCATCCTCCTGCTGACCCAGTCGATCGGGCCGGCCAAAGGCCGTGCCAGCGGGCGATCCCGTCAGGCGCGGTCCCTTTAGCAGGGGGGGCGAGCGAGTCAACTTTTGGGTGATTTCCCTGTTATTCCCGCTAGCTTCGCAAAATGAGCGATGCCGACCCCGCCACCGATGCCAGCGGCCACCGCGCACGATTGCGCAAGCGGCTGATCGAAGGCGGCAGCGATGCGCTGCTGGATCATGAACTGATCGAATATCTGCTCGCGCTGGCCATCCCGCGACGCGATACCAAGCCGCAGGCACGGGCGCTGCTGGCGGAGTTCGGCAGCCTGGGCGCCGTCTTTAATGCGGATGCCGAATCGCTCGCCCGGGAGGGACTGAGCGAGGGTGCGATCGCCGCAATCAAGATCGCGCAGGCCTCCGCGGTGCGCCTGCTCAAGGGCGACATCGCCGCGCGGCCCGTGATCGGCAGTTGGCAGGCGTTACTGGATTATCTCCATGCCGCGATGGCGCACCGCATGACCGAGAGCGCCCGCGTGCTCCATTTGAATTCGCGCAACATGCTTATTCGGGACGAGCTCGTTTCCGAAGGATCGGTCGATCAAGCGGCGATCTACGTGCGTGAAGTAGCAAGGCGCGCGCTGGAGCTTGGCTCGGCGGCGATCATCCTGGTCCACAACCATCCCAGCGGCGATCCCACCCCTTCCCGCCAGGATATCGCCCTGACCAAGGAGATCGTGTCCGCGCTGAAGCCCTTTGGCATTCAGGTGCATGATCATGTCGTGATCGGTTCTACGGGTCATGCCAGCCTGCGCGCGCTCGGCTTGATCTGACGCCGGATTGAACAGCGCGCGCGTGATTGCTACCGCGCCGCTTCACTCCCAGGCGAAGGCTTTCCTATGATCCCCCGTTATTCGCGCCCCGAGATGGTTGCCATCTGGGAGCCGCAGGCCCGTTTTGGCATCTGGTTCGAGATTGAGGCACACGCAACCGAAGCGCTGGGCGAGCTGGGCGTGGTGCCCAAGAGTGCGGCCAAGGCGCTGTGGGATTGGTGGGCAACCAAGCCGGAGATCGATGTCGCTGCGATCGATGCGATCGAAGCCGTCACCAAGCATGACGTGATCGCTTTCCTGACCTGGGTCGCCGAACAGGTGGGAGACGAGGCGCGCTTCATGCATCAGGGCATGACCTCGTCCGACGTGCTCGACACTTGCTTGTCGGTTCAGCTGGTGCGCGCGTCCGACCTTCTGCTGGCCGATCTCGACCGGCTGCTGGAGGTGCTCAAGCGCCGGGCGTTCGAGCATAAGCTGACGCCGACGATCGGCCGCAGCCACGGCATCCATGCCGAGCCGGTAACGTTCGGGCTCAAGCTGGCCGAGGCCTATGCCGAGTTCAGCCGCAACAAGGCGCGGCTGGTGGCAGCGCGGACCGATATTGCTACCTGCGCCATATCCGGCGCGGTCGGTACTTTCGCCAACATCGATCCGCGGGTTGAAGAGCATGTCGCGGAAAAGATGGGGCTGGCGGTCGAGCCGGTCTCCACCCAGATCATTCCACGCGATCGCCACGCGATGTATTTCGCAACCTTGGGTGTGATCGCCTCGTCGATCGAGCGGCTGGCGGTGGAAATCCGGCATTTGCAACGCACCGAAGTGCTGGAGGCGGAGGAGTATTTCTCGCCGGGCCAGAAGGGTTCGTCGGCGATGCCGCACAAGCGCAATCCGGTCCTGACCGAGAATCTGACCGGCCTTGCCCGCATGATCCGCGGCTATGTCACGCCGGCGTTGGAGAATGTCGCTTTATGGCATGAGCGCGACATCAGCCATTCCTCGGTCGAACGCTATATCGGGCCCGATGCGACGATCACGCTCGACTTCGCGCTCGCGCGGCTAACCGGGGTCATGGACAAATTGCTGGTCTATCCAGCGCGAATGCAGAAGAATCTCGATCGGATGGGCGGGTTGGTCCATTCTCAGCGCGTGCTGCTGGCGCTGACGCAGGCGGGCGTAAGCCGCGAGGATTCCTACCGGCTCGTGCAGCGCAACGCGATGAAGGTGTGGGAGTCCGATGGCGAATTGTCGCTGCTGGAACTGCTCAGGGCCGATCCGGAAGTGACATTGTCGGATGCCGAGCTCGAGGAGAAGTTCGACCTCGGCTACCATTTCCGGCAGGTGGATACGATCTTCGAGCGGGTGTTTGGCAACGCCTGAACGTCGTCGCGATTACGTCAGCTGTACTGCCCAGCTGCGGCCGTGATGGCTTCACCCCGTTGTCGTCGGAGTGAAGCCATCAGCATGTAGCTTTGCCTTAGTGGCCGGCCTGCGGGCCGCGAACCAGGCCGGACAGCGCAAGTTGCTCATCGATCTGCGCAAGCAAACGGTCAAGCCCGGCCTGATCCTTGGCTTCGGCGCGCGCCACGAGCACGTCCTGCGTATTTGAGGCGCGGAGCAGCCACCAACCATCCGCGGTGTTAACGCGGGCCCCGTCGGTACGGTTGACGTCGGCACCGGCGGCCTCGAGCCGGTCCAGCACTTCGTTGACGACCGCAAACTTGCGGCTCTCGTCAACCTGGAAGCGCATTTCCGGTGTGTTGACAAAGGCGGGCATGGCACTCTTGAGCGCGGTCATCGAACCGCCAAGCACGCGCACGGCGCTGATCAGCCGGATCGCGGCATAAAGGGCATCGTCGAAGCCATACCATTCGTGGCGGAAGAAGATGTGGCCCGACATTTCACCCGCCAGCGGGCTATCCGTCTCCTTCATCTTGACCTTGATCAGCGAGTGTCCCGTCTTCCACATCAAGGGGTTGCCGCCCAGCTCTGCGATCCGGTCGTAGAGCGCCTGGCTGGCTTTCACGTCCGCGATAATCGTCGCGCCAGGCTCGGCGCGCAACACGGGCTCGGCCAGGATGGACAGGATCTGGTCGCCCCAGATCACCCTGCCCTCGCCATCGATCGCCCCGATCCGATCCGCGTCGCCGTCGAAAGCGATGCCGAAATCGAGCTTTTTCTCAGCGACCAGCGCCTTCAAGTCGGCGAGGTTTTTCTCCTCGGTCGGATCGGGATGATGGTTGGGGAAACTGCCGTCGATTTCGGTGTATAGCAGGTGATGCTCGCCCGGCAGTTGAGCCACCAGCTTTTCGAGAATGCGGCCGCCGGCGCCATTGCCATTGTCCCAACCGATGCGGAAGGCGCCGCCCGAATAACCGGCCATCAGCCGATCGACGTACAAATCCTCGATATCGTAATCGGTGACCTCGCCCTCGCCTTCTTCCCAATCCCCCTCGGCCGCCATCGTGCCGATCGACTGGATCTGTTCGCCGAAGAAGGGCCCGTGCTGCAGCACCATCTTGAAGCCATTATATTCCGCCGGATTGTGGCTGCCGGTGATCTGGACCGCGCCGTCCACCTCCAGCGTGGCTTCGGCGAAATAGAGCATCGGCGTCGGCCCAATGCCGACACGGACGACATCGACGCCGCTTTCCGTCAGGCCGCGGACCAGTTCGTCACGCAGGCTGGGCGAGGACACGCGCCCGTCCCAACCCACGGCAACGCGAGTGCCGCCGGCGCGACGGACGTGCGAGGCAAAGCCGCGGCCGATGGCATAAGCATCCTCGGTCCCCAGCGTCTTCCCGACAATCCCGCGAATATCATATTCACGCAGCGAGGTCGGATCGAAACGATGGGTCATGCAAAGCTCCTGATGAAGGAAAGAATGGCGTTCGTCATTGCGGCCGCGAAAGGATGAAGCAACCCGTCCGCGCCATCGTGGACCGGATTGCGCCGCCTGCCATATGCGCCCCGCAAGGACATTGTCCCCGATAGACGCATGGAAGTGTTACGAATTCAACCGCGACCGCTGAGCAAGAGATCGCGGGCCGCGTTGACCCGCGTGGTAAGATCGGCCGAGCCACCGACATCCGGGTGTACCCGGGCAATGAGACGGCGATGGGCTGCGCGGATCTGTTCAGGCGTAGCATTGATCGGGACATCCAGCAGCCGGCGGGCTTCCTCATCGCGCATGGCCGGTTGATGCGCTTTCCCGCCGCCCCGGCGAAACCAAACCCACCATCCGGCGGCACCGAAGGCGATCAGCGCCAGCGGCGCGTTGCCCTTCAGCATTTTCAGCGCGATCAGGCCGGCAACCACCGCCATGACGTCGCCGATACGCATCGCCTGGGGATCGCGCGTCTTCCACGCCCAATAGCCGACCGCTGCGGCACCGGCCAACGCCAGCTCGATGATCATGCGGGCTCCGCTTCGCGTGCGGCTTCGGCCTGCTCTGGCAGCTGCAGGCCAGCAATGAGCTCGCGCAATTCGCCGCGCGCCGCCACGTGGCCGAGCCCCGCCTCCTTCCCGATTGCGGCGAGATCCAGCAACGTCAGGCCCTTGGGGAAAAGCTCGCGGTAGATAACGCGCTCGGACAGGCCGGGGATCACGCGGAAGCCGACCCGTTTCGACAACTCGTTCAGGGCGGCCGCAACGCGCCGCATATTGCGTGCTTCCAGATGCTGGAGCCGATTGCGCAAGACCACCCAGTCGACCGTGCCACCGTCCTTGCGGGCGCGCACCTTGCGCGCGTCCCAGACGAGTTCGGCATAATAGCTTGGCCGCTTGATCTTATAATTATCAGGATCGACCTGCCCGATCAGGTCGAGGTCGACGAAACTGTCGTTGATCGGTGTGACCAGCGTGTCGGCGCTGGCAATGGCGACACGGACATGATCGTCGTCGCGCCCCGGCGTATCCACGATCAGATAATCTGCGTCCGCAGCCAGCGCGTCCATCCGCTCGCCGATCGCGATACCCTTGTCGGGATCGAACGTGTCGAAGGTCGGGATAGCCAGGTCCAGGCCATCGCGCTTGGCCAGGGCAACGCGGTTGTCGAGGTAGCGGCCAAGCGTGCGCTGGCGCGTGTCAAGATCAAGCGCCGCGACCTTGTGGCCTTTCACGGCCAAGGCGACGGCGGTGTGCACCGCACTGGTCGACTTACCCGACCCGCCCTTTTCGTTGGCGAAGATGATACGATGCGCGGCCATGGAGCTCCCCTGTAACGGTGGCGCTTATGTCGGCCCAGGCGATTCCGTGCAACGGCCGACATGCTGCCATGCACCCACAGAAAATCAAGGACGGCCGGCCCCTGCGGACATGGGCCCGTCGGACATGGGCCACATTTCGCCGATACGCGTTGAAGCGCGGCTTCATTGCCAATTACTGTCCCGGGATTGGACGTCCGATAAGGGAAACATTGTGATCTTTGGTCGCCGCTTTGCCCTCGACCCTTTTTTGAAAGCCAACCCGCCATCACGACACGTCGTGCCGGCCCCACGCGAGATGGCCACTGCCTATCGGGACATCGTGCCTGTCGCCCTGGTGGACGTGTGGCGACACAAAGGCTTGGGATTGTATGGCAAGTACCAACTCGCCCTCATCGATCCGAGGCAATGGCAACCTATCCTTGATCGATGGATCGTGTCGCCGCCGGATGACGTACGGCGATCAGCTGCGCGGCCTTTATCTGTCATCCTACATTGATTGGCATCGTCTGCTCTGCCTCCGGCCGGACGGGGAATATCGTCTGCTTTTCTGGCGGATCCACCATCAGACCTTCGAGAGGATCGAGGTGCGATATTATTCGGGCGGTTACGCCGTATCGAAAACCGATGACGGGGACGACATCGTCACGCTCGATATTGTTTTGCGGCAGGACTCGCTGGGCAGCGATGCCAATGACCAGGAATTGATCATGATCCGATCCGGCGATACCGCATTGTTGCTCCGTACCGAGGATATGGAAGAGGCGGCGTCGGCGATGGTGCGACATAAACGGCTGGGGCGGAGCGACCATTATTTCTTTCGGACGACATTACGGAGCCCGTTGGCGGACGAGCCAAGCGATGGTCGCGAGGCTTTGCCCGAAGGGAATCTTCCGGCCAAGATGCGCGCGTTAATCGTCCGATGATGCATGCGGCATCAGGCTGCATTTCATCGCAAACACCATAGGTGCCAATGGCATCCCGCCTGCTTCTGCCTACATGCGGAAGCGAAGGATGATGATATGGCGAGATTAGGATGGGCTGGGTTGATTGGGGCAATCGCGCTGGCCGCGTTGCCAAGCGCTCTTTCTGCCGCCCCCGCCCCTCCAGCCGGCGGAACGATCTCGATTGCGCCGAAAACCGCGGATGGTGACTATGATGCCGCGCTATCATCCTTCGTCGAGGCCACGACGGAGGCGCTGGGTGAGCAGGGGTTCACGATCCTTGATGCGGATCATGCCGCTTACTCTGCCGACCTGATCCTCAGCCGCGCCGATGTCGGGACCGGAACCGCAAAGGTCCCACGCGACCGTGCGTCAGGGGAACCAGGCGGCGCCTTTGGCAGCGTCGGCGTGGGCGTCAGAATCCCGTTGCCGACCGGCAAGTCCAATATTGTGCCGCTCCAGCGCACGCGGCTGGAACTGCGCATTCGCAAGCGCGGAACGCCTGACATCGTGTGGAATGGCGCAGCGGTGACGGTGCGCGCGGCAGGAACGCCCAAGGGGGCAGATGCGCGTGTGGCGGCGGACCTCAGCAATGCCCTCTTGCGTAGCTACCCCCTGCAGCCGCCTACCGACATCGGCGTACCCTGACGTAGGGCGCCGAGCCGGGGGATGGCGGTCGAGCCCGGGATCAGTGATCGGCCTTGCCAGGTGGCGTCGCGCCCAACTGAATTAGCAATTTGGTGAACAGATAAAGGCGCGGCGTGACGCTGGAGAGTTCCAGAAATTCGTCGACGCTGTGAAAGCCGCCGCCCACCGGCCCCAGCCCATCGATTGCCGGTGTTCCGGCGGCAGCGGCCAGCGCGGACTCCGAGGCGCCACCATTGCCGGCTGTGCCCAGCGTCAGACCGAGGTCGGCGTAGATCGTTTTGGCCTGTGCGGCCAGCCGATCAGTCGCTGGATTGTTGGGCAGCGGCGGGAACGAGGGCGTCGTCGTCACATCAACCCTGGTATCCGGGATCGATGTCCGCCGGGCGGAGGCCTGGAATGCGCCCAGAATGCCGTCGAACTGGTCTGCCGTGCGGACGCGGACGTTGATGTCCGCCGTCGCAAGATCGGGGATGACGTTTACGCGGTCGCCAGCGCGCAGTGTCGTAAGGTTGGCGGTTAGACCGTCGCCTGATTTAGGAAACCGATCCAGGGTCCCGATTTGATGGATCAGCTCCGCCGCGGCATTGCGCCCGTTCTGCGGTGCCACGCCGGCATGAGCGGCGCGGCCATGGACCGTCAGCTTGATCGTGGCGGATCCCTTGCGCCACACAGTCACTGCATCGGGGGCATCGCCTGGCTCGACGTTGAGCTCGACGTCCGCCTCCCGCACCAGTTTGTCGATAAGTTTGCGCGTTCCAGGCGATCCGGTTTCCTCGCTCGTTTCGATCAGGAACGTGATGCTGGCATAGTTGGTCTCGTTGAGGGCATGTAACAGCTTCAGGGCCGTAACCGCCTGAACAACGCCGCCTTTCTCGTCCGAAACGCCCGGGCCGTAGGCACGCTTTTCATCCATCCGGAAGGCACGTTGCGCTACGGTGCCGGCAGGAAAGACCGTGTCGATATGACCGATGATGAGAATGCGGCCTTTGCCCGTTCCGGTCAGACGCGCGACGACATTGTCGCCGAGCCCGGGCGCTTCCGCAGGCGAGGTTTCGATCGTCGCGCCGATCGCCTTCAGTTCGGGCACGAGGCGTGCCATTACGCGCGCAGCCCCCGCCGCATCGCCCGTCCCCGAATCTATGTTCACCACCTGCTCGAGCAGAGCGAGTTGCGCGGGGCGCGCTTGGGTGGCTGCCGTGAGGATGCGGGCATCCGGCGTAGCCGCGATAGCCGGTGGAGCGACTATCGCTGCAGCCGCGCCCAGCGACATCATCCACGGCCTGCTGTTCATTCGACATCCCCCTTGCCCGACACGGCCAGATGACCATCGGCTATGCATGGCATCGGGCGGTCGCGCCGTCTCGCCTTTTCGACGGAATGGGGTGCCCGTCCGGCGGGCCACCACCTTCTGTTCAGCGAGGCTAGACGCTGCCATAGGCGAACCGACGATAGGTAGGCGTCGTGGTAACGGGGAAGGAAATGCGCTGTGCGGTCTGGGAGCATGCGCCACGGAGCGATCGCTGCATTGGCGGGTATCGTGACGTTGGCGGGCAACAGCGCGGCTTCGGCCGAGGCGTTCAATGGCTTCGGCATGTACCGCAATGGCTCCGTCGACAGTATTGAGCAGCTGCTGATCCTGCCGGAGGGCAGCTTTTGCTATGCTGTCACGGCGGGCTCGCTGGATCTGCTGGCGGCAGGCCGCTGGGTTGCCAAGGGCGACGCGATCGTTTTGCGCGAAGTGAGGCCGGTATCTCCACCGATCGTGGTCATCTGGCAAGCCAGCACGCGCGCGCAGGATCGCGGCAAGATCCTGTTCGAGTTCAGCGGGCGAACCTTCGGCGCCGAGGGCGATTTCCTGTTCGGTACGGCGGAAGACGACCAGCTACCGAAGGACATGCGCCCGCTTTTCGCGGACGACGCCAATGGCTTCGCGCCCTTTTACGAAGAAGCACGCCCCCTGGGTGCCAAGACGTTTGCACTGGCCTATCGGCCGCAGGACCTCCCGTCCGACGGCCCTTACACGATCGTCCAATATCGTTTGCCTGCCGTCCCGGCCGGGTCCGGGCTTCACCTGCGCCTCTATTATGATCGCGACGCGACCCGCCCCTCGATCGACCTGACGGCAACCATGAAGGATGGAGCGATTATGATCGACGATCGGTCCTTCGGTAAACCTGGGCCTATCACCGATGGCAGTCGTGCGACATGCGTTGACGCGCTTAAAAAGGCGGAAAGCGGAGAGGCGCCCATATCCAACGGAGTGAACCGTCTGACCGCGGAGCGCACATCCCAAATGGATTTCCACGTAGCGGCGTCGGCCAAGCCGCTGTTCAAGACATCGTATGACGGAGCGAAGGCCGACTGAGAAGGACAGGCTCGCATGATGGGAGTGCGCCAGGCCATGCCATGCCTTCGGCGATTAGACTCGGTTTCTTTTAGATGGAAGCATATCCGGAGTTTCGGATGTATGCGGCGCACTCGTGTGGTGGGAAGCGGTCGAGCAGCGAGCCGATGCGGCGCCAGGTGTCCTCGGTGGTGCGCTCAGCCGCTCGCCTGAGCATGAGTTTAAGTTTGGCGAAGACCTGTTCGATAGGGTTCAGATCCGGCGAGTAAGGCGGCAGGAAGAGCAGCTTTGCGCCAGCTGATCGTATCGCTGTGCGGATACTGGGCCCTTTGTGGCTTCCCAGATTGTCCATGATGACGACGTCGCCCGGCGTGAGGGTCGGCACCAGGAACTGCTCGACCCAAGCTGCGAAGCTCTGGCCGTTGATCGGCCCGTCGAGCACACAGGGGGCGTCGATCCGGTCGGCGCGAAGTGCAGCAACGAAGGTCAATGTCGACCATTTACCAAAGGGTGCTCGGCCGATGAGCTT
Organism: Sphingomonas sp. ASY06-1R; assembly: GCF_052180265.1. Taxonomy (GTDB): domain Bacteria; phylum Pseudomonadota; class Alphaproteobacteria; order Sphingomonadales; family Sphingomonadaceae; genus Sphingomonas_I. The sequence continues at coordinate 1,956,651 of NZ_CP197464.1, read as the reverse complement.
GCGCCCGCGCTCGCTCCAGCCTCTGATCGGCGTCATGTTCGTCTTGGCCCATGTTTCGTCGATGAAGACGAGACGCGCCGGATCAAGCCGGCCCTGATGTTTCCGCCACTGCGCTCGCCTTCGCGCGATCACTGGCCGCTCTTGCTCGACGGCGAACAGAGTTTTTTTTGAACGTCTTCCCGGCCGACCGGACCAGGCGCCATACCGACACCGTGCTCGTCACGATGCCATGCCCGGCCAGATCGGCCACGAGCATGCGCATCGTCATGTCGGGTGACGCATCCAGCAGCGAAAGAACCAATTCCCGATGCGGCTCGAGCAGCACCTTGCGATGGCCGCCCATTTTGTTCGCTGCGGCCGTTCCCGTCACCCGTAAACGCTGCGACCACTTCACCGCGCTCGACACGCTCACATCGAACGTCCGCGCGACCTCCCGGCAGGACCGCCCCGACACAACCGCCGCCGCAACCCGGTCACGAAGATCATTCGAATAGGGCCTCGCCATCGCTCCCTCCTCAACCCAACAACAGCGTGAATCAGAGCGAACGCAAAAAGGGAATCCCCCTCGATTCTATCAATTAGAAAACGACCCTAGTCTGATCCGATCCGCGGTTCTCAGGATCGCATCGGCTGAGCGGCGGTCCTTAAAAAAGCCGAAGCAAGCCAGAACGACGCTGGGCAGACCGAAAAAGCGTCATCCAGGCTGGTGCCGATTGTTCAGTCCGTTGCCAATCTGAGTCGTGCGAGCTCGGCCGTGCCATTGTTTCGGCCATCTGCGAAGAACCATCCGTAACCATCGAAACGACTGGCCGAAATTGCCCTTGATGTGAGCCGTGTGGGCTGTCGTGACCCAGCCCGTCCCTTGCCTGGTCTGAAGGCGTCTAAATTCCGAGGTCGCCGTCCTTCTTGTAGGGGGATTCCTCCGCAAGGATTTCTATATTCTCGGCGACCATCAGCCGTTCCTGCTCAAGATAGTCGGCAACCGCGCGGCGAAACGCCGGATCGGGGATATAATGGGCGGAAAAGGTCGGCGTCGGTAAATAGCCGCGTGCCAATTTATGCTCGCCCTGGGCGCCGGCCTCGACGCGCTTCAGGCCGCGCGCGATCGCGACGTCGATCGCCTGATAATAGCAAAGCTCGAAATGGAGAAACGGGACCTCCTCGGTCGCCCCCCAATAGCGGCCGTACAGCGTGTCGCTGCCCAAAAGATTGAGTGCGCCGGCGATCGGTACGCCGTCGCGCAGCGCAAGCATCAGCACCACCCGCTCGCCCAGGCGCTGACCCAACAGGCTGAAAAAGCTGCGCTTCAGATAGGGGCGCCCCCATTTGCGCGAGCCGGTATCCTGATAGAAATGCCAGAACGCATCCCAATGGCGCTCGGTGATGTCCGCGCCGGCGAGGTGGAGAAAGTCCAGCCCCTCGCGGGCCGCGGCACGTTCCTTGCGGATCGCCTTGCGCTTGCGGGACGAGAGTGCGCCCAGGAAGCCGTCGAAATCGGCATAATCCTGATTGTACCAGTGGAACTGGCGGTCGGCGCGGATGAGCCATCCTGCCGCTTCAAACAGGGGAACCTGCGCGGGATCGACGAAGGTCGCATGAGCGGACGAAAGATCGTTCTGCTGAACGACCGCTTCGGCGGCGGCAATCAGCGCGGGCGCGACCGCCGCGTCGCGCAGCAACAGCCGCGGGCCTGGCACGGGTGAGAAAGGTACGGCGATTTGCAGCTTTGGATAATAAGATCGCCCGGCACGCTCCCACGCCTCGGCCCAGCCCTGATCGAAAACATATTCGCCCTGGCTGTGACTCTTGGCATAAGCCGGAACGATGGCGATCGGCGCCCCATCAGCATCGTCGATCGCAATCGGCACCGCCTGCCATCCCGTATGGGCGACTGCGCTGCCCGAATCCTCCAGTGCACTCAGGAAGGCATGGCTGACGAAGGGGTTGTCGCCGCCGGCGCACGCATCCCATTCCGCCGCCGTGAAGGCGGAAATGCCGTCGGCCATCCGCGCGACGACATCGGCCATGGCCTTAGCTCCGGACCTGCACCACCGCATCGACCTCAACCACCGCATTCAGCGGCAGGACCGGCACGCCGACGGCGCTGCGGGCGTGCGTGCCGGCGTCACCAAATACCTGCTGCATCAGTTCCGACGCGCCATTGGCGACCTGGGGCTGCGCGGTGAAGTTGGCCGATGAGGATACGAACACGCCCAACTTCACGATCCGCTCGACCCGATCGAGTGAGCCCAGGGCCTTGCGGATTTGGGCCAGCAGCATGACGGCGCATCGTTCCGCCGCCTGCCGCCCGAAATCCTGATCGGCATTCTCGCCGCAGCGGCCGGTCATCAACTGCCCATCCAGGAACGGCAATTGCCCGGAAATATGAAGGAAGCCGTTGGCCTCTACCGCCGGCACATAAGCGGCGACGGGTGCGGCAGCTTCGGGAAGGACGATGCCGAGTTCGGCGAGGCGCGTATCGATGCTCATGTGCGCGCCTTCGGACGATGGCGCGCGACCGTCAAGCGCTTGCGGCGCCTTTCACCACGCGATAGCGCCTCGCCATGGCTGCCGACCCTGCCCTGCTCGCAACTTGGATCAAAGCATGGGCGATAACGCGTAGCGTGGCGCCACCCATTTCCTACGCCAGTGGGCATTTTGTCGCGGTGAACCAGCCCGACCAAAGGGGCCGCTATGTGTTCGCGACGTTGGACGAACACGCCATTTCCAAGGTGGCGCAGGGCCAGGCGCCATGGGTCTATCTGAAGGTCTGCGAACAGGAAGAGAAAGTGCGCCCTCTCCTGCCGGCGCGCTGGCAGATCAGGTCGACACCAACCTGCATGATGATCGCCGACCTGAGCCCGTTACGCCTCACGCTGCCCGAGGGCTATCAGCTCTCGCTCGCGCAGGAGGGAGAGGTACTTACCGCGACGATCCGGGCCGGCGACGCGCTCGCCGCCCGTGGTCGGCTGGTCGTCGTGGACGGGATGGCAATTTTCGATCAGATCCGTACCCAAGACGAGCACCAACGCCGCGGACTGGGGCGTGCGCTCATGGCGGCACTGACGCAAACGGCGCTGGAGCGGCAAGCCGGTTTAGCCATATTGTCCGCGACGGCAATGGGCCGGGCCTTGTACGAAAGCGTCGGCTGGCGGTGGCATTCACCCTATACCAGCGCGGTTATTCCTGCGGACGGGGGCGACGCGCCCATTACGTGATCAGACGCGCAGCGGCGCGGGTTCGCCGCTGAACCGGGCGAGTACCCATTCCACCGCCGTGTCCCAATCGTCGATGCGGGCATGCGCGTGTGGTGCCGGCGCAATTGTCGGCGCGATCGACGGTTCAGCCACCATGTGCAGGCGAACGACGTCCGGTGCATGCGCCGCGACCGACGCATGATGGGTTTCAAGATCGTCAACGAATACGGTCACGCTCGCGCCATGCTCGGCTGCGAGGCGCGCGACCGGTGGGCCCTTGCCGCCTTGATTGCACATGACGCGGTGGCGAATGCCCAACGCATCCAGCTGCGCCACGCGTCCGGCATGGCACCAATCCTGCAAATTGGTGAGGATGACGATATCGGCGACCGCGTCGATCCGCTCGAGCGCCTCCGCTGCACCAGGGGCGAGCGTCTGCCGGCTCATCTCGGTCCGGAAGAAATTGTCGAGCAAGGGCCAGACTTCCTCGGCGGGCATCAGCCGGTTCGATGCGCGGTGCGTCATCGCCGTGTCGAAGGCGCCGCCCTCCGGTCGAAAATCGATGCCATGCGCTTCGTCCAGCCATTCGCCGAAGTGGCGGACCATATGCAGCAGGACTTCATCGCAATCGGTGATCAGCAAGGGCCGGCTCATCGTTCCAGCACCTCGCGCGCGTCGACCAGAGCCTGAGGGGGCATGCCCAAGGCTTCGGCGCAGGCGATGAGATCCGGCTCATAGGCCTCCAGAAAGCCCAGCACGGCGGCCAGGACGGCCGGCTCCATCGCGCGATTGCGCAGATCGTCGCCGGTCAGGCCGGTCAAGGCGAGCATCCGGTCTGCGCGAGACTGATCGCTGGCGGCCCAGGCGAGTGCGTGCAGGCCGGTCGCGACGGGATCCGGCGTGGCGTGTCGGGTGGAGGCGATCATTTCATCCGCACAAAAGAGGTGACAGGTCGCGGCGTAAGCCTGGCCGACAGAGAGTGAGAGGCGCGCTTGTCGAGCACAATCCCGCAAAGCTCAAGGTCTAAGCGCGTCAGACCTGATCGACGTGCCCGCTATGCGGTGACGATCCAGCCGTCGCGCAAGCTTGTCGGCCAGGGTGAAAGACTGCTGCCGCCGCAGGGGCCGCCAACGCAGCGGCCGTCTTCCGGCGCGAACAAGGCCCCGTGCCACGAGCATGCAATCAAGCTGCCATCCGGCGTCAGATATGTATCAAGCTCTTGGGCGAGCGGCAGGCCGGCATGGGGGCAGCGATCGACATAACCGTATACGGCGTCACCGCATCGCACAACAAAGCCATGGAAACGCCCGTTTTTCATCTGGAGGACGAAGTTGCGTGCGGTGCCATCCGCTATGTCCTGAAGGCGCGCCAGACGTACGCCGGATGGGGTCGCGGTAAGCCGCGCACTTTCGATCATGCCGGATCAGCATCGGGTTGGAGATCGGGATGGGCCGCTGCGAAGGCCGGATGCGCGCGGGCATGCGCCGTGGCAGCGGAGAGACGCGGGAAGTGCGCGATATCGATCCCGAACCGCTCGGCATTGTAGACCTGCGGCACCAGGCAGCAATCAACGATACCGGGCTGGTCGCCGAAGGCATAAGTGCCGCCATATCGCGCGATCATCGTCTCGAGCGCTGCGAAACCCTCGTCGATCCAGCGCTGCATCCATGCCGCTGCAACCTCCGATGATTGGTGAAGATCACTCTTCAAATAATTGAGTACGCGTAGATTATTGAGTGGATGGACATCGGCGACCAAGGTTGATGCCATCCCGCGTGCCAGCGCACGTTGCTCGGGCGTCGCCGGCAGCAGCGCCGGCTGCGGCCAGCGTTCGTCCAGCCATTCGAGAATGGGGAGGCTCTGGACGAAGGCATAGCCCTCAAATTCCAGCGCCGGCACGAGGCCGGCGGGCGCGATTGCGCGATATGCGGGTTCGGTTTGCTCGCCCTTGCGCAGATCGTGGGTGATCTGGCGGTAAGGCAATTGTTTGAGATTAAGCGCAATCCGCACGCGATAACTGGCGCTGGAGCGCCAATAGCCATGGAGCCGCAATTCATTCATGGCGCGGGCAGGATCACGGCGCTGCAGGCGCCGAATCCGATGGGCACATAGTCTGCTGCGCGCGCCGACGCGCGCAGCGTCACTTCATCGCCATCCGCCAGAAAGGCACGCGTTTCGCCGTTCGGCAGAGAGACGGGCATCTTCCCGCCCTGGCTGATTTCCAGCAGGCTGCCCAGCCCCCCCGCCTCGGCCGCCGAGATGGTACCCGTCCCGATCAGATCGCCGGGCTGCAAATTGCATCCGTTGGAGGCGTGGTGGGTCAGAATTTGTGCCATCGTCCAATACATGTTTGTGGCCGATCCCCGGCTGAGCGGGACGGGCGCGTCCCCCTCCGATCGCATGCGCGCGGTGGCAATGCAGACCTCCAGTTCCAACGCAAAGGCGCCCCGCCGTTGGTCCGACGCATCAAACAGATAGGGTAAGGGCGGCGGATCGCCCTCCGGCCGGGATGGCTGAGGAAGACGGAATGGTACCAACGCCTCTGCGGTCACGATCCAAGGTGAGATCGTCGTGTGGAAATTCTTCGCCAGAAAAGGCCCGAGCGGCTGATATTCCCAGGCTTGGATGTCCCGCGCAGACCAATCGTTGAGCAGGCAATAGCCCGCGATATGGCGATGGGCCTCACCGATCGGAATGGGGTGGCCAAGTTCGTTGCCCTGCCCCACCCAGATTCCGAGTTCCAGCTCGTAATCCAGCCGACGCGACGGCCCGAAACTCGGCACATCCTCGTCGGGGGCTTTGCGCTGACCATTAGGGCGCATGACGGCCACGCCGGACGGACGGACCGACGAGGCGCGGCCATGATAGCCGATCGGCACATATTTATAATTGGGCAGCAGCGGATTATCCGGCCGGAACTGTTTGCCGACGTTGGTCGCGTGATGAATGCCAACGTAGAAATCGGTATAGTCGCCGATCGCCGCGGGCAGATGCAGGATGCACTCCTCCGCCCGATGCAACAGCGGCTCCAGCGTGGAACGGTGCGCCGGGTCCGACAGCAACTCCGACAGGCGCCGTCGCATCGCCACGCGGTCAGCTGCCGGCAGTCCCAACAGTCGATTGAGTGTGGTACCGGTCAGAAGATGCCCGACGGCAGGCGGCAGCAACGCCCCTACCCCGCTCAGATCAAGGATCATGTCGCCGATCGCGACGCCAGGACGCGCATGATGCGCCGGTGGGGAGAATATACCGAGCGGCAAATTCTGGATCGGGAAATCGGGATGCCCGTTCGCGGAGTCGATCCAGGAGGTGCGCGCCGGGTCGTGGGTTTCGTCGATCGCGCTCATGTCAGTTTCGCCTTTTCGAACCCGGACCAGCAATCGTCATAATCCAGCTGGCAAAGCGGCGTCTCGCTTGCCCAGCGGGTCGGGCGGATTACCCAGCGACTTTCAAACATGAAGGCCATGGTTCCTTCGATCTTGTGGGGTTGCAGCGTGGCGGCGATCGCCTTGTCGTAACTGGCCTGATCGGGACCGTGGCCTGCCATCTGGTTATGGAGGCTCGCCCCGCCCGGAGCGAAGCCACCTTCCTTGGCGTCATAGGCCCCTTCGATCAGACCCATGAACTCGCTCATGACGTTGCGGTGGAACCAGGGCGGCCGGAACGTATCCTCGGCCACCATCCACCGCGGCGGGAAGATCACGAAATCGCAATTGGCGGTGCCGGGATGCTCGCTGGGGCTCGTCAAAACGGTGAAGATCGACGGATCGGGATGATCGAAGCTGACCGTGTTGATCGTGTTGAACCGGGTGAGGTCGTACCGACAGGGTGCCAGATTGCCATGCCAGGCGACGACGTCGAACGGGCTATGGTCGATCATCGTCGTCCAAAGGCGGCCCTGAAACTTCTGGACGATCTCCCAAGGTTCGTCCTTGTCCTCGAACGAGGCCATGGGTGTCTCGAAATCGCGCGGGTTGGCAAGCGCGTTGGCGCCGATCGGACCGAGATCGGGCAGCCGGAATGGCAGGCCATAATTTTCGCAGACATAGCCGCGCGACGGACCCAAAACGTCGATGCGGAAGCGAAGACCGCGCGGGATCAACGCGATCTGAAGCGGCGCGACGTCGAGCCGACCGAGTTCGGTGACGATCGTCATCCCACCCTGCTGCGGCACGATCAGCAACTCGCCGTCGGCATTCTGGAAGGCGCGCCGTTCCATGGAAATGGTGGCGGCATAGAGGTGGATGCCGATCCCCACGCCGATCGCGACGTCGCCGTTGCCACCATAGGACGTTAGCCCATCGACAAAATCGGTCGCCCCATCGGGAAGCGGCAGGGGGTCCCAGCGCAGGCGGTTGGGCGTCGGCGGCAATTCGTCGAATGGGGCGGAGCGCAACAGCGGCCCGCCTTGATAGGGTAGGTAAGGCGAATGGCTCGCCGTGGGGCGCAGACGGTAAAGCCAGGATCGCCTGTTCTCGGCGCGCGGCGCGGTGAATGCCGTCCCGGAGAGCTGCTCAGTATAGAGGCCGAACGGCACGCGCTGGGGCGAGTTGCGTCCCACCGGCAGCGCGCCGACCACGGCCTCGCTCGCGAAGTGATTGCCGAAGCCGGTGAGATAATCGGTCATGGAACGTGCCTATACATCCGCGCATCCAGGGCAACGCTGGGCCTGGCGAATGCACGTCTCGAACGATCCTTCGGGGCGGCATTTCGGCAGGCGCAGTGCTTTCCCAGGGCAAACGGAGTTGATTATTCGTCGACCGTGATCACGCCGCGGCGGATTTGATCGAGTTCGATAGACTCGTACAGCGCCTGGAAATTGCCGTTGCCGAAGCCTTCATTGCCTTTGCGCTGAATGATCTCGAAGAAAATCGGCCCGAACATATTCTCGGTGAAGATCTGCAGCAGCAGGCCTTCCTCGCCGACATTACCATCGATCAGGATGCGGTTCTTCCGCAAACGTTCGAGATCCTCGCCATGGTTGGGCACACGCTGGTCGATCAGCTCGTAATAGGTCTCGATCGTATCCTGCAGGCGCACGCCGCGCGCGCGCAACCGTTCGACCGTGTCGTAAATATTGTCGGTGGTCAGCGCGAGGTGCTGGATTCCCTCGCCCTGATAGTCACGAATGAATTCTTCGATCTGACTATGCTCATCCTGACTCTCGTTGAGTGGGATGCGGATCGCTTTGTCGGGCGCAATCATAGCCTGACTGAACAGGCCGGTCGCCTTGCCCTTGATGTCAAAATATTTCTGTTCTTCGAAGCCGAACAAGGTGCGGTAGAATTCCGACCACACCCGCATCTGACCGCGCTTCACATTGTGCGTGAGATGGTCGAGCAGATCGAGACCAACATTGTTGGCAGCCTCCGCCTCCTGCCAGCCAGGATATTCAGCCCAATTGGCATAGAGGTCTGTGCCATCCTTGATGAAATACAGATAGGAGCCGCCGATCCCCTCGATAACGGTGTCGTCCTCTTCGGTCGCCTTGCCGCCATGGGAGAGCGCCCATTCGAGCGCGGCCTGCGGATCGGCAACCCGGAACGCCATCGCGCTGGCCGACGCGCCATGCGCGTTACGGAATTCGGCGACGCGGCCGGCCGCATCGCGGTTGAGCATCAGGTTGACGCGCCCTTGCTTGTAGCGGGTGATATTCTTGGTCGGGTGCCGATGGCTCGGTACGAACCCCATCTGTTCGAACTGGCGCCCCATCGCCTCCGGATCGGGCGAGGTGAATTCCACGAATTCGAAACCGTTCAAACCCAGCGGGTTCTGTGTGTCGACGGCATTGCTCGCCATGGAATAGCTCCAATATGGTATCAATTGATACTATCTTTGCCGCTTTTCCGCAAAGGTGTCAAAGGGTACCACAGCATATGGTCGACCAAAGCCTGCGTCTGGACGCATTCCTTCCGTTTCGGTTGTCGGTGACATCCAACCTGGTCAGCGAAACCATCGCCAGCACCTATCAAGCGCTGTTCGGTTTATCGGTGCCCGAGTGGCGCCTGATCGCGGTGATTGCGGAGGATGATGGTACGACGCAGCAGCTGATCGCCCGCCGCACCAGAATGGATAAGGTCAGCGTGAGCCGCGCCAGCATCGCGCTGGCCGAGCGCGGCTTGATCGAACGGCGGCCGCATGTCAGCGACCGCCGTTCGCAATCCGTCCATCTTACAAAGAGCGGACGCGAGCTTTACGCCGCCGTGGCGCCCAAGGCGCTCGAGCTTGAGCGTCGAATCTTCGAGCGTTTCGCTCCGGCTGATATCGCGTCCTTCAGCAAGATGCTCCTGCAGGTGCAGGAAGCTACGCTTGCTGTACGCGAAGAAGGTTAAAGCATTCCGAAATGATGCAGAACAGCGACCACCGCGATCAGCAATGCGATTGCTGCGATGATCGCGGCCACGTTGACGCCCGTCTTCTGTACCACAACTTCTTTTTGTTCGTCAGCCACGGCTTACTCCTGTTCGTTGTTGCGCCGTAACGCTGCGACATAGGAGAGCGTTCCCTTCAGCTTTTCAACAAAGCGGCGGTTCGCGCGTCGATACGGCGATCGAGGATGGTGAGCGGCATCGCGCCTTCGCGCAGTACCTTGTGGAATTCGTGCAGGTCGAACTTGCTGCCGAGCGCTTTTTGCGCGCGCGCCCGCGCCGCGGTCCAGGCCATGTGGCCAACTTTATAGCTGCAGGCTTGGCCGGCCATCGTGCAATAACGCTCCACCTCGCGCTGCGAACGCGCCTTGGCGAAACCGGTGGTGGCAACAAGATAGTCCGTTGCCTGCTCGCGCGTCCATTTGCGCGTGTGGAGACCGGTATCGACCACCAGCCGTGCCGCGCGGAAGAGGAAAGACTGCAAATAACCAGCGCGCTCCAATGGGCCCTGATAGGCTTGGAGCTCGTTCGCCAGCTGCTCCGCATAGAGCGCCCAACCTTCGGTATAGGCCGAGAAAAAGCCTGACGCTTTCCGCAAGATCGGGATGTCCTTGGATTCCTGCGAGATGCTGATCTGCAGATGGTGGCCAGGAACCCCCTCATGATAGGTGAGTGAAGGAAGGCTGTATTTGGGCCAGTCCCCGACATCCTTGAGATTGATGAAATAAATGGCCGGGCGGGACCCGTCCAAGGCTCCGCGCTGATAATAGCCGTTGGAGGCGCCGTCCTGGATATCGACCGGCACGGCGCGGATCTCCAGCGGCGTCTTCGGCATGTCGTCAAACGCTTGCGGCAGCCGCCCATACATATCCTTCACGCCCGCATTCAGGCTGGCGATCAGCGCCTGCCGTCCCTCCGCGCTATCCGGGTAGAGCTGGCTGGCATCCGCGTTCAGCGCGGTGAGCCGTTCGCCGACCGATCCCTTCGTATAACCCTGTCCTTTGAGGATCGCATCGAGATCCGCGCTGATGGCGGCAACCTGCTCAAGGCCAAGCTTCTGCACCTCGTCGGGTGTGAGCTTCGTCGTCGTCGCCTGCTCCAGCGCGGCGGCATAGATTTCGTCGCCGTGCGGCAAGCGCCAGATGCCGGCAACGTTGCTGGCCGAGGGACGCAGGCGCTTCATCAGGGCGATCTGCCGGTCCAGGGCGGGGTAGATCTGGCGCTCGACGATGGCCGCGGCCCTCGCCTGCCAGTCTCCGGCGACGTCCTTCGCCTGCGCGCGGGTCGCCAGGGACCGGACCATCGTGCTTTCCGCCGCTGCCGGAGCGCGCAGTTTTGCCATTTGCCCCAAGGTGAGATCGAGGCTGAAGTCGGGTGCCAGGAAGCCTTTGGCGGCCTGCGCGCGCTGAACTTCGCTATCCTGATCCAGCGCGAGCGCCATTTGGCTCAGGCGATCGAGATAGGCGTCGCAATCCTCTTTAGTCGCAATTGTGTGCGCATTGTTGAGGAAGTCCGGGATCGAATAATAAGCCCCGCCCTGCTGGTAGATGGGATAAGGCCGCTGGGCGCTGTTGATGCCGAACCGGTCATAGGCAAAGTTACGGCTTTTCATCGAATATAGGATAACGTCGCGGTTCAACGCCGCCGCTTCCGATAGGCCGGCAGGATCGACCGCCTCGAGCCGGCCGATCCAGGTGCGCGTGCGCGCCGCATCGCGCGCCGCTTCCGCTTCCGATCGATCCGACAGCCGATGTTTGGCCGCGGCATTTTTGCCTTTGTCGAGGCCAAGGGATGTCGCCAATTCAGGCGAGTTCTGCAGCAGGTCGGCAAAGATCGCGTCGAACAGAAGATTCAGCGAAGCATCGCCAGTTTGCGCTGAGGCGCGGGCTGGTATCGCTGTGATCGCAAGCGCCGCTGCAGAGGAGCCAAGAAAAGCGCGACGATCCATAAAGATGCTCCGAGAATCAGGGTTGCAATAGCCTAGCCGGGACGGCTGATCCGCGTCACGCCGCAATCATAGCCAATGGTCAGGCGAGGCTTTTGCCCTGCCGCCCGGCAAGTTCGACCACATATTGCCAGGCCACCCGGCCGGAACGGCCGCCGCGCTGCGTCGCCCAGCCGATCGCGTCATGCGTGTCCAGCGTCAGACCATATTGGCGGGCATAGCCCTCCAGCATGGCGACGTAGGTCGGTTGGTCGATGACGTGGAAACCCAGGCTAAGACCAAAGCGATCCGCCAGTGCGAGCTTATCGTCCGCCACATCGCGCGGATTGATGGCGGCGTCCTGCTCCGCCATGTCGCGGGCAACGATATGGCGGCGATTGGCCGTCACGTGCAGGCGGGTATTGGCCGGACGCGCCTCCGCACCGCCCTCCAGCACGGAACGGAGCAAGCGTGGCGCCTCGCTAGGCTCGGCAAAACCCAAATCGTCGATAAAGAGCACGAACGCACGCGGCACATCGGCCAACGCAGCGAACAATTGCGGAAGCTCCGCCAGCCCGTCGCCGGCAACCTCCACCAGGGCAAGCACGCCGTCCTCTGCGTGGATTTGACCGATCGCGGCCTTCACCAGGGCCGATTTTCCGGTCCCGCGCGCACCCCATAGCAAAACATCGTGGGCAGGCAGGCCGCGCGACAGGCGGCGCATATTGCCCAACACCGCCTCTTTCTGCGCGTCCATCCCTTCCAGCAGAGCCAGTGGCAACGGTGCGAAGGCACGTGCGGCGCGCAGGGCGCCGTTGCGCCAGACATAAGCGGGGTGCGCGACCGGATCGTCGCTCACCGCCGCGGGTGGCGCCATCCGCTCCAGCGCAGCCGCAATCCGCGCGAGTAATTCCTCACTCACTTGGCCATCTCCGCCAATGCGTCGCCATCGAGGCGCCATGGCTGCCAGCCGCTTTGCGGACGCGCGCCCAATGCGCGATAAAAGTCCATTGCGGGCGCGTTCCAATCCAGCACGGCCCAGTCGATACGGGCACAATTGCGGGCGACAGCCTCTTGCGCCAGGGCGCGCAACAACGCCCGCCCGGCGCCCGTGCCCCGCGCCGTTTCGGCGACAAAAAGATCTTCCAGATAAATTCCGGGCCTTCCCGTCCAGGTCGAATAGTTCAGGAACCAGATGGCAATGCCACACACATTGCCTTCAATCTCAGCGACAAAAGCGTATACCTTGGCATCCTGTGAAAACAGGGTTTGGTGCAGCGACTGTTCGGTCGCGCGGACAGCGTCCGGGTCACGCTCATAGGTCGCCAGGGCGATGATAAGCTGCCGAATAGCCGGAACATCGCCGGGTGTGGCAATGCGTACGATCATGCGGCAGCCTCCGTTGCGGGGCCTGGCGCGGCTTTGCCACGCATGGCGATCGCGCATCCGCCGATGATCATTGCGGCACCCAGCATCGTCAGCGGCAGGACTTTCTCTCCGAACACGATCGCTCCCAATATTGCGGCCCACAGAAAAGCCGTGAATTCGACGGGCAGAAGGCGTTGCGCCTCGGCTCGGGCATAGGCCCATGCGATCAGCAGCGACGATATGATCGCCAGCCCCGACGCGAGGCAGATCAGCGGAACATAATGAAGCGGCAAGGCTATTGCTGCAACCGGCGCAGCCAGCAGGAACAGTCCCGAAAACACAAGGTTCGTGAAGAAGGTGATCTCGATCGCATTCGCCAGCAATGCCGAACGCCGCAGCAAAACCAGATTATAGGCATAGAACAAACTCGCCAGCATGATCGCCAGCGCTCCATGCAGCGCCTGTGGACCGCCGCCCTCTCCCGCCTTGCCGATGACGATCACTATCACGCCGGCAAAGGCGAGCGAACATGCGATTATGGCGCTCTGCCGGATTTTTTCGCCCAGCATAGGCACCGCAAGCAGCAAAGCGATGATGGGCGAGAGAAAGGTGAGCGCGATCCCTTCGGCCATCGGTACGCGCACCAATCCCCAAAAAAACAGGAATACGGAAATGCCGGCCGCGCCACTGCGTTTGACGTGGAGCAGGACGCGCCCGCGATCCGGCCATTTCTGGCGCAACACCAAGAATGGGATGACGCTCATGGCCAGACCGACGAGCGAGCGCCACAGCATCGCATTATAAGCGCCGATGCCGATCGAGACCTGTTTCATCACGGCGTCCATTGCCGAGAAAATCGCAATGCCCAGGCAGGCGACCACGAACGGGACGATAGGCCTGCTACTCAGAGCCGGCATGGAATCGCGTCGCTGCGCCGTGGCCCCGGAATGACAGAACGGCTTGCGCGTGGTGAGCTGCGATCACTCCGCCGCCACGGCGAGCGCAGCGTTCGCGGCCTCGATCTCGGCCGCTTTGGCTTCGACCAGGCGGACGATATGGTCGATCATGTCGGCGTCCTGCACCGTGTGATCGGTCACGCCGGATAGATAAACCATGTGCTTCCCATTGCCGCCGCCGGTGAGCCCGATATCGGTTTCCCGCGCTTCGCCAGGGCCGTTCACGACGCACCCGAGCACCGACAGCGACATCGGCGTGCGAATGTGCGTCAGCCGTGCTTCCAGCGCCTCGACCGTGCGGATCACGTCGAACCCCTGGCGTGCGCAGGATGGGCAGGAGATCACGCGGACGCCCCGCTGCCGCAGGCCGAGCGCCTTCAGCATCTCGAATCCCACGCGCACTTCCTCTTCCGGCTCGGCCGACAGCGAGACGCGGATCGTATCCCCGATCCCGAACCATAACAGGCTACCCATGCCGATGGAGGATTTGACGGTGCCGCCGATCAACCCACCCGCTTCGGTGATGCCAAGGTGAAGCGGGCAATCCACGACCTCGGCCAGCTGCTGATAGGCGGCGACCGCCAGGAACAGGTCCGACGCCTTCACCGCGACCTTATATTCGTGGAAATCGAGATCCTGCAGATACTTGATATGATCGAGGGCGCTTTCGACCAACGCTTCCGGGCAGGGCTCGCCATATTTTTCCAGCAGGTCCCGCTCGAGACTGCCGGCATTGACGCCGATCCGGATCGAGCAGCCATTGGCCTTGGCGGCGCGGACGACCTCGGCAACGCGCGCCTCGGAGCCGATATTGCCCGGATTGATACGCAGGCAGGCGGCGCCGGCATCAGCCGCCTCCAGCGCGCGCTTATAGTGAAAGTGGATATCCGCCACGAGCGGCACGTGGGAGGCGCGCACGATCTGCTTCAGCGCGGCGGTCGATGCTTCGTCGGGGCATGATACGCGAATGATGTCCGCCCCCGCCTCTTCGCAGCGACGAATCTGATCAACGGTCGCGCGGACATCGTCAGTCGGCGTGTTCGTCATTGTCTGGACGGTGATCGGCGCACCACCGCCGACCGGAACGTTGCCGACCATGATCTGGCGAGACTGACGGCGCGTAATATCGCGCCAGGGGCGTATGGATGACATGCACCCCTTATAGGCGCTCGCGCTTACGGATCAAAGACGCTGCTCAGACAATCTGCGCCGGTCCCAGCGATGATCAGCCGGGATGCCGATGGCCTTAGCCGGTTCCGCAAGTCGCGCTACTGAGCTAGGATCCCATCATGACGTCAGCTTTGCCGAAATGGACCCTTGTCATTCATGGGGGCGCGGGGAGCATGACCCGCGACAATCTTGGGCCAGAGGAGGATAAAGCGGCCCGGGCTGCGCTGTCCGCCGCGCTGGATGCAGGTGCCTTCATCTTGCGCGATGGGGGCGCCGCGGTGGATGCCGTGCAGGCAGCCGTACGGGTTTTAGAGGATGACCCGCATTTCAACGCCGGCCGCGGATCGGTTTTTACAGCCGAAGGGCGCATCGAATGCGATGCGGCGATCATGGCCGGATCCGATTTGAAAGCCGGCGCGGTTGCGGGCGTGCGATCTACCAAGAACCCCGTTCTGCTCGCACGCGAGGTTATGGAACGATCGACCCATGTATTCCTGGCGGGCGCCGGTGCCGACGCCTTCGGACGGGCACATGATATCGAAGCGGCAGAGCCCGAATGGTTCGAGACGGCGGAGCGGCGTCGTCAGCTTGACGAGATCCTGGCCAATCCCGATCTGCCGTTCGACAGCGCCATGAAATATGGCACGGTCGGCGCGGTCGCGATGGACAGCGAAGGGCATGTCGCCGCGGCCACATCAACCGGTGGCCTCACCGGCAAGAAATGGGGCCGAGTGGGCGATTCCCCGCTCATCGGTGCGGGCACATATGCCGACGATCGTGCCGCCGCCGTATCGTGTACCGGCGCGGGCGAATATTTCATTCGGCTGGGCGTCGCGCATGAAATCTGCGCGCGGGTGCGGCTCGGCGGCTGGGATATCGAGGATGCGGCCGACACGCTGATCGCGGAACTCGGCGACATGGGTGGAAAAGGCGGCCTGATCGTCGTGTCGCCGGACGGATCCGGCGGCTGGGCTTTCAACACAAAGGCCATGTATCGCGCCATGGCAACGCATGAGTCACCGCCTGAGATTGCCATTTACGGCGATGAATGACCTTGCGCTGCGACTGGCGCGGCCTAGAGCGAAGCATCTCTTCCGGCGCAGGCTGCCAGGCATGATGCGGCGGGTTGAGCTGTTCTGTTTGGATGCGTTGATGAACCGCCTTCGCCTTCCCGCTATATCGGCTGCGCTGCTGTTGCTGCTCCCCTCCCCCGCCTCGGCCTGGTGGGAATATGGCCATGAGACCACCGCGGAAATCGCGATGAAACTGGTGCAGCCGCGGACGAGACAATCGGTCCAGGCATTGCTGCGTCAGCAGAAAGTGCTGGATACCCCTACCTGCCCGGTGCGCACGATCGAGGAAGCGTCGGTCTGGCCGGATTGCATCAAGACCTTGGGAGATCGCTTCAGCTACGCTTACACTTGGCACTTCCAGGACGCTGATATTTGCAAGCCCTTCGATCTGAATGAATGGTGTGCCGATGGAAACTGCGTGTCGAAGCAGATCGCGCGGGCGCAACGCATGGTCGCCGATCGTAAATTGCCATCGCGCGACCGGTTGATGGCACTCGCTTTCCTGGTCCACTTCGTCGGCGACCTGCATCAGCCGCTCCATAGCGCCGAGCATGATCATGATCAGGGCGGAAACAAGCTCAGGCTCCGCTACGGCTTCATCCCCCGTACCAACCTCCATTCGGTGTGGGACGGCTTGCTGGCCGATCGCGCAATCTCCTCCCCGCCGCCGGGGCCGGATGGTATCCTGTCCCAAATTCCGCCGACCGAACGGGCCACGTTGGCGCAGGGGTCGATCGAGGATTGGAGCCGGGATAGCTGGCAGGTCGCGAAAGCGAGCGTCTACGGCAGCGTGCTGCCCAATCCCTGCGGTGCGCCCGTACCGGAAGATGCGCAGATCGATCAGGCCAAGATCCAGGAATTGATCCCCGTACTGCGCCTGCAGATCGCCAAGGGTGGCATCCGCCTCGCCCGCCTGCTGGACGAAGCGCTGGATGGCGATCACCCGGAGGTTGCCCATCCGCCCAAGCCTCCCAAGGCGGCCAGTTAGGTCCCGCGCCTGCACGGCGCACCCTGATGCTATCGCAATATCTGCCTCGACTTGCCGTTACCGGAACGGGATAGAGGTGCGATGCGCTATTTTCTCGATACCGAGTTCAATGGGTTTGGTGGCTGTCTGATCAGCCTCGGTCTGGCCGCGGAGGAAGGCGACCAGGATTATTATGTTGTCGTGCCGATGATGGAGGAGCCCCTGCCGTGGGTCGAAAAGCACGTCATCCCGTACCTCAGAAGCGTGCCGAATATGATGTACAACCAGCTGGATCCGATCGCGGCGGCCCATGATATCGCCGCCTATCTGCGTACCGATCCGGATCCGGAAATTGTCGCCGACTGGCCCGAGGACATCGCGCTGTTCTGCCGCTTGTTGTTGACCGGTGACGGCGAGATCGTCGACGTGTCGAACGTGCGCTTCCACTTCCTGCGCACACCGGGATTCTCAACCTCGCGCAACAGCAAGGTTCCGCACAATGCGCTCCACGATGCGCGCGCGCTGCGCGATTTCGTGCTCTCGACCGAGGGTTAGACGCGCCCAACGTAAAACGACCGCCATCGCGCAGAACGATGGCGGTCGCTTGAGCAGTGTTTTTGCCGATAGGGAAGATTGACCTTATTGCGGCACGACCGTCACGGCGCGGCGGTTCTGGGCCCAGCTGTCCTCGTCCGACCCGGACGCGATCGGGCGCTCCTTGCCGTAGCTGATCACGCTGATCCGCGACGGGCTTACGCCCGCATTGACCAGGAAGTTCTTCGCCGCATTCGCGCGCCGATCGCCCAATGCCAGATTATATTCGCGGGTACCGCGTTCGTCGCAATGCCCCTCCACCGTCACGCGGACGTTCGGATATTTCTGGAGCCAGGCCGCCTGGCGCGTCAGGATCGCCGAGGCTTCGCTGTCGACATCGGAGCTGTCCGTCGCGAAGTGAACCGTGTCCGTGCCTGCCTGCGCGAGCAAGTCGGCGCGTGAGCCGGGAACGACGCCGTTAGTGGTGTCGGTCATGCCGGTGCTGCTGTCCGGCGTCGTCGTGGTCGAGGTCGGCGGCGGCGGCGGCAAATTGGCCGGCGGCTTCTTGCTGCAGCCAGCAAGGGCGATCAGAGCTGCTGTGCTCAGCAGCATGGTCGTCTTGTTCATCGTCGCACTCCTTATAGTCACAGTTGATCATGCAAGTCGGTGATCAGGGTAGTAACGGTCCCCAGGCCGGGTCCGATCCATCGAGTGGAGTTGGCACACGTCGTTCATTGACGCCGGTCAAGTCAACCGACCACAAATCTGCCCTGCCGGATCCTTGTGCGGTCCGGAAGAACATCAGCACGCGTCCGTTTGGCGACCATGTCGGTCCTTCATCTTGCCAACCCTTGGTCAGATCCTTGGCACCGGATCCGTCGACCCCCATCGTTCCTACGGAAAAGCCACCCCCGATATGGGTATAGGCGATCAGATCGCCGCGCGGGCTCCAGACCGGCGTCGCATAACGTCCACCACCGAAGCTGATGCGACGCTGGCCAGAGCCATCGGCGTTCATGATGTATAATTGCTGCGTGCCCGAACGATCGCTCTCGAACACGATCTTGCTGCCGTCCGGCGAGTAGCTGCCGCCGGTATCGATCCCCGGCGAAGTCGTCAGGCGCGTCGCAGCGCCACCGCTTGCCGACACCCGATATATGTCGGCATTGCCGTTGACGATCATCGAGAAGAGGATCGAGCGCCCATCCGGCGAGAAACGCGGCGCGAAGGTGGTATAGGGCTGATCGACGACCAGCCGCTTACGTCCCGAGCCCACATCATAGACGTAGACGCGCGGCTGATTATTCTCGAACGACATGAACACGACCGTCTGGCGTGTCGGCGCGAAACGCGGCGTCAGGACCAGGCTTTGGCCATTGGTGATGAAGCGGTGGTTGGCGCCATCCTGGTCCATGATCGCCAGTTTCTTCGTGCGGTTCTTCTTCGGTCCGCTTTCGGACACGTAGATGACCTGGCTGTCGAAATACGGGCCTTCGCCGGTGAGGCGAGAATAGATGGTGTCGGCGCATTTATGCGCGGCGCGGCGCCATTCGGATGGCTTCACCACGAAGCCCTGGCGCGCCATTTCCGTCTTGGCGAACACATCGAAAAGATAACAGCCGACCGTCAGCGTGCCGTCGCCATTGGCCTGCACATAACCCTGCACCAGGGCCTGCGCGCCCGTTGGCAGCCATGCACCATAATCCGGCGCCGAAGCCTGATTGAAGGCGACCGGCTTCAGCTGCCCCTTCGGCAGAGGCGAAAACAGGCCGCTATTCTTCAGGTCGTTGGTGATGACGTCGGAAATCTGACCACCCAGCGCGTCCGTCGAACCGGCCAAGGTGCTGGCTGCGGCGGGCGTCGGCATCACCGGAATCGCGATCGGCATCGGTTGCGAAATGCCGCCGGTGATGTCGACGGTGAGGCGCTGACCCGGTGCGGGCCCTGCCCCGGCTGCAGGCCCGGGGCTGGCTTGCACGTCCGGCGCCTGCGCCACCGCCGCTCCCGGTAGTGACAACAGGCTTAGCGAAACCAGGAGACGCAGGCTGTTCATCCATCCTCCAACGAAATTTGTATCCGGCATCATTGCATCTGTCCGGGCGTGAAGCGGAAATCGAGATCGTCCCAGCCGCCTTCGTATAATTCGGCCGGCAGCCGGACCGGTGCACAGCGTAGCACGGCACGGCGGGCGACATCAGCAATCTGTTGCGCATAGGCGCGATTACCGGCGTTTACGCCTGTTTGATCGACCACCTGGGGCGTTCCCGCAACCGATCCGTCCTTATTGTAGCGCAGTCGAAGCGTTGTCACGATCTGCATTGCGGGCGTGCCGCCTAGCCCGCCCAGCTCGTAACAGGGCTGCACCTGCCGCTTTATCGCCGCCGCAAGCCCATTCATGGCGGCGCCGGAGACGGTGGCACGGGCTTTTTCACCCTTGCCCTGCGATGCGTTCAGCACGCCCTTCAGCAAACTGCCGACCTTGGCGGCGGCCGCCTGATCGGCCTTGGCCTGCGCATCGCTGCCCCGCTTTTCGGCACGCGCGGTGGACTGAACGTCCTTCAATATGTCCGTGATCGGCTTTGCAGTCGGTTGTGCCTTCGCCGGAGGGGGTGGCTTCGTCTTGGGCTTGGGTGGCGCAGGCTTCGCGGGTGTCGGCAACGGTGCCGGTGCCGGCGGTGACGGCTGCGGGCGCGCCGGCGCCGGTGTTGGCGCGGGCGGCGTGGGCGCCGGGGTGGGTGGCGGCGCCTCGGTCGGCGCCCCTGCATCCGGCGCCTGCATCTGTTGCGGCGCTTCGGTCGCGGGCTGCGGCGCGGCGGACTTCAATCCAACCTCGTCCACCAGTTGCACGTCCATCGTCTCGACCGGAGGACGTACCGGCGGAACGCGGTGGGCGATGCCGAGCGTCAGCACCGCAAACAAGATCAGGTGGCCGACAATCGCGACCGCAAGGCCCCGGCCATCCGTACGATCCATCACGGCGTATCCGGGCCGCCGTTGGTGACGAGCGACACTTTGGTCAGGCCCGCGCGGCTCAATTCGCCCATCACCGTCATAACCCGCCCGTAATCGAGCCCGCGGTCTGCACGGAGATATATCTGGGGAGCATTGTCCCCATGCGGGATGGCGGCCAGGCGATCCGGCAGCGCCGCCATCGGCACTTCAACCTCGTCGATATAGGCTTTACCGGCTTGATCGAGGCTGATCTGCACCGGCTTTTGGTGTTGCTCGAGCGGCTTTGCGCGACTGTCGGGAAGATTCACTGGAACGCCCGCCACCAGCAAGGGCGCGGTCACCATGAAGATGATCAGCAGCACCAGCATGACGTCGACCAGAGGCGTCACGTTGATTTCGGCCATTGGCGCCCGACGTCGGCCGTGGCCGCGGCGCGGCACCCCACCCATCGCCATCAGGCTTCGCCGTCCAGTTCACGGCTGAGCGTCGCGTGGAAGCGATCCGCAAAGCGGTTCAGCCGCGCCTCGATCCGGTCCAGATGGTGCACCATGCGATTATAGGCGATCGTAGCAGGGATCGCGGCAAATAGCCCCAGTGCGGTCGCGAAAAGCGCCTCGGCGATGCCCGGGGCGACGGCGCCGAAACTGGTATTCTGCGATGCGGCGATATCCGCAAAGGATCGCATGATGCCCCACACCGTGCCGAACAGACCGACGAAGGGGCAGACGCTGCCTATCGTCGCCAGGATGTTGAGCCCGTTCGATAGCGTCTCCACCTCCGCGGCGCTGGCCGACGACATGGCGACACCCAGACGATCGCGTGCGGCCTGCCGGTCAAGACGGCGACTGGCGGTGGATTGGCGCCACTCGTCGATCCCGGCCGCGAAAATCCGCGCCGCTGGCGCATCGGCCTTGCCGCGCTCCTGATAAAAGCGGTCGATATCGGCCGCCTTGAGGAACTCCGCTTCGAAAGCCGCGCTCTCCCGATCCGCTTTCCTTAATACCCCGCCGCGGCCGAAGATGATCGTCCAGGTCCAGACACTGGCGAGCAGCAGGCCGATCATTACGATCTTCACGACGATATCGGCGTGCAGGAACAGGGCGATGGGCGAAATCGCCGCCTGCGCGGTGGTTACGGTAAGGCCGTTCATTGTGCCGATGACGCTCCGTTGAAACTATGAAATTCTTCGAGCCAAGCAGCGGGCTGCCGCTTCGGCCGACCGTCCGGGCCAACGAAAACGACGGTGACCCGTCCCTCGACCAGCATCTGCCCGTCGCGCATGACTCTCTGCTGAATGGTGCACGCAGCAGCGCGGATTTCGAGGAAGCGGCTGACGATGATCAATATTTCACCCAACCGGGCCGGCCGCACATATTTCAGCTCCGCTGCCGCGACGACGTAGGTGCCCTCACCTGCGTCATGGGTCGTTGCGATGTCCGCGCCAAAAAGCGCCAGCATGTCCGTCCGCGCGCGTTCGAAGAAACGCAGGAAGTTCGCGTGATACACAACGCCGCCGGCGTCCGTGTCCTCATAATAGATCCGCACCGCAAACCGGTGTTCGCCATCAGCGAACCGGCCTGCATAGGGCTGGTCTAACTCTGCGAACGTCATTCGGCAGCCTTAGGGAAAGCGTCCCTAAAACAAAAGCCTGCCCGGCGCGCGGCTCTATTCGGCAGCGCTATTTGTACGGAAGGTCGCTTCAGGAGACAGGTGTCACCGAATGGCTCGCCGAACCCGGCGCGTGCGTGGAGGCATGTTAGGCGCTGCATCCAAATAGGGCGCGCAATAAAATTGCGCGCCGTGAAAAGGAGACAGGCTGGGGAATGTGTCTGTTGCGTAAATACGACAGCCAGACGGAGATGATGCAGTAACATTTGAGACATGTTTACAGTGGGTGAACGAGCCAGCATGCCGTGAGCATACTCTCCGGCGAACAGAATCATGAGCGCCAGAGGGACAATCTGTTCGGCCGGCGCAAAAGCCTGGCCGGACTAACGGGGGCTCATCACGATGTTGAATAGTTCGATCCGAAGCCTTCTTAGCGGCTCGGCCCTTCCCAGTCTTGCCGCAGTGGCACTCGTGTCGCTGGCACTGCCTGCGCTCGCCCAGGCTCCGGCTGCCACAACCACACCCACCGCGCCTGAAGCGTCGGAGGTGACAGGCCCCAACAGTCCAGCAGCAGTCGATGCGGCCACGGGCGCTCAACAGACCGGAACGCAGGGCGACGAGATTGTTGTCACCGGCTCGCTGCTCCGTCGTACGTCGACCGAAACGCCCTCGCCCGTCACCATCCTGACCGCAGACAATCTTGTGAAAAGCGGCATCACCAACATCAATGATGCGATCCGTTCGGTTTCCGCAGACGGCGCGGGTTCGATTTCGACCGGCTTCCAGCAGGGCTTTTCCGCCGGCGGCGCCGCAGTCTCCTTGCGTGGCCTGGGCGTCTCATCGACCCTCATCTTAATCGACGGTCTCCGTTCGACCAACTTCCCTCTGAACGACGACGGACACAACGCCTATACCGATCTTAACTCGATCCCGTTCAGCGCAGTGGAACGCATCGAAGTGCTGAAGGATGGTGCTTCGTCGACCTACGGTGCCGACGCCATCGGTGGCGTGATCAACGTCATCATGAAGAAGAACTTCCAGGGCGTCGCCGGCACTGTCGAAGGCGGCATCAGTCAGAAAGGGGACGCCGCCCGCCAGCGCGCAAACCTCACTGTCGGATATGGTGACTATGATGCGACGGGCTGGAATTTCTATCTCAACGGCGAATATCAGCATGACGGCCGGGTGGCCGCGAAGGACCGGAGCGCGCCGTTCAACACCAACGATCTGAGCGCTTTCGGCCTGGCGGACCAGAATCAGGCCGACTCATCGTTCGGTGCAACGGCGTCACAGAGCGTGAGCGCAGTCGTGCGGCAGACCACGCAGACGGATCTCAACAATCCGTTCACGGGCGGGTCCGCAGCATCAGGACCTTACACCACGCTCAATCTCGGCAACTGCCCGAACGGAACGTTTACCGTTGCCGGAGCGTCCGGTGGCGTCGGTTGTAAGCATGATAACCAGTATGAATACAGCCAGATCCAGCCGCGCCAGGAACGATATGCCTTTAACGGCCGCCTAAGCATTCGGTTAAGCGACAATATCGAAGGCTATCTTACCGGCAGCTACATGCATAATGAGGTTGATATTCGGGGCATTCCGCTCGCGATACGCCAGCGTCAGCCTTATGGGGGTGCGCCGAGCACCGCCTCCAACAACCCAGGCATTGTTCTCCCGGTTTATGTCTGCTCTGCCGGGATCAATTGCGCCACGGCCACCGATCGTCGCCTGAACCCAAACAATCCCTATGCCGCTGCGAATGCCGCTACGCCTGCGCTGGGCGCTGCCCGCATCTTCTATCTTTTCGGGGACATCGCCAATTACAGCGAGCGTAACAATGAGCTGATCCGCGGCGCTGCTGGCCTGAAAGGCACGATCGATGGCGGCTGGGAGTGGCGGATCGATGCCGTCGGCGCGAAGGATAACCTCAGCGTCTTCCAGCACGGCACGATCAATATTGCCGGTCTGAAGCAGGCCGTAAACACGGGTGCCTACAATTTCGTCAACCCGGAGCAGAATACCGAAGCCGTGCGGCAGTTGATTGCACCGGACATTCGTGTCCCGTCGCACACCTCGATGGCATCGCTGGATGCCTCAATCTCGAAGGACCTGTTCCAGCTTCCGGGCGGCGCCGTTCAGTTGGTAGTCGGCGCACAAGTTCGTCGTGAGGTTTTGGAGAATAACAGCCTTAATCCCAATCTTGAAAATTACGCCAACACCGCTGCAGCCTTCGGCAAGCACACCGTATCTGCCGGGTATTTCGAAGTGGGCGTGCCGATTCTTCCAACCCTCGGGGTCGATGTGTCGGGCCGATACGATCATTATTCGGAAGGGTTCAGCCACTTTTCCCCGAAGATTGGGGCCAAGTGGAATCCGATCAAGGAGATCGCGCTACGCGGTACTTATTCAGAGGGCTTCCGGGCGCCGACCTTTGCTGAGAGCAATCCGCGGTCGTCTTTTCCAGGTTTTGTCACTTTTCAGCCACCGGCAAGCTTCCAGCTGGCGCATGGTGGTCTGGTCAGCGCCGGCAACACCAACCCCTATGCGCAGTCCTACAGCATCGGCGGTGGCTTCTCGGGCAACCCGAACCTGAAGCCCGAAACGTCCCGCAGCTTTACGGCCGGGATCGTGGCGCAACCGGTGCAGTGGCTGAGCCTGACGGTCGATTATTACAATGTGAAGAAGAAGAATGTGATCGTGGCCGGTCCAAACGCCGGCACGGCACGCGCCAACTATTATGCCGGCCTGCCTTTGCCTGAAGGCTATTCGGTAGGCGCGGTTGACGCGATCGATCCCCTCTTCCCGACCGCGCTCCCACGTGTGCTCGTTATCAATGGCCCCTACGTCAATTCGGGTTACTTCAAAACGGAAGGTCTGGATTTCTCGGCAACGGTCAACCTTAAGCTGTCGGATAACGTCCGCTTCACCAGCCGCGCCGACGTCACCTACGTTCGCAAGTTCAATGTCGATTTCGGCGATGGCTTCGTTCGTAAATATGCAGGCACTCTGGCTCCTTACGAGCTGTCGTCCGGCGCCGGCACGCCGCGGGTCCGCGGCAACTGGATGAACTCGGTCGACGTGGGCAACTTCTCGCTCGCCGCGACGACCTACTTCGTCTCGCACATCAAGCAGGTTGCAGCCGATGAAGAGGAAGGCGGCACCAAGATGACCTGCGCCGCCACTGCAGGAACGCTGTACCCATATCCTGATGGCAACACGCAATGTTACATCAAGAAGTTCATCTACGCCGATCTCCATGCTTCGTATAAGGTGAACGATAACTTCACCTTCTATGTGGACGTCGGCAATTTCACCAATGAGAAGGCGCCGATCGCACCGGCTTCCTATTCGGGCATCAATTATCTGCCGACCTGGCATTATGCGGGCGTGATCGGCCGTACCTTCCGGGCAGGCGCAAGCTTCAAGTTCTAATAAAAACGAGCGATAAAATAGGGGCGGTTCGCAAGAACCGCCCCTTTCGTTTGCGCTGCGCTTGAGATGCCAGCGTCAGCTCGGTTTCAATACCAGCTTGCCGTCGCCATCCTCGACCACGACGGTCGAGCCGTCGGGCACCTCGCCCCGCAGTATCTCTTCTGCCAACGGATCCTGCAAATATTTCTGCACCGCCCGTTTCAGCGGTCGTGCGCCATAGACGGGATCGTAGCCGACCCGGCCGAGCCATTCGCGCGCACCCTCGGACAGCTGCAACGTGACCTTGCGGTCGTTCAGCAGCTTCTGAACACGCCCCACCTGGATGTCGACGATCGGGCCCATATGGGCTTGTCCCAGACGATGGAACAGGATGATCTCGTCCAGACGGTTCAGAAATTCCGGCCGGAAGTGTGCCCGGACCACATCCATCACCTGCGGCTCCACCACATCCGTCGAGGCATCCTCAGGCAGATTGGCCAGGAATTGCGAGCCGAGGTTCGACGTCAGGATGATGAGCGTGTTGGTGAAGTCGACCGTACGCCCCTGCCCGTCCGTCAGCCGGCCATCGTCCAGCACCTGAAGCAACACGTTGAACACGTCACTGTGGGCCTTCTCGACCTCGTCGAACAGCACGACCTGGTAGGGCCGGCGGCGAACCGCCTCGGTCAACACGCCGCCCTCTTCATAGCCGACATAGCCCGGAGGCGCGCCGATCAGCCGCGCAACACTGTGCTTCTCCATGAACTCGCTCATGTCGATGCGCACCATCGCGCTATCGTCATCGAACAGATAGCCCGCCAAAGCCTTGGTGAGCTCGGTCTTACCGACGCCCGTCGGCCCCAGGAACAGGAACGAGCCGAGCGGACGGTTCGGATCCTGCAGTCCCGCGCGGGCCCGGCGTACGGCGCGCGAGACAGCCGCGACCGCATCGGCCTGGCCGATCACCCGGGCGCCGATCACCGCCTCCATTCGGAGCAACTTCTCACGCTCGCCCTGCAGCATCCGCTCGACCGGGATGCCGGTCCAGCGGGCGACCACGCCTGCGATATCCTCCGCAGTCACTTCCTCGCGGACCATGGCGCCCTTCGCAGCACCCTGTGCTTCCGCCAGTTGCTGCTCGAGCGCCGGGATCGTCCCGTAGGAAAGCTCGCCCGCCTTGGCCAAATCACCGGACCGTTGCGCCTGATCCAGCGCGGTGCGCGCCTGATCGAGCTGCTCCTTGATCTTGGTTTCGGCGTTCATCTTCTCCTTTTCGCCTTGCCAGCGCGTCGTCAGCTCGGCCGATTGCTGTTCAAGCTCGGCGAGATCCCGCTCCAGCGTGGCGAGCCGATCCTTGGAGGCTTGGTCGGTCTCCTTCGATAGCGCCTCGCGCTCGATCTTGAGGCGGATGATGCGCCGGTCGAGGCCTTCGATCTCCTCCGGCTTGCTCTCCACTTCCATCCGCAGGCGCGACGCGGCCTCGTCCATCAGGTCGATTGCCTTGTCCGGCAGAAAACGGTCGGTGATGTAGCGGTTGGACAGGGTCGCCGCCGCGACCAGCGCGCCATCGGCGATACGCACGCCGTGATGCAGCTCATATTTTTCCTTGAGCCCCCGCAGGATCGAGATCGTATCCTCGACCGTGGGTTCGCCGACGAACACCGGCTGAAAGCGCCGCTGCAGCGCCGGATCTTTCTCGACATATTTGCGATATTCATCGAGCGTCGTCGCGCCGATGCAATGCAGTTCACCGCGCGCCAAAGCGGGCTTCAGCAGATTGCCTGCGTCCATCGCGCCTTCGGATTTGCCCGCGCCGACCAAGGTGTGCATCTCGTCGATGAACAGGATGATATGCCCTTCGGCCCCCTTGACCTCGTCGAGAACGCCCTTCAGACGCTCTTCGAACTCGCCGCGATATTTGGCGCCCGCGATCAGACTGCCCATGTCGAGCGCCATGAGCTTGCGGTCCTTCAGCCCGTCCGGCACGTCACCATTGGCGATGCGCAGCGCGAGGCCTTCGGCGATCGCGGTCTTTCCGGTGCCAGGTTCGCCGATCAGGACGGGGTTGTTCTTCGTGCGACGCGCCAGGATCTGAATGGTACGCCGGATCTCTTCGTCGCGTCCGATAACCGGGTCCAACTTGCCGTCGCGCGCCGCTTCGGTGAGATCGCGGGCGAACTTCTTGAGTGCGTCATAGCGGTCTTCGGCGGACGCCGTGTCGGCGGTCCGGCCGCCACGCAGCGCATTGATCGCGCTGTTCAATCCCTCGGGCTGCACGCCTGCGTCCGCCAGCGCCTTGCCGGCAGCGGACGCCTTGGCCAGCGCCAATGCAAGCAGCATGCGCTCGACGGTGACATAGGAATCTCCCGCCTTCTGCGCGATCTGTTCCGCCTGATCGAGGATGCGCACAAGATCGTTATCGATACCGGGTGTCTGCTGTGCCCCGCCACCCGAGACGACCGGGATCTTGGCGAGGGCCGCATCGGTCGCGCGTAGGGCAACAGCCGCATCACCGCCGGCGGCACGGATCAGCCCGGACGCCATGCCTTGCTCGTCCTCGAGCAATGCCTTCAACAGATGTTCAGGGGCGATCCGCTGATGGCTCATGCGGATCGAAACGGTCTGCGCGGCCTGCAGAAAACCCTTGGCACGCTCGGTAAATTTCTCGAGGTTCAATTCAGCCTCCCTTTCCGCCGCGATATGGTGTTGTATTTCGGCAACACAAGCCACCTCTTGATCTTTTTGCTGCTCCCCGCATAGCGCGCCGCGCGTATTGGGCAGCGTATCAGGAGATTGGCATGGCCGATGTTGACGGCAAGTGGAACTGCACCGTGGAAACCCCGATGGGGGCACAGGAATTCATACTGACCGTGGTCAGCGCAGGCGACAGCTTTTCCGGCTCGGCCGAGGGCGGCATCGGTCGCAAGGATATCGATGATGGGTCGGTCGATGGGGAGACGCTGGCCTGGACGATGCATGTGTCGAAGCCGATGCCGGTCACGTTGACCTGCAGGGCCACCGTCACCGGTGACGTGCTGGAAGGCAAGGTCAAGGC
Source organism: Sphingomonas sp. ASY06-1R (assembly GCF_052180265.1). Classification (GTDB taxonomy): domain Bacteria; phylum Pseudomonadota; class Alphaproteobacteria; order Sphingomonadales; family Sphingomonadaceae; genus Sphingomonas_I. The sequence continues at coordinate 1,928,068 of NZ_CP197464.1, read as the reverse complement.
CGGCATTTTCGGCAGTTTTCCGATCACCGGCACGCGGATCGGATAAAGGCGCGCGCCGCTCCGGCGGGGCGGCGTCTAGCGGACCTTGGTGACATGCCCCATCTTGCGGCCCGGTTTCGTTCCCGATTTACCATAAAGATGCAGATGCGCCTGTGGATCCGCCAGGATCTGCGGCCATTGATCGATGGCGTTGCCGATAAGGTTCCGCATCTCGGCGCCGGCACCGACCAGCGCGGTCGAGCCGAGCGGCAGACCGCAAATGGCGCGGATGTGATTTTCGAATTGTGAGGTCACCGATCCTTCGATCGTCCAGTGACCCGAATTGTGCACGCGCGGCGCCATCTCGTTGAAAATCGGTCCATCAGCGCTGGCGAAGAATTCGCATGCCAGCACCCCGACATAGTCCAGCGCGGCAGCGATACGCTCTGCCAGCATGGCGGCCTCGCCGGCCTGTTCGGCCACAATTCCCGACGGCGGTACGGACGAAATATCGAGAATGCCGTCTTTGTGCTGGTTCGTCACCGCCGGCCAGTGCACGACGCTCCCGTCCTGGCCGCGGGCGAGCAAGATCGAAAATTCGGCGTCGAACGCAATCATCTTTTCAAGGACGGCCGGCTGTTTTCCGATCAGCGACCATGCCGCTTCGGCGCGGGCGAGATCGGGAATGCGCGCCTGGCCTTTGCCATCATAACCGAAGCGGCGGGTCTTGAGGATCGCCGGCGCCGCGACCGCCTTCACGGCAGCGTTCAGGCTCGCCAGATCCTCAACCGCCCAAAAGGACGCCGGACGCCCGCCGACAGATTCAACGAAGCTTTTTTCCGCGATACGATCCTGCGCGACTTCCAGCGCGCCGACACAGGGGCGCACGCCAGGCAGCCCTTTCAGCGATGCGACGTCGACATTCTCGAATTCGTACGTAACCACATCGACCTGGGTCGCGAAGGCGGCGACGGCCGTCACGTCATCATAGGTGCCGTGCGTCCAGCGCGATGATACCTCGCTCGCCGGGCCGCTGATGCCCGGGGCATAGATATGCGTGCGATAGCCCAGGTTGGCGGCGGCGATGGCCAGCATCCGGCCAAGCTGGCCGCCCCCGAGGATGCCGATCGTCGATCCGGGCGGGATACTCATTCCGGGGCTTCGTCCACCGCATCGGTCTGGCGCGCGCGCCATTCCGTTACCCGCCCCGCCAGCGCCGGATCGGCCAAAGCAAGGATCTGTGCGGCGAGCAGCCCGGCGTTGATAGCGCCGGCCTTGCCGATCGCCAGCGTGCCCACGGGCACCCCGCCGGGCATCTGCACGATCGAAAGCAGGCTATCGAGGCCCGACAAGGCTTCGGACCGCACCGGTACGCCCAGCACCGGCAAAGATGTCATCGACGCGGCCATGCCGGGCAGATGCGCAGCCCCGCCTGCACCGGCGATCAGCACCTTCAGTCCCCGTCCCGCGGCACCCTGCGCATAATCGTAAAGGCGCTGTGGCGTGCGATGCGCCGAGACGACCTTCGTTTCGTGCTCGACCCCGAGTGTGTCCAGCATTTCGGAAGCATGGCGCATCGTCGCCCAATCAGAACGACTGCCCATGATGATCCCGATCAAAGGGCGGCTCACGCTCAGCGCTCGCTCAGATAATATCGGTCGAGCACGGTCAAATCCTCATCCAGCTCATAGACGATCGGCTGCCCGGTGGGGATTTCGAGGCTCGCAATATCGTCATCGGAAATATGCGAGAGATGCTTGACCAACGCGCGCAGCGAATTGCCATGCGCCGAGATGACGATCCGCTTGCCGGCCTTGAGTTCCGGGGCGATCCGGCTTTCCCAATAAGGCAGCACGCGAGCGATCGTATCCTTCAGGCTCTCCGTATTGGGGATGTCGATCCCCGCGTACCGGCGATCGGCCGACAGATCATATTCGCTGCCTTTGTCCTGCACCGGCGGCGGGATATCGAACGAGCGCCGCCAGACCTTGACCTGATCGTCACCATGGAGCGCGGCCGTCTCGGCTTTGTTAAGGCCGGTAAGACCGCCATAATGGCGCTCGTTCAGTCGCCAGTCTTTCTCGACGGGCAGCCAGAGGCGCCCCATGGCCTCCAGCGCGATATTGAGCGTCTTGATCGCCCGCGTCTGCAAGCTTGTGAAGCACAGGTCGAAGTCGAGCCCCTTCTCGGCCAGTAACGTTCCTGCGGCGCGGGCCTCTTCGATCCCAAGCTCGGTGAGATTGACATCCCACCATCCGGTGAAGCGATTTTCCAGGTTCCAGGAGGACTGGCCGTGGCGGATGAGCACTAGGGTCGGCATGCGGATCTGGGCTTCCTTCGGCGATGATCCGTGGGCGTTTAGCGGCCTGAAGTGCCAGCGTCACCCCTCCTCTCGCGGCATTGGACGGCTTACCCATTGCAAGCTTTCCAGGACTGCCGCACTCATCGCATCCTGGCTCAGGGGGGACATGATGCGCATTTCGAGCAAGTTGTTGGCGGGTGCAGCCGCGCTGGGGTTGGCAATCGCCGCGAACGCCAAACCGGCAAATCAGCAGGCGATCGAAAGCGCATTCGACGCCGGCGTCAGCTCCGCCGATCAGCTTGAATGGCTGAAGACGATGTCGTCCGCCCCCAACCATGTCGGATCGCCGCACGATAAGGCTAATGCCGATTACATGCTGGGCCTGTTCAAGTCATGGGGCTGGGATGCGCATATCGAGACGTTCCAGGTCCTCTATCCCACGCCGATTTCCACCACGGTCGAGTTGATCGGACCGGAGCATGCTGTGCTCGGCGGACAGGAGCCACCGGTCGCGGGCGATGACACATCCAACATTGCGGGCGCGCTGCCGCCCTACGTCGCCTATCAGGGCGACGGCGACGTCACCGCCGACCTGGTCTACGTCAATTTCGGCCTGCCGGATGACTATAAGGCGCTCGCCCGGCGCGGGATCGACGTGAAGGGCAAGATCGTGATCGCGCGTTATGGCGTCGGCTGGCGTGGGCTGAAGCCGCTGCTCGCGCAATGGCATGGCGCGGCGGGCTGCATCATCTATTCGGATCCGGCGCAGGATGGCTATGGCCGCGATGACGTCTATCCCAAGGGCGGCATGCGGCCGCCCTTCGCGGTCCAGCGCGGATCGGTGATGGATATGCCGATCGCGCCCGGCGATCCGCTGACGCCTGGCATCGGCGCGACCGCGAATGCCAAGCGGCTCACGCGCGCGGACGCGCCAACGATCCTGAATATCCCGGCATTACCCATGTCCTATGGCGATGCGTCCAAGCTGCTCGCGCGGCTGGGTGGTCCCAACGTGCCGGAGGGCTGGCAGGGCGGCCTGCCATTTGCCTATCATATCGGCGGCGATGGCGGCACGAAGGTGCGGCTCGCGGTCAAGTCCGACTGGTCACTGAAGCCCGTCTATAACGTGATTGCCACGATCAAGGGCGCGACTTTGCCCGATCAGTGGGTGATCCGCGGCAATCACCATGACGGGTGGGTTATGGGGGCCGCCGATCCGCTATCCGGCAATGTGGCCATGTTGTCCGAAGCCAAGGCTATCGGCGGGCTGCTGAAGCAAGGGTGGCGACCGCAGCGGACGATCGTCTACGCCAGCTGGGATGGCGAGGAACCAGGCCTGCTCGGCTCGACCGAATGGGCCGAGCAGCATGGCGAGGAGCTGAAGCGCAAGGCCGTCATCTACATCAACTCCGACGGCAACGGGCGCGGCTTCCTCAATGCCGGCGGCAGCCATGACTTCCAATCCCTGGTCAACCAGGTGATGGCCGACGTCACCGATCCGGAGACGGGCGCGACCGTGGCGCAGCGCGCGCGGGCGGGAATCCGCGTAGGGGCCTATGACGGCGACAAGACCGATCCACGGGCGCTTGCAGCGGCGGAGAGCGGTGGCGATTTGCCGATCGGCGCGCTCGGCTCCGGATCGGATTACTCCGCCTATCTGCAACATCTGGGCCTGCCGGTGCTCGACTTGGGCTTCGGCGGTGAGGATCAGAGCGGCGGGGTCTATCACTCGCTTTATGACAGCTTCCATCACTTCACGACGTTCGACGATCCCGGCCTGAAATATGGTGCTGCCTTGTCGAAGGTCGCGGGCCGCGCGGTGCTGCGCATCGCCGATGCGGACACGCCGACGATGCGGTTCGGCGACTTTGCCGAGGCGGTGGCTGTGTATCTGGACGAGGTGGGCAAGCTTGCCGACGGGCGGCGCGAGCAGGATCGCAAGCTGGACGTGCTCGGCAAGGACGGTGCCTTCGGTCTCGCAGGTGATCCGCTCAGGCCGGTCGGCGCGCCCGTTCCCGAGGTAGCGACGCCGCATATCGAGCTGGCCGGGCTGGCGAACGCGGTCGATCGCCTGAAGACGGCCGCGCGTATCTATGATGCGGCCTATGCCGCGAAGGGCCAGACGCTCGATCCGGCGCGCCGTGCGAAGCTCAACCTGTTGTTGCGCGACATCGACCAGTTGTTGCTGGACGATCGCGGCCTGCCCGGCCGGCCCTGGTACAGGCATATGATCTACGCGCCGGGCCGGCTTACCGGCTATGGCGCCAAGACGTTGCCGGGCGTGCGCGAGGCGATCGAAGACCGGCGCTTCGACGATGCCAATCTCTATGCGCTCCGGACGGCTGCTGTCCTGGATGCTTACGCCCAGCGGCTGGATCGGGCGCGCATGGTGATCGACGGGCGCTGACGCCGCTACGCCTCCAGCTATCGGGGTTCGCGCCTATCCGACCGCAATGGCGTGCGGTGGATAGTCCTCGGCCGATGACGGGCATGTGCCCAATTTGAAGATGCTTGGCTCGCCAGGCTCGAACCACCGGGACGAGGGCGTATCATTCTCGGCGCCAAGGCCTTCGTAGACGCAGACTTCCGGCTTGGACCCATCCGGGGAGATCACGACCGCCCAGTTATGCACGTCCTCGGCGCGCTTTGCGCCACCCCAGGCAAGGATCCGGCCTTTGCCGACGCGGACAATCGGAACGTTCACCGCCCCCTCCTCCGCACGGATGGTGGTCTGAATTCGTGCCTTGCCAATCGCCTTCGCAACCGCGGCCTTGACCTTTGGATTATCGAAGAAACGATAGCCGCCGACGACGTCGTACGGATATTTGCCGACATAGGCAGACAGGTTCCCGGCTGTTGCCTTTGGCGGCGTGGCGGCCTGTGCCGATACGGCCAGCCCAACCAAAGCGAAACCTGCCCGAATCCCAGTTCGCATTGCCTGCATCTCCACTCAAGGACGCGACGCCACCGTCGCCGCGGTCATTCCGTTCAGCGGATCAATTCCTAACGGCAAGGGCTCCGCTCTCGATGCAATCATCATAGCACCAAGTGGGCCGTGTGCGAGGTATTTTTTGAACGCTGCATAATTGATAATGCGGATACCGTTCCTGTCTCCATCAATACAGCTGAGATCGATCCTGCGACGCGATAATTATTCGCAGTGGGTTGACCACGCGCGCATGGTGGTGGAGGGGCACTGGACCATGAAGACGCGCATCTATGTAACGCTGAAAACCGGCGTTCTCGACCCGCAGGGCAAGGCCATTCACCACGCGCTGGAGGGGCTCGGCTTCACCGGCGTGGACGATGTCCGCCAAGGCAAATATATCGAGCTGGAACATGGCGAGGGCGTGAGCGACGCCGATCTCGACGCCATGTGCCGCAAGCTGCTCGCCAACACCGTGATCGAGAATTACCGGATCGAACGAGGCTGAAGCGATGAAATCGGCAGTGATCGTATTCCCCGGATCCAATTGCGACCGGGATCTGGCGGTAGCGATCGAGGAGATTGCCGGTAGCGCGCCGACCATGTTGTGGCATCGCGAGACCGAATTGCCCGACGGGATCGACCTGATCGCGGTTCCGGGCGGCTTTTCCTACGGTGACTATCTGCGCTCCGGTGCGATGGCGGCGCGTTCGCCCGTGATGAACGCGGTCGTGCAGGCGGCCGAACGTGGCGTGCCGGTGCTGGGTGTATGCAACGGCTTCCAGATTCTGACGGAGGCCGGGCTGCTGCCGGGTGCACTGATGCGGAATGCCGGACTGTCGTTCGTCTGTCGCCCGGTTGCACTTACCGTGGAGAATAACCAGTCGATCTTCACCAACCGCTATGATGCAGGCGAACAGATCACCATCCCTGTGGCCCACCATGATGGCAATTATTTCGCGGATGGCGAGACGCTCGATCGTCTCGAGGGCGAAGGGCGCGTCGCCTTTCGCTATGCGGAGGCGGTGAACGGATCGGTGCGCGGCATCGCGGGCATCGTCAACGGCGCCGGAAATGTCATTGGCATGATGCCGCATCCGGAACGGATGATCGGGCCGGAACATGGCGGCAGCGATGGTCGGCGCCTGTTCGAGGGCTTGCTGGAAGCCGTCGCCTAAGCGCGTTCCGCTTCGGCCATCCTGTCTACGGGCGGACCGCCAAGGGCAGATTTCGGCTAGACCTGTGCCCGGAAGGGGGAAAAATTCGTCCCGTCGTCATAGACGTCCACGCCCTCGCGGCGTTTGAGGAACCCGACGACGATATAGGTAAGGGGCGTGAGCACCACTTCCCACGTCACCTTCAGTGCCCACTGCGTCAGCAGAACGATCACAACCTGATGACCAGTCCAGCCGGCCGCGCCGAGGAATGCGAGCGGATAGAAGATCAGGCTGTCGACGCCCTCTCCGACAATGGTCGAGCCGATCGTGCGCGTCCACAGCCAGCGGCCGCGCGTCATCACCTTCATCTTGGCGAGCACGAAGCTGTTGGCGAACTCGCCTGCCCAGAAAGCGCAAAGCGAGGCGAGCGCGATCCGCCAGGCCTGACCGAATACAGCTTCATAGGCGGCCTGCCCGGTCCAACCGGCGTCCGGTGGCAGCGCAACCACCACCACGCTCATGATCACCATGAACAGCAAGGCCGCAAAGCCGGCCCAGACGCAGCGACGCGCTCGGCCATAACCATAGACCTCCGTCAGGACGTCGCCGATCACATAGGAAACGGGAAAGAAAAGAATGCCGGCGCCAAACGGCCATGGCCCGATGAGCGGCAGATCGATCACCGATCGCTTGCCCGCACCGATGATGTTGGAAAGGAGGAGGATCGTGACGAACGCTGCCATCACGAAATCGAAATAGCGGAAGGAACGCCCCGTGAGCGCGCCCGCATCGACCGCAACCGGCCGCCCTTCCCCAGCTCCGTTCATGCCGGTCGACTAACCCGGTTCGCGGGCTATGCAAATGACACCTTACACCAAGATGCGCCGCATCGGCGGCTTTATGCCATCATTTGCCGCGCAAAGCGCTTCCACCGCTGCCGATCTGGCTCTAACGCCGCCTGCGGGCGCCCGTAGCTCAGCTGGATAGAGCACATGCCTTCTAAGCCTGTGGTCGCAGGTTCGAATCCTGCCGGGCGCGCCATTCACGCGGATGAATTTGGAACCTGCCCGATAAAAAGCGGTTTCTGGTCGATGGCCGCCGCTTGGGGGGCATTCCTCCTCTAGCACCGGACTATCATGGCTGACGAAACCGCTGAACGCCTCCGTGGCGCCCAACCGCCCCACCTTGCCGGCGGTGCCAATCATGACATGACGGACGATAGCAACACCATCTTCTTCGCCGCGGTGAAGACGACACGTATGCCGATGATCGTCACCGACCCCAATCGCCGCGACAACCCGATCGTGTTCGCCAATCCCGCATTCCTCAGCATGACCGGCTATAGCTTGGATGAGTTGATCGGGAAGAATTGCCGCCTGCTGCAAGGCGAGGACACCGATCAGGACACGATTGCGGAGGTGCGTCGCGCAATCGAGCAGAAGCGGGAAACCTCGGTCGAAATCCTGAATTACAAAAAGAATGGTGCGGCGTTCTGGAATGCGCTGTTCATCTCCCCGGTCTTCGATTCCGACAACAAGCTCATCTATTTTTTCGCATCGCAGTTGGACGTCACCCGCCGCCGCGATGCCGAAGAAGGTCTACGGCAAGCGCAGAAGATGGAGGCTGTCGGTCAGCTGACCGGCGGGGTGGCGCACGATTTCAATAACCTGCTGACCGTCATTCAGGGCTTCAGCGACGTCCTGCGTAACCAGATCGAGGGGGATGGCGACTTCGATCGCAAGAAGGCGGCGCGTTCGATAAACGCGGTCCTGCAAGCCGCCGAACGCGGCGCTACCCTCACCCAACAATTGCTCGCATTTTCACGCCGGCAAAAGCTGCAGGGCCGCGTGGTCAATCTGGCCGACCTGATCGACGAACTTCAGCCACTGATCGAACGTACGGCCGGCGGTTTGGTCAAGGTCAGGATCCTTCACCGGGAAACGACCTGCAACGTTCGAATCGATCCGACGCAGGCGGAATTGGCGATCATCAACATCCTGCTGAATGCGCGCGACGCCATGCCGGATGGCGGCACGATCGAGATCGAGGTAAAGAATCGCCTGATCGAGGCGGGCGATCAGGGCTTTGGCGAACTGGCGCCGGGGAATTACGTCGCGGTGACGATCAGCGACGAAGGCATTGGTATGTCGCCTGACGTGCTCAAGCGCGTGACCGAGCCCTTTTTTACGACGAAGGATCAAGGCAAGGGGACCGGCCTTGGCCTATCCATGGTCTACGGCTTCATGAAACAGTCCGGCGGTTCGCTGCGTCTCTATTCAGAAGAAGGTCATGGCACGACCGCCCGAATGCTCTTTCCATGCGAGAATGCCGAAGCCGAACCCGTAGGCGGCCGAAAGGTGCGGTCCCTGGCGGACAAGCGCGGGACCGAAACCATTCTGGTCGTCGAGGATCAGCTCGATGTCGGCGATTATGCCGAAACCGTCTTGACCGAATTTGGCTACACAGTGTTGCGCGCTGACAATGCCGATGAAGCGCTGGCACTTCTGGACGGTGCCGGGCACATCGATCTGCTGTTCAGCGATCTGATCATGCCGGGCGGAATGAACGGCGTCGTGCTCGCCCGGGAGGTCAAACGACGCCGACCCCAGATGCGGGTGTTGTTGACCACGGGCTATGCGGAATCTTCGATCGAACGTGTTGATGCGCGCGGTGCGGAATTCGAGTTGATCCAGAAGCCGTACAAGCGCAGCGACTTGGCGACGAAGGTGCGCCAGGTGATCGACGGCCCGACCGGCTTTGGCTCGCATGGCGGGTAAGGACGCCGCGCGGCGTTCAGCGCAGTAAATTCATCTGCCGCTCTCGGTCTTCGCACTAGAGCCAAGTCGTCGACTACCCTAGTCCGGAGCGGACACCGCCCCCGCCCGCCTCGCCGAGGCCTGCGTCGAAATGACATACGTTTGATGACGTATGTCGCTGTGCCGCGCTCGGAGATATCCGATCACGCGTGATCGGCAGAGCGGGGACAGAATGGCAGGCGTTCGCGTGGGAAAACGGGTGATCGGAGCCCAGTCACCGGTCGTGATCGGCTGGGAGAATGTGCCGCGCGTCGAAGGCGGTCCGGTGAAACAGTTCATTTTCACCTGGTTCCAGCCGGCCGTGTTGTTCGCGCTGATCGCCTTCTGGTATTATGCGCCAAATTCGATCGCCAAAGCCTCTACCGCAATCGGCATCGGCATCGGCTTCAAGGTTCTGCTCCTGTGCCTCGAATGGGTGAACCCGCGTTTCGACAGCTGGCGGCTGACCTGGAAGGAATTCATCACCGACCTGTTCTACGTCGGGCTCGGCTACACGATATTGCGCATCGTTGAGAGCCATCTTGGCAGCGATGTTCTGATCGAGGCAATCCAGCACCATTTCAACGCCGAGAAGTTCACCTGGTTCACCGGCCTACCGCTGCTCCTGCAGGCGTTCCTGATCTCCTTCATCTTTGATTTCGGGCAATATTGGATGCATCGCGGGATGCACAATTGGTACCCGCTCTGGCTGCCGCACTCGGTGCATCATTACATCACGCAGCTGAACATCAATAAGGGTGCCGTGGGCAATCCCGTCGAGCTGTTCCTGATCGGCCTCGGTATTGGCGGCTTCTTCGATTTCGTGCCCCGTGCCTTCCTGATCGCCGGCGCCGTCGGGATGGCGATCGGCACCTATCAACATGTCAACGTACGCTTCAATTCGCCCCGGTGGTGGCGCTTCCTGTTCAACACGACCGAACATCACAGCGTCCATCATTCGCAGGATTTCGAGGCGTCCCGCAGCAACTTCTCCGGATCCTACATCTTCATCGATCGCATGTTTGGCACCTGTGTCGATGGCGAGGCCGAACTGCTCGGCATGGAGGGCGGGCGCCGTATGTCGATCCGTGAACAAATGACCTTCCCGTTCACCGAAGGCTGGAAGGCATTGAAGGAGCGGTTCGGCCACACGCCCGCAGCGGTGCCGGCAGAATGAACGGCGTCCGAGCGCCCGCATCCCCTCCCCTCCTGACCCCACCGCCGCAGAACAGCAGTCAGACAAACAGCTCGCCCTGGGCCTTTGCTCCCATGGCGGCCGCGCGCCCGAGTCCGGAAAAAATTGGCATGAACCTGCGCTTCATCGACTGGATCTGGCACGTTCGAGGCAGCCTTCCGCTAGCACCCGGCCAATCCGGCGAGGCTGCGTTCGACAGGCTTGCCCCCCTCTTCCGTCAGACAGGCACCAGCCATGAACGGACGAGCGACCAACTGACCTTCCGCAAGAGGGATGCAGCGGCGCAAGACAAGATGTCAGTCTTCGACGATGGCATCCTGCAGATCGAGGCCGGACCATCAGGACCGGTGTTGCGCTATGATCTCACAAGCCGGATCATGTTGTTCTGCTTTCTCGCGCCGCTCCTGTTTCTGGCATTCGCCCAGCTAACGATTGCAATTGGGGAGTGGGAAAAGCCGCCGGCGCACGCGGCTTCGACTGCGAAGACGCCCGCGCCGAAACCGGCAGTCGTTCCGATGAACCCGATCGATGTCGCGCTGGGCGCGCCCCCACCGGAAAAGCCGAAAAAGAAGGATGACGGCGCCGAGCATGGCAAGAAGCCGTCGCCCACAGCGGCTTATGTCTTCGCCGGGCTGTTCGCGTTGCTCTATCTGATCGGGCGGATCCTGGAGGACAGGCTGATCAGAACGCAGTTCGCTAAGCGTCTTTCGGGCGGATAGGCGGGGCGGCGCAGAGCCGCTCTGTCAGGTTCCCGCAGCCGTCGATGTTAGACGCACGGCAGGGAACGCCGCATTCGCCAATTCCGGACATGTGCCAGCGCCAGGATGAGACTGCCTGCGACTGTGACGGCGGTCTCCCACCGCGTCTCGCCGAGCACGGTCGCACCAAGTAACAGCAGGACCAGACCGGCAATGCCTGTCAGGAGGGGACCGGTCGCTCCGTGCTGACTGCGGCCGCTCCATAACGCGATCATCGCTGCCGGAACGGCAAAGACCAACACCCAGACGTGGAAACGCTCCGAGACGGGCAGCATGGTTGCCAGCGTGGGCAACGCCGCAATCAGGAATGGCAGGGCCAGGCAATGGACGAGGCAGAGGAATGAGGCGCCCACCGCCCCGCGCTCAAGCCAGTCGACCGGCCCCCCGTCTTTTGCGATCGCGATCTGATCCTGCATCTTGCCAAACACCTTTGCATCCTCGATGATACAATATATCATTACGTACGAGAAAGATCCATGCAAGCGACAAAAATTCGCAATGACCATCACGCCGTATTGCCGGGCCTCGCCGAGGCTCCCGTGACCATTGGGAGCGATCCCGAGAGCCTCGCTACCATCGCAGCTCCTGGTGTGGCGCTCAGCATATGGTCGCGGCCGGCGCCGGTGCCGATCGTCGCTGCGGATCTGCAAGACTTTGCATCGCTTCGGATCGAAACCAGCGTCACGGCGGTGGCGTCCGCGTTGGAGGCTGCGCTGGCGCAAAGCCCGAAGCCCGCATGGTATCAGCCGATCGTTACCGACATCACGCATTTGGCCGAGCGCTTCGCTGCGGTCATGGAAGTCGACGATGTCGAGATCCGGTTGGAATGCGTCACCGGCAATTCCTGCTGGAAATTCCACGCGGATTATGTGCGCGCGCGCCTGATCACGACCTATTGCGGGCGGGGAACCGAGTGGGCCGTACAGGACGCTACATTAGGCCCGCCGCGCCATATGCAGGCGGGCGACGTTTCGATTTTCAAGGGTCGAATCTGGATGCCTATGCCTCGTATCCTGCACCGATCCCCGCCCATCGCCGATACCGGCGAGATCCGACTGCTGCTGGTGATCGACCCACTGCCCAAAGGTTGACGAGGACGTGCGGCAATCGCGCGCGTCGTACGCAAGCTCGGCCACTTTATTCGTGCCTCAGAGGATGGTGCCCGGTTCCTGGTTCGTGCGTTTGCCCCGGTCTTACGGGCGCTAGGAGCATGCCTTGACCAATGTCTCTCTCGTCTGGCTGCGCCAGGATCTTCGGCTGTCCGATCAGCCTGCTTTCGTCGCCGCGGCGGCCGAAGGTGCCGTCATTCCGGTCTATATCCTGGACGATGAGACGCCGGACCCGGCCTATCGTATCGGGGCCGCACAGCGTTGGTGGCTGCATGGCTCTCTCATCAGCTTGACCAAAGATTTGAAGGAAGTGGGTTCGCGGCTGATCTTGCGACGTGGGCGGGCGGATGTCGTGCTGGCGGGCCTGCTCAAGGAAACTGGCGCCACGCGCATCCACGCCTTGCGCCATGCCGAACCGTGGTGGCGGGAAGCCGAAGCCGCGCTGGCCGACCGGTTGACGCTGCATGATGGCAACACGCTCGCGCCGCTCCGTGACGTCGTGACAGGTGCCGGGCAGCCGTTCCGCATGTATTCGGCTTTCTGGCGCGCCTTGCAGCAGTATATGCCGCCGCCCGCGCCATTGCCGCCGCCGCGGCGCCTGAATCCGCCGGCACACTGGCCCAATTCGGATCGCCTCGAAGACTGGAAACTGCTGCCGACCAAACCGAACTGGGCGCGCGGGTTCGACATGGCGCCCGGATCGGCCGAGGCAAAGCGTAAGCTTCAAGAGTTCGCAGATCATGTGGACAGTTACGAGGTCGAGCGGAACCTGCCAGCCGAGGAAGGGACGTCCCGCCTTTCGCCCCACTTGCATTTCGGCGAGATTTCCGCCGCGACCGTGTGGCATGGCGTCGACGGCCATGCCGCATCGGAAAAATTCCGTAAGGAACTGGCCTGGCGCGATTTCACCCAGGGGGTGACGGTCGCGCTGCCCGATTATGCTCGCGTCAACGGCAACCGCAAATATGACGCGCTCAAATGGCGTACGGGCAAGCAGGCGGACGCGGATTTGCGTGCCTGGCAGCACGGCCTGACCGGTTATCCAATCGTGGATGCCGGCATGCGCCAGCTATGGACGACCGGATGGATGCATAATCGGGTGCGGATGATCACCTCCTCTTTCCTGATCAAGCATCTCCTGATCGACTGGCGGCCCGGATGGGATTGGTTCTGGGATGCGTTGGTGGATGCCGACTATGGCAATAACAGCGTCAATTGGCAGTGGATCGCTGGCACGGGCGTGGATGCCAACATGTTCAGCCGGATCATGGCGCCGCTGACGCAGAGCGAAAAATTCGAGGCGGGCGACTATATCCGACGCTGGGTGCCCGAACTGGCGGATGTGCCTAATCCGCTGATCCATGATCCCGGGCCAATTAATGGCTATCCCGCCAAGCTCATAGGGCATCGCGAAGCCCGGGAGCGCGCTCTGGCGGCGGCGCGAATGCTGCGCGCGGAATGATCCATACGGTGCCTCCACCGCCATCGTGGAGACATGCCTCCATGGTCGGTTGCGGCGCTCTTGAACGGCTGATAGGCGCTTATGTCGGACTAGTGGTCAGCATCGCGACCGATGACATGGAGAGCTGAGTGCCCCTTTCGCTGGTACAATTTCAGGATCGTGAAGGTCGTCGTGGCGTGGCCGTCATCGTCGATGGCGCGCCACCACGCGTGCTTGAAGGCGTCGCGTCCGTGCGCCAACTGGCCAAAGCGGCAATTGCCGCGGGGATCAAGCTGAAGGATCGGATCACGGCACATGACAGCGGGAGCGTGCTCGATCTGAGCGCCGTCACGCTGTTGTCGCCGATCGATCATGACGACACGGCTCACCTGCTGCTCACCGGAACGGGGTTGACCCACCTTGGATCGGCGGAAGGCCGTGACAAGATGCATCGCAGCGCTGTGGAAAACCCGGCACCGACGGACTCCATGAAGATGTTCCTGATGGGGGTCGAGGGCGGCAAGCCGCAGAACGGCGACCCAGGCGTACAACCGGAATGGTTCTACAAAGGCGACGGATCGATGCTGGTCGCGCCCGGCGCACCATTATTGTCGCCATCCTTTGCGTTGGACGCAGGCGAAGAACCTGAAATTGCCGGTATTTATCTGATCGGTGACGATGGCACACCAGTTCGGCTCGGCTTCGCGCTTGCAAACGAATTTTCGGATCACGTGACCGAGCGTGGCAATTATCTCTGGTTGGCCCATTCCAAATTGCGCAATGCCGCGCTGGGCCCCGAATTGCTGGTCGGAGAGCTGCCGGACGACGTGCGCGGCACCAGTCGCATCATCCGCGATGGCCAGACCATCTGGGAAAAGCCGTTCCTGTCTGGGGAGGCGAACATGTCGCACAGCATCGCGAACCTGGAGCATCACCACTTCAAATATGGACTGTTTCGCCGTCCGGGCGACATTCATGTCCACTTCTTCGGCACGGCCACCTTGTCCTTCAGCGGAGGGGTCACGACGCAGGAAGGTGACGTTTTCGAGATCGAGGCCGCTCCCTTCACATTGCCGGTGCGCAATCCGATTGCCGTAGAGGCGCTTGTCGCCATCGCCGTGAAGGCGCTCTGACATGGTCATTCGCATCGGTCTGGTCGGCCTCGGCAAGATTGCGCAGGATCAGCATGTCCCCGTTTTGCGCGCCTCGCCGGATTTCGAGTTGGTCGCGATCGCCAGCCGCAACCAGTCGCTGGATGGCTGTGCGAGTTTCGAGACGATCGAGCAGTTGCTTGCCAGCGAGGATGCACCGGACGCGATCGCGCTTTGCCAGCCACCGCAGGTGCGCTTTGACGCGGCCCGGCAGGCGCTGGAAGCGGGCAAGCATGTGTTTCTGGAGAAGCCGCCTGGGGCGACCCTAAGCGAGGTCGAAGCGCTCAAGCGGATCGCGCAACGCCACGGCGTCACATTGTTCGCAAGCTGGCATTCGCGTTACGCCTCCGGTGTCGAGGCGGCCCGGCTGTGGTTGCAAAACCGAACCATCCAGCGCGTCGAGATCGAGTGGAAGGAAGATGTTCGCCATTGGCATCCCGGGCAGGCCTGGATTTGGGAGGCCGGTGGCATGGGTGTGTTCGATCCCGGCATCAACGCCTTGTCGGTAGCGACACGGATCCTGCCTGACTTCTATTTGCGGCAGGGCATTCTCGCCTTTCCCGCCAATCGCGCCGCGCCGATTGCCGCCGACCTCGATTTCGTCACCGTCGACGGTGCGCCGATCCGCGCGGAGTTCGATTGGCGCCAGACTGGCCCGCAGACGTGGGACGTTCGGATCGAAACCGATGCGGGCAAGCTTGTGCTGAGCAAAGGCGGCAGCGAGCTGACGATCGACGGCGTCGCGCAGTCCCTGCCTCCGGAAGCCGAATATCGCGGCCTCTATGATCATTTTGCGCAGCTTGTGCAGACGGGCCGGAGCGACGTCGATCTCAGCCCGTTACGTCATGTCGCCGACGCCTATCTGCGCGGGCAGCGACAAGAGGTGGAAGCGTTCGAGGACTGACCGCCGGCGTCCCCAAGACGACGCGAGCTGAAAGCGGATGGGGATCGAGGCAGATTTGCGGATGAACGGGGTGACGGAGGCGCGCCGCCACCCCTCGCCGCCTTAATGGTTGTCGCGCGGAAGGCCCCGTGTCTGGGCGATACGCTGATATTTCTCGCTGCCCTCGAGGATCGCACCCTCATTCATCTGACCGACCAGAGCGCGCTGGATTTCCTGCCAGGGCGTCTGCGAGGCGGGATAGGCATAACCGCCCACAGCTTCCAGCGCCGCGCGACGCGCCTGGAGCTCCGACGCCTCGATGAGCACGTCCGCCCGGCCTTTGCCGAGGTCGATCCGCACGCGATCGCCCGTCTTGAGGAGAGCAAGGCCCCCCATCGCGGCCGCTTCGGGCGACGCATTGAGGATGGACGGCGATCCGCTGGTCCCCGACTGCCGCCCGTCGCCGATGCAGGGCAAGGCGTGAACACCTTCCTCGATCAGATAAGCGGGCGGACGCATGTTCACGACCTCCGCCGCGCCCGGATAGCCAATCGGCCCGGCGCCGCGCATGAACAGAACCGTATCGGTCGTGATGCCGGTGGCGGGATCGTCGATCCGATGATGATAGTCTTCCGGCCCGTCGAACACGACCGCCGGACCTTCGAACGCTTCGGGATCGTCGGGGTTGGATAGATAGCGCGCGCGGAATTCCGGACTGATCACGCTGGTCTTCATGATCGCGGCATCGAACAGGTTGCCGGTGAGGACGATGAAGCCTGCCTCGGCGAGCAACGGATCCTCGAAGCGGCGGATCACGCGCTCATCCTCGATCGTGGCGTCCCGGCAATTGTCCCCGATCGTGCGGCCGTTCACGGTGACGGCCTGTTCGTGGATCAGCCCCTGCTTCATCAGTTCGGCGACGACCGCCGGAACCGAGCCCGCCCGATAATAATCCTCGCCAAGATATTCGCCCGCAGGCTGCAGATTGACGAGCAACGGAATTTTATGACCATGTTCCTGCCAGTCGTTCAGCGTCAGCTCTGCGCCGACGTGGCGGGCGATTGCCTGGAGGTGGATGGGAGCGTTGGTCGAACCGCCGATCGCGCTGTTCACGACGATGGCATTCAAAAATGCCTCGCGGGTCATGATGTCGGACGGCTTGAGATCCTCTGCCACCATCTCCACGATGCGCTTGCCCGTATGATAGGCCGATTCCTGCCGGTCGCGGTAAGGCGCCGGAATAGCGGCCGTGCCCGGCAGCATCATCCCCAGCGCCTCCGCCAGCGAGTTCATCGTGCTGGCGGTACCCATCGTGTTGCAGAAGCCGGTCGAGGGCGCCGACGACGCGACAAGCTTGATAAAGCCCTGCGCATCAATCTCTCCGGTGGCCAGCAACTCACGTGCCTTCCATACGATCGTCCCCGATCCGGTCCGCTCGCCCTTAAACCAGCCGTTGAGCATCGGCCCGACGGACAGCGCGATGGCGGGAAGGTTCACCGTCGCAGCCGCCATCAGCAGCGCCGGCGTGGTCTTGTCGCAACCGGTCGTCAGGACAACGCCGTCGATCGGATAGCCATACAATGCCTCGACCAGGCCAAGATATGCCAGATTGCGATCGAGGCCGGCGGTCGGGCGCTTGCCGGTTTCCTGGATTGGATGAACGGGGAATTCCAGCGCGATCCCTCCAGCTTCGCGAATGCCCTCGCGGATCCGTTCGGCAAGCACGAGGTGGTGACGGTTGCACGGGGAAAGATCCGACCCCGTCTGGGCGATGCCGATGATCGGCTTGCCCGACTGAAGTTCCTCCAGGCTCAACCCGAAATTGAGATACCGCTCCAGGTAAAGGGCGGTCATGTCGATATTGTCGGGATTGTCGAACCAGGCGCGGGAGCGGAGCTTGGTGCCCTCGGACGGGCGGCGGTCGGTCATGCTTTTACTTTCGGAAGGGTTCAGCGCGCGCTGACGAAGAAGGACGGAAGGCGGCATTCCGGCTGTCGTGACGACAGCGTATCGGAATGTCGACGTGACGGTTAGACACTCTCCAGCAGGTCGCACCATTGACGGCCTTGCCGCCGATTTATACTCAGACAAAATTAAAAGGGAATGATCCCGATTGGCTGTTTGCCGATATTACGAGAGGATGATGTATGGCCGGTCCGGCTGGTTTGACCCCCCGACCCCTCGGCACCCCGCCAAGCTCTGCATCCTATGGCCCCACCCTCGTTCTGCTGGCCACCCTCTTCTTCATGTGGGGCTTCATAACGGTCATCAACAACACCCTGCTCCCGCATCTGCGGAGCGTGTTTGAGCTGACCTACACCCAGACGACGCTGATCGAGAGCGTCTGGTTCATTGCCTATTTCTTCGCGTCGATCCCGTCCGCGAAGCTGATCGAGCGGATTGGCTATCAAAAATCGCTGGTCGTGGGGTTGGGGATCATGGCTGCCGGCGCGCTTGGAATGGTGCTGTCCGCCAGCTTGCCATCCTTCGATCCTTCCGTGGTGCGGCCGTTGGTCCTGGCGAGCGGAACGATGCTGCCTCCGGTCGCCTATTGCGTGACGCTGGTTATGCTGTTCGTCATCGCGAGCGGCATCACGCTCCTTCAGGTGGCCGCCAATCCCTATGTGGCAGTGGTCGGCCCGGCGGAGACCGCATCCTCACGCCTTAACCTGGTACAAGCGCTCAACTCCGCGGGCACGATGCTCGCTCCGCTATTTGGCGCTTATCTCATTCTGGGTCGCTCCGTTGGCGGCACGAGCCAGGGTCGCGTGCTGACGCCCGCTGAGCGGCTCGCCGATGCCCATTCCGTCGTGCTGCCTTATCTGCTGGTGGCAGTGGTGCTCGTTCTGCTCGCCTTCGTCATCGCGCGCTTCCCGCTGCCTGCCATGGGCACCGCCACGAACCGCGTCGCCAAGGAGGACCGCAAGAACCACTCGCTCTGGCGGCACCGCAACCTCGTCTTCGGCATTCCCGCGATTTTCATCTACCTGATCGCAGAGATCGGCGTCGCCAATCTGTTTGTGAATTTCGTGAGTCAGCCGGACATCGCGAACGTAACCCCCGAATATGCCGGCCGCTATCTGACGCTGCTGTGGGGCGGGATGATGGTGGGCCGCTTCGTTGGTTCGGCGATCATGCAGAAAGTCCGCGCCGAAACACTGCTTGCGCTCTTCTCGATCGGTGCTTTCATCGTGATGATCATCACGGTGTTTGCCCACGGCCCGGTCGCCATGTGGTCGCTTATCCTGGTTGGGCTGTTCCACTCCATCATGTTTCCGACGATCTTCACGCTCGGCATTCGCGGTCTGGGCCCGCTCACCGAAGAGGGATCGGGGCTGCTGATCATGGCCATTGCCGGAGGCGCCCTGGTGATCGTGCAGGGGCGTCTGGCCGACGATTATGGGCTGCAATGGTCCTTCCTGCTGACCGCGGCCTGCGAACTTTACGTGTTGTTCTATGCGCTTTGGGGCAGCAAGCCGACCAACGCGGTGGAGGCACCGGCGCCCGATCGGCCCTAGCCGATTCACTCTCCGGCCGCGCGACGTCCCTGTTTATTTCGCCGGGATTTAGCGTTATCGCGTCGACTGACATCGTTGACATGAATGACAATGGAGAGTCGGATGAAGCGGCGGGATATCCTGAAGTCGGGGTGGGCCCTCGGTACCGGGCTGGCGGTATCCGGTCCGTCGACGATGCTGCGCGCGGCGACAGACAGCGCCCCAGTGGCTTTTCCCCAGAATTTTCAATGGGGCGTCGCGACCGCCGCCTATCAGATCGAAGGCGGCGCGCGTGAGGGCGGACGTGGTCCATCGATCTGGGATACCTTCTCCCATACCCCCGGCAAGACCAGGAACGGCGATACCGGCGACGTCGCCGACGACAGTTTCCATCGCTGGCGCGATGACATTGCCCTCATGAAGCAGCTGGGTATCGAAAGTTACCGCTTCTCGATCGCCTGGCCACGCATCCAACCCAGCGGACGTGGGCCGGCCAATCCCGCCGGCCTCGATTATTACAAGCGCCTGGTGGACGGTCTGCTCGACGCGGGGATCCGCCCCTTCCCCACGCTGTATCATTGGGATCTGCCGCAGGCGCTGGAAGATGCGGGGGGGTGGCCGAACCGCGATACCGCCGATCGCATGACCGATTATGCGCAAATCATGGCCGAAGCCCTGGCCGACCGCGTAACCGCCTGGAGCGTGTTGAACGAAGTCAAAACCTTCACGCAGGCCGGCTATTGGGATGGGGGAATGGCCCCTGGGCGCAAGGACCCGCTTGCTTTCCTGAAGGCAACGCATGTCGCCAACATTGCCAACGCCAATGCCTTTCATGCGCTGAAGGCGGTGAACCCCATAGTGCAGGTCGGCAGCGCTTATGATTGCGCCAACTGCTTCCCGGCGACCGACAGCGACGCCGACAAGGCGGCTGCCGCGCGATGGGATAAGATGATCAATCTTTGGTACTTGCAGGCGACGCTGACGGGGACCTATCCGGAGCTGCTACCCGCTGATCGACAGGCCGAACTGCTGGGCTGGCAGCCCGGCGACGAGGCGCGGTTGAAGGTGCCGCTCGATTTCGTCGGCATCAATTATTACAGCGGCTGGCGCGTGTGGGACGAGCCGAAGGGCAATGGCATTCCCAACCTCAACACGCGGGCTGAATGGGCCTGGTCACCGCGCTCGATCGGTAAATCGGATTTTGGGTGGGACATCGATCCCCCGGGGATCCGCCAGATCCTCAAGCGGATGCAGCAGCTGACGGGTTCCATTCCGATCGAGATCACCGAAAATGGCATTGCCGACAATACGCCGCCCGGCAGCGATGGGCGCATCCACGATGCAAAGCGCATTGCCTATCTGCGCACACATCTGAAGGAATTGCGGCATGCAATGGACGATGGCGTGCCCGTGCGCGCCTATCATTTGTGGAGTCTGATGGACAATTTCGAATGGGCGGCCGGCTATTCGCAGCGCTTCGGCATCGTCCATGTCGATTTCGACCATGGCCAAAAGCGCACACCGCGCGATTCCGCCTTCTGGTATGCGAATGTCATCAAGACCAATACCGTCCCCTAAGCGTCACGAGCGGTACTCAACGTCCGTAATATTGCGACGTCGATCAAGCCTGATCACCATATCGGCATATCCTGGCATGTCTGACAGGATGTGGCGGGTAAGGCGTTCATAATGTTGAATGAAGCGGTGGATCTCGTGGTCGGTCATGCCGCCGGGCCGGGACGCCCGCAACGCATGTTCTTGTTGCCGGCGCCAACTTTCCACCACACTGAAATCAGGCGCAGCGAGCAGAATTAGCCAGTCGAGACGCGCAAATAATTGCCGATAATCCCTCGCCAGCGCATTGTTGACATAGGTGCGCCATGCCCCGTCCGGATCCTCGTCCCGTTCCAGCAGGTTGATCGGCGAGGCAAGCTGCTCGGCGGGTTCGGGACGAGCGCCGACGAACCAGCCTTCCAGGATCAAGATGCGCGTATCCGCCGGTGCGCCATCCCAGTCCAATTCGGGACGACGATCGTCGATGGCTTTGTCGAATCGCGGCAACAAAGCGGGCGCACCGGCACCGAGAGTCTGCAAAACGTTCAGGCCGAGCGCGACGTCGTGGGTGCCGGGCGGTCCGCGGGTCGCGAGCAGTGGATGAACCTGTCGAGCAAGCAGCGCGCGGTCGCTCTTGGTCTTGTAGAGATCGTCCAACGAAAGGATCGCGCAGGCCAGGCCATCGCGCTGCAGCGTTTCGGCCAACTCCAATGCCACAGTCGATTTGCCGGCCCCCTGCGCACCGCATAGGCCTATGACGAATGGCGATCGCTCCGTAAGCGACAACGGTGCGCGCAAGGCGCGCTCGATCAGGCTGGCGGCCCCACCTGCGGGATCGTTTGCGTCGGCTTTGGACTGACGGGAGTGTGGCGGCCGCATGACTGCCGCCCTACCCCGCCACTCGGCAATCTGTCGCGCAGCCCCTCCTAGCGGGTGAGCTTCTTGTAAGCGCCTGCCCCCGGACGATCGGCCGCCTCGCCCAGGCGGCGGCGCTTATCCTCCTCATAGCTTTCAAAATTGCCCTCGAACCATTCGACATGACCATCGCCTTCGAAAGCGAGGATATGCGTGGCCAGGCGATCGAGGAAGAAGCGATCGTGGCTGATAACCACGGCGCAGCCCGCAAAGCTTTCGAGCGCTTCTTCCAACGCGCGAAGCGTCTCGACGTCCAGATCGTTCGTCGGTTCGTCCAGCAGCAGAACGTTGCCGCCCTCCTTCAGCATCTTGGCCATATGCACGCGATTGCGCTCACCGCCTGACAGCTGGCCGACGCGCTTCTGCTGGTCCGCACCCTTGAAGTTGAAGGCGCCGACATAAGCCCGCGTTGCGACGTCGTGCTTGCCGAACGTGAAGCGATCGAGACCGTCGGAGATTTCTTCCCAGACATTCTTGTTGGCATCGAGGTGATCGCGCGACTGATCGACATAACCGAGCTTGACCGTCGGGCCGACGTCGATCTCGCCGGAATCAGGCGTCTCCTGCCCCGTGATCATCCGAAACAGGGTGGTCTTGCCGGCGCCGTTCGGGCCGATCACGCCAACGATGCCGCCTGGCGGCAGAGTGAAGGACAGGTCGTCGAACAGCTTCTTGTCGCCATAGGATTTGGTCAGGCCCTTGGCCTCGATCACCTTGTGGCCCAGCCGCTCCGGGATCTGGATCAGGATCTGCGCACTGTCGGGCCGGCGATCCGCCTGCTTCTCGACCAATTCGTCGAACGCACGGATACGCGCCTTGGACTTGGTCTGTCGTGCCTTCGGGCTTTGCCGAATCCAGGCCAGCTCTTGCTGAATTGCGGTCTGGCGGCCCTTCTCCTCGCGGTCCTCCTGCTCAAGCCGCTTGGCGCGGCCTTCCAGCCATGCCGAATAATTGCCTTCGAACGGCAGGCTGCGGCCACGGTCGAGTTCCAGCACCCAACCAACGACATTGTCGAGGAAGTAGCGATCGTGGGTGACGAGGATGACGTTGCCGGCATAATCGATCAGGTGCCGCTCCAGCCAGGCGACGCTTTCCGCATCGAGGTGGTTGGTCGGCTCGTCGAGCAGCAGCACTTCCGGCTTTTCAAGGAGCAGCTTGGTAAGCGCGACTCGTCGGCGCTCGCCGCCCGAAAGCTTGGTGACCGCGGAATCGCCGGGAGGGCAGCGCAGGGCTTCCATCGCAATTTCCAGCTGGTTGTCGAGCGTCCAGCCATCGACTGCGTCGATCTTTTCCTGGAGCGTGCCCATTTCCTCCAACAATGCGTCGAAGTCGGTATCGTCTTTGGGATCGCCCATCTCGGCCGAGATCGCGTTGAAGCGATCCACCATGTCGGCAACGCCGCGGACGCCATCCTTGACGTTCTCAAGCACCGTCTTGTCGGGATCGAGATGTGGCTCCTGCGGAAGATAGCCCACGCGATATCCTTCGGCCGCCCAAGCTTCGCCCGAATATTCGGTATCGTAGCCGGCCATGATTTTCATCAGCGTCGACTTACCGGCGCCGTTGACACCGATGATCGCGATCTTCGTACCGGGCAGGAATTGAAGATTGATATTGTTGAGCACCGGCTTGTTGGCGCCCGGAAAGGTCTTCGTCAGGCCCTTCATGACGAAGCTATACTGCACGGCCATAAGATGGCGTCTCCGCGTGTCGATGATGTGAGAAACTGTGCGCATGCCGATAGACGGCCCGCTGGCGCTTGCCAACATGGGGATGGCTCAACCGATCTTCAATCGTGCGACAACCGCCGCATCCTTGCCTGCTGCGGATGCCCAATTACGTCCTGCCGCGAACACACCCCCGCGTAATTGCCACGTTTAGCCGCCTTTTCGCGTGGCCATGTTGATAGCGCTCTCAGAGGCTGCGAGGCAGCGGCGCCGTCGTAATCATTGTCCGACGCGTCGCTGGTATTACCGGCATGGCCTGTCGTGTTTCTATCGCAGGCTCAGACCTGGTCACGTGGCGATGTGGCCCCGTAGCAACCACTCAATGATGGTATTACCAACTGGTAAACCAATTGTTGACAGAATCCGACGGCGCGGAATAGGCGGCGATGTGATCGCTAACATAGCGACTTCCAGAGTCGCCTCCGTCGGGGAGGTGATCGAACGAGAGGGATCCTGATGCGAGCTATCTCCGCTCTGCGCGCGGCACTGCTTGGCGCGACCGTCCTGGCCGGCTATTCCATTCCTGCTTCCGCGCAGACCGCGGTGCAGCCTGCCGTACCCGCTGCTGCATCGCCTGCGGAAGCATCCAGCGAAACTCCGGCAACCGTCGGCGCTCCCGCCGCGGCGCCCGCCACCGCCGATCCTTCTGTGACGGGTGACGACACGCAGGAAGTCGTCGTCACCGGATATCGCCGCAGTCTGGCGCAGTCGACGACGTCGAAGCGTAACGCCACCGGCTTTACCGATTCCATCTTTGCGCAAGACATCGGCAAGTTTCCCGATCTGAACATCGCCGAATCGTTCAACCGCATTCCCGGCATTACGATCAGCCGCGACATTACCGGCGAAGGCACCAACGTGGCGATCCGTGGCCTGGGCAGCAACTTCACCCAGGTGACCCTCAACGGTGCGCCCATCGCCGTCGCGTCCAGCGGCGCCACCGACGCTCAGGGCACGGATCGCTCGGTCGACCTCAGCTTCTTCCCGACGGATCTGTTCACCAAGCTGACCGTCAACAAAAGCTACACGCCCGACCTGCAAGAGGGCGGCGCGTCCGGCAATGTCGACATTCGCAACGCGCGGCCGTTCGACAATCCCGGCACGCACGTGACCTACAATCTGCAGGGCACCAAGCAGAGTCAGGCATCCGGCTGGGGCCAGCGCGGGTCGCTCATTGCCAGCCACACTAGCGATACCTTTGGTATCCTTGCCGGTGTCGCCGCCAATCACACGCGCTCGCGGACGACCGGCTTCGAGACGATCGGTTACACCAACCCTAATCTCAGCGCAGCGCAGTTCGGTTCGGCGACGGGCGCCAATTCGACCGGCGGCGGAAACTTTACCATCCCGTCAACCGTGCCGATCAACGCCGGCAACGGCCTCGTGCCGGGCCAGACGATCGATCAGGCGTTCCTGCTCGCCCACAATCCCGGCGCGACCATTCAGCAGATCGACAACGGCTTGATCCCCCGGCTCGGCCGCCCGGCAGACGTCTATGGCAATCGCAATCGCATAAACGGCGTGGTCAGCGCCGAGTGGCGACCGACGGACGATCTACATTTCTACATCGACGGCCTGTATGGCTGGAAGAAGAACGATCTGAAGCGCGTCGACATGAACTGGGTCGGACGCAACGGCGCGGTCATCCCGCTCAACACGACCTATGACAAGACCGATTGCTCCGCAGGCTGCACGGTTACGGGCGGCACCTATGCCAACTCGCAATTCTTCCTGGAATATCGGCCCTACATCGAAACCACCCGTTTCTGGAGCGTCAATCCGGGCGCGTCCTGGAACATCACCAGCAACCTGAAGCTCAACATCCAGGGCAATTACACGCGCAGTACCTTCCATCGTGAATCGCCAAGCGTGGTGGTCATCACCCCGCCCTCCTCGGGCAACACCGTCACCTATGCCAATGACGGCGGCATTCCGCAGATCACGAGCAGCGTCGATCTCAACAACCCGGCGAGCTTCGGCTGGACCGGTGGCGGCCGCGTCAACATTCAGGACGAGCGCCGGAAATATATCACCAAGGGCATCCGCGGTGATCTGACCTGGGGTGACGACAAGCTCAATGTGAAGGTCGGCGCCAATTATGACGACATTTCGCGTCGCATTCAGGCCTTCGACAACAGCCAGGCCTGGCAGAATGCGGTCTGCGGCAACAATCCCAGCGTTTTCGTCCCCTCGCCCAATGCGCAGCCGACCTGCGACGGCCTGAACGCACCCGGCGCAGCCCCCGCCGGCTATCCCGCATATGCCGGCTACGGCACCGGCTTTACGGCGGGGCAGACCGGACCGGTCACCTACGGCGGCTCGCTCATCCCGACGTCGCAGCTGGCGAACTTCCTGCGCCCGGGCCGGGACGGCTATGTCACGGTCGATTGGAACAAGTTCAAGCAGGCGTCCAACTATGACGCCTTCCATGATGCCGCACCGGTCTCCGGTTCGGCCAATACCGGTGCGGCCGGCGGCTATATCCGCGAGCAATCGCCAACCGCGTATTTCTCCGTCAACGGCATCCAGACGATTGCCGATGCCGATCTGCGCTTCAACGTTGGCGTGCGCTATGTCCACACCAAGCAGACGATCTCCGGCCTGGTGTCGTTCACCGATCCGCGCAATCCCGCCAATCCGACGGTGGATCAGCAGGGCAGCCTGTACCCGAATGTCGTCAACACCGTGACGACCAAGAGCAGCTATACGAAGTGGCTGCCCGCCGCGAACTTCGCCTATGACATTGGCGAGCATGCGGTTGCCCGTTTCGCCGTATCGAAGACGATGACCCGTGCGGATCCGAACGCACAGCTGCCGGGCGTTAACTTCTCGTCCCCATCGGCCGACACCGCCTCGCTCGGCAATCCGGCGCTCAGCCCCTACACGTCCAAGAATATCGATCTCGGCATCGAATATTATACCGGGCGTGAGGGTCTGATCAGCGTGGCGGCGTTCCGCAAGGAGCTGAAAGGCTTCACCAATAACGCGATCACGACACAGCCGTTCAGCGCCTTGTCGGCATATGGCATCACCTTCGCCTCCCTGTCGCCGACGCAGCAGCAGGCGATCAACGACCGTGGTGGCCCGAACAACGCGACAGTGCAGGTCTCGCAGCAGGTCAATGCCAGCGGAACGCTCACCGTGAACGGCATGGAATTCCAGTGGGTTCAGCCGCTCGACTTCATCACAGAGCGCTTCGGGGTAAAGGGCTTCGGCTTCAATGCCAACGCCACCATCGTGGATCAAAAGGGTAGCGGCGCCGCTCCGGCGACGGCGCTCGGCGTGGCCAAGTACACGTATAATGTTAGCGGATATTATGAGCGCAACGGCATCAGTCTGCGCGTTTCGACCACGTTTCAGAAGGGGTCGCAAGTGTCGAACGCGAACCAGAACGGCATTCCGTCAGCGGCCCTGTTCACAAACAACTACCGCCAGACCGATTTCTCTTCGATCTTCGACTTGGAAAAGATTTTCGGTCTTCGGCACGGCCCGCAACTTACGTTTGACGTCGTTAATCTGACCAACTCTAAACTGCGGACCTATTTCCAGTTCCCGAATGCAACATTCACGGAGTATAAGCCGGGTCGACAGTTTTTGATCGGGCTTCGCGGCTCTTTCTAAGAACGTCTCTCCCCTGGAGTGGCTGGCTCCCCCCTTGCCGGCCACTCCATTTTTTTTGATTTTCTTCTATACGGACGGCGCGTTGCCAACCGCCTTCCAATTGGCGTAGCGAGCGGGAATGCGCGCTCTCTTTTCGGCGGCCACCGCCCTCCTCCTCGCCTCCTCCGCTTCGTCGGCGCCACCCAGCGACGTTGGCTATGATATCGTCGAAGGTCTGACGACCGAGGTCGGTCAAAGACTGGCGGGAACGGAAGCCGAAGCGCGTGCCCGTACCTGGGCTGTCGCGCGGCTCAAGGCCCTTGGCTTTGCCAATGTAAGGGTCGAACCTTTCGATATGCCGGTCTGGGTTCGCGGCGGCGAAACCGCCGAAATTGTCGCCCCCTTCCCGCAAAAGCTCGTTCTTGCCGCACTTGGAAACAGCGGTGCGACGCCGGAGGCCGGGATCACGGCGGAGATCGTCGGTTTCCCCGGCCTCGATGCGCTAAAGGCCGCACCGGATGCGGAGGTTCGCGGCAAGATCGTCTTCGTCTCGCATCGGATGACCGCGACGCAGGACGGATCCTCCTACGGCTATTTTGGGGCGGCGCGCCGAACCGGTCCGTCGATCGCCTCGAGCAAGGGTGCGGCCGCCATCCTGATCCGATCGATTGGGACAGATCACCACCGCGTGCCGCATACGGGCGTACAGGATTGGACGAACGGCGCGAAGCCGATCCCGGCGGCAGCCTTGTCGGTTCCCGATGCCGAGCAGCTTGAGCGTATCATCGCGCGGGGCAAGCCCGTCCGCCTCCATCTCACGCTGACGCCGCGGATGACGGGCATCCATCCGTCCGGCAATGTCATCGCCGAGGTGCCGGGCCGCGACAGCAAGGCAGGCGTCGTGCTGATCGGCGGTCACCTCGATAGCTGGGACCTCGGTACGGGCGCGATCGACGATGCCGCCGGGCTCGCCATCACCACGGCAGCGGCCAAACGCATCCTGGACGGCCCCAAACCCAAGCGGACGATCCGCTTGGTCTGGTTCGGCGCGGAAGAAGAAGGCGGTTTCGGCGGGAAGGCTTATGCCAAGGCGCACGGCACGGAAAAGCACGCCCTGACCGCCGAGGCGGATTTTGGCGCCGATCGGGTCTGGCAATTCCGCACGCACTTTGCCGATGCGAAGTCCCCGCTGCTCACTGAACTGACGTCCGCACTTGGCGATATGGGTGTCGGTCCGGGATCGGGGGCAGCGCATGGCGGAACGGACATCGGCCCGATGGTTGAGCGCGGCACGCCGGTGATCGATCTGGAGCAAGACGGCACCCGCTATTTCGACATCCACCACACGGCCGACGACACGCTCGACAAGATCGATCGCGCGCAGCTGGATCAGGCCATTGATGCGTGGACGACGATGCTGCGGGTGGTGGTCGATACGCCCGACCCATTGTCCGCATTGCCCGCGCAGCCGCAGGAGGACTGACGTGGCCGTAAGACATGGCTTAGCCTGCGCCTTGTTCCTCTCGGCTGGGGCGGTCGCTGCGCAGACGCTGGATGCTAACACGCAAGTTCGCGCCGCCGCCCAGGCGTTCGAGCAGGCGCAGGTCGAAGGGGATCGTGCCGCGTTGGAGCGGCTGCTTGCGCCGGATTTCCTGCTGGTACGGGCATCGGGAAGGATCGGCGATAAGGCCGATTTCATCGCCGGCTTCACTGATCCGAAGTCCAAGCTGCAGCCATATCAGATCGTCGACCGCCTGTTCGTACGCCCCTCGGACGACAGTGCGATTGTTGGGGGAGAGGCAACGGTGCGTGGAACGGAGAACGGCAAGGCGTTCAGCCAGCATTTTCGCTATTCCGATATGTTTGCCAAGCGCAACGATCAGTGGGTCGTGGTTTACACCCAGATAACACCGCTGCCCTAACAGCCGCGCTGTCCGGATTCGGTCATCTGTGAAGCACTATGCACGGCCGATGATTGGCCATATCCGCCACATGTTCGCAAAAATACCGCGCCCACAGCAAAACCAGGCTCTGCCTAACAGTTGGAAGGTCTTGGCACGGTCCGTGCATAGTCTGCCTCGTGAGCGGGACGCCCCGCACCGAAGCAGGAAGAGCCAATGACGACGCAGACCACCCCGCAGCAAGATAACCTCCTCGGCATCTGCCATGCCCTGGGGGAGACATTCGGTTTTAACCCACTCTATCTGCGGCTCGCACTCCTGCCGCCGCTGGTCATTGTCCCGCAGATCACCCTGCTCGCTTATGCGGCAGCCGGGGTGGCCGTGCTGGTCTCCAAGCTGCTTATTCGCAGCAGGACGAAGCGGGCCTTGACCGTACTCGTCAACGCATAAGCGGGCCGATTGCCGCGCCTGAATCAGCGCATCGCGGACAGCAGGCTTTCGATCGAAACGAAAGCGAATGCCACCGAGCTGTCCGCAACTCCATAAGGCAGGAAAATCAGGTCGCCGTGCCGCATGCCGCCACAACTATAGACCACGTTGGGAACATAGCCCTCCCGGTCCTCGTCCGCCGGCGAGAGCAAAGGTTGGCTCATCCGCCCGATCACCTTGGACGGATCTTCCTTGTCCAGCAGGATCGCGCCGACCGAATATTTGCGCATCGCGCCCACGCCGTGGGTGAGCAGCAGCCAACCCTCTTCGAGTTCGATGGGCGAGCCGCAATTGCCCAGCTGCACCATTTCCCAAGTGAATTGCGGCGTGAGCAACAGCTCGCCCTCACCCCAGAAATCGAGACGGTCGGACCGTAGCAGGAAGACATTCTCGCCATCCTGCCGGCCGATCATCATATATTCGCCGCCCACCTTGCGCGGGAATAAGGCCATGCCCTTGTTACGTGCCGCAGGGCCGCCCATCGGCGAGAGAGTAAAGGTCCGGAAGTCGCGGGTACGCAGCAGTTCGGATCGGATGGCCGCGCCATTATACGCCGTATAGGTGCCGATCCATTCGCGGCTGCCATCCTCATGCATGAACTCGACGAGCCGCATGTCCTCCAGTCCCTTGGACTGTGCCGCGGTCATCGGGAACAATACCGTACCCGAAAGCGAACTGTCCGGATGGCGATGGACTTCGATTGCGCCATTGCCCGCCTCGCCCGCCCCATCGGCGGCCGTCGCGAAGGGCGGTTCGGGCATCAGCTCGACCACCGGTCCCGGGCCGAGAATGCCCTCACGGAAGGATACGGAGGAGATGTGCCCCTCGCCCACCGCGCGCAGCGACATGGCGATGCGGACGGCGCCGCGCGAAAGACCGCTCTGGTCGGGGTGTGGCACCACGCTTGGGTTCATCAAGGCGGCTGCGGCATAGCTATATTCGTGACAGAAATAAGCGCCGATTAGCTGCTGCTTGATCTCCGATATCTCCGCGGAGTTCAGGCTGAGCGCGCTCTGAAT
The DNA here is from genome assembly GCF_052180265.1 of Sphingomonas sp. ASY06-1R. Taxonomy (GTDB): domain Bacteria; phylum Pseudomonadota; class Alphaproteobacteria; order Sphingomonadales; family Sphingomonadaceae; genus Sphingomonas_I. The sequence goes on along the minus strand of NZ_CP197464.1, from coordinate 1,897,670 downwards.
TTGCGCATAGCGGCTCATAAAAACCGAGCGCGTCTGCCAGTGCCGCGCCTCGAAATCGCGCAAGACCAGCTCCAGCTCGATCTCGGCCATTTCCTCATCGAGTTCGAGCACCGATTCGACGATGCGGCGCACACGGCCGGGCCGGCCCGCTGAGCTGCTGGCCTCGATCGGGATATGGAAAGGACGCACCACAACCCGCGCAGGGTCCGCTGACAGTCGCAGTGGAGCGTGAATCACATCGAGCAAACGGCACCCCGGCGATTGTCTTGAAGCAGTGCCGGAACCCCCCGGCATCTGGGGGCCTTATTCCGGCACTGGGCGGGCAAATAAACCCCAATTCGACAGCGGTTCACCGCATCGACGTTATGCGCGCAAATTATTCTGCACTTCTGAAGGCCGGCTATCCGCATTTGTAGCGGCCTTGGACATGGCTGCGCACGCAAACTGGAACGCCAGGATCGATTCTGCGCCCTGGTTCAGGTTGACGCGATCGCTCATCAATCCATCGAAACATCCACCGTCGGCGACCGTGGCGATGGGCAGATTCAGATCATTTTCGCCAAGATACCAGCCATGTGCGCGCCAGGCTGCATCAAGCCAACGTGCCTGCCCGGTCAGCTGATGCGCGAACATCATGGCGTCCACGGTGGCCCAGGCCTCCAGTGGCTGCTGATCGAAAGGAAGCGGATCGGCATAAGGCCTGCCGAAGCTGTCGCTACCGACGGCGCGGAACTGCCCCTCGCCATTCGTCTGCTTGACGTCCAGCCAATCGAGCGCGGCAAGCCCCTCTTCGATCATGGCATGGTCGCCCAGGAGATCGCCGGCACGGAGCAAGGCTTCCGGAAGGCGGGCATTGTCATAGGCCAGAACCGATTCGAACCAGACCCAGCCATCCCGACGCTCGCGTCGCACCTGCTCAAGCAGGCGGCTGCCGAATTCGCGCACCAACTGGCGCGCGATCGGGTGATCCCGATGCTGGCGCAGAACGGCTTCCGCGCCGAGGAGCGCGAATGCCCAGGTCCGGGGACTGCCGAGCTCAAGCGAATGCGGAGCAACCTGATTGAACAGGTTCAGCGCCCAGCGCCGCATATTCGGGTCGCGCGCCTCGGCTGCGGTGGCGCCAATCGTCCAGAGCGAGCGCCCGAAACTGTCTTCTGATCCCTCGTCTTCCAGCCACTGCCGGTCGAAGCCCATGAAGTTCCGGAAGCGACCGATATCGCCATTCCAGGCATGCTGGACAAACGCGCCATAGATCGTTGCGAGCTGATCGGCCCGCTCTTCATCTTCGCCTTCGATACGATGCATCAGCATGAGCGCACGGCAATTATCGTCGACGCAATACCCATGGTTGCGATCGGGCACTGCATAATTGGAATGCTGGATCATGCCCGTAGCGTCGGTCATCCGCTCAACCGCCTCTAACCGCGGCTTCACCGCGGTGCGGGACGGCGCGCGTGCGATCCGATGGATGCGCACCGGGCGCTTCGCGATCGCCTCCTCGCAGATGGTGACATAAGCCTGCGCCAGCGCGCTCCACAACATCGAGCGGCCGGCGGCATAGGCACGGCTTGCCATGCCGGCCAGTCGCGCAGGATCGTCCAGCAGCGTGATAATCTCTTCCGAAAACCGGCGGCTGTCGCCGAACGGAACCAGCACGCCCGTGCCGTCGGCGAGCAATTCTGCCGCATGCCAATATGGTGTGGATACGACGGGCTTGCCGAGCGCGACGGAATAAGAAAGCGTGCCGCTCGTGATCTGCGTCTCGGTCAAATAAGGCGTCACGTAAACATCTGCCGCCTGCAGATAATCCAGCAGCGCTTCCTGATCGAGGAATCCGTCGATGAACCGCACCGAGCTCGCGACGCCCAATTCCTCTGCCAGCGCCATCAGGCTTTCGCGATAGGCCTCGCCTTCGCGGGCGACGAGATGCGGATGCGTGGCACCCAGCACCACATAAAGCGATTCCGGATGGGCCGCGACGATCGCAGGCATGGCGCGGATCATCGTTTCGATGCCCTTGTTGGGCGACAGCAGACCGAAGGTCAGCAGCACGCGGCGACCGGCAAAGCCGAAGCGCGCCTGCATGCTGTCGGCGGGCACGAACGGCCGGTCCGGCACGCCGTGCGGCACGATAGCGATCTGCTGCGACGCAATCCCGTGCACGCGCATCAATATCTCGCGGCCCTTCTGGGCCATCACGATCAATTTCGAGGCACGGCGGGCCAGTGCTTCAATCACATTGCGCTGATCCGCGTTGGGATGCTCCAGCACGGTGTGAAGTGTCACGACGACCGGCGCCTCGACCCGATCGAGCAGCCGCAGCAACAATGCGCCGGCCGGTCCACCGAAAATTCCATATTCATGCTGCACCAGCACGACATCGGCACGACTGTCATTTATACGCTGCGCCGCAGCGCGATAATCAGAAAGCTCTTCCTGACGGATCGAGCAGGTGACCTCTTCGCCATATGCGTAGGAGCCACCCGGATCGGTCATCGCGTAGAGATCAAGATCAACTTTCGGGAAGGATGCGTGCAGGGCCCGGGAGACGTCACGCGTGAAGGTCGCGATACCGCACAACCGTGGCGGGCTATTGCCGATCAATGCAATCCGCTTGATCCTAGTCGCGCCAATGGTCGCTGCCATCTTGTCCTCTTTTCCGTCCGATGCCCCACCTTGACTTAGGCCGCGCGGCGAATGCCGATCCGCGCCTTGAAGATGGTGTTTATGAATAAATCTTCAACTACCAAAAGGTTGCACCCTGGCTGTTGCGACGCAACAAAACGGGACGGGCTGGGTTTGGAGGACGCTAAATTCAGCGTTGACGGGCAAAACCCGTACGCTAATGGAGCGGACGGGACGGCATTCGGGCCGGGCCCGGAATAAATTACGTGGAGCAGCTCGGATGAAGAAGGTTGTCTTTGTTCTCGCCGCTGCCGGCCTGATGTCTTTGGCCGCTTGCAGCAAGCAGACCCCGGCGGAAAACGCGACTGACGCGACCGCCAACGCCCTTGATAACGCGGGTGAGAATCTTGAAGATATGGCAGAGAACACGTCGAACGACACGGCTTCCGCTGCGCTCGACAACGCTGCTGACAATGCGCATGACGCCGCTGACGCGGTTGAAGCCAACAAGCAGTAATCTGCGCCACCTTCGGGTGGATGATTGATAGGAACGGGCGTCCGGCTTCGGGCGCCCGTTTTCTTTTGTGCTGCGCCGCGCACGCGGACGTGACGCGCAGCGGGTCGCGCGCTAACGAGCGGGGCGATGACCGGAACCCACCTCACCTTTTTCAATAGTCTGACCCGCAGCCTGGAGCCCTTCACGCCCGGGGACGGCCAGACCGCACGCATCTACAGCTGCGGGCCCACCGTTTATAATTTTGCCCATCTCGGCAATCTGCGCGCCTACATATTCACCGACACGCTGCGGCGAACGCTGATGCTGAAGGGCTATGCCGTCAATCACGTCATCAACATCACCGACGTGGGACACCTCACGTCCGATGCCGATGCGGGCGAGGATAAGATGGAGCTTGCCGCGGCCGGCCTTGGCAAAGACATATGGGAGGTCGCGGCTTTCTACACAGCGGCGTTCAAGCAGAATTTGGCGGATCTCAATATCCTCGATCCCAGCCGCTGGTCCGTCGCCACCGATCATATCGCCGACATGATCGCGTTCGCCGAGCGTATCGCACCATCGCACTGCTACGAAATCGAGAGCGGCCTGTATTTCGACGTAAAGACCGTCCCGGATTATGGGCGCCTTGCCCGTGCGGTATCGGATGAGGGCGAGAGCCGGCTCGATCCGGTATCCGGTAAGCGAAACCCGCAGGATTTTGCGATCTGGCGGAAATCCCCTGCCGGCGAGCAACGTCAGATGGAATGGGATTCACCCTGGGGGCGCGGCGCACCGGGCTGGCATCTGGAATGCTCCGTCATGAGCCTCAAATATCTCGGCCCGGAGCCGTTCGACATTCACACCGGCGGCATCGATCACCGCGAAATTCATCATCCGAACGAGATTGCTCAGAACCAGGCTTATTGCGGATGCACCACGGATCAGCCCGGCTTCACCGGCGCGCGCTTCTGGATGCATAACAACTTTCTGGTCGATCGTTCGGGAAAGATGTCCAAATCAGGCGGCGGGTTTACCACGCTGCAATCGCTGATTGACGCGGGCGTGCACCCCCTCGCCTACCGCTTATTGTGCCTGACGGCGCATTATCGGTCAGAACTGGAATTCAGCGCCGATGCCGTGACAGCCGCCCTCACCCGGCTCAAACGGCTGGTGATGGCCGTGGAAAAGATCGGGGCCGATGAAGGGAGCGCCGATGCGCGTTACCTGGCGCGGCTCGACGCGGCGCTCTCCGACGATTTGAATACGCCGATCGCTCTGGTCGCGCTGGAGGAGCTGCTTGCCGATCGCGCCATTGCGCCGGCGGATCGCCGGGCTACCCTGTTGCTGTTCGATCAGGCGCTCGGCCTCGATCTTGCCAGCCTTTCCCGCGCCGCGCTGCGGGTGCGGCCGGCCGATGCTGCGCTCACGGTAGACGAGATCGAACAGCAGCTCGACGCCCGCAAAGCCGCGCGCGCCGCCAAGGATTTCGCGCGTTCCGACCTGATCCGTGACACGCTGGTCGCACAGGGGGTCGATGTCATGGACGGCGACGCTCTGCGGTGGGATTGGCGGGTTGCCCTGGCGGCGTCGTAACAACTCAACCTGCATCTACCCCAAGTAGGCTTATCCTTGCCAAGTGGCGCCCCATACGCGAAATGCGGCGCGAGGATTGATGACCATGGCAACAAACTGGACCCCCGACAGCTGGCGCAAGCATGAGGCGCGACAGCTTCCCAATTATCCCGATCCGCAGGCATTGGCCGCAGCGGAGACGGAACTGGGCCGTTATCCACCGCTCGTCTTTGCGGGCGAAGCGCGTGCGCTGACGGAAGATTTGGCTCAGGTTGCGGCGGGCAAGGCATTTCTGCTGCAGGGCGGCGATTGCGCGGAAAGTTTCGCGGAATTCCACCCGAACAACATCCGCGATACATTCCGCGTCATTCTGCAAATGGCGGTCGTGCTGACCTATGCCTCCAAGCTGCCGATCATCAAGGTCGGTCGGATGGCTGGCCAGTTCGCCAAACCGCGCTCGGCCGACATGGAAGAGATTGGCGGCATCAGCCTGCCCTCTTACCGCGGCGACAATGTGAACGACATCGCGTTCACGCCGGAGAGCCGGACGCCCAATCCTGAGCGGATGATCAAGGCCTATAGCCAGTCAGCCGCCACGCTGAACCTGCTGCGCGCCTTCGCCCAAGGCGGTTACGCCAATCTGCAGCAGGTCCATGCGTGGACGCTGGATTTCATGGGACGTTCGGCCTGGGCGGCACAATATCAGCAACTTGCCGACCGGATCGGCGAAGCGCTGAGCTTCATGGCGGCCTGCGGGGTCAACCCGGAAACCGTGCCGCAACTGCGCGGTACCAGCTTCTACACCAGCCATGAGGCCCTACTGCTGCAATATGAGCAGGCGCTGACCCGTCAGGACAGCCTGACCGGCGATTGGTACGACACCAGCGCGCATATGCTGTGGATCGGCGATCGCACGCGCTTCCTGGGGTCTGCGCATGTCGAATATCTGCGGGGTGTTCGCAATCCGATCGGCATCAAGTGCGGTCCCAGCCTTGAACCCGATACGCTCTTGCGCCTGCTGGATACGCTGGATCCCGCCCGACAGGCGGGCCGTATCACCCTGATCACGCGCTATGGCTACGACAAGATCGAGACGGGGCTGCCGGCGCTGGTCCGTGCGGTGAAGCGTGAGGGCCGCCCGGTGGTGTGGAGCTGCGATCCGATGCACGGCAACGTGGTCAAGGCCGCTAACGGGTTCAAAACGCGCCCGTTCGAGCGTATCCTGGCGGAAGTCCGCGGTTTCTTCGCGGTACATCGTGCGGAAGGTACGCATGGCGGCGGCATTCATGCCGAGATGACCGGGCAGAATGTTACAGAATGTACCGGCGGTGCGATTGCTGTGACGGAACAGGGTCTGGCCGATCGCTATCACACGCATTGCGATCCGCGCCTCAATGCGAGCCAGAGTATCGAGCTTGCCTTCCTGCTGGCTGAAATGCTCAATCAGGAAATGCGTGAGCGTGAGAAGGCTGCGGCCTGAGCTTCAGCTGGGAGTTGCTCCGGATCAATGGCCGGAGCATCGATTCCTGCCATATCGGCGGAGTGAACAACGCGCGGCTGCGCGCGTTGCCGATTGTGGGTAAGGAATGCGGGTGACGGATCCAGCAGAATTTGCATTGTTCGGCATCAAAGGGCTGGACGAGGTCACCAAGGGCCTCGCGCGTGCGCGCTTGTTCCTGCTCGAAGGCTCGCCCGGTACCGGCAAGACGACGATCGCAACGCAGTGGTTAATGGCTGGCGCGGAGGCGGGAGAGCGCTGCCTGTACGTCACGCTTTCGGAAACGGATGTGGAATTCCGGGCGGGTGCGGCTTCGCACGGCTGGTCGATGGAAGGCGTCGAAATATTCGAGCTGATCCCGCCCGAAAGCCTGCTCGATGAGGATCAGCAGCAAAGCCTGCTCTACTCGTCCGATCTCGAGCTTGGCGAGACGACCAAACGTATTTTCCAGAAGTTCGAAGCGCTGAAGCCGACGCGGATCGTCATCGATAGCCTGTCGGAAATACGACTCCTGGCGCAAAGTTCGTTGCGCTATCGCCGCCAGATCCTGGCGCTGAAACATTATTTCGCGCGGCATAATGCGACCGTGCTGATGCTGGATGACATGACGGCAGAGGCCAATGACCGGACGATGCACAGCATCGCGCACGGCGTATTCCGGCTGGAGGAATTGTCCCCGGATTATGGCTCCGAACGCCGGCGGATGCGTGTGGTCAAATATCGCGGCCAGAAATATCGTGGTGGCTATCACGACTTCGTGATCGACACCGGCGGCGTGCGCGTCTTCCCGCGTCTCGTGTCCGCCGAACATCGGACCCACTTCTCCCGCGAACCGGTCCCGACACTCTCGGCAGAGCTGGACGCCCTGTTGGGCGGCGGCGTCGAGCGAGGATCGAGCGTGCTGATCCTTGGCCCGTCAGGCACCGGCAAGTCGCTGATCACGCTCACCTTCGTGGTTGCCGCGATCGCGCGCGGCGAACGCGCTGCCATGTTCGTCTTCGACGAGGAATTGGGCCTGCTGTTCGATCGCGCCCTGGGTCTGGGCATCGATCTGCAGGCCTTGGCCGACAGCAAGCAGCTGATCATTGAGCAGGTGGACGCGGCCGAGCTCAGCCCGGGTGAGTTTTCGGAGCGCGTGCGCACCTCGGTCGAGGTCGAGAAGGCCAGCACGGTCGTGATCGACAGTCTCAATGGCTATCAGGCCGCGATGCCGGCTGAACAGGCGCTGGTGCTGCACATGCACGAATTGCTGCAATATCTGAACCGCCAGGGCGTATCGACCTTCCTGACCGTAGCGCAGCACGGTCTTGTCGGCGACATGAAGGCCCCCGTCGACGTCACCTATCTCGCCGATACCGTTATTCTGCTGCGCTATTTCGAGGCACTCGGCCGGGTTCGCCGGGCCATTTCGGTCATCAAAAAGCGGACCAGTGCCCATGAGGATACGATCCGGGAGTTCCGCATCGATCAGCGTGGTGTGACGCTGGGTAAGCCGCTGATCGGTTTCCAGGGTGTGCTGCGCGGCGTGCCTACCCTGGTGTCAAATCCGCAATCGACGCACGAACTGCCGTAGCTTGATACCGCATCTTTCAGAACGCGCGCTGATCCTTGCGCCCCAGGGCCGCGACGCATCGGTGGCGGCGTCGATGCTGGACGAAAAAGGCTTTTCCAGCCTGCCCTGCGCCACTGTCAGTCAATTCATCGGCGAGCTGGTGGAAGGCGCGGGCTTCGGTCTTATCACCGAAGAAGCGCTGCGTGACGCCGATCTCCACGCTTTGTCCTCCTGGATCGAGGCGCAGCCCGAATGGTCGGATTTTCCCTTCATCCTGCTGACGCAGCGCGGCGGCGGACTGGAGCGTAATCCCGCCGCCGGCCGCTATCTGACGATGCTGGGGAACGTTACCTTTCTTGAGCGTCCATTCCACCCAACGACCCTCATCAGTCTTGCGCAAGCGGCACGGCGGGGGCGGCGGCGGCAATATGAAGCGCGGGCACGTCTCGATCAATTACATGCACTTGCTGCCGAACTTGAACACCGAGTTGAGCAGCGCACGCAGGAGCGCGAGCTCGCCGTTCAACAGCTTCATGAGGCGCAGAAACTGGAGACGCTGGGTCAGCTTACCGGCGGGGTGGCGCACGATTTCAACAATCTGCTGACGCCCATTATCGGTGCGCTGGATCTGCTGCAGCGCAAAGTGTCGGGCAACGACGCGCGGATCGATCGGCTGATCGGCCATGCTCTGCAATCCGGTGAACGCGCGAAGACACTGGTGCAGCGCCTGCTTGGATTCGCGCGTCGCCAGGTGTTGCAGACCGGGCCGGTGGATCTGTGTGAGCTGCTGGAAGGGATGCGCGATCTTATCGCCAGCTCGGCCGGGTCGACGATCGAGCTGCGGCTCCATTGCGCCGCTGACATGCCGCGCGCGCTGGCCGATCCCAACCAGCTGGAGCTCGCGCTCCTCAATCTCTGCGTCAATGCACGCGACGCCATGCCGAATGGCGGGACGCTCACGGTCGCCGCCGAGCAGGTGCTGATCGATCCAGGCCATGACAGCAAGTTGGTACCCGGCCTCTACGCGCGGCTGTCGGTCGTCGATTCGGGCATCGGCATGGATGCGCCCACGCTTGCGCGCGCCGTGGAGCCCTTCTTCTCCACCAAGGAGACGGGGCGTGGAACGGGTCTGGGCCTGTCCATGGTTCATGGTCTGGCCGGTCAGCTTGGCGGCGCATTCGGTCTGTCCAGCAACCCTGGCAAGGGTACGCGCGCCGATCTGTACCTTCCCATTACCAATGAGCGCCGCGCCAAGGCGCCGGATCGTGCGGACCAGACGCTCGCGCCGCAGGTGCAGAAGCTGACCATCCTGTTTGTCGATGACGAGGAACTGGTTCGCAAAGGCACGGCCGAGATGATGCGTGATTTGGGTCACGACGTTATCGAAGCGAGCAGCGGCGAAGAAGCGTTGGGGGAATTGGCAAACGGGCTTCAGCCCGACGCGGTCATCACGGATTACAAGATGCCGCGCATGGATGGTGGCGAACTTGCCCGCCGCATTCGTCGCGAACGACCGCAGCTGCCGATCTTGCTTGTCACGGGCTATACGGGTGTTTCGGAACCGGTGCTGGACCTCCCCGTCCTCAACAAGCCGTTCAACCTGGTCGAACTCGCGGACGCGCTGAACCGATTGGGCAATAGCGACGGCAATGTGATATCCTTGCAAGGACATCGTGAACGACGTGCGCCGCGTTAAAACGCTGCCAGGTCCCTTGTTCAGCCGTAGGACATCTGTCTCCGGCTTAGTCTTGCGCCAAGAAGGATGATAATGAAGATCTTCCGTCCGGCCTTTTTCATGCTCCTGCCGATGGCGACGCCGTTGCTGGCGCAATCGCCCCCCGAGCCGGTGGAGGCGCCCTTCTTCTCGGGAACGATACCGGCTGACCCATCCGTCCCGGGTACGGTGCGGCTTTCGCCGGAGGACCGGGAAGCTGCGCTGGAATATGGCGCATCACATCCCGATCGCGCGATCGACGATGGGGTTGCCCCCGATGGCCGCATCCACGGGGAAGTCGGCGTCGCCGTCGGCACGGGCGGCTATCGCTCTACCTATGGCAGTGCGGTGGTGCCTTTGGGAGAAACCGGGACGGCCGCATTCTCCTTCCAGACCGACCGTAGCAAGTTCCGGCGCCGCGACTTCACGCCCGACCAATAGGCCGTCCTTAGCGGGCGCCTTTCATCAGGTATCGCTCGTGTCGTCGGGCAGGAATGTGAATAGCGATGTGCGGATCGATGCAGGCGCCCCCGGCGTGAACCACGCCGTGTCCTGAATGTGACTGGCCGTAACATACATCCGCCCGTCCGGCCCTTCCGAGAAGGTGTCGGGCCAGCGCAGACGCCGATCCGTCAGGACGATTTCCGTCCTGTCACCGTCGAGCCGGGTGATCGAATTATCCGTGGGCGATGTCAGATACAGGACGTCATTCCGGCTCATCCACAATCCATCTGCCACATGCGTATGCGCAACTGTTTCAACAGCGGCAGCTCTTGCCGCTTCGGATACGTCCCGCTGCAGTTTGTCTGTTGCGATTGCGTACAGGGTTTCGCCGGTAAGCGCTTGATAGAATAATGTCTTCCCATCGTTGGAAAGCGCAATGCCGTCGGCGGAAAACATGGGCTGACGTCCATCCGGGCGGACCAGGGGCTTGCCGTCGATGATGACGTCCACGGATTTATCGACCTGCGTCGAGACATGACCGTCCAGAGCGCGCCAGCTTTCGCCGCTCGCCAAATTCACGACGATGATCGCGCCTCGCGTGCCGCTATCCGTAATGTAGCCCAGCTTGCCGTCCGGCGAGAAGCGGATGTCGTTGAGGTAGCTCCCCTGTAGCGCCACTTCCTCTGGCACGGCGATGACCTTGGTGACGCGATCGCGGGCGAGGTCGATCTTCACCAGCTTGGGCGCGCCGGGCAATATCTTCTCATTGCCGGGGGCACCGGGATCGAGCACCCACAGATTACCGCGCCCGTCGGGCACGATCGACTGAACGCAGACGAAATGCTTCTCGACCGGCATCTTGGCGGCCTTCGCATTGCGCCAGCTGTTCCACTGCGCATTCGGATAAGGCTGCACCGTGCCATCCGGCAGCAATTCGCCTACCGAAATCGGCGCATCATCGGTCCAGCGCGGAAAATTGACGAAGATCCGCCCATCCTCTGTGGCCGCGACCCCGGTGACCTGATGGTCGAAATCCGCCACCCATTTCAGCGGCCCGCGGGCGCGCGCCAGCGCCGCGCTGCCGGCAAAGCCGCCGGCTACGGCCAGACCAACGCCCAGCCCGCCCAGCATCCAGAAATTCTTCTTCATGGTCATTCCTTCGTTCAGGCGGCGCGGCCCGCCGACATCTTGAACGCTAGAACAAAGCGCTGCCGGATCGGTTCAGGAAAAGCAGCAATTTGCGCCGCTTAGCCTCACTCCGACCCGTTTGGGCACCGTGCGATCACAGCACGCCCGGAAAGGCACCGCCGTCGATCAGGATATTCTGGCCCGTTATGTAGCCCGCCTGTGCCGAGCAGAGAAACGCGCAGGCCGCGCCGAATTCGTCCGGCTGCCCAAATCGTTTCGCGGGTATCCCATCCCGCCGCTGCGCCGCCGTCTCTTCGATAGAAAGACCGGTTTCCGCGGCGCGCTTGGCGATGAGGGCATGGATCCGCGCCGTATCGAAGGCTCCGGGCAAGAGCCCATTGATGGTTACATTGGCATAAGCGACCTGCCGCGCCACTCCGGCCAGGAAGCCCGTCAGCCCCAGTCGGGCACCGCTTGACAGGTCGAGGCCCTGCAGCGGCATCTTCACCGAGCCGGACGTGATGTTGACGATGCGTCCAAACCGGCGCTCGATCATGCCCGGGATGACCGCCTGGGCCAGCAGGATCGGCGTAAGCATGTTGGCCTCGACCCCTGCCAGCAGCTTGTCATGGTCCAGCGTAAGGAAGTCGGCCGCCGGCGGGCCGCCATTATTGTTGACCAGGATATCGACAGCGCCCGCAGCCGCCAGCAAGGCTTGGCGGCCGTCTTGCGTGCCGACATCGGCCGCGACCGGAACGACTGTCGCACCCGTCGCTTCAGCGATTTCACGGGCGACGCGCTCCAGCCGTTCTGCGTCACGCCCGTTGATGATCACGCGGGCACCCGCCGCTGCCAGTGCGGTGGCACATCCGCGTCCCAATCCCTGGCTCGATGCGCAGACCAACGCCGTTTTCCCGTCGATCCCAAGGTCCACGTCGCTCTCCTTCCGCCAGGGCCAGGACAGCCGCATACAACGTCTCCCCTCCCCGCGCGAGCGGCCGCGTTCCGCACAACAGCGCGATATTCAACCGTCCCGACAATAAGGCGGTAACGAAAACGGGCGGCGGCACCGAAGCACCGCCGCCCGCAATCTGCTCACGCCGTTGCCGGCAGGACCGTTAGAATTTACCGGAGACCGAGACGCCGATGATCCGCGGGTCGTTGTAGACCGCAGCCATATAATTCTCGATCACGCCCTTCAGGTTCTTCTCATTGGTGATGTTGCGCGCGAAGATCGCGATCTCGTAGGCGCCTTCATTGCCGCTATACCCGATCTTGGCGCCGCCTTCGAAATTACCCTTCGAGGTGAACTCCTTGGTCTTGTAGAGCACGTAGCTCGTATACCCCTGCACGTTCCAGTCGGTCGCAACGAAGATCCTGCTGCTTTCGCTCAGCGGCATGTCGTAACGTGCTGTGAAGTTGAGGTTATACTTCGGCGCCTGTGGCAGCGGATTGCCGTTGATCTGCGCGAAATAGGTCGTTCCCGTTCCTGTTCCGCGGGTGAAGAGCGGATCTTCGACGGTGCAGACCAACACACCGTTCAGGCTGCAGGCTTGCGCGTAGACGTTCTTGTCGTCGATGCGGGTATGCAGGTAGCTCGCGCCAGCGGTCAGCGTCAGGTTGCGGACCGGGCGCAGCTCGATGTCGCCTTCCAGACCATAAGCTTTTGCCTTGTCTGCGTTGAACAACACACCGTTGCCGTTCGTGTCGTTGCCGTTCAGCTGAATATCCTTGACCGTATAGGCGAAGGCGGTCGCATTCAGGCGAAGCCGATTGTCCCACAGGCTGCTCTTGAAGCCGGCTTCGAACGACGTGTTCTTTTCCGAATTTGCCGTGGTGAAATCGGCGTTGAAGACGGCCGAACGACCCTGAATGGTCGGCCCGCGGAAGCCCCGCGCGGCCCGTGCATAGACGCTGACGTTCGGGTCAATCTTGTAGAGCAGACTGGCGTCCCAGCTCGGCTCCTTGTCCGACAAGCGCACATAGCGGCGACCGGTGTACGTCACCACTCCGGCAGCCGTATCCGCCGTCTTGAGCAGGCGGGTGCTCTTGGTATCCTTGGTTTCGCGCGCGCCGGCAGTGACCGTCAGCTTGTCGGTGATGTCATAGCTGACCTGGCCGAAAATGCCCCACGACGTGTTGATGTTGTGAAGACGAACCCAATTGTTCGGGTTGCGCGCTGCCGTCGTAAGGAAATACCCACGCTGGTAGAAATCGGTCGTGTCTCGGCTGTCGAAATAGATGCCGCCGACCTGCCATTTGAAGCGATCCTGGCCGTTGCTGGCGAGGCGCACTTCCTGCGTCCACTGGTCCAGGTCGCGGATCTGACCCTGCGATTCACCGAACCCATTTGGCGCGCCGTTGAACGGGAAGTTCGCGGCGGCACCGCCATCCGTGTCGCCACGGCTGTAACCGGACGTCGTCTCATAGCCCGTGATCGACGTCAGCGTCGCGAAGTCGAAATCGTAGGAGACGTGGGCCGACGCACCATAGGTCTTGTAAGCCTGCGGATTGTTCTGCGCCTCGTCGTACGAAACTTCGTTGCGCGGGCCGACCGGCTTGTTCGATCCCTTCTTGATGTAACCGCGCTCGAACAAGGTTGCGGTGCCGTCATAGTCCCGGGCATGGCCGGACAGCAGAACCGACAATTTGTCGGTCGGCGTGAACAGCAATTGCAGCCGCACGTCCTTTTCGTTGAAGCCGCCCATCGCGTTCTTCTTGGGCGTCACCGTGCCGTCGGCGCTTGCGCCCGTGAAGGTGTTGTCGACGTAATCGTCACGATGCTGGTACAGAGCCGACAGGCGGAAGGCGATCTTGTCCGCCACGATCGGGCCGCCGACGCCGCCGTCGAACGTGACCGTGTTGAAGCTGCCATAGGATGCCTGTGCCTGACCCTGGAAGGTCTGGGTTGGGCGGTTGGTATCGAACTTGATGATGCCCGCCGTGGTGTTGCGCCCGAACAGGGAGCCCTGTGGGCCGCGCAACACTTCGACCTGGCCAACGTCAAAGACCGGGTTCGACTTCAGCACGACATGCTCCAGCACGATATCGTCCTGGATGATCGACACCGGCTGGGATGCACCGAGATAGAAATCGATATTGCCGAGGCCGCGAATGTAGAAGCGCGGGAAGATGCGGCCGGTCGTCGATTCGACGTAAAGACTGGGCACGCGACCGGACAGCGAAAGCAACGTATCGTCGCCGCCGGCCGTGAAGGTGCGCTGATCCGCACCACTGATGACGCCTACCGAAACCGGCACATTCTGCAGATTTTCCGAACGGCGCTGGGCGGTGACCACCACCTCGCCCAGATTGTCGCTGGAGGCGGCGGCCGTTGCGGCAGGCGCATCCTGCGCGCCGGCAACGGTGGCGCACAGCATCGCGCCGATCGACGCGCCCAAAGCGAGCGCGGTTTTCTTACCAACGAAATTCAAACGGATTCCCCTTAGGTCGTGATTAATGGCCGGAAGCGCATGCACTGCCGGTCCGATTTGCTTCCCTCTCGCGTCTTGTTGGGGCGGACCTTCACGGTTCTTGCCCACAGTCGCGCTAGAAAATGATTGTGTCGCGTTCGTGACAGAAAGTTGCGCACAGCAACACATCGGAAATGAAGCGCTCAGCCCTCGATGAAGTCCAGATAGGCGACAACATCATTGCTGGTCTGAAGGAACAGGCCGGCTTGCACGTCTTCGGGCTGCGCCGCTGCCGCCGCCAGCGCGTCCATCAAGGATCCGTAGAGCAGGGTCGTTGCCGCCCCACCATCTTCATCGAGGTGGTACAACCGGACGGGGACATCGTCGGAAACCGTGCGCATCGCCTAACCCAATCGCTCGATCAGCCCCATCGCCGCGGCGGGAGCGCGGACCTTGGCACCGTTGATCATGAAGACGAAGACGTCGCGCGGGCGATCACGCTCCTGCGCGGGCGGAGAAATATAGGAATATCCTGCGGGAGTCGCACCGTCGGCCCAAGCCCTGGCGGTATCGGCCCAGCGGTCGAGCGCCGCCGGCGCATAACCGGTCGGCTCTTCCTCGCGCTGGTTTTGCAGCCGCGCATAAACGAAGTCGCCGGTCAGATCCGCGAATTGCGGATATTTATCCTCGTCATCGGCAAAGACGATCGCGACCCCCGCCTTGCGGGCCAGGTCCAGCAGGGCCGGATCGCGAAAGCTTTCATGACGCGGCTCAATCGCATGACGCAGCGGGATACCGCCGATGCTTTTGGGCAGCAGATCGAGAAACCCGGCAATATCGTCGGGATCGAACTGTTTGGTACCGGCGAATTGCCACAGGATCGGCCCAAGCTTCGGCCCCAGCTCGACCAGTCCTTGATTGATGAATTTGTCGATCGATTCGCCGGCCTCGCGCAGCACCCGCCGGTTCACGCAAAAGCGCGAGGCCTTGATCGCGAAGACGAAATCGTCGGGCGTCCGCTTGGCCCAGTCCGCCCAGGTCGCGGGTTTCTGCGTCGAATAGAAGGTGCCGTTGATCTCGATCGCGGTCACATGGGTGGAGGCATATTCCAGCTCGCGCGCCTTCGGCCAGCCTTCGGGATAGAAGGGCCCGCGCCAGGGCTCGAACGTCCAGCCTCCGATCCCGACTCTGATCCGTCCGCTCATGCCCTTGGCCTCTCCAATGTGGTCAAACCCGCTTTACCCGATAATCCTGGCATATGCCTGCGGATCCACGTTCGACCCTGAACAGACGATCACCGTGTCCCCTTCCTTCGCGGGCACCGTGCCGGCAAGCCAGACCGCCAACGCCGCCGCACCGCCGGGCTCGACCACCAGCCCCAATCCGAATGCATAGCGCATGGCGGCGTGAATCTGCGCTTCGCTCGCCGCAGCGCCGTGCGCGCCCGCGGTCGCAAGCGCGGTGAAGGTCCGGTCCGCCACCCGCATCGTCTGCAGCGCATCACAGGATGTCGCCGGCGCGTCGGCTGCCACCTCCAGGATTTCGCCGGCGGCAAGAGATCGGGTCATATCGTCCCATCCCTCCGGCTCGGCGACCACGACCTGCGTATCCGGCACGGCCAGCGCAATCCCGGCCGACAACCCGCCGCCGCCACAGGGAACGATAATTTGTGCCGGCGCGCGACCAAGTTGATCCGCAATCTCCAGCCCGACGGTCCCCTGCCCTTCGATCACATCGACATCGTCGAACGAGGGCACCAGCACCGCCCCTCGCTCGGCGGCAAGAGCCGCTGCAATCCGCTCGCGGCTTTCACTGCGGCGGTCGTAGAGGACGATCTGTGCGCCCAGCGCCTTGGTGGCGTCCAGCTTCACGGTCGGCGCGTCCGCCGGCATGACGATGACCGCCGGCATTCCCAGCAGGCCCGCGGCGCGCGCGACACCCTGCGCATGATTGCCGGACGAAAACGCGACCACGCCTGCGGCACGTTGTTCCGGCGCGATCTGGGCAAGACGATTATATGCGCCGCGCAGCTTGAAGGCGCCACCCAGCTGCAGCGACTCGGCCTTGATCCAAACCCGTCCGCCGGTAGCCGGCACAGGCAATAAGGGCGTCCGTGTAACGATGGCGGCGATCCGATCGGCAGCCGCCAGAATTCCGCCTCTCGACGCCACACGCCCCTCATTATGGCTCTGAAAATTCACGCTTTATCCTGTCATGTTGGTGGGATCGAATTTCACATGCGATTGAAACTTTACACGGGGGGTACCCCCTCCTATGTAGCGCGTCCGCTGCCCCATGGGACTTCCACCGCAAGGCAGTTTTTTTCAACTGTTGACCGCAGGTTCGCCTGCGGCACTGGAGGTCCCTTGAATTGCACAAGCACCATAACGCGCTGGGGCTAGCGGCCACCCCGAACAAGGCTCCCACGAGCCTTGAGATCGCTAACGAGCGTCCGGTTCAGCCGGTAACGCTTATCCGTCCGCACGCTGCGCATCGCGCTGCCCGCTTCTTTGTGGAGAAGTTCAAGGGCCGCTCGCTCTACGCCGTGAAAGCGAACCCCTCGCCGGATCTGATCCGGCAATTGTGGGAAAGCGGGATCACCCATTTCGACGTGGCTTCGATCGCGGAAGTGCGCCTTGTGGCGCAGATCGCGCCACGTGCGACCTTATGCTTCATGCACCCGGTGAAAGCCGAGGAAGCGATCCGCGAGGCTTATTTCGATCATAACGTCCGCACCTTCTCGCTCGATTCGATCGAGGAGCTGGAAAAGATCATGCGCGCGACCGGTCAGGCGACCGATCTGACGTTGTGCGTACGGCTGCGGGTACCGTCCGATTATGCCAAGCTGAGCCTGGCGTCGAAGTTCGGTGCGGAACCGGGCGAGACCAAGGCGTTGTTGTTCGCCGCCCGTCAGGCAGCCGATGCCCTTGGCATCTGCTTCCATGTCGGCAGCCAGACGATGTCGCCATCGGCCTATGTCAACGCGCTGGGGCGCGTCCGTAACGCGATCGTCGAAGCGGCGGTCACGGTGGACGTGATCGATGTCGGCGGCGGCTTCCCGTCCATCTATCCGGGCATGGAGCCGGCCCCGCTCGAGGCCTATTTCAACGCCATCCACGATGCGTTCGAGGCGCTGCCCATCAGCTACTCGGCCGAATTGTGGGCAGAGCCGGGCCGTGCGCTGTGCGCCGAATATGCCAGCCTGCTGGTACGGGTCGAAAAGCGGCGCGGCGACCAGCTGTACATTAACGACGGGGCTTATGGCGCGTTGTTCGATGCGGCGCATGTCGGCTGGCGCTTCCCGGTGGAGCTCGTGCGTGAGGAGGCCTCGGCCACCAAGGATATGGCCTTCAGCTTCTACGGCCCCACCTGTGACGACATCGATCACATGGCCGGACCGTTCATGCTGCCGGCTGACATCCAGGCCGGGGATTATATCGAGATCGGCATGCTCGGTGCTTATGGCAGCGCCATGCGCACGGGCTTCAACGGCTTCACCGCCGGCGAAACCGTGATCATGGACAATGAGCCGATGGCGAGCGTCTATATTGAGACGCTTCCCGAGCAGGTTCGCCCGTCCAACGTCGTCACGCTGTAACAGCGGTCGGTCATTGAGGTTCGAGGGTCGGGCGGTTTACCGTCCGGCCCTCGCGTTCGGGTTTCCGCGTCCCCAAAAACGACGCCGGATCATACGCATACGGGGAATATTCCCATGAACGACGTACCTGTAAACGATACCCGCAAGGCGGAGCTGCTCTCCACCACCGTCGAACATATCGATATCCGCAGCTACGACGCGCGCCCGATCATCGATGCCATGGGCAAGATGAGCTTCACAAGCCGCGATCTGGCGCGTGCGACCGGCATCTACAACGACATGCTGGCCGACAAGGATTGCACCATCTTCCTGGTGATCGCAGGCTCCACCTCGGCCGGCGGCTGCATGGATGCTTATGCAGAACTGGTCCGCTCCAACATGGTCGACGGCATCATCGCCACCGGCGCCACCATCGTCGACATGGATTTCTTCGAGGGCCTTGGTCACAAACATTATCAGGCACTTGAGGTCCCGGACGACGATACGCTGCGCTCGCTGCTGATCGATCGCATCTACGATACCTATATCGACGAGGAAGACCTCCAGAACGTCGATCACACGATCTTCGAGATCGCGGAGACGCTGGAGCCGAAGGCCTATTCGTCGCGCGCCTTCATTCGCGAAATGGGCAAATATCTGGTCGAGCATGGCAAGAAGGAAAACAGCCTGGTCAAGCTCGCCTACGAGCATGACGTGCCGATCTTCTGCCCGGCCTTCACGGACTCCTCGGCTGGCTTCGGTCTCGTCAAGCATCAGGTCGATTCGATGAAGGCGGGCAAGCCCTACCTCACGATCGATTCGATTGCCGACTTCCGCGAACTGACCGACATCAAGATCGAGGCGGGCGTTACCGGCCTGCTTATGATCGGCGGCGGCGTGCCCAAGAATTTTGTGCAGGATACGGTCGTGTGCGCCGAGATCCTCGGTCACGACGACGTCGAAGTGCACAAATATGCGGTGCAGATCACGGTTGCTGACGTACGCGACGGCGCCTGCTCCTCCTCGACGCTGCAGGAAGCGGCAAGCTGGGGCAAGGTGAACACCGCTATCGAGCAGATGGTCTTCGCCGAGGCCGGTTCGGTCGTGCCGCTACTGGCGTCCGACGCCTATCACCGCGGTCACTGGAAGGATCGCCCGAAGCGCGCTTGGGCAAAGCTGTTCGCTTAATCCGAACCTGAGGCAATGGGGCGAGCTGGATCACTGGTCCACTCGCTCCATGAGCCCGGATAAAGTTTTGAACCGGTCAACCCGGCTATCTCCATCGCCAGCAGATTGTGGGTCGCGGTTACGCCCGATCCGCATTGGTGCACTACCTGATCCGGCGCCGTGTCTGCCAGAACAGCCGCGAACTCGCGCTTCAGCTCGTCCGGCGATTTAAATCGGCCATTCGCATCCAGATTCCGCTGATAGAATCGGTTGGCAGCGCCCGGAATATGGCCGGACGCGACATCCAGCGGATGCGGTGCCCCGGCAAAGCGCTCCGGCGTGCGCGCATCCAGAACCAGCAGAGCGCCTTCATCCAGATTGGCTTCGATCCCTGCGACGTCCACTGCCGCCATCGCCGGTTCCGGCGCGGGCGCAAGCGGCTCCGCCGGCCGTGCCGGTACATCCCCGGCCATCAGGGGCAGACCAGCCTCCGTCCAGGCGGCAAGCCCACCATCGAGAATGGCCACGTCGCGGTGGCCAAGCCAGCGCAGCATCCACCACAGACGCGATGCATAAAAGCCGCCCGACGTATCGTAGCCGACCACCTGCAGCCCCTCGCTCACCCCCAATGCCGCCATGCGCGCCGCGAACGCGGCTCGATCGGGCAGCGGATGGCGGCCATTATGCCCATCCGATCGGCCCGACAGATCCCGCTCCAGGTCGACATAGACGGCGCCTGGAATATGCCCCTCCAGATAGGCAGCCTTACCGGCATCGACCTCGGTCAGATCAAACCGACAGTCGAAGATGAGCACGCCCTCTTTTTCAATCAGCCCTGCCAAAGCATCGGCGTCGATCAAGCTCTGGTGGGTCACGCTGTCTCTCCTGCCCGTGCCAAGAGTCGGCGCGCCTGCGCCAGGTGCGGCGCATCGACCATCTGGCCGTCCACCGCTAGGGCGCCCGCGCTGGGTTGTGCGGCGAATGCCGCTACGATCGCACGCGCCGCCGCCACGTCGCTTTGGCTCGGCGTGAAGGCCGTGTTGATAATTGCGACCTGATCGGGATGGATTGCCATCATGCCGGTAAAGCCATCCCGCGCACCGCGACCGGCGTAGGCCGCCAAGCCGTCACTGTCGCGGAACGCTGGATAGACCGTTTCGATCGCTGGCACGCGCGCGGCATGCGCCCCGAACAGCGCCAGCGCGCGCACCGTCTCGAGCGGTGCGGTATAATGGCCGTCTGGCTCGCGCGCCGCGCTTGCGCCCATCGCCGCGGGCAAATCCTCCGCCCCCCAGGTCAGGCCGATCAACCGCTGCGCAACTTCGCCATAACTGCCGAGCTGGAAAATGGCGGCCGGCGTCTCGGTCGCAATCGGCAGGATCGGCAGGCCGGATCGGCCAGCGATGGCGCGGATGCTCGCCGCCCCTTCGGCCTTCGGCAACATGATCGCATCGGTGTGTACGCCTTCGAGGGCTTTCAGGTCGACATCAAGAAACGGGCTTCTAAGCGGATTAACCCGTACCAAGATGTTTACGGGCTGCCGATGCGCCAAGAAGGACCGAACCGCCTCCCGCGCTTCCGGCTTGCGTGCGGTGGTGACCGAATCCTCCAGATCGAGGATCAACGCGTCCGCCCCGGACCCGAGCGCCTTCTCCATCCGGTCGGGCCGATCGCCCGGGACGAACAGGAGCGAGCGCAACCGCATCACGCCGGTCGCCCCTGGATCAATGCCATGCGCAGGCAGGAACAGACGATCTCGTCGCGCTGGTTGAGCGCACGATGCTCAAAGGTGACGATGCCGGCGCCGGGCCGCGATGTGCTTGCCTTCAGCGCGGTTACTTCGGTCTCCACGCGGATCGTATCGCCCAGGAAAACGGGTTTCGGCATCACCAATTTGTCATAGCCAAGATTGGCAAGCAGCGTGCCGAGCGTGGTTTCGCCGACCGAAAGGCCCACCATCAGCGCGAAGGTGAAGGTGCCGTTGACCAGGATCTGGCCGAACTCGCTTGCCTTGGCCGCTTCCGCATCGATGTGCAGCGGCTGCGGATTATGCGTCATCGTCGAGAAGAGGAGATTGTCCGTCTCGGTAACCGTCCGCCGGATCGGATGCTCGATCCGGTCACCAACCTGCCACGCGTCGAAATAGCGTCCTGCCATTACGCCTCTCCAATTTCGATGCGTGCCAGCAACGTACCCTCCGGCACTTGCGCCCCCGCGACCGCCTTCAGCTCAGCGACGACGCCATCGAATGGCGCGATCAGCGCCTGCTCCATCTTCATCGCCTCCAACACCAACAGCCTCTGGCCGGCGCTGACAGCGGCGCCCTCTTCTACCTCGACCGACACAATCCGGCCGGGCATCGGCGCGAGGATCGAGCCCCCCGCCGATATTGCGCCCAACGCGCCGATATCCGCCCCAAACGTGAAGCGGTACGCCTCGCCCTTTCTGAACAGAAAGATGGAGCCGTCGCGACCCGGGCTGTCTCCATGGGCGCTCGGCCATGGCGAGTCATCGCTTTCAAACGCTTTACCGTCGAGCGTGATATCCCAGCGCCACTGCCCAGCGGCTGGACCCGTTTTATCGGGCCGAACTACGGCAAGATGCGGCTGCCCCTCGGAACGGAACGGTAGCGATGCTGGGGCGGGATCCGCATTGAGACGGAAGCCAAACAAGCCCGACGGGGCATTGGCCCAGGGGCTCAACGTTCTCCCTCTGGCAAAGTCTGCGTCCATGAACTCTTCCAGCCGCCAGCTCAGCGCAGCTGCGGTCACAGATGGGTCTGCTTCATCTCCCGTCAGTGTACCAAGGTGACGCTCGATAAAGCCCGTATCGACCCGGCCGGCAATGAAATCGGATGCGGCGGCAAGCCTTGCCAGGAAGCCGGCATTGGTCCGTACGGGAAAGACCTGAACCTCGCCGACCGCCGCAGCGAGTTTATGCGCCGCTGTTTCCCGGTCATGGCCTTGAACGATAATCTTGGCGATCATCGGATCGTAAAATGGCGTTACGGTGCCGCCTTCAATGACGCCGCTCTCGATCCGCGCGCCCTCTGGGAAATGGAGATGCTCCAGCTTGCCGATGGACGGAAGGAATCCCTTTGCGGGATCTTCCGCATAGAGCCGGGCTTCCATCGCCCACCCACGGATCGAAAGCTCATCCTGTCGCTTCGGCAAGCCTTCGCCCGATGCGACGCGCAACTGCCATTCGACCAGATCCTGTCCGGTAATCTCCTCCGTAACCGGATGCTCGACCTGCAGCCGGGTGTTCATCTCCATGAACCAGATGCGGTCGGCCCGCAGCCCTTCGGAGGCGTCGGCAATGAATTCGATCGTGCCGGCGCCGACATAGTCGACCGCCTTCGCAGCCTTGACCGCGGCGGCGCAGATCGCCTCGCGCGTCGCCGGGTCCATGCCTGGCGCGGGCGCTTCCTCGATGACTTTCTGATGGCGGCGCTGCAGCGAGCAATCGCGCTCGAACAGGTGGACGACATTCCCGTGCGTGTCGCCGAAGACCTGCACCTCGATGTGGCGCGGATTGAGAATATATTTCTCGAGCAGGACGCGATCGTCTCCGAACGACGAGGCAGCTTCGCGCCGGCAGGATGCAAGCGCGTCGGCAAATGCGGCCGGCGCATCGACGCGCCGCATGCCTTTGCCCCCGCCGCCCGCCACCGCCTTGATCAGCACGGGATAGCCGATCGCGTCCGCCTCTTCCTGCAGGCGCTCCGCGGCCTGATCCGCGCCCAGATAGCCAGGCGTCACCGGCACGCCCGCCTTGGTCATCAAGGCCTTGGCCGCGTCCTTCAGCCCCATGGCGCGGATCGCCGCGGGAGGTGCCCCGACCCACACCAATCCGGCTGCGATGACGGCATCGGCGAAGTCCGCATTCTCCGAAAGAAAGCCATAGCCTGGATGGATTGCGTCCGCGCCGGTCGCGCGCGCCGCGGCCAGGATCTTGGCCTGATCGAGATAGCTTTCCCGCGCCGGGGCCGGCCCGATACACACCGCGTCGTCCGCCTCACGCACGAACGGCATTGTCGCATCGACGTCGGAATGCACGGCAATCGTGCGAATGCCCAGATTGCGCGCCGTCCGCATGATCCGGCGGGCAATCTCTCCCCGGTTGGCGATAAGAAGCGATTGGATCATCGATCGGCCTAAATCAGGATGGAAATGGAATTGCCGAAATTGTGCAGCAAGATGGGCAGCAGAACGCTGCCGGTACGCTCGCGCAGCCACACCAGGATCAGGGCCGGTCCGGCGGTCAACGCCATCGCCATCGGCTCGAAATGGAAGGCTCCATGCGCATAGCTGAAGGCGTGCGCCAAGCCGAACAAGGCGCAGGACAAGATCCCGCCCCAGCCCAATTGGATGCCCAGGATATTCGCGCGCGACCGGAACGCTTCATTGAGCGCAAGCAGCAAGATACCGCGATAGAAAGGCTCTTCCTCCAGGCCGGGCATCGTCAGCTGAAACGCCAGCGTTTCCCGATCGATCGCGCCATTGGGCTCTTTCAACGCGAAGTAGACGAAGACCGCGCATACCAGGATCGATACGATGATCGCGGATCGCTGCCCCTGCGGGTTTTGACGAAACGTCAGCCCGGACTTGCGCCAGCCGAACGCCGGCAGTGACGCGATAAGGAGCGTACCCAGCAACGCGAACAGCTTGCCTTGCCAATTCCAGTCCGCCGGCGGCAGCAGTCGTGGTCCGTGATGGTAGAAATTGGTCAGCAGAGCATCGTTCAACAGCACCAGGCCGGCCGCAACCAGCAGCCAGCCGAATGAAAACCCGCCCCGTTGCACGGCCCCTAACATGCCGCCAACGACCAGCAGCATCAGCAGGATTGCACCGATCGAGATCAGGTCGTTCGTCATTCGGACCGGTTCTCACATCCGGTCGTGCGGGATGACCAGGTGGCATTGAGAACCTTCCAGTTTCCGCCATCGCGAACGAGGTCAAAATGATCCACGCCGCAATGATGCACCTTGCCGTCGATCGTGAACGTGTAGCGCGACCAGACCATCGCGATGTCGCCATCGACTTCGACGGCCGGATCGGTGAGCGTTTCGCGCAGAGCTTCCGAACGTCCGGAGATGCCGGCAGCAAATTCCTGCCAGCTCATGTGCCGGACGGTGCGCGTGCCATCCGGCATCTCCGTCACCGCAGTTGCGCCGCCGGCAGGCATGATTTGCGCGAGGATAGCGGCACTGTCCCGCTTGGCCAGACCGCCCAGGACTGCATCGATTGGCGCCATCACGGCCGCCTCTGCCCCCGCCGGCGGCGGCATCGCCTCCCACCGCGGAAGCTTGTTTGTGGTGGCGGCAAAGATCAACAGGCCCAGTAGCATCGATCAGTCCTTCAAAGCACGGCTCAGGGATGGGCTTCGGGGAAGCCGTGGCGGACGTGGAGCGCGTGCAGCAGGCGTTTCATGTCCGTGACGAAGCGCACACCTTGATGCTCGGCATCGGCAAGCTCGGCGGGTGCATCAGGTGCGAAAACCAGCACCGGCAGCCACTGATGCGCCTCCCCTAACTGCTCGACTACGTTCACACGCGGACGTGGAAAAGGGCTTCGAATGACGTCCAGGGCACCACACCGCTCCGGAAACGCCGCCAGCAAGCCGTGCAGCGTGATGCAGTCGCGGCAATAAAAGGTCCTTCCGGGCAAATCCGCATCCGGGAAAACGTTATCGAGCAGGTAAAGGCGGTCTTTCATCATCACATCCTGAAGATGCCGAATTGCGCGCGATCCGCGATCGGCGCGTTCAGAGTGGCGGCCAGAGCGAGCCCCAGAACGTCGCGGGTTTGCACGGGATCGATGATCCCGTCGTCCCATAAGCGCGCGGTCGCATAATAAGGATTGCCCTCATCCTCATAGGTCTGCCGGATCGGCGCCTTGAACGCCTCGGCCTCTTCCGCCGTCCATGTGTCGGCATCGCGATGAACGGTCGCGAGCACGGACGCCGCCTGCTCGCCACCCATCACGCTGATCCGGGCATTGGGCCACGTGAACAGGAAGCGCGGCTGATAAGCCCGCCCACACATGCCGTAATTGCCGGCACCGAAGCTCCCCCCGATCAGAACGGTGATCTTGGGCACCGAAGCAGTCGCCACCGCCGTGACCAGCTTCGCGCCATGTTTTGCAATACCTTCGGCTTCATATTTTCCGCCGACCATGAAACCGGAAATATTCTGCAGGAACAGCAGCGGCGTGCGGCGTTGGCAGGCAAGCTCGATGAAGTGTGCGCCCTTTTGCGCACTTTCGCTGAACAGGACGCCATTATTGGCGAGGATCGCGACCGGCATGCCCCAGATGCGCGCGAAGCCGCACACCAAAGTCGTGCCATAATTGGCCTTGAACTCGTGGAGTTCGGAGCCGTCGACGATCCGCGCAATCACTTCGTGCACATCATAGGGCGCCCGAACATCGGTCGGGACAATCCCATACAATTCTTCCGCGTCGAACCGCGGTGGACGCGGCTCTGTGATTGCGATGCCCGCGGCTTTTGGCGGGGCCAGCGTCGCGACAATATCGCGCACGATGGTCAGCGCATGGTCGTCATTCTCGGCGATATGGTCGACCACGCCGGACTTGCGCCCATGCGTTTCCGCGCCGCCCAGCTCCTCGGCCGAGATGACCTCCCCGGTCGCGGCCTTCACCAACGGGGGGCCAGCCAGGAAGATCGTCCCCTGCCCGCGCACGATCACGCTTTCGTCCGACATCGCGGGCACATAGGCACCGCCGGCGGTGCAGCTTCCCATCACGCTTGCGATCTGGGGAATGCCGAGAGCGGACATATTGGCCTGGTTGAAGAAGATCCGGCCGAAATGATCGCGGTCGGGGAAGACCTCCGCCTGGTGCGGCAGATTGGCGCCGCCGCTGTCGACCAGGTAGATGCAGGGGAGACGATTTTCCTGCGCGATCTCCTGCGCGCGGAGATGTTTCTTGACCGTCAGGGGATAATATGTGCCGCCTTTGACCGTGCTGTCATTGGCGACAATCATCACCTCCCGGCCCATCACGCGGCCAATCCCGGCGATCAGACCCGCACCGGCCACCTCGTCACCATAGAGGCCGTTGGCAGCAAGCTGTCCCACTTCCAGAAAAGGCGACGCCGGATCCAGCAGCCGCGTGACCCGATCCCGGGGCAGCAGCTTGCCGCGGGCGATATGGCGCTCGCGCGATGCTGCCGACCCGCCCAGGGCCGCCTGGCCTACCTTTGCGCGCAGCTCGGCGACGAGCGCCCGATTATGCTCGGCATTGGCGCGGAAGGCGGCCGCGTTGGTGTCGATCAACGACGTGAGCCGCGTCACGCCGCCACCTCGTCCCAAGGACAGAACATCTCCCGGCACAGCATCATACGCCCAGCACTTCCCGCCCAATCAGCATGCGCCGCACCTCGTTGGTCCCCGCTCCGATGTCGAGCAACTTGGCGTCGCGCAGATAACGTTCGACCGGCCAATCCTTGGTATAGCCGGCGCCGCCCAGCGCCTGCACCGCCTCGTTGGCGACCTTCACCGCATTCTCACTCGCGTAGAGGATCGCGCCGGCCGCATCGTGACGGGTGGTCTTCCCGGCATCGCAGGCACGCGCGACGGCGTAGGAATAAGCCCTCGCCGAATTGAGCGCGACGACCATGTCCGCCACCTTGGCCTGCATCAGCTGGAACGCGCCGATCGGCTTTCCGAACTGCTTTCGGTCCTGCAGATAGGGTATCACCACATCCAGGCAGGCTTGCATGATGCCCAGCTGAATGCCGGAGAGCACGACCCGCTCATAATCCAGCCCTGACATCAGCACCTTCACGCCGCCGTCGAGCGGGCCCATCACATTTTCGTCGGGCACGAAACAGTCGTTGAAGACCAGTTCCGCCGTGGGCGAGCCGCGCATGCCCATCTTGTCGATCTTCTGTCCGATGGCGAACCCGGCCATATCCTTCTCGATCAGGAAGGCCGTAATTCCCTTCGATCCGGCATCGGGCGTCGTCTTCGCATATACGACCAGCGTATCCGCATAGGCCGCGTTGGTGATCCAGAATTTGGTGCCGTTGAGCCGGTAGCCGTTGGCCACCTTGTCCGCACGCAGCTTCATCGACACGACATCGGAGCCCGCGCTCACTTCCGACATCGCCAGGCTGCCGACATGGTCGCCGGAAATCAGCTTCGGCAGATAGCGGGCCTTCTGCGCCTCATTACCCCAACGGGCGATCTGATTGACGCAGAGGTTGGAATGCGCCCCATAAGACAGGCCTACCGATGCGGACGCGCGACTGACTTCCTCGCAAGCCACGACATGTTCGAGATAGCCGAGGCCAAGCCCTCCGTCCGCTTCCGGCACTGTGATGCCATGCAGGCCCAGCGCGCCCATCTGCGGCCACAATTCCAGCGGGAACCAGTCATCGGCATCAACGCGCGCCGCCAACGGTGCGATCTTATCCGCAGCAAAACGCTGCGTGGTCTCACGGATCGCGTCGGCCATCTCGCCGAGCGCGAAATCCAGGGGGTGCGCCGTCATACATCCTCAACTTTGTGTCTGATTTTGAAACAGCTCTGCCTGATTTGGCGACCGAAAGCTACTCGAACTCCAAAATCGCCGCATCGACGGCCAGGCTGTCGCCCGGCGCCGCGTCGATCTTAGCGACCACGCCGGCCTTCTGCGCGCGCAGGATATTCTCCATCTTCATCGCTTCAACCACGGCCAGTGGCTGGCCGGCCTCGACCTTGTCGCCGACCTTCACATGCAATGCGGTGAGGAGGCCGGGCATGGGGCACAGCAGGAACCGTGACAGATCCGGTGGGATCTTTTCGATCATGTGCGCCGCAAGCGCCGCCATATGCGGCGGCAGCACGCGCAGATCATGAATGCGCCCGCGCGTGGTCAGCCGGAAGCCGGACGGCGTTCGCGTCAGCCGTACCGATAAATGCTCGCCATCGATTTCGGCTTCGATCAGCCGCTGGCCCGGGACATAGGGGGCGTCCACCACCAACGTCTCGCCATCGACCAGGACGGTGCCGTCCTCGACCGCGACATGATGTTCAGCACCATCCATGCTGACAACCCATTCGCAGATCGGATCGATACGGCCGTTAAGCCGTCCGTCGATCGACGCGGCGCGCGATGCCTCGGCGCAGGCCACGATCCCGGCGATAGCCGAAAGCCTGGCGGTAAGCGCGGGCGCGACGGGCGCGCCCTGGAAGCCATCGGGATATTCCTCGGCGATGAAGCCGGTGGTGAGGCGGCCTTCTCGAAAGCGTGGGTGCTGCATCAGCGCGGAGAGGAAATCGACATTGTGGCCGATCCCGTCGATTTCGAAGCGGTCGAGCGCGGCGATCTGCGCATCGATCGCCTGTTCGCGCGTCGCGCCATAGGTGACGAGCTTGGCGATCATGGGATCGTAGAACATCGAAATTTCCGAGCCTTCGACCACCCCATCGTCGACGCGCACCTGGGGTGCCGTGCTCTCCCCGGCGCCGAGCGACGCCGTGGCGACGGGCGGCCGATACCGCACCAGCCGGCCCGTCGACGGCAGAAATCCCCGATACGGATCTTCGGCATAGACCCGGTTCTCGATCGCCCAACCGGTCAGCCTCACATCCTCCTGGGAGAAACCGAGCCGTTCGCCATCGGCGACGCGGATCATCTGCTCGACCAGGTCCAGGCCGGTGACATACTCCGTCACCGGATGCTCCACCTGCAGACGGGTGTTCATTTCCAGAAAGTAAAAGCTGCGATCGGCGCCCGCGATGAACTCGACCGTGCCGGCGGAATAATAGCCGACCGCCCGCGCCAGCTCCACCGCTTGCTCGCCCATCGCCTTGCGCATCTCTGGCGTGACGAAGGGCGACGGCGCTTCCTCGACCACCTTCTGATGGCGCCGCTGCACCGAACATTCCCGCTCGCCAAGATAGACGATGTTGCCATGCTGGTCGCCCAGCAGCTGAATCTCGATGTGGCGCGGGCTTTCGACGAACTTCTCGATGAAGATGCGATCGTCGCCGAAACTCGCGAGGCCTTCGCGTTTGGTTGCTTCGAACCCCTCGCGCACGTCCTGCTCCGACCACGCAAGCCGCATGCCCTTGCCGCCACCGCCGGCAGAGGCCTTCATCATCACCGGATAGCCAATGCCGCCGGCGATCTCGACGGCATGATCGGTATCGCGGATCTCGCCGATGAAGCCGGGCACGACCGATACGCCCGCCGCCTGGGCGAGCTTCTTGGACTGAATCTTGTCGCCCATCGCCGCGATCGCCTCGGGCGGCGGCCCGATGAAGGCGATATCATTGTCGGCGAGTAACCGCGCGAAACTCTCCCGCTCCGACAGGAAGCCGTAGCCGGGGTGCACCGCCTCCGCGCCCGTCTCCTTGCAGGCGAGCACGATCGCCTCCGCCAGCAGATAGGATTCGGATGCTGGCGGTGGTCCGAGGCGCACGCGCTGATCGGCCATCTCGACATGCGGCGCCCGCGCATCGGCGTCGGAATAGACCGCGACGGTTTCGATACCCATGGCGCGGGCCGTCCGGATCACGCGGCACGCAATTTCGCCGCGGTTGGCGATCAGGATTTTCTTGAACATCAGCGTTCCCGCACGCCGATCATGCGATCACGGCCCGGGTCTCGACCTGGTTCAGCCCGAGCTTGGCGAATAACAGGCTATCCTGATCGCTCCCGGCATTACCGGTGGTGAGCAGCTTGTCGCCCGTGAAGATCGAGCTGGCGCCTGCCAGGAAGCACAAGGCTTGCGTCGTCTCCGACATGCTTTCGCGCCCGGCCGACAGGCGCACGACCGAAGTCGGCATCAGGATCCGCGCAACCGCTACCGTGCGCACGAATTCGATGTCATCGATGCGCGCACTCGGCACATCCTTCAGGATGTCGCCCAGGACCGTGCCCGGCACCGGCACCAGCGCGTTGATCGGTACGCTCTCTGGCGGCTCCGGCAACGTCGCCAGGGCATGGAGAAAACCGACGCGATCGTCCCGCGTCTCGCCCATTCCGACGATACCGCCGCAGCAGACATTGATCCCCTGCCCCCGCACGCGATCCAGGGTGTCGAGCCGGTCCTGCCACGTGCGCGTGGTGATGACCTTGTCATAATGTTCGGGCGCAGTGTCGAGATTGTGGTTGTAATAATCGAGGCCGACCTCGCCGAGCCGCTGTGCCTGCGCATCGCTGAGCATGCCCAACGTCATGCAGCTCTGCAGCCCAAGCGCATTCACGCCCTCCACCATGGCGCAGATCGCATCCATGTCGCGGTCCTTGGGCTCGCGCCATGCTGCCCCCATGCAGAAGCGCTCCGATCCCGCGGCCTTGGCGTCGCGCGCGGCCGCAAGGACTGCCTCCACGTCCATCAGCTTGGACGCCTTGAGCCCGCTTTCGGCATAGACCGACTGCGAACAATAGCCGCAATCCTCCGCGCAACCGCCCGTCTTGATCGACAGCAGGGTCGCGCGTTCCACCTTATTGGGATCGTGATGCTGGCGGTGCACTTCGGCGGCGCGAAAGACGAGCTCCATGAACGGAAGATCGAAGAGCGCCGCAACGTCGCCGCGATCCAACGCCAAAACGGGCGCAGGGGTAATTGCCGTAATCTCGTTCATTCCGCAGCCTCATCCAAATCTTCAGGCGGTAAATTATGCCCCAGCAGCCGCAACACTTCGCCGGCCGCCGCGACCAGATTGGTGCCGGGCCCAAAGATGGCCTGAACCCCCGCATCGCGCAGGAAGGCATAATCCTGGGCCGGTATGACCCCACCTGCAATCACCTTGATATCAGTCCGCCCGGCCGCGCGCAGCTTCTCAATGAGCTCCGGGATCAGCGTCTTGTGACCCGCCGCGAGACTGGACGCACCGACCACGTCGACATCGCGCTCCAGCGCCAGGGCAGCGGCTTCGGCCGGCGTCTGAAACAAGGGGCCGGCTATGATCTCGAAGCCCAGATCGCCAAATGCCGACGACACCAGGTTCGCGCCCCGATCATGCCCATCCTGGCCCATCTTCGCGACCAGCATGCGTGGCCGCCGCCCCTGCCGACGGGCAACCGCCTCGACGCCCTCCACCAGCACGCTCCAGCGCCGATCGTCGATATATGCGCCGCCATAGACGCCCGACACGGGCGTGGGCGTCGTGCCGTAACGGCCGAACACATCCTCCATCGCCTGGCTGATTTCGCCAAGCGTCGCGCGCGCCCGTGCGCATGCCACCGCCAGCGCAAGCAGGTTGGTTTCTCTCGATTCCGGCTGCGCCAATCCAGCGTCCGCTAAGGGCGCGCGTGCGCCCTCCCGCAGTGCGTCCAGCGCCGCCCGGCAGGCCGCCTCGTCGCGGGTCGCCTTGATCCGTTCCAGCCGGGCGATCTGCCCCGCGCGCACCGCATGATTGTCGACATGCAGGATCGACAATTCATCCTGTTCGGGCAGCGTATATTTGTTGACGCCGACGATCACATCCTCATGCCGGTCAACGCGCGCGGCGCGTGCGGCGGAGGCTTCTTCGATCATCGCTTTGGGCCATCCGGCGGCGACCGCATTGGCCATGCCGCCTTCCGCATCGACCCTTGCAATGATCTCCAATGCCCGGTCGTGCAGCTCCTGCGTCAGCGCCTCGACATAATAAGATCCGCCCAGGGGATCGACGACATTGGTGATCCCCGTCTCTTCCTGCAGCACCAACTGCGTGTTGCGCGCGATCCGGGCGGAAAAGTCGGTCGGCAGCGCGATCGCCTCGTCCAGCGCGTTGGTGTGGAGCGATTGCGTGCCCCCCAACGCGGCTGCCATTGCCTCCACCGTGGTGCGGATCACATTATTGTAGGGATCCTGCTCGGTCAGGCTGACGCCCGAGGTTTGGCAATGCGTGCGCAGCATCTTGGAGCGTGCGTCCTTGGCGCCCAGCTTATCCATGATGCCATGCCATAATTTCCGCGCGGCACGCAGCTTGGCGACCTCCATGAAAAAGTTCATGCCGATCGCAAAGAAGAAGCTCAAACGCCCTGCAAAGGCGTCGATATCCAGCCCCGCCGCCATCGCCGCCTGGGCATATTCCTTGCCGTCCGCGATCGTGAAGGCAAGCTCCTGTACCGCCGTCGCCCCCGCCTCCTGCATATGATAGCCGGAGATGGAGATGGAATTGAATTTCGGCATATGCGCCGAGGTATAGGCAATGATGTCCGAAACGATCCGCATGCTCGGCGCCGGCGGATAGATATAGGTGTTCCGGACCATGAACTCCTTCAGGATGTCGTTCTGGATCGTGCCGTCCAGCTGTGCCTGACTGACGCCCTGCTCCTCGCCCGCGACGATGAAGAAGGCGAGGATCGGGATGACCGCGCCGTTCATCGTCATGCTGACGGACATCTTGTCTAACGGAATGCCGTCAAACAGGATCTTCATGTCCTCGACGCTATCGATCGCGACCCCGGCCTTGCCGACGTCGCCGACGACGCGGGGATGGTCGCTGTCATAGCCGCGATGCGTCGCAAGATCGAACGCGACCGACAAACCCTTCTGCCCGCCCGCCAGGTTGCGGCGGTAGAAAGCGTTGGATTCTTCCGCCGTCGAGAAACCGGCATATTGGCGGATCGTCCACGGGCGGCCGGCATACATCGACGCCCGCACGCCGCGCGTGAAGGGTGCAAAGCCGGGCAGCCCGGGATCGACGCCGGCCACATCCTCCGCTGTGTAGAGCGGCTTCACCGGAATACCTTCGGGCGTTTCCCAGGTGAGGGCGCGCCCCTTCACTTCCTTGGCGGCGAGCGCCGCCCAATCGGCTGCCGAGGGTTTATCCGTCACGCCGCCGTCCGTCCGATCGTACCACGCTTTGTCTCGTCATCTACGCCCGCAACCAAAACCTGCCTGGCAAGGGAAAGGCCGACGTCTCCGTCCATGCCTCGTCCCAACCCAGGTCCCGAGTCAATGCGCACCCGGTGTCTCCATAAGCTCGACCAACACGCCGCCCATGTCCTTGGGGTGAACGAAAATGACCGGCGTGCCGTGCGCTCCGATCCTGGGCTCGCCCAGAACGGTTGCGCCGCCGGCCTCCAGTTCGGCCTTCGCCGTCACCACGTCGGGCACTTCGAAGCAGATATGATGCTGTCCACCCGCGGGACTCTTGGCGAGAAAGCGTGCGATCGGGCTATTATCGCCCAGCGGCTCCAAGAGCTCGATCTGGCTGTTGGGCGTATCGACGAAGCAAACCCGAACGCCCTGCGCAGGCAGATCGAACGGCGCCCCGATCGCGGTAGCGCCGAGCCGATCGCGGTAAAGCGCCACCGCCGCCTCGATCGACGGTGTCGCTATACCCACGTGATTGAGGCGGCCGAACATCATCGGCAGGTCGCTTCGCCCAGGCCGTCCAGCGTCACCGTCAGGACCATGCCGGGGCGGCGGCACCGGTCGCCGCGGGCGGGCCGTCGGGCCGAACCATCGGGATCGATGCCAGCTTCAAGAGCGATTGAGGGCCGTCCTGGCGGGTGATCTCGCATCCGGCCATGCCCATGCCGATCCGGATCACGGCTACATCGCCGCTACCTACGGCAAACTGGAAGGCGGGCTGCGCCTTGCCTGCCATCTTGACGACCAGCGCGTGATCGCCCGGCGCCAGATCGATCGCGACCGACTGCGGGCTTTTCAGCTGCGCGTGATCGACGCCGTCGATCGCGATATCGAAGCCCGACAATTTCGCGACAAACCCTTCACGATAGACGATGGCGCGTGCACCCGCCGGCTGCTCACCGAGAATGCGATTGCGATCCGCGGCGCTTACGACCTCAAGCTTGCGATTCCTGCGCAGCCCGTTGAAGATCAGATAAGCAACCAATCCCAAAATGCCGACCATCAAGATCAGCGCGAAGCCCGAATTGGCGGCGTTCGAGCCGGCCCAGACCCCGATAATCGCCCCGATGATCGCCATGGCAATGATGGCAGGCTTGGATTTCAGCATTGATCGTCCCCTTTTTGCATTCCGACCAGCGATTAACAACGAGGTGGTGCTGCCGTTCCTTGCCTGAACATTCCGACGATGCCGCCGACGCGCGATAGAGAAATACGCGGCACGCGAGCTGCTGCGCCGATCTTTATCTGTCCTCGCTCCCAAGATCGTCGGGCTTATTGTCCTAGAGCGGTATATTATCGTGTTTCTTCCAAGGGTTATCGAGCTGCTTGTTGCGCAACTTCCTCAATCCTAGCGCGATACGTCGACGCGTCGAATGGGGCATGATCACCTCATCGATGAAGCCTTTGCTGGCCGCGACGAACGGATTGGCGAAACGGGCTTCATATTCCGCGGTGCGCTGCGCAAGCTTCTCCGGGTCCTTCGCCTCTTGGCGAAAGATGATCTCCACGGCGCCCTTCGCGCCCATCACCGCAATCTCGGCGGTCGGCCATGCATAGTTGAAATCGCCGCGCAGATGCTTGGAAGCCATCACGTCATAGGCCCCGCCATAGGCCTTGCGCGTGATCACCGTGATCTTGGGCACGGTCGCTTCGCCATAAGCGAACAGCAATTTCGCACCATGTTTGATGATGCCGTTATGCTCCTGGGCGACACCCGGCAGGAAGCCTGGCACGTCAACGAACGTCACGATCGGGATCTCGAACGCATCGCAAAAGCGCACGAAGCGCGCGGCCTTCTTGGACGAGTTGATGTCCAATACGCCCGCGAGCACCATCGGCTGATTGGCGACAATGCCGATCGTCCGCCCCTCGATCCGGCCGAACCCGATCAGGATGTTGCCGGCATGGGCCGGCTGGACCTCGAAGAAGTCACCCTCGTCGACCACCTTCGTGATCAACTCCTTCATATCATAAGGCTTGTTGGCGCTATCCGGGATAAGCGTGTCGAGGCTTGGATCGGTGCGATCCCATCGATCTTCGGTCGGCCGCTCGGGCAGATCATGCCGGTTGGACAAAGGCAGGAAATCGAAAAACTCGCGTGTGGCGCGTAACGCCTCGATGTCATTCTCAAAGGCGATATCGGCCACGCCCGACTTTGTCGTATGCGTGACAGCGCCGCCCAATTCTTCCTGCGTCACCACTTCGTTGGTGACCGTTTTCACCACCTCCGGGCCGGTGACGAACATGTAGGAGGAATCCTTCACCATGAAGATGAAGTCTGTCATCGCCGGAGAATAGACCGCCCCGCCGGCGCAGGGGCCCATGATCACGCTGATCTGCGGCACGACGCCGGAGGCGAGCGCGTTGCGTTGGAACACCTCGGCATAGCCACCCAGGCTGGCGACGCCCTCCTGAATACGTGCCCCGCCCGAATCGTTCAGCCCGATCACGGGCGCGCCCACTTTCAGCGCCATGTCCATGACCTTGCAGATTTTCTGCGCGTGCCGCTCGGATAGCGAGCCGCCAAATACGGTGAAATCCTGGCTGAAGACGAACACGAGACGGCCGTTGATCGTGCCCGATCCAGTGACGACGCCGTCGCCGGGTATGACCTGGTCCGCCATGCCGAAATCCACGCAATTATGCTCGACATACATGTCAAGCTCTTCGAACGAGCCCGGATCCAGCAGCACATCCAGCCGCTCGCGCGCGGTCAGCCGCCCCTTTGCATGCTGTGCGTCGATACGCGTTTGCCCGCCGCCCATTTTGGCCTGGGCGCGCTTCTCTTCCAGCTTCTGCAGGATCGCCAGCATTCAGTCCTCTCGTCGCGACGGAACGTAACGCCTGAAACTGCTTTGGCCCAAGGTCAAGCCGGATCGAGGATCAGCAGTTGGAGCTAGAGGTCGTAATCGTCGGTGCCGGTGCGGCGGGAATTGCCGCGGCCCGGCGGCTGCAGGATCGCGGGCGACGCATATTGCTGGTCGAGGCGATGCAACGTGTCGGAGGCCGTGCCTATACCCAGATCGTGCAGCACGTGCCGCTCGATCTTGGCTGCGGCTGGCTCCATTCGGCTGAGCGGAATCCGCTGGCGAAATTCGCGCAAGCCCACGGTGTGGCGATCGATCGCTCGGGCGGGGCGTGGCGGAATCAGCTCCGCAATCTTGGTTTCAGCGCCGCCGATCAGCGGGCAGCGGGACAGGCCTATGCGGCATTTGAGCAGCGGCTGCACGATGACGTGCCCGATGATCGCGCCGGGAAGGCGATTGCGCCGGACGCCCCTTGGCGTCCCTATCTCGACATCATCAGCGGCGCGTTGAACGGCGCGGAACTGGACAATGTCTCTGCCCAGGATCTGCTCGCTTATGACGACAATGCGTCGGATCTGAATTGGCGCCTGCCGGGCGGGTATGGGACGCTGATCGGTCAAGCCGCCGCAATGCTGCCGATGCGGCTTGGCGTCCGCGTGGCCGGCATTGACGATAATGGCACGTCGATGATCGTCAGCAGCGATCAAGGCGCAATCCACGCAAACGCCGTGATCGTCGCAGTGCCCACCGATGTGCTCGCACGGGGGGACATCCGCTTTTCCCCGGCGCTGGACAATCATCTCCATGCGGCCGCCTGCCTGCCATTAGGCCGTGTCGACAAGCTGTTCCTGGCGATGGAACAGGCCGAAACAGTTCCGGTCGAGACCCACCTGCTTGGCAATCCCCACAGCGCGTTAACGGGCAGCTATTACCTCCGTCCGCTCGGCTACCCCGTGATCGAATGCTTCTTTGGCGGCATTGCGGCGCGCGCGATGGAAGAGGCCGGCGATGCCGGGCGCGTCGCTTTCGCGCTGGAAGAACTCGGCAATCTCCTGGGACGCGACTTCATCGGCGGCCTCCATCCCATTGCCGGGAGCTGGTGGCATCGCGAAGCGACAATCGGCGGCGCCTATAGCCATGCCCTTCCCGGCCATGCTGACAAGCGAGCGATCCTCGCGGCGCCGGCCAGTGAACGGCTTCAGTTCGCGGGCGAAGCCTGCTCGCCGCATGATTTCTCGACCGCGCATGGCGCCTGGCAAAGCGGGCTGGATGCTGCGGATCGGGTCGAAGCTGCGCTGAAGAGCATGGTACCGCGCGCATGACCGGTTTGGGGGAAGATTTGCATCGGTCGGGCGATGATACCCCAAGCTCGAATCGGACCGCGTCCGTGCAAGCGCGTCGGACAATATTGCGGGTCCTCCTTGCCGCCGCATTTGCGCTGGCCGGCTATTTTCACATCATGCATCCCGCTCCCTTTCTGCGGATCACGCCCGCCTGGGTACCCGCACCGGCGACAGTCATCCTCGTGACGGGAATATGCGAATTGTTCGGTGCTGCCGGGCTGCTGATACCGTCTTTGCGCCGGCTCGCCGGCATCCTGCTCGCGCTCTATTCCGTCTGCGTGTTCCCGGCCAATATCCAGCATGCCCTGTTGTTCGCCGGGCATGGCGGTGGCTGGACGGGGTGGCTCTATCACGGGCCACGTCTTCTGTTTCAGCCGGTTATCGTCTGGTTGTGCCTGTTCGCCGGCGGTTTGATCGACTGGCCGTTCACAAGGAAAGACCCAGTTGCGCATAGCCCTGCCCGCTTTCCTCGCCCTCATCCTCCGACAACGCCGAAAGCGTGAGCCCCAACAGCCGCACCCCAAGCGGCACCGGACATAATGCCGTCAGCAGCCCCTGCCCGGCAGCGCCGATTGCACTGCGGTCGCTGATCGGGACGGTGAAACTGCGCGCTCGGGTGATCTGGTGAAAATCGGAATATTTCACTTTCAGCGTTACCGTTCGGCCGGCCGATCCGGCGCGTGCGATCCGCTCCATCAGTGCATCCAGCACGGTTTCCAGCGCCGCCGCGAGCCCGGGCGGATCGCTGATGTCTTCGAAAAAGGTGCGCTCCGCCCCCACGGACTTGCGGATACGATTGGACCGGACCGGGCGGTGATCGATCCCGCGCGCGGCGCCATATAGATATCCCGCAAAGCTGCCGAAATGCGCCTCCAGGAATTGCAGCGTTTGAGCCTTCAGATCGGCCCCGGTCTCGATCCCCAGCCGCGCCATCTTCTCCGCCGTCTTGGGTCCGACACCGTGAAAACGCTTGACGGGAAGGCCCTCCACGAACAGCGGGCCACGCTCCGGCGGGATAACGCAACACCCATCCGGCTTGTTCTGATCGGAAGCCAGCTTGGCGATGAACTTGTTATAGGACACGCCCGCCGACGCCGTCAGGCCGATCTCCGCCTTGATCCGCGCCCGGATCTCCTGCGCGATCGTACGGGCTGACGATGCGCCCGATACATCCAGATAGGCTTCGTCCAGCGACAGCGGTTCGATCGCATCGGTATAGTCGGCGAATATCGCGCGTATCTCCCGGCTGATTGCCGAATAGACGTCGAAGCGCGGCTTTACGAAGATCAGGTCCGGACAACGCCGTCGCGCCGTCACCGATGCCATGGCGGAGCGTATCCCGAAGACGCGCGCCTCATAGCTGGCCGCCGCCACGACGCCGCGCTCGCGCGTGCCGCCAACGGCGACAGGCTTGCCGCGCAGCTCGGGATTGTCGCGCTGCTCCACCGATGCATAGAAGGCATCCATATCGACATGGATGATCTTGCGGATGGGCTGCTCATCGCCTTCCATCGGCCTAGCTTAGCGTGGTCGGAACAGGAAGGGAACGCCGTCCGATCACACCGACGAGTCTGATCTCAATGCGGCGTCGGATTTGTACCGCTATCGGTCGTCGTACCGCTGTTCGAGCCGCCATTGCTTGGCGACCCATTATGTCCGCCATGGCGCCCACGCGTCGTCGCGGTCGTCGAACGGCCGGTTGTCGGCCCCATATCCGGCACGCTTGGGCTACTGGTGGTCGTCGTCGAGCCGGTGGCGCCGACCGACGTATCGGTACCGCTTGGGCTAGTACTGGTCGTCGTTCCGGTCGCAGGGGTCGAAGCGCCCGGCAGCCCCGTCCGGGGCGTGCCCGGCGCGCCGGTCGTCGCGGCGCCTGTGCCCATGGTTCCGGGGGTCGTGCCGGTTGTCTGCGCCAACGCCGGCAGGGCAACAATTGCCGCGGCGATGAAGAGGATCTTGCGCATCACACTCTCCTATGTTGTCCAAGTGACTGAACATAAAAGATAACGCCCTGCTTTGGGGTTCGATCCCAGGCTCAGGCCAGCCGTTCGGGAACGGCAGCAGCCTCTTCTACCAAGGTGCTTGGTTCGGCCATGGCTTCCCAGGGAAAGACGAACCAGCGCTTGTCATGCAGCCGGTCGATCGTGCGGGACCGATAATCGACTTTCGCGGCAGATCGCACATTGTCGATCAGCACCCCGACCCGTACATTCTCACCGGTCGCGCCATGATCCAGCAGCGATTTGCGCAAGGCTTCGATCGTGCCGCCGCTATCGTTGATATCGTCCACGATAAGGATGCGGCGCCCTTCCGCCGTGGCGCCTGCCAGTTTCGCCATCAGTTCTTCGGCGAAGCTGGGCACGCCAGAGCTGTAATCGACCGACAGCAGCGAGATGCCGGTGCGATGGGACAGATACGCCGCCGGCACCAGCCCGCCGCGACCGATGCCGACAATATGGTCGGGCGCCCACCCCTGGGCCTCTATCGAGGACGCGACCTGCTGTACGTCGGCGACGAAATCCTCGTAGGGAATGTAGCAAAGATCGGGCTGGGTCATGGGATCAGCCGGCAAAGGCGTCGATGGCTGAAAGGTGACGCGTCACCGCCGCATCGGGAAGGAACGACCCAAGGAAGCTGTTGCGGGCCAGTGTGATCAGATCTTCCCGCTCCAGATACGGTGCCACCGCCCGGTAATTGTCGGCGACATAGCCACCGAAATAGGCCGGATCGTCCGAATTAATCGTCGCGCGCAAACCCTGTTTGAGCATGATCGGAATGGGATGATCCGCGGCGTCGCCGACCACGCACAGCTTCAGATTGGAAAGCGGGCAAACCGTCAAAGCCATGCCGTTGCGGGCCAGGCGCGTGACCAATTCGGGCGATTCCAGCGCACGATTGCCATGATCCAGCCGATCAATCTTTAGCAAATCGAGCGCTTCCACCACATATTCGGGCGGCCCCTCCTCGCCCGCATGCGCGACACGCTTGAGCCCCTCGGATCCTGCAGCCGCAAACACCCGGGCGAATTTGGACGGCGGGTGCCCGACTTCGGACGAATCCAGGCCAACTCCAGCAATGCGATCGAGCCAGGGCTCCGCCGCCTGCAGCGTGGTAAAAGCGGCGGCTTCGTCCAAATGACGCAGGAAACAGAGGATCAGGCTGGACGTCACACCATAGCGCGCTTCCGCCGACGTCATTCCGGCCAGCAGGCCATCGGCCACGACCTGAAACGGCAAGCCGCGATCGGTATGGGTCTGCGGATCGAAGAAGATCTCCGCATGGACCACGCCATCCGCATGTGCTCGCTCGAAATAAGCGAGCGCCAGATCGTGGAAATCCGCTTCGGTCCGCAGCACGTCCGCGCCTCGATAATAAATATCCAGGAAATCCTGCAGTTGCGAAAATTTGTAGGCGGCGCGAAGCTCCTCGACCGACGCGAAAGGAATCTGAATGCGATTGCGCCGCGCGAAGTCGAACATTTGCTCGGGCTCAAGGCTGCCCTCGATATGGAGGTGCAGTTCCGCCTTCGGCAGGCCGGTAATGAAAGCATCGGGAATCGCCATGCCGCGCATGATAGCAGCACTGGTCGGCCGGGCATGCCGGATAAATGGCGCCACGTGCGGAGCGGCGCGCGTACGGACCATTCTATCGGGCCCTGCTATTTTCCTACTCGCGGCAGCGGGCAAGCCCCCACAGCCGTCCGGCGAGTTGGTTCTCGATGCCGCCAATCCGGTCATCCTCGTCCATATTGCGGACGTGGCCGTGCGTCTGCGCGTCGATCTCGATCAGCAGGACAGCGTCGAGCTTGACCCGGCAGTCGCGGCACGGCTTCCCGTGGCGTGGGAGGCGGGCATGGAGATGGACGTGGGCCGCGTGCGGCTTCCCGGCCGGGTTGCGCGCGCCACGATGCGCGTGGGATCGCAGGTGCTTCCGGTGCAGCTTTCCGAACATGGGCGCCACTGCTGCCAGCGCTGGGATGGCGCGATCGGGCCCAATCTTCTGCCCTACGCGATCGTACGTTGGCGCCGGGTGGACGCGCCCGCTGCCAACGGATCGCGATCCTA
The DNA here is from genome assembly GCF_052180265.1 of Sphingomonas sp. ASY06-1R. Classification (GTDB taxonomy): domain Bacteria; phylum Pseudomonadota; class Alphaproteobacteria; order Sphingomonadales; family Sphingomonadaceae; genus Sphingomonas_I. The sequence goes on along the minus strand of NZ_CP197464.1, from coordinate 1,856,446 downwards.
TCCGATCGTGGATAATGCGATGACCGGTCTCTCCGCGACCGGGGAAAGAGCCCCGCTCCGCCTACGCTTCGCGCTCACGCAACCGCAGACCGTCGGCACCGCCGCCGCCGGCGCCATTTTGGCGAGAGAATTTGGAGGGCATTGGCAGGGAGAAGCCGGGCGCGTCACCCTGGCGTTTGATATATCCCGCCCAGCGCGCGACATTGCCTTCAACTCTCCGGCGCGCTTGGCAGGGTTTCGGTTCGACTCGCTGCTCGTGCGTACTTCCGATTTCGCGGGATCGGAGCAATTGCCGACCGAGCGGATCGATCCCGGCGACGTTGTCATAACCCGGCATCTCCAGCGGCAACAGGCCTGGCCCGCCGTCACCCTGGGCGTCGAGCATCTCGCGCGCTGTGCCGAGCTCACTTATACCGCCCTACCCCGCACCCTCACACTGCGTTGCGCGTTCGACCCATCATGAGAACACAGCTTGTTGCCCTTGTCGGCCTGTTGACGCTTCCCTTGCAGGCCGCCCCGCCCACATACACACCGCAATTGCAGGCCCGGATATTCGATCGCGCCTGGAGCCTTGTCAGCAAGCATTATTGGGATCGCAGCCGTACCGGGGAAAGCTGGGCCGACGCGCGCGATCACTTCCGGCCGCTCGCCATCGCGGCGCACGATCGCCCGGCTTTTTATACAATTCTCGGCGAGATGCTGGCATCGCTGGGTGACAGCCATGTCTATGCGATCGATCCGGTTCAGATCGCGATCGGAAAGGCGCGGGACGCCGGCCGATCGGAGCAGGGCTTCGGCCTGTCGATGCTCCCCAACGATGATGGGCGGTGGCTGGTCATGCGGGTCACGCCAGGGTCGGCTGCTGCTCAAGCCGGCGTGCAGATCGGATGGGAAGTGAAAAGCGTCAACGGCAATCCGGTCGACATCGATTATCAGCCGCAGGAGGGCGACCGCGCCCGTTTCGACTTCACCGACGAGCATGGCGCACACCACCCGCTGTCGCTCACTGCTGCACCCGAGGCGGCACGTCCGGTCCGGCGGGCCACCCATCTCGACGGTGACATCCTGTTCGTCGGCCTGGATGGCTTCGATCCCGGCGCGGACCGCTGGCTCGCCCGCGAGATCGCCGATGGCCCGCCGCCGCGCGGCATCATACTGGATCTGCGCGGCAACGATGGGGGCGATGCCGATGTCATTGCCAAAGTCGCCGGCCTGTTCTTCGCGGACGATCGCCCGCTGGTGCGAAGAATCGAGCGGCGGGAAAATGTGCAGAAGGTGCGTGGCACGGGTGCACGGGCCTATCTTGGCCCGCTGGCGGTGCTGGTCGGCCCGGATAGCGCCAGCGGCGCCGAAGCCGTCGCGGCCTTGATCGACGAAAGCGGCCGCGGCACCACCATCGGCGAGCGGACGGCCGGCGCGTTGACCGGCGCGTCGGAATATCCTCTGCCCGATGGCGGCGAGCTGTCGGTCGCCGAATTCGACATCCGCACGCCCGATGGCCGCCGCTTGGAAGGGGTTGGCCTGCAACCGCAAATCGCCATCAAGCCCAGTCTCGCCGACTTGCGCGCCGGACGCGATCCCGTGCTGGATCGCGCACTCGCCGCGTTGCGCAATGGCCAGTTAGCGGCTGGGCGGCATCTGGGCGTCGGCGGGTAAAGGGCCCTGCCAGCTGCCGCCGATCGCCTGGATCAGGCTGACCGCGGCGGCCTGGCGATCGACGATGGCAGCGGCTTCGGTTTGCCGCGCCTGCAGCGCAGTCGTTTGCGCCACGATCACATCGGAATAGGCGATTTCGCCTGCCAGATATTGGTTCTGGGTCAGGGCTTCCACCCTGTTCGCGGCCGCTGCGGCAGTGGTGCGCTGCTGCGCGACGTAGGAAAGGACGCGCGCGCCCGCGAGTTCATCTTCGACCTGCTGGAATGCCACCAATACGGTCTGGCGATAATTGGCGACGGCCTGGTCATAGGCGGCCCGCGCCTGGGCCACCCGCGCCGATCGCGCGCCGAAATCCAGCAGCGTCAGCGCGCCGCTCAACCCAAGCGACCAAATGCTGCTGGCCGCACTGAACAGCGAACTGAGCCGGCTCGTCTGCGACCCGACATCGCCGGTCAGCCCCAGCGTCGGGAAGAAAGCCGAGCGCTCGATGCCGATCGCCGCATTCGCGGCCGCCACGCGCCGTTCCGCCGCCGCAATATCGGGCCGCCGCTCCAACAATGCCGACGGTATCACGCCCGGAACATCGGGAACCTTGGGCCGCCACGGGGCGTCGGCCAGCACGAAACTGGAGGGATTTTCCCCTACCAAAACGGCGATGGCATGCTCAAAAACCGCCCGCTGACGCACGAGATCGGCCGCATTGGCGCGCGCACTATCTAGCTGACTTTGCGCCTGGAGCACGTCAATCCGCGCAACGACGCCCTGATTATAGCGGTTCGTGGTGATCGTAAGCGCGCGCAGATAGGCCGCCACGGTCCCGTCCAAGATCACTTTTTGCTGCTCGATACCGCGCAATTGCACGTAATTGAGCGCCAATTCGCCCTGCGCGGACAGCGATGCGTTGGCCAAATCCCCTTGGCTCGCCTCTGCCAGCGCGCGCTGCTGGCTCACGCCATTGCCGATCCGACCCCACAGATCGGGCTCCCAACTCGCCCCGATCGACACCGAATAACGGCGGCTGCCATTGCTGGAATTGACCGTGGTGCCGCCGCCGATGATGGTCGTCGTCCCCCCGCCGAACGACCCGGCGCGGGTCGCGCCGGTGGACAAATCGATAGTCGGGAAGAAGGCCGCGCGCGCTTCCCGCACCGCCCCGCGCGCCTGCGCATAAGCAGCGGCGGCCGCGGCGACGTTCTGATTGTTGATCGCAACCCGGGATTCCAGCGCGTTCAGCACGGGATCGTCGAACAGCAGCCACCATTCCCCTTTGGCAACCGCATCCGCGGGGACCGCGGCGCGCCAGCCGGGCGCCTCCTTGAAACTTGGCGGAATGCTCGCGGTCGGCGGGCGATAGGTCGGCGCCAGGTTGCACCCCACCACCGCCAGCATGACAGGCACAAGGGCAAGGGTACGAAGCTTCATCATACGGGCTGGATCCCTTGGGTTGCGGCCTGACGCGCCAGCATCTTCTCGCGGGAAGAGCGGCGGCGGAAGCGGTCAAGCGCCAGATAGACGACCGGCGTCGTCAACAATGTGAGGAACTGGCTGGCGATCAGGCCGCCCATGATGGCGATGCCCAGCGGCCGCCGCAGCTCCGCACCCTCGCCGAAACCGATGGCGAGCGGCAACGCACCGAAGGCCGCGGCCATGGTCGTCATCAGGATCGGCCGAAAGCGGAGCAAGCTTGCTTCCCGTATCGCGGCCAGCGGCGTCAATCCGCGCGATCGTTCGGCGTCGAGCGCGAAATCGATGATCAGGATGGCGTTCTTCTTGACGATGCCGATCAGCAGAATGAGCCCGATGAGCGCGATCAGATCATATTGCGATCCCGTCACCATCAGCGCGATCACTGCGCCCACGCCAGCCGACGGCAGCGTCGACAACACGGTCAAAGGATGGATCGCGCTTTCATACAAAATGCCGAGGACGATGTAGATCACGACCAGGGCCGAGAGGATCAGGATCGGGTTGGACTGGGTCGACTGCTGGAAGACCTGCGCGGTTCCGGATGCTTCGCCGTGGACCTGGGTCGGGAAGTTCAGGCTCGCCTGAACCTGACGGATGCGGGCAATGGCATCGCTCAAGGCAAAACCATTACCGGTCGAGAAGCTGATCGTCGCGGCCGGCGCCGCATCCTGATGATTGACCTGTGCCGCCGTCGATCGGGTCGACCAGCTGGCGATCGTCGACAAGGGCGTCATGGTCGACGCGGTCGTGTTGATCGCAGCGCCGGAAGCGGCATCACGCCCCGAGCCCGTCGTGGATGTCGGGGTGGAGCCCGTAACCAGCGCCGTCGTACCGACCGCCGCGGACGCCGCACCTGCCGCCGTCGCCTGCGCTGCCGATGATTGCCCGGTTGTCGTGCCGGGGTTGGCAGCGCTGCTGCTGTTTGCCGCCGTCGTCGTTGTCGAGTTGGTCGGCACATAGACAGTGCGCAGCGCTTCGGGCGAACCGGTGAATTGGGGCGCCACGCCCATCACCACATGATATTGGTTGAGACCGCTGTAGATCGTCGCGACCTGTCGCTGTCCGAACGCGTCATACAGCGCATTGTCGACCGCTTGCGGCGTGACGCCGATCCTGGTGGCCGCATCATGATCGACCTTTACGTAGACCTCGGCTCCGCCATCCGATTCATCGACATCGACGTCGGTCAGCTCGGGAAATTTCTTGAGCGCATCCGCCAGCGCCGGTCCTGCCTTCGCCAGCACCTCGGGATCGTCCGCCTTCAGCGTATATTGGTAGCTGCTATTGCCGCCCCGGCCGCCGACCCGCATGTCCTGGACGGGGCTTAGAAATGCCGCCACGCCCGTCACCCGCGCCAATTTGGGGCGCAGCCGCGTAATGACGTCCCGTACGGAATCCCGTTGGCTCTTGGGCTTCATCGTCGCGAACAGAAACCCGCCGCCCGCCCGCGAACCGCCGGTGAATGCCACCACATTCTCGATCGCCGGATCGCGCTTGATGATCTTCACGATCTGGGTGAGCTTGGTCTGCATATCCTGAAAGGAAATGCTCTGATCGGCCCGCAAACCGCCCTGGAGCGAGCCCGTGTCCTGCTCGGGAAAGAAGCCCTTCTGGATGGTGATCAGCAGGAAGATGTTGAGCGCGACCGTGCCTGCCAGCAGCAGCAAAGTCGCGCCGCGATTGGCCAGAGCCCAGTCGAGGCTGCGTTCGTACCGCGCCTGCAAGCGCTGGAATTGGCGCTCGGCAAAGCGCGAGAAGCGATTCTCTTTCTGCGCCTCCCGCTCCTTCAGGATCAGCGCGGCGATCATCGGTGTCGCCGTCAGGGATATGACGAGACTGATCATGACCGCGACCGTCATCGTGATCGCGAATTCGCGAAACAGTCGCCCCACGATCCCGGCCATGAACAGCAGCGGGATGAACACCGCGACCAAGCTGACGGAGATCGACAGGACGGTGAAGCCGACCTCGCGCGCGCCGCGCATGGCGGCCTGGAAGGGCTTCATCCCCTCCTCGATATGGCGGCTGATATTTTCCAGCACGACGATCGCATCATCGACCACGAAGCCCGTCGCCACGGTCAGCGCCATCAACGACAGGTTGTTGAGGCTGAAGCCGAGAAGATACATGACGCCGATCGTGCCGAGCAGCGAGGCGACGACCGCGACCGCGGGCACGACCGTCGCACGGAGCGATCGCAGGAAGATCGAGACGACGATCACCACCAGCAAGGTGGCGATCACCAGGGTGATTTCGACTTCGTGCAGGGAAGCCCGGATCGTCGTGGTGCGGTCGGACGCGACCGCGAGCTTGATGTCGCTGGGAATTGCGGCCTGCAATCCGGGCAGCTGCGCCTTGACCGCGTTCACCGTCGAAATGATGTTCGCACCGGGCTGCCGGCTGAGGATGATCGTCACCGCCCGGCGGCCGTTGAACAGGCCCATGGTGCGCACGTCTTCGGGGCCGTCATAGACGCTCGCGACATCGGACAGACGCACCGCCACGCCGTTGCGCCAGGACACGATCAGATTGCTATAATCGGCCGCCTTCAGGCCGGGCACGTCCCCATAAATCTGCCACGCCGTGGCACCGTCTTCGATCACCCCCCGCGGCCGGTTGGCATTGGTCGACGACAAAGCGGTGCGGACATCCTCCAGCGGAATGCCGTAGCGGGCGAGCGCGAGCGGGTTGAGATCGATCCGGACGGCCGGCAGCGCGGCGCCGCCAAGCTCCACGTCGCCGACGCCTTGCACCTGCAACAGCCGCTGCTGCACCACGTTGGAAACCGAATTGTAGATGTCAGCCGAGCTGCGGGTATCGCTGGTCAAAGCCAGGATCATGATCGGTGCGTCGGCGGGATTGATCTTGCGGTAGCTGGGATTGCTCCGCAGCGTGGACGGCAGATCGGCGCGCGCCGCGTTGATCGCCGCCTGCACGTCGCGAGCAGCCCCATCGATGTTGCGGCTCAGGTCGAACTGCGCGGTGATCCGCGTCGAGCCGATCCCCGATTGCGAGGTCAGCTCCGTCACGCCCGCGATGGTGGCCATGCGACGCTCGAGCGGCGATGCGACGCTGGTCGCCATCGTCGTCGGGCTCGCGCCGGGGAGGCTCGCCGATACGCTGATCGTCGGGAAATCCACCTGCGGCAACGGCGCGACCGGCATGACGAAGAAAGCCGCAATGCCGGCGAGCATCATCCCGATCGTCAGCAGCAAAGTGCCGATCGGACGGCGGATGAAGGGCGCGGAGAGGTTCACGTCGGCTGCTGCAGCGGCAGTTGCGGCTCGGCCTCGCGCTTGCGCCGCACGCGTGCGGACAGACGTTCAAACCCCAGAAAGATGACGGGGGTCGTAAACAGCGTCAGCGCCTGACTGACGATCAGGCCGCCGGCAATCGCCAGTCCCAGCGGACGCCGCAGTTCGGCGCCCATCCCGCTGCCCAGGATCAGCGGCAGCGCGGCGAACAAGGCGGCGAATGTCGTCATCATGATCGGCCGGAAGCGCAGCAGCGCTGCCTCGCGGATCGCGGTATCGGCGTCCTTGCCGTCCGTGCGCTGCGCGTCGATCGCAAAGTCGATCATCATGATCGCGTTTTTCTTGACGATGCCGATCAGCAGCACGATCCCGATGATGCCGATGACACCCAGATCATTGCCGGTCAGCATCAGCGCAAGCAGCGCTCCGACACCGGCCGAGGGCAAGGTCGACAGGATCGTGATCGGGTGGATGAAGCTCTCATAGAGAACGCCGAGCACGATATAGACCACAACGATGGCGGCAAGGATCAGCCAGACTTCGTTGGAAAGACTGGCCCGGAAGGCATTGGCGGCGCCAAGGAATGTCGTCGTGATACCGCCGGGAACGCCGATCCGCTTTTCCGCTGCCTGGATCGCACTGACCGCGCCGCCCAGCGATTGATCCTGGGCGAGATCGAAGCCCACGGTCGATGCTGGGAATTGGGCGACCCGTGTGATCTGCAGCGGCGCCTCTCCCTCCACAAAGGTCGCGACGGTCGACAAAGGCACCGACGTTCCGGACGATGTCTGGACATAGAGCTGGTTCAGTCCGTCCGGACCGGTCAGCATGCCCGGGGTGCTTTCCAGGATCACACGATATTGGGTCGTCTGCGTGAAGATGGTCGAGATGATCCGCTGTCCGAACGCATTGTAGAGCGCGCTGTCGACGGCGGCGGTACTGATGCCCAACCGGGACGCGACATCGCGGTTGATCTTCACCGTGACCGCGCGCCCCTGATTCTGCATGTCGGACACGACATTGCGCACCTGATGGACGTTCTTGAGCTCTTCCAGCAACTTGCCGGTCCACAGGTTGATTTCCTGCTGATCGGCCCCCTGCATGGCGAAGCGATATTGGGTCGGCCCGCCCTCCGCATCGATCGTGAGATCTTGCACCGGCCGCACATATAGGGTGACGCCAGCGATATCCCGGGCGCGATTTTGCAATCGGCGGATCAACGCGGTCTGACTTCCGCTGCGATCGCCCTTCTCTTTAAGGTTGATCAGCATCCGGCCCTGATTGAGCGCGGGATTCTTGCCGTCGACGCCGACGTTGGAACTCAGGCTTTCGACATCCGGATCTTGCAGGATCGCGTCCGCGAGCTTGTTCTGGAGACTGGACATGCGCCCGAACGACACACCCTGGCCGGTCGACACGATCGCCTGCAACTGGCCGGTATCCTGTTCGGGGAACAAACCCTTCGGGATCGCCACGAACAGGATCGCGGTCAGCACCAGCGATCCGGCAAATACGATCAGCGTCAGCCCCTGCCGCAACAGCACCCAGTCGAGCGCCGAGCGGTAGCCGTTCGAAACCTTGTCGAACTTGTGCATCGTCCATTCGGACACGCGGAAGTGACGCGTCTCCGCTTCTGGCTTCAGCCAGCGCGCCGACAGCATCGGCACCAAAGTGAGTGCGACCACCGCCGAGATCAGGATGGTCACGGCCAGCGTGATCGCGAATTCGCGGAACAGGCGCCCCACCACATCGCCCATGAACAGCAGCGGGATCAAAACGGCGATCAGGCTGACGGTGAGCGAAATGATAGTGAAGCCGATCTCCCGGCTGCCCTGTAATGCGGCGGCGAGCGGGCTCTTCCCTTCCTCCAGATGGCGGGCGATATTTTCCGTCACCACGATCGCGTCGTCGACGACGAAACCTGCGGCGATCGTCAACGCCATCAACGTCAGATTGTTGAGGCTGAAGCCGAGCAGATGCATCGCGGCGAACGTGCCGACGATCGACAAAGGAACCGCCAGGCTCGCGATCAGCGTCGCCTGCCACGATCCGAGGAACAGGAAGATCGCGATCGTCACCAGCACGACCGCGAACACCAACTCCACCTGAACGTCGTGGACCGAGGCACGGATGCCGGTCGTCCGATCGGTCAGCAGCGTGACGTGCACATCGGCCGGCATTGCGGCCTCGAGATCAGGCAGCGCGGCCTTGATGGAGTCGACTGTGCCGATGACATTGGCACCCGGCTGACGTTGGACGTCCAGCACGATGGCGGGCGTCCGGTTCATCCACGCCCCGAGGCGGATATTCTCGGAGGAATCCACGACGTTGGCGACATCGCTCAACCGCACCGGATTATTGTCGCGGTAGGAAATGATGAGGTTCTTATACTCGTCCGCCGTCGCCAATTGATCATTGGCATCGATCGACCAGCTGCGCGTGGGACCGTCGAAGCTGCCCTTGGCGCCGTTGACGTTGGCGGCCGCGATCGAACTGCGAAGCTGATCGAGCGACAGATTATGCGCGGCGAGCGCCTGGACATTGGCCTGGATCCGCACCGCCGGCCGCTGCCCGCCGGACAGTGACACGAGACCGACGCCGGAGATCTGCGACAATTTATTGGCGATGCGCTGATCGACGAGGTTCTGCACTTCGGCCAAGGGCCGAGTCTTCGACGTTACGCCCAGGCTCAGCACGGGCGCGTCTGCGGGGTTGACCTTAGCATAGATTGGCGGCGCCGGCAGATCGGAGGGCAGTAGCGTGTTGGCGGCGTTGATCGCGGCCTGCACTTCCTGCTCGGCAACATCCAGTGTGAGATCAAGGTTGAACTGAAGCGTGATCACGGACGCGCCGGCCGAAGACACGGACGACATGCGCGACAGGCCCGCCATCTGCCCGAACTGCCGCTCCAGCGGCGCGGTGACGGTCAGGTTGATCACGTCGGGGCTGGCGCCGGGGTAGAGCGTGCTTACCTGGATGGTAGGATAATCCACCTCCGGAAGTGCGGACAAAGGCAGGAAGCGATACGCGACGATGCCGGCCAGCAGGATCGCCAGCATCAGCAAGGTGGTCGCCACCGGCCGCATGATGAAGGGACGCGACGGATTCACCCCTTCGGGGCCGAGCACCTCATCCTCTGCGCCGAGGCTCGTCCCACTTTCGGACACCTCGCTCACTGGCTGTTGCCGCCGCCCTGACGATGATGGCGTTGCCCGCCCGCCCGCTTGCCATCGGCGGTCGCGTTCCCGTCCGTCCGTCCGGGGCCGGCCCCCTCGCCTTCACCGCCGCCGCCAAACAGGCGCGCGAAGAAGCCGCGTTCGCGCTGGGGCATGCGCTGCGGGCGCTCGCCGGGCAGCATCACCTTCGATCCGTCCTCAAGATTGTCCGCGCCTTCGGTGATGACGGTCTGCCCAACCTTCAGGCCGGAGAGAATTGCGACCCGCGTTCCACTGGCAGGCCCTTGCTTGACGATCTGTATCTTCACCGTGTGATCGTCCTGCAGCACGAACACGAAATCGCCCTGTGCGCCGTGGCGTACCGCCGTGACCGGGATCGTGGCTGCATTGCGCAGCGTGTCGACCAGAACCGTCATGTTGACGAACTGGTTCGGAAACAGGCTGCCCTGCGGGTTGGGAAAGCGCGCTTTGCCGGTGACCGTGCCGGTGCTGGTGTCGATCTGGTTGTTGAACGCCAGGAAGCGGCCCTGGGCGAGCGGCGTGCTGCCATTCTGATCGGTTGCGCTGACCGCCAGCGCGGCACCCGAGCGCAGGCGCGCCAGGATGCCAGGCAGATTGCCTTGCGGTACCGCAAAGCTGACATCGATTGGATCGGTCTGCGTGATGACCGCCACGCCATTGGTGTCACCGGGGGTGACGTAATTGCCGATATCGGCCTGGCGCAGGCCGACCCGGCCGGACACGGGGGCGGTGATGGATGTATATTGCAGGTTCAAGCGAGCTGTGCCGATTGCCGCCTGATCCGCCGCGACGACACCCTTCTGCTGTTCGACGGTCGCGGCCTGCGTCTGGACCTGCTGGCGCGCGATCGAATCCTGCTGCAGCAGCGTCTGGTAACGCTGCAGGTCGACCCGGGCGAGATTGAGTTGCGACTGATCGCGTTTCAGATTGGCCTGGGCCTGGGCCAGTGCCAGTTGATAGGGGCGCGGATCGATCTGCGCGAGCAATTGCCCCTTCCTGACCAATTGCCCTTCGGTGAAGTTGATCGTGAAGATGTTACCGCTCAATTGCGGGCGCACCGTTGCCGTCACGACCGGAACGACCGTGCCGATGGCATCCAGCGATTGCGGCACATCGGCGGCAGCGACCTTGGCCACGCCCACGGTTGCCGCGGGGCGCCCACGCCCGCGCCCGCCGGGGCCGCCCTGTCCCTCGCCCGATCCGCCGCGCGTCAACGCCCAGGCGAGCAGCGCAATCACGATGAGCCCCAGCACCACCAGCAAGGCGTTTCGCCGCGAATGCGGCGACCGCGCGACCGGATCGGCGGCGGCGTCATAATCTTGGGTCATCGAATTCCCTTGGCGCGGGTAGACAGATATTCGCCTCCATCGGGCCGGTCCGCCGGGCGTGCGGCACGCCAGGAACGGTCGTTGACGCTAGCCGAATAGAACCACAGCAATGCAGAGCATTCCTCGATCGGAGGGACGTTGATGTGAAGCGCAAGACGGATATGGAACGCCCACAGATGTTGGCCCTCTAACGGATGATCCTATACAATCCGTCGGTCGTGTCGCGAATTTTCAATCAGACCGGCAAGCGGCTGGTCAGCTTCACTTCTTCCAGCACGGCATACGTCCTCGTTTCGCGAATGCCGGGCAAAGCGACCAGCGTGTCGCCCAGGAAGGCGCGGTAGGCCGCCATATCCGCCACACGCACTTTGAGCAGATAGTCGAATCCGCCCGCCACCATATGGCATTCCAGCACATCGGGCAGCTTGCGCACATGCGCCGCGAAGGCCGCGAACGCATCGTCGGTGGTCCGGTCCAACAGCACCTCGATGAAGATCATCAGCGCCCGGTCGAGCTTGGCCGGATCGAGCAAAGCGGTGTAGCCCATGATCACGCCCTGATCGCGCAGGCGCCGGACGCGTTCGAAACAGGCCGCGCTGGACAGGCCGCATTGCAGGGCGAGCGCGCTATTCGTTATGCGCCCGTCCTGCTGCAGGGCGCGCAGGATCTTGCGATCGATCTGATCCATCAACGATCCTTCGGTATCAACAAATCTTCCTTACGGAATATTCGGGTTTCTGCCGTCAAAACGAAAGCACATTCTGCGGGGCGCACCATATAGGGCGGCATAGCTGTGAAGGGGTTTGCCATGTCCAACCGGATTGACTGGGATCGTATCGACGCATTGAAATACCAGGACGAGGCCGAAGCCTGCCGCGCCCTGCTTTCGCGCGCGCCGCTCTCGTCCTCCGAGCGACGGGAGATCGAACACGAGGCAGCGGTGATGGTGCGCGCCGCGCGCCAGTCCGCCGAGAAGCAAGGCGTCGTCGAAAGCTTCCTCCAGCAATTTTCGCTCGGCACGCGTGAGGGTCTGGCGCTGATGTGCCTTGCCGAGGCGCTGCTGCGCACGCCCGATGCCGACACGCGCGATCGGCTGATCGCCGAGAAGATCGGCTCGGCGGACTGGGCCAGCCATTTAGGCCAATCGGACAGTCTGTTCGTGAATGCGTCGACCTGGGGGCTGATGCTGACCGGCAAGATCGTCGATGTCGAGGATGAGGCAAAAACCGATGTGGGGGGCTGGCTCAAGCGGTTGACCGCGCGCGTCGGCGAACCGGTCATCCGCCAGGCGGTGGGCGCCGCCGTGCGAATGATGGGCGAACAGTTCGTCCTCGGCCGCAATATCGAGGCCGCGCTCACCCGCGCCAAGAAAGAAGGCTATATCTGCTCGTTCGACATGCTTGGCGAAGGCGCCCGCACCGCTGTCGATGCGGAACGCTATGAGAAGATCTACGCCCAGGCGATCCGCGCCGTCGGCAAGGCCCGTGTGCCGGGCACGGCGCCGGAAGAAGGCCATGGCGTCTCCGTTAAGCTTTCGGCCCTGTCGCCGCGCTACGAGGCCGTTCAGGAAGCGCGCGTGTGGGAAGAGCTTTATCCTCGCATCAAGCGGCTCGCGCTGATCGCTGCCCACCATAATATGAACTTCGCGATCGACGCCGAAGAGGCGGACCGATTGGTCCTGTCGCTGAAGCTGATCGATCGATTGGCACGCGAGCCGGAGCTCGGCGAATGGGCGGGCCTGGGTGTGGTCGTGCAGGCCTATCAGAAGCGCGGCATCGCCGTGATCGAAGCGCTGCAGCATTTGGCCCAGGATAGCGGCCGGCGGATCATGGTCCGGCTGGTCAAGGGCGCCTATTGGGACAGCGAGATCAAGAAGGCGCAAGTCGCCGGCCGGCCGGGCTATCCCGTCTTCACGACCAAGCCCGCGACCGATCTATCTTATCTGGTCTGCGCCGACGCGCTGATCACGGCCTCCCCTGGCCTGTATCCCCAATTCGCCACGCACAATGCGCACACATTGGCGGCGGTCCGACTGATGGCCGCGCGCGCCGGGGTGCGGATCGAGCATCAGCGGCTGCACGGCATGGGCGAAGCGCTCTACCAGGCGGCAGGGCAAACCAATGCCGTGTTGCGCGCCTATGCGCCGGTCGGCGGCCATGAGGAGTTGCTTCCGTATCTGGTGCGGCGCCTGCTGGAGAACGGGGCCAATACCAGCTTCGTCCATGCGCTGTTGAATGAGCGGGTACCGGCGGAGGATGTGGTACGCGACCCGATCGCGGCCGTCGAGGCACGCCCCTTCCCGCATCCCCGCATTGCCTTGCCGGCCGACATTTACGGGCCGGCGCGGAAGAACCCGCTGGGCCGCGATTACAGCATCGCCAGCGCGCGCGAAGCGGCGGCCGTGGCCAGCCGCGGCAGCGCAACCGAAACGCTGACCGCCGGGCCCATCGTCGGTGGCCGGCTCCAAAAAGGTGCCGGCGCCAAGGCCGCCGTCAGCCCGGTTGACCGCGAGATACTGATCGGTGCGATATCAGAGGCGCTCCCGGCCGATATCGATGATGCAGCACGACGCGCCAAGGCTGCGCAACCGGCCTGGGACGCGCTTGGTGGATCCGGGCGTGCCCGCACGCTGCGCGCGGCGGGCGATGCCCTGGAAGCCGACATGGACCGCTTTGTCGCCCTGCTCGCCCGCGAAGGGGGCAAGACGCTGAACGACGGCGTCGCGGAAGTGCGCGAAGCGGTCGATTTCTGTCGCTATTATGCGAATCTGGCGGAAAAGCAGTTCACCGGGCTGGAAACGCTGCAAGGCCCGGTCGGGGAGACCAACCAGCTGGAACTGCGCGGCCGCGGCACGTTCGTTTGCATTTCGCCGTGGAATTTTCCGCTCGCGATCTTCACCGGGCAGGTCGCCGCGGCGCTGGCGGCGGGCAATGCGGTGCTGGCAAAGCCGGCGGAGCAAACGCCGTTCGTGGCGGCGGAAGCCGTGCGCCTGTTCCATAAAGCCGGGCTGGATCCCGATCTGCTGGCGCTGCTGCCCGGCGATGGCGCCACGGTGGGCGCGGCCTTGGTTCGCCACCCGGCCATTGACGGCGTCGCTTTTACGGGCGGGACCGACACGGCACGCCTGATCAATCGCAGCCTCGCCGATCGCGACGGACCGATCCTGCCCTTCATCGCCGAAACCGGCGGGCTCAACGGGCTATTTGTGGATACGACCGCATTGCGCGAACAGGTTGTCGATGACGTCATCCAGTCCGCAATTGGTTCGGCCGGCCAGCGTTGCTCAGCCTTGCGCGTCCTGTTTGTGCCGGAGGATTCGGCCGATGAGCTGATCGCGACGCTGGCCGGTGCGCTCGACACGCTGACAATGGGCGATCCCGCAGACCCCGCCACCGATATCGGCCCGGTCATCGATGCCGATGCGCTGGCCAATCTGGAAGCGCATGTCACCCGGCTGGAACGCGAGGCGAAGATCGTCTGGCGGCTCGATCCCGGCGTTTCACGTGGCGTCTTCTTCGGTCCGGTCATCGCCGAGGTGCCCCGTCCCGATTTCCTGGAGCGGGAGGTGTTCGGGCCGATCCTGCACATCTACCGCTACGATCCGGCCGATCTTGCCGCGGTCGCCGGCAAGCTCGCCGCGCGTGGCTATGGGCTGACGCTGGGCGTCCACAGCCGGATCGAGCGCTTCGCCCAGGAAGTACGGGCGCTCGTTCCGGCCGGGAATATGTACGTTAACCGATCGATTGTCGGCGCGGTCGTCGGTGTGCAGCCGTTCGGCGGCGAAGGTTTATCGGGCACCGGTCCGAAAGCAGGCGGACCCCACTCGCTGCTGCGCTACGCGACCGAGCGTGCCTTGTCGGTGAACATCACCGCCCAGGGCGGCGATCCGGCGCTGTTGAGCCTTTAGCGTGACGGTTGCATTGTCTCAGGCGGGCAGAAAGAACTTCCCGCCTGCTAGCTGCCGCCTGACTTAATCGTCCCTTCTTTTCATTGGCCCGAGCTACGGCGAGATTGAGCGAGCTGTCGTCCAACACGCTCGCATCATGATAGGCAAACCCCAATATCCTTAGGCCTTCTTTCAGATCGCGGTTAGCACGCGCATATTGATGGCTTCGGAAAGCAACATCGGCCCGATCGCGTAAATGCGCTGCTCGCTGGTGAACAGCGCTGCATCGAGCGGGTTGGCGGTTCGCAGGTGCGTCAGCGTCCGTTGCGGAGGAAAAGCCCAGCACCGTAATCGCCATTATTACCTTAACACGGGCAAACACGCGTAACAGCCTCACTATCTCCTTGATAATATGCGCGACCCCTTGTCGGTAGCCATGCCGTTCGCCTCATCTCGAGACATGCAAAATACACAAATAACGAATGATAAAAACCGACCAGCAGGAAGGAAAATCTATGATTTATAGGAATGCCTTTGTGGTCGCGTCGCTCCTGTTGATCTCGTCTTGCCAACAAGGCGTCGAGCTAATCGTGCTTAAGAATGAAGCAGGCCCTATCATTATAAGAGCGCAAGCGACCGCCCGAGATTTTGAACCCTGCATTCAAACAGCCCGTATTTATGCAAAAAAGAATTACACGAATCCGCTGTGGGAATTGGCATATGCGCAGCCACCAAGATGTATCCAAAAGATTTCAGTAGGAATTCCGGAGCCCGGCTTCTTACAATTGTCCAATAAACCCATCCCTGCTGACGGCTCGTTTTGTCTAGAGGCGACTGGCCCGGGGTTTTCTACCCGAAACCAGTTTACGCTCGAAAAAGGGCGAATTATCGAAATTCGTTCGAATAGTTCTGATTGCTGACAGAACTCAGTTCCATCATCTTGATTCGGTACGGTTTAATCGGCCGCTTCGCGGTAATCTGGGCGGTCGGCGGTCGAGAGTTTTGCGAGCGGGCGCACCGCGGTTTCAATCATCGGCAGGGGTTCGATCGTCTTGCCCCCTGTCTCCACGCTGAGCGCCTCGAACCGCTTGGCCTGGGTCATCACCTGACTTTCGAGGCTCCCGACGAAATCATTATATGCGCCGGTCGCCTGGTTGAGGTTGCGACCGAGCTTTTCCACATGGCGCCCCATGGTTTGCAGTCGGGCGTAGAGATCCTTGCCCAGCCGCCCCACTTCCTCGGCCTGCTTGGCCAATCCTTCCTGCCGCCACATGCCGGCCATCACCTTGGCCAGCGCGAGCATGTTGATGGTCGATGCGATGATCACGCCACCGCGAAAGGCCTGCTCGATCAGGTCAGGGGCACGCTCTGCCGCCGCGGACAGGAAATGCTCGCCCGGGATGAACATGATCACGAAATCGGGAGATAGATCGAACTGCTTCCAATAGGATTTTCGTCCCAGATCCATGGCATAGGAGCGCATGGCGGCAGCATGTGCGAGCAGCAGCTCGCCGCGTCGCCCCTCGTCTTCCTCGTCAAAGGCCTGCTCGAATGCGGTCAGCGGGCACTTCACGTCGATGACGATGCAGCGGCCGCCCGGGAGCTTGATCACGCAATCCGGGCGCAGCTGGCGCTCGCCGTCCGAGATCGAGGTTTCCAGCTCGAAATCCACATTCTCGGCCAGCCCGGCCGATTCCAATATGGTGCGCAGCTGCTGTTCCCCCCAACGGCCGCGATGCTTGGGGCTGGAGCGCAACACATTGGTCAGGCGCGCAGTCTCTTTCCGCACGATATCATTGCCTTGCGCCAGGCTTGCGACAGCTTCCTTCAACGCTTCGTAACTGCCGACCCGATCCTTCTCGACCTTGGCCAAGCCTTCTTCATAGCGCTTCAATGTTGTTTCAACCGGGGTCAGCAAGGCTTTGAGTTGCGCGTCATTCTTTTCGCCAGCCTGGGCAAAACGCTGATCGGCGCGCTCCAGAAACTGGCGCTGCGCGTCCGCCAGCAATTTCGTGCCGACCTCATTGAATTGGGCGGCCAGCACTTCCTTGGCCTCGCGCAACTCGGTCAGCCGTGCTTCAAATGCATGGGCGCGCTCGCCCATCGCGGCGTGCTCCACCGCCAGATCGCGCAAAGCCGTGTCGCGCGCGACGATGACGTCCGCAAGCTGGGCACGCAGAGGGGCCAGTTCCGCCGCCTGCGCTTCTGCCTTCGCGGCTGCGCCGGCGCGGGCGAACCAGCCCACGGCGAGCCCCGCGAGCACTGCCACCAAACCGATTATCAGCCCTACACCCATATCTACTCACCTGGAACGAAATGTGAACCTAGTCCCACTTGGCGGATCGCTCAAGCGGCTTGATCGGCGCGGGCATGGGCTCTGGACGGAACGGGTCGCGCAGCGCAATGTTGGGAAGAGAACAAGTCGGGAGAGAGCCAATGTCCATTCGCAAAATGATCGCGTCGCACCCCTCCGCCGACGGCCATATCAACGAACCGCTGGCGGAGGCGGCCAAGCACGCAATGTATTGCGCCGTCATCGCCACCTCCTGCGCGGATGCCTGCTCGGCCGAAGAGATGGACATGCGTCAGTGCATCCGCGTCTGCATGGACGCTGCCGATGCCTGCACCGCGACGTCGCGCATGGCCGTCCGCCGCACCGGCAACAACGACCCCGCGCTGCGCGCCATGCTGGGTGCGTGCATCGATATCTGCACCTGGTGTGCCGAGGAGTGCGAGAAGCACGACCATGACCATTGCAAGAGGTGCGCCGAGATGTGCCGGGAATGTGTGCAGGATTGCCGGCGCGCTCTGGCGACGCTTGGGAACTGATGCGGCGGCGCGATCTGTCTTTAGGCTGACGCGCTCTCGCGCGGAAATGGTTGGGGCTTGTAGCGCGGGAGGATGATCTCCGCGCACAGGCCGGGATGAAGGTTTTTCAGGCGTAGCCCTTCGCCGTGCAAGGCGGCGATTGCGGCGACGAGGCTTAGCCCCAGGCCGATGCCGGGTACGCCCTCCGGTCCGGCTCGGAAAAAGCGTTCGGGCAATTTGTCGAGACAGGCGTCATCGACGCCCGGCCCATTGTCCGTCACGGCAATTGCGACGGTTGCGTCGCCACCGCGCGCGCTGATGGTGATCGCACATCCCGCCGGCACATATTTGATCGCATTGTCGAGCAGATTGGTGAGCGCCTGGAAGATGAGGTCGGGATCGCCGATCGCGTCGACATCCTCCTCGACGGCGATCGACAAGGCGACATCCTGCGCGTCCGCCAACGGCCGGTAGAATTCCGCCGCATCTTCGATCAGCGCGACCATAGGGACCCGCCGCATCGCCGGTGCGTGACGGGCCGCCTCGATCCTGGAAATGCGCAGGATCGCGGCGAAGATCGTCTCCATCCGGGCAATTTCGTGCAACGCCTCGTCGAGGATAGCCTGGGCCTGCTGCGGGGAGGCCGCTTCGGGCGCCGCTTCGAGCTTGCTACGCAGCCTGGTCAACGGCGTCCGGAGTTCGTGGGCCACGCTATCGGACACCCGCCGAACGGCGTCCATCGCGCCTTCGATCCGCGTCAGCATCAGGTTGAGCGTGTCCGCCAAGCGGTCGAAATCGTCGCCGCTACCCTGCAAGGGCACGCGTTGGGTCAAATCTCCGGCCATCACGTGGCGCGCGGTTGCACCGACGGCGTCAAGCCGGCGCGCGATGGCGCGGCTCATGAAGATGCCGCCCAGAAGGCCGAGCATGATCGCGCCGCCGATCAGCACCAGAGCGGTCGACTGGAGCGCCGCTTCGCGCTCGCTGATATTGCCGACATCGCGCCCGACGATCAGTCGTGCTCCGTCGGCAAATCGGCGATCGAGCGCGAGCGCTTCGAAATCGGTTTCGTCGCCGTCGACAAACAAATCCGCTTCCAGGCGCTGCCACCCGTCCCGCGCCGTTCGGGGCCAACTGGGTAAATTTGCGGTGATGACCCGACCGTCGCGATCGATGAAGGCGTGGAAGGCCTTACTGTGATCATGCACCCGATCGCGCGCGCGAAGGCGTGCGGTTAGCGCTGCCGCGCCATCGACAATATAGAGGTTCTGCAAATCGGCCGCTTCCCGCTGCACCACCAGCTCGCTGCGGTGCAGCGGCAACCAGATGGCGATGGCGTAATAGCCGGCGAACAGGACTAGCAGCGATCCCGTGAACAGGCCCGCGTAGAGACTAGCGAGCCGAAAGGAGAGGCTGAGGAATAGCCGCCTCACCGGCGCGACCGGATCACATATCCCGTGCCGCGTACTGTCTCGATCAACGGCCAGTCAGAATCCCGGTCCAGCTTTTGACGCAGCCGGCTGACATGCTGGTCGATGATATTGGTCTGTGGGTCGAAGGCATAATCCCACACATGCTCCAGGAGCATGGAGCGCGTCACGACGCGGTCCGCATTGCGGACGAGATATTCCAGGATGCGGAATTCGCGCTGGGTGAGTTCGATGCGACGGTTGTTGCGGGTGACGACGTGCCCCAGCAGATCGATCACGAGATCGCCGGCATGCAGTTCGGTCGTCTGCGCAATCTGCGGGACGCGGCGTGCGAGCACCTCGACCCGGGCGACGAGTTCCGAGAGCGCGAACGGCTTGGGCAGATAATCGTCGCTGCCGGCACGCAAGCCGCGAATACGTTCGTCGATATCGCCCAGCGCGCTCAGGATCATCACCGGCGTCGTATCGCCCGTGGCACGAATGGTCTGGAGGATCTTGAGACCGTCGATCTTCGGCAGCATGCGATCGAGCACGATCACATCATAGCGATCCGCCGCGGCCTTCAGCAGACCTTCACGCCCGTCGGTGGCCATTTCCACGATATGCCCCGCCTCGCGCAGGCCTTTGGCGACATGGCCAGCAACATCGGGGTCATCTTCGATCAGCAGGATATGCACCGGCGCACTATCGCAGCTTAGTCGCTTTCCGCCAACCGGAGGCGTTTTCCCGAGGCACCATCGATGCGCACCTTGCCGGCTCCGGCCGCGGTGACGAATTGCACCTCATACACGCCACGACCGCCCTCCACCGAAAACTCGACGTCTTTCACCTCACCGTGATTCCGCTCTTCCAGCTGTGCCAGCCGTCCAGCAAGCGGCACCGCGCGGGCGCCTTCACGCAGGCGCTGCGAATCGATCCAAGGCAGCACCCAGTTTTCCAGCCGCGGTCTGGACACCGCAACCAGCTTGCCGCTGCGACTGTCGACATAGGCGCGGTGCAACGTGGCATCGCGCACGAGATCGATCTCGTAGACGAGGCGCCCGTCGCGGCTCTGAAGATCCGCTTCGATCGCGCGAGCGGACAATTGGCTTTCAGCAACGCCGATGGCTTTGCTTAATCGGACGAGGCCATGCGCTGGCGTTTGCGCCTGCACGCCGGCAGCGGCTGCAAGCGCAACCGACATGCGTATCCAAGATCTCATCGGATAGCTCCCACCAACGCGATCGGGCCGGCCAATGCGCCGCCCTGACATGGACTTAGTAAGCCCATGCAGTGCCGCCAATGTATTCATATCATTTGATTTTTGCCACGTTCGACGATCGCTCTTTCGTCCACCGTGAATGTCCGGCAGATCAGGCCGCCTGAAACCGATTGCACAGATAGACTTGGGTGAGGATCGAACGATGCCGCTTTACCGGGCCAGAATAATAGCCGCTTCCGCCCGTGCTTTGGGCGCGGCGTCGATCCTGCTGGCATCGCCGGCAATGGCGGGAACGCACGGCTGGGGACAAGCAAGCGATATCGGGCGGGATATCTTGTTGGGTGCAGCCTTGGGCGTGCCGGCGGTTCAGGGGGATTGGTCAGGAAGCTTGCAAGCTGGGGGGAGCGTGCTGCTGGCAGGCGGCGCGGCCTATGGCCTTAAACGGCTATTCCCCGAGCAGCGGCCGGATCGCAGCGACCGCAAGAGTTTCCCCTCCGGCCACAGTTCGGAAGCCTTTGCCGCCGCGGCAAGCCTTGAGAACCGCTATGGCTGGAAAGCGGGATTGCCGGCCTTCGCGGTAGCCAGTTTCGTCGCGACGGCCCGGGTCGAGGCCCGCAAACATCACTGGTACGATGTCGTTGCCGGCGCCGCGATCGGAACCGGCAGCGGGTTCCTGCTGACATCCCGGCGTAATCAGAATGTCCGCCTTGTTCCGTGGGGCGACAGCAAGGCCGGCGGGATAAGCCTGACCGCCCGCTTCTAAGACGATAGTCCGATGCGCGGGCTCAGGCGGCTTTGCTCTGCCGCCGGGCTTTTTCCAGCTTCTTGAGCACCATTTCCCGCTTCAGGCGCGACAGATGGTCGATGAACAAAATGCCCTCCAGATGGTCCATCTCATGCTGGAGGCAGGTCGCCAACATTCCCTCGATCAGCTCGTCATGCTGGACGCCATTCTCGTCGAGCCATTTCGCCCGGATCGCAGAAGGGCGCTCTACTTCGGCAAACTGATCCGGGACAGACAAGCAGCCCTCATTATAGACATTCTGATCCGCCGAGGGATCCGACAGCTCGGGATTGACGAAGACCAGCGGTTTGCGGATTGCTTGGCCGTCCGGGCCCTCTTCCTCCTGCAAGTCGATCACCAAGACGCGCTTCGGAACACCGATCTGGATGGCGGCAAGGCCAATCCCGGGGGCGTCATACATCGTCTCGAACATGTCCGCGATCAGCACGCGCAGATCGTCATCCACCCCATCGACCGGAGTGGATTTAACGCGCAGCCGGGGATCCGGCGCCTCGATGATCGGACGAATAGCCATGGCCCTAAGTTAAGCCTCGTCGGCTTCCGCTTCAAGCGCGGGTTGCCATAGCTCGATCGGATTGCTCTCAGGATCATGGATCCGGGCAAACCGGCCGACACCCGGCATATCCCATTCAGGCTTCGTGATTACCTCAATCTCCGCAGCCCGCAAGCTTGCGATCAGGCCGTCCAGATCGTCCACGCGGAGGTTGAGCATCCACTGCTTGTCGGCACTGAAATAGTCGGTGTCTGCCTTGAATGGGCTGAAGATCGATGTCCCGGCCTGTGCCTGCCACGCGCCATAATCTCCTGCGCCGACACCGAGATGCGTTGCATACCATCGTGCAAGCCCGTCGGGATCCTGCGCGCGGAAAAAGAAACCACCGATCCCGGTAACGCCCATCTGCCTTGCCCCCCGTCATCCAGCGAAGGCTGGAATCGCAGTCGCTTTATCCCAAATCAGGCCGCAGATTAAGTCACCGGACGGCGCGCGCGTAGCGCCTGGGCCAAAGTCCCTTCGTCGAGATAATCCAGCTCGCCGCCGACCGGCAGGCCGTGCGCGAGCTGCGTGACGCGCACGGGGAAGCGCTCGATCCGCTCCGCGATATAATGGGCGGTCGTCTGCCCCTCCAACGTCGCATTCATCGCGAGCACGACTTCGTCGATGCCGCCGCGCTCGATCCGCCCGACCAGCTGATCGATCGTCAGATCCTCCGGCCGCACGCCTTCCAGCGCCGCCAGCCGGCCGCCGAGCACGTGAAAGCGGCCCGGGAAGAGCCGCGTACGATCGAGCGCCCACAGGTCCGCCACCTCTTCCACCACGCACAGCATCCGCGGATCGCGCCGTGGGTCGGCGCAGATTGCGCAGGGATCGGTCGTGTCGACATTACCGCAGGTGGAGCAGCTCGCCAGTTTCTCGCTGACCGCCTGGAGCGCGCGCTGCAGCGGGCCGAGCGCGGCCTCCCGCTTCTTCAGCAGGTGCAGCACCGCCCGCCGCGCCGAACGCGGGCCCAGACCCGGCAGACGCGCCAGCGCCTGCGTCAGCGCATCGATTTCAGGAGAAGCCATCGCAAGAACAAATAGGGGCTCTACCGCCCTTCGTCACCCTGAACTTGCGAGGAGCAACGCAAGACCGGCACGACGAAGGTGGAAAGTGGCCCGGCTTTGTGGTGAAGCCCCGCGCATGCGCATCATCTTCATGGGAACGCCCGATTTCGCGGTGCCGGCGCTCGACGCGTTGCATGCCGCCGGTCATCACATCGCCGCCGTTTACACCCAGCCGCCCCGCCCCGCCGGCCGCGGCAAGGCCGAGCGGCCCTCCCCGGTCCAGCTTCGCGCCGAAGCGCTCGGGATTCCGGTCCGCTCGCCCAAATCGTTGCGCAACGCAGAGGCGCAGGCGGACTTCGCCGCGCTGGAGCCGGACGTCGCCATTGTCGCCGCTTACGGCCTGATCCTGCCGCAGGAGATACTCGACATCCCGGTCTGGGATTGCCTCAACGTCCATGCCTCGCTGCTGCCACGCTGGCGTGGGGCGGCGCCTATCCAACGTGCCATCCTGGCCGGCGACGCGGAGACAGGCGTGACCATCATGGCGATGGAAGCCGGCCTGGACACGGGCGACATGCTGGCCGTGGAGAAGACCGCCATTGGCCAAAAGGATGCGGGCATGCTCACGGCCGAGCTCGCCAAGACAGGCGCCACGATGATGGTCGAGGTGCTCGCTGATCCCGGTGCCTACCCCGCCCAGCCGCAGCCGGAGGCGGGCGTTACCTATGCCGCGAAGATCGACAAAGCGGAGGCGAGGATCGACTTCACGGCCCCCGCCCTTCAGATCGAACGGCAGATCCGCGCTTTCGCGCCGACGCCTGGCGCCTGGTTCGAACATGCGGGCGAGCGAATCCGCATCCTATCCGCCGAGGTCGCCAATGCTGCGGCTGACCCGGGCACGGTCTCCGAAGGTCTGGTCATTGCATGCGGCGATGGCGCAATCCGCCCGCTGCGCGTCCAACGCGCCGGCCGCGGCGTGATGACGGCGGAGGAATTACTGCGCGGCTTCGCAATCCCGGCAGGCACCGTCCTGGCATGACGCGGTTCCGCCTCACGGTGGAATTTGATGGCCGCCCGTTTATGGGCTGGCAGCGTCAGGCGCATGGCCCTTCGGTCCAGCAGGCGATCGAGGAGGCCGCCGCCAGAGCCACCGGTGAGGCGCCGATCCTGTTCGCCGCCGGCCGTACCGATGCAGGGGTGCACGCATTGGCGATGGCCGCACACGTCGATATCGCCAAGCCTCTCACGCCTTTTCGCCTGATGGAAGCGCTGAACGGCCTGCTCAAGCCGCAGCCGATCGCCATCCTGGCCTGTGATATTGTGCCCGAGGATTGGCACGCCCGCTTCTCGTGCATCGGCCGCGATTATGTCTATCGCATCGCCAACCGCCGCCCGCCGCTCACGCTGGAAGCAGGCCGCGCCTGGCGTATCGCCTGTCCGCTGAATGTAGACGCGATGCACGAGGCCGCG
This sequence comes from Sphingomonas sp. ASY06-1R, assembly GCF_052180265.1. Classification (GTDB taxonomy): domain Bacteria; phylum Pseudomonadota; class Alphaproteobacteria; order Sphingomonadales; family Sphingomonadaceae; genus Sphingomonas_I. The sequence goes on along the minus strand of NZ_CP197464.1, from coordinate 1,832,402 downwards.
CAGCACCTGGTCGGCCTTCATGACTTCACTACCTTCCGCTCGGCCCACTGCCAGGCGGAAAGCCCGGTCAAGACGCTCGACCGTCTCGATGTGCACCGTGACGGCGCGCACGTGCTCATCGAGGCCTCCGCCCGATCGTTCCTTCATCACCAGGTTCGTTCGATGGTCGGGTGCTTAGGCCTCGTCGGCCAAGGTCAGTGGAGCGTGGATGACATGAGGCAAGCGCTGGAAGCCCGCGACCGTGCCGCACTTGGGTTCAACGCGCCTGCGGACGGACTGTATTTCGTGGGCGCGCGATATACGCCGGCCCGGTCTGAGTAGCTGCATATAGCGCGACCGGCGACGTAGATGAAGGAATGTCCGTCTTCGCAATTCAAACGTTCGCTTTTTGTTCTTGACCTTTTCAAAATATTGTGCGACAAAAAGACACCGTCGCGAGCACGAGCGGCCGGTATTTCCTGTAATCATTATGCGCTGGGTCGGTGGTCTCATCAGGTGAGCAGCCGGCGCATCCGCATGCCGTTGATGGGAGTGACTATGAAGCTGAATGGGGGCAACGACAAAATCGGGGGAAAGTTTTCTGCCAATGAGAACCAGCAAAAAGTGGGCAAAAGGGCCGGCGGATTACTTGCGCGGTTTGGCGAAATAGGCGGGCCAGTTCCATGGCGGGGAGTGACCAATCCGGGAGGTCAACTCAATCGAGATATCACAGTAGGACGCCCCAATTTAGGCGGGTTGCCAATACAAAGCGCTTACCTCCTCGCGCAGCCGATCCGCGAACACGTCAAGCCCTTCCAACGCGCTTCGGCGGCGCAGCGAGCGGAAGATTATCAAAATCGAAATACACAAGCACGGGCGGCTCCGCGCGACCGGCGCAGTTTCGATATTGCAGGCAGATTCCACGATTTCCAAGCTGGACCCAAAATAGCACGGCCGAACCTCGCGGAGGAATTCATACCTGTAATAGGACCAGCATGGGACGCAGTAGCTGACCTTCAGGAAGGAAATTATGGGTCGGCAGCATTCAATGCGGCGATGGCCGTATCGGACGTTACTCCTATCGGATTTGGTATCAAGGCAGTGAGAGGCGCCTCGAAAATTACCAGAGCATTAAAGACTTCGCTTCCCAAGGCATATGCCGTCCAGCGGAAAATTCATAAGCTGGGATTAGCATCACGTCTCGAAGACGTTCATCACGTATTTGAGCTGAACGGCATTGCTCGCAATGTAAAACATTGGAAGAATAACCCAATATTTTTAAAGGTTTTACCCCGACAAACTCACCAAAGACTCCACCATCGTGTTGGCGACATGCCGCAATTTGGCCCTGCCCGTCGCCTTTGGTATGGCACCACGGATTGGATGAAGGCTGGCGCCGCGGGCATCGCTGGTGATGTCGCTGACACCATAGAGAATTTCGCTGACAGATTTCAGGTAGGCAATAAGCCGATACCGCCAGTTCAACGTCGCTAAACGGATCGAATCGTTCGAGATCCATGCAGAACGCATCAAGTGATGAATTACAGATTGCGTGTAAGATTTCGCGCCGACAGCATGTCGAGATCTGAGTTCCAGAACCTTAAACGATGATGCCGATTAGATTCGAAGTCCCGTATCCCACATGCTGGAATGCGGGACTCCGATTAACCAGCGCAATTACAAAGTGCTACTCCGCCGCGACGGCCTCCTTGACGTCTTCGGCGACCGGGAAATCCTGCTCCTGCAGGTACCGCTCCGCGTCGAGCGCGGCCATGCAGCCGGTGCCCGCGGCGGTGATCGCCTGGCGGTAATGTTTGTCCATCACGTCGCCGCACGCGAAGACGCCCGGGATGTTGGTCTTGGCGGTGCCCGGCGTGACCTTGATATAGCCGTCATCCAGCTCGAGCTGGCCGGCAAACATCTCGGTCGCGGGATGATGGCCGATCGCCACGAAACCACCATCCACCTCGAGCATCGACGTTTCGCCGTTCTTCGTGTCCTTCAACTCGATCGCGACGAGCCCGCTTTCATGATCGCCGACGAAGCGGACCACTTCCTTGTTCCACAGCGGGTGGATGCCATGGTGCGCGAACAGCCGATCCTGCAGGATTTTTTCCGCCCGCAGCGAATCGCGGCGATGGATCAGTGTCACGTCATGACTATGGTTGGTCATGTAGAGTGCCTCTTCGACCGCCGTATTGCCGCCGCCGATCACCGCCACCTTCTTCCCACGGTAAAAGAAACCGTCGCAGGTCGCGCAGGCGGAAACCCCACGCCCGCCCAGCTCCTGCTCGCCGGGCACGCCCAGCCACTTGGCCTGCGCCCCGGTGGCGATTACGAGCGTGTCGCACACGTATAAGGCGCCGCCATCGCCGGTCAGCCGGAAGGGCCGCTGCGACAGATCGACCTCAACGATCGTATCCCACATCATCTGGGCGCCGACATGCTCGGCCTGCGCCTGCATCTCTTCCATCAGCCATGGGCCCTGGATCACCTCGCGGAAGCCCGGATAATTTTCGACGTCGGTCGTGATGGTCAATTGGCCGCCTGGCTGAATGCCCTGCACCACGATCGGCGCCAGGCCTGCACGCGCACCGTAGATGGCGGCGGAAAGACCGGCCGGGCCGGAACCCAGAATCAGCATGCGGGTGGAATGTACGGCGGTCATCGAAGCCCTCTACTATGTCGATGATCAGATAGGGCCTGGGGTGGTCACTTATCAACCCGAGCCGGGTGCGCCACTGTCACCCTTGCCGCCGGAACGGGCGGAAACGGACCAGGTCCGTCGCGCTGGTAGCGGAGGAGGGACTTGAACCCCCGACCCCAGGATTATGATTCCCGTGCTCTAACCAGCTGAGCTACTCCGCCATGCGGTGCTCCAGCGCGAGGCGCGCCTATAGCAGCGCGCTTTCGCGGGTCAACCACAGGGTTGATCGGCACAGCAAGGAACCTGAGCCGCCGCGCCACGTTCGCGACCTTGAATTAGGGAGGTTAGGTTCGATGGACCTGTTGACGCCGCTGGAAACGATCTGCCGTCTGATCATTCGGGCTCGCGAGCTTGAGGCGCAGGTGCCGTCGATCGAGAATGATGACGAGCTGGATCCGACCGATTCGGACGATGAATTCGCCGTCCTGGAAGACGAAGCCAATGAGGCGATCGAGGAAGAGATGGTCGCGTTGCTCGACGATCTCGGCGACGATCAGCTCCAGGAGCTGCTGGCCCTGGCCTGGGTCGGCCGTGGCACCTACGATGCGACCGAGTGGACCGATGCGCTTGAGGCAGCGGCCGATGCCGATTCGGAGGATCCGGTCGAGCAGCTGCTCGATATGCCTACGCTTGCGGCCTATCTGGATGCGGGCTTGGCGGCATTCGATCTCAACTGCGAGGGCATCGGTCAGATCGACTGAGATCCGATCAGCCGCGAAATTTATGGCGCGACAGCGGTTCCCACGGGCCGCCGCGGTAGCGCCATACCGCCAATCCCTCGATCTTCACCGGCCGACTGACGAACCCGCTGTCCAGCGCCGCATGAAGCGCCTTTGCTTCATGCGGCAGAACCTTGTTCTGGATCGTGACGTGCGGCCGCCAGCCAGCGGCATCCTGCGGCGTGAGCAGCCCGGCGAACGCCTCCGCCAGCTCCCCGCGGATCGCGCTCAGGGCCGGCGAATTTATTCGGATGGCCACGCCGCGTCCAAGGTTCATCAGGCCGATCGCATCGGCCGCAGGTGGTGCACCCAGGGCCGCCTCGCTCAAGCGTTGCCTCAGCTCCGCCTCGATGCTTGGCGGCAAATGGTGGAACAAGGTGAGGTGTGCGGCGAGCTGATTGCGCTCGGGCGGAAAGTGAGCGCGCCGAAGACCGTCCAGCCAGCCAAAATCCGACGCGCCGAATAAGGCCGAGACAATCAGGGGCGCGCTATCACCCGACACCGGCCGCCGCCGCCGTCGCCGGCCAGGCTCCGGCCGAAAGCTCCGGACGGCCGGTCAGTTTCGCACGGCTAAGCTGGGTCGTTATGCCATCTTCGTGCATCGTGACCTCCCCCCAGCCGAGCGCGTGCAGACGTTCCCCTACCCCGCCGACGCCGCCCTCGCTCACCACAATATAGCTGATGCCCCCGCCATTGCAGGCGGCCATTGCATCGACCGCGGTAGCGATCACCTCACCATCGCGGTCTCGGACGGGCATGCCTTCGATCTTGGTCAATGCGAACAGGGTTGGCGCCGCCGTCGCCGCGCTGCCGGCGATCGCGGCACTCGCCCCGGCATCGTACCGCGCCTTGCGGCCCAGCCAGCGCCATACGCCCACCACGTCCACGATTAAGAGAAAGGCGTTGCTCAGCAGCAAATTCTGCTGGCCGGTGCCGAAGCCGACGATGACCCAGGCGACGGCGCCGATCGAGAAGACGACGAAGCCCCAGCCGGTGACCCGCGTGCCCAGATTGGCCGCCGTCATGATCGCCGCGATCATCGTCGCGGCAGGCGCAACCCATCCGGCCAACGCAAGCATGCCTATCTCCCTGTTATTAAAGCCTCCTTGCAACGCGGCGGGACGCCACGCGATCCGTGATATCGCACATGCCGCAGCATCGCCCTCGTATCGACGTCGAGGATATTGCCGGAAAAGCCGCGCACCATCGCCGTCCGCAACTTGCCCGCTAGCCCGCTGTCACCGGACGCCAGCGCGCGGCGGGCAGCGCACGTGCGCACCAGCATGGGATGCCCCGGCAGGCCGGCATGGCTGGGGCGCACCGCATCGATGCCTGGTCTCAGACGCATCGCCGGGGCGCTCGCGAGGGGCATGTCGCCCAGAAAGATGAGCGCTTCGCGATCGATCGGGCGCAGCGCCTTCAGCCCCGCCGACAGGCTGAAGGACAGGCCGTTCTGCGCATTGGCGATCCGAACCTTCCGCACGCCGCGTGCATCAGTGGGACGCGACACCACGACGATGATCGAACGTGCCCCCGATTCGCGCGCACGGGCGATGGCATGATCCAGCAGCGGCCGGCCGCGCAGTCGGGTTCGGAGCTTATCCTGCCGCCCGAAACGCCGCGATGCGCCGGCCGCGAGAATGATCGCGGCACGCATCGAGCAATCAGATCTCGACCTGACTGCCGAGCTCGACCACGCGGTTCGTCGGCAGACGGAAGAATTCCATCGCGCTTTCCGCGTTGCGGAGCATCCAGGCGAACAGCTTTTCCCGCCAGATCGCCATGCCGGGCCGGGAGGACGCGATCAGCGTCTGGCGCGCCAGGAAGAAGCTGGTGTCCATCATCTTGAACTTCGCGCCGCAATCGGTGGCGAGCGCCAGAGCGGCGGGCACATCCGGCTCCTCCATGAAGCCATAGCGCACCACCAGCCGGTAGAAGCCTGCGTCGAGATCCTCGAACCAGATACGCTTGATCGGGTTCACATAGGGCACGTCTTCGATCTTGACCGTCAGCAGGATGACCCGCTCGTGCAGCACCTTGTTATGCTTCAAATTGTGCAGCAGCGCGTGGGGCACACCGCCCGCGCTCGACGTCATAAACACCGCCGTGCCCGGCACACGCGTCGCGGAATTGACGGCTGAGCGGACGAATACCGGGACCGGGATTGCGGCCTCGCGCATCCGCTCGATCATCAGGCTGCGGCCCCGCGCCCAGGTCGTCAGAAGCGTGAAGATGATGAAGCCCATCAGCAGCGGGAACCAGCCCCCGTCGGGCACCTTCGTCATGTTCGCGGCGAAATAAGCGCCATCCACCAGGAAGAAGGCCGCCACCGCCAGACCGGCCAGCACCTTGTTCCACTTCCACAGATTGAACAGCACGACGGCGATAAGGCAGGTATCGATCAGCATAGCCCCGCTGACCGCGATGCCATAGGCCGCCGCGAGGTTGGACGAGGTGCGGAAGAACAGCACCAGCAGCATGACCATGATCATCAACGCCCAATTCACCGCCGGGATGTAGATCTGGCCGGCCGAGCTTGCGCTGGTATGTTCGATCCGGAGCCGCGGCATGAAGCCGAGCTGGATCGCCTGCTGCGTCACCGAAAAAGCGCCCGAAATGACGGCCTGGGAGGCGATGACGGTCGCCATCGTCGCCAGGATCACCAGGGGCAAGCGCACATTTTCCGGCGCCATCAGGAAGAAGGGATTGTGGACAATGACCGCGAGCTCCTGCGGCGTGGCCGACAAGAACATCGCCCCCTGCCCCAGATAGTTCAGCATGAGCGCGGGCAGGACGAAGACGAGCCAGGACAGGCCGATCGGTCGACGCCCAAAATGCCCCATATCGGCATACAGCGCCTCGGCGCCCGTCACGGCCAGCACGACCGAGCCCATCGCCAGAAAGGCGCGTATGCCGTCATCCAGAAAGAAGCGAAATGCGTGATAGGGGTTGAGCGCCGCGAACACTTCCGGCGCGGCGACGATGTTCACGACGCCCAAGACCGCGAGCACGACGAAATAGACCATCATGATCGGTCCGAACAGCAGGCCCACCTTGCCCACGCCGCGCGACTGGATCGCGAACAGACCGACCAGGATCCCGACGGCGATGGGAATGACGAAACTGCCGAAATTATGATTGACGACGGCCAGACCTTCGACCGCGGTCAGCACCGACATGGCCGGCGTGATCATGCTGTCGCCATAGAATAACGCGGTGGCGAACACGCCCAGCAGGACCAGGCCCTTGGTCCAGCGCGCCTTGGTGGAGCCCGAGCGGGAGATCAGCGCCAGCAGCGCCAGGCTGCCGCCCTCCCCCTTATTGTCCGCGCGCATGATGATGGCGACATATTTGATCGTCACCACGATCATCATCGACCAGAAGATCAGGCTGAGCACGCCCAGCACATTGGCGTCGCTCGCCTCCAGCGTGTGATGGCCGGCGAAGGTCTCGCGAAAGGCGTAAAGCGGGCTGGTGCCGATGTCGCCGAACACGACGCCGACAGCCCCCAGGGCCAGCCGCGCGAGCCCCTGATGACCATGTCCGTGCGAGCCTGCCGTCAGCGGCGGCTCGAGCGGATCAGCATTTTCTTGAACGGCGATGCCGGATGTCATCGAAGCGAGGAAACCTCAAGTAAAGGCGACTGCCTGATCTTAAACGCCGGGTTCCTCTCCGGTAGCAGCGGCGGGCGGATAGCACTTCGCGTATCCCCCCGCAACGGGCGACAGGAGCATCCCGCACGGTTATGCGTTGCCGATCCAAATTCCAGGAGATGATGCATGCGCATTGGCGTGCCGAAAGAGATCAAGAATCACGAATATCGCGTCGGCCTCACCCCGCCGTCGGTGGCAGAGTTGGTGGGCGCTGGACATCAAGTGGTGGTGGAGACGGGCGCCGGCAAGGGGATCGACTTCGAAGACACCGATTATGTCGAGGCGGGAGCGTCAATCCTGCCGGATGCGGACGCCGTCTTTGCCCAGGCCGAGATGATCGTGAAGGTGAAGGAACCGCAGCCGATCGAAATCGCGCGGCTGCGTCCCGACCATCTGCTCTTCACTTACCTTCATCTTGCGGCCGACAAGCCCCAGGCGGAGGGACTCATGAAGTCCGGTGCGACCTGCATCGCCTATGAAACCGTAACGGCACGGGACGGATCGCTTCCGCTGCTGAAGCCCATGTCGGAAGTCGCCGGTCGTATGGCGGTGCAGGTCGGCGCGCATTATCTGGAGAAAGAACAAGGGGGCCGCGGTGTCCTGCTGGGCGGCGTGCCGGGGGTAGCCCCGGCCCGCGTGGCGATCCTGGGCGGGGGCGTCGCGGGTGTGAACGCCGCGCAGATGGCGGTCGGCATGCGGGCCGACGTTACCATCTACGACATATCCAATGCGCGCCTGGCCGAACTGGACATGTTCTTTTCCAACCAGATCAAGACGGCCTATGCCTCGCGCGCCGCGATCGCTGCCGCCGTATCCCGCGCACACCTTGTGATCGGTGCCGTCCTCATCCCGGGCGCGGCCGCACCAAAATTGGTCACGCGGGACATGCTGAAAACCATGAAGCGCGGCAGCGTTCTGGTCGATATCGCGATCGATCAGGGCGGTTGCTTCGAAACGAGCCACGCCACCACCCACGACAATCCCGTATTCGAGGTGGATGGCATCATTCACTATTGCGTCGCCAATATGCCGGGCGCGGTGGCGCGAACCTCTGCCTTCGCACTCAACAATGCGACCCTGCCCTTTGCGCTGCGGCTTGCCGACCTTGGTGCAGAGGCAGCCCTGGCGGCCGACCCCCATCTTGCTAACGGGCTGAATGTCTCCGGCGGGAAAATCCGGCATGCAGCCGTGGCGCAGGCGCTTGATCTGCCATTGAATTAGGTGAATGGAACATGTCGGGAACATCATGCGTTTCCAACAGCTAAGGAGACGCATGATGATCGACAATCCGAAGACCCACCCCACATCCAACGCCGAAAAGGATCCGGACGACTGGACGACCGGTGACGAGCCCATGACGGGGGCGCAAGCGTCCTATTTGAAGACGCTCAGCGAAGAAGCCCATGAGCCTTTCGAAGAAGAGTTGAGCAAGGCGGAAGCGTCCAAGCGCATCGACGCCTTGCAAGAGGAGACTGGACGCGGCCGCTAGGCCGCGTCATTCTTGTACCAATGTCTGCCCGCGTGACCCTGAGAACTGCCACCGCACAAAAGCATGAGTTGGTGGATGCCGCATTCAGCAATTTCGATCTGACCGATTCAGGGTCATACGGCCGGTTCCTGACGGCGCATGCGCGCGCGCTTCCGGCAGTCGAACGCGCGCTGTCGGCACGTTCGGGCCTGCCCCCGTTCGAGCCCCGCACGCCCCTGCTGCAGCAGGATCTGGAGGCGCTTGGGTTGGCGATGCCCGAGCCTTATGAAATGCGCGCTCCCGATAATGAGGCCGGTGCATTCGGCGCCCTATATGTCATTGAGGGGTCGCGCCTGGGTGGCAGCCTCCTTGCCGGCGAGGTGCCACCCGATCTGCCGCGTGCCTATCTCTCGGCCGTCCATCCGACCGGCGCATGGCGCGCCTTCGGCGAAGCGCTCGACCATGCATCGCGCCGTGGTAGCGCGGATTGGATAGATCAGGCGATCGCTGCCGCCGACGCCACGTTCGACCTTTATGCCGATGCGGCGCGCGAGCCCTAGGTCTTGTCGATCGGTGCGGTGACGATCACGCGCAGACCCGGATGATTATCGGCCTGCTCCAACGTACCGCCCAGGCTTTGCACCATGGCTTCCATCATCCGCGTGCCGAAGCCGACCCGCGTCCGCACCTTGCCGCTGCCATTGTCGGCCACGATCAGGCGGAACTTGTCGCCATGCTCCTCGATCGAAATCGCCATCGGCCCCGGCTTGCCGCCATAAGCATATTTGTTGGCGTTGATGACGAGCTCGGTCAGGATCAGGCCGACATGGACGGCGCGATCCGCAGAAATCAGCACGGGTGCGAGATCCAGGCGGATCTGCGCGCCCCATTCTGCGCCGGACGCCGAAATCATGTCTCCGATCAACTCTTCGAGATAGCGTGACAGGTCGACCGTCTCGAGCTGATCCGCCTGATAGAGGCGGCGATGGACCAGCGCGACCGCCGACAAACGCCGCTGCGCCTCTCCGAGATGGTCGATCAGCGTCGCATCCTGGGTCGAATTGGCTTGCAAGGCCAGGAAGGCCTGCACCAGTTGCAGGCTGTTCTGGACGCGGTGATTGACCTCGCGCAGAAGATGATCCTTCTCCGCAAGCAACGCCTCTTTTTCCGCAATCGTAAGGCCCAGCTGCCGATTGAGTTCGCGCAACCGCTGGCTCTGACGCACGGCGGTCAATGTCCGGCGCAGGCGGGATGCGGCCTCGATCTCGCCGACCGTCCAGCGCCGCGAGCGGCCACGCACTTCCTCGCGCCATCCCGCGAAAGAGTGACGCGGGGACAAGATGCCGGTTTCGGTGTCCGCATTCTTGTGCGGATTTCCGGCCCATTCCACCGTTTCCAGATGCTCCACGCGGAACCACAATAGCAGCGCGTCGGATTCCCCCGTCAGGTTTATCGCCAGAACGCCGCTCGCCAGCCGCGTATAGCTTTCCGCCGGAGGAAATTCCTCGCTCAGTGTCATGCTGACGAACGGTTCGATCAGACTTTTGGTGCGTATCCAGGCGGCGAGCGCAAGGATCTGTTCCGACGCGGGCGCGACGCCGGACGTACTGACCTGCTGGCCGCGTACGACGGCAAAGCCATCCGCATTGAACAACCGGCTGAACTCGTCCCCATAAGCAACGAACCAGTCGACCCCGGGCCGTTCCGTGCTGAGGCGGCCAACCAGTTTCTCCTCGCCGGACCGCAGCCGGAGGCGTTCGCGATAGATTTGTGCCTCTTCCTTGGCACGGATCTGACGTGCAAGCCCGCCCGCCAGGGCCTGACAGGCGATGCGCGTTTCGTAACTGATGCGACGGGGCTGATGGTTATGACAAGCGATCAGCCCCCAGAGCACCCCATCCTTGACGATCGATATCGACGCCGATGCCTCGACGCCCATATTCTTGAGATATTGAATATGGATCGGCGATACCGACCGTAGCGAGGAATCGCTGAGATCTATCGCGCCCAGCTGCGCCTCGGAGGGACGTATTGGTGCCGGTTCGTAATGGACGTCGGGGATCACGCGCACACGGTTTCGAATATACAAAGCGCGCGCCTGCTGCGGAATGTCGCTGGCGGGAAAATGGTGGTTCAGGAAGGACGCGAGCTTGGGATCCCGCTCCTCCGCCAGCACCGTACCGGCGCCATCGTCCAAGAAGCGATAGACCATCACCCGGTCGAAGCCGGTCAATTCGCGATATGCGAGTGCCGCGCGCTCGCACAATGAGATCAGATCGGACGAACGCTCAAAGTTCGTGCTGAACGCATCCAGCCGCGACAGGGTCGCCACGGCAGAGGCTGGCAGATCGGGCCGCGGTTCCAGTTCGACAATAATGTGATCGCCGGAAACGTGCAGCGCCGCGTCGAATGATTCCGATCGGCCCCTGACAGTCCCGACGGACGCAATTGACCTGCGGATCGTCCGGGCTTGCAGCAATGCCGCCTCGATCGGCTGATCCAGCAAATCGACCAACGTCTGGCCGAGCCAGTCCGGGTGGAACCGTTCCTCGATCTGCCCGGCGCCGGCGATAACGCGCAGACTCTCCAGCTCGGCGATCAGCATGATCCCATGCGGCTGGATCGCGCCGGAAAGATGGATCGGTTCGCGATCGCATGCGGTGAGATCCAGCGACGGCGTTTGCGGATCCACGACAGCCAGCGCGGCTGCGTCAACCTGACTGCTCAAATTGGCAAGCCTCCGCGGCTGCATGATCCGTTGCGCAACATACCCAAAATTATGGCCGACATGAATGTTTTGTCCATTGATCGAGATCAGCGTGCTGCTGCATCCGCCATGAAGGGTTGAATAGGCGGCGCCTGCAGGCCGCCCGCCGCTACGAACCCTGGGTTAAAGAAGCCCGGCTTGCCGTATGGCATCGCACAGCCGTCTGGCGCTGACAGCATGCCCCCCGCTGCACGCAATACCGCGTCGCCTGCGGCAATATCCCATTCCATCGTCGGCGCCAAGCGCGGGTACAGATCCGCCTGCCCGCACGCCACCATGCAAATTTTGAGGGAGGAGCCGCGCGAGACCCGCGACGCGACCTGGAATTGGCCGAGATAGGATTCGGTCGCGGCGGAGTTGTGCGAGCGAGAGGCGACCGCAGCGAGACCCTCGATCGGAATATCACGCACCCGCATCCTATGGCGCTGGCCGATCGCGCCGTTCTCTCCGACCAATGCCGTCCAGGCCAGACCGCGCGTTGCATCGCCGACGAAAATGCGGCGCTCCACCGGCGCGAACACGACGCCCAAGCCCGGAGCATGATCCTCGATCAACGCAATGTTGACGGTGAAGTCGCCGTTGCGACTGACGAATTCCTTCGTTCCGTCGAGCGGATCGACCAGATAAAAATGCCCATCGGTATCGGGAATACGTCCTGCGGCAGCTTCTTCCTCCGCCACGACGGGGACGTCGGGTGAAAGCGCGGCGAGAGCCCGCAAGATGATCGCCTCGCCCGCGGCATCGGCTTCCGTGACGGGCGAACTATCCTGCTTCACCGCCACGGCAAAATCGCTTTCGTAGATCGTCATGATCGCGGCGCCCGCCGCGATGGAAGCCTCGGCAAGACCCTCCAACAATAGATCCCGATCTGTTTTCATTCGCCCGGCGGTACGGCATCGCGGCTTGCTAGGGCAAAGATTTTATGTTGCGACATCGATAGGTGTGTCGTGCTTGAAGCCGCACGCCATGACTGCATCGCTCACTCACCTTCAGCGGCTTGAGGCCGAAAGTATCCATATTCTGCGGGAAGTCGTCGCCGAGGCTGAAAAGCCGGTGATGCTCTATTCGGTGGGCAAGGATTCGGCCGTCATGCTGCATCTGGCGCGAAAGGCCTTTTACCCCGCCTCGCCGCCCTTCCCGCTTCTTCATGTCGATACGACGTGGAAGTTCAAGGCGATGTACGCGCTGCGTGACAAGGCTGCGCGGGATGCGGGTATGGACCTGCTTGTCTATCAGAACCCGGAAGCCAAGGCGCGCGGGATAAACCCGTTCGATCATGGCAGCCTGCATACCGATATGTGGAAGACCGAGGGACTGAAGCAGGCGCTTGACCAATATGGCTTCGATGCCGCCTTTGGGGGCGCTCGCCGGGACGAAGAGAAAAGCCGGGCCAAAGAGCGCATATTTTCCTTCCGCTCCGCCAATCATCGATGGGATCCGAAGAACCAGCGGCCGGAGCTGTGGCATCTCTATAATGCGCGCAAGGCCAAGGGTGAAAGCATCCGCATTTTCCCGATCTCCAACTGGACCGAGCTTGACATCTGGCAGTATATTCATCTCGAACAGATTGAAATCGTGCCACTTTACTTCGCGGCGCCGCGCCCGACGGTTGAGCGTGACGGGTTGATCCTGATGGTGGATGACGATCGCTTCCCGCTTGCCCCTGGCGAGACGCCGATTGAGCGATCGATCCGCTTTCGGACACTCGGCGATTATCCTCTAACCGGAGCGGTCGAAAGCTCCGCGGCTACCCTGCCGGAGGTCATCCAAGAAATGCTGCTCACCACCACGTCCGAACGGCAGGGCCGCGCGATCGATCATGATCAGGCGGCAAGCATGGAGAAGAAGAAGCAGGAGGGCTATTTCTGATGAGCGAGCCTTCATCCTATCAAGCCGACGCGCTGATCGCGGAGGATATCGAAACCTATCTCGATCGGCACCAGCATAAAAGCCTGTTGCGCTTCATCACCTGTGGCTCGGTCGATGACGGGAAATCCACGCTTATCGGGCGCTTGCTGTACGATTCGAAGATGATCTTCGAGGATCAGCTGGCGGCGCTGGAGGCGGATTCCCGACGTGTCGGCACCCAAGGGCAGAATATCGACTTCGCTTTGCTGGTCGACGGTCTTGCCGCCGAACGCGAGCAAGGCATTACCATCGATGTCGCCTATCGCTTCTTCGCGACCGATCGACGGAAATTCATCGTCGCCGATACCCCCGGTCACGAACAATATACGCGTAACATGGTCACGGGCGCCTCTACCGCGGACCTGGCGGTCATCCTGATCGATGCGCGCAAAGGCGTGCTGACCCAGACCCGCCGTCACAGCTATCTTTGTCACCTGATCGGCATCCGCAACATCGTGCTGGCCGTGAACAAGATGGACCTGATCGACTATGATCAGGCGAAATATGAGGCGATCGTTGCGAACTACCGCGCCTTTGCCGATTCCATCGGTATCTCCGTCTTCCAGCCAATGCCGATCTCCGGCTTTGCCGGCGACAATGTCACGACGCGTTCGGACAATCTGTCCTGGTATGATGGCCCAACCCTGCTGGAGCAGCTGGAAACCGTTCCGCTCGATAATGACGCCGATCGGGCGAAGCCGTTCCGTCTGCCCGTTCAATGGGTGAACCGGCCCAATCTGGATTTTCGCGGATTTGCCGGACTGGTTGCGGGCGGCACGGTGAGGCCGGGCGATACCGTACGTATCCTCCCGAGTGGGAAGACCTCCAGCGTCACGCGAATCGTGACGTTCGATGGCGATCTTGCCGAAGCGGTCGCCGGACAATCGGTTACGCTGACGCTGGCCGACGAGGTCGACTGCTCTCGCGGAGACGTCATCGCCGCGGCCGGCGACCCGCCCGAGGCTGCCGATCAGTTCGAGGCATCGATCGTCTGGATGGCGGACGAAGCGATGCTGCCGGGCCGATCCTACTGGCTGAAGCTTGGCACGCAAACGGTCACGGCCAACGTCCAGCCACCTAAATATCAGATCAATATCAATACTCTGGAGCATCTTGCTGCCAAGACGCTGGAGCTGAATGCGATTGGGGTCGCCAATCTTTCGACCGATCGTCCGATCGTGTTCGAGGCCTATGAGAAGAGCCACGACCTTGGCGGCTTCATCCTGATCGACAAGTTTACCAATGCCACCGTCGCGGCCGGGATGATCCACTTCTCGTTACGGCGCGCCCAGAATATCCATTGGCAGGCGACGGACGTGACGCGCGAGCGGCGGGCCGCGCTGATGCGCCAGAAGCCAGCCGTGCTCTGGTTCACCGGTCTCTCCGGGGCCGGCAAATCCACCATTGCCAACCTGGTCGAGAAGAAGCTGGCGCGGATGAACCGCCACACGTTCCTGCTCGATGGCGACAATGTGCGCCACGGGCTCAATCGGGATCTGGGGTTCACCGACGCCGATCGGGTCGAGAATATCCGTCGGGTGGGCGAAGTCGCACGGTTGATGACCGACGCCGGGCTGATCGTCATCACCGCCTTCATCTCGCCCTTCCGCGCGGAGCGCGAAATGGTGCGGCAGATGCTGCCTGCAGGCGAATTCGTCGAGATCTTCATCGACACGCCGTTGGTCGAGGCAGAACGGCGCGACGTCAAAGGCCTCTATGCCAAGGCCCGTGCCGGTGCCCTCAAGAACTTCACCGGGATCGATAGCCCCTATGAAGCGCCGGATGATGCGGAACTGCGCATCGACACGATTTCCCTCTCGCCCGAGCAGGCGGCGGATCAGATCGTGGAATATCTCCTCGATCGCTGACGCTTGGCGCGAGCATCGGTGCCCCTCTAAAGACACGGCATGACCGCTGAGCCCACGTCTTACGATCACGTCGCCTACCCATCGATGCTCTTTCGCAAGACCCATCCGGATCGGATGGCGGCGCTTGCCAAGCTCCATGGACTGGATCCACCGGCGGTGGAGTCCGCGCGCGTGCTTCAGATCGGCGGCGGCGACGGGCTTGATGCGATCGCGCTGGCCGCCGCCTTCCCGCATGCCGAATTCGTCAATTTCGACATTGCCGAGCGGCCGATCGCGCGGGGCCGCGGCTGGTCAGAGGCGGCCGGCATAACCAATGTCCGTCACCTGGTGATGGATATATTGGAGGCGGCTGATCGCCTGGACGGACCGTTCGATTATATCAGTGCGCACGGCATCTATGCTTGGGTTCCGGATGTGGTGCGCACCGCCGTCATGCCCCTGATCCGACGGATGCTCTCGCCAAAGGGGGTCGCCTTCGTCAGCTACAATACGTTCCCGGGGGGCCATAGCCGTATCGCCCTGCGCCAGATGATCCGCCACCACGTTGCCGACATCATGGAGCCCGCCAAACAGCTCGCAGCGGTTCGCGCCCTGCTTCGCCCCTTTGCGACGCCGCGGGCGGGAGACGAGCCGATCACCGCTGCCATGCGCCGCGAAGCCGAGGCAGCACTCGCGTCATCGGACGGGCTGCTGTTCCACGACGTCATGAACGCCTTTTACGTCCCGCAATCGCTGACCGCCGCCGTTGAGGACGCGCGCAGCCATGGCCTTAACTATCTGGGCGAAGCGTCAGGCGGCGGCCTCGACAAGGGTTTCCTCGATCCGGATCGGGCGCACATAAGCGAAGACGATTTGCTGAAACGCCTGCAGGCCATGGATTACGCGAAGGGCCGCTACTTCCGGGCCAGCCTGTTCGTCCATGCCGAGGCACCTTTTTCCCGGGTGGCTGCGGACGACGCATTGACCGCCATGTGGGCAACGACCGATGCCAGGGAAACCAGCGATGGCTTGTTTCAGACGGGCCAACGAAGCGTCCGGGTCAGCGATCCTCGCCGTGCCGCCCTGTTACGCGCGCTGATCGACCGGCGGCCGGATTGGGTAGCCGTCAACAGCCTCGCCGCAGACGCCGGATTGCTGGCCAGCCTGCGCCATTATGCGCTGGAGGATGTCGTCAAGCTCGCGACGACAGCGCCGCGCTTTGCGATCGGCATACCCCGCATGCCGCAAGCCAGTCCGCTCGCGCGTATGCAGATTGCCCAGAGATCGCCGACTGTAGCGACGCTGGCCCATCAGCTGATCGGACTGCAGGATGCGGACCTACGGCATCTGATCCCCCTGCTGGACGGCACACGCGACCGTGCGGCGCTGGAAGAGGCATGGGTTGGCTGGGAAAGGGAGATGCCGCTCGATACGGCGCTGAAGCGGGTTGCTGCCGGCGCGCTGCTGATCCGGTCTCCCGCCGCTTCAGATAGCTGAGCCGGCCTTCCGCCAACGCGCAAAATCGACCACCTGTCGTGCCACCAGACCAATCTGATCGCCAATCTTGGCGTCCAGCGCGGTGCCATCCTGTTCGAAGACTTTGCCTTCGGGCACGAAAGCCGCACCATAAGGTGTTGGCCAGGCACGCAAAGCATGGGCGATCGAGCGTAGGGTGACGAGCGTAGTACCGCACGCCAGCCAGCCGAACGCGCTGACGATCGCACCGAATGCGCAGCCGTCGAGATAGGGGCGGTTGTCCCGAGCAAGATCCTCCAGCAGATCCAGAGCATTCTTCACCGGCCCGGTAATGCTGCCATGATAGCCAGCCGATGCGACAATGACGCCATCGCACTCGCGCACCGCGCTGATGAAGGCCATTTCGTCATCGGTGCGCTCCGTCCGGCCTGGCACGTAGAGCGGCAGACCCGAAATCAAAGCGCCATCGATCAGCCGCGTCCGCGCGCCCAGGCGCTCCGCTGCCAGCAGGGCGCAGCGCACCGCCAGCTCGCTGGTGGAGTGGGCACGCGACGTACCGCCGATCCCGACGATCAAGGGCGAAAATTCTTGGGTCAACAGGCGCCTCCTCATGCCCGCCTAGCGGGGTGGCACAGGCGGCGCAACGCTCCCGGCCGAAGATGGCATGCGCGGCTGTGACCGCATCGCTATCGCGACCAAAGTCGTAACCGGTTCACCTCGACGCTGCACCCTAGGGCCGATAGACCGCCCGGATGACATTGCTGCCGATTATCGCTGCCGTCGCC
This sequence comes from Sphingomonas sp. ASY06-1R, assembly GCF_052180265.1. Lineage (GTDB taxonomy): Bacteria > Pseudomonadota > Alphaproteobacteria > Sphingomonadales > Sphingomonadaceae > Sphingomonas_I. The sequence continues at coordinate 1,815,093 of NZ_CP197464.1, read as the reverse complement.
CTGCTCGTGCTGCTGATCGCGGTGTTGAAGGCGCCGCCCTTCGTTGCGTTCGTGGTTTCCGCACTGGCCGCTGCCCTGATGCTGGGTATGCCGCTTGCCAAGATCCCGGCGAGCATGGAGCATGGCATTGGCGATCTTCTCGGGTCGCTTGCCGGCGTGATCATCCTTGGCGCGATGTTCGGGAAGCTCATCGCCGATAGCGGCGCGGCGGAGCGTATCGCGGAAAGCCTCACCCGGCTGTTCGGCCAGCAACGGCTGCCGATCGCGATGACCTTTACGGGGTTCATCGTTGGCATTCCGCTTTATTACAATGTCGGCTTCGTTCTGATGGTGCCGCTGATCTTTTCGATCACCTACCGTGCAAAATTACCCGCAGTATATGTCGGCATGCCACTGCTGGCCGGCCTGTCGATCGCGCACGGTTTTCTGCCACCTCACCCCTCCCCGACGGCGCTGGTGACGCAATTCGGCGCCGATATCGGCACGACCTTGCTCTATGGTCTGATCGTCGGAATTCCGACCCTCCTGATCGCCGGCCCGCTGTTTTCGACCACGCTCAAGGGGATCGTCGGCACCCCCTCTACCCTGTTCAAGCCTTCGGAAACGAGCAGCGATGCCCTGCCCGGGGCTTTCAATAGCTTCGTGTGCGCGCTGCTGCCGGTGATCCTGATCGGCGCGGCGACTGCGCTCAATTATGCGCCGGGCCTTCCGCCCGGGCAAAAGGCGGTGATCGGTCTGGTCGGCAATCCGACGATCGTCCTGCTGCTGTCGGTCGTGATCGCCACGATCGCGCTGGGTACGGCTCGCGGTCGTCCGCTTGGTGATATCATGGAGGGCTTCGGGACCGCGGTTCGCGATATTGCCACGATCCTGATGATCATCGGTGGTGCGGGCGCACTGAAACAGGTGCTGATCGACAGCGGCGCCGACGTTCAGCTGGCGGCGCTGTTCCAGGATATTCCCCTGCCGCCCTTGATGCTGGGCTGGCTGATCGCCTTCGCCATCCGCATCGCGCTCGGCTCCGCCACTGTCGCTGGCCTTACTGCCGCCAGCCTGGTGCACCCGCTGGTCGTGAGCAGCCATGTGAACCCCAATTTGATGGTGCTGGCGGTGGGAGCGGGCAGCCTGATGTGCAGCCACGTGAATGATTCGGGCTTCTGGATGTTCAAGGAATATTTCGGCCTGAGCCTGCGCGATACGTTCCGATCCTGGTCGCTGATGGAAACGATCGTTGGGCTATGCGGGCTCGTGTTCGTGTTGCTGCTGAGCCTGTTCGTCGGATAGGGGATCGACGGCCTTATCCGTCCCACGACAAGCCTTTCTTCCCGCCCCCGAAGCAGTGCTCGACTGGAAACCGCGGCCGTCCCGTGACACGACAGGCGTTTCGGTGGCGGGTGGTAACAGTATGGCCCAGTTAGCAATTCTCTACGAGCATCCCGCGTGGTTCACCCCGCTATTCGGCGCGCTGGATCGTCGCGGTATCCGATATGAGCGCTTGTATCCGGACGGGCATTTCGATCCGGCGGATCGCACCGCACCTGCACCCATAGTCTTCAACCGCGTTGCGATGTCGAGCTTCTTGCGCAGCGGGGAGCATCCGATCTTCCATGCTCTCGCACTGCTGGATCATTGGCGCCGGTCCGGCGCGCATGTGATCAACGGTCCGGACGTGCTGTCCATCGACTCCTCCAAGGCACGGCAACTCTCCCTCCTCGCCTCGCTGGGTCTGGCGATACCGGCAACGCGGGTCGTGCACCGCGCCACCGACGTGGAAGCCGCCGCTGCGGCGATCGGCTTTCCGCTCGTAGTCAAAGCGAATATCGGCGGATCGGGTGCCGGCATCGTTCGCTTCGACACGATGGACCAGCTGCGGCATACGATCGCGGCCGGTGAATTGCCCAGCAGCGTCGACGGCGTATTGCTGGTGCAGGATTATGTGCCCGCGCGCGATGGCGTCATCACCCGGATCGAAACCCTTAATCGCACCTTCCTCTATGCGATCGATGTCGCGGGTGGCGGCGCGTTCGACCTCTGCCCGGCGGATGCCTGTGCGGTCGGCTCCTCGATCCGCATGACGGCCGTTCGCCCGCCTGCGGCCTTGATCGACGCCGCCGAGCGTATCGCCTTCGCGGCGAACCTCGACGTGGGCGGGATCGAAGTAATGATCGACGATCGTGATGGCACGCCACGCTTCTACGATATCAATGCCTTATCGAACTTTGTGGCGAATCCCTTGGATGTTCTAGGCTGGGATCCGCACGAGCGGCTGGTCGACTATCTGGTCAAGCGGATCGAGGAAGCGGGTTGATGCGATACGGATATTGGACGCCCGTTTTCGGCGGCTGGCTGCGCAACGTTGCCGAGGAAGGCATGGAGGCGAGCTGGGACTATACCCGCCGTTTGACGCAGAATGCGGAACGCTGGGGCTACGATCTCACCTTGATTGCCGAGCTCAACCTCAATGATATCAAAGGGGTCGATCAGCCCGCGCTGGACGCCTGGTCGACCGCCGCTGCGCTGGCCGCAGTGACGGAGCGGATCGAACTGATGGTCGCGGTCCGCCCCAATTTCCATCAGCCGGCGCTCTTCGCCAAGGCGGCCGCCAATATCGACCGAATTTCGGGAGGTCGGCTGGCGCTCAATGTCGTATCCTCCTGGTGGGCGGACGAAGCCCGCCAATATGGCCTGCAGTTTGACGAACATGATGATCGCTACGCCCGCACATCCGAATGGCTGAACGTCGTGGATGGCCTGTGGACACAGGAGCGTTTCAGCTTCTCGGGGCAATATTACCGCACGGAAGCGGCGATTTGCGCGCCGAAGCCCGCCCGCCGCCCGACAATCTATGCCGGCGGCGAGAGCGAAAAGGCCAAGACGATGATTGCGGCCCAATGCGACGCTTATGTCATGCATGGCGATCCCGTGTCAGCGATCGCACCGAAGATCGCCGACATGGCGCAGCGGCGACAGGCGGCTGGCGGTAGCCCGATGCGTTACGGCATGGCGGCCTATGCGATCGTCCGCGATAGCGAGGCAGAAGCAAAGCGCGAATTGGAGCGGATCACGACCGTCAGCGAATTGCCCGCCGGCTACGCCAATTTCGATCAATGGTTATCGGGAACACAATTGGAGCGCGAGCTCAAGATCCAGGAATATTCAGTCTCCAACAGGGGCTTGCGCCCTAATCTTGTTGGTACACCCGAACAGCTGAAGGCGCGAATCGAGGAATATGAGGCGGCCGGGCTCGACCTGCTCCTCCTCCAGATGAGCCCACAAGCGGAGGAGATGGAGCGCTTTGCCCAGCAAGTGATGGGCAGCGTCTGAACAAGGGGCCGGGCAAATTTGGCCGGGTGCGCATCGACCAGTCGATTGCTCGGCGCAATCCAGGGGGACGCTGGCCGCATCCATGAAAAACCCCGCCAACCCATTGGATTGGCGGGGTAATTCTGGTGGGCGTGGCAAGGATTGAACTTGCGACCCCTGCGATGTCAACACAGTGCTCTACCACTGAGCTACACGCCCACTGGGCGCAAATGAATCGCGCCCGGAAAGGGGTTCGCGGCTGTTAGCCGAGGGGTTTGCATCGCGCAACCCGCGATCCGCATCAATTATGGGTGCCGATCATTTCGTGTGCAGGACGCGGCTTTTCCTTTTATCAGGAACGGCATGCCCGCGGCCGCCCTCACCCGCCTGCCTCTGTTCGAACGGCTCGGGCCCGCAGAGCCCGTCAGCCCGTTAGTGTGCGCCGTGCCCCATGCGGGACGCTATTATCCGCCAACCCTGGTCGCGGCGAGCGCGGTGCCGCTGCAGCTTTTGGAGCAATTGGAGGATCGCCACGCCGATCTGCTGATCCAATTGGCGGTCGAGCGCGGAGCGATTGCGATCGTCGCCAGGATCGCCCGTGCCTGCATCGATCTGAACCGGGGGGAAGAAGACCTGAACCCGGCGCAGCGCGATCCGCCCGGCAGTGGCGGCGCCGCGAGTGCGCGTGCGCGATCCGGCCTGGGCCTGCTGCCGGACCGGCTCGGCAAGCGGAACCTGTGGCAGGCTTTGCCCTCCTCGGAGGCAGCCGCTGCCCGTCTGGAACTCATTCATGGTCCATATCACGCGGCGATCGCCGCTGCGCTCGACGCGGCCTGTGCCCGTTTCGGCCATGCCGTCCTGATCGATTGTCACTCGATGCCGCCTTTGCCGGGCACGCGCGCGGCCCGTATCGTGATCGGGGACAAGCACGGCCGTTCGGCAGGAAAAGGCGTGGCAGCCGAGATGGCACGGGTGGCGCGCGGCTATGGCTATCCCACGGCCTTGAACGCGCCTTATGCAGGTGCGTATGGCCTGGTCCGCCACGGGCGGCCAGACGACAACGTCCATGCCGTCCAGATTGAGATCGATCGTACACTGTATCTGGAACGCGACATGCGCACGCCCTCCGCGGGGCTGCCGGCGATGCAGAAGCTGCTATCGTCGCTCGCCGACGCAGCCGTGGCCGCTACGCAGCCCCCGTCGGCGATCGCAGCCGAGTAATCGAAGGCCCTGACAAAAAAGCCACCCCGTGCTTTCGCACGGAGTGGCCAAGGTTCAGGGAGGAAGCGCGCCGAAGCGCGCTAATGCCCGGCCGCGAAAGGGGAACACGGCGAGGCATCAACATTAGAATAGGTGAGCGGCAAAAGGGTTTCAAGACTTTACGATTTTTTCGTCTGAAAACCGTCGCATCCGGCCGCGATCACCCCGAATCGATCAGACGTTCTGCAGCACCGGCTGCTGCGTCGGCACCTTGCCCAGCTCCATCTGACGGCCGAAAATGTCGCTGACGAGCCCAAGCGAGAACAGATGAGCATAGAGCAGCGTCAGCATGCCGTTCTGGCTCATCTTGCGCAGCTGGTCCCCGCGCAGATCCCGCAGCTTTTCTTCGTTCACCATGCCGAAGCCACGGTACAGGTAGGGATTGGGGCTGGACTGATGCTGGATGTTCAGTTCGCCATCCTCCAGCAAACCGGTCTCGACCAGGTCCTTCATGAAGGCGGTCGTCCGCTGCGCCGCAATCTCGAACTGCTCGCAAAAGCCCAGCATATCCTTCACCGCCTGCGTGGGCTCACCATTTTCAAACAATGGCACGCCGTCCTCATAATCGCCCAGCACACCACGGCTCGGGTCGAAACACAGCGACATTTCGTCGCTATCGTCGCGCAGACGGGCCAGCATGAAGGGGTACCGACGAATGAAGGCCGGGAGATAGGTGTTGTCGCGATAGCTGCCGTCTTCGTTGACGAAGACGTTCACACCCTCATTGAGCGCCATCAGGGCCAAGGGCACCGGATCGGAGCCGACCGAGAAGACGATCGGGAAGAAACGCTGGGCGATCGGAAATTCGTCGACGGTCAGCGGGATGGCATGAACCTGCCCGATGAATTCGAGCGACTGCATCGGACGCAGCTTCCACGTCGCATGCTCCTGGCTCGAAAGGGGTACCAGGTCCTGGTACAGCATCGGAAGACCCGAATTGCCGGGAACGCTCGCCATCGCTTATCTCTCCTGAGAATGGAGCGGAGGTGATCGTGCCCGCCCCCGCGGAAAGGCCGCCCTCTATTGTCTCGTGCGCGCGGGCGCAACCTTGCGGGACAGCATCTTACGCGCCGATGTTCAGCCGGCCGGGATCAGTTTTCCAGGGTTCATGATGCCCTGCGGATCGATGGCCTGCTTGATCGCCCGCAAGGCGCCAAGCCGCACGGGATCGATCGTTCGTGCAAATTCCGCCAACTTCAGCTGCCCGATGCCATGTTCGGCCGACATCGATCCGCCGCGGGCCGCCACCAGATCGTGCACGAAGCTGCTCACCTTCGGCCCCTCCTCCGCCAGCCAGCGTTTTCCGTCGGCGTCGACGGGTGGCTGGACGTTGAAGTGAATATTGCCGTCGCCGAGATGGCCGAAACCCAGCACCCGCGATCCCGTGAACCGCTGTTCCACAGCGACGCGTGCGTCCAAAAGGAAGGTCGGCATTGCCGAAACCGGCACCGAAATGTCGTGCTTGGCGGCCGGCCCGTCGACCCGCTCCGCTTCGGCAATGCTTTCCCGCAGCTTCCAGAAGGCTTCGGCCTGCGCCTCGTTGCTGGCGATGGCGGCATCTTCGATCAGGCCATCGGCCGCGGCGTCCGCGAGCAAGGCGGTCAGCCGCTCGGACGGCTCCGCCGCACCAGCGGGCGCCGTCGCCTCGATCAGGATGTTCCAGCCATGCTGGCCTTGGAGGGGCGCCCGGGTCCCGGGAATGTGACGCAGCACCATCGCCAGTGCGTTGGCCGGCATCGCTTCGAAACTTTCGATCGCGTCGCCGGTCGCGCTCTCCAGCCGGCGCAGCAGCCGCAGCGCGGCATGGGGATCGGCCAATCCCACCCATGCCACGGCGCGCGATCCGACCGCCGATACCAACCGCAGGCTCGCCGCCGTCACGATACCCAACGTGCCTTCCGCCCCGATCAACAATTGCCGCAGGTCATAGCCGCGATTGTCTTTCCGCAGCGCCGACAGCCCATCGAATCGCCCGCCATCAGGCAGAACGGCTTCGATGCCCACCACCAACGCACGCATTGTCCCGAAACGCAGGACCTGCGTGCCGCCGGCATTGGTGGAGATAAGGCCGCCGATCGTGGCGCTGCCTTTCGCGCCAAGACTTAAGGGAAAGCGGCGGTCGACGGTTTCTGCCGCAGCATGAAGGTCGCTCAACACCACGCCTGCCTCGGCAACCGCGACATTGTCGTCCGGGGATAGGCCGCGGATCTTGTTCATCCGCCGCATCGAGAGCAGCAACGCGCCACCCTGCGCCGACGGCGTCGCGCCGGCCACCATCGAGGTGTTCCCTCCCTGCGGAACCAGCGCCACCCGCCCCTGCGCCGCAAGGCGGACAATCTGTTGGACCTCGTCCACCGTGGCGGGCGACACGAGCGCGGCAGCCTGACCATGCACACGGTCGCGCCAGTCGCTCAGCCAGGGCTGCATTGCCGCCGGATCTGTTGTGAAGCCTTTGGGGCCGAGAATTTCGGCGAGCGCGGTCAAGATTGTTGCGTCGGGAACACAGGTCATGACGGGACTATAGCGCACGGGCTTGGCGCACGGCCAGTTCATCCGCCATTAAAGCCAAAAGCGGAACGAGCGACAGCATTATGGTTCGAGAATCGTGACATTCTTTTTGCTCGCGGGGGCGCTTGTGACGCTCACCCCACAAGCGTCTGTTGCTTCGGTTCGGACCACGGATTCGGTCGAGCTGGCACAGTTGAGCTTTCGCTCGCGCGTGGTCGTGCGCGTGCAGACGTCAAGCTTGTCGGTAGTGCCGGCTGCCGCGCTGCGCGAGAAGAAGGGCCCGCGCTGCGTGCAGATCGAGGACATATTGGCGGCGGGCGTACTGGCGCGAACCTCGGTCGATCTGGTGTTGCGCGGGGGATATCGCATGCGGGCGCGCTTTGCGGCGTCGTGCCCGGGGCTGGATTATTATAGCGGTTTCTATCTGGTGCCGTCCGCCGACGGCAAGATTTGCGCGGACCGCGACGCGATCCGCGATCGCGCTGGCGGCGAATGCGCAATCGACAAATTTCGGAAGCTGATCGCCGCACGCTGAGGCAACATCTTGCGTTTTTCTGTTCTTTCGCGATCATATCACCGAAGACGCGGCTGATTTGCTCGCGTTTAGCTTGACACCAACGCCTCTTTCGTTCCTTAGCGACCGTGCCCTTAGCGGCGCCACTTGCGTGCGCCTGCAGGCCTTAGCCCGGACGCCCATGACTTTCGCCGACCTCGGCCTATCCGAAGAATTACTGCGCGCCATCAGTGAGGCGGGCTATACAGAGCCTACGCCCATCCAGGCGGGGGCGATCCCCCCTGTGCTGATGAATCGCGACCTGATCGGCATCGCCCAGACCGGGACCGGCAAGACCGCGTCCTTCGTGCTGCCGATGATCGACATTCTCGCCCACGGGCGCAGCAGGGCGCGCATGCCGCGCTCGCTGATCCTGGAACCGACCCGCGAGCTTGCTGCGCAGGTTGCCGAGAATTTCGAGAAATACGGTAAATATCATAAGCTTTCGATGGCATTGCTCATCGGCGGCGTGAACATGGGCGAGCAGGTCGCGGCACTCGAAAAGGGCGTCGATGTTCTCATCGCCACCCCGGGCCGGCTGATGGATCTGTTCGGGCGTGGCAAGATATTGCTGACCGGCTGCTCGCTGCTTGTCATCGACGAAGCCGATCGCATGCTCGATATGGGCTTCATCCCCGACATCGAGGAGATCTGCACCAAATTGCCCGCCAATCGGCAGACGCTGCTGTTCTCGGCAACGATGCCGGCGCCGATCAAGAAGCTGGCGGATCGGTTCCTGTCCAATCCCAAGCAGGTTGAAGTTTCGCGCCCGGCCACCGCCAATCTTTCGATCGAGCAGTCGCTGGTCGAGACCTCGTCGCGCAACAAGCGCGACACGCTGCGCCGCTTGCTGAACGCCGACGATCTGAAGACGGCGATCATTTTCTCCAATCGCAAGACGACAGTCCGCGATCTTGCCGAGTCGCTGCAGCGCAACGGCTTCAAGGCGAGCCAGATCCACGGCGATATGGAACAGGCCGAGCGTATTCGCGAGCTCGATCGTTTCAAGAATGGCGAGATCAATGTCCTTGTGGCGTCGGATGTTGCCGCGCGCGGCCTCGACATCAAGGGCGTCAGCCACGTGTTCAACTTCGACGTGCCATGGCATCCGGACGATTATATCCACCGCATCGGTCGCACCGGCCGAGCTGGCGCCACCGGCAAGGCGATAACGCTCGTCACGCCCGAGGATGCCGAGGCGGTCGACAATATCGAGAAGCTGACGGGCATGAAGATTCCGCGCGTCGGGCAGACCGCCGCGGCGGCAGCGCCTTCCAGCGAAACAGAGGCTGAAGAGCCCGTACGTGGCGCTGGCGGCCGCACATCGCGTGGCGGCAAGAAGGCGTCCCCTGCCAAGGGCGACGCTGGTAAGCCCGCACGCGCAAGGCAGCGCGATGCGGAGGCTGCAGTCGAGGATCGTACGGAGAAGCCCCAGGCGACGTCCGATCGTACCAAGGCGCCCAAGCGCGTGGCACGGGAAGAGCCTGTGCGCGAGCGTGAGCCACAGGCTGTGCAGCCACGGAACGCGCCAGAGCCGGCCGATGACGGCTGGAACGGCCCTGTACCGAACTTCCTTGCTTACGGCTTCGGCACGTCGTCCGACGAATAAGGCTCGGAGGCGGGTGGTGGGCCCGGCAGGACTTGAACCCGCAACCAAGCCGTTATGAGCGGCCGGCTCTAACCAATTGAGCTACAGGCCCACGCCGGGTTCCGTTAGCGGACGCTGATCGGTGCTGGCAAGGGGGCGGCGTGCCCTAAACAGGTTGGCCGGATGTTGCGCGCAGTCGAAATTATATTATGCAGGAGCCCCATAAAAGAGACGGGATGATGCCGAAATGGCAGCTGTGACGACCATCGACGAACTTGATCGGGCAATTCTTGGTATCCTTCAGGAAGAAGGACGCATCACCAATGTCGAACTGGCCAGCCGAGTCGGCCTGACCGCCCCGCCCTGCCTGCGCCGGATGCGCGCCCTGGAAGAAGCCGGGGTCATTCGGGGCTATCATGCGGAGCTGGATGCGGCCCAGCTGGGCTATGGCATCATGGTGTTCGTTCTGGTGAGCCTGCGCAGCCAGGCTGAAGACGCGCTGAAATCGTTCGAATCGCATGTCGCGGAATTACCGGAGGTGCGTGAGTGCCACATGCTCAATGGCGAAATTGATTTCATCCTGAAGATCGTGGCGCACGACCTTCAATCCTTTCAGAGCTTTTTGACATCGAAGCTCACGCCCGCGCCGAATGTCGCGAGCGTAAAAACCTCGCTGACCATCCGTACGTCCAAAGTATCGTGCGGCATTCCGGTCGACGTCGGCTGAACAAAAAAAGGGCGGCGAAACCGCCGCCCTTTCCTTCGCGAATGTCGCCGCTCAGGAAGCCGCCGCGTTCGCGGTCGTGGGATGATCGAGGTGGATCACCCAGAAATCGGCGATCGGCTTACGCGCGCCGGTCACGGCGGCGAAAGCGGCCTTTGCACCGGCGGTATCGCCGGCCAGGGCCAGCGCCCAGCCCATATGCAGGTTGACCAGACCGGCATCGACGCCACTCTTGGTCAGCGCGACCTTATAAAGGTCCACCGCCTGCTGATATTGGCCATAGCCGACATAGGCATCCGCGGTGCTGATCGCGCCCTTCGGGCTGGCGGATGCGCGCGACGACTTGTCGGTTGCAGGCAGTGAAGCCTTGTCCGCCGCGACCTTGCCCTTGACGATACCCATCACGTCGGAGGCATCGCTCTTGCCGGTCAGGTTGACGATACCCTTGGTATTGCCTTCCTGCAGGACCTGCATGGCCTCATTGGGGAAGCGCAGATAGACCAGGTCGGCATATTCGCGATAATCGGCGTCGCCGGACAGCACGCCCGCCGCACGCATCAGGCGGAACACGTCGATACGGGCGTCATTGTCGAGCTTGAACTGCTCCTGATAGATTTGAAGCGCGGCGCTCCAATTCTTCTTCTGCGGATCGGCGGCAACCCACTGCTTGCTGATTTCCAGCGTCGCATTGTTGATCGCCGGAATGTCGGTCGGGTTTGCCTTGGCACGATAGCCGATGGCGATCCCGCGCTGGAACCACTCGATCGGCACCGGCTGGTTGGCGGCCCGCTGCTTGGTGATGCCGGCATCAAGCGTCTTCAGTGCCTGCAGCGTCTGGCCGCTGGCAGCATAGGCCTCGACCATCATCGGGACGATATCGGAATCGGGCGCGCCGGCGGCCTGTGCCGCCTGCAGAGCGGTCAGCGCCTTGGGATAATCCCGCTTATTATAGGCGATCTGGCCCTGCGCGACGAGCAGCTTGGCCTGCGTCTCCGGTGGCGCCTTGCCGCTGGACACCATCAGGTCGATCGCTTCGCCCTGAAGCGCGTCGTCCTTGTTCTTCTGATAGATGGAATAGCCGATCTGACCGACCATGAACTTGTCGTCGTCATTGACGATCGCCGCCTTGGCCGTGTTGTAATTGGTCAACGCGGTCGGGATGTCGCCCGCCTCCGCGGCCTTCTGCGCTTCGAACGCAGCCTTGTGCACGGCGGGGGTCGCCTTGCTCGCGGCTGCTTTCTCTTCCTTCTTTGCAGCATAGCTGGGCGCGGCCACGAGCGCGCCGCCGAGCGCGAGCGCTACGGCCATGGTGGATACGATCCTCATCTGCGTCATCTCCCACTGGCCGGAGTCGAGAAGCTCCGGCAAAAGCTTTGGCGCTTGCTAATAGCGCCTTTCGGTTGGGGCAAGCTGAACGGCATAAACCGGCAACCGGTGCAGGTTGCGATTGCCTGCCCAAGGTGGCCAAGGTAAACCCACATCATGATCCGGCGCCTCTTTATCGATCACCCCGAAAGCGTGGGTGAAAGCTATGCTGAACATCTGCAGGTTGCGGGCAGCTTTGGCGTGGCCATGCTGGTCGGTGCGCTGGGCTGCTTCGTTCATGCACTGGTGCCGGCTCTGTGCAAGCGCACCGGCAGCACGACGGTAAAGCAGCTCCACGCCCGTCTGACGCGGGATCCGGAGCGCGACGGCAAGCGTCCGGATTTCGAAATCTAAGCACGCTGGTTTGGTACCCGCGCGATGGTGCGGGGTAGTTTTATCGACGCGTGATGCTTAAGGTGGGTTGCACGGCCGCGCGCCGCCTCATCAACCGAACGGAACAACTTCTTGGCCACGACCCCGCCTGTCATCGACGGCAGCGACATCTCTCCCATCAACATCGTCGACGAAATGAAGTCGAGCTATCTCGACTATGCCATGTCGGTCATCGTCGCGCGCGCTCTGCCGGATGTCCGTGACGGCCTGAAGCCGGTTCATCGCCGCATTCTTTATGCGAGCCAGGAAGGCGGCTTCGTTCCCGGCCGTCCTTATCGCAAGTCCGCCAAGATCGTCGGCGACGTGATGGGCAATTACCATCCGCACGGCGATTCCTCCATCTACATGGCACTTGCGCGCATGGCCCAGGATTGGGCGATGCGGGTCATGCTGGTCGACGGCCAGGGCAATTTCGGATCGATGGACCCGGATATGCCGGCGTCGATGCGCTACACCGAAGCGCGCCTGTCCAAGGCGGCGATGGCGCTGCTGGAAGATATCGAAAAAGACACGGTCGATTTCGGACCGAATTACGATGGCTCGCGGGAGGAACCACTGGTCCTCCCGGCCCGCTTCCCCAATCTGTTGGTCAACGGCGCCGGCGGCATCGCCGTCGGCATGGCCACCAACATCCCGCCGCATAATCTGGGCGAGGTCATCATTGCCTGCAAGGCGATGATCGATCGGATGGTCAATGATGGCGATCGCATCACAGACGAAGAGTTGATGGAGATCGTGCCCGCTCCCGATTTCCCGACCGGCGCGCTGATTCTTGGCCGCAGCGGTGCGCGCAGCGCCTATACCACCGGGCGCGGCTCGATCATCATGCGGTCGCGCTATGTGATCGAGGAAGGCCGCGGCGATCGGCAGTCGATCGTGCTGACCGAAATTCCCTATCAGGTCGGCAAGGCCGGTCTGGTCGAGGGTATCGCCGAGGCCGCCAAGGACAAGCGGATCGAGGGCGTTTCCGACATTCGGGACGAATCGAACCGGTTCGGCGTGCGAATCGTGATCGATCTGAAACGCGACGCCACGCCCGAGGTCGTGCTCAACCAGCTGTGGCGCCATACCCAGGCGCAGACCAGCTTCCCGGCCAACATGCTCGCGCTCCGCGGCGGCCGGCCGGAAGTGCTGTCGCTGCGCGACATTCTCGAAGCGTTCATCAGCTTCCGGGAAGAAGTCATCACCCGCCGGTCCAAGTTCGAGCTGCTGAAGGCGCGCGAACGGGCACACGTCTTGCTCGGCCTGGTGGTCGCCGTCACCAACCTCGACGAGGTGGTGAAGATCATCCGCGGTTCCGCCTCGCCCGTTGAGGCCCGCGCTGCCCTGTCGGCCCGCGATTGGCCGATTGCCGAGATCGCCCAATATATTCGGCTGGTCGAGGCGGTCGAGGCCGAGATCGAAGGCGACACGTATCGCCTGTCCGATTTTCAGGTTCGCGCCATCCTGGACCTCCGCCTCCATCGCCTGACCGGGCTTGGTCGGGATGAAATCGGCGGCGAGCTGGAGCAGCTTGCCCAATCGATCGGCGAACTACTGGAAATTCTGGGCAACCGCCGCCGCCTGTTCGAGGTGATGGAAGAAGAGCTCGATGCCATCTCCGCCGCCTTCGCGACGCCGCGCCGGTCCGAGATTGCGGCCGCGGCCGACGGGATCGACGACGAAGATTTGATCGAGCGTGAAGACATGGTCGTGACGGTCACGATCGGCGGTTACATCAAGCGCACGCCACTCCAGACGTTCCGAACCCAGAATAAGGGCGGCAAGGGCCGCTCCGGCATGGGCACGAAGGAAGAGGATGCGATCGCCAAGCTGTTCGTCACCTCGACGCACACGCCGGTCCTGTTCTTCTCCACCCATGGCAAGGTCTACCGCATGAAGGTGTGGCGTCTGCCGGAAGGTGCGCCGCAGGCGCGTGGCCGGCCGATGATCAACCTGCTGCCATTGGCCGAGGGAGAGAAAATCTCGACCGTCCTGCCGCTGCCCGAGAATGAGGCGGAGTGGGGCAAGCTTCACGTCATGTTCGCGACGGCGAAGGGCAGCGTGCGGCGCAATTCGATGGACGCGTTCGCCAATATCCGCTCTTCCGGCAAGATCGCGATGCGGTTCGAAGAAGGTTCGGACGACCGCCTGATCGGCGTTTCGCTGCTGACCGAACAGGATGATGTCCTGCTCGCCACCCGCAACGGCCGCGCCATCCGCTTCGCATCGACCGATGTCCGGGAATTCCAGAGCCGCGATTCGACTGGCGTGCGCGGCGCGCGGCTGACCGGCGACGACGAAGTCATCTCGCTGTCCGTGCTGCGCGGGTTCGAGGCGACGCCGCAGGAGCGTGAGGATTATCTGAAGGCCGCGCCCTGGAAGGAAGGCGACCGGGAGATCACGCTCAGTGCCGATCGCATGGCTGAGTTCGAGGCGGCGGAGGAATTCATCCTCACCGTTACCGCCAACGGTTATGGCAAGCGCACCTCTGCCTACGAATATCGCCGCACCAACCGTGGCGGTCAGGGCATCACGAATATCGTCTCATCGGATCGCAACGGCCCGGTCGTGGCGAGCTTCCCCGCCCACAATGGCGAGCAGCTTATGCTTGTATCGGATCAGGCAAAGCTGATCCGGACCTCCGTCGGCGATATTCGTGTCATCGGCCGAAACACGCAGGGCGTCATCATCTTCCGGGTCGCGGACAACGAACATGTCGTTTCCGCCGCCCGGATCGAAGAGAATGAGGACGAGGCCGAAGACGATGTGCGCAGCGAGATCGAGCAGATTTCGCCCGAGATCGATCCGCAGGTCGATGCCGATACGAGCGAAGATCTGTCCGATGGCGGCGAATCCGACAACGAGACGGAATAGGAAAATGCCCGTGCCCGAGACGATCGGTTATAAAGTCCTTACCGCCGACCAGCTTTCGGCGCTGGAACAGGATGGCAGCTTCGCAGGCTCCCCGGTCGATCTGGAAGACGGGTATATCCATCTGTCCACGGCAGATCAGCTGGAGGAGACGCTCCGAAAGCATTATGCCGGACAGGACGGGCTTCAGCTGGTTGCGATCGACCTCGACGCGCTGGGCGATGCCGTGAAGTGGGAGCCGTCGCGTGGCGGCGCGCTCTTCCCCCATATCTATGGTCCGATCACGCTGGACGTCGTGGTCGCCTATAGCGCGCTGGAATATGAGCCCGACGGATCGATCCGGCTCCCCATCACCGGCTGAAACTGTGAAGGGGCCGGCATATCAGCCGGCCGCGCCCGTCCCACCCGGCTCACGATTGCGCTCCATTCGGGCGACCCGGATCCATTCGAACAGGACGAAGGCGATGCCGATGATGCCGATGACCGCCGCAAAGCGGAACATCGTCGCATAGCCATAATCCTGAATGCGTTCACCAAAAGCGGCGCGGCCAAGCGCACCGATCAGCATCGTCAGCGAAGACAGAAGCGCATATTGCACGGCGCTATGCTGCTTCGACGTGATCGAGGACAGATACGCGACATAGGCTCCCCCGGCCAATCCGCTGCACGTATTCTCGATCCCGATTGTCACAAGTAGCCGGTTCATGCGCAGGTCGAACCCGAAAACCCCGGTCATGCGATCGATCGCGAACATGTGCGAGAAAGCGTCCAGCCACGCCCCGCCCGCAGCCAGATCCGCATAGAGCAGATTGGCGAGCGCCGTGATGATGGCGCCGACCAGCAACGTCGGCAGCCGCCCGATCGTGGCGAAGAGGACGCCACCCAGCGCGGTGCCGACGATCAGCATGACGATGCCGAACACCTTCGAGGCGAACGCGACCTCCTCGTTCGTGTAATGCATATATTGCAGGTAGAAGGGATAGGCGAACGGGCCCCAAATCGACTCGCACAGGCGATAGGTCAGGATCAGGCCGAACACGATGATCGCGCCCCAGCGCAGGCGTTCGATCAATTCCCCCAATGGCAGGACCAGTGCGCGATACAGCCGGTCTGCGCCCCGGCTCAGCCGGCCGGTCGGGTCCGCTTCCCCGTCATGCGCAACTTGGCCGTTGAGCCAGGCCGCGACGATCGCCGGTATCAGGATCGTCGCGATGACGATCCAGGGCCCGTAATTGCTCGTGAATTTCACTGCCGATACGGGTTTTCCGTCAGCGTCGGGGCCATGCAGCGCCTTGACCATGAAAGCCGCTAGCGTGGCGATCGCCCAGATCCATCCGGCGCCAACCACCAGCAGGCCGATCGTGCGCTCCCGCCTGTTCGGCACGTTGAACCCTGCGAGCGGCACGACATTCTGGCCCTCGGGCGACGGCGTATCCGGCGCCGCAACGGTCGCGAGCATGCAGAGCGCCATCAGTCCGCCCATGATCGCGTAGACCGACTGCCACGTCGTCTGCGCGGCCAGCACCAACGCAAACGCTCCTCCGACCAGCGCGGCGATGCGGAAGCCGAACTGATAGATGGATGACAGGATTTCGACGGTCGCGCGCTCATCGGCGACGTCGACACGCCAGGCGTCGAGCGCGATATTCTGCGTCGCAGAGAGGAATGCGCCGAGCACTGCCAGCCCGGCGACACCGCCCAAAGAGACGGCCGGGTCCATCGTGGCCAGCAACAGGAAGCACAAGACCAGCAGGCCCTGGCACAGGAAGATCCAGCTCCTCCGCCTTCCGAAGCGCGCCAATAAGGGCGGCCGCACCTGATCGACCAGCGGCGACCAGAGGAATTGGAAGCCGTATGCGAGCCCGATCCACGACAGGATGCCGATGGTGGCGAGGCTGACCTTGGCCTCCCCAAGCCACGCGTTCAATGTGCCGATCAAAAGCGTGAAAGGCAGGCCTGCCGAAAAACCGAAGGCCAGCATCAGCGCCGTCTTGCGATCGCTCAACGCGCTCCGCAGCAACGCCAGGCCGCCAATCTTTCCCGCCACTCGCCCTCACCCTTGACTGTTCGCACGATGCTTAGCGCAAAAGTGGCGTCAGGGAAGCCGCCCGCCCGCCGATCGCCCTGACCAACCCGGCGCGGGATCGCCCCCTCAGTCGGTGAACAGGGTAAAGGTCTTGGGAATGCGCTTCGGGACGCGGCCGGACAGCTTGGCGTCCACGCTGTCGATGGCAGAGATAAGATCGCGTTGGCTATAGGGCTTGGACAGCACGCCCACCGCCAGCGTGCGCGCATCGGGCGGAGAACCACCCGTGACGAAGATTAGCGGCACCCCCCGCGACTGGGCGGCCCGCGCGACATCCTGCCCGCTGCCGCCGTCCGATAGATTCACATCGGCCAGGACAAGATGCACGTCATCGTCCATCGCCTTGATTGCATTGGGAACTGTATCGACCGTCGCGACGATTTCGTAGCCGGCTTCACGCAGCGAATGTTCGTTGTCGAACGCGACGAGGGGCTCATCCTCCACGATAAGAATGCGTTTCACTGTCCGTTCACGCTTTCCGAACAACATGCGCCCTCACTTGCTGCAGGCTTGACGACCCGCCCCTTTGCCCCGACCAGCATGCCCATTGGGAGAGCATGTGTGGCCAAGCGAATAACGATCTACATCCTCGCCGCGATGATCTTGGGAATCGTCGTCGGTTTCGGTCTTAATCAGACGATCACTGATCCATCCGCTACCGCAACGATCACGGATGGGCTTTCGATCCTGACTGGATTGTTCCTCAAGCTGATAAAGATGATCATCGCGCCGCTTGTGTTCGCGACGTTGGTCGGTGGCATCGCCCATATGGGGGATCGTTCCGCGCTGGGCCGCATGGGGGCGCGCACGATCGGCTGGTTCCTGCTGGCCAGCCTCGTCTCGATCACCCTTGGTCTCATGTTCGTCAACGTCATTCGACCGGGCGTCGGCCTGGGTCTTCCCCTGCCGCCGGTGAACGAGGCGAACGGCGTCGCGCAGGCGCATTTCGTGCTGAAGGAATTCATTCTCGATCTCGTGCCGAGCTCGATCTTCGACGCCTTGGCCAAGAATGCGATCCTGCAGATCGTGATCTTCGCAACCTTCGCCGGCGTGGCATGCACCGCCATCGGCGAGAAGGCTGAGCCGATCGTGAAGGCGATGGATTCACTCGCGCAGCTGATGCTGACGATCACCGATTATGTCATGCGACTGGCGCCGGTCGCGGTCTTTGCCGCCGTGACCAGCGCGGTGTTCAAGGAAGGCCTCGGCATCCTGTGGACCTTTGGCTATTTCATGGGCGGCTTCTATCTGGCGCTCGCGGTTTTGTGGGCGATCCTGTTCGGCGTGGCCGTCGTGGCGGTCGGCGCCGGGCGTGCGAAGGACCTGTTCCGCTTCATTCGCGCACCATTTCTGATCGCCTTTTCGACCGCATCTTCCGAGGCTGCATTCCCGCGCACGCTGGAGGCGCTGGAAGAATTCGGCGTGCCGCCGCGCGTGGCAGGCTTCGTCTTGCCGCTGGGCTATTCGTTCAATCTCGACGGTTCGATGATGTATTGCAGCTTCGCGACGATGTTCATCGCGCAGGCCTACGGCATCCATCTCAGCTTCACCCAACAGGCCACGATGCTGTTGCTGCTGATGGTGACGTCCAAGGGCATTGCCAGCGTGCCGCGGGCCAGCCTGGTCGTGATCTCGTCCACGCTTGCCACCTTCCACATTCCGGAAGCGGGGCTGCTGCTGATCCTCGCGGTCGATCAGTTTCTGGATATGGGGCGAACCGGTACCAACGTCATCGGCAATGCGGTTGCCTCCACGCTCGTCGCCAAATGGGAAGGTGTGCTGGGCGAATCCAAGCCGGCGACAGCGACCGCCGCAACCTAGATCAGGGGGCCGTGCCCCATGCCATCGGGGCCGGCCCCATTGCCAAGAAGCGATCGTACAGCAGGCGCGCGACCTCGGCGATGCTCCGATCGCGTTCCCATTCGGACCGCATGCCCTTGGCGAAGATCGCCAGCGCAAGCCGATGTCCGTTCGGCAGACTGATGATGCCAACGTCGTCGGACACCCCTGCGAGCGTACCGGTTTTGTGCGCGACCGGCGTTCCCGGTGGCAACAGCGCCTTGATACGATGCGCGCCGGTAACGCAGCGCGTCATGACCTCGAACAGATAATTCGTGCTTTGCGGGCTGAGCAAGGCGCCTTGCTGCAGCTTGGCCAGCAACGCCACCATCGCCGCCGGCGTCGACGTATCGCGGGCATCCCCGATGAAGGCGGGATTGACTTCGCCATCGTCGGTGAAGCTTGTCGATTGCGCCACGTCCTGCGGCGTGAGCGGCAGATTGGCAATGATCTTGCCGGTGCGGCTGCGGTCATCCAGCACCAGCCGCGCGATCGTCCGGTCCATGCGCTGTCCGCGAATGCCGGCGCGCGCCAGCCACGCATTGACGGCCGCGGTGCCGCCCACTTCCTTCAACAATATGTCGGCCGCGCCATTGTCGCTGCGGATCAGCATCAGCTCGATCAGTCGTCCGGCGCGAATCACGGTCCGGCCGCGACTATAGAGTTGATCGAGATGGAAGCGGCCGCGATCCACGCCGTCCAGATAGGCGCCCGCAATCGCAATCTTGACGGTGCTGGCCATGGGAAAGGGATCGCGGCCCGCAAAGGCGAACGTCTCGCCCGTATCCAGATTGGTCGCCGCGATACCGATCCGGCCGGTCCCGCTGCTGGCGATGGCGGCCAGCTGCTGCGATAGCGCAGAGGATGCGGTGGTCGCGAATCCGGAGCGTAGAGGCAGTTGCGCCTGGGTTGGTGCGGCCAATGCCGTGAGGCCGATAAGGGCCCCGATCATCTGCCGCATCAACACTGCCATCTGCATACTCCGCAACGCGATCCGCACCTGAGAATCCTTTAATCGGATCGGCTGCAAGCTTTTTGTGGGAACGGTGCGCCGCGATGGTCTAGAAGCGCGACGTGTCTCAGCCCCCATCCGACGATAAACCCGCCCCCCGCCCCGGCCGCGAGCCGCAGCGCATCGCCAAATTACTGGCCCGCGCCGGCGTCGCTTCGCGCCGTGAAATCGAGCGCATGATCGAGGCCCGCCGCATCGCGATCGATGGCAAGCTGATCGAAACGCCCGCCACGATCGTGACGTCGTTGCAGGGCGTCACGGTTGATGGCCAGTCGGTCGCGGCACCCAGCGCTGCCCGCTTGTTCCTCTATCATAAACCCGCTGGTTTGCTGACGGCGGAGCGCGACCCCAAGGGCCGCCCGACCATCTACGACAAATTGCCCAGCGATCTGCCACGCGTCATTCCGGTCGGCCGCCTGGATCTGAATACCGAAGGGCTGTTGTTGCTGACCACGGACGGGGAATTGAAGCGCCAGCTGGAGCTGCCGTCGGTCGGGGTTGAGCGCGCCTATCGCGCGCGCGCGTATGGCAATGTCAGCCAAACCCAGCTCGAGGATCTGATCGAAGGCATCGAAATTGACGGCGTGCGCTACGGCTCGATCGACGCCAATCTGGAACGCCGCACCGGCGCCAATGTCTGGGTCGAGATGCGGCTGCGCGAAGGGAAGAATCGCGAAGTTCGCCGCGTGCTGGAGCATCTGGGTCTGCAGGTCAGCCGGCTCATCCGCACCGCCTATGGCCCGTTCATTCTGGACGATCTACCTCCGGGCGAGGTCGGAGAGGTGCGCCAGCACGATCTGGCCAACTTCCTCGCGACCCTGAAGAAGCCGGAAGGCGGTCCGAAGTCGGGGCCCAAGCCACCACGACCGCCCCGCGTATCGACTGCTCCCGCGCCCCTGCCAGGCGGTCGACGTGGACGTCCACAACGGCGGAGCGGCCCTGCTCCTGTCAAACCGCGGACCTGATCCATGCGCATCATCGCAGGCAAATGGCGCGGGCGCGTATTGCGGGCGCCATCGGGCGAAACCACCCGGCCGACGGCGGATCGCACGCGGGAAGCCTTGTTCTCCATCCTCACCAGCCGGATCGGATCGTTCGAGGGTTTGAACGTGGCCGACATTTTCGCCGGCACCGGTGCCCTGGGGCTGGAGGCGATCTCCCGCGGAGCCGCATATTGCACCTTCGTCGATCATGACCGCGACGCTATCAAAGCGCTCAAAGCCAACGTCGCCATGCTCGGGGCCCCGGGCGAGGTCATCGCCAGCCCGGTCGCCTCGCTGGGGCCGTCGCGTCGCGCCTATGATCTGCTGTTATTTGATCCGCCTTATGGCAGCGGCGGTGCGGGCGCCCTTATCGAACGCCTGACGCGCCTGGGCTGGGCCGGCGCGTCCGCTTGGGCGACCGTGGAGACGCACAAGCAGGAAAGCGTCGCCGCCGAAGGGTGGACGCTGGAGGCGGAGCGCACCTACGGCTTGGCTAAACTTTCCGTGCTCGCCCGGACACAAGCAGCGCAATCAGACTGATCAGCGCCGCACCGCTGCAATATAAACCCACCAGTGAAAGACCGCCGCGCGCCGCCAGTGCCTGCGCCACGAGCGGCGTGAGGCCGCCACCCAGCACGCCCGCCACATTGAAGGCCATCGATACGCCTGTGTAGCGCACCCGCGCCGGAAACAGGCTCGGCAGCCAGGACCCAAGCGGGCCGTAGACAAAGCCCATCATCGTCAATGCCAGCGCCAGAAACACAAATACCAGCAGCAGCGAGCCCGATCCCATCAGCGGTGCCATCAGCAAGCCGCCCAGCATGGTCGCAACGCAGCCCAGCATCAGCACGCGGCGCTCGTCGAAATGGAGATCGGCCAGCCACGCCGAGGCATAGATGCCCCCCGCCATGAACAGGATCGCGCCCAGCTGGACCGCCAGAAACTGTTCCATGCTGTAGCCCAGCGTCTTCGTTCCATAGCCCAGCGCGAAAGCGGTCGCGACGTAATACAGTGCAAAACAGGCGATCGCGCCGACGGTCCCGGTCGCCAGCGCCCCGAAATGGCGCGTGACCAGCTCTCCCAATGGCACGGCCGGCGGCGGCGCTTCCGCCAGCGATGCGGCAAATTCGGGGGTTTCGACGAGCTTGAGCCGGATCCACAGACCAACGCCCACCAGCAAGGCCGACAGCGCGAACGGTACGCGCCAGCCCCAGTCGTGGAATTGCTGTGGTGTCAGCACCGCGCCCAGGATGAGGAAAAGTCCGTTGGCGGCGATGAAACCGGCCGGGGCGCCAAGCTGCGGAAACATGCCGTAGCGGGCGCGCTTGCCCGGCGGCGCATTCTCCACCGCGAGCAAGGCCGCCCCGCCCCACTCGCCGCCCAGCCCAAACCCTTGGCCGAAACGCAGCACGCATAGCATCAGCGCCGCGATCCAGCCCGCGCTGAGATAGGTGGGAAGGCAGGCCACCAGCGTTGTCGATATACCCATTGTCAGCAGCGAAGCGACCAGAGTGGATTTACGGCCGACGCGGTCGCCGAAATGACCGAAGAAGATCGAACCCAGCGGGCGGGCGACAAAGGCAACGCCGATTGTGGCGAACGACAACATCTGTTGCGCAGTGTGGGACGCCTGGGGAAAGAAGAGCTGCCCAAACACCAAGGCCGCAGCCGTGGTGTAGACGTAGAAATCGTAAAATTCGATGCCGGTCCCGACGAGGCTGGCGATCAGCACCCGGCGTGTCGAAGGCGGTGCCTTGGCTGCCATATCCCCACTCCCGCGGCGATTTGATGCCGCAGCAGTGGGGATTGGCGGCACGGGCGGCGGCGGTCAACCGCGCGCCCGTGCTTTCTTCAGTTAACGGCGACGACGCGCATGCTTCGTCGCGGTACCGCCGCGCTGCACGCAGTGATCGGTCACGCTGCGCGAGCAGGACGGGTAGCTGGACATGTCAGCCGTCGTCGGCTGCGGCATTGCATTTGCGGTGCCGGCTGCCGGCGCCGTTGCCGAGGGATCGGCTGCAGGTGCGGCCGCATCGGCGGGCATCGGTGCCGTGGCCGGAGCGGCCGCATCGGCGGGGGCGGCAGCGTCAGCCGGCGCGGTCTGCGGGCTCATGCTGCTGTCGGTCGTGGCCGGCGCCGCGGTATCGGGCGTAGTGGTTTGCGCGATTGCGGCGGTGCCGACGATCAGCGAAGCTGCGATCAGAAAAGTGGCCTTCATGGGATGACTCCTTGCTATCCGGGTCGTGAGACCCGTCGCCCGCACCTTCCGGGTGCGGGGCGGCAAGGCAGGTACGGCGCTGCCGCCGGAAAGTTCCGCCTCCGAAGCGATCTGTCGCGGGAAAGGGCCCGTCGGCGGCCTTTCTCTGACCAGCCGAACGGATTTGTACGGAATGCGGTTGCGGGACGTGCGACGCAGGCGGAAGCCCCACCCGTATCATTATGCCGTTACCGTCAACGGGTTGAAGCAGCCATTAGCCTGCGTTGCGGAGGCGGCCGCCCAATGCGCGGAGCCGGATGCAGTTTTGTGCGGTCGCTGCATTGTGGACCGTTTTTGTAGCGGCGGACCAATTTCATACTGTCCACCCGTGGCGTCGTCCTTGGCACAGGCCGGTAACGGTTGCCCCGGCGCACGCCGTTCCCTACCTGTTCGCTTGTGAGTCTTCCCGCCCCCTCCCCCAACGACCCGCCCTATCTCCGCGGATTGAATGAACCCCAGCGTGAGGCGGTCCTGACCACCGATGGCCCGGTGCTGGTGCTGGCGGGTGCAGGTACGGGCAAGACGGCGGCGCTGACAGCGCGACTGGCGCATCTGATCGCCACGCGGCGTGCGTGGCCGAGCGAGATCCTCGCGGTGACCTTCACCAACAAGGCGGCGCGCGAGATGCGCGAGCGCGTCGGGCGGATCATGGGCGAAGCGGTCGAGGGGATGCCCTGGCTCGGCACCTTCCATTCGGTCGCGGCCAAGATGCTGCGGCGGCACGCGGAGCTGGTGGGACTGCAGAGCAATTTCACGATCCTCGACACGGACGATCAGCTACGCCTGCTCAAACAGCTGATCATCGCCGCCGAGCTCGACGAGAAACGTTGGACGGCACGCGCGCTCGCCGGGCTGATCGACCGCTGGAAGAACCGGGGCTGGACGCCCGCCGAGATCGACGCGGCCGAAAGCGAAGCCTTCGCCAATGGCCGTGGCCAGGAGCTCTACGCGGCGTACCAGACGCGGCTGAAAGCGGTGAACGCCTGCGATTTCGGCGATCTTTTGCTGCACATGCTGGTAATCCTGAAGACGCACCGCGACGTCCTGGAAAGCTATCAGCAGCGTTTCCGCTACATATTGGTCGACGAATATCAGGACACCAATGCCAGCCAGTATCTGTGGCTGCGGCTGCTCGCGCAGGAGCGCAAGAATATCTGCTGCGTCGGCGACGACGATCAGTCCATCTATTCGTGGCGCGGCGCCGAGGTCGCCAACATCCTTCGCTTCGAGCGCGATTTCCCCGGCGCCAAGGTGATCAAGCTCGAACAGAATTATCGCTCCACCCCGCACATCCTCGCCGCGGCATCGGGCGTGATCGCGCATAATGGCGGGCGGCTCGGCAAGACCTTGTGGACCGAGGAGGAAGCCGGCGAGAAGGTGCGCGTGATCGGCATCTGGGACGGGCCGGAGGAAGCGCGCCGCGTTGGCGAGGAGATTGAAAGCGCGCAGCGCAGCGGCACGACGATCGACAAGGTTGCGATCCTGGTGCGCGCGCAGTTCCAGACCCGTGAGTTCGAGGACCGCTTCATCGCGATCGGCATGCCCTACCGCATCGTCGGCGGCTTCCGCTTCTATGAGCGCGCCGAGATCCGCGACGCGCTTGCCTATCTGCGCGTCATCGCTCAACCAGCTGATGATCTGGCGTTCGAGCGGATCGTCAACACGCCCAAGCGCGGCATCGGCGACAAGGCGGTGACCAAGCTGCACCAATTGGCGCGCGCGGAAGGCCTCCCCCTCACGCACGCCGCCGCGCGTATCCTCGACACGGACGAGTTGACCCCGCAGGCACGGCGCGCGCTCGGCAATCTGATCGGCGATATCGCGCGCTGGCGCGCCAAGCTGGGCGATCTGCCCCATGCCGAGCTCGCGCGGATCATGCTCGACGAGAGCGGCTATACTGCGATGCTGCAGGCGGAGCGCTCGACCGAGGCTGCAGGACGGCTGGAGAACCTGACCGAGCTGGCGCGCGCGATGGAGGAATATGAGACGCTGGGCGCGTTCCTGGAGCATGTCAGTCTCGTCATGGACAATGAGGCCAATGCCGACGAGGCGAAGGTGACGATCATGACGATCCACGCCGCCAAAGGCCTGGAATATGATACGGTCTTCCTGGTCGGCTGGGAGGAAGGCGTGTTCCCGTCGCAGCGCGCGCTCGACGAGGGCGGCACCGCCTCCCTCGAAGAGGAGCGGCGGCTGGCCTATGTCGCGATTACGCGCGCGCGGCGCCGCGCCTTCATCCTGCATGCCGCCAACCGGCGCATCTATGGCCAGTGGACGTCGTCCATCCCCTCCCGCTTCGTCAACGAACTGCCTGACGAGCATATCGAGAGCGAGACGACGATGAGCGGCGGCGAAAGCCTGTGGCGCGCGCAATGGAGCGAGCAGGCCGACCCGTTCGCGCACGTCGCGCGCGCACAGACGCGCGGGCCCGGCTGGCAACGCGCGGTAGGCAAGCCGCTGGATATGAGCCCGACGCGGCTGGCGGAGGTGAAGTCGAGCGCAGCGTCGTTCGCGGCCAAACCGCGGGCGGACATCGCGCTGGGACAGCGCGTGTTTCATTCCAAGTTTGGGTACGGCCTGATCGCGGAGATTGAGGGCAACAAGCTGGAGATCGACTTCGAGCATTCCGGTCGGAAGCGAGTGCTGGATAGTTTTGTGCAGGTGGGGTGATTACGCTCTTACCCGACATTTCGTGTCAAAGTGGCAAGGGGGCGGCGCCCGATGATCAGGCTCGGCTCGGCAAGATCTCTCCCTAACCATGGGACGACGCGCGTGGTGCGCGTCGCTGCGAAGGATCCGTTGTGATGCTCGGTATCGCAAGCACCGTGCTTTTCACGCTATCGCAGGGCCCAGTTGCCGAACAAGCGTCCGCCTGCCCCTTTCTTCCGCAATATCGGGGGTTGCAGGCCGCCATTGACAAAGCTCCCGCTGCATCTGCGCTCCGCTCGTTATATCGCTATGCGCGTGATCCGGCGAACGATAACCCCGTCGCCTGCGAGGCCATCGAGCTGGATCGCCAGATCGCCGAGCGGGAACGCACGCTGATCGCCGTGATAAGCCCCGCGGGATGGCGACTTCCACCGACGGCGATATTCCATTGCGCGACGCCAGACACCAAAACCACGCGGTGCGACGGGATCGTCGCGGATGGGACCGCGCAGCCCGACGCGATTCGGATCAGGCCGCCTTCGCCGATCACCGCACCGGTAACCGCACGCCTGTCCAACAGCCTGCCGGACGCCCGGCTCATCGGACTATATCATACAACGCTAGCGGATGTGGTCGCAGCGCGGCCGGTCAAACGGCTGAAGGCCGCCAATATGATCAGGCTTATGCCGGGATCCGGCGACCGCCTATTGATCGCGCTGTTTACCGCGCCCGCGCCGTATAAAGTCAGGAAATTCGTCTGGTATTATTGATGGCCGTTCGCAGGGGCGGCCTCACGCGGCGCGATATCCGCGCACGATGCTTGCACCGATGATCCCGCCGGAAACCAGCACAAGCAGGCATAGCTGCAGCTCGAACAATCCCCAGCTAAAGGGGAGAAAGATATCGTTGCGAAGGAAGGCCCAGGCGTAGCCGGGATGACGGGGATCGACATAAGCCGTTACCTGCGGCTGAGTCTGCAGACGTGCCACTTCCGCGTCCATGCGTGCTGCTGTCGGTATCAAACCGAACCGGACAGCTTCCGCGCTGCCGCGATAAAGTCTTCCGCCAATCCTGTAGCGGAAATCGCAGTTGAGCTGATCGTGGCCAGTCCGGCCAGCGCGATAATAACGATGCTCGCAATCCACCAGGCGCGCCGGCACCGGCCGCAGTGAAGTCATTCCGAGCTGCGCCACGACATTCGCCGGCTGATTGGAGATGCCGAACAGGCAGATGCCACCCGCCACCAGCGCAGCCAGCCCCTGCCCCGCCAGCCGCCGCCGCACAAGATTGCGACGATGGTGGTTGATCGGTTCGAGGTATCCCGTCGCCGGATCGGGCGCGAGATCGGCCCGGCGATAGGGGATATCGGAGGGATCGAGGCGGACGATGGCGATCGCCATGAGGATGAACAACCCGAGAAGACACAGCCATAAGGGCGGAGGCGTAACCCAACGTTCGTCCATCAGCGCGGCATCCGCAGGATCGTCGCGCGACACTCTCGCCCGTCGCGCCGGATGCGTCCTGAAATCGGCTAACACCCGGTCAAGCCGCGCGGATGTGAGAAACGGATCGTTGCGGCTCCACGCCACATCCTCCGCGGCATAACGCTTGCCCCCAACCGCGTAGATGAAGCGGCAGACGACTTCAGACCGCTTGCGGGTGCCATTCCTACGGGGCGTGCAGGATGCGATGGAAGCGGGAACCGTAACCGCATCGTCTGTCCCGAACGGCACGGACTCGGCGAACTTTGGCGACAGGATGAGGCACAGGAAAACCACTGGCCCGGCCATAGCGAGCATCACCAGAAGGACGTTAAGGACACGCCTGATACGATCGACACCGCGCGACATGGCAATCACAGGCCGGACTGGAACAAGGCGTAGCTGCCTTTACGATGCATATATGACCTTGTCGCGCACGTATCAGCCGAGCACCTTCGCCCGTTTTTTCTCCGCGGCCTGTTCATCTTCCTCGAACCAGCGGAGATAAGTGCCGTCGTCATCCCAGTCGATGATACGGCCGTCCTTGATAATGATGCTGATCAGCGTCTCTGCACCCGTCGCGATCTTCACCTCCGCAAACCGCGCCGCAAACTCGTCGTTGATATGGATCGCGTTGATGCGGCTCTTGGCATAGGCGGCCTCCGGATCGGTGATGCCGAACTCGCGTAGATGCGCCTCCAGCGATGTCTCACCATCCTCGGGTTCGACGCCATAATCGGCGACTTGAAACGAGAAATTCGCTTCGTCCCACAACATGTCCTTCACCCCCGGCAAATGTTCGGGGCCGAGATTGAGGACGTCCGTGATCGTCGCCGCCATCTTCTCGGTCAGAACGGGTTCGGCGCCAGCAGCAGGAAACAGCACGACCGGGATGTTGTCGGCAAATAACGGGACATGGGGCGTGAATTCTCCCAGGCCATTGCTGTCCCAGACGATCGTGTCTTCGATGTGACCCGCACGCATGCAAAACTCTCCGCTAATGTACCAGTGGCGACAGAATAGCCCCGCTCGTAGTGCAAGCAAGGCGCGCCGAAGCACCGGCCGCCTAGTTGTTAGCTGCCGCCAGCGAACGAGCCCGCCGGCGGCAGCGATGCCCAGCACTGCATCATCCTGATGACAGACTCCGGCGTGGACGTCGCGAGCATCCCGAAAATGCGCGGCTGAGCGTGCATTATGAGCGTAATTCCGTGTTATTGAGGCGCTTGCTGTTGATTGAACATTATAATGCAGGCCGATTGGCGACCGGAGCCGAGCTGTGTTGGCGCTTTGGCCCGCCCCGCGTAGCCATGTGGCGCACGGCACGGGGGGAGAACCCAATATTTTTCGGCAATGCGGTGCGGCTGCAGGCTTTCGAAATGAGCGCGGCGCAATTCACGGACATGCCATTCAGGTTTTCCGTGAAGCCGCGTCAGCGGCAAGAGCGGCGACGGCTGCTCGACTATGTCACCCGAACCGGTTCAGGGCCGATCATGCCTGCATTGGCTTTCGGAGCGGCCGCAGGTTCCGGATCGAGGACCCACCGTGTGGAACCTTGTCGACCAAGTTAGTGCCTTTCATGCCAAACCGCGACGTCGACAGGTTAGAAAGCCTGATAAGCAGCACAATCCCGCGGGGTGCCGTCGCACTGAAAGCGATTTCACACGTGACCGATAAGTTTTCAGTAGCTCGGAGGCCTGATTGCCGCAGACGCCAGCCCCCTCTTGCAGACGGCATCCTCGACCGGCGCCAACAAAGCCCCGCGCCTCAGCGCCGTAATGCAGCGCATTCATGGTTTGTGGGCACTGTCTCGCCAAGATCGCGTTTAACAGCTGGTCATACGCTTATTAATTTGCGGCAACGCCAATCGGAGGCGACGCCACTTCGTTGGAGGTTAGATGATGCTGACGTATCGGGTCCGCCGTGGCGACAATCTCTGGACGATCTCCAAAAATCAGCTTGGGGACGCCACTCAGTGGCCCCGTATATGGCAATATAATAATCGCCGTGACGTCATTGCCCGCACTGGGCGCGGCGTTCCCGACCCGGATCTGATTTACCCAGACCAGCAGTTGTTGATCCCAGTCCTTCCTGGATTTAGCGGCGGCCATGCAGCGTCCACACATACTGCGGCCTCCCATGCCGGACATCCGACAAGTAATACGCAACCGAGTAATGCCGGCCGGCCGCAGCCGCTTCACCGCGGATCGCAGCCCGACGGTCCGCTGTCGCAACAGCTTCCGCATGTACGATCGCCGATCTCATTCAAATACAAGCTCGACGACATCAAGTTTCCACCGATCCACCAGCCTGGTTTCACCTTAGAGATGAAAATGACGGGTGATGTTGTGCTGATCTCGCGGGCCACTGCGCCGGCTCTCTACGTGACCAACCGTCATGAGATTGAGCTGCAAATGACATCGCAGGCCAACCATGCATTTGGCGCGCTCATAAACGATACCCGATTGGTATATGACGGCCCTGGCAACAAGGTCACCTATCGTTCGATGCTAGTCTCGCAGAGCAACATCCCGCATACGCCAGCCACCGCGGTGGGTATCGAGATCAACTCGCAGAGCCCAATTCCAAGCTCAGATACGAAATACGTCTGCCGAAGCTGCAGGGCAGTGTTCCTGACTTCCTCTACGTCGCGATGGGCGTAACGATTGTCATTGAAGCTACGCCGAACCCGCCCCCTCCGAACGGCCCACGCGCGCAGCCTTTACGGTCTCCCGCGCCTGCACCGGGGACGAACTGGAACCGGGTGATCGGTGGTGGGCTGGTCGTCGTTGGCGCAGCGATCGTAGTTGGTACGCTGGTTGAAGATTTCTTTACCGCTGGGGTTGGCACGGCCGACGATCCGGCGTCTTTCGCCGCTGCCGCTGCGGCCTTCACCCGCGGTGCGGCTCTATGGCGTAGTGCCGCCGTGGTACTGCCTCGTGCCGCGATCCCGGCGACTGCTGGGGTAACGATTACGCTACAGCCAGCATATGCACACCCGCACCATCCTCGCCCGTGACGAACGCTATCTTCACTAGACGCAGCTTCGGTTTCACTATGCTCGCTACGGCGGCAGTCGGAGGTGGCGCGTACCTGCTGCGCCGTGCCCCCGCTGCGAGCCAGGAAGACATTGCCGCCAAGGCAGCCGCGATAGGCCGCGCTAACGGGTTATTCATTGGCTACGGCGATCCAGCCTCCTTTTACGTCCCGCCTTACGGTCCGCACGACGCTGCCATCCCCGATGGTAGCGCGACCCAGGCGGAGATTACGGATGTGGCGGAGGCGCTGGACGCCATCGAGCAATCACTATCGGTCTATCCGGCTGGTTTCTATGCGGCATTATGCAGGGCGATCTTTCTCTGCGGAACGCTGCTCTTCGGGGCCGAGCACGCTGGTGGCACCTATGGTCCGGCCTGGATCGTCCTGGCCACCGATCCCAGCGTCGGCCCTGACGGCATCCGCGAGACCGCGCGGTTGGGCGTGCATCATGAATTCAGCTCCTTGCTGCTGCAGCGGGAGCCCGAAATACAGGCACGCTGGCAGGCGCTCCTACCGGCTGGGTGGCGCCCCGATCAGCGCAGTGACGAAGCGCTGCGGCATGATGCTCCGGGCGGCGTGCACGATGGCTTCCTGTCCTCCTATGGCGCGACGTCGCTGGAGAATGACTTCAACACCTATGCTGAGACGGCGTTCGGCGCGCCGAGCCGGCTGATCGCACAAGCCGCCGCCAATCCGCTGGTAGCGCGGAAGGCCGCGCTGTTACTCCAGGCTTATGCGCAGCGGGATGCGCGCATGGAGCAGACGTATCGCAAACTTGGGATCGACCAGCTGGCGGTGGCAAGGCCGGCGGCGCCAGCCGAATTACGCGTCGCTCCTATCGAGATACCGGCGCCTACGATTGAGACAAAGCGGTAAGCGGGTAACACGCTCTGGCCTTTGGCCGATGGTCGTCCTTGATAGGTGCGGAGCGCTTGGATCGCCGCGGCCCGATCATCTGGCGGGCAACCGGTGGACCGCAAACTTACCGATGCTCTCGGCGACGCCGGGATCGCGATTGGCGAGGACGATCACGCTTTATCCGCTATCGAGAAAGCGGGTGACCGTACCGCTGATACCAGGCGCCTCACCGTCATGGCCTATGAAGCGCCCCGCTCCGTGGCTGTGCCACCGAAATCATAATGAACGAATTTGCCATCGGCGGCGTGACGCCGCCGGTAATCAATTGCTGAAGCGTATCCGCGCGCAACAGGCGATGCGTGGCGACTGCCTCGAGGAAGCGGTTGAGATCACCCACGGTAGAATAGCGCCTCCCGCTGACGTCCCGCGCAAAGGGAGTATATCCTGCACGCTGACCAGTGTGTCGCCAGCATCAGTATAACCAATTGCGCGATCCGGCAGATTGGTGCCTTCGGCCAAATTGCGACCTCCCAGGCAAGGCTTTGCTCCAGGTCAGCAATTTAAGCCCCCTGCATCTCGCCGCCGCTCTGATGTCTAGATATATAGACTTACGAGTTAATGGCATCAGCAACGGCCGCCCCGCCCCAAGGAAGGAACATCCCGACGCCTGAAGCATAGCCCATGGTGATGTAGGTCACGGTTGGGGAATGATGAGCGCGCACGGTATAATGAGCGGGCCGCGAACGCTGATGCGCTGGTGGCAGTTGAGGGTCGTGCGGACCGTCGATCATGATGCCGTGCTGCGGGAGATCAGCCATGAGGCAGGCTGGTCCGGCCGCTATGCCTTTCTGATCATCATTTCGGCGGCGATTTCCCTTCTGGGCCTGTTGATGCCGTCGGTGGCGGTATTGATCGGGGCGATGCTGCTGTCGCCCCTGATGATGCCTATAATCGGCCTGGGCTTCGGCATCGCGACCTTCGATTTTGCCGAGATCCGGCGCGCGGCCGCCGCCTTGGTGCTCGGCTCTGCCATCGCGATCCTGCTGTCCGTCCTATTGATCAGCGTATCGCCGGTTCAGACGGTGACGAGCGAGATTGCCGGCCGAACGCAACCCACTCTCTTCGATCTGCTGGTGGCGCTGCTCTCTGCCATTGCCGGCGGATATGCGTTGATCAGGGGCCGGGGCGGCACCGTGGTTGGCGTGGCTATCGCCATCGCGCTGATGCCCCCGCTGGTGGTGGTCGGCTTCGGGATCGCGACATGGAATTGGACGATCTTTTCGGGCGCGCTGCTGTTGTTCCTGACCAATGCGGTCACGATCGCACTTACTGCCGCACTCGTCGCCCGACTTTACGGCTTTGGTAGTCACCTTTCGCCTGCCCACACCGGCTGGCAGCTCATCCTGTTCGTGGCGGCAGTTGGCCTCCTTTCAGTCCCGCTCGGCGCGGCCCTGAAGCGGATCGCGTTCGAGGCGGTGGCGCAGCGGCAGGCACGAGAGATATTGTATCGGCGCTTCCCCGAAGGCGCGCGCCTCAGCCTGATGGATATCGACCAAAGTGCGCGGCCGATGCGTATCCGCGCCGTGATGTTGACCCCCAAAATTGCCGCCGGGGCCGATCGCGCACTGGCGCAGGATCTGGCCCGTTCCTTCGGGCAGCCGGTCGATCTGCACGTCGATCAAATCCGCATTTCGCCCGAGCCCGGAGCCTTGGAAGCCGCTCAATTGGCGCATGCAGCCGATGCGACCAAGCCGGGTACGGCCGAGCAGAATGATCGCGCCGTCGCGGATTTGGCCCTTGTGGCGGGTATACCGTCGGACGCTGTCCAGGTCGATCCCGCAGCGCACCGGCTGAGTGCGACGGCCGCCCCGATGCCGGGCCTGACGCTGGCAGGCTATCGGCTGCTCGAAACGAGGGCCGCGCGTGCCCTGCCCGACTGGACCGTGCGGTTGGAGCCTCCCCCGGACGTACCGCTCCCCGACCTTGCGATCGATCACGGAGTGATCGACACAGGCGCGCTCGATCTTGCCGCCTGGGCATCCGCGCGGCGATCACGGGATGTGGACATTGTCGGCGGCACGCCGGGCCAACGCACTGCGATCGTGGCGGGAATTCAGGAGCGTGGCGGGCGGGCCGCAGCAGCGGCGGATCGGGGTCGCCTCCGCTGGCGATGGCCGACTTCTGAACCCAAAGAAGAACGGTAGCGCTGCCGATCCGCGGGCCTGTCCGCTCTACGCGACGAGTTGCGCGTAACTCCGCAGCGTTACCGCCACGTCGAACGCCTCGACCCGACGCCCTGGCAGCACTGCCTTGTCGCCGATCTGCGTCAGCAGCGCCGCCGCGATATCGTCGGCATTGGCTGCGTCCACCAGCAGGCCGAAGCGGCCGAAGCCGAGCAGATTGGCGGCATCACCCGCGCGATCGGATGCGACGATCGGCAGGCCGCACGCCATTGCTTCCAAAAGCGCGTTCGAGCAGCCTTCCCACAGCGACGTCATCAGGAAGACGCTGGCGCGCCGCACGATCGGGAACGGGTTTTCGACCGTGCCGATGATATATAGTCGATCCTCGACACCCAGCGCGCGGGCGCGGGCGCGCAACGCGGCCTTCGCAGCATCGGAGCCTTCTCCGAGGATGACGAGTGCCATTTCCGTCGTGCGGTTGGCCACGGCCAGCGCATCGACCGCCGCCTCATGGTTTTTCTGCTCGACCAGGCGACCGATCGAAAGCGCCCAGGGCATGTCGGACGGCAAATATACATGCGCTGGCAATGGCGCGTGCGATCGCTCACGCACGGCCGCAACGTCGACCCCGTTGCGGATCGTGCGCACCGGCTTGCCGAGCGCCGTCGCCTCGCGCGCGACGCTGGGAGAGACGGCCAGCAATTCCGTCGCCGTGGAGGCGATGAGCCGGAGCGACAAGGCGCGCCGCAGCCGCCCCAATGCACCATCGCGCCCGCCCTTATGTTCCAGGCTGTTGCTCAACCGATAGACCATGGCGGTATCCGGACCAAACTTGCCGGCCAGACTGGCGACGAGATGCGTGCGGTTGCCAACCGACAGCACCATTTCCGGCGCTTCCTTGCGCACGAAACGCCGCAGCCGCCTTGCCGCGACCAGGAGATGCTGCACGCCCGGACGCCCCTTCGACTGCGTCAGCGCCAGCAGCCGAACGCGCGGATCCACCAGTGGCGCGAGTACACCGCTGCGGCTGACGACCAGCAAGGTGACATCCGCAGTTTCTGCCAGATAGGCGGACAGCATCAGAGCGTTACGGGTAACCCCCGTGGCTGCCAGATCGAACAGCAATATCGCTATTTTCGCGCGCCGCTCCGCCGCGGCGAATGGCTGCTGAAGCGATGCATCGGCGTGTGCAAGCATGGTAGCCATGGCTGCAAACTAGCCGTGCCGCGTTGCGCCGCGGTGACAGCTTCATGACAATTCCGCCATCCTTGACGTTCAAGGCCGCCACCCGCTCGGATTAAAGGCACCCATGCCCCGTCTGCCCATGGCGCCAGGCTGACATGTCATTCGATTTACATATTATCGCACCACGGTTTGGCACCTGCAGTGCGCGGGCATAATGGTTACGGCGATCCTGATTGCATGCCGCCCGCACGCTACGCTCGATCCGGCGACGGGAAGGCGGCAGAGACGCTGACGCGGATGAGACAAAGGAGCGGCGCGCAATGCTAGGGAAATGGTTCAATCGGAAAGCGACCGCAGCCGCGCCCTCCGCATCGGACAAACAGGCCATGCTTGCCGATGCGGTCGCTGAGCGACGAAAGCACGTGCCGTTGGCGGGTGCGCAGGTCGCCGCCAAGGAGGTTCTCAACCGCGCGATGGACGGCAGCCGCGACGAACGGGGCGTCCATGTTGAAACCCTGTTCATGGCGCTGGGCGCATTAGCGGGCTTCGCCTGCCAGATGAGCGTACGCGCGGTAGCGGCGCAGGAAAATCGCGCGCCGGCATTCACGATTGCGACCACCATCGATGGCCAGAACCGCTTTTTCGGCGATGCGCTCAACGCGCCCTTGGCGGAGGAACAATATTCCGTCTGGAGCCTCGCGGCCGCCGGTGTTCAGACCGCCGGCGGGACATTGCCGGACCTCCACGAAATCTTCGGCCACGTCGCGGCCACGGTCGGCACGCCCGCGTTCGGGCGACCCCGCTTTCCCGACGGTACGGGCACTAACGAGGTGCCGGAAACCATTATCGCGTCGATGTGGCCGTCGCTGCTGCCCATGCTGCAACAATTTTGCGGGGCACCGCCGGAATGGCCAATCGCCTGCGGCATCGCTATCCAGGAAGCAATCGCGCTGGCCGGCGGCGCGATCGCACCGGGCACAGCCTGCCAGATCGCGATGGAAACCGCGGTCGCCATGTCAAAAATAGATCCGGCTGAAGTGGGCGTCATCGCGGGCTAACCGCCGAAAGCACACCTTGATGTCAGCGCCCCAGCCGACCAAATGCCAACCGACCCCTCCCGGCAATCCGCCGAACCGACAATAAGGAAGTAGCAGCATGATGCAGGGCGAGATGTTTATCGCGGGCGAAGCGCGGCACGGCACCGGCGCGCCCGTTCGCGCGGTCAATCCGGCGACGGGTGAAACGCTGGAACCGGCCTTTGGCGGCGCAACGGCCGCCGATCTGGATGCCGCCTGCGCAGCGGCCGAGGCGGCGTTCGATACGTACCGCAACCTGCCTGCGGATGCTCGCGCCGCGTTCCTGGAGGCGATCGCGCTGAATATCCTGGATCTAGGCGACATTCTGATCGAGCGCGCCATGACCGAAACCGGCCTGCCCCGGCCGCGCCTGGAGGGCGAACGCGGACGCACCGTCGGCCAGCTGCGCATGTTTGCGCAAGTCGTGCGCGACGGACGGTATCAGGATCTGCGCGTCGATCCGGCGGATCCGGCCCGCGTGCCACCCCGTGTCGATCTGCGCCTGCGCAACATCCCGCTCGGCCCGGTGGCGGTATTCGGTTCCTCGAACTTCCCGCTCGCTTTCTCGGTCGCGGGTGGCGACACCGCCTCGGCGCTGGCGGCCGGCGCCCCGGTTGTGGCCAAGGCCCATCCCGCGCATCCTGGGACGTCCGAACTGGTCGGCAGTGCGGTCACGAAAGCCGTGAAGGATGCCGGTCTGCCGGCGGGTGTCTTTTCACTGCTGTTCGATGCTGGCTACGAAATTGGTGTCGATCTGGTGGCCGATCCGCGCATCAAGGCCGTCGGCTTCACCGGTTCGCGGCGGGGCGGCCTCGCGCTGCTCGACATCGCGCAGCGCCGTCCCGAGCCGATCCCGGTGTATGCCGAGATGAGCTCGATCAACCCCGTCATCCTGATGCCGCATGCGCTGGATGCACGCCCCGAAGCGATCGCCAAAGCCTTTGTGGGCTCGCTTACGCTCGGCGCTGGCCAATTCTGCACCAACCCCGGACTGGTTCTGGCGGTGGACAGCCCGGCCCTGGATCGCTTCGTCCAGGCAGCGGCTGCCGAACTCGCGCAGATGCAGGCGCAGCCCATGCTCACGCCCGGCATTCATGCCGCCTATGAGACGGCGGTGGCGGCAATTGCCGATCACGGTGACGTGCGTACCGTCGCCAAGGGCGCGGCCGGGGAATTTCACCGCGGCCAAGCGGCCTTGTTCGAAACCACCGCAGACGCGTTCTCGCAGCATAAGGAACTGCAGGACGAGATTTTCGGCGCAGCCTCCCTCGTCGTCCGCTTCCCCTCGCTGGAGGCCCTGCGCGACGCCCTCGGCAAGCTTGAAGGGCAATTGACCGCCGCCCTCCATGTGGTGGAAGCGGACCATGACGAAGCCGCCAAACTGATCCCGATCCTGGAACGCAAGGTCGGCCGCATCCTGTTCGACGGCTTCGGTACCGGCGTCGAGGTCGGGCATGCGATGGTTCATGGTGGCCCCTTCCCCGCCACCAGCGACTCCCGCACCACGTCCGTCGGCAGCCTCGCCATTGCGCGCTGGCTGCGGCCGGTCAGCTATCAGGACATGCCGGACGGCCTGCTGCCGGCGGAGCTTCGTCGCGACAATCCCCTGAACGTCGAGCGGGCGCTGCTCGGCGCCGCCCCGTCGCGACAGTCCGCCTGATCCTATCGGACCACGCGCCCTTCTGCCGGCGCGTCCGCGTCGGACAGAAGCGGCGTGTGGTCCAACAGATATTCGATCAACGTCGTCACGCGCCGGGGGGTAAGCCTTCGGTCGCGCCGGATGATCGAAACCGTCACCGGGTCGTCTCGATAGGGCCTGAGTATTTCGATCGCCTGCCCTGCGCGCAGCGGTTGTTGCGCCAGATAGAAAGGCGTGCAGGCGACGCCGGCACCCGCCAGGCAGGCTTGCCAACCGCTGTCGCCGTCGTCGAAAATCAACCGGGCCGCCGGTGCGAGGCGCCCGCTTCCCCCATCGACGGTGCGGAACGGCCAGCCTTGCACCTGACCCGTGCGCAGATTGCGGAAGCCGATCAGGTCATGATCGGCCAAGTCCTCGATCGTCTCCGGCGTCCCTCGCCTGGCGAGATAGTCCGGTGCCGCGCAGAAGATCCACGGAAACGAAAACCAGCGCTGCTGCACGTGGCCGGGTATGCCTTCCAACGGCCCGCTCCGCAGCGCGAGGTCGATGCCCTCATCCGCAAGGCTGACAAAATCGTTGCTGGCACGCACGTCGACCTGAACGCCGGGATGCGCTGCGCTGAAGCCCGCCAGCAAAGGCGCGAGCACGGCGCGGGAGAAGCCGACGGATGCGCTCACGCGAACCGTTCCGACGCCGCCGTCGGACGACGCCGTTCCGGCAATCTCCCTGAAGTGGAGCGCCGCGGCGAGCACCGCCCGAGCCGGCTGCAGGAGCGCTTCGCCCTCTGACGTAAGGGAGAGCGCATGCGTCGAACGGTGCAACAGGCGGGCTCCTGCCGATTGTTCGAGCCGCACGATCGCCTTCGACACGCTGGCTGCCGACATTCCCAGCCGCCGCCCGGCCTCGGCCAGCGACGCCGCGTCGACGACCGCAACGAAACAGCGCAGTTGCGGCAGCGAGACGTCCAGATCGTCGATCAGCATGGGCGATCAATAGACATCCCGCAGAAAGTTCACGAGCAGTTCGTTGGTCGCAGCGGGTGCCTCGCGATGCGGCCAATGTCCGACCTCCGGCAGCACGACCATCTTCTGAAGTCCGGGCACGTCGCGGCGCAGTGCAGCTTCATCGAACGGCCGGACTTTGGCCAGCCCGTCGGCCGCCCCCGCCAGGAACAGGCTGGGTTGGTGGATTTGCAGGCCTTTGAACGCCTTGTTGATCCGCGAGAATGGCTGCCCCGATCGATAATAATTCAATGGGCGGTGAAAGCCTGTCCGCTGGAATTCACCAATTGCGTAGGCCACATCGGCCGGATCGGCCCAGGCCGGTGCGTCGACTGGCGCCGGCCGCAACATATCGCGGTCCGGGTCGAACGGGTCCCAGCGATCGCCGGGCGCAGGTAACCCGGACGTCCAGTAGAGCGCAGTGGGATAGGTCCGTGCTGCGTCGGCCCATCGCAGATCGGCCTCCGGCTCGCGTTGCCGGAACATGTAGAAACTGTGCTTCCCCGCAGCTTCCATCATTTCGAACAGGCTCGGGCCGCCCGGCGGAGAGAATGGCACGCTGATGCCGACGACCGCCTTGAAGCGGTCCGGGCGCAGCAGCCCGGCATACCAGGCCGTGCCGGCACCGAAATCGTGGCCGACGATCGCCGCATCAGGAAGCTGGAGGGCGTCCAGCAGGCCGACCATGTCTCCAACCGTGTGAAAGGGCGTATAGGCCGTCGCCTCGACCGGGCCCGAACTGCGGCCATAGCCGCGCATGTCCACGGCGACCGCCCGGTATCCCGCCGCCGCCAGGGCTTCCATCTGTCGGCGCCAGCCGATCCAGACGTCGGGAAAGCCATGACAGAATAATATGGGACGGCCCTCGCCCAACTCGACCACGTGCAACTGCACATCGCCGACATCCAGCTGCGAATGTTTCATGCGTGTCTCACCATCTTGAGGGGCTGGAGCACCGCATCCTGAAGCGCGTCTCTACGAAGCGTCTCTGCCGCGGCATAATCAGGATCGTCGATCAGGTTGGCGAACGCGCTACGGCTCGGATAGCTGATCAAGGCAATTGCATCCCAGGCCTGCTTGAATTCGGCACACACCGCATGGAGGCTTTCACCAGCAAAGCGGATCGCACCGCCATGCCACAGCACGATCGGCGCGATGCGCGTCAGATAGTCGCGATACCTTTCGCGGCCGCCGTCCGGAGCGAAACGCAGCAAATTGATCATGAAAATCGGCTGGCCGTCATCCTGCGCCAGAAAGGCATCGATGGGCTCGGGTCTGAAGGAAATCATGGCATCGCTTTCTCGTCCGGCCGGGCGCCATGATCCGGCGCAACGGTCTCCGCTCCGGCGTCCCGCCATCGAGCCTGATCACGATGCCTCGTCGCGCCCCGCATGCCTAGCGGCCCCCCGGGTAAGTCAGTGTTGCCGGCAAGGATCTATAGGACAGACCGCCCCTGCCCTGAAGTCGAAGGCGCCCGGGCGCCCGCGCCGGCCGATGAACGACTTTCCGGTGGTGGCGTTTCGACGAGGTCCGCGTCATGGAGTCCGCATGAAAGCGCTCGGTCGATACGTGATCCTTCTGCTCCTGGCGGTGGCGGCCGTTCCGGTGCAGGCTCAACTAAGCGGCACCGACGCTTCGCTTGCCGCAGGCCAGACGCTGGATGAAGGGCGCAAGACGCTCACCACCGTCGATAAGGCGCTGGATGGCAGGCTCAGCCGCACCGAACGCGACGATGCCCGCGACCGAGCGACGACGGTGGCAAGCCAGGCGAACAGCACCGCGGCATCGTTGCAGACCCAGCTGGATCTGATCGACGCACGGATCGCGCAACTTGGCCCAGTGCCTACCGGCATTGTCGAGGCGCCGGATATCCGCGCGCAACGCAAATTGCTGGCGCAACAGCGCGCGACGCTGGATTCCCAAGTCAAGCGCGCGAAGCTGTTGGCGCTGGATGCGCAACAATTGATCGATGAGATCGCGGCCAGCCAGGCCGAACAGTTCAATCAACGGATGTCGGCGCATACCGCATCGCCGCTTTCACCGGCGTTCTGGACACCGGTCGTGCGCAACTTCCCCCGCGACATGCGCCGTACGATCGCCTTCGTGCGCTATGGCGGGGACACCTTTCTCACTGGCTTGCTGTCGTCGCGATCCTGGATTGCCCTGTTAGGCGCATTCCTCGCAGTCGCTCTGCTGGTGCCGATACGGATGTGGCTGCGGCGCGCCGGGCGCCGCTATCTCGTCGAGCGCGCGCCGACCAGTCGAGTGCGTCGATCAAGCTATGCCGTGTGGCTGGTCGTGGTCGGGACCTTGGCACCCGGCTTCGCGGCACTGTGCCTGGTCCAGGGACTGCGCTGGGCCAAAATGCTGTCGCCGGGCTGGGACACGGTCGCGACCGCGCTGATCCATGTCTCGTTTGTCGGCGCCGCCATCTGGGCGCTTGGCGGCGCGCTGCTGCAACGGCGTGAGCCGGGCTGGCGCCCTTTGCCCGTCAGCGACGAGGCGGTAGGCCCGATCCGCGTCTGGACGTGGTTCGCTGCCGGATTGACCGTCCTCTGCCTGCTGATCATGCGCATAAACGATGCGATCGGGATAAGCGGCCCGGCGTCGGCCGCCGCCGACGTGATCGTCGCGCTCGTCTTCCTTCTGTTGATCATCGGCCTCCTCTTTACGATCGGCCGGTTACAGGCGGAGTCGATCCGCGGGCTGGACGAGAAGACCGATCCGGTCCAGCGCACGGGGCTGACGCTCGCGACGATCGTCGGCTGGACAGCTTGCACGGCGGCGATCGTGGCGCTCATGCTCGGCTATATCAGCCTCGCGCGGTTCGTTGCGTTCACGATCGTCTGGCTCGCCATCGTCGGGAGCGCGCTTTACCTGCTGCTGAACGCGGTCGACGATCTTTCGACGACGTTATTCTCCTCCAAGAGCAGGCTCGGGCGATCCGCACATTATGGCCTGGGCGTCCGCCAGTCGACCGTCGAACAGGTTGGCGTACTGACCTCCGCCGCGTTGCGCATAATTCTGTTCGCTTTGGCGCTGGCCATCGTGCTGATGCCGTTCGGAACGGACGTGGGCTCGCTGTTCGGCACGATCCTGTCGGCCGCGCAGGGCATCACTATCGGTGCCCTCACCATCTCGCCGGGCGCGATCGTGCGCGCCATCGTCGTCCTGGTGCTGGCCCTGTTCCTGGTCGGCGTGGTCCAGAATTGGCTGGGCGCCCGCTATCTGCCGGCGACGCGTCTGGATGCGAGCGCGCGCAATTCGATCATGATGGTCACGCGCTATACCGGCATCGTTCTGGCCGGATTGTGGGCGCTCGCCTCGCTCGGCCTGGGGATGGAACGGATCGCGCTGCTGGTCAGCGCCCTTTCGGTGGGCATCGGCTTCGGCCTGCAGGCGATCACGCAGAACTTCGTATCCGGCCTGATCCTGTTGGCGGAACGGCCGGTCAAGATTGGCGACCTGGTCAAGATCGCCGATCAGGAAGGCGACGTGAAGCGAATCCGGGTCCGCGCCACGGAGATCAAGATGGCCGACGGATCGACCCTGATCGTGCCGAACTCCGAACTCATCACCAAGACGATCCAGAATATGACGTTGGCCGATCCGCTCGGCCGCATCCAACTTCAATTCTCGGTCAGTCTCGGCACCGACGCAGGGTTGGTCCGTCAGATCGTCACCGACATCCTGCGCGACAATCCGCGTGTCCTTGAAAATCCCGTGCCGTCCGTATTCATCGATCAACTGGCCGATAACCGCATCTTCTTCAATTGCTTCGCCTATGCCGCCACCCCGCGCGAGACCTATAGCATCCGCAGCGAGATCCTGTTCGCGCTGCTAGAGCGGTTAGCGGCGGCCGGGATCGAGATCGGAACCAGGCAACAATTCGAGTTTATCGGGGCGCCCGCCTCGTTTCCCACCGGACCCGAGGAGCCCAAATCGTAACGGCCGTAGCCGCTGGTCGCACCCGGCGTCCCAAGGCAGCGGATGCGGGTTCATCTTGCACCCAAGGCGCGGCGATGTAGAGGCTCTTTACGGGCAATGCGCCCGCGTGGAGTTCCGATTTGGCGATGGCTGACAATATGTTGAAGTGGCGCCGGCGTCTGGCCGGCGGTGTGACCGGCCTTGTCGCGATGTCGCTGCAGGCAGCCCCTGTCCTGGCGCAGGACGTGGCGCCATCCGCTGCCCCCGCCGTTCCCGCGATCGTTCCGGCGCCGGTACAGATCCCGAAGCTGAGCCGTAGCCAGATGGACGATCTGCGTACCG
Source organism: Sphingomonas sp. ASY06-1R (assembly GCF_052180265.1). Lineage (GTDB taxonomy): Bacteria > Pseudomonadota > Alphaproteobacteria > Sphingomonadales > Sphingomonadaceae > Sphingomonas_I. The sequence continues at coordinate 1,772,992 of NZ_CP197464.1, read as the reverse complement.
CGCTCGCACAGGCTGAAGCGCAGGGGCTCACCGATCGTACGCTGACCAGCGACGAGGCGCGATCAGGCGACCAGGTGCTGATTTCCGCCATCCTTGATTATGCGCGCGCGGTACATGCCGGCCAGCTGGACGCAGGCGACTTCCTGCGGGAGTGGGGCTTGCGCCCGGCACCTTATGACCCCCGCCCATCATTCGCCGCGGCCGTGACCCAGGACAAGCTGCGGAGCTGGCTGGCCAGTCTCACCCCGCCTTATGCCGGCTATGATGGGCTCCGGCGCGGGCTTGCGACCTACCGTCAGATCGAGGCTGACGGCGGCTGGCCGCGCCTGGCGCCCGGACCCGATCTGCTTCCGGGTGCGGACGGTCCCCGCGTCATCGCGTTGCGCACGCGGCTGGCGGTCGAAGACAAGGCGGTCTCCACCGATGGCGACACATTCGATGACGCCCTGCTGGAAGCGGTCCGCCGCGCGCAGCGGCGCTACGGGCTGAACCCCAGCGGCATCGTGTCCACGCAGACGATCGCCGCCCTCAACGTGCCGGTCTCCGTCCGCATCCGCCAGATCCTCGCGAACATGGAACGGTGGCGCTGGTTGCCGCCGCAGCTGGCCCGCAACCGCATCCAGGTCAACATCGCCGCAGCCGTCCTGACGGTGTTCGACGGGGATGCTCCCGTGAAATCCATGCGCGCCGTGACCGGCCGGCCGGGCGATGAGACGCCGATGCTGCAATCGACCATCACCAGCATCGTGCTCAATCCACCGTGGAATGTGCCGACATCGATCGCGACCAAAGAACTTTGGCCGAAAGAAAAGGCGAACCCAGGCTATTTCAAGCGCAATGGCTTCAAGGTGATCTCGCTGGCGGATGGCGGCAGCAGATTGCAGCAGCAAGCCGGTACGAAAAGCGCGTTGGGCCGATACAAGTTCGACTTCGACAATCCGTATTCGGTCTACCTTCACGACACGCCGACCCAGGCGACCTTCTCGCTCTACAGCCGGCTGTCCAGCCATGGTTGCGTCCGGCTGGAGAAGCCAGCCGAGCTGGCGGAATTGTTGTTGAAGGACGCGCCCGATTGGTCGCCCGACGCTATCAAGGCAGCGATCACCAAGGGGGATACGGTGCGCGCGCGCCTGCAGACGCCGGTTGCCGTCTATCTGCTGTATTGGACCGCCTTCGCCAGTGCGAACGGCCAGATCAGCTTTCGCGGCGATCCCTATGGCTGGGATAGCGGGCTGATGGACAAGATCGACGGACGCGACCGTAAGGAATTGGTGGCTGACGTGCTGAAAGGGGTACGATGATGATGCGCAAGATGGGCCGCGGGCTATGGGGCGGACTGTTGCTGGGGGCCGCGCTGATCGCGACGGGCTGTAGCGAAAAGAAGCGGTGGAGCAGCGAGGATGCCGAGACGGAGAATATGTCCGACACGCGCCCCATCGCCCCGCCGCAGGCACCAGCCGTTCCCGACGTGCCCGCGGCCCCGCCCGCGCCGATCGTAACCGAAAAGCCCCGCATCCCGCCCCCCGCCGAAGCGCCATCGGCGGAAGCACAGATGCAGGATGACGCCGACGCGAGCGGCATGACCGCGCCCGTGCAGAGCGATGACGGTAGCGGACCGCCTGCGAACCAGAATTAAGTCCCGCGAATCGAACAGCGCGGCAGGCTGCGATCAGCCGCGCTGCGGATGGCGCCGATCGCGTCGATCGGTGCAGCCAGGATTGGCCGCATCTGCCGCGGGACCAATGACGAAGGTGGAAGCCCGGAATGGCCGATACTGAAGATTATACCCGCGGCCGACGGGACGGACTGCGCCTTGCGCTGGCCGTCCTTGCCGCCAAAGAGGCGAAGTGGGCGACGCTGCTGGGCGAAAGCGCGTCCTGGCGCACGAACTTGTCGCGCGAGGTGCGGCACAAAGCGCTGCAGGTCGCGCAAAAGCGGCTGCAGACGGTGCTGAACCGTTTCTCTCCCAAAGAAGAAGGCGCGATCGATGCGGAGCTGGCCGCCGCACTGGAACAACTCGGCCTCTGAACTGCCGGCGACTGCGGCGACCATGTTTACCTGACACCGCGTGATCCGCGTGATAATCGCGCCGGATGTTCGCCCTGTTTCTGACCCCGCCTTATCTTCCCTTTGCCATCGCTTTTGTTGTGATGATCGGCATCGGCTTGATTGAAGCGGTCGGGCTCGGCCTCGGTCACCTTGATCTCGATCTGGATGCGGACGGTGGACACCACGTCGCGGGCGGCCTGCTGGACTGGCTTGGTTTGGGCGGGGAGCTACCGATCCTGGTGTGGCTGACCTCGCTTCTCGCTTGCTTCACGCTGACCGGAACCGCCATTCAGCAGATCGCGACCGCCGCCGCCGGCGGGCCTCTACCCTGGGGCGTGGCGGCGGGCGGCGCCCTGATCGCCGGCGCGCTGCTCAATACGCTGGCGGCCAATGGTCTGGCGCGGATCATGCCCGGCTATGAGAGCAGCGCCATTTCGACCGACGATCTGCTGCGCTATCGCGGCACGATCCTGGAGGGCACCGCGCGCCGCGGCGCGCCCGCGCGTGCCAAAGTCGTGGATCAATATGGCCAGGCCCATTTCATCATGGTCGAGCCGCATGACGATGCCGACCAGATCCAATCGGGCGAAACCGCATTGCTGGTGCGCCGCGACGGCAGCCTGTTCTTCGCGCTGCCGGACGCGGACACGCATTTCCGCCCGATCTAGTCTATCGTCGCAGTATTAACGGGGAGAGTGACGTGCCTGAATCACTGATGAATATTCTGATCTACGCCGGCATCGTGCTGCTGGCGCTGATCGTGATCGGCATCGTGCTGACACGGCTGTACCGGCGCGCGACCAAGGATGTCGCGCTGATCCGCACCGGCTTTGGCGGCGAGAAGGTCGTGCTGAACGGCGGCATCATGGTCATCCCCGTGCTGCACGAATTGATGCAGGTGCGCCTGACCACCGTGAAGCTGGAAGTGTCGCGCCTCAACAAGGATGCGCTGATCACGCTCGACAAGCTGCGCGTCGATGTCGTCGGCCTGTTTCACATCAAGGTGAAGCCGGACGCGCAATCCATCGCCGCTGCGGCGCAGACGCTGGGTGATTCGGTCAACAGCGCGGATGCGGTCAAATCGCTGCTCGACGGCAAGCTCGTCTCGGCGCTGCGCTCGGTCGCCGCGACGATGACGATGGAGCATCTCCACGCCAACCGCGCCGACTTCATCCAGAAGGTGCAGGAGGCGCTGATGACCGATCTGGACATGAACGGCTTCCAGCTGGAATCGGTCAGCATCACGCATTTCGACCAGACGGCGTTCGAACATTTCAATGAAAACAACGCGTTCGACGCCGAAGGCCTGACCGTGCTGACCCGCACGATCGAAGAGCGCAAGAAGATCCGCAACGATATTGTCGCGACCAATCGCGTCGAGATCGAACAGCGCAATCTGGAAGCGAACAACCAGTCGCTCGAAATCGCCCAGGCGGCCGAACAGGCGCGCTTGACGCAGGAGCAGACGCTGTCCGCTCGCCGCGCCGAACAGGCCACCGCAATCGCCACCGCCGAGGCCGAGCAGACCCGGCTGGCCGAAATCGCGCGCATCACCGCCGCCCAGGCGCAGACGGTCGCACAGACCGAAGCGGACAAAGTCATTCAGACCGCCACGATCGCCCGCGACGGCGCCATTCAGACCGCGACGATCGAGCGCGACCGCACGATCGAGATCGCGCGCATCACCACCGCCGTCCAGACCGCGCAGAAGTCCGAGGAGGAATCGACCGCGACCGCAGCGGCGAACGAAGCGCGCGCATTGGCCGTCCGCGCCGAGGAAAGCGTCGCCACGGCGAAGGCGACCGAAATCGCCAATCGTAACAAGAATGTGGCCGTGATCGCCGCCACCCAGCGCGCGCAGGAAGAAGCGGTCGGCATCACCGTCGCGGCCTCGGCCGAGAAGGAAGCCGCCGAAGCCCGCGCGGTCGCGCTACGGACGGAGGCCACCGCCGAAGCCGATGCCGAAAAGGCCCGCGCCGAAGGACGCGAGGCGGCGTTCAAGGTGGACGCAGCCGGTCAGGCGCTGCTGAACGAGGCCACCAATTTGCTGAACGACGCACAGACCGCGCTGCTCGTCCGCAAGGCGATGCTGGAGGCGCTGCCGGCGATCATCAGTGCGGCCGCCAAGCCGATGGAGAATATCGACAAGATCAGCATCCTCGACGCGCGCGGCCTGCATGGCGACGCGCCCGGCGACGGTGCGGGCGCCGGCGGACAGGACAATCTGGCTGATGCCGCCGTCGCCGCCGCCATGCGTTACCGCGTCGGTGGCCCATTGATCGACGGGTTGATGGCGGAACTCGGGATGGGTGGCGGCTCGCTGAACGGCATGCTCGCCGGCAGCGGCAAGATCACCCCGCCCCCCGCCCCGGCCAAGACCACCAACGGCGGACAGAAACCCGCCTGATCGTCGAAGCCAGATGATGTGCCCGGCCGACGTGCCGGGCACTCACGTAAATGGCCGTGGATCGCCGGCCGCCTGTTCGGCACATTGCCGGGATGGAACCCCAGTCCGACCATTCCCGCCCACTCGGCCTGCTCGAGCGCACCTGCCCCGTCCGCACCGCGATCGGCGTGATTTCCGGCAAGTGGAAACCCTCGATCCTGCGCGGCATTCACGAAGGGCGCGGCCGCTATGGCGAACTCCGCCGCGAGGTGGCGGGAATCAGCGATCAGACGCTCACGCGCCATCTGCGCGAATTATGCGCGGATGGGGTGATCGCCCGCGGCGTCGACGATGCACAATATCGGTTGACGGTGCAGGGCGAGCAACTTGCCGACATCATGGACGCGCTGGACACATGGGGCACCGCTTATCTTCAGCTGCGCCGCGGAGCAGAATAATGACCCAGGCACCCAAACCCGTCGCGATCCTGGGCGGTCTCGGCAAGACCGGCCGTCGCGTGGCGGACCGGCTGCGCCATCTCGGATTACCGATCCGGTCCCTCTCCCGATCGATCGTCCCTGCCTTCGACTGGGACGACCCGCGCGGTTGGGAAGAGGCCGTGGCCGGCGCCGGGCAGGCCTATCTGACCTTCCAGCCCGATCTGTCGGTGCCTGGGGCGGCGGAACGGATCGGCCGGCTGGCGAGCATCGCCCGCGCGCAAAATCTGCAAAGGGTCGTCTTGTTATCCGGCCGCGGCGAGCCCGGCGCGCTGCGAGCGGAGCAGGCGCTGGCAAACGCCGGAATTCCCTGGGCGGTAATCCGTTCGAGCTGGTTCGCCCAGAATTTTTCGGAAAGCTTCCTCGCGGAGGCGATTGCCCACGGCAATCTCGTCATCCCCTGCAGGACGGCAGCGGAGCCATTCGTCGATGTGGAGGATATCGCCGATGTCGCGATCGCCCTCCTGACAGGCACGACGACCGACCACAGGGTCTATGAGGTGACCGGCCCGGCACTGCTCCGCTTTCCCGACGCCTGCACCATCCTGAGCCGATCCATGGGCCGCGTAATTGCGTGCCACGAAATCGATGAAGCCGCCTTTGCCGATCACCTGCGGGGCAACGGCCTTCCGGAAGACATGGTCGCGATGATGATGGACCTGTTCACCGCTACGCTGGACGGCCGCACAGCCGCTTGGCGCATGGAATTGAAGAGGCGTTGGGACGACCGCCGCGATCGTTCGAAGCGTATGCCGCCCGTCTAGCGCGTGGCGCGCACGCGGCATGATGTGCGGACGTGTCAGGCCCAAACGCACCAAAGCGGCGCTTCAGGAAGGTTCGCAGCAGAATCGCTGTTCCCCATCCGAAGCACCGCTCGGAAAGTCTGACGCTGAAACCTGGATCGCCGGTGGACGGCAGAAGCCTCTCCACCGGCGACGATCAGGCCATTCTCGTCAGATCTTCACACGCACGCCCAGATACATGAACCGGCCGATATTGTCGTAGATCGTGTCGTAGCCGTTATACGCACTGCCGTTACCGATCAGGCCAAGCGGCGGCTTGCGATCCGCGATGTTATTGACGCCGCCGTAGACGCTCATCCGCTCATCGACGCGTACGTTGAAACGGGCATCGTGGTACACGACATGCGGATAGTTCTTACGATCGGCGTAGAAGGGATCATAAGGCGTCCCATCGAGACCGGCGACAACATGCTGCGTCTCGTAATCGGTGATCGACTGCTTGCCGAGATACCGGAACGTGTAGCCGACCGTCAGCGCCTTGAAGGTGTAATCCGCATCCACGTTGAACTGGATGCTCGGCTGACCGAGCGTCCCTTTCAGACGCTGAGGCCGCGACGGATCGTCGATATACGGATAGTCCGTCCGGAAGCGATTCCAGGTACCGATGAACCGCAGCGCGAGGCGGTTGTCGCTATCGAAGCTGTGATTATAGGCGACATCAACGTCGATACCCTTGGCGCGTTCGGCCGAGAAATTGAGCGACGACTGCAGCAGCGCCGGCTGCTGGAAGTCACCGCCAGCGGCACGCGGGAAGATCAACGAGCAGAAGGAATTATTCAGATCGGCAGCATCATAGCAGCCGTTCAAAATGTCCTGCGCGTCGACCGACGCAATCACCGAGCGGATCTTGATGTCGTAATAATCGACGGTCACCGACAGGCCGGGAATGAAACGCGGCTGCAATACCACGCCGTAGGTCCAGCTACGGGACTTTTCGATGCTCAGATCGGGGTTGCCACCCGACAAAATCTGCAGCGTGCTGCCCCGCGTGACCGAATTCTCGAAGCCCACCGGAACGCCGGCGGCACGGCAGTTGGCAGCACGCGTTGCCGAACCCTTGTCGATATAGTTGACGTCGCAGGGATCGGTCACACCGGCATAATTGATCGAGTTGGACGCATACAGGTCGCCCAGCGTCGGCGCGCGAACCGACTTCGAATAATTCACACGGAAGCGAATGTCGTTGACCGGCGCGTAGACCACACCGCCATTATAGGCCCAGACCGTGCCCGCCGAACCCTTATAGTCGGAAACGCGGGCCGCTCCATTGATCGTCAATTCCTGGAAGAACGGACGATCGCGCAGGATCGGGAATTCGATTTCGCCGAAGGCCTCCTTCACTGCGAAGGACGGCGGGTTGAAATCGGGGATTGCGTTCAGGAACGTGGCACCGGACTTCACCAACTCGTCATAGGCGTAGGACGCCGTCTCGCGACGATATTCGCCGCCGAGGGAGAAACGCACCGGGCCGCCCGGCAGTTCGAACAGCTGCGAACTGTCGCCCGTGACGTTGGCGGTGATGTCTAGCTCGGTCGCCTTGCCCTTCCGGTGTGAGGTGGTGAACGCATACGCCAACGCCTCAGCGCGCTGCTGTGGTGTCTGCGCAGTCGCATTTTCGCCCAGCAGGTTAAGCGGGCGACAATTTGGATCGGTCACGCTGGTCTGGTTGATGCGACACACGATTTGACCTGCCGAGTTACGGACCGCGTCGATCGCGTTGTAGAAATTCTGCTCGATGCGATTGTTGTAGAACGAGCTACGGGTCTTCAGCTCGCCATAATTTACCGCAACGTCATATTTCCAGTCGTCGTTGAACGTGCCTTGCACACCGCCCACGACGCGCCACGTGTCGCGGCGATCACGCTCATCACGCGTGCCGAGATCGTCATTGGCCCGGTTGAGGGTGAAGAAATTCGAGCCGGCGGGAAGCAGCGACTGGATGACGCCGCGCGCCTGCGGCGTCAGGAAGGCATTATCCAGCTGAATCGGTGTGACAGTGAGATCGTTGTACGATTCTTCATCCGCCCCCTGGCCGCCGCCCTGCGAGAAGGTGCCGCTGCTACGGTTGAACGAATTTACGCGAACGAACTTCGCCTCGAAGTAGGGGCGGAAGGCATCAGACACATCGTAGTGACCGATGACGTTGGCGACGTAACGCTTATAGGCCGGCAACAGCGTGCCATTTTCAAACAAGGTCGACCCATCGCCGCCCTGATTGTTGTTGGAGCCGGCCGGGCGGAAATCACGTCCATAATTGATCTCGTTAAGAGACCCATTCTGCGCGAATGCGAAGATGCGCGGGAAACCGTTGGGCAGACAGGCAGCGGCAACGCCGCCTGCGCACGAGCGAACACTGCCGCCGTTGTAAGCGATGAAGTTGCCACCCTGGGCGTAGCCGTAGCTATGGATTCCCGTCAGGAACTGGCGATCTGGAATGGTATTGTCGGCCGCAGGATTGTCGACCTGCTGGAATTGTTTGCGCCCGCTAAAGGCACCGGTCAGCCCATTGCGATCGGCATAAGTCACCATCTGCGCCTGGTCATATTCCAGCGCGACGGCAATGTTGCCGCGCCCTTCGGCGAAGTTCTTTCCGAACACGCCTGACAGCTTGTAGGTGCCACGATCGCCATGCGACGTGATGCCACCCTGGGCGTTGAAGCCGATGCCGTCATAATTCTTTTTCAGGACGAAGTTGACGACACCCGCCATGGCGTCCGAGCCGTATACGGCCGAGCTGCCACCAGTCACGATGTCGACGCGGTCGATCAGGTCGTTCGGGATCGTATTCGTATCAACCAGGAACTCGCCTTCTTGCGAGGTGATGTGGCGACGGCCGTCGACCAGTACCAGCGTACGCGACGAACCCAGGCTGCGCAGATCAAGAATATTCAGACCCGACGTGCCGATAAATGCAACCGATCCGGCCTGGTTGAAGCTGGTGCTCAGCGACGGGAGACGGGTCAGCTGGTCACCAATGTTGATCTGGCCCGTTTTGGCGAGATCCGCTCCCGACAGCGTCGTAACCGGAATGGGCGACGCGAGCGTTGGGCGCGAGATGCGCGATCCGGTTACGACAATTTCCTGCTGCACTTCCGGCGCGTCGGCCGCCTGTTGGACCGGGTCCCCCGTCTGGGCATCGCCTTGCGTCGGCGTCTGTGCGGCAAGGGCCGTGGCCAGACCGGTGGCAAGCGGGAGGCCGATCAACAGCGAGCGGACCCGCCGTGCGAAAGGTGTGGTTACGACTAACATCTCGATTCCCCGATTGGGGCTGGTCCGCCCCTTTGTTGCTGTTTGATGAATAAGACCGTTGGCCGGGCTGGCGCAAACGAGACCTGCATCAGGGCAACATACTGCGGGAAACCTGTTTCTCGCGTGCAACACCCCATCAGAGCGGCGACCCTTCCAACGGGCGATCGCCTTGGTTTTTTTCTCGGTGCGGAACTTTTTTGCCGTTCGACGGTGTTGCCTATTAGCAGCAGTCGAGAATCCCCGTCTTTGCAGTTGCTTACCTGCAGGCGGGCATCGCAATAGGATTTGGTTACAATTGTAATCGTCTCGCACCGCAAACGGCGACTATCGTCACGGCCCCAGGCGACGTCGGAGCATGCGGCAAAATCGGGTCGCGGCGAACCTATGCGGCTAGGCAAAGCCGGCTCGCGCTGCGCGATTTACGTCGCGCAACAAAAAGCATCGCGAACAACCCGATCGCCGCCGTTGCCGCACCGGCAACCGAGACCGCCGGATAGCCCCAGCCCATGGCGATCACGCCGCCGCCCAATGCCGCGCCAAGCGCATTGCCGAGGTTGAACGCGCCAATGTTGACGGCCGATGCCAGGTTCGGAGCCTCGGCTGCGGCCGCCATCACCTGCACCTGTAGTGGGGGCACCAACGCGAAGCTCGCCACACCCCACAGGAAGATCAGCAATATCGTCGGCACCGGGTGGGCCATCAGCACAGCGAATGCGATCAGGATGGCGCACAGCGATCCAAGCGTGACGATCAGGGTGCGGTCGACCGATCGATCGGCGAACTTTCCGCCCAGCCAATTGCCCGCCGTCAGGCCAAGACCATAGATGACGAGCATGGCCGTCACGAACGCAGGCGACGCCTGCGTCGCGCCGCGCAGGATGGGCGCGATATAGGTGAAGACGGTAAACATGGCGCTGGATCCGACCACTGTCAGCGCCAGAGCCCCCAATACCTCTCTCCGCAGCAACACCCGCAGCTCAGCACCGGCATTCCCGCCCTCCGCAGCCAGAAGTGCCGGCAGGGTCAGCCGCAGCGATGCCATGATCACCAGTCCGAGCAGCGCGATCCCGCAGAAGGACGTCCGCCAGCCGAGATGTTCGCCCGCCCACGTCGCCAGCGGTACACCCACGACATTGGCGATGGTCAGCCCCATGAACATGGCGGCCACCGCACTTGCGCGCCGGTGCGGCGCCACCAGGCTTGCGGCAACCAGCGCGCCGATCCCGAAGAACGCCCCGTGGTTGAACGAGGTCAATATCCGCGCCGCCAGCAACGCCGCATAGCTATGCGACACCGCCGCCAACAGGTTGCCAAGTGTGAAGATGCCCGCAAGCAGGATCAGCAGCGTGCGGCGCGGCAGCCGAGCCGTCGTCAACGTCATCACGGGTGCACCGATCACGACGCCCAGCGCATAGGCGCTGATGAGCAACCCCGCGGCGGGTATCGTGACATCGAGATCCTTCGCCATGACCGGCAGCAGGCCCATCGGCGCGAACTCCGTCACCCCGATGCCGAAAGCACCCGCTGCCAGCGCGAGCAGCCCCGGATTGAGCTTCATCATCGTCCTCCTTAGACAAGCGCAGGATTGAGGCGGGCGAAGCCGGCCTGTTGGCGGTACGGCGTATGCGGATAAGGCGGCAGCACATCGCTGGCGGCATCCAGGGCGGCGACCTGATCGGCTGTCAGCACCCATCCCACCGCGCCGAGATTATCGCGCAATTGATCTTCGTTGCGCGCGCCGATGATGACCGATGCCACCGTCGGGCGGCGCAACAACCAGTTGATCGCGATCTGCGGCACGCTCTTGCGGGTGTCCGCCGCGATCCGCTCGAGTGCGTCTATAACGGTGTACAGGTGCTCGGACTCGACCGGCGGCGCGAACTGCGCCGTTTCATGCAGGCGGCTGCCTTCCGGGATCGGCCGATCCCGGCCAATCCGCCCGGTCAACCGCCCCCATCCAAGCGGGCTCCAGACCAGCGCGCCGATCCCCTGATCGAGCCCGACCGGCATCAGGTCCGCCTCATAGGCCCGGCCGATCAGCGAATAATAAACCTGATGCGCCACCAGGGGCGGCCAACCATGGCGCGCGGCGGCCGCCTGCGCTTTCATGACCTGCCAACCGGGATAGTTGGAAACACCGCCATAGCGGATCTTGCCCGCGGTGATCAGCAGATCCAGCGTCCTCATCACCTCGTCCGTCGGCGTGAACGCATCAAAGGCATGCAGCTGAAAGAGATCGATATGGTCGGTGCCCAGCCGGCGCAACGCGTCCTCGACGGCACGCAGCAGCCGTGCCCGCGACGCGCCCCAATCCTGCGGCCCCTCTCCCATGGGCAATCCGGCCTTGGTGGAGATCAGCACGGCATCGCGGCGGCCTTGGATCGCTTCGCCGAGGATCCGCTCGGACGCGCCATGCGAATAGACATCGGCCGTATCGAACAAGGTCAGCCCGGCCTCCAGACAGATGTCGATCAGCCGCCGCGCCTCGACCGCATCGCTTCTGCCCCAGGCGCTGAACAACGGTCCCTCGCCGCCGAACGTCCCGGTGCCGAAACTCAGTTCGGGCACCCGCAGGCCGGAGGATCCCAGCTGCCGATATTCCATGGATTGACCTTTCGCTTATGTCGTCGTGATCAAAGATGGACGCTGCCGGAAAGACCGGGTAGCCCCTGCCGACACGAAGGACTTGTGCATTGAACGCAAAGCTGGCCGGCGCGGATCGCGCCCGCGAAATGGCGGTTTTCGCCGTCGTCGCGGAATTAGGGAGCTTTTCCGCCGCGGCCCGGAAACTGGATCTCAGCCCGTCCGCGGTGGCGCGCACCCTGGACCGCATCGAGGCAAGGCTGGGCGTCCGTCTGATGCTGCGCTCCACCCGCGCGCTCAGTCTGACGGCCGAGGGGCAATCCTACCTGTTGGCTGCGCGCCGCATCCTGGCCGATCTGGACGACGCGGAACAGCAGATTGCCGATCAGGGCGCCCCACGCGGCCGCTTGCGCATCAGCGCGGCCTTATCGCACGGCCGCTTGTGCGTTGTCCCGCTGCTCGGGCAATTCTCCGCTTTGTATCCGCACATTCTGATCGACGTCGCGCTCACCGATAGTCTGCTCGATGTTGCGGCCGGCCAGGCGGATGTCGCGGTGCGCTTCGGTCCGCTGGCCGACAGTACGCTGACCGCACGCAAATTGGGGGAAACACGCCGCATCATCGTCGCATCGCCAGCCTATCTGGCGGCACACGGCACGCCGCTCACGCCGGAGGACCTCCACCGTCACAATTGCCTGAACTTCAACTTCCGGCGCGCCGAACCGATCTGGCCGTTCCGGCGCGACGGCCAGGATTTTACGCTCTCGGTTCGCGGCAGTATCGAGGCGAATAATGGAGAGACGCTGGGCCAGCTCGCCGCCATCGGCATCGGTATCGCGCGGGTCGGTGCGTTCAGCGTGATACAAGATCTTGCCGATGGACGGCTCGTCCCTGTTCTGGAGGATTACAATCCCGGCGATGTCGAGCAGATCCACGCCGTCTTCGTCGGCGGCAACAGCCTGCCGGCACGCGTCCGGGTATTTGTCGATTTTCTGGCCGATCATCTGCGCTGACCGCCAAAGTGACGATCGTCATAGAATTTTATCGGTTACGGACCGGTTGCGCTTCCGTCGCGGCACCGCAGTCTTTAACCGCCTGAATGGCCGATAATATTATGTCGAAGGAGAAGGATAGTGCCGCACGTGCACGCTGACCGCGCGGGCCAGAGCCGCCGCCGCTTTTTGGCCAATGCGGGCGTCGGCGCGCTGGTCGCCAGCTGGGCGCTTCCCATGACCGCGCGCGCGGCGACAGCGGACGAGAAAGCCGTCGGGAGCCAACCCAACGCGCGGCTCACGCCGTTTGACATGGCCGATGTGACGTTGGGCGATGGCCCCTTCCTGCATGCCCAGCGCCAGACCGAGGCCTATCTCATCCGGCTGCAACCCGATCGGTTGCTGCACAATTTCCGCGTGAATGCCGGGCTGCAACCGAAGGCGCCTGCTTATGGCGGCTGGGAATCTGACCCGCTCTGGGCCGACATCAATTGTCATGGCCACACGCTTGGCCATTATCTCTCGGGCTGCGCGCTCGCATACCGCTCGACCGGTGATGCGCGCTATCGGCAGCGCATCGACTATATCGCCAATGAGCTCGCCGCCTGCCAGCAGGCGTCGGGATCGGGCCTGGTCTGCGCGTTTCCGGATGGCGCGGCCCTGGTTTCCGCTCATTTGCGCGGCGACAAGATCACGGGCGTTCCCTGGTACACCCTCCACAAAGTCTATGCCGGGCTCCGCGACGCGACGTTGCTGGCCGACAGCCAGCCGTCGCGCGCCGTACTGTTACGCTTGGCAGATTGGGGCGTCGTCGCCACGCGGCCGCTGTCCGACGCGCAATTCGAAGCGATGCTGGCAACCGAACATGGCGGCATGAACGAGATTTATGCCGATCTGTATTTCATGACCGGCAAGGACGACTATCGTGCGCTGGCCCAGCGTTTCTCGCACAAGATGCTCTTGGAGCCGCTGGCGAAACATCGCGATCAGCTCGACGGCCTGCACGCCAATACGCAGGTCCCGAAAATCATCGGCTTCCAGCGTGTCTACGAAGCCACCGGCGATATCCGATATCGCGATGCCGCCACCTTCTTCTGGAACACGGTGTCGCGCACCCGCTCTTTCGCCACCGGCGGGCATGGCGACAATGAACATTTCTTCCCGATGGCGGATTTCCGGGAGCATGTCTTCTCCGCGAAAGGGTCGGAAACCTGCTGTCAGCACAATATGCTGAAGTTGACCCGGGCGTTGTTCCTGCACGACCCGCAGTCCGATTATGCGGATTATTATGAGCGCACTTTGTACAATGGTATTCTTGCGTCACAGGATCCCGACAGCGGCATGGCCACTTATTTCCAGGGCGCGCGACCGGGCTACATGAAGCTGTACCATACGCCCGAGGAGTCCTTCTGGTGCTGCACCGGGACGGGCATGGAGAACCACGTCAAATATCGCGACTCCATCTACTTTCACGATCACAACACCCTCTATGTGAACCTGTTCGTGCCCTCCGCTGTCACGTGGAAGGACAAGGGCGCACAGCTGACCCAGGTAACCCGCTTCCCGGAGGCGCCGTCCACCACGCTGCGCTGGACGCTGCAGCGGCCGGCCGATCTGACGCTGAAGCTGCGCCATCCGGGCTGGAGCCGCAGCGCGGCGATCCTGGTCAACGGCACCGAAGTCCAGCGATCGACTGCGCCGGGGCGCTATCTCGACGTACGGCGTACCTGGAAGAACGGCGACGAAGTCACGCTCCAGCTGGCGATGACGACGGCCGCCGAAACCGCGCCCGCGGCGCCGGACATTGCCGCATTCACCTATGGGCCGCTGGTGCTGGCCGGCGCGCTCGGCAAAGACGGTTTGGCACCCGGCGCCGATATCATCGTCAACGAACGCAAATATGGCAGCTACAACGATACGCCGTTCGCGGCGCCGCAACTGGCGGGCGAACCCGATGCGCTGGCGGCGAGCATCCGCCCCGCACAGCAGCCGCTTGAATTCACGGTAGCAGCGGCGGACGGCAAACCGGTGCGGCTCGTGCCTTATTACCGTATCGCGCATGAGCGCTACGCGACCTATTGGGAGCTCAAACCCGCCACCGCCTGAGCGGATGCTGCGCGGCCATGGTCAGCCGCGCAGCATCTGCATCACATAGGCGCGGATCCGCCCGTAATTGGCCTTGAGCGGGCCGAGAATGCCATGCTGTTCCACAGGCAGATGCGCCAAAGGATGGCCCGCGCTGCGGAACACATAATGATCGAAGAAAGCGCGCCAGGCGTCGCGTTCGGGCTGCGGCCGCTCGGCAATGGCGATCATCGCGAGCAGCATGCTGGTGTGGGGCGCATCGGGTCCGCTGCTGAAGGCGTCCCACCAATAGTTGATCAGCCCGTTGGCCGGAGCGGTCGCCTCGATCTGATGCCACCACAATTTGGGCAGATACAGGGCATCGCCCGGCTCAAGCTGCGCTGTCAGCGCCTGATCCCGTAACGCCGCGAAACGGGGAAAGCGCGGATCGTTCGCTGCGGCAGACGTCGCCAGACTGACCGGTTGGCCCGCCATCGTATGGTCGATCGGGCCGACATACAGGTCGGCGATCGCCTGCGGCGGGTAGAGCGTGAATGTCCGCCGGCCCAGGATCACGCAGGCGAGATTGTCGAAGGCGTCATAATGGGTTGCGACCCGCGAGGCATGGCCAAGCCAGATCCGTGGCGACGCGGCATTTGCCAGAAGCGACACGCCGTTTTCCGCCGCGAATCCGGGCAGAAAATGCGCGACGGAAAGCGATCCCGCATAGACGGTTTCACCGTTGCGCGGCTGCGTCAGGATGCGTTCGAGCGCGGCCCGCAGCGTCATGGTGCACCGCTCGAAATTGAAACCGGTCAGATCGTCCGAATAATTGTACCGCCCCGCGACGCCAGCGTCCCCGATGAACGCCTCCATCTCACGATCTGCCGCGAAGCGGGCGAGATATTCGCCAAAGGCTGCGGCCGATACGCCCCCGGCCTGCACCGCCGGCCATTGGCGAACGAGCCCGCGCAAGACGAGCGGACGGCATGGCGCGACCACCTCGCGGAGAAATGTCTCGGCATCGAGCCCATCGACGGCCGCATATTCAAGGATCTGCGGCATCCCCCTGCCCTCAGGACAGGCGGTCGTTGCGGCGGCGCGCGAGACTTCCGATCTGCTTCACCGACGCAATCTGGGCATACGCCAGCTGGAGATAGCCGCGCCGGAACAGGTCCAGCGCCTGATCGTCAGGCAATTGCTTCAGTCGGTCCGCGCTGACCGTATATAATTCTTCCAGGATCAGCTGCTCGCCATCGTCGAAATTGAGCGCGATCTCAATGGGTTCGACCAGTTCGGCGGACAGCATTGCCTGTAGAAACACTTCGGTTTCGGCCATGCCGCTGTTCAGCTGTGCCAGCGCACCCTGGATGCGACGGAGCGGATCGGCCGGACGGCCGTCCGCCTCGAACAAGGGCGTGCCGTCGCCCTCGCCCAGCCGGGGGTGGGCCCGGTCGACCGCAATCTCTTCGCCGGAGATGAAGAAAGCCTGCCGTTCCAGGTCCAGCGGGCGGTAGCCGAACAGCTTGCCCCGCTCGTCCAGAAACAGATTTTCGCCCGGCTTCAGGCCCAGCATGGCCCCCGCATAGAATTGCCCGGTCTGCGCATTCTTGGTCAGCAGGATGGGATAATAAGCGGCGGCGGACGTGAATTCCGACGCCGCGAGCGGGACGAAATTGCGCCCCGTATCCTCCCAGGGACGCAGGTGCAGACCCGCATGCGTGTGCTGATTGAGCATTTCCAGCTGCGTCATTATGCCCCTTTTCCTCTCTCTTGCTGAGGCGCACAGACGCCACGCTTTGTCTTTTCACGTCTGCAATACAGACCGCTGCAAGGACCGCCAAGGACGTGTCGGTCGGCATAGCCGCGGCCTTTGGAATGATGATAGGAAGCGGGAAACGAGAGCAAGCAGGAGGGGATATAGATGGCGGACCGGGTTCAGCGCATCGTGATCGTCGGCGGCGGCACCGCCGGCTGGCTTTCCGCCGGGATCATCGCGGCGCGCCATCAGGCACGGATCGCGGCCGGGACGCTCAGCCTGACCCTGGTCGAATCGCCGAATGTGCCGATCATCGGCGTCGGCGAAGGCACCTGGCCGACCCTGCGCGGCACGCTGCAGAAGATGGGCATCCGGGAAACCGACTTCTTCCGGGAATGCGACGCCGCCTTCAAGCAGGGCGCCTGGTTCGCAAAATGGACCACCGGCGAAGAAGGGGACGGCTATTATCACCCGCTGATGCTGCCGCACGGCTTTGCCGACGTAAACTTGGTGCCGCATTGGCTGCACCAGCATTCGCAGACCAGTTTCTGCGATGCGGTGTGCCCCCAAGGCGAATTGTGCGACGAAAATCTGGGTCCCAAGTTGATCACGACGCCCGAATATGACGGGCTGGCGAACTATGCCTACCATCTGGACGCAGGCAAATTCGCGCCCTTTCTGCAGCGCCATTGCACGACCAAGCTGGGCGTTCGGCATATTCTGGCCGACGTCGATGAGGTCGAACAGGCGGAAAATGGCGATGTCACCGCCGTCGTCACGCCGCAGGCGGGCCGGATCGAAGGCGATCTCTTCGTGGATTGCACGGGCTTTCGCGCGCTGTTGATCGGCAAGACGCTGGGCATACCGTTCCGCGACTGCAGCGATATCCTGTTCTGCGACACCGCACTGGCGGTGCAGGTGCCCTATGCGGACGAGGATGCGCCGATCGCAACGCACACGATCTCGACCGCGCAATCGGCGGGCTGGATCTGGGACATTGGCACGCCGACGCGGCGCGGCGTCGGCCACGTCTATTCCAGCAGCCACACGACCGATGCCCAGGCTGAAGACGCGTTGCGGGCCTATATCGGACCGGCCATGGATGGCCTTTCGGTGCGGAAAATCCCGATCAAAGCGGGACATCGCGAGACATTCTGGAAGAATAATGTCGTACCGATCGGGCTTGCGGCAGGCTTTCTGGAGCCGTTGGAAGCGTCCGCGATCGTGCTGATCGAGATGTCCGCGAAGCTGATTGCGGAGCAGCTTCCCGCCAATCGTGGGGTGATGGACATCGTCGCGAAGCGCTTCAACGACGTCACATCCTATCGCTGGGGCCGCATTATCGACTTCCTGAAGCTGCATTATGTGCTCACGAAGCGCACCGATAGCGCGTTCTGGATCGACAATGTCGACCCGAAAAGCGTGCCCGACAGGCTGAAAAACCTGCTCCATTTGTGGAAATATCAGTCGCCCTGGTTCTTCGACGAGTTCGATCGGCTGGAGGAGGTGTTTCCCGCCGCCAGCTATCAATATGTATTGTACGGCATGCAATTCCGGACCGAAGTGGCGCCCGAAGACGTGGTGGCGAGCGATCGGCTGGCCCGACGCATGCTCGATGAGAACCGCGCGCTGACCCAGAAAATGCGCGCGCGTCTGCCGCGGCATCGGCAGCTGATCGGCGCCATCAAGGAATATGGTCTGCAGACGATCTGATCCGGACCTGGCTTGGCACTGGGCGAGGCGCGCCATAAGGTCTGGCTGTGACCGTACTGCTGGAAATCTGTGTAGACGATGCCGCCGGCGTGGATGCCGCGGTAGCGGGCGGTGCGGACCGGATCGAGCTGTGTTCCGCGCTGGAGCTTGGCGGGCTGACGCCGTCCCCTGCCCTGCTGCGCCACGCCGTCGCATCCGGTCTTGCGATCCATGCGATGGTGCGGCCCCGCGCAGGCGGCTTCCTGCTGCAGGATGGTGACCTGTATTTCATACTCGGCGAAATTCGCCTTGCTCTGGCGGCAGGCGCGGCCGGCGTGGTCGTGGGCGCGTTGCAGGCCGACGGGCAGCTGGATCGTGCCGCGCTGTCCGCCTTTCGGGAGGCTGCGCGGGACGGCCGGATCGTGCTGCACCGTGCGATCGACCTGACCCCGGATCCGGTGGCCGCGACCGAGATTGCCTGCGCCTTGGGCTATGATCACATTCTGAGCTCCGGCGGCGCGCCGTCCGCTTGCGCCGGCGCCGCCACGTTGGCGCAGATGGTGGCGGCCGCGCGCGGGCGACTTTCGATCATGCCCGGGGCGGGCATTTCGCCGGACAATGTCGCGCAACTGCTGGCGCAAACCGGCGCACGCGAAGTCCATGGCTCGGCCAGTATGGCGATGCCGCCGCCTGCGGACGCGGTGATCCGTCTGGGCTTTGCCAGCGGCCCGCGCCGTGCCACCGATATAGCCAAGGTACGCGCGATGCGCGCGGCGATCGACACTCGACACGAACCGCAAGGGACATGACAGGATGAGCGACGCGCCGACACGACGCACCATGATGGGCCTTGGCGCGGCGGCGGTGGCCGTGGCCGGTACGAGCGGCGTGCTCGCAGCAGAGGCAGATCCGGTGGCGGTGCTCTCCACCTGGGATTTCGGCAAGGCGGCGAACGAGGCCGCGCTTGCCACCTTCCGCGCTGGCGGCAGCGCGCTGGACGCGGTAGAGGCCGGGGCGAAGGTGCCGGAGGCGGACCCCAACAATCATTCGGTCGGCTATAGCGGCTATCCCGATCGCGACGGCCATGTGACGCTGGATGCGATCATTATGGACGAGGATGGCCGCGTAGGCGCGGTCGCGGCGCTGGAAGACGTGGTTCACGCCATCACCGTGGCACGACTGGTGATGGAGAAGACGCCGCACACGATGCTGGTCGGCGAAGGCGCCACCCGCTTCGCGCTCGATCAAGGCATGCCCAAGACCAATCTGCTGACGCCCGAGGCGGAGAAAGCGTGGCGCGATTGGTTGAAGACGTCGCAATATCGGCCGGTCGCGAATATCGAGAATGCGCTGCCCGGGCCGCCGGGATCCAAGCTGAACCATGACACGATCGGCATCATGGCGCGCGGACGCGACGGCCATATGGCGGCCGCATGCACGACATCCGGTATGGCCTTCAAGATGCGCGGGCGCGTGGGCGACAGCCCGCAGGCCGGATGCGGCCTGTTCATCGAAAAGGGCGTCGGCGCCGCCGCCTCAACCGGCGTGGGCGAAGAGGTAACGCGGATCGCCGGCACCGCGCGCGTTGTCGCCTCCATGCGTGCGGGCCTGTCGCCGCAGGCGGCATGTCGCGAAGCGGTGGAGCATATCGCCCGCCTGCGCGGCGACGCGGTTAAGGGCATGCAGGTCGGCTTCCTGGCGCTTGGCGCGGACGGCCGGATCGGTGCCTTCGCGCTGCTGCCGGGCTTTACCTATGCGGTGACGCGTCATTCGGGCGCTGCACAGGTTCTTCCTTCGCCGAGCCTGCACGGCACGGCGGCATGAGACACATATCCAGAATCACGCGGAGTGCCCTTCTCTGCGGCTGGCTTTTGCTCACCCCGACGATCGCAGCTGCCGATTCACCGCCTGTGCCGCCACGAACGCTGACATGTTCCCTGGCGAATCGCGCCTGCGCCGCGCTAAGCCCCGATCACCGTTCCGCGAGTATCTGGCGCAAAGGGCCCCGTGGGACGCGGACAGGGCTTTGGACCGCGCATATCGTCAGCCCCTACCTCGCGGTGGAGGATAGCGGCGATGCTATGGTCGAGCTGTATCCGGGCCTGACCCTTCTCAGCATGGAGGCCGGACCCGAGACCGTCGTGCTGGTCTTTCATCGGCGGGGTGCGGTGCCGGTTCGGATCCGATTGCGCGATGTTATCAAGGATCCATCCCGGCTACCGAAGACCGTCTCGCATCGTCATTGGGCCAACGACATGGGGTTCAACGGGCGGGGCAGCTTCGTGCTGGATACGGTCGAAGGCCGATACATACGTTTCGATCCCACGACGGGACGGGAACGGCCGGACGTACCGCCGCCGCTGCGGCACTGACATCAGTCGGCGCTGGCGCTGCCGGCATTAGGGCTGGGCGCAATTGTGCCGCGTTCGCATCTCATCCGGTCGCGCGGGTCAGAACCGTCAGCATGATCGAAGCGCGGTTGCGGAAGCCAAGGGCTTCGTACAGCGCGATCGCGCCGGCGTTGCTCGCGTAACTGTGCAGGAACGGCACTTCATCGCGCGCCAGAATGCGCGCCGCGACGATCCGCATCAGGGCAGCCGCATAGCCGCGCCCCCGATGATGAGGATGGGTACAGACCCCGCTGACCTCCGTATAGCCTTCGGGCTGCAATCGTTCGCCGGCCATGGCGATGAGCCGACCTTCATGCCTGACGCCGATAAAGCGACCCATACGATTGGTATGTTCGAAGAAGGGTCCGGGTTCGCACAGCCGCGCCAGTGCAAACATCTGGGGCGCGTCGGCGTCAGTAAGGTCTTCGAACGCTACGTCCGACGCGCGCATATCCAGTCTGTGCGCCACCATCTGCACACAGGGCGCCCGATGATGGACGATCAGACCGGGCGGCGGCACGACCGCATCACGCTCCAGCAGCCACAGGCCGTCGTCACTATAATCGAGCATGGTAAGCGCCGACCGGCTGTCCGCGCCGGCATCCGCCGCAGCCGCGAAGACGCCGATGTCGCGACGGAGCCGTACCGCCCCGTCTGCCCGCTCGCTTATGCCCGCCTGGCGCGTGGTCAACGCGCTCCAGACCGGGCGATCGAGCGGATGGTTCAGTTGGCCCGATTTCCGGTCCACTGATCCATCCAGTCGAACACCGTCTGGTACCATTGAAGGCTATTTTTCGGCTTCAGCACCCAATGATTTTGGTCCGGGAAGACGAGCAACTTGGACGGGATGTTGCGCCGTTGCAGCGCGGTGAAAGCGGCAAGCCCCTGCGTGTAGGGGATGCGGAAATCCTTCTCGCTCGTGATGACGAGCTGCGGCGTCTTCCACTTGAGGACGTCGTTGACCGGGTTCCATTTTTCGAACGCGGCGGGATCCTCATAATAAGGTTTGCCGCCATGTTCCCACTCGTCGAACCACAGTTCCTCGGTTTCATAGGCCATGGCGCGGGCATCGAACACACCGTCATGCTGCACGATGCACTTGAACCGATCCGGCCAATTGCCCTCGATCCAGTTCATCATATAGCCGCCATAGGAGCCGCCGGCGGCGCAGACATTGTCCCCGGCAAGGAAATCGAAGCGCTCCGTTGCGGCCTTCAAACCCGCTTTCAGATCGGTGAGCGGACGGCCGCCCCAGCTCTGGTTGATCGCATCGGTGAAGGCCTGGCCGTACCCCGTGCTGCCGTGAAAATCGACGGAGACGACCGCATAGCCATGCCCTGCCCACGCCATCGGGTTCCAGCGATAAGACCAGCTGTCGTTGAACGTCCCCTGCGGGCCGCCATGGACGAGGAAGGCAACCGGGGCTTTTGCCCCGGCGGCGAGCTGGGCTGGACGCAGCGCCCAGCCCCAGACGGTGTCGCCGTCGGCGCCCTTGAAGTTGAAGCGCGTCATCGCCGGCACATCCACGCCGGCCAGTTTGGCGGCGTTGACGCTGGTCAGCCGCGTCACTTTCCCGCTGGGTGCCCAGGCGTAAAGATCGGCGGGCGCCGTGATGCTGTCGAGCGCGTAGACCAGGCCGCCATTCGGTTGCACTTCGAATGCGCCGACATGCCCTGCCCCGGTCAACCGATGCGCCTGTCCGTCCGCGAGATCGACGCGGAACAGCGGAACATCCAGCGTGTCTTCGGCGGTAACGAACAGGCTGGCCGAGTTGGGCGCCCACTTCACCGATCCGACCGAGCGATCCCACTTTTCCGTGAGGGCGCGGGTCTGCCCGGTCTGCAGATCGCGCACCCACAACACCAATCGATCGGCTTCATAGCCGGCCCGCTGCATCGCGGTCCACGCCAGCCAGCGGCCATCGGGCGACACCGCGGGCGCGGTATCGGTGCCCTTATTGTCCGGCGTCAGGTTGACCGGCGGCGTCGATCCATCGGCGGGCGCGGCGAAGATATCGAGGTTGGTCGATAGCGGCTCGATCCGCCCAGCCTCCCGCAGCGCGAAATAGACCGTGCTGCCGTCACGACTCCAGGCTAGCTCCTCGCCGCCGCCCATCGGCTTGGACGGCGTGTCGCCGACCAGAGCGCCCTCGATCGCCCGGCCCGGCCCGGCCGCCTTGCCGCCGGCGAGCGGCAGCACGAAAAGCTGCGAACGCTGGCCGTCCGCCCAGCTGTCCCAATGACGGACGAACAATTGATCGTAGGTGCGACCGCTGCCCGCGTCCTTGCCCTTCTCCGCCACGCGGGCATCGAGCGACGTGGCGCCCACAGGCCGATCCGCCCAGACCAGAATGGCGTTGCCGCGCGGCGAGATCTTGAAGCCGGACAGATCATAGGCACCGGTGACCTGCGTCGGCGTTCCCCCGGCCATGGTGGCCCGCCACACGGCATTGTTCCCGTCCTTGCGATTGGACAGGAAATATAGCGCGCCATCCGGCCCGAAAGCGGGATCGCTTTCCTCCGCATCGGAAGAGGCGAACTTCTGCGGCACGCTGCCGCGGCTTTTCAAATCCAACCGCCACAAGTCTCGACGCCCCTTGTTGGCGGCCAGATCGGTTTCGCGCTGATCCCACACGACCCACCGACCATCCGGGGATATGACGGGCGCGCCCACGCGCGACAGGGCGACCAGGTCTTGCGGGGTGAACGGACGGGCGATGGACGGCGCGGCAAGCGCGGCGGCAAGCGCTAGGAACAAAAGTTTCTTCATGGGCAAGGACTAGCAAGCATTCGCACTGCCAGAAAGTGGCATCGAGTCCTGCCGTTCAGGACGGGCATCCTATGAAAGGGAGGCCACCCTGCGGCCTCCCGATCGACCCACCGATACGCCTGTCAGCTATCCTGAACTGCGGCGACGGCCATGCGGATTACGCCAATGACAACGTCCGGCTGTGAGAGCATCGGCACGTGACTGCTCGCAACCTCGGTAACTTGAGCGCCCATCCGGCTGGAGACCCAGCGTTGCAGGTCAGGATGGACCGTATGGTCCTGCGTCGCGAGCACGTACCAGCTGGGCTTGTGTCGCCAGGCGACCTGGTCGGAAGTCAGCTTCTGCTGATTAAGCACGTCGGCGTCGGGGGCGAAGTGGGTCGCCCAAACCAATTTCTGCTCCTCGTCGGGAAGATCCCCGCAGAAAAAGCGCGTGCCATCCGGTCGCAACCAGGCGCGGTCGTCCGCAATTTCTACATAGCCGAAGATGTCCGACGGATATTTGTTGAGTTGTTCCTGCACGGTTTCACCCGCATCGGGTGCCACAGCGGAGATATAAACCAATGCGGCAACCCTCGCGTCCATCCCCGCGCCGGTGATAGTCGCCCCGCCATAAGAATGACCGACCAGAATGACCGGGC
This sequence comes from Sphingomonas sp. ASY06-1R, assembly GCF_052180265.1. Classification (GTDB taxonomy): domain Bacteria; phylum Pseudomonadota; class Alphaproteobacteria; order Sphingomonadales; family Sphingomonadaceae; genus Sphingomonas_I. The sequence continues at coordinate 1,749,119 of NZ_CP197464.1, read as the reverse complement.
TGCCCACGCGGTTCATGGTGCGCCTGATCGTCGCCAGATCCTCTTCATAAGAGTCGAGACCGTATTGGACAGCAATGACTTCAAGGCCATCGGCTTGAAGAGTTGGAATGACCTTGCTGAAACAGGAACCATCAGCCCAAAGGCCATGACAGAATATGATCGTTGGTTTCGACTTTTTTGACATCTTCGCAGCTCCTTCATGATCAAGAGCGACGGTTAAATCCCGCTTCTATTGGTGACAAAGACTTTGTACGCTCGACTTATGCCTGACAGGTATAGGAAGGGCCGATCGATGGAGCTTCGTCATCTGCGCTATTTCATAGCCGTCGCCGAGGAAGGAAGTTTGCTGAACGCTGCCCAGAGACGGCTCAACACGTCGCAGCCTTCTCTCAGCCGGCAAATTCACGATCTGGAGTTTGAAATCGGCGTCAAACTCCTTGAACGGCAGGCGCGCGGTGTCGTGCTGACCCCGCCCGGCCGCGTTTTCCTCGATCACGCCCGGCTCGCGCTGCTCCAGGTCGAAGCGGCGATCGAGGGCGCCCAACGGGCGGCACAACCGATACGACCGGTGCTCTCCATCGGGTTTCTGGTCGGGCTGGAGGTCACCTGGCTACCGCATTTATTGCGCATCATCCGCGAGGAAGAGCCTGAGATCGAAGTGACGCTGTGCAGCCTGTCCTCCCCGGAACTCGCGCTCGCCTTGATGCGTGGAAAACTCGACATGGCTTTCCTGCGCCCGGAAAAACAGAGGTTGGGGATATCCTTTAAATTATTGGCGCAGGAGCCGCTGATCGTCGTGCTGCCGGCCGGTCATCGCTTGGCATCGCAAAAACAGATCCGGGCACAGGATCTTGCCCGGGAGATTTACGTCAGCTCAGCGAGAACGTCGCCGGTGCTGCAATCCGTGATCCAGGATTATGCATCAAAGGTCGGGATTACCCTTACGCCGCGATATGAGGGGGAGAACATATCGTCGGCAATGTCGCTGGTAGCGTCCACCGGCGGCGTCACTCTCGTTCCGCTGTACGCGCAGAATATGTTGACGCCCAACGTCGTTGCCAGAGCGCTTGAGGGCATCGCGCCCACAGTCGATCTCACTCTTGGATATGCGGAAGCGAACGGATCGCCATTACTCCATCGTCTTTTGGCGCGTGCCGACGAATTGATCGAAAGCGTTCAAAATCAAAGCATCATCCGATATGCCGAGGCGCTGGCGTGAGCGTTCGGCGTCTACCTTCGTCGCAATTCGTCGCACGTCCAAACCGCCGCCCCGGCAGCCCGACAGTTCCGAGGCAATGTTGCGGCAATGCGATGCCGATATCGTAACAGGCCAATAGCCCTTTGCCCTCCTTACCCGAATGCTGCCAGCGCGGATCGGGACGGCATATTCTGGTCGTGAGGTATAATCGTGAAAGTCCTGCTCGTTGAGGACGAACTGGAATTTGCCGACACGCTGCGTCTGGCGCTCGAGCAGGAGCGCTTCATCGTCGATCATGCCGCCAGCCTGTCCGTTGCCAGGGAGGCAGCGATCACGGGGACATATGACCTGGTTTTGCTGGATCGCACCTTGCCCGATGGGGACGGGATTTCCCTCCTGGCAACGCTGCGGACCAAACATCCCGGCCTGCCGGTCATCATATTGAGCGCGCGCGGCGACGTGCTGGATCGCGTGGCCGGGCTTGACGAGGGGGCCGACGACTATCTCGTCAAGCCGTTTGCGGCCGACGAGATGTTCGCCCGGATCCGCGCGGTGCGGCGGCGTCCTTCCGAAAGAAACGAGACGGACGAGGTGCGGGTCGGCCGGCTTGTGCTGGATATGATAAACGATGAAGCCAGTGTGGATGGTGTCCGGCTGGAACTCCGGCGCCGGGAATTGCGCGTCCTGGCGTCGCTCGCGAAGCGCCGGGGAAGAACGGTCCTGCGCGAGTCGCTGGAGCAGGCGGTTTATGGGTTCGATGACGAGGTGCAGTCGAACACCCTCGATTCCCACATATCGCGCCTTCGCCGAAAGCTGACCGAGGCCGGCGCGCACGTGGAAATCCACGCGATCCGGGGCGTCGGCTACCTGCTGAAGGCGGCGTCGTGAGCGGAAAGGCCCCCTCGCTCAAGCGGCCGCTGATCATCAAGCCGCTGATCTTTCAGCTGGTGACCCTGCTCGTCTCGTGCACCTTCTTCATGGCGCTGGCACTCCGCATGGACAGTGGCGGCCTTTATACCGACGAGACGATCACGCCGGTGATCGCGCATGCCATCATCCGTCGCAGCAACGGAACGCTCGCGGTTCGTCTAACGCCCGAACTCACGAAGATCCGCGAAAAGTCTCCCGACCTGTGGTTCGTCGCCGAAGATGATAGCGGCCGCAACGTCACATTCGGCGGTGTCCCGCCCCACTATGCTTCGCTGCTCGGTCGACTGCAGAGCCTGTCCTATGCGCATCTGCGCGATCGATCAGCGCCCTATCGTTTGTCTGCCGTCATCCGACGCGAAGTCGCGCCGGCCGGGCCGGTGACCATATTGGCGCACGGCAAATTGACCGGCGTGAGCTTTATCGTGCTGCTCGCTTCGAACCTTATCGTCATCCCCGTCTTCATTCTGCTGGCGCTGATATCGCTCATCGTGACGCCGTGGATCGTTCGGCGGGCGCTGGCCGGCATTTTCAGGATCGCGCAGGAAGCCGAGCAGATCGACACGAACCGACGGGGCCGGCGGCTGAGCGAGGAGCATGTGCCAAGCGAGATCGCCCCGCTCGTTCGCGCCGTGAACGACGCGCTGCAACGGCTGGACGAGGGTTATGAACGCCAGCGCCGCTTCATCGCCTCGGCCGCGCACGAGTTGCGCACGCCGATCGCCATCCTGCGTTTGAAGGTGGACACCGCGACGGATCCGGCCACGCGCAAGCTGAGCGGCGATGTGGAGCGGCTGAGCAACCTGGCGGAGCAGATGCTCGATATCCAGCGTCTCGACAGCGAACGGCATGACGAGAGCCTCGACCTCATCGCGCTGGTACGGCGGGTCGCCGCCGATCTCGCACCGCTGCTGATAGCCGCCGAACGCAGCATCGAGGTCCAGATCGAAGACATGTCGTCCGTTCGCGGCGATGCCGGCGCCATCGAACGGGTCGTCACCAATCTTGTTCAGAATGCGATCGAGCATGGCGGACGTCACGTCGTGCTGCGCGTTACGCGAACGGGTTTCGAGGTGGAGGATGACGGCCCGGGCATACCGCCGGAGGAACGCGAACGCGTGTTCGAGCCGTTCCATCGACTCCGGCCCCGGTCCACCGGAAGCGGGCTCGGCCTCAATTTGGTCCAGCAGGTCATCGAGCGCCATGACGGTCGGGTTGCGATCATGGAGGCGCCAGGCGGCGGTGCGCTCGTTCGTGTCGAATTCGCCTCTGATGGGCTGTCCTGATCCGGGACCATGTTCACGCAATCCTGAGCTGCTTTGCTGCCAATGCCGCCGGTCGCAGCGGCCGCAGGAGATCAGGAATGAAGAGGCAGAATTTTCCCGCCCGCTACCATGCCACGATGATGCTCGCCGCGCTGTTCAGCATAGCCGTCGTCGAAAGCGCATCGGCGCAAATAAACTGGGGCCGCCGAGCGCATCGCGAAGATCGCGACACCTGCAAGCGCTTCGGCGCAGACGGCAAGGATTATACACGCTGCATGCTCGCGCAGCAGCAGCGTCGCGATAATGCGCCGCTCTATGCCGCCGAACAGCAGCGGAACAATGCGGAGGCGGCCCGGAATAATGTGGAAACGGTGCACCGGATCCGCTGCAACCGGGAAGCCAAGCGCGCACGTGAGCGCGGCGAGCGGCCGCTCCCATGCTGGTGAGATCGCGGCCGCGGATCGCCAGGGCGGCGGACATGTGCGCCTTCGCCGCCCGCTGCACCGGGCAGAAAGTGGAGAGCGGGCGATGAGCGCCCCTGTCCTGACGTTGCGGGAGCGGGACGCAATCCTGCTTGGTGTCCGTGCGGCAGAGGCGGCGCTGAGACGCGGCTCACGTCATGGCGTCCTCCTGTTATTCGCCGATCGCCAGCGGTTGGCTGCGCCCGAACTGCAAGCCTTACGCGACTATGCCGAGCTTTGCCGCGCCATGCTTGCACAGGGGCATGCCGTCCCGCCGACCAGTCTGCACGAGGCGGGATTCACCGCTGCCCAGATCGCCCTGTTCGACGCGCATATCATGGCGATGCCGGTGGACGCGCCGGCCATCCCGACACGCAACATACAGGATGCGAGGTAAGCGGCAGGCGAGCGGGCACGGCCTGTCAGCCTTGCGCGCCGCTCTGCTGACCGCGCGCCACATCGCGCGGCAGCCCGTAGCGTTCCGGAAACGGCGACATAGCGTCCCAGCCGCTGCGACTATTCCGCCGACCGGACGCGACCTAAAGTCCAACCGCGATGCATTGGCTCGAGAGGCAGTACAAGTTCATGAAAAAGCTAGAGAACTTCACAGGCGGCATTATCACGTCGATCCAGACGGAGATCGAGGAGGTGTTGGAGACGTACGAGACCGCGCTGAACGCCTCGGACATCGACACGGTGCTCTCCGTCTTCGCGCCTGATGGCGTGTTCATGCCCCCGAACCAGCCTTCCACGATTGGCACCGACGCCATCCGGGCAGCCTATGAAGGCATCTTTCAGACGATCACTTTCGATACGGAATTGACGGTCGAGGAAATTGTGCAGGTCGCGCCGGAATGGGCGTTCGTGCGGACCCATTCGAACGGGCATGTGACCATCAATGCGATCCAGCAGCGCGTCCCCGACGCCAACCACGAATTGTTCATCTTCCAAAAGGGCGATGGCAATGCGTGGAGGATCGCGCGTTACGCCTTTGCGACGACGAACCCTTTGCCCCGTTAACGGGCAAAGGCGGACCCTGGGCTCGCGCGAGGCGTTCCAACTTGGATGCTATGGCGCGACGCGCGGTGGGCGGTGCGTCGCCACAATATGGCGACTGAGACCGCGCAGTCTTTATAGCGGTCGCGGCATTCAAGCGATTTCAACGTGGGACGGAGACAGCCAAGATGAGCAATATGTGGCCACGGCTCGACTATCTGAGCTGGCAGGAAACCTGTTCCGCCCTGCATCTATATCTGCAGGTGGCCGGCAAATATCGGTTGGCCCACACGCCGTGGATCAATCATTCCTGGCATGCGACCTTCTATGTCACGCCCGTGGGGCTGATATCGTCGCCGATCCCCGATGGCCCCGGCATCGAGATCCTGTTCGACCTTCATGCGCACAAGGTCGTCGGCACGAACGGAAGCGGGCGCACGGAATCGTTCGCGCTCGAACCGATGACCGTTGCGCGCTTTCACCGCCATTTCGTGACCATGATTACCGAGCTCGGCGGAACGCCGCGCTTCGACGGCCGCCCGAACGAGGTGGCAGATCCGATCGCGTTCAAGGAGGACCATCGCGACCGGCCCTATGATCGCGACGCCGTACAGCGCTTCCATCAGGCGCTTGTGGCGATTGATCGTGTGTTCAAGGAATTCCGCAGCGCCTATCTGGGCAAGGCCAGCCCCGTCCATCTGTTCTGGGGCAGTTTCGATCTGGCCGTGACGCGGTTTTCGGGGCGGCGCGCGCCGTTACATGGCGGCGGCGTTCCGGCCCTGCCCGATGCCGTGGCGCAGGAAGCCTATGATCGAGAAGTGTCGTCGGCCGGCTTCTGGCCGGGCGGCGGTGGCGTCGACCATCCGACTTTCTACGCCTACGCCTATCCGGCGCCGCCAGGATTTGGGCAAGCGCCGGTGCGGCCCGACGCGGCCTTCTGGCATGAGGGCCTTTCGGAATTCGTCCTGCCTTACGAAGCGGTACAGTCGGCCGAGGATGGCGATCGCGCGCTGATGGCGTTCCTCACATCGACCTACGATGCCGCCGCCGACCTGGGCGACTGGGACCGCGATCTTCTGGAATGCGCGCGAGGGCGGCCGGGCAAGGTGCGGCCTGCGGATCCGGTGAAACCGGAATAGCAGCCCGGCACGCCGAGGTTTTCAGGGCCGGCGGCGTCAAGGGCGTGAAAAGCATCGGGCTTTACGGATCCGCCCGCAGCATCCTGGGTCGTGCCGCATCGGCAGGTCCCGCCCCTACCCCAGTTCCGTTCGTGGTCCGTTTTCGCGGCGTACTCCGGCGCCCGCCCGGGACCAGGCCTTCCGTACTGCGCCACGTGGGCCTATGCTGTCGGGCATGTTTACCGCTCTTGATGCCGCGCCGGAGCAGCTTGATCCGGACGAGCAGACATTCGTCGCCGAGGTCAGGGAACATGGCTGGTTCCACACCAACGTCTTTGCGGAGAACGGATCGCCTGGCTTCTCCTATACGACGGGATGGTGGATCAATATTGGCCAGCCGGAAGTCGTCGCCTTCGGCATGAAGAGCGAGGTTGCGCACGCGGTGTTGTGGGATCTTTTCCGCGATGCCAAGGCTGGCGGCAGCGTGCCCACCGGCCTCAGCAATCACGTCTTCGCCAACATCCCGGCCTACCTGTTTCCTGTCGCCGGCCGGCATTATCCCGACCATCTTGGCTGGAGCCGATGGTTCTATGGTGGCGATACGTTCCCCTGCCTCCACCTTGTCTGGTCCGATCGGGACGGCCGCTTTCCCTGGCAATCCGGCTTCGATCCTACCCTGGCGGGCCTGCAACCGGACCTGACCGAAAATGGCTGGCTGGCTTCGCTGGCCCACTGAGCGCGCGCAACGCGATCATTGTCAGGCCAGCCGCCACGACCCAAGCGGCCTATGTCGATGGCGGCGTTTGCGCACGTAGCCGAAACGCCACTCTACAGATTATCCGCCCGCGCCGCCGGCCGGACAGGCGCCAACGCGGCGGCCGCTATCGCGCCCTCGGAAATCCACCGTCACGTCGCCGCTGCGCGCCTGACCCGAGAAGCTGAAGTCGAATCCGTTCGCGTCATATGGGCCGGCACCATCAATGCGGACGGTGGGATAGCGGCTGTCGGTGCAGGCGCCCGCGGCGGAGATCTGTCCGTTCGCCATGGCAAAACGGGCGAAGCGGCACCGGATGGACTTGCTGGCCAGCAGAAAACGTTGCGGGTCGGCAAAGGCGGCCGCCGTATAGCAATCGCGATAGGGCGGCGGCGACGGCAGCATGGCTTGCGCCTGCTCGGCGACGAGCGACGAGCCGCTCACGCGGTCGACCACGTAAACGATGGTATGCTCCCACAGTCCGGGCGACAGAGGCGGCGCTGGCGCCGCGGCCAGCAGGAAGGGAAGCGGGATCACGGCATGGAGGAGTTTACGCATGCCCGTCCGAACGCGAGGATTGGCGATCGGCTGCTCCGACGGGGGTGATTTTCGCCGAAGCGGTAAATCTCCCCGATGCCCGAGGAGGTCGACCGCGCCGCCGGCCTCGGCGTCACGCGTGCCTAATCGAGGTCCATCCGGTCGACATCCACCCGCAGCCGCGACATTTGCCCGGCCAGATCGTTCATCATGAGATGGCCGCCATAGGCCGCCCAGCTATCGCGGACGACCTTGGGGCTTCCCGCATCGGCCCATGGCGCGTCGCACGTCTTCCAGCCCGCCGGATCCTTGCGCCAAAAGACGATATTGTCGTTGACCCGGCTGGCATCGCGATGGCGATACACCCATCGAAGCTCCGCACCGGTGATGGTGCGGTGCTTGCTGGTACCATGTTTATATTCGTCGCCCCCCAGCCCTTTATGATCCTTGGCCGGAACATGTTCGTCCAGTCCCTCGACAACGAAATGCACCCGCCGCACATCATCCTCACGCGTGGGTGCAAACATCAGCCAATCGAGGCCCCCCTTGCACTTCTGCTTCGCGATATGATGGGTCACCGGACGCGCGGCGCCGGCCCATTGCGCTTCGTTGGACAGATCCAGACCATTGTCGGCCGAATTCACCACGTCGGGATAGCGGCGCCGCAACGCCTCGATGAAGCGACGATCATGCTGCAAGGTTTGCGCAGTATGCCGACTGGCGGAGGCAATGTCATACTGGTCGATGAAGATGGGCGTACCGCCGTCGATGCGGTCATTGTCCTTCAGCCACTTGACGAACTCGCCGCGGGGGTTGGCCAATCCGTAAATCAGGTCCTCGCGCTGAAACTCGAGCGCGTCTTGATCGACCATCAGGGCATCGCCGCCCGACGCCGTGCGCGGTGTGTTTTGCTCCATCGCGCGTTAGATTAGATCATGGGCGCCGGCCGGCAATCGTCAGTGCGTTACGATTGTCACGCGGGCCGATCTGGCTTCAGGCCTGCCCTCCCTCCTCCGCCCCTTGGTGCCCGGCGGCTCGATGCGCCCGGGCAGCGGGTTGGCGATGGCTTCAGGGCACGATCTCCAACTTGACGGCGAGCGCGCAAAGTTTCGGATCCGGCTTAAGCGCCTTTGCCAGATCCTCCTCCCCAGCGGATTTCTGGCCAAGACGCAGCCGATGCGCGCGAGCATCGGTACGGCGTCATGGCGTCAGTCTCGGTCGGCCAGGAAACCTTCGGCCATGAGGCGGAAGGCGTGGATCGCCTTGGGGAGGACGAGGCGCGGTGTGTCACTGGCCGCCACCCACAGCGCGGCATTGAACGCAGCACCGCTGAGCAGGCGGGACGCGACATCGATATCGACGGGCTTCATGACGCCGTCCGCAATCAATTTGGCGACGGTCTGCTTGGTGCCGCTCAAGCAGGCATTCTGGCTGGGCCAGCCGGACGGGTCGCCCAGAAAGGCCGGGCCATCCAGCAGGACGATCCGTTGCACCTCCGGCTCCAGGGCCAATTCGATATAGGCCGCCGCCTCCGTCAGAAGCCGATCCCAATCATTGGCCGCTGCAGCTGCGGCGCGCTGCGCGCGCGCGGCCATCTCGCCGTCGACCTGCGCCACGACCGCCGCGAGCAGCCCCTTTTTATCTCCGAAGCCGTGATAAAGCGCGCCGCGGGTAAGGCCGACTTCGGCCGTGAGATCGTCCATCGATGCCTTGGCGAAACCGGACGCCGCAAAGGCCCTTCGTCCCGCACCGATCAGCTTGGCGCGGTTTTCTTCGGCAGTTTCGGCGCGGCGTTTAACGGCCACAATATTTCCTTTCACATACGGATCGTATGTGAACTTGACCCGAGGGTCGTTTGAGTTCATATACGCGCCGTATGTTACTGCTCTCGCATCGTTGGAATGTCCAGCGGTGCGGATCGGGCAGGTTCGCCGGATTCTGAAAGGACGATGATATGAGCAAGCGTGACGTTATATTTCCTGCCAACCCGCATGCGCTCTATGCAGAGCATGGCTATTCGCCTGCGGTGCGATCGGACAATCTGCTGTTCGTTTCAGGCCAGGTTGGCGCGCGCGCAGACGGATCGCCCGAACCGGACTTCGAGGCGCAGGTCCGCTTGGCATTTGCCAGTCTGGAGGCCGTGTTGCGTGCCGCAGGCTTGGGGTTTGACGACATCATCGACGTCACGACGTTCCACATCGATCCGGAGACGCAATTCGAGACAGTCATGGCGGTGAAGCGCGAGATATTCGCAGACGCGCCCTACCCGACCTGGACCGCGATCGGCGTCAATTGGCTCGCAGGCTTCGATTTCGAGATCAAGGTGATCGCCCGCATTCCGGATTGATGGCCGGGCACGGCCGACGACGAAAAGCGCCGGGCGCTAGCGGCCGATCGCGCGGGCGACTTCGCGGGTGACGACGCGCTCGACCAGATCGGGAAGATTGGCGTCCAGCCACTCCTTCAGCATCGGGCGCAGCAGTTCGCGGACCAGGCCGTCGAGCGTATTGTCGGCCGCACGCGGGTCGATCGACATGCCGGACAAGGCGGCCAGCGCCGCCTTGCTGGCCTGCGCCGTTTCACCCGAGATGATCGCATCGCCGGCCGGCGCCGTCCCGAGCTCGAGGACGTCCTCGGCAGGAGAAGGCGGCTCGACCGCGTTGGTCGGAAAGCGGCGCGCAGCCTCGACATCCGCGCTGATGATGCGCTTGATCGATGCGAGCACGTCTTCCATCGACTGTTCGGGCGCCCCTTCGTTCATGACGCGACGGTTATCGCTTATTGTGGCGGCGGTGTCACGGCCCGGTTCGGATCAGCTTCCGGATCGTATGGCGCGACGTCCGGATCCGCGGGGGTTGGGCCGGTCGTATGCGTGCCGCGCGGCGAATATGTCGGCTGCTCGCTCCAATCGCCGAGCCAGTTGCTGACATGATTATAATTGCTCATCGGATCATAGAGCGATCCGCCATCGAGGCCGAGGTCGCGTGCCTCCGCCTCCCCCATGGCGTTCAGCAAGGCGAAGCCCGCGACATATTGGTCATATTGCGCACTGACCAGATTGACCTGCGCGTTCAGCAATTCCTGCTCGGCATTCAGCACTTCCAGCACGGTGCGCGTGCCGACCCGGTTCTCCGCGCGGACGCCCTCCAGCGCGAGTTCGTTGGCGGAAACGGCCTGCCGGTTGGCGTCGATCGCCTCGGCCGCGGCGCGATAGCTGGCGAAAGCGGCGCGCGTATTGGCAATGACCTGGCGTTCGGTATCGATGCCCTGTTCGACCGCCTGGTTCTGCACGGCCTGTGCCTGGCGCACACGCGCACCGACCAGCCCGCCCTGATACAGCGGCAGGTTCAGCTGGACGCCGACCGAGTTCGAGCCTTGCGAATTGTCCCCCCCAAAGCCCCCGGAAATCTGGTTAATCGTACCCAGATAATTGTTATAGTTGGTCCCGCCGATCGCCGAGACGGTGGGAAGCCGCTGGGCCCGCGCGGCGCGCACGTCGAAACCTGCCGCCTGCGTGATCGCGCCCGCCGCCTGAAGCGAAGGGCTGTCCTTGAGCGCGATATCCACCGCCTGATCCGGTGTTGCGGGCAATTTGGGCAAGGCCGGCGGCTCTGCCAGCGTCTCCGGCCAGATGCCGATCACGCGACGGAACGTCTCACGGCTGCCGGTGAGATTGCCCTGCGCGATCGATAGCTGACTGCGGGCGAGACTGAGCCGGGCCTCGGATTGGGCCACGTCGGTGCGCGTGAGATCGCCAACTTGGAAGCGATCACGGCTCGCCTTCAAATTGGTGTTGAGCACGGCGACATTCTTCTTGTTGAGATCGACGATCGAAGAGTCGCGGATCACCGCCATATAGGCCGCCACCACCTGGGTGAAGATATTGCCCTCGGTCGTGCGCAGATCGGCACGGCCGCCGGCCACCCGCGATTCGGCAGCGTTGATCGCATTCTTGACGCGGCCGCCCTGAAACAAGGGGTAAGAAAGATTCAGCTGAGCCGTCAGCGTCCGTCCACCGCTGTTCAGCCGCGTGATGCCGTTGGTATTCTGGCTGAGCCCCAACGTGGTCGATGCCTGTACGCGCGACTGTGCCTTCGCGATCGGCACGCCTTCGTCGGTGGCGCGCAATTGCGCGCGCGCCGCGTTCAAGGCCGGGCTGGAATTATAGGTTGCAATGAATGCTTCTTGTAATGTCGTTGCCAGAGCCGGCGTTCCCAGCGCCACCCCCCCCAGCAATCCAACGATGATCCTCCCCCCCACACGCATCAGAAAGTAAATCCCTTTCTCACTGCAAAGCCCGGCAGCACCGGTGCTTCGGCATCTGCGAACGTAATCATACCGAAGGCGCCGCCCGCCTTCCGCCCGATCGCCAGGCGCGTGATGCCATCTTCGACGATCGGCGCGGCAATGCGGCCGCCATCGACCAATTGGGCGACGATCGCGGGTGGCACCTGCTCTACCGCGCCATCGAACAGGATCAGATCGTAGAGCGCGGCTTCGGGCCAACCGGCCCCCAACGGACCCGAGACGGGCGTGACCTGCGCCGGCAGCGACGCGTCCGCCAGCAGCGACGCATCTTCCTCCAGCGCGATCACCGATGCCGCGAGGGTCGCGAGAACGGCCGCCGCATAGCCGGTATTCGCCCCGACGACGAGCACGCGATCGCTCGGCTTGACCCGCGCTTCGGTGAGCAAACGCCCCAATATCATCGGCGCCGGAATCGATCGGCCCGGTGCGACCGCCAAGGCGGTGTCGAGATAGGCAATTGCCGCCTGCGCGGCGGGAACGTAGCGCTCGCGCGGCACTTCGCCCATCGCAGCGACGACGCGCGGATCGTTTACCGCGGTCGTCCGCAACTGACTGTCCACCATCGCCCGCCGCATCTGTTCGAAATTATGTTCGGTCACTGTCGCCGCCCTCTTGAGGTGTCTTATTCATACAAGACACTGCGCCTGAAGGCAACGGCCTTACCGAACACCATAGTCGAGGCCAAGGGAGCATGATTCATGCCAGCTCGTCTTATCGCGCGTTGCCCGATCCGGCCCTCAATGCGCCGTCCGAAAATGGGCAAATCGCGCGCTTCCTGTCCGGGATCGGACAGCGCGCTCAGATTGTCCCGCCGCGTCTGCACCGCTAAACCGGCGCCGGCGCGATCCGCTGGTTTCGCAACGATGCGTCGGGGGTCTTTCGCTATGTCCGCCAAATTCTTCGCCGCCGCCATCGCGCTTGTCGGCCTGCTGGCCGCGCCGGCCCGGGCAGACGATGTCAGCGCCGGCGTGGCGCCAGGGCCGCTCATGGCGGCGCCCGCCGGGCGGACCAGCGTCACAGCCGTCCGCGTGGCGCTTGCCGGCCGCCAGATCGAGGTCGCAACCGCGCTCTCGGTCGCGCGTGGCCCGGTGAGGTTGCAGCTGGATCTGCCGCGCTTTGGGTGGCTGGGCGAGGCGGAAACCTATCCCGATCGTCATTTCCCCGAATTGACGATCGCTGTCGACGGCCGGCCGGCCCGGACCCCTCCGTCCTTCTCGGCCTGGAAAGGCGGCCGCGATGTCACCGCCCTCGTCCGGGCGGCCGGGGTGGATCCGTTCGCGGTCGCGGACACGCCGCCGATCGTCGCGCCGGTCAAGGGCAAGCAGCCCGCCTTCGACGCCCTGCTTGCGGCGGGGCTAGTCACCCGCGCCCCCGAAGGCCTGCTGGCTGGCTGGGAGGTGCAGCGGCATATTGCCGTGCCGCTGAGCGCCGGCCGGCACGATGTGGTGGTGCGGTACAAAGCGCGGCAGGCGTTGACGCTGGCGCAGATCCCGGCGCCGGGCGACGCCGCAATGTGGGCCGATTTCTGCCTGACCCCGGGCAGCGCCGCCGCCCTGCTGCAACATCATCGCAACGGACGCACGGTGGCGATGGATCGATATTCGATCCCGGTCGGCGTGAACGGACAGGCGCCGCTCCAAATCAGCCTGCGGATGAAGGCACCGCCGGCGGGCGCGCTGACTTTGGTCTGCGGCGCGAATGGGCGGCCGGCGATCAATGCGGCGGGCGAACACCCGGTACGGGCCGGCCGGGATCATGCGCTGCACATATTATATGTATCGGCGATCCGCTGATCGACAGGTTCGGCCGCAGCACCGACGCGGACCCGCCACCTGCGCTTTGTTGCCGATACGGGTTGTTCATCCCAACCGCCGCAGCTATGGGGCTGCGTCCCGGCACGTCGCTGCCAGGAAACGGAGTGCGAACTCCACCCGTCGAATTCAGAAATTCTGCCTGATTTCGACGCTTGAGGCCCGATGGCGGAGTGGTGACGCAGAGGACTGCAAATCCTTGCACCCGGGTTCGATTCCCGGTCGGGCCTCCATCTTCCCCGCCCTGCGCCTGCGGGAAGAAACGCGCGCGGTGGCACGTTTTCACCAGAATCAGATCTTAGGTTCGCCGCCTTTGCGGGGACGCATGACTTGCCTGACCCGGCATTTTGCGATCTGACGGCACCCGAAGTGTAAAGGGGTACCCGAATGTCCGCACCCGACGTCTCGTTGCTGGGCAAGCGACGGTTCGGCCCGCTGTTCGTCGTGCAGTTCCTGGGCGCATTCAATGACAATCTGCTGAAGTTCGCGCTTCTCTTCCTGGCTAATTTCGTTCTCTACAAGGCAGCCCCCGGGAAGGCGGAAATATTGGCGACGGTCGCGACCGGCCTCTTCATCCTACCCTACTTTCTCTTCTCCGCGCTCGCCGGGCAGCTCGCCGACAAGTTCGACAAGGCTTGGCTGATCCGCGGCGTGAAGGCGGCCGAGATTGCGATCATGGAGCTCGCGCTCGTCGGGTTCTGGCTCGAATCGGTGCCGGTGCTGCTCACCTGCCTGTTCCTGATGGGCGTGCACTCGACCGTCTTCGGCCCGATCAAATATTCGATCCTGCCCCAGCAGCTGGGGTCGCATGAATTGATGGGCGGAACCGGCCTGATCGAGGCAGGGACCTTCCTGGCCATCCTCGCCGGTCAGCTGACGGGTGGCGTGATCCTGCCATGGGAGGCGGGGCTGGTGGCAATCGGGGTGGCCGTGCTGGGCTTCGCCATGAGCCTTGCCATTCCTTCGGCACCGGCCGCAGCACCCAAGCTGGCGATCGATCGCAACATCTTTCGCGCGACGTGGCAGATCCTGGCGGTGGCGCGGGGCGGCCGCGGCGTCTGGCTCGCAATCCTCGGGATCAGCTGGTTCTTCTCCGTCGGGGCAATTCTGCTGTCCGAATTTGCGCCCCTGGTGAGCGGGACGCTGCACGCCGGTCCGTCGGTCGTGACCCTGTTCCTGCTCGTCTTCTCGATATCGGTCGCGGTCGGTTCGCTGGTGGTCAACAAGCTGCTGCGCGGCGAAGTGTCCGCCCGCTACGTGCCGGTGGCGGCGCTGGGCCTCGCCATCTCCCTGATCGACCTGTGGATTGCCACGCACGCCTTCACGCCTGCCCCCGGGCAAGGCAAGATTGCGGACTTCATCGCCAATCCGGGCAGCTGGCATATCCTGGTGGCGCTGGTCGGCATCGCCTTTTCCGGCGGCGTCTTCATCGTCCCGCTCTACGCCATCCTGCAGGTGCACAGCGCGGCCGCCAACCGATCGCGGATCATCGCCGCCAACAATATCGTCAACGCCTTCGTCACCGTCCTGATCGTCGCCGCGGTCAGCGGCCTGCTGGCGGCGGGGACCAGCATATCGGGCGTGATCGGCGCGCTGGGTTTTGCGACGCTCGCGGTTGCGCTGATCTCCTGCTGGCTGCTGCCGGAGACGGTGTTCAAATGGCTGGTCCGCCGCATCCTGATCCTGCTGTACCGCGTCGACCTGCACGGCGCCGAGCATATGCCGCAGCCGGGCGAGCGCGCGGTGGTGGTGGTCAACCATGTCTCCTTCCTCGACGCTTTGCTGCTGGCCGCCTTCCTGCCGGGACGGCCGACCTTTGCCGTGGCGACGCGGATTGCGCGATCCTGGTGGCTGAAGCCCTTCCTGGGCATGTTCGACGCTTTCCCGGTCGATCCGACCAATCCGATGGCGGCCAAGGCGATGGTCAAGGCGGTCCGCGAAGGCCGCACGCTGGTGATCTTCCCCGAAGGGCGGATCACCGTGACGGGCGCGTTGATGAAGGTGTTCGACGGCCCCGGCATGGTCGCCGACAAGGCCGACGCGCCGATCATTCCGGTACGGATCGCCGGCGCGCAATATACGCCTTTCTCCCGCCTGCGCGGCAAAGTGCGGTTGCGGACCTTCCCCAAGATCGACCTGACCATCCTGCCGCCGCGCCGGTTTGAGGTGGAAGGCGACACCGCCCGTCAGCGCCGCGCCGCCGCCGGCGCCAAATTGTACGACGTGATGAGCGACATGATCTTCGCGACGTCGAACACCAGCCGGACCCTGTATCAGGCGCTGATCGATGCGAAGGACATCAATGGCGCGCGGGCGCCGATCGTCGAAGACGTCAAGCGCGAGCCGCTGACCTATAGCCGGCTGCTGGCCGGCAGCATCGTGCTCGGCCGCGTCTTTGCGGGCTTCACCCGTCCGCGCGAGGCCGTCGGCGTGCTGCTGCCGAACGTCAGCGCGGTCGTCGCCAGCTTCTTTGCGTTGCAGGGGATCGGGCGCGTGCCGGCGATGCTCAACTATACGGCCGGACTCGCCAACCTGAAGGCGGCCTGCACGGCGGCGGAGATCCGGACGATCGTCACCGCGCGCGCCTTCGTAACCCAGGCGAAGCTCGGCGATGTTCTGAGCGGGCTGGAAGGCACCGGCATCCGGATCCTGTATCTGGAGGATATCAGCGCGGGGATCGGCGCCATCGCCAAATTACGCGGGCTGATCGCGTCACGCTGGGCCGGACGGCTGCACCGGCGGCACGGCATCCTGCCCGACGCACCGGCCGTCATCCTCTTCACCAGCGGATCGGAAGGCGTGCCGAAGGGCGTGGTGCTGACCCATCGCAACCTGCTTTCCAACTGCCTGCAATTATCCGCGCGGATCGACTTCAACTCGGCGGATACGGTGCTGAACGCGCTGCCGGTGTTCCACAGCTTCGGCCTGACCGGGGGGACTTTGCTGCCGATCCTGTCCGGTGTGAAGACGTTGCTCTACCCGAGCCCGCTTCACTATCGGATCGTCCCGGCGCTGGCCTATGATGCGGACGCAACCATCCTGTTCGGCACCGATACCTTCCTCAGCGGCTATGCCCGGATGGCGCACGGCTATGACTTTTACGCGCTGCGCTACATCTTCGCCGGTGCCGAGCGGGTGCGCGACGAGACGCGCAAAACCTATGCGGAGAAGTTCGGCCTGCGCATCCTGGAAGGCTATGGCGCGACCGAGGCGGCGCCGGTCATCGCGGTCAACACGCCGATGCACTTCAAGGCGGGCAGCGTCGGACGCCTGCTGCCGGGAATAGAGGCCAAGGTCGAGCCCGTGCCCGGCATCGACGAAGGCGGCCGTCTGTCCATTCGCGGCCCCAACATCATGGCCGGCTATCTGAAAGCGGATGCGCCGGGCGTGCTGCAGCCACCGGAGGGCGGCTGGCACGACACAGGCGACATCGTCACGATCGACAAGCCCGGTTTCGTTACCATCCGCGGCCGCGCCAAGCGGTTCGCCAAGATCGGCGGCGAAATGGTCTCCCTGCCCGCGGTCGAGGGCTATGCAGCCGGCGTCTGGCCCGATGCGGACCATGCGGTCGTCACCCGTCCCGATCCGCGCAAGGGCGAGCAACTGGTGCTGTTCACGACACAGGCCGGCGCCACCGCCGCGCCCTTGCAAGCCTGGGCGCGCAGCAACGGGATCAACGAACTCGCTATTCCGCGGGACGTGCGGGTGGTGGACGCCCTGCCCGTCCTGGGCACGGGCAAGCTGGATTATGTCACGATGAGCGCACAGGCCGCCGCCGCCGCATAACGGGCGGACGTCAGCCCATGCGGGCGCGCGGTATCATCCGCGACGGCTCGATGCCGAAGACGCTGCGGCCGCCATAGATATGGCTGTCGGCCCGTTCCTGCGCGATCAACGCCTCCACCGAGGGGCCTTGGGCGTCCCGCTCCAGGCGACGGGCTTGTTCGTCGAGGCGCTGGATCGCCGCCAGCTCCTCGCTATGCCCGAGTTTCGCCTGCGCCACCGCCCGCCGCATCACGGCGATAGTATGATCATAGACCTTGATCGGAACCGGATAAGGATGGCGATCCTTGCCGCCATGCGCGAGCGAGAAGCGCGCGGGATCGCTGAAGCGGCATGGCGCGCCATGGACGACCTCCGCCACCATTGCCAAAGCGCGCACGGTACGGGCGCCGACGCCGGGCACCAACAGCAGCTCGGCAAAGTCGGCGGGCCCCTGCTCCGCCGCCGCCGCGAGGTTGCCGTGCAGGCGGCGGACGATGATATCGTCTGCGCGAACATCATGATGGTCCGGCAATGCCAGGTGGGGCAGCATGGCCTGCGCCGTGGGTGCCTGGGGCACATCCGCGCGTGACACTTCCGCAAACTCGCGCGCGATGCGCTCGGGACCGAGCGTCGCCAACAGATCGAGCTGGCCGGAACGCGATGCTGCCGCGCGCCGATCGGTCAGGTTGACGATCATGCCCTGCTGCCGGCCATCGATCGCGGCATGGGGCGCGTCGACGAAGCTCGCTATGCTCTCCGACAGCCAATGATATCGGCGTGCCTGGCGGCGATCGCCATTCATCCCCTGCTGCACGACCGTCCATTTGCCGTCGTCGCAGACAATGAAGCCGTGGAGATACAGGTCGAATCCGTCCTGCACGGCGGCGCTGTCCACCTTGGCGACCAGCCGGCTGGCCTTGGCCATGGCCGCGCCATCGATCCCGACCCGATCGCCCACGACCGCGAGTTCGTCGGGCGTGCGGCGCGAATGGCGACCGCGCCCGCCGCAGACGTGAATCCCCAACTCACCGGAAAGCGGCGCCAACCCCCGCTTCAGCGCGCCGAGGACGCTGGTGGTGATGCCGGACGAATGCCAGTCCATCCCCATCACCGCCCCGAACGACTGGAACCAGAAGGGATGCGCAAGCCGACGCAGGAATTCGTCACGCCCATATTCGTGAATGATCGCCTGGGCGACGACCGCGCCCAGCTTGGTCATGCGCTGGCCGAGCCAGGCCGGCACCCGGCCACCATGCAAAGGCAGATCCGCGCTTCCCGCCCGCTTCGGCATCAGGCGCCGCCGGAGGAGAAAAGACGTCGGTCGAGGATCATGCAAAGATCATAATCGGCTTGGAACGAAAAGGGAACTGCGGATAAAGATCAGACGCCGCCAGCTTCATGTTGCGCCCGCTTGCCCTGTTCCCTTTGGCCCGGCGCGACGAGATGCCAGAGCAGGAGCACGGGTTCCAGCAGAGCCATGCCGATCAGCGTACCGAACAGCCTTTCCACCCCCGGGCCGATATGCGCATCCTGATAGGAATCCGGTACCAACGTCACCAATACCGCCAGCACGAACTGGGTCCCGGCATAGGCCAACCCGCCATTGCCATTTTCCAGATGCCGCCCCGCCGCGACGCCCACGATCGTACCGATGATCAGGATCGGCGCGGAGCCCTGGCCGATATAGAGCACGATGGCCGCCAGCGCGGCGCCGCAGAGGCACCCGATCACGCGGTTGAGCAAGCGGTAGCTGACCGGCACGAAGCCGCTCGCGCCGATGCTGCTGACAGGCACGAGCATTGCCGCCATGATCGCGACCGCCGCCTGGGCAAGCGACGGCAGCTGCCAATGCAGGCCGATAATAGGCAGGATCAGCAAGGCCACCCCAGCCTGCGACGCATGGCGCACCGCATGGGGATGCCACCCGATCCGTTTGGCCGGCGCGGCACGATCAGCCGGCCAGATCCTGCGGAGCGTGACGGTGGAAAGTGTGCTGACGATCACGCAGGCCACCGTGCCCGCGACCACTTCCAACAGCCGGGTCTGGGCGAACGCGGCCAGTGCAATCGTCGGGTGCTGCGTCTTGTCGAGCAGGATCATGACGAAGGTCAAACCGACGAAAAGCCATGCATAAGAACGCTTTGCCGTCAGCGCCGCATATAATGTGGCACCTCCAACCACAGCTAGCAGCAGCGCCGTGACAGCAAGACTGCCAAGCGCTAGCGGCGTCAACGCCAGGCCGAGCGCTGCACCGGCGGCGGTACCGATGATCCGCAGGACGCCGCGCAGCAGGCTTTCCGCAGCATGACCGCGCATCACCATATAGCCTGAAAAGGCCGCCCAGGAGACGTTGCTGGCGCCGATCAGGTGCGCGAATAGGATCGAAAGCAGCACCGACGCGACGCACTCAAACTCATCGATGCGGCGCGCATCAATCCATGTGCGATCTTCTTTCAATCTTAACTTCAGTTGATTGCCTAACCCCATGATAGTGCGTCACTATCGTGAAGCCGGAAGCGCATCATGTCAGCGCCCGGCCGGGCCGTGGACCGCAGCGATGAAACCTCCGGGAAATTGCAGCATCGCTTCCTGCCGCCCACCGACATCATGGGCGGGAATGAGCGTGACCACCCCGGCCGCTTTCGCTTTGTCGATTGTCGCGGCAAGATCGGTCACGCCATAGCCGCTGATCTCCCGCCCGTACGGCCATGGCCAGGCGCCGTCCCCCGCTACCACGACCATGTCGCCATATAGCGACTGGATGCGGACCAACCTAAGCTTGGCGTCGGGGCGCCCGACCGCGGCGCCCGACGCGGCCGGATCATCCGAGAGGATCCGCCCATGCGAAAAGCGCAGCCACGCCGGAATGAAGGCATCCGCCGCGCTCCGGGTCAGGTAGATACGGTTTTCGGGGATCGTCGCCAGCGCCGGATAGTGCGGCGCTACATTATGCCAATAGAATTGCATGCCGACCCCGCCCGGCCATTGGATCAACGCATCGCGCCCGATCGGATCCGGAAAGGGCTCCACCAGCACCGTTGCGCCCGCTGCCTTGGCCGCGGCGACTGCAGCGTCGAGATCGGTGACCAGATATCCCGTCCTCTCCCCGCCGAACGGATATGGGATCGGTGTCTGGAAGGCGAAGACGGACAAGGTTCCGACCGGGGTCTGCGCCAGTTGCGAGATGGTTTTGCTGGGCGTCGGCGTGACCTGAACGAGGTTGGGCTTGGTCGCACTGCCGCCAAACGTGGCGGTGAAGCTCGCGACGAAGGCGTCGATGTCCGCCGGCGCGACATAGACATGGGTCGAATCATATTGCGGGCCGACCGCATAATCCTTCGCCGCAGCCGCCACCGGCAACAGCGCGAACAGACCGGCGACCATGCCGAGAATAGCTTTCATGTGCGCGCTCCAAGAATCATGGGCTGGCTCCAGCATGCTATCTGTAGCAACGCGCCGCTTCGTTGCCGCACGCTTATCGTGGCCCTATAGGTAATTGCATGCCCGCATATCGTTCTCGCACCACCACCCACGGCCGCAACATGGCAGGCGCGCGCGGCCTTTGGCGCGCGACCGGCATGAAGGACAGTGATTTCGGCAAGCCGATCATTGCGGTGGTCAACAGCTTCACGCAGTTCGTTCCGGGCCATGTCCACCTGAAGGACCTGGGCCAGTTGGTCGCGCGCGAGATCGAGGCGGCGGGCGGCGTTGCCAAGGAATTCAATACGATCGCGGTCGATGATGGCATCGCGATGGGACATGATGGCATGCTCTATTCGCTGCCCAGCCGGGAGCTGATTGCCGACAGCGTCGAATATATGGTCAATGCACATTGCGCCGATGCGATGGTGTGTATCTCTAACTGCGACAAGATCACGCCGGGCATGCTGATGGCGGCCTTGCGCATCAACGTGCCGGCGGTGTTCGTCTCGGGTGGCCCGATGGAGGCCGGCAAGGTGGTGCTGAAGGGCAAGGAGGTCGCGCTCGATCTGGTCGATGCGATGGTCGCCGCGGCCGACGAAAGCTTCACCGATGAGGAAGTGGACGCGATCGAACGTCAGGCCTGCCCCACCTGCGGCAGCTGCTCCGGCATGTTCACCGCCAATTCGATGAACTGCCTGACCGAGGCGCTGGGGCTGTCGCTGCCCGGCAATGGATCGGCGCTGGCCACGCATAGCGATCGCGAGCGTCTGTTTCGCGAGGCCGGGCATGTGATCGTCGATCTCGCCAAGCGCTGGTACGAGCAGGACGACGCCACTGCTCTGCCCCGCAATATCGCCACCTTCGCCGCGTTCGAAAATGCGATGAGCCTGGACATCGCGATGGGCGGATCGACCAACACGGTGCTGCATCTGCTCGCCGCGGCGCACGAGGCGGAGGTCGATTTCACGATGGCGGACATCGATCGCTTGTCGCGGCGCGTTCCCGTCCTGTGCAAGGTCGCGCCCGCAACCTCCGACGTTCACATGGAAGATGTCCACCGTGCGGGTGGGATCATGGCGATCCTGGGCGAGCTGGACCGGGCGCAATTGCTGGATGTCGAACAGCCGACCGTCCATTCCTCGACGCTGGGCGAAGGGCTCGGTCGGTGGGACGTGGCCCGCACGAACAGCGACGCGGTCCGCACTTTCTATCGTGCGGCGCCGGGCGGCGTGCCGACGCAGACCGCCTTCAGCCAGTCACGTCGCTGGGACGATCTGGATCTCGACCGCGAGAATGGTGTGATCCGATCGCAGGCCAATGCCTTCAGCCAAGATGGCGGCCTCGCCGTGCTGTTCGGAAATCTGGCGCCGGAAGGCTGCATCGTCAAAACCGCCAGTGTCGATGACAGCATTCTGACCTTCACCGGTCGGGCCATCGTCTTCGAAAGCCAGGACGCGGCCGTCGTCGGCATCCTGGGCAACCAGGTGAAAGAAGGCGATGTCGTCGTCATCCGCTACGAGGGCCCGCGCGGCGGCCCGGGCATGCAGGAAATGCTCTACCCGACCTCGTACCTGAAATCGAAGGGGCTGGGCAAAGCCTGCGCCTTGCTGACCGATGGGCGCTTCTCCGGCGGCTCGTCGGGCCTGTCGATCGGCCATGTCTCGCCCGAAGCGGCGGAAGGCGGGCTGATCGCGCTGGTCGAGCATGGCGATTTGATCGAGATCGATATCCCCAACCGCAAGATCAGCCTGCTGGTGGACGATGCGACGCTGGCCGCACGCCACGCGGCCATGGAGGATCGGGGCGCCAAAGCGTGGAAGCCCTTTGGGCGAAAGCGCAATGTTTCCAAGGCCTTGCAGGCCTATGCTCTGTTCGCGGGCAATGCGTCGCGGGGCGCGGTTCGGGTCCTTCCGGAATAGGCTCAGTCCGGGGCCGTGTCACAGAAGCGTCACGAAACCTCCATAAAGGCGGCGAGAGCGGCTAATACCGCCCTTTTTTCCAGGGGACTCTGATGTTCAAGACGTTCGTCGCGTCGATTGGCGGGCTCGCCATCGCTTCCACCGCGGCTGCCGCGGATATTTCAGGTGCCGGTGCGACCTTCCCCGCGCCGGTCTACGCGAAGTGGGCCGAAGTCTATCGGGCGCAGACCGGCGTCGGCCTGAACTATCAGCCGATCGGATCGGGCGGCGGCATCAAGCAGATCAAGGCCAAGACGGTCGATTTCGGTGCATCGGACAAGCCGTTGAAGCCGGCCGAGCTCGCGGCTGCAGGCCTCTATCAGTTTCCGACCGTCATCGGCGGCGTCGTGCCGGTCATGAACCTGCCCGGCATCCGCCCCGGCCAGATCAAGCTGTCCGGCGCGCTGCTCGGCGATATCTTCCTGGGCAAGGTGACGCGCTGGAACGCGCCGCAGATCGCCGCGCTCAACAAGGGCGTGCCCCTGCCCAACTTGCCGATCACGGTCGTCCATCGCTCGGACGGATCGGGCACCAGCTTCCTGTTCACCTCCTACCTGGCGATGAAGAACCCGGCCTGGGCATCGCAGGTCGGCGCGAGCGACTCGGTCCAATGGCCGACCGGCCTGGGCGGCAAGGGCAATGACGGGGTCGCGGCGTTCGTGAAGCAGACGAACGGCGCGATCGGCTATGTCGAATATGCCTATGCCAAGCAGAACCACTCCAGCTACGCGCTGATACAGAACAAGGCCGGCAAGTTCGTCGCGCCCGCAGCGCCGGCTTTCTCCGCTGCCGCCGCCAGCGCGCCGTGGCTGCGTTCGCCGGGCAATTACATCCTGTTGCTCGACCAGCCGGGCCAAGGCGCCTGGCCGATCACCGGCGCGACGTTCATCCTGGTCTACCGCAATCAGACGGACGCCGCGAAGGGCGCGCAAGTGCTGAAATTCTTCGATTGGGGCTACAACAAGGGTGACGGCCTGGCCGCCAGCCTCGATTATGTGCCGCTGCCGGCCAACATCAAGGGCTTGCTGAAGAAGCAGTGGGCCCGCACGGTCACGTCCGGCGGCAAGCCGGTCTATATCGCCAAGTAAGACCTTCCTGGACGCCTTAGCCCCCCCGGGGTCGACGGCGCCCGCTTAACGAGTCCAGCATGGCCAGCACCGCTACCGCCAGTCCCCAGGGTGCGCCTCCCGGCCATGCCGTGGGCGAGCTCATCTTCCGTTATGCCTGCGCCACCGCGGCGACCGTCCTGCTGGCGGCGCTGGCGGGGGTGGTCGTCAGCCTGTTCATCGGCGGCCTGCCCGCCTTCCGCGAATTCGGGCTGAGCTTCCTGACGTCGACGACCTGGAACCCGGTGACGGAGGTCTATGGTGCCGCCGGCCCGATCGTGGGCACGCTCATCACCGCCTTCCTGTCGCTGCTGATTGCGCTGCCTCTTGCGCTGGGCGTGTCGGTTTTCCTCGTCGAATTCTGCCCGCCGCGCCTGTCCCAGCCGATCGCGATCGCGGTCGAGCTGCTCGCCGGGATTCCCTCGATCGTCTACGGCATGTGGGGCCTGTTCGTACTTGCGCCCTGGTTTGCGGCGCACGTCCAGATGCCGATCGCGATGCATGCCGATCCAGATGGTTGGGTCGCACGCCACTTCGGTGGCACGCCCAACGGCGCCAACATCTTCACCGCCTCCCTGATCCTGGCGATCATGATCCTGCCTTATATGGCGGCGGTGTTCCGCGAGCTGTTCCTGACCGTGCCGCCGCAGGTGCGCGAAGCCGCCTATGGGCTGGGCTGCACGCCGTTCGAAGTGATCAAGGCCGTGGTCATCCCCTATGTCCGCCGCGGCATGATCGGCGTCATCATGCTCGGCCTGGGCCGAGCGCTCGGCGAGACGATGGCGGTGACCTTCATCATCGGCAATGCCCATGGCTTCCCCAAAGGATTGTTCGATAGCGGGTCGACGATCGCGTCGACCGTCGCCAACGAATTTGCCGAGGCAACCGGCGACATGCACACATCGGCCCTGATCGCGCTGGGCTTCGTGCTGTTCGTCATCACCTTCATCGTGCTGGCGGTCGCCCGCCTGCTGCTGCGCGAGGCAAAAATCTGATGAGCCGGGCCGCCCGCCGCCGCGCCTTCAATGGCATCTTCGTCGTCCTGTGCGGCATCGCGACCGCGCTGGCGCTGGGCGTGCTGATCATGATCCTGTGGACCTTGCTGAGCAAAGGCTTGGGGGGGATCGACCTCATGATCTTCACGCAGGATCAGCCCGCCCCCGGCTCGCCGGGTGGATTGCGCAATGCTATCGTCGGATCGCTCATCATGTGCGCGATCGGCATGTTCTTCGCGCTGATCATCGGCATCCTCGCCGGAACCTGGCTGGCCGAATATGGGGCCGGAACGCGCTATGGCGCCGTCGTGCGCTTCCTGAACGACGTGCTGATTTCGGCGCCATCGATCCTGATCGGCCTGTTCGTCTATGAACTTTTGGTCGCACCCTTCCACGGCTTTTCCGGTTTTGCCGGCGGCGTGGCGCTCGCCTTCCTGGCGACGCCGATCGTGGTACGGACGACCGAGGATATCCTGACTCTGCAGCCCGGCGCGCTGCGCGAGGCCGGCATGGCGCTGGGCGCGAGCCGGGCCTTCGTGATCCGCAGGATCATCTGGAAAGCGGCCCGCTCCGGCTTGCTCACCGCCGGCCTGCTCGGTTTCGCCCGCATCTCCGGCGAAACCGCGCCGCTGCTGTTCACCTCGCTCGGCAATCAATTCTACAATGCCAATCCGACCCAGCCGATGGCCAGCCTCCCCACCACGATCTTCCAGTTTGCGCTTTCGGCCCAGGAGGATTGGACGCGGCTGGCATGGGTCGGCGCGCTGCTGATCACGATGGCCGTCCTGTTCATCAATATCGTCGGGCGCGTGCTTGCCCGGGAGACGCACCGATCATGATCGATACCGCCGTGATGTCGCCGCCGAGCAGTTCCGCGGGCGAAGAGCAGTTCATGACCCGCCCGACCGGCGGGCTCGTGCTGGAAGCGAAGCATCTTCAATTCTTCTATGGCGCGAACGAGGCGCTTCACAGCGTCGATCTGCCGATCGAACGCAACAAGATCACCGCGCTCATCGGCCCGTCCGGCTGTGGCAAATCGACATTGCTGCGCGCACTGAACCGCATCTACGCTTTATATCCGGGGCAGCGGGCCGAAGGGGAGATCCTGCTCGACGGGGAAGACGTCTTGAAGGGCGGCGACCCGGCCGCGCTGCGCGCCCGAGTCGGCATGGTGTTCCAGAAGCCGACCCCGTTTCCGATGTCGATCTATGACAATGTCGCCTTCGGGGTACGCCTGTACCATCGGAAGAGCCGCGTCGAGATGGACCAGATCGTCCAAAACTCGCTGACGCGCGCGGCCTTGTGGGACGAAGTGAAGGACAAGCTGCACACGTCGGGGCTGGGCCTGTCCGGCGGCCAGCAGCAACGGCTGTGCGTCGCACGCGGCATCGCGGTCGAGCCGGAAATCCTGTTGCTGGACGAACCCGCCTCCGCGCTCGATCCGGTATCGACGGCGAAGCTGGAACAGACGCTGGTCGAATTGAAAAAGGACGTGACGGTCGTGATCGTGACGCACAATTTGCAGCAGGCCAGCCGCATTTCCGACCATACCGGCTTCATGTTCCTGGGGCGGATGATCGAGTTCGGCCCGACGGCGGAGATTTTCTCCAACCCCCGCTCCCGCCGCACGCGCGATTATGTGACCGGCCGCTTCGGCTAGAGCGATCATTTAAACTTATCCGTTCGTGCCGAGTAGCGACCGAGTTGCCCGCAGGGCGTATCGAGGGCGCGTATCGAGGCATTGGTGATGGTCTCTCGATACGCGCTCTCGACAAGCCTGTCCTGAGCGCCTGCCTCGCAGGCAGTCGAAGGGCTCGATCGCAACTCGAGACGAACGGGTGCTAACCAAGTCATTACGATCTGACCCAAGGTCCCCCCAGGGGTTGAGCGCGCGGGTTTAGCGGGCGAGCATGTCGCGGACGCGCGCCCCGAACGTTTCCATCGCGAACGGCTTGGTCACCAATTCCATGCCGGGCTCCAGCGGACCATTGCCGACGACCGCATTCTCGGCATAGCCGGTGATGATCAGCACACCCAAATCGGGACGCAGCGCCCGCGCGGCGTCGGCGACCTGACGGCCGTTCATCGGCCCGGGCAGCCCGATATCGGTGACCAGCAGGTCGATCCGCGCATCCGATTGCAGCAGCTGAAGCGCGGTCGCCCCATCGCCCGCCTCGATCGTTGCGCAGCCCATCTCTTCCAGAACCTCGCCGACCAGCATCCGGATGGTCGGCTCGTCATCGACTACGAGCACGGTCTGGTTGCCCTCCATGCGCGGCATGCCCTGGCTGCTATGCGCGTCTTCGTTGCGATCCGCCTCGCCATAGAAGCGCGGGAAATACAGGCACATCGTCGTGCCCTGCCCGACTTCGCTATAGACGCGCACCTGGCCGCCGGACTGTCGCACGAAGCCGTAGATCATCGAAAGACCCAGCCCCGTGCCTTCGCCCAGCGGCTTGGTGGTGAAGAACGGGTCGAATGCGCGCGCCTGCACATCCGGCGTCATGCCGTAGCCCGTGTCGCTGACGCAGAGCGACAGATATTGCCCCTCAGCCAGGTCGCGTTCGCGCGCCGCGCGGGGATCGAGCCATTTGTTCGCGGTCTCGATCGTGATGCGGCCGCCATCGGGCATCGCATCGCGCGCGTTGATCACGAGGTTGAGCAGCGCATTTTCCAGCTGGTTCTGATCGACCAGCGCGCTCCACAGGCCTGCTGCCTGGACGATCTCCACCTGCACAGCCGGTCCGACGGTACGGCGCGCCATCTCTTCCATGCCCGCGATCAGACGATTGACGTCGGTCGGACGCGGATCCAGCGTCTGTCGGCGGGAGAAAGCGAGCAGGCGATGGGTCAGGGCAGCGGCCCGGCTCGCCGCACCGCGCGCAGCGGTGGCGTAGCGTTCGAGCTCGCTGATCCGGCCTTGCTGGATGCGGATCTGGATCATTTCCAACGCGCCGGAAATGCCCGTCAACATGTTGTTGAAGTCATGGGCAAGTCCGCCGGTCAGCTGGCCCACGGCTTCCATCTTCTGGCTTTGGCGGAGCTGTTCCTCCATCGCCATCAGATCGGAGGCGCGGCGCTCGACCTCCGCCTCCAGCGACGCGTTGAGATCGGCCAGCTCCTGTTCGACCCGCCGTCGTTCGGTGGCGCTGCGCACGCGTTCGGCGACTTCGCGCATGAAACCGAGTTCAGCTGTGCTCCACTGACGCGGCTGCCCATTGTTGAGATAGACCAAGGCGACGAACCCGCCCTGCTCGGTCAACGGCATGTTCACGAACGCACGCGCCGTGATCGCTTCCAGGGCAGCGGCGTTTTCGCGCGTTCGCGGATCCAGCCGGGCGTCGGCGATGGCGACGGTTTCGCCACGCTTCAGCGTCTCGATATAGGAACCATAGTCGCGAAATTTGAGGACGCCGGCGAGGCTCTGGACACCCGGCGCATTCCAGTCGCGTTCGATCTCGATCGTCTCGGCGACCGGATCGATCGTACCATAGCCGGCCCGGCTGACCCCCAGCGTCTTGGCCAGGACTTCCGAGGCGACGAAGGCGATCTCGGCCGTATCGGCGATGTCGCGGATCCGATCGCTGAGCTCGAGCAACGCGTTTGCGCGGGCCTCCGCGCTCTTGCGTTCGGTGACATCGAAGCTCACCCCCGGAAACCGCGTGGCGGTGCCGTCGATATCCAGCATGGGGCGGCCCTGCGCGACCAGCCATTGGGACGATCCATCCTCCCGGATCAGCCGATATTCCGTGTTGAAGGGATCGCCAGTCTGGATCGTGTGGGCAATTTCGTCCTGCAGCCGCGGCAAATCGTCCGGATGAACCCGCGTGAGGAAGTTGGCCATCGGAACGCCCGCTGCCGCCCGCGCCGGATCGACGCCATAGATACGTGCGAACCGCTCGTCGGCGACGACGCGATCGCGGCGCAAATCCCAGTCCCACGTGCCGATCCCCTGGGACGCGGACAGCGACACCTCCCGCTGACGGAAAAGGGCATTGATTTCGATCTGCGCGATGGTCTGGCGGGCGAGCGCCTCCAGCGCGATCCGCTGGGTGTGATTCAATCCTTCGGGCCGCGGCTCGACATCGATGGCGCAGAGACTGCCCAAGGGCAGTCCCTTCGCAGTGACGAGCGGCACGCCGGCATAGAAGCGGATATGCGGATCGTCGCGCACCAGCGCCATGTCCGCGGTGCGGGGATCGGCCGCCAGGTCGCGTATCTCGAACAAACCCTTGCCCTGAATGGCGAGGGCGCAGACCGACGTTTCGATCGGCGTCTCCGACACATCGGTACCGACTTTGGCCTTGAACCATTGGCGATCGGCGTCGACGAGGCTGACGAGCGCGACCGGCGTCTGGCAGATCGACTTCACCAGCAGCACGATATCGTCGAACGCCTGTTCAGGCGGCGTGTCGAGCACGCCGGCCTGAATCAGGGCGTCCAGCCGTTCCGCCTCGTTCCAGCGGGCAGCCGATGAAAATTGAAAATCAGGCAACGATCCGTCCATTTCCCAGACGGCCTCGCGCGCCCTCCTGCTGCTCAAGTCGCTACGCGCACTTCCGTTCCCACCAATGTCAGTGGACGAAGCGTGCCACGACATCACGATAGGAGCGCGATACTTTCACCTGGGCGCCCGAGCCGAGCACCAGGAAGCATTCACCGTTGGTGTGCGGCTTCACCTGCTTCACCAGATCGAGATTGACGATGGTCGAGCGGTGGATGCGCTGGAAACGGCGCGGATCGAGGCGCTTTTCCAGATCCTTCATTGTCTCCCGCAGGATCAGCGTATTATCGCCGGTGTAGATGCACATATAATCGCCCGCGGCATCGATCCGCTCGATCGAATCGACATCGACGCGGAAAATCTGTCCGCGATCCTTGATGTTGATCAGCTTCTCATAGCGGTTGGAGGCGTGCGCGTCGGCGCTTTCCGGCATCACTTCGGCGGCGTCCGGCGCATGTTCGGCGATGACTTCCTTCAATTGCGCGACTTCACCCGCCGCGCGCTTTTCGGAAAGGCGCTGGCGTACGCGCTCCAGCGTATCGGCCAGGCGATCGGTATCGACCGGCTTCATCAGATAGTCGACCGCGCCCGCTTCAAACCCGCGCAACGCGTGATCGACATAAGCGGTCACGAAAACGAATAGCGGCGGCTCGACTTCCATCAGGCCCTGAACGACGGAGAAACCGTCGAAACCGGGCATCTGGATGTCCAGAAACACCAAGTCGGGCTTGTGGGTCTTGATCGCGCGAATCGCTTCCCGCCCGTTGGTGCAGGTTTCGATGATCTCGACGTCTTCATGCGGTGCGAGCCGCAGCTCCAGCCCCTGGATGGCCAATGGCTCGTCATCGACCAAGATTGTGCGGATGGTCATGGAGTTCAGATCCTCGTCGTGTTCGACTGGTACGGAATTTCGATCGTCACGGTGAACCCATCGGTGCGGGCCTCGGTCTCGAACTTGTGCTCGCTACCATAAGCCTGGACCAATCGATCCCTCGTGTTGACCAGCCCGACTCCGGTCGAGACGGTTGTTGCCGCCCCGCCGTCGCTCGCGCTGGCGCCGCTCCCTGGGCCGGTGTCGCTGACCGTGATGTGAACGCGATTCCCGATGCGCCGCGCGGCAACCGCAATGTCGGCACCATCCTCCTTCGGCGTCACCGCATATTTGATGGCATTCTCCACCAGCGGCTGCAGCAGCAGCGAAGGTATGTTGGCATGTGCGGCCGCGGGATCGACATCGAAGCGGGTGCGCAACCGCTCCTCGAACCGCATCTTCTCAATGTCGAGATACAGTTTCAGCGTCTCGACCTCCTGCGCCAGCGTAACCTCCCCTTCCGGTTCGCTGACCAAAGTATAGCGCAGGAAGGACGCCAGCCGTGACAGCATGGCATTGGCGCGCTCGGTCTGTTTCAGCAGCACCAGCGTGGAGATCGAGTTGAGCGTGTTGAACAGGAAATGCGGGTTGAGCTGGTAGCGCAGCATGGCCAGCTGCGCCGAAGAGGCCTGGCTGCCCAGCCGCAGCAGCTGATCGCGCTGTTCCTCCACCACGATGTAGAAATTGATGCCGTAATATAGCGCCGACCAGGCCGCGAGCAGCGAGAAATCCAGCAGGATCGCGGAAAAGAACTGGATGCCCGCCGGCATCGGGCCGGTGCTGTAGAAGGTGGCATGCGCCCATGTTTCGATCGACGAGAACAGAGCGGCGGAGAACATCAGGATCAGGATCGAGCCGCCCCAAGTGACCGCCGGGCGCATGGTGAACAGGCGGCGATAGGCGGCGGACATCAGCAAGGTCAGCGAATAGCCGGTTGCGGTCGTCAGCGCCGTCGGCACGATGAACAGCCAGCCCATGGCATTGGCGATGCCGCTGAGCGAGCGCAGCACGAAATAGCCGGCCCATCCGGCCGACTGCAGCGTCCAGAAGGCGCGGTTCTTGTCCTCGAAAAAAGGAGCTCGTCTCAGCAGCGTGCGCGGCATCAGGCGACTGCCTCTACAGGATCGACGGGCCCGCTGCCAACTGCGACCGGTTTTGCGATGAATCGCGCAGCCTTCCGCCACCGTGAACGTTTGATAAACATGTGATTCCCGGCCGGTTAAGACGAATCGTGGCATCGGGATGATACGAGAGGTTACTCTCGGACAGGATTGGAGATTGGGTATGCGTAAGCTTCTGACTGCATCCGCTGCCGCCCTGGCGCTGATGGGCGTGACCATCGGCGCGGCCGCTCCGGCGGAGGCGCGTTACTGGGGCGGACCTGGTTATTATGGCCGCGGTTATTATGGTCATCATGGCGGCGGACGTACCGCGGCGATCCTGGGCGCGGGCGTTCTTGGCCTCGCTGCCGGCGCTGCGATCGCGAGCAACCATCCGCGTTATTACGCGCCCAGCTATTATGGCGGCGGCCCGGTTTATTATGCGCCCCCGCCACCCCCGCCGGTCTATTATGACGGCTATTATGCGCGCGGCCCGGTCTGCCGCAGCGACTGGCGCTGGGATGGCTATGTCGGCCAATATGTGCGGGTTCGCTATTGCGACTGAGCAGGACCTGAGCGGTCGACCGATCAAAGCTTGGGGCGGCGGAGCAATCCGCCGCCCTTTTGCTTGAGAAATATGGTGCGGGTGGTCGGGCTCGAACCGACACTCCTTGCGGAACGGGATTTTGAGTCCCGCGCGTCTACCAGTTTCACCACACCCGCGTTGCAGCGCCGTTAGCGCAGCCTGCGCCCCCTCGTCCAGCCTTCCTCCGCGCAAATCCGTCTGCTAGCCGGCCTGCCATGGCCAAGATCGACGAATTGCTGGAAGAATATGCCTTTCTGGATGCGGATGACCGGTATCGTCTGCTGATCGAACTGGGTCGTGCGCTGGAACCCATGCCCGATGCACTGAAGACCGACGCCACTCTGGTGCGCGGCTGCTCCGCATCGGTTTGGGTCTATCCGACCCGCGCCGAAGACGATCGCCTGCATTTCCTGGCGGACAGCAACGCCGCGATCACCAAGGGCATTATCGCGCTCGTACTGCTGACGGTCCAGGACCGCACCGCGGCGGACATCGTCGCGACCGACATCGAAGGCGCCTTGGCCCCGTTCGAACTGACCCGCCAGCTCAGTTCCAGCCGCACCCAGGGCATTCCCAACATGATCGCACTGATCCGGGCGACCGCGGCGCGCTACGTCTGAAAGGCCGATCCGTCGCCCCGGCGGAGGCCGGGGCCGCGGGAGGGAAGGAGACGATATTAGCGGACGCGCAGGCAGGAGCCGTGCGCGCCATGGGAGTGAGGATGGTCCGTGGATGCCAGCCTACGCTGGCATGACGGCGACTGATACGCAGTCCGCTCCCTGCATATCCCCGTCACGGCAGATGATGCGCGGTCCCTTTCCGCGAACGACGTCACCCCAGCGACGGCTTGGGTCCATAACGCGCGACACGGGCGGTGTAGGTGCGGCGATGCCCGACGGCGGCAGGCATTAAAACTGGAACGACGTCACTCGGCCGCGACGGCGATCGCTTCCGTCAGGCCAAGACGCGACTCGACCTGCTCGATCGGCGTGCCGGCCTGCACGATCAGCCAATCGCGCGGACGAGATCCGTCCACGACCGTTACGGCGTGCTTAGGACAGACTTTGAGGCATTTGACGGACATCACGCCGATGCCCGCCTTGCGCCCTTTCCCGCCGGCGAAGCGCTTGCGCAGCAGCTTCGACAGGCGCTGCTTGCCGCCTTCGCCGAAGCCCTTCTTGTCGAGCTTCTTCTCGCACTTGGCGCAGACCAGGATGGACGCGCGCCACTGCGCGCGCACGCCCAGGATCATGCGACGCGCCTTTCCTCGGCCTGACGCAACACGTCCCATGCCGCCTGGACGGCGCGGAAGCGCTCCGCCGCCGCGTCATCGCCCGGCCGTGCGTCGGGATGGTTCGCCTTTGCGAGTCGACGCCACGCCGCCTTGACGTCATCGAAGTCGGCATCGCTATCCAGCTCCAGGACGGACAACGCCCGCATCTCGTCCCGCGAGCGGGTGCCGTCGCCCGGTCCGCCCCAGGCATAGTGCGAGGCGGCGGTGTAAGCGGAGCCCTCGCCCCGCTCGGACGCCTCGCGCGCGACCGCCTCTTCGGCATCCAGACCTTCGAAATAATTCCAGCCGCGATTATATTCGCCGGCATGTTCGGTGCAGAAATACCACCGTTCCGGGCTGTTGGGCGATTTCGGCGCAGGACAATCGCCCGGTTGATCGCAATTGTGCCGATCGCACATCCGCACCTTCGTCGCACCGCGCTCGCTGCCATAGCCGCGCCAGCGGGGAAAGCCCCAGTCGGAGGATCGGGTCGAACGTGCCATTGGGGGCTACATAGGGTCGCGCGACTAAAAGACCACCTAGGTCTTTGGAATGACGTAGCGGATGCGCATGATCGCACCCCCGCAGCCCAAGCCGCCGTCAGGGCGGTAGCTTTGCGTATAGCGCGTTTTCGCCATCGCCTTGACAGTACCCTCGCCGAACATGAGCGGCGGATAGGATATGACGGCCCGTCGATTGGTCGTCTCGCCATTGGGGAGGACATCCAGCTCGATCTGCGTCCAGCCGGATACGCCCATCCTCAGCATTTCCATAGGATATTGCTGGTTACCGAAACCGAGCTTCTGCGCCACCGGCTGGGCATCGACGAGCGAGCATTGTTTCGCGTCCAGACCGGTTCTGGCGAAGGAAGCGCGGGCTGCGTCGAGTTGTTCGTGCTGCGCCTGCAAGGACGAGAGACGGACCAATGCACCGACCCTGATCGGGCTTCGTGCATCCAGACGGGTATCGTCAGCCACCTTGCGCAGGAGTGCCTCGGCATCAGGCGCATAGCCGACCCTCTGGATTGGCGAGCCGAGGATGAGCCGGAGCACCCCCGCCGTTTCGGCGTCAGCCTCGATCTGAGGCTGTGTCAGCATCTTGCGCACCGTCGCCAGATACCGATTCCTCCCGCCAGGCTCAGGACCGCCGCTGGCTCGGCTCGACGACAGGGTAAGGTACGCCATCACCGCGGGTGGCGCGTTCACCTCTGCGGCAAGCGATGCCGCTCGCGCATATCGATCACGACTTTCGCTACGATCGGTCGTCGGTGCCGCCGCGATCATCGCCAGCGCGCCGATCAATGTACGCTTGTCCCCCTCTGCATCGGCCGCGAGAACATCGCTGCGCAACTTGGCCAGTTGCGCGGGAGTGGCCGGGACCGCCAGGTTGAAGCGGTTGGGCCCGCCAAGCCACGTCGTCACCTGTGGGATCAGCAGGTCGATATCCGCAGGGCGTTGGACCGCGTTCGAACAGCGCAATTCCACGCGTGTCGCCAAGCGATAGAAGGGGGGGATCTTGGCAACGTCACCGGCCTTCCACGACCAGCCCGACACGGCCTCCGCCAATTTGTGTGCCAACGGCCCGGACCGTGAGGCATAGACCGGATTGGCATAGCTGACATTGCCGTCGGTTCCGATGCCAAATTCGACGACGGCCCGGTCTTCCGGCCGCAGGTCCCCACCGCAAACGGGCAGATCGGTGCTCGCACCAAGCGCAAACGGCCCTCCCGGCAAGCGGCCCTCGCCCGTCATCTCGAAATATTCGCGTGCCTTGCTGGGATTGCCGGCGAGAAAATTTGCGAGCGCAAGGTCGGCGCGTACCATGACATCGTTGAGGTCGGTATGCGTCGTCAGGCCGCCGAGGTCCTTCAGCGCGACGTCGAGGTCAGCTAGCGCCCCCTTATAATCCCCGCGGTTCAGCAGCACGCGTCCGCGCATATCGTACAAAGTCGCATCGACTGTTGGCGAGACTTTGGCCGTTCCGGCAATCGCCATCATGTCATTCGCGTAGCCAAGGGCCGCGGCATTATCGTTGAACATCGTCACGCTGATCAGCGCAACCAAGGCGCGGATTTTTGCCATGCTGTCTCCGGCAAGCGCCAGCACGGCCCCAAAATCACGTCGCGCGGCGACATAGTCAAAATTACGTTTTTCCATCCCGCCCAGCGCGAGATACGCAACGATCCGATCGTCGTTGAGCGCAGGATCGGCGGTGCCCACCATCTGCACCCCTTCTCGCAGCGCCCTTTCCGCCTCCTCCTCGCGGCCAAGGTTAAGCAGCGCCGAGCCCATGCGCATCGTGGCAATGCCACGTGTCCGCGCGCTGGCATGCGGGCGGTTAGCGATTCCGCGGAATGCGGTGGCAGCCTCCTCCCACTTCTCCGCTTCGAGCGCCGCGGTCGCCTGCTCGAACTGCCCCTGCAACGCCGTCGGCGCAACAGCCGGCGCAGCCGCTGCCGAAGCAGCCTGTGCGAGAAGCCAAACTGCGAACATCGTTGAATAATCCCCCTGAGATAGAGGAAGATCGCATGGGTTGTGTGAATATGCCAGAGGGCCTGTAAGCCGGGTTCTGTCCACCGGCGTAAAGCCGGATGGGCGACCATTCCTCTAGGGCGACGCTTGCGCGCCGCCTCAAGCAACCAACCCGGACGACGGGGGCGAGTCACCCCATATGCCGTCCCTACTCGGTCTTGCTCCAGGTGGGGTTTGCCGTGCCGCCGCCGTTACCGGAAGCGCGGTGCGCTCTTACCGCACCCTTTCGCCCTAACTCGGAGCCTTGTGGGCCAACCGAGCGGTCTGCTTTCTGTTGCACTGTCCCTAAAGCGCAGGTCTCCCCGCGCCCCGCCGGGCGTTACCCGGCACCTTCACTCTGCGGAGCCCGGACTTTCCTCCCGTGCATCGCTGCACCGGCGGCCGCCCGGCCCTCTGGCGCGGCCCGCCTAGCAGGCCGAAACGGCTAAGTCAGCCCCGCGCCTGCCGCGCCTCGGCGCCTTTATCGCCGCCGGTCAGCAGCGACAGCAGCATGGCGCGACATTCGCCATCGATGATCCCGTCGACATTGGCCGGGCGAAACCGGCGCTGGAAGGCGCGCACGGCGGCCTTGGCGTCGACCACCTGATAGCCGAAGCGCTCAAGCGCGAGCAGGAAGCTGGCGTCGCTCCACAGCGGATCGGTGAGATGGCGGTGCGGGCGCGGCAGAGCCAGCCGCACCTTGGCGAGCCGTTCCCAGTCGAACAACTCGCCGGGATCGTCCTTGCGCGCCGGCGCGACGTCCGAATGACCGACGATATTCCCGCGTGTGATGCCATGGCGGCCGACAATATCCGCCATCAGCGGCAGCAGCGCCTGCATCTGCGGCTCCGCAAAAGGGCGATAGCCATGCTCGTGGCCGGGATTGACCAGCTCGATGCCGATCGACGCCGAATTCACATCATCGATCCCCCGCCAATGCGCGTTACCGGCGTGCCAGGCGCGCTTATCCTCATCGACGAGGCGGACGATCGCGCCATCCTCGGTGATCAGATAGTGGCTCGAAACCTTGGCGGCAGGATCGGTCAGCCGATCGATCGCCGATGCCGCATCCGTCATGCCGGTATAATGGAGCACCAGCAGCGTGATGGGCAATTTGCGCGCATCGAAATTGGGCGAAGGGCGCTCGATGATGCCGTCAATCATTACGCACACGCATAATGGCTGCGCCACGCCGCGCCAGCAAATTCAGGGTGGGGAGTGGATGGACGCGCGTTCTAGCGCTGCACCACCCGCCGTCATGCTGAACTTGTTTCAGCATCCATCTCTCCACGAGCGACCCCGCCTGCGGCACGATGGATCCTGAAACAAGTTCAGGATGACGGTAGCTAGGTAATCGTGTGAACGCATTACGGTATGGAGACCAGCCGGCATTCGCGAAAGCCACCCGGTTCCGCGAACCACAGACGCGCACTGTCGCTCGCCAGGATCAGCCACATCTTTCCGGGCTCGGCGGCTGCCAGATCAGTAGCAGACGGGATTGGGCGGCCGCCGGGATGGCTGTGATAATGGCCAATCAGCCGGTCCCCTCCGTGCCGCATCGCACGCAACGCCGCGAAGATTGCGCGCGGGTCGATCTCGAAAGTGCGTTGCGGATCGGGCGCTACGTTAGCCGCTCCGTCCGCGCGCGTGATATGGGTTTCGGTCCCGAACAGAAGCCCGCAAATCTCTCGATCAGGGCTGGCCGCTTCTGCCGCCAGCAGTGCAGACAGTGTATCGGCCCCGATCGCAACTTCCATTTCCCAGCGCTAGCAGATCAGCCGACACCTTGAAATCACGCCGCAACGCACCATATCGCGTACAGTGGACGCGGGGGTGTCATTCAAGCATGCGGCCTTGCCGCCGGAAATGGCCGGATGGCGCCTTGACCGGGCGCTTGCCGTAGCCATCCCCACTCTATCGCGCGAACGTCTGAAGACCCTCATCTCGGCCGGCGCGGTCACCGTTGGTGAAAAGATCGTACGCGATCCGGCCACCAAAGTGACGGGGGGCAGCGCAGCAATCGTTGCCGTTCCTGATCCGAAACCGGCGCATAATGTCGCGCAGGATATTCCGCTCGTCATCGCGTTCGAGGATGAGCATCTGATCGTCGTCGATAAGCCTGCCGGCCTAGTTGTCCATCCGGCCTGCGGCAATCTCGACGGCACGCTTGTCAACGCGCTGCTCCATCATTGCCGCGGCTCGTTGTCGGGCATTGGCGGGGTGGAACGGCCGGGCATCGTCCACCGGATCGACAAGGATACGTCTGGCCTGATGGTGGCCGCCAAGACCGATCGGGCCCATGCCGGCCTCGCCGCCCAATTCGCCGATCATTCGATCGATCGGCGCTATAAGGCGATCGTGTCGGGCCGACCTCGCCCCGCCGAAGGACGGATCGAAGGCAATCTCGGCCGTTCGCCGTCGAACCGGAAGAAAATGGCCATCGTCGGCCCCGGCCAGGGAAAACATGCGGTTACACATTATACAACGCTGACACCGCTCGACCATGCGGCACTGGTGGAATGCCGGCTGGAGACGGGACGGACGCACCAGGTGCGCGTCCATATGTCCTCGATCGGCCATTCGCTGCTTGGGGATGCGAGCTATGGCAGCGTATCGCGCGAGCATCGCAAGTTGCTCGAGCAACTCAATTTTCGCAGGCAGGCGCTGCATGCGGCACGGCTCGGCTTCATCCATCCGGTGACAAGCCAGGCTTTGTCGTTCGAAAGCAACATGCCGGCAGACATGCAGGAACTGTTCAGCCATCTTTTGGTATAAACTAGCGAGACGATAGGTCAGGGCTGACGACCTATCGGGACCCATGCGGTCCAGGGAGAATTGATCATCATGGCCAGCGGCAAAAATTCGGTGGCAACCATCCCGGCACTTGGCGGCGAAGCGAGCCTGAACCGTTATCTGTCGGAAATTCGCAAGTTTCCGCTCCTCCAGCCGGAGGAGGAATATATGCTTGCCAAGCGCTTCCAGGAACATGGCGATCCGGAAGCCGCGGCAAAGCTCGTCACGTCGCATCTGCGACTCGTGGCCAAGATCGCGATGGGCTATCGCGGTTATGGCCTGCCTGCGTCTGAGCTGATCAGCGAGGGCAATATCGGGCTGATGCAAGGCGTGAAGAAGTTCGAGCCCGATCGTGGCTTCCGCCTCGCCACTTATGCGATGTGGTGGATCCGCGCCTCGATCCAGGAATATATCCTGCGCTCGTGGAGTTTGGTGAAGATGGGCACGACGGCGGCCCAGAAGAAATTGTTCTTCAATCTGCGCCGCATGAAGAGCCAGATCGACGCCTTCGAGGACGGCGATCTCAAGCCCGAACATGTCACCAAGATCGCGACCGATCTGGGCGTGAGCGAGGAGGATGTCACCTCCATGAACCGTCGCATGTCGATGGGCGGCGATACGTCGCTCAACGTCATGGTTGGCGAGGATGGCGATGCGCAATGGCAGGATTGGCTGGTCGATACCGACCCGCTGCAGGACGAGCGTCTCGCGGAATCGCAGGAGAAGGATGTCCGTCACGACATGCTGACCCAGGCGATGGATGCGCTGAACGATCGCGAGAAGCATATCCTGGCCGAACGCCGTCTGGCGGACGATCCCAAGACGCTGGAAGAACTCTCCCAGGTCTATGGTGTCAGCCGCGAGCGCGTGCGGCAGATCGAGGTTCGCGCCTTCGATAAGTTGCAGAAGGCGATGATGCGGATCGCGGGCGAAAAGCGGCTTGTGCCGGCGATGGCGTGATCGCCGGACCCAGCCGCAAACTGCGATCCTGCAAAAGGAAAACCTGAACCCCGGCGCGTGCCGGGGAACAGGCATATCTTAGAACCTTTCGGTGACGCCGAAATACAATTCCACATCAGGTGAGGCGTGGTTCAGGCCGGTCTGGGCGCCAACATCGAATTGCAGCCGATCCTTGGGCTGATAGGCTGCGAAGACCCCTCCTAAAGCCTGGGTCGAATGCCCTGACGGATCGCGATCGCGCAGCAACTGGCTTTCGACCGAGACACTCCACTTTTCGCTGAGCTTGACGCCAAGACCGGCCGCGCTTCCATAGGCCGTGTGGCGGCCGTGGCCGCTTTCGTTCACCGCGGCATCGATCTCGGGTGTTACTTCCAGCTTGAGCGTTTCGGACAGGTCGTAATTGACGGGGATCAGCAGGCCGGCGCCCCAATCCCCCGCCCCCACCTGATTACGCCCCGTCGGCAAGGTCGCATGCGGGAGCAATGCCACGGAAAAACCGTCCCCGTCGGGATGGATCAAACTCTGCTTCACCCCCACCGACACGTCCCCCGTCCCGGACGTGCGCTCGATCATGCCGGTCGCGCGATCGCGCGTGCGAACATGGCCGAAGGCGGTCCAGCCCAGCCGCACTTCGGTCGTGGGGGTAATGCCGTATCGTGCCAGAATCTCACCAGCGACGATCGTGTCGGTGCGGCTGTCAGGCTGCTTGTCGAGCGTCCAGTCGCCCAGGCCGACCTCGACCTGCAGATGGCCTTGATCGACGATGCAGGGGGGCGTGTTCAGTCCGGGCCGTTCCGAGCAGAGCTCGCGCAGCTGATCGTCCGCCAAGGCGGGTGTTGCGGCCAGAAGGGCAGCGACGGCGAGCAAAGCCTTCATGATATCTCCCGATGATGACGGCGCTGTAACGAGCATCGTGATCCACCGTTCCAGCGGGCGTGCGCATCCGCTAGGAGCCCTTCATGCCTGCTGTCGCGCGTTCGCGCCGTCCCGCCCCGTCCGCCCGCCCCCGCTCCTGGCCGCGTCGTATCCTGATATGGATCGTCCGCATCGTACTGGGCTTCATTCTGCTGTCGCTGCTGATGGTCGCGATCTACCGCTTCGTGCCGCCGCCGATCACGATCACGCAGCTTGGCGACATCACCCACGGGCATTCGCTGCACAAGGATTGGATGCCGCTGTCGCAGATCGATCCCAATATGGCGCGTGCGGCCATTGCCGCGGAGGACGGCAATTTCTGCACGCATCACGGCTTCGATTTCAAGGCGATCGAAAAAGCGTTCAAGGGCAACGAAGCCGGGAAACGGCTGCGCGGTGGCTCCACCATCAGCCAGCAGACCGCCAAGAATGTCTTCCTGTGGCAAGGGCGCTCCTATCTCCGCAAAGGATTGGAGGCCTGGTTCACCGTGCTGATCGAGCATCTGTGGGGCAAGAAGCGGATCATGGAAGTCTATCTGAACGTCGCCGAGACCGGGATCGCGACCTATGGCGTCAACGCCGGTGCGCAGCGCTACTTCCATCATGATGCAAGCCGCCTGAGCGCGACCGAAGCGGCACGGATTACGGCGATATTGCCGCTGCCGGCGGAACGGGCGGCAATCTCGCCGCAAGGCCGCGTCTTACGCTATGGCAATCGCATCACCCGCCGCGTCGGCATCGTTCGGCGCGGTGGCTATGACAGCTGCCTGCGCTGAGACGCTCCCTCTCCCCAGCGGGGAGAGGGCTGGGGTGCGGGGGAGCGAGCCCCAGGCTCGCGCCTGACCTTGTAGTGCAGGCCACCCTCACCCAACCCTCTCCCTCAAGGGAGAGGGCTTTAAGGGCATAATGCACAGAAAACCGTTCGTGCTGAGCGAAGTCGAAGCACGTTCCGGCGTGTGAATGCTAGCCCTCAGAAGGGCAGCTTGAACCCTGGCGGCAGCGGCAGGCCCTGCGTCATCTTGCTCATCTCCGCATTGCCGGCGGCATCGGCCTTGGCGCGCGCATCGTTGATGGCGGCGGCCACCAGATCTTCCAGCATCTGCTTTTCGGACGGCTGAAGCAGGCTGTCATCGATCGTGACGCCCAGAATGCGGCCCTTGGCGGTCGCCTTGATCTTGACCAGCCCACCACCGGCGGCCCCCTCGACCTCGATCTTGTCGAGGCCGGCCTGCGCATCGCTCATTTGCGACTGAATATTCTGCGCAGCCTCCTGCGCAGCCTTCATCAATTCTTCCATATTCATGAGAAGCTCCGTGTCTCTTCAATCAATTCGGCGTCCGGAAAGACCGAACGCACTGCCGCCACCATCGGTGCATTGAGAATGTGATCCCGCGCGGACTGGGCCGCGGCCTGCTCCTTCTCGCGCAGGCTCGGTCGTCCGATGCCTTGCGATACGGTGACGGTCCAACGCTGCCCGGTCTCGCCAAAGCGCGGATTCAGGCAATTCTGCAAGTCCTGCGCGAATGCCGCATTGATGGCATTATGCTCCATCAACATGATCTCGGGCGGTTCGAACCGGATCACGCGCGCATCCTCGAAGCAGGCGGCCAGCCGGTGCGCCCCTTTGGCGACCAGCATATCGTGAAATTCCTGCGGGGTGGCGGGCAGCGCCAGCAGCGGCGCCGGAGGCTCGGCTGGCGCCGAAGGCGGCGCGGGCGGTGCCGCTGCCGGCGCGGCCACCACCTCGCCCGCCTGCAATCTGCGGGCAAGCTCGCCCGGGTCGGGTAATTGACTGGCGTGCACCACGCGCAACAACGCCATCTCCGCGGCCTCGCGCGGATGCGGCGCCGCCTGCACTTCGCCATGGCCCTTCAGCAGCAGCTGCCACAATCGATGCAGCGTGGCATAGCCCATGCGGCTCGCCCAATCGGCATAGGCCTCCCGCTCTTCGTGACTGAGCGCGGGATCTTCCGTTCCGCCCGCCTTGGATCGGGTGACGCCGTGCACGACCTCCAGCAATCCGCGTAGCAACGCCGCCGGCTCCACGCCGAGCGAATCCTGCTGCTCGACCGCCGCGAGTACGCCCGGCACATCGGACGCCAGCATCGCTGCGAACAGACGCCGGATGGCACCGCGGTCCGACAAGCCCAGCATATCGCGCACCTGCCCCGCATGGACGCCGCTGCCGTCCATCCCGGCATGTGCGATCGCCTGATCGAGGATCGACAACCCGTCACGCGCCGACCCTTCGGCGGCGCGTGCGATCAGGGCCAGCGCCTCCGGCTCGGCCTCGACATGCTCGGCCTGTGCCACATGCGCGAAATGCGCGGCGAGAAGATCGGCGGGAATACGCTTCAGATCGAACCGCTGGCAGCGCGACAGCACCGTCACCGGCACCTTGTTGACCTCGGTCGTCGCGAACAGGAACTTCACATGCGCCGGCGGCTCTTCCAGCGTCTTGAGCAGGCCGTTGAACGCGGCCTTCGACAGCATGTGCACTTCGTCGATGATGTAGACTTTGTAGCGCGCCGAGACCGCCGAGTAACGCACCGCTTCGATGATCTCGCGAATATCGTCGATGCCGGTATGGCTGGCGGCATCCATCTCGACCACGTCGATATGGCGGCCTTCCGCGATCGCGACGCAGGGCTCGCATATGCCGCACGGATCGATCGTCGGCCCGCCTTTGCCGTCGGGGCCGATGCAATTGAGCGCCTTGGCAATTAGCCGCGCGGTGGACGTCTTGCCGACGCCGCGGACGCCGGTGAGCAGGAAGGCGTGCGCCAGCCGATCGCGCTTGATCGCATTGCCCAGCGTCTGCACCATCGCATCCTGCCCGATCAGCTCGGAAAAACGCTGCGGCCGATATTTACGCGCCAGCACGCGATAGGCTTCGGCCCGCTGCGGCTGCGGTGGTTCGTCGAGATTAAGGGAGTCGGCCATCGTCCGTGTATTTAGGATGGAGCGTCCGGTTTGTCGAAGCGGGAGTGACGTCGTTCCGCCATAGCCGGTGTCGCTCAATGCGTGCGGGCGCCTTCCAGATGCGTGAGTTTGTCCGGATTGCGCATCACGTACATGGCCAGGATACGGCCCTCGTCCAGCAGCAAGGCGGTCGTCTGCAACATGGCGTCGGCCTCCCGCGTGATGAAACCGGGCAGGCCGTTGACGAAGCCATAGCCAACGAGGACGGACGGGCCGCCCGCATAGAAACGCGCAAGCGATCGCTGCAGCTTCATCACGTCGACGATGCCGCGGATCGGCTTGATTCCCGCCGGCCGCTTGCCGCCCCCGTCCGAATAGACGGCAACGTCCTGCGCC
Source organism: Sphingomonas sp. ASY06-1R (assembly GCF_052180265.1). Taxonomy (GTDB): domain Bacteria; phylum Pseudomonadota; class Alphaproteobacteria; order Sphingomonadales; family Sphingomonadaceae; genus Sphingomonas_I. The sequence goes on along the minus strand of NZ_CP197464.1, from coordinate 1,705,667 downwards.
AGCATCGCCTGCAGCCCTTCCATATCTCCGCTGCGCGACGCGCTGAAGAAGGCCGCGGCGAGTTCCAGGCCGTGCGTTTTCTCGACGGGATAACGCGGCCGCTCGGCACGGACATGGTCGCGCGCACGGGTTGCGAGCTGACGGCATGCCGCAGGATCGCGATCGATCGATTGCGCGACCTCGTCGAAGCCCAGCCCGAACACGTCGTGAAGCAGGAAAGCCGCGCGTTCCAGCGGCGACAGGCGATCGAGCGCGATCAGGAGCGGGAGCGTGACGTCCTCGATCGGCGCATCCTCGACGATCGGTTCGGGCAGCCATTCCCCGACATAATGTTCGCGGCGCGCGCGTGCAGACTTCAACTGGTCGAGACACAGGCGTGTGACCACTCGGCGCAGGAAAGCTTCGGGCTCGCGCACCGCGGCGCGATCCGTCGCAAGCCAGCGCAGGAATGTATCCTGCACCACGTCCTCGGCATCTGCGATCGAACCCAGCATGCGATAGGCCACGCGAATCAGCCGCGGGCGCAGCGGATCGAACGTTTCCGCCGCGCCCGCGCCGGTCATGCCGCCGCCTTGGCCGCGTGCGGCACCGGATGCACGGCGTGAAAGCCGACGCCAAAGCGGTTCCAGGCGTTGATGATCCCGATCAGCATCGTGAGCTTCACCTGCTCCTCCGGCGTGAACTGCGCCTGCAATTGTGCATAGACATCATCCGGGGCACCAGTCTCGGGAAGACGGGTCAGCGTTTCGGTCCAGGCGAGCGCAGCCCGTTCGCGCTCGGAGTAGAGCGGCGATTCCGCCCATGCCGCCAGCATCGTCAGGCGCAATTCGCTCTCACCCTGCGCCAGCGCCTCGCGCGTATGCATGTGGAGGCAGAACGCGCAGTGATTGATCTGCGACGCGCGCACCTTGACCAGTTCGGCAAGCGATGGCTCGACGCCGTCCTTGGCCATGGCGGTACTGAAGTCGACGAACGCCTGCATCTGCTGCGGGGCGGCGACAAAGGGAATGAGGCGGGGCTTCATGTCGGTCTCCTGTGTTGAACAGGACCCTGACGAGACAGCGCTTGCGAATGTGACATCGCGCGCAAATTTTCTTGAACCGGCACCCGGCGCCGAGGTTCTCCAGCCTGGGCGGCCACCCGCTGCGGGCGCATCCTATCGAGGAAATGGTGGGAGCCGGAACGACCCGACGAGAAATCGTTGTGGCTGCTTCCTTCCGGATCTGACCAGGTTGGCGACGACGCCGCCCGCCCGACTCCCACGCGCCATATGGTGGAGACCGAGCAGGATGGCAAGCGAGCGCGGCTTTGAGCAAATACCCGCTCTCACCCCCACCCGCTCATCCTGAGTAGGGATCGAGTAACCGCGAAGCGGTGTATCGAGAGCCCGTATCGAAGGACCCTTATTGGGCGCGCGCTTCGATACAAGCTCTCGATCCGGCGCTGCCCGCCTAATCGGTCTCTACTCAGCATGAGCGGGAGGAGGGCAACGCAGGTCCAATAAAAAAGGCGGCGAACCCAAGTCCGCCGCCTCCAATCTTCCAGCCAAGCCAGTGCTTACTTCGGTGCGAGCACCATCAGCATCTGGCGGCCTTCCATGCGCGGGAATTGCTCGACCTTGGCCACTTCGGCCGTGTCCGCCTGCACGCGCTGCAGCACCTGCATGCCAAGCTGGCCATGCGCCATTTCGCGGCCGCGGAAGCGCAGCGTGCACTTCACCTTGTCGCCCTCACCGATGAACTCGAACACCTTCTTCATCTTGGTGTCATAGTCATGATCATCGATGTTCGGACGCATCTTGATCTCCTTGATCTCCTGCGTCTTCTGGCTCTTGCGGGCGATGTTGGCCTTTTTCTGAGTCTCGTACTTGAACTTGCCGACATCGAGGAACTTGGCGACCGGCGGATCGGCGTTCGGGGAGACCTCGACCAGATCGAGCCCGATCTCCTGCGCCTGCGCCATCGCCTCGCGCGTATACATCACGCCCAGATTCTCGCCATTCTCATCGATCACCCGAACCTTCTGGCTCTGGATGAACTCGTTGAAACGGGGGCCGTTCAGCGGCAGTGGCGGCGCACCCAGCGGGCGGCGCGGCGTCATGGGCGGTGGTATGTTGCATTCTCCTTTGGCGGCGGGATGCCGGCACCTCCCCAATATAGAGTGGTGAACGGCTTTTTGAAAGACGGTGTGACAGATGTTTGACGCGAGGCGGTCACTTAGCCGTGAAGACGCCGATCGATCATGTCATTCCTCGGTCCGGATCAGCACGGCTTCGCCGATGAGCAGGAACAGCAGGAACGGCGCCCAGGCCGCCAGAAGCGGAGGATAGGCCCCGATATTCCCCATCGCCAAGGCGAAATTGTCGGCCACGAAGTAGGTGAAGCCCAGCGCCATGCCGATCACCGCGCGCACGAACAGGACGCCGGAACGGGCCAGACCGAACCCCGCCACACCCGCCAGCAGGGGCATCAGGACAACCGAAAGCGCGCCCGATATCTTGTGCCACAAGACCGTATCGAGCGCGACCGTCGGCCGGCCCGCGGCATGGAGATCGCCGACCGCTTCGGCCAGCGCGCGGAAGGACAGGCCGTCCGGATTGACCGTAGCCAGCGTGAACCGATCCGGTTCTACCCCGCGCCCGATCGTCAGGACCGACCGGTTGGTGACCCGCCCGCGGCCGACATCGAAGATCCGCGCGTCGCGCATCTGCCACGCGCCATCGCGATAGGTGGCGACGGGCGCGCTGGCGATCGCGCCCAGCCGGTCGCCGTCGCGATCGTAGAGGCGGACATCGTGCAGCGTCGTCGTCGCCCCCCGCCCCGTCACCTGGCCGGCGTGGATCAGATCCTCGGCCGATCGCACCCAGACGTTGCTCACGATCCCCCGGTTTTGCGGCACCGGCCCGTAATCCACATCCTGCCAGGCCGAGAGTACGTTGGTCGCGCGCGCCACGATATGATCGTTGAACCAGAAGGAGGCGCCCGCAATCGCCAGGCTGGCGACGATCAGCGGGGCAAGGATCTGATGGGCCGAGATGCCCGCCGCCTTCATCGAGATGATCTCGCTATTCTGGTTGAGCGTCGCCAGCGTGATCAGCGTGCCCAATAGAACCGAGAAAGGCAGGAAGCGCGAGACGATCTGCGGCAGGCGCAGCGACACATAATACCACAGCTGGGCGTCGCCATTGCCGGGCACCGCAAGGATGTCGCCCGATTCGCCGAGCAGATCCAGCGCCATCAAGATCACCGCCAGCGCCGCAAGCACGGCAAAGGAGCGCACGACGAACAGTCGCGCCATATACCAGCTGATCGTACGCGATGCGAAGAAGGAGACGTTCAGTTTCACGCGGCCGCCCTCTTGCGGCTGGAGCGCGCGAGCAGGCGCCGCATCCACGAACCCAGCTTGGCGAATTGCCGCTCCAGCGCACCGATCGGCTGCCCGCCGGGCACGGTCGCCAGGGTCCGGTACATCCACCAGATCAGGATTCCGAACAACACGAACGGCGTCCACAAGGCGATGATCGGATTGATACCGCCGCGCACCGCCAGCGCCTCCGCATATTCATTGATCTTGTAATAGGTCACGATCATCACGATCGACAGGAAGACACCCAGCGCCGAGGTCGATCGCTTCGGCGGCACCGCCAGCGCCACCGCCAGCAGCGGCAGCAGCAGCATCGTCGCCACCTCCGTCATGCGGAAATGAAATTCGGCGCGGCTCTTCGTCCGATCCGCGACCTGCTGTGCGGTCTTGCCCGATTTGACCAGTTCGGGAATGGTCAGCTCATCGCCGCCGCCGCGTTGCCGGAAGGCTTCTTCCTTGGGAAGATCGATCGGCAGATCATGGCTCTGGAAGCTCAGCACGCGCGGAATCGGGAAGCCGGGCGCATCGTGCACCAGCGTGCCGTTATGCAGGCGGAAGATGATCGTATTCGGATCGTCGGTCGCCATGAACCGGCCGCTTTCGGCCGTGACCTCCAGTTCCTTGCCCTCTTTGCCCTGGGCCATCACGAAGATGCCGGACAGCTGCCGCCCGCTTTCCTGGCTGCGTTCGATCCGCACCGTCATATTCTTGCCGAGCTTGGTGAACTCGCCGACCTTGATTGACGCGCCCAGCGCGCCGGTGCGCAATTCGTAGCGCAGCCCTTCATAGGCGTAGCGCGAATACGGCTGCAGGAAGCCGACGATCGCCAGATTGATGAAGGCGAATACGACCGCATAGGCATAAGGCACGCGCAACAACCGGCGATAGCTGAACCCGCAGGCGAGCAGCACGTCGAGTTCCGACGAAGTCGCCAATCGGCGGAAGGCGAGCAGGATGCCGAGCATCAGGCCGATCGGAATACCCAGCGACAGATATTCCGGAATGAGATTGGCGAGCATCCGCCAGACCACGCTCACAGGGCCGCCTTCCTGCGCGACGAAGTCGAACAGGCGCAGCATCTTTTCGAGCAGCAACAGCATTGCCGCGATCACCAGACTGGCAATCAACGGCACCGCTATCAGGCGCGCAATGTAACGATCGACCAGACCCGAATTCAAATTGCCGACGCTCCGTCACCATGTTCTGGCCGCATTCACGACCGATCTGCCATCGCATGGAGGCGAAACGTCGCCGGCGCCAGCTTGGCCGGCCCTATAGCTTCCAGGAGTTTCGAGGTCATGTTCAAATTGATGCCCCTTGTCGCGAGTTTGATCGTTGCCGCCGCGCCGCTGGCGCCGGCGACCGCAGCCGCGCTTGGCCCGCATCCGGATGATTGCAACGGCGGGAAGCCGGCGATGCTCGTGCGGGTGCAGGGATTGAAGACGCGCACGGGCACGATCCGCGTGCAATCCTATGGCGGCGACCCGGCGCGATATTTCGACAAGGGCGCCTATCTGGAGCGGGTGGAAGTACGCACGCCCCGGAACGGGCCGGTCGATGTGTGCATGCCGGTGCCGCGCCAGGGCCTCTACGCCGTGTCGGTGCGCCATAATACCGACGGTACGGGCGGGACCGACATCGGGTCGGATGGCGGCGGATTTTCGGGCAATCCCAGCATTTCATTGTTCGACGCCATGTTTAAGCGCAAGCCCTCTCCGGCGCAGGTCCAGGTTCGCGTTGCTGGCGTAACCACCGTTCCGGTGATCTTGAATTATGTACGGGGTACCCGTGTCGGCCCGATTGGCGGCGGGCAGTAAGGAAACAGATGATCCGGATCGCGCTTCTTTCCAATCCACGCTCGACGGGTAACCGTGCCCTCCTCCCGCGCGTCCGCACCTTCTGCGCCCAGCACCCTGAAATCTTTCACTATGAAGTCGAACATGTCGATCAGATCGGCACCGCGCTGGAGACGATCTCGCGCGTCGATCCGGTCGTGCTGGTCATCAACGGCGGCGACGGCACCGTGCAGGCGACGCTGACCGAACTCTATCATGGCGGCCACTTCAACTGCGCGCCGCCGCCGGTGGCGGTGCTGCCCAATGGCAAGACCAATCTGATCGCACTGGATCTGGGCGCGACCGGGGATCCGATCGTGGCGCTCGAACGCGTGCTCGAAATCGCGCATTCCGATGTCAAAAGCCACATCATCACGCGCGAGCTGATCGCGCTGACGCATGAGGTCGATGGCGTCAGCGATGGCTTGAAGCCCGTGCTCGGCATGTTCCTGGGCGGCGCCGGACTGACCGACGTCCTGCTCTATTGCCGCAACAAAGTGTATCCGCTGGGCCTGCCCAATTGGCTCAGCCACGTCCTGACCGCCTTCGCATTGATGACCTCGGTCATCTTTGGGATCCGCGCGGCTTTCCTGCCCGAGCGACCCAGTTCCGTGAAGGTGTCGCTGATCCGGCAGGGCGACATTCAGGGCCGCTTCTCGGTCCTGATCGTCACGACGCTCAAGAAGTTGCTGATCGGCGCCGGCGTGTCCGGCGGGCATAGCGGCGCGTTGCAGTTGATGGCGATCGACCAGAATCCGATGGCGCTGATGCGCGCTTTGGTGGCCGGCCTGCTCGGCAAGCTGGGCAGCGGCATCCTGCGCGGCGTGCATGTCCGTCGCGGCGATGAGATCCGGATCGAGGGCGATCGTTCCAGCGTGATCCTCGATGGCGAGATTTTCCAGGCGGGCAAGGGGCGATCGATCGTGCTGCGGCCCACCGATCCGCTGCCTTTCCTGCGTCTGGCGGCGTGAGCTGGCCGGCGCCAGCAATGCTTCGCGACGCCGCAGCCGCGGCTTCAAGGAACACATCGCCGGCCCGATCCGCGCCTGAAGCGCAACTGTGGCCCGCGCCGCGATGACCGCCCAACCGGAACCGCTTCGCGATCTGGTGGCGGCGGAGCTCGCGCTGCCGATCGATCCCGCCGTCGCCGCAATGGCCGCCGCCATCGCTGCACGGCATTCCGGCGCACGGGCGGTGCTTTATTATGGGTCGACGCTGCGGGAGGCGAAGCTCGAAGGGCTGATGCTCGATTTCTACCTGATCGTGCGCGATTATCGCGAGGCGTTCGGCGCGAAATGGCTGGCCGCCGCCAACCGGCTGCTGCCCCCCAACGTCTTCCCGTTCGAACATGAGGGCCTGGTCGCGAAATATGCGGTTCTGTCCGAGGCGGATTTCCTGCGCCTCGCCTCGCCCCGGACGCGCAACGTGTCGGTCTGGGCGCGATTCGCTCAGCCGTCCCGGCTCGCCTGGTCGGCGGATGCGGCCGCGCGGGAGAGCGCGGTGGACGCCGTCGCCCGCGCCGCCCCGACCTTGCTCGGCGCGGCACGGCCCTGCGTCGGCGACACGATCGATCGGCTCGATCTGTGGCGGGAAGCGTTCGCCCTGACCTATCGTGCGGAACTTCGCGCCGAGCGCGGGGGGCGCGCGGGATCGGTCGTCGATGCCGATCAGGATCGCTATCGCGCCTTCACCCTTCCCGCCTTGCAGGCCGCGCGGCTCGACGCACAGCTGGTCGGCGAGCAGCTCAGCTTCGATCGACCAATGTCGTCATGCGAGCGCAGCCAGGGCATCCGCGCCTGGGCCCGCCGCCGCCGCGAAGGCAAGGCGCTGACGCTGCTAAGGCTGGCCAAGGCGAGCGCCACCTATGCCGGCGGGATCGATTATCTGGCGTGGAAGATCAGCCGTCATTCGGGCCAGCCGGTCGTCATCAGCCCGTGGCAGCGGAGGTGGCCGATCCTGGGTGCCGTCGCCTTGCTGCCAAGGCTGATCGTTAAAGGCGCGGTACGCTAACATAAGCTCTGCATGCGGACGTGTCATTGCGAGGGGCGAAGCCCCCCGCGGCAATCCAGGCCCGCGCTGATAATTCCTATTGGGCCTGGATTGCTTCGCCGCTGAACGGCTCGCAATGACGGCATGGACAGACGCTTGATTGCCCTCGACCATAGCAACGATTCCCTTTTCGCCTTTCAATCCCTACCTGAGCATCATGAACAAGCGTGCGCGCGTCCTCCTGTTGAATGCCGCGCTCGGCCCGCTCGATTATCGCGTCGATCCGCAGCATGACGTCCAGCCCGGCTCGATCGTGCTGGCGCCGCTCGGCCCGCGCCAACTGGCCGGCGTGGTGTGGGAGCCGGAGCATATGCCCTCCGACGCGGAAGTCGGTGACAATCGCCTGCGCCCGCTGGCGGCGGTCTATGATCTCCCCCCGCTCAAGGAGTCGCTGCGCCGCCTGATCGAATGGACCGCGGATTATTATCTCGCGCCCCCGGCCGCGGTGTTGCGGATGGCGCTGGCGTCCGCCTCCGCTTTGGACGGGGCGCGCACGATCGTCGAATATCGCCCGACCGGCCATGTCCCGCCCCGCCAGACCCCGCAGCGCGCGCAGGCGCTGGAACGGCTCGAAAATCGCCAAGGCATCGTGCGCGAACTCGCGACGATCGCGGACGTGTCCGATGGCGTCATCCGCGGCCTGATCAAAGCCGGCGCGATCGAGCCGGTCGAAGTCCACGTCGACGATCCCTTCCCCACGCCCGATCCGGATCATGCCCGCCCCGATCTTTCGCCCGAGCAGACGGCGGCGGCGCAGCGGCTGACGCAGGCGGTGGACGCCAAGGCCTTCGCGCCGATCCTGCTCGACGGCGTCACCGGATCCGGCAAGACCGAGGTCTATTTCGAAGCGGTCGCCGCTGCGATCAAGGCCGGCCGGCAGACGCTTGTCCTGTTGCCCGAAATCGCGCTGACCGAACCCTTCCTCAAGCGCTTCGCCGCGCGCTTCGGCCATGCGCCGGTGGCGTGGCATTCGGACCTGCGCCAGTCCCAACGCCGCCGCGCGTGGCGCGCGATCGCCAGCGGCGAGGCGCTGGTCACGGTCGGCGCGCGCTCGGCCCTGTTCCTGCCCTATCGCGACCTCGGCCTGATCGTGGTCGATGAAGCGCACGAGGCCAGCTTCAAGCAGGAAGATGGCGTGATGTACCACGCCCGCGATGTGGCCGTGATGCGCGGCCATTTCGAAAGCGTGCCGGTCATCCTCGCCTCGGCCACCCCCGCGATCGAAACGCGCCAGCAGGTCGCCCAGGGCCGCTATGAGGAGGTCAAGCTCCCCCTGCGGTTCGGCGGCGCGACCATGCCCGATATCGCCGCAATCGACCTGACCCAGGACCGCCCCGATCGCGGCCGCTGGCTGGCGCCGACACTGGTGACGGCGGTGCAGGACACGCTGGCGCGCGGCGAGCAGAGCCTGCTGTTCCTCAACCGCCGCGGCTACGCGCCGCTCACCCTGTGCCGCCATTGCGGCCACCGCTTCAAATGCCCCAATTGCACCGCGTGGATGGTCGAGCATCGCCTGACCGCGCGGCTCGCCTGCCACCATTGCGGCCACGTCATGCCGCCGCCGCGCGCCTGCCCCGAATGCAAGGAGGAGGATGCCTTGGTCGCCTGCGGCCCGGGCGTGGAGCGCATCGCCGACGAGGTCGCCCTGCTCTTCCCCGACGCGCGCACCGCGATCGTTACCTCGGACACCTTATGGTCGCCCGCCAAGGCCGCCGAATTCGTCCACCGGATGGAAGCGGGCGAGATCGATATCGTCATCGGCACCCAATTGGTGACCAAGGGCTATCACTTCCCCAACCTGACGTTGGTGGGCGTGATCGACGCCGATCTCGGCCTGTCGGGCGGAGACCTGCGCGCCGCCGAACGCAGCTTCCAGCAGATCGCACAGGTCGCCGGCCGCGCCGGACGCGGCGCCAAGGCCGGCCGCGTGCTCGTCCAGACGTTTGAACCCGACGCGCCGGTTATCCAGGCGCTCGTCTCGGGCGACGCCGATAGCTTCTACGAAGCCGAGACCGAGGCGCGCCGCCACGCCGGCGCCCCGCCCTTCGGCCGCTTCGCCGGCATCATCGTCAGCTCCGAAAGCCTCGACGAGGCGGTTAACACCGCCAAGGCGATCGGCCGCGCCGCCCCCCGCGTCGAGGGCATGCAAGTCTACGGCCCCGCCCCCGCTCCGCTCGCCATGCTGCGCGGCCGCCACCGCCAGCGCCTCCTGGTCCACGCCCGCCGCGCGCTCGACGTCCAGGACGTGATCCGCGACTGGCTCGGCCCGATCGAGAAACCCCGCGGTGTGCGCGTCGCGGTGGATGTGGATCCTTATTCTTTTCTTTGACCTTAAATCCGTCATCCCAGCGAAGGCTGGGATCCTTGTCTCTCACGAGCCAAAAGGCGCCGGGCGGTGGCAAGAGGTCTGGTGGTGCGTAGAAGCCAGCGTCCGAACACGCCGACAGGATGTGACATGAACGACGTGAATAGTGCGCGGCGCGCTCGCAATGAAGAGCGTGGCCACGAGCGGGCAGCCACAGACCGTGGAGTGCGTCGGCTTCATCCGGCAAAGCCCATGCTTGCCGCCAAAAGGGAGATGCCGGTAAAGTGGTATCATGGTCCATGATCTTCCGATTGGCCGTGCGCTGCTGCGCTTCCGGCGCCTGAACGGGATCAAGCAGGGGCATATCGCCGAGGTGCTGCGCGTGTCGCAGGGCAGCGTTTCGCGCTGGGAGAATGGCACGCATGCGCCGGACGAAGACCATCGCTGCAGGATCGCGGCGTTGATCGCGGCGCATGCCGATAATGACGGCGACGCCGCGCTCAAGCGGCTGATCACGAGCTCGACGCTGGCCGTGCATCTGGTGTGCGATGCGACCCATGTCCTCCTCGCCGCGTCGCCCTCCCGCGCCGCGAATTTCAAGGGCGGCGCGGATGCGCATATCGGGACCTCGCTATGGCGCTATGCCAGTCCGGAGATTTTGGAAGCCGAAGCGATGCTGGCCGACAGCGGCTGGTTCGAGCGCCCGTTCCAGGCCTGTTCGTTCCTGACGGGCGCGAATGGCAGCGAGGATGTTCCGGTCCGCCCGAGCCTCGTCCGGTGGGAGACCGTACCGCTCGCGGACGGGCGTGTCGGGCGCGTGACGACCACACTCTCTTCGCACGCATAAAACATTCGTTTCCCGAGTGACGACGCCCGGCTAGCGCGGGGCGATGGCACGCTCCTGGCTTCCCGTTCTGTCGCTCTGGCTGATCGGCGTGCTGGCGGCGGCACAGCTGGCCAAGTTCGCGGTCATGGCCCCGCTATTGCGCGCGCGATTCGGATTGTCGCTGGCGCAGGCGGGTCTGCTGGTCTCGCTTCTCGAGGTCGGCGGCGCGCTGTTCGGATTTGCCGCAGGGCTCGCCATCGGCCGGCTCGGCGCACGGCGCCTTCTCTCCGCTGGCCTGGCCCTGCTCGCGGCCGCAGGCGCAGCGGAAGGTTTGAGCAGCGGCGCCGCGGCCCTTTTCACCGCGCGCGCGGTGGAAGGGATCGGCTACCTGCTCGTCGTGATCGCCGCGCCGACGATGATCATCAGCGTCACGACGACAGCCAGCAGAGCCGCCGCGCTGGCATTGTGGAGCACGTTCGTGCCGGTGGGCATGGCGTGTGGGAGCGCGCTCACCGGGCAACTGGTCGATGCGGTCGGGTTCGGCGGGACGAACATGGTCTGGTCGGCGGCCTGTCTGGCCGCGCTGATGGCGTCATTGCGCATGCGTCCGTCGCCGGTTGCGCCGCGCGCCGGGATCGCGCTGCCACAGGTCGGCGCGTGGCTCGCGACCCTCGCGTTCGGATGCTACACGGTGTTCGTCTCCGCGCTGACCGCATTGCTGCCGACGTTCCTGGTCGAGCGCACCGGCGCCTCGATCGGCGGCGCCAGCGTCGCGACCAGCCTGGCCTCGATCGCCGCTCTCCCGGGCGCGGCTATCGCAATCTTGATCCTGCGCGGCGCCCGCAGCGGATATCGCCGGCTGGCGGCCGCAATGATTGCGATGTTGCTGGCGACCATGATGCTGGCGCCGGGCACGTTCGTTGTCGCCGCGACAGCGCCCCTACGCCAGACCACTGCCTTTGCCGTTCTGGTCGTAGCGCTCAGCGCCGTGGCGGCCTCGATCGTGTTTACCCGCCTGCCCGCGCTCGCCGGCGCCCGATCCGCCGAGGATAGCCGCATCGCCGCCGCCAACGGATTGGTGACGCAATTCGGCGCGGCCGGCGCGCTTGTCGGCCCGCCGCTCGGCGCGCGCGTGGTCGAGACCTGGGGTTGGCACGCCTTGGGCCTGGCGATTACGATCCTCGCGGGCGCGATGCTGGCCCTCGTGCTGCTTGCCGAGGGAATATCGCAACCGCTCCGTCAGCGCCGTGTGCGTGACGATATCGAGCCATCCACCGGGGAGGCGCGCACGTGACCATGTCGGATCAGACCCGTCGCCTAACCGCCATCATCGCCTTTCTGCAGGCGGCCGCGGCGCTCAAGGACACGTTACGCAGCGGCCGTACGGCGTGCGGGCGGCAGGAGAGCACCGCCGAGCATAGCTGGCGACTGTGCCTGATGATCATGGCGTGCGAGCGCGACCTCCCCGGCTATGACCTCGCCCAGCTGCTCAAGCTGGCGATCGTCCATGATCTCGGCGAGGCGATCCATGGCGACACGCCGGCGACCGAGCAGCACCAGGATCCTGATCGCGCCGAACGCGAGCGCCGCGACATGTCCACATTGTGCGCGCCGCTGCCGGAAGACGTGCGCGCGGACATGCTGGCGCTGTGGGAGGATTATGCCCAGGCGCGCTCGCCCGAGGCCCGACTGGTCAAGGGGTTCGACAAGCTCGAGACGATGCTGCAGCATCTGGCCGGCCGCAACGCACTCGATTTCGACTACGCGTTCAACCTTACCTATGGCGCGGCTCAGACCAGCCAGCACGCTGTGTTGCGCGACATCCGCGCAATCGTCGATGGCGAGACCAAAGACCGGATCCTTTCGCAACCGTCCTGATGGTTTCGGTGCGAAACTGACCGAACGAACGACAGAAGACCCGACTTGCCCGATCGCGTCGATGTGGTCGGGCGCGGGTTACCGCACCGCATTCGCCGCGGCATCGATCCCCGTCTTCGCCCTGGCCTCGGCACCGCTCAGCCGCGCGCGATAGGCCTCGAACCGCGCGCGCATCGCGTCATGGCGCGCCTTCAGCAGCGCCTTCGCCGCCTCGCGGAAGGGAACCGGCTTGCCCGCCGTCTCGCGATCGGTAAGGTCGATGGACATCGCCGTTTCCTCGTTCGTCGCCAGGATGCTGGTGCACGTCTGCGCATTGGTGATGGCGATGCTGGTCGCGACTTTGTTGTCGGTATTGGCGATGCTGGTCGCGACCTCATTGTCGGTCTGCCGGATCTCTTCGCGTATCTTGGCATCGTATCGCGCGAGTTCCGCCTCGTTGGACAGGTTGACGAAGCCGCCCCCCCCGGCGCGCGCCACCGCCGCCAGCTTCGCCGCCTCGCCGCCCGGCAGCTTGAAGCCGATGACGTTGACGATCGCGCGCGTGCGCCCGGCATTGATCCGCTTGGCAGCAGCCACGGGATCGCCACCGCACGTCTCCTCCCCGTCGGACACGACATAGATGATCTGCTCGCCCGGCGTGGAGGAGGCCGCCAGCAACCCCTCCGCACGATCCAACGCGGCGGCAAGCGGCGTCCAGCCGATGGCGCGCACCTGTCCCAACGCAGAGCGATACCCCGCCCGATCCTGTGACATCGGCGCCATGATATCGACCGCCGCGCAGGATTTCGCCTTGCCTGCCTCGCTGTTATTCCCCTGCTGCCCGAACACGAGCAAGGATGTCTGGACCGACGGCGGCAGGCCGTCGACGAAGCTCCGCGCCGCCTCGCGCGCCAATTCCAGTTTGGTCTTCGCGCCCATGCGCCCCGCCATCGAACCCGATCCGTCGATCATCACGATTACGCGCGTCGGCGGGACCTGCGGACCCAGTTCACCCGCGCGCGCCCTCAGCGCAGGCTGCTTGAGCACCACGTCCTTCTTGAAGCAGGCTTCAGGATCCTTTTGCGTGAATTGCGCGACATAGGCCCGGGCTGCGTCCGTTGCGCCCTGCACGGACGTTTCCATGGCGGCGCGGTCGCGATCGGATGCCGCCTGGCGATCACTGGAGGGCTTGCCGCACCCCCCGGCCGCAAGCGCCAGCAGACAGCACGTCACGTTTCGCAAAAGACTGAAAGTCATGTCAAATGCCCCCTGCGGCGCGAAACTGCCATAAGCCTATAAAAAAGGACAGGGCTGGCATGCGGCAGGCGGTTTCCGGCTATTCGCCCTCTGCGTCGAGGATATCCCGCGCCCTTTCCCGGTACCAGTGGGCCGACGCGCGGTTACTACGCGCTGCGAACCAGCGGGATGTCGTCAAGCGGCTCGGCTACGAAGCACGAATAAGGCCGACGATGGGCCCCTTTCATGACCGGCCCGGGCTTGTCCGAAATCGACATGGTTCATCCCGCCTGTGCAGCCTCGCACCTCCGCCACGGCGCGAGCGTTTCCACAAGTGCGGGTTCCGTTCGCCCGCGCCTCACCGTCCTGACCAACCCTCGGCTGACCAGATGGGCGGTTGCGTCTTGCACCGCGCGCTTGGACAATCCGACGCGTTCGGCGAGCTGTTGATGGCTTATTGCGATCGGCTTGCCCCGTCCGACGCTGAAGATCGCCAGATATACCAGATAGGCAGACGGCCGCCGATCATGACCGACAAGGTCACGCATGAGCGTGTCCAGGACATAGGGGTCGATTCCGATTTCACCCTGCATGCTATAGCAATGCCTGCGTCGCTTCGCGGCGGCAACCGTCCGCGATAGAAAGGCGTGAGGAGGCCGGCATGATCAAGCACCTTAAATTCGCCAGCATCCCCACTTCGGACCAGGACCGCGCGCTGGCCTTCTGGACGGAGAAGATGGGGTTCCGGATCAAGACCGATCAGGCGATGGGTCCGCAGCGCTGGATCGAGCTTGGCCTGCCGGGCGCGCAGACCGATATCGTTCTGTTCACGCCCGAAGGTCAGGAAGATCGGATCGGCACCTTCTTCAACGGATCGTTCCATTGCGACGACGTCGAATATACCTATCGACAGCTCAGCGCGCGGGGGGTCGACATCAGTGCACCTGAGAAGCAGCCGTGGGGCAGCTTCTCGCGCTTCCGCGATCCAGACGGGAACACGTTCATATTATCGAGCCGCTAATTCGGCCGTCCCCGCGCGTCGGCGCCCTGCCCTGCCGGTTGGCCGGGATCAGTTCGGCGCAGCGCGTCGCTTCACCCTGCCAATCCATTTCCGACAAGCGGCATCATGCGTTCAAATCCTCAAGGGTCGGCTGCGAATAGACCATTGCCGCAAGATCGGTGAGCAGGTCCGGCCCCGTCGGTTTCCAGCCAAGCCGCGCAATGGTCCAGGCGTTGGACGCGGTCATGTCGAGCCCCGCAAAGGGTGCCATCCAGCCGAAATAATGTGCGACCTCGTCGGCTGTGACCGATCGGACCGGCAGGCCCGTCCCCTTTCCCAGCGCCTCGGCGATGGCGCGTCCGCTGACGCCCTCCTCCACGGACGCATGATATCGTGCCCCCGGCTCCCCCTTTTCCAGCGCCAGAACGTACAGCTTCGCCACATCGCTGACATGCGCCGCGGCCCAGCGCATTTTGCCTTCGCCAAGATACGCCACCGCTCCGGCACGGCGGGCTTCGGCCAGCAACGGCGTGATCAGTCCGGCTTTCGTCGTATCATGCACCTGCGGCAGCCGGATCGTGCGCACATCGATGCGTCGTGCGGTCAGCGCGGCGCCAGCAAGCTCGGTCGCGATGCGGGGATTGGCGTGGTGCGGGTTGAGCACGTCCTCGGTCGCCGGACCGCCGTTCAGCGGTGTGCCGATGCCCACACCTGAAGTGATCAGCATGGGCTTGTCCGTCCCTTCCAGCGCCTCGCCCATCGCGCGTATGTTTCGCTCGTCCTTCCTCGTATTCTCGAAAAACTTCTCGAAATCATGATCGAATGCGCAGTGGATCACCGCATCCGCCGCGGCCGCGCCGCTGGCCAGCGTCGCCGGCTGATCCAGATCGCCGCGATGGACTTCGACACCGGCAGCTTCCAGCGTCCGGGCGCCGACGTCGGAGCGGGCGAGGCCCAGCACCGCATGACCAGCCGCGCGTAACTCGGGAATGATGTGCGAACCGATGAACCCGGTAGCGCCGGTGAGAAATACGCGCATGATAATCTCCTTGCTGGTGGAGAGGCATGTCGCCGCCCATCGGAACATGTTAAAGTAGTGATCTTATCCAGGTATAAACCTCAACAGGATTCACGATGGCCAGCGAAGCGCCCAACCCGCTCGGCAGCTATCTGCGCGATCGCCGCACCCGGCTTGACCCAGCGGCATTCGGCTATGGCGGCCGCAGGCGCACGCCCGGATTGCGCCGCGAGGAGGTGGCAAGCCGGGCCAATATCAGCGCCACCTGGTACACCTGGCTGGAGCAGGGTCGCGGGGGGGCTCCGTCAGCCGACGTTCTGGACCGTATCGCCAAGGGCTTGATGCTGACCGAGCCGGAGCGGGAGCATCTGTACATGCTCGGCCTTGGGCGTCCGCCGGAGGCGCGCTACCAGCTCGTCGACGGTATCACCCCGCGCCTGCAGCGGGTGCTCGACGCGATGACCTTCAGCCCCGCCATCATCAAAACGGCGACGTGGGACGTGGTCGGCTGGAACCGGGGGGCGGCCAGGTTGCTGACCGACTACAGCAAGCTGCCGCGCGAGGGCCGCAACATCCTCCGACTGATGTTCGGCAGCGCCCATGTCCGCGCCCGGAACGAGGATTGGGAAGGCATTGCCCGCTTCGTCGTCGGCGCGTTTCGGGCCGACGTCGCCCGTGCGGGCGCCAGCACCAGCGCGGAGGTGACGAAGCTCGTGGCCGAGCTATCCCGCATCAGTCCGGAGTTCGAGGCGCTGTGGCAAGACAATGACGTGGTCGCGCACGGCGAAGGCGTAAAGCGCATCCACCATCCGGAGGCCGGGCTGCTCGCGATGGAATTCTCCTCGTTCGCCGTCGAAGGACGCCCCGAACTCGGGATGATCATCTACAACCCCGCTACGCCGGACGACGCCGAGCGACTGCGCGCACTGCTTGAGGCTTAAGCGGCGAACTCCTTGGGCAATAGCGATGCCGTTCGCCTCGACATATCAAGCGCACCTTCAAGAGGACGCAAAGGCAATTGCTACTCGCGCTCCCGCGTATAATCGGCTTTGTCTCGGTACCAGGCCGCCGAAGCGCGATTGCCGCGCGCCATCGCGAGATCGCCATCCTCCCCCTCCGACGCCTGCGGCGCCACCTCCCCCTGGCGGGGGAGGATTGATGAACAGCGCACCAACTGGCTCGAAAGAAGCAATCCTCCCCCGCCAGGGGGAGTTGGCAGGCGCAGCCTGACGGAGGGGGAGGTCCGCCCTCAGCTCCTGGAACGGATCCGACCTGAACACCAAGGCTGCCGACGCCTCCCTGTATTCCGTCGCCCGGCTAAGCACGCGCGCCGCGCGGGGGCAAGGCCAGCGAACCGGCAAGGTTTGCGCATTCGGCAAAAAGCGTCAGCCCATGGTAGCGTTCAATCGTCGAGGTGCTGATGCGGGGAGAATGTAGGTGGGGGTAGGACGGCGCGCGTTTCTGATCGGCGGCGTTGCAGGGGCCGCTGTCCTCCATGCGTCGGGCAATACCGAAGCTGCGGCGGCGGTCCCTGGCGCCAGGCTCGCCCCGACCCCGCCGATGGGCTGGAACAGCTGGAACAGCTTCGCCACGACGATCACGGAGGCGCAGGCGCGCGAAACCGCGGAGATCATGGCCGCCAAGTTGCTACCGTTCGGCTATGACGTCTTTACGGTCGATATTCAGTGGTATGAGCCGCAAGCCTCCAGTTATACCTACAATGCCGATCCGGTCCCCACGCT
This sequence comes from Sphingomonas sp. ASY06-1R, assembly GCF_052180265.1. Lineage (GTDB taxonomy): Bacteria > Pseudomonadota > Alphaproteobacteria > Sphingomonadales > Sphingomonadaceae > Sphingomonas_I. The sequence goes on along the minus strand of NZ_CP197464.1, from coordinate 1,688,436 downwards.
GGACAGCTATGGCCGACTTTTGCCCGCGCCCAACCGTTTCCCCTCCAGCCTGGCCGGCCGCGGCTTCGCACCGCTCGCGCGGGACATACATCGCCTGGGGCTGCGGTTCGGCGTCCACCTTATGCGCGGCATTCCCCGCCTGGCGGTGAAGCGCAATCTGCCGGTGTTCGGCACGCGCCACCGCGCGGGCGACATTGCCGACACGGGCAGCATCTGCCCGTGGAATCCGGACATGTACGGCGTCGACATGACCCGGCCAGGCGCACAGGCTTATTATGACAGCGTATTCCGCCTGTTTGCCGAATGGGGCGTGGATTTCGTCAAGATGGACGATATGAGCCGTCCCTACGACGCGCATGCGCTTGAGATCGAGGCCGCGCACAAGGCAATCGCCGCCGCAGGCCGGCCCATGTTGCTGAGCCTTTCGCCCGGCGAAACCCCCGTCGTCCGCGGCGACCATGTGCGACGTCATGCGCAGATGTGGCGCATCTCTGACGATTTCTGGGACGAATGGCCGCTGCTCGAGGCCCAGTTTACGCGGCTGGAAAATTGGAGCCCTTACTGCCGGCCGGGCGGCTGGCCCGATGCGGACATGCTGCCACTCGGGCGGCTCGCGCTGGGCAAGCGCGACAGCCGGTTCACGCGCGACGAGCAGCGAACGGTCATGACCTTGTGGTCGATCGCACGTTCGCCCCTGATCATGGGTGGAGACCTCCGTCATCTGGACGCTGCCACGCTTGGGTTGCTCACCAATCGCGAGGTTTTGGCCGTCAACCAGGCCAGCAGCGACAACCAGCCGCATTTCATCGCGGACAACACCCGCATCTGGTCGGCGCGACCGGCAGACGGCAAAGGTCGCTACGTCGCGCTGTTCAATACGGGCAAGGCCGAAACCGAGGTCTCCATATCCCTGGCCGACCTGAGCTTGTCCGGGACGCAGCCGGTGCGGGACCTGTGGGCGGGGCGCCAGCTGGCACCCGTGTACAATAAATTTTCCCAGCGAATTCCGTCGCATGGAGCGGGCCTTTATCGCGTCGGCTGATCGCAATCGCAGCTATCCGTTTCTCGGATGTTGTCGGCCTATCCAGCACCAAGGCGCCGACGCGCCATTGTCGCGCCTGGCGATCCATCGCGAGATCGCCATCCTCCCCCTCCGACGCCTGCGGCGCCACCTCCCCCTGGCGGGGGAGGATTGATAAACAGCGCACCGACCGGCCCGAAACAAGCGATCCTCCCCCGCCAGGGGGAGGTGGCAGGCGAAGCCTGACGGAGGGGGAGGACGGCAGGCAACTCCGGGAGCGGTTTTCCAGAACCCCACGACGGTCTTTCCTGTCCACAACCGGTGCACGATCTGTGAGAAGGGCGCAAACTGCCACCGGCACACAGCAGCCTTGCCCAGCATATTCCGCTCCATGGCGCGGGCCTCTACCACGTCGTCTGATCGGGATCGCGGGTGTGACACATCACTATGGCCTTGAACCGTTAGATCTTTTCAGGGGGCGGCGCCTTCCGTCCTGCCGGACCGTCGGAAACAAACAGAGGGGACACGACGATCAGCCTACCCCCACGGTAGTCGAAGACAACGCCGGTCGTGAAGCGCGGCGCTATCAACGCAGTCCGACCGACTGACGAACGTCGCAATTAGAGCACGGCTTCCAGGCCACTTTGCCACCACTTCTACCCAGATGCCGACGTCACCCCGGGCTCCAGCACTTCCCCGGTTCGGGCATCGGTTGAGCTCCCCTGAAGGGCACCGCCTGATGATATGCAACGTTCCCGCCCTGGCTAGTCGGCAGGATAACGCTACTGCTACCAAGCTGCGATGCCCCTCAGGATTACCGATTTCCAAACCAACCTGGTGGATCACCCCCGGGTGCGCGCCTGGTTGGAGATCCACGGCCCTCTCGAGAGACAGCTGGAGTCCCTCGGACGGGCGGTGATGGAAAAGCTCGCGCTTTCGGCGGGCGAGCGCGTGGTAGATGTAGGCTGTGGGATAGGCGGCATACCGACCGCCTTATTTGGGGCAGTGGGACCGAATGGTCGGGTCGTCGGCCTGGAGCTGCTGCAAGCCGCGGCCGATCTAGCGCAGCGTGCTTACGGTATACGGGACAGCGTCACCATTTTGCACGGAAACGCGGAAAGATACGACTTCGAGCCCCATTCATTCGACGTCATCTTCTCCCGCTTCGGAATTATGTTCTTTGAAGACCCCGTAAGCGCCTTCCACAACCTCCTGAAGGCGCTTCGCCCCGGCGGGCGGCTCGGCTTCGTCTGCTGGCGGGACCTCAGCGAAAACGAGGTGGATTATCTGCCGCTTCAGGCCGCCTCTCCCTACCTCCCGGCGGACCTCGTGGGCATGATCGCTTCGTCCGGATGGTTCTCCTTCTCCAATGCCAGACACATTCGCTTCGTGCTTGGGGATGCCGGCTTCGTCGAGGTTGAGATCGCGTCGCGGGACATAATGGTTGGCTGCGGGAGCGTTCAAGAAACGGTGGATGTCTGCTCTCGAGTGGGTGCGCTCGGTGCCATCTTGCGCGAGCACCCGCACTTTGGCCAAGACGCTGTCCCAGCGCTCAAGCGCGCCTTGGAGGAACGAGACGGCCCCACGGGCCCGACCCTCCGGGCAGCGACCTGGATAGTCACAGCGCGCACGCGGCACTGAGATGGCGGCTGTTCTTGGTCCATCGGGGAAACCCCTCTAAGCGGCGCCCGCGGGTTCGGTGCTCTGCTCGCGCACGCATCAGGTCCTGCGCGGACCATGAAGGGGGAATTGTAATGAAGGCGGGAATCCTTGCAGGCGCGCTGGCGTTGCTATTGCCCTCACTGGCGCAGGCCCGCGCCTCCGAATGGTGGTATGTCACGCAAGGGGCCGACAAGGTCCTGTTCGTGGATGTCGCATCGATCGAGCGCGACGGTGACATCGTGCGTTACGAAGCGAGCCAGATCTTGCGCGAGGCCGGCAATCCCGCCGCTTCGGTGCGCGCTGCGATGATTGCGGATTGCGCCAAGCACACCGAAACCTGGGATTTGGTCCTGCGCTACGGCGCCAACGACGAACGGCTCGACAAGACCGCGATCAGCTATGCGGGTCCCAATCCGGTCGAGGCGGGCACGGTCGGCGACGTGCAGCTGCAATTCGTCTGCGCCGATGATCGCAGCGAAACCGGGGGTTTTCCCCTCGCGATCGACCAGGTGGCGTTTGCCGAAGCGCTCATCGCCGACACCAAGGGTGCGGTCGCGCCCGCGGACCTTCACGAAAGGATGCGGAAGGATCCGAAAGTGCCGGTCATCCGCTCTACAGCGCCCGGGCCCGAGACCTTCGGAACGGTGCAAGTTACTGCGGCAGGCCACGCCGTCGTCCCGCCACGCGATTACGCCAAAGGCGTGCAGATCCCCGACGCCAGCCAGTACGACACCGCTGAAAGCGGCGCGATCTACGACATCGCCTATGTCGGGATCCAGAAGGGCCAGCTGACCTTCGATCTGCGCGGCTACAGCATTGACGATCTTGCCCATGCCAGCAGCGGCCAGACCATGCGCTTCCCGCTCTCGCAAAAGTCGGTTCGCATCCAGAACATCGCCATCACGGTCGTGGAGGCCACGCCGCAAAGCCTCCGGTTCCGCGCAAGCCTCGCGCCAAAGGACGGGGATGACATGCCGTTCGTCTGCAACGATCCGGCCTGTACAACGAAATGATGGGCACTACCTGGACGACTGTCTTCGATCATCTGCTTTGCGGACCCGATATAGTCTCAGGACATCGTAGCAATCCGATGTAATGCTTACCGCATGTCGGATGATCCGGATCAGGGGTCGCAGAAGCCGGGCCAGCGGTGGGGAGACCCGGACCGGAACTGGCATCTGAGACACCGATCCTCCACAGCCGCGCCTCAGCTCGACCGCGTCACCACCTTTGCATTGGACAAAACAAGAACAAATTGCTATGCCAGCGGGAGGGACAGCGGCTACTCCCACCGCACTGTGTCGACGCTGTTTGACATTGTCAGTTTGAAGATATGCAGCGCGTGCAAGCCCCCGCGCTGCGCTAAACGAACCGCATTGGTACAATCATCTAGTTCGTTTCTGATGTTTTTGATTTGGCAGCGCTTGGACTCCGCTTTGAACGGCGATTGTCCAGCCGGGCGGCAGATAGTCGGTCGACATGTAATAATAGAGCCGGCAGCGCCCGTCGCTGGTATAGCTCGATCCCTTCACCAGCCCGAAGGCGATCGAGCCGCTGAACACTGGGCCGCCGCTGTCCCCACCTTTGCAGGTGGGGCCGCGGACCGCGACCCAGGTCGGCTCGCACGGACCGGCACACAGATCGCCCGGCGGGGCGTAATCCACGAACAGCACCTCCGCGCAGCTATAGCCGGTCCGCTCGCCGCGATGGCACACGACATCGCCCGATCGCGTGCTGTCCCGATTGCGCCAGCTGGTGACCGGGCGCGATATGGTCTTGCCCTTGTCAGCAAAGAACAGCGGGGCGAAGGCCTGCCCGCCCAGGTGGATCTGGACGTCCTGATAGCGCGCGCCCCACGCGCCGATCATCGTCAGCGGCAATTCGCCACCCGCCGGCTCGATATAATCGAGCTGGTCGGGACAATGGGCGGCGGTCGCGAGGCCCACCTGCGTGCCGTCGGTGACGACGAAGCCGCTCGTGCAGACGCCGCGCCGGCCGATCGCCGGGTCCATGCCGATGACGCGCCCCCCGCCCTGTGCGGCGAGATCGACGTCGGCATCCGACCATACCCGGATCTGCACAGGCACGCCCGCAATGGCCTGCAGCCGCCCCGCCAGCGCGTCGGCGCCGTCGTCGCCGACATCGCCGGCCTTGACCATCACGACCAGCGTGCCCGTTCGCGGATCGACCCCCATGCCCGGCGGGCTGCGCAAGGCGGCGCGAATAGCGGCCTGATGGGCAATGATCGCCGCCAGAATCTGCGCGCGGGTCGCGGGGGCGCCGGTCTGGACGGTGACGGGCACGGTCAGGCCGCCGGCCTGGATCGTCTGATCGGGGACCGGCGTATCGCCCGTCAACAGCATCACGAACCGGAAGCCGCCGTCATGCACGATCCACAGGCCGGCCAGCCGGTCGCGATAGGCCTGCTGCAACGCATCGGTCGCGGCGACGCTGTCTTGCTGCGCTTCCAGCTCCCGGATCGCCTGCGGCAGCGTCACGCCGTAAAGGCGCGCATATTCGCGTCCGTCCTGCGCCAGCGCCTCGACCGGCGTCTGGATCACCGGCGGGGCCGCTACCGCCCGATCGGGCACCACCGGGGCCGCACGCGACATGACCGGCGGCTGCGCCATCGCCTGGACCGCGCCCAGCACTGCTACGCCCGCAAATATTGCTGATCGCCACCGCACCGGCGGCTATTGAATTGGATGAGTCTCGGACGCCAGCCCTCTTTCATGCAGCCCATCGATTCTGATAAGGGCGCGAGGTGCTTACACAGACTTCGCCCGCCGGCCCGATCCGCTCGCTTGCGCTTTTGCTCCAGAAATGGGGCGGCATGGCCAAGTTCCGCCACCATCCTCGCGTGGCCGTGTTGCTATATCGCGCAGCGATCGTGCTGGACGGCGACTTGCCGTTGGCGCGACGGGAGTTGGCGAAGGCGCGGCCGCGCGCCCCCGGCGGCGTTCCCCATCTGAATTCGGTGGGGATCGGGACGACCGGCACCTGCAACGCCTCCTGTATCCATTGCCCCACGGGCAAGGCCAGCACCGCCAACTCGCCGCGCGGCACGATGCCGATGGATCTGTTCCGCAAGATCATCGACGGCATTGTCGAAGAAGGCGTCGCGATCGAAAGCCATATCGCGTTCGGCCTGTTCGGCGATGGACTGGTCGATCCGCTGGTGGTCGAGCGCGCCAAATATCTGCGTGCGGCGCTGCCCGATGCGCTCTTTTCGGTGAATACGAACGGCGCGGCCTTCAACGCCGTGAAGCATGCTCCGCTCTATGATCAGGTGACGTTGCTTTCGCTCCACTGCGAATCGCTGACGCCGGAGACTTATGATTATTTGATGACCCCGCTGCGCGCGAAGAATGTCTTTCCCAAATATGAAGCCATCTTGAAGACCTTCCCCGGCAAGGTGCGGGTCAGCGTGCCGGTCAGCCGCGCCAATCGCGACGAGATTGAGCGGATGCGCGACTGGTTCATGACGCGTGGCGCGCACGAGGTCGTCTTCGATCCGATGTCGAGCCGCTGCATGGAGGATCGCAGTCTGTACGAGAAGCTGTCGCTGTCGCCCGCGCGGATACGTTGCACCTCCACCGTGACACGGGATCTGATCATCGACTGTGACGGCCTGGTGGTCCCCTGCTGCAACGACTTCGCCCGCGAACAACCGCTTGGTGACCTGACCAAGGAAAGCTTCGGCGCGTTGATGACCAACCTGAAACGCCGCGAGTTCGCGCAGGCGATGGACGGCGGCGCACATGATGCAATCCCGCTCTGCAGCCGCTGCTATGGCGACGTCCGCACGGAGAATTTCCCGTTCGATCATCCGGTCGTGCCCCTGCCCGCCTGAACCGCCTCACCCCTGCGACAGCAGACCCGCTCTTGAAAGCCTCGGCATGCTGAAGTGGCTGCGCCAGCGGCGGGAGCGCCGGACGGGATTTCCCGCGGCGCGCATTAACAATCGCGATCTGACGGCGTTGCTGGCGCACGTCAGCACGCGCGGCCATCCCAATCTGAACCGCCTGCGGCTGATCGCGAACGCAATCGATCCGCTGTCACTGAACATCAAGCAGATGGGCTACCAGCTTGCCCGGCAGCTGGCGGATGCCCTGCCCCCGCCTGCCGCGACGCTCGCCCGGAAACATCATCTGCACAGCAGCCTGTCGACGCAGGCGGCGATGGAAAGCGACTGGGTCGCTTATTGGTGTGCGGCGCTCAAGATACCGGTCGCCTACCATCGCAAGCTGTGGGAGCTCTGCTTCGTCCTGCAATGTCTCTACGACGCCGATATGATCATGCCCGGCCGGCGCGGGCTGGGCTTCGGCTGCGGCATCGAGCCCATACCCAGCTATCTTGCGGCGCATGGCGTCACCGTGACGGCAACCGATCTTCCCGCCGAACATGCCCATCGCTCGGGCTGGATCGAGACGGGGCAGCACGCCACGTTGGATGGGCAGGCGTGCATGGACCATCTGGTCAGCCGCGCGGTGTTCGACGAGCATGTCGCGCTGCGGTTCGTCGACATGAACCGGATACCGCCCGACCTTGCCGATTATGACTTCTGCTGGTCGATCTGCGCGCTCGAACATCTCGGCTCGATCGCCGCGGGATTGGCGTTCGTCGAAAACGCCATGGCCTGCCTGCGGCCGGGCGGCGTGGCCGTGCACACGACCGAATTCAATATCCGCAGCGATGGACCCACGATCGACAATTGGATGACCGTCGCCTTCCAACGCCACCACATGGAGGCGCTGGCGCAGCGGCTCCGCGCCACCGGCCACGAGGTCGCCCCATTCGACTTTGACCTGGGCAGCGGCGTGCTGGATCGCTTTGTCGACCTGCCCCCTTATCATGGCGATTTGCCGCCCGAACTGGCCGATTGGCTCGGGCCGCCAGCCCACCTGAAAATGACGATCGACGGGATGATCGTGACATGCATCGGCCTGGTCGTCCGCAAAGGATCGAATTAGGCGCGCGCATGGGCATCGTGACCGACGCGATGGTCGCCTGTAAAGGGGGTACCCGCGACAAGATCCTGCAACCCAAGACAAGTATTTGATAGCGCGCTACAATCATCGATATTCGCCGGACGAGGATACTGGCGAACGGATAGCGGGGCGAAGCGTTGGAACATTCAGGCCTGCCGGGAAAGGTGCAGCTCGACAGCCGGACGCTCGGTTGGCGCAATGTCCATCTTCTGCGGGTCGAGGAACCGGCGGAAACCGACCCGTTCGACGTCTATTCGCAGGACGCCCAGTCGATCGTTCTGATCAAGAGTGCGGCCGAAAGTGATGGACGGCCCAATATTGAAAGCCGGCGCGGCGCCGGCTGGATCGGCGCCCGATATCGCAGCGGCGATATGGGAATGACAGCGGCCGGCCGCGGCGCCACGCTGCGTTGGCGGAACGGCACGCCGCACACCACGCTTCACGTCCGGCTAAGCGCCCACCTGCTGGAGAAAGCAGCGTGCGAGGCAAACCGCAGCATCTGCCACGACGATCTCGACCGCCTGTCGCTGCATGATCCGGTTCTCCGAACGATGCTGTTGGCGATGGAGAGCGCTCTGGAACGTGGTGCCACCGGCTTCTACGCCGACGCCGCTGCGCATTTTATCGCGGCGCACCTGATCGAGGGTCAGCCTTTAACCGCCCGGCCGCCAGCCCTGGCGAACCCAAGCGCGATCCCGCTTCGCCGAATGGACGACTTCCTTCAGGCGAAGCTTGCCGAGGACTTTCTGCTTACGGACTTGGCCGATCATGCCGGTCTCGGCGTTTTCCAGTTGATCCGCTTGTGCAAGCTCCACCACGGCGAAGCCCCATTCCAGCGGCTGCAGCGCTTCAGGATCGAACGATCGCGCCAGCTGCTTCAGGAACGCCGCCTCAGCATCACGGAAATTGCGTTCGAATGCGGCTATGCCAGCCCGAGCGCCTTCGGCGCCGCATTCCGGCGGGCCACGGGCATGACCCCACGGGCGTATCGCGACCTGTGATGGCGCAATAGCGCACGAGTAGCGCAGCCGCGCGAGAGACGCGCCGGAGGGGCGTCGTCTAGGAATGAGCCGCGACATCAGAAAGCGGCGACCTCCATGGCAGAACAACAACCCGGTCCGTCCGGCCCGGCGGCAAAGATCGAGCGACGCGACATTCTGGCCGGCGGTCTGGCCGGAGGCATATTGGCGACGCTTCCCGCGGGCGATGCCGAAGCATCGCTCGTTGCGCCGCGCGACCGGACGTCCAGCCGCCTGTCGCTCACGGTCAACGGCGCAGTGCATGCGGTCGATATCGATAATCGCGTGTCGCTGCTGGATTTGCTGCGCGAGCGATTGGGCCTGTTCGGTACCAAGAAGGGCTGCGATCACGGCCAGTGCGGGGCCTGCACCGTCCATATCGACGGCAGACGCGTTGCCTCCTGCCTGACGCCCGCCGTCCAGACGGTCGGCCGCGCCGTCACGACGATCGAGGGCATCGCCGACGCCGACGCGCTTCACCCGATGCAAGCTGCCTTCGTCGCGCATGACGCGCTGCAATGCGGCTATTGCACCCCCGGCCAGATCATGGCGGCCATTGCCTGCGTCCGAGAGGGTCATGCGAACTCGGCGGAGCAGGTTCGCGAATATATGAGCGGCAATCTCTGCCGCTGCGGCGCCTATTCGAACATCGTTGCCGCAATTCTGGCAGTCGCGCCAAAGATGGAGCAGCGGTGATGCAGCCCTTCAGCTATCTTCGCCCGACATCGCTTGCCGAAGCCGTGAACAGCGCCGCGCGATCGCCAGACACGCGCTTCATCGCCGGCGGAACGACGCTGTTCGATCTGATGAAGCTGGACATCGAGGCGCCGGCCACGCTGGTCGATGTCACGGCGCTGCCCGGCGTGGACAAGATCGAGGTCGCGGCGGATGGTCTTGCGATCGGATCCTTGGCGCGGATGGCGGACGTGGCGTCCCACCCGATCCTCCGCGATCAATATCCGGCGCTTTCGGAGTCGCTCTGGAAAGCCGCCTCGCAACAGCTCCGCAACATGGCCACGGTCGGGGGCAACCTGCTGCAGCGGACCCGCTGCCCCTATTTCCGCGGTGGCGAGCCCTATCGCTGCAACAAGCGTGTCCCGGGCAGTGGCTGTTCCGCGCAAAGCGGCATTGATCGCAGTCTTGCGCTGTTTGGCGGAAGCGAGGCGTGCATCGCCAATTATCCGGGCGACTGGGCCGTCGCGCTGGTCGCGTTCGACGCCGCGATCGAGGTCGCCGGTTTGGACGGCGTTCGCACCATCCGGGTCGAGGAATTGCACCGGGAGCCGGGCCATACCCCGCATATCGAGACGGTGCTGCATCCGGGTGACTTCATCAGTCGCATTCTCGTTCCGGCAGCGGCAACCGCCCGTGCCTCAACTTACCACAAGGTTCGTGATCGCGAATCCTACGCATTCGCGCTTACCTCGGCGGCGGTCGGCGTCGATATACAGGGCGAACGGGTTCGCGACATTCGGATCGCGTTGGGCGGCGTCGGTGCCAAGCCGATGCGGTGCCGCGCGGCTGAAAACCTGCTCAAGGATCAGCCCTATTCGCGCGAGCTGGCGCTGAAGGCCGGAGAGACTGCCTTCATCGGCAGCCGCACCTCCACCCACAATGCCTTTCGTGTGCCGCTCGGAATCCAGACGGTCGCCGATGCGATCGACATCGCCGTGAAAAGGGCCTGAGCGATGAACCCAAGCTATCCCAAGATCGCGCGCGTCGATGCCGAGGACAAGGTTCGCGGCCGGCCGATCTACGCAGCCGACCGAAATCTCGACGGAATGCTGCACGCCATGCCCGTCACGGCCACGATCGCAAAAGGCAAGGTCACCGGGATCGACGCGCGCGCGGCATTGGCATTACCCGGCGTGCGGCACGTGCTCACCCATCTCGATATGGCCGGAGTGAAGCCCGCAGGTTTTCTCCTTGGCGGCGGATATGGGTTTCAGAGCATCCAGCCAATGATCGGACCGGATATCGCCTATCGCGGACAACCGATCGCCCTGGTCATCGCGGACACGTTGGAAGACGCGATTGCCGGCGCGAGCGCCGTGCGCGCCCGCTACGCACAGGAGGCATTCCGGACGACGCTGTCGGGCGCACCCGACACGGACATTGTCGACCAACAGGGCTCGCCGCTTCCTCAGGAGATGTTCGGTGATCGCAAGGTCGGCGACGCCGATGCTGCTTTTGCGGCTGCGCCTGTCCAGGTCGACGCGCGATACACATCGCCACCCCAGCATCAGAATCCGATGGAACTGATCGCCACCATTGCCGAGTGGAAGGGCGACGCCCTGATCATCCACGAGGGCACCCAGAATAGCGGCGCGCTCAAGTTCGGGCTCGCCAAACAGCTGGGCATCGATCCGTCCAAGGTCACCATCGTGTCGCCCCAGGTAGGTGGCGCATTCGGGCAGAAGAATTCCATGCAGATGCAGACCGCTCTCGCCGCGGTGGCTGCACGCAAAAGTGGCCGTCCGGTCAAGCTGGTCGTTCCACGCACGCAGATCTTCCATGACGCAAGCTTCCGGCCAGCCAGCCGACATCGTATTCGCCTGGGTGCCACCGCTGACGGAAATATCATGGCGGCGATCCATGAGGTGGACCAACAAACCTCGCGCCATGATCTGTTTCCCGGCTCCCATGCCGAGGTGACCGCCCGCTTTTATGCCATCCCCAACTTTCGCGGGCGCGAGCGGTTGGTGCGAAGCGATGTTCAGACCCCCGGCTATATGCGCGCGCCGTACGAGCATCCCGGCAGCTTTGCCTATGAAAGCGCGGTCGACGAACTGGCCCAGCAACTGCAGATAGACCCGGTGCGGCTGCGCCTGATCAACGACGCCGCGGCCGACCCCTTGACCGGCAAGCCGTTCTCCTCTCGTCATGTGCGGGAGACGCTGGAGGAAGGCGCGCGCCGGTTCGACTGGAAGCGGCGTTCGGCCGCCCCGGGATCGATGACGACGCCTTCCGGAGACAAGCTGGGCCTGGGCGTCGCTATCGGAATGTACAAAGGCGCCACTGCAGCAGCGCGCGCAAATCTCGAGGTGACGGCAAGCGGATCCGCCATCATCGCGGTTTCCGGTCACGAAATGGGTCAAGGTATCCAGTCTGCGGTTGCCAATTATGTGTCCGATCGGCTCGATCTACCGGTCGAAAAGATTGCGGTGCGGGTTGGCGAACCGGCCGCCGTGACCCAGCATCTGACCGCAGGATCCTGGGGTACGGCGACGGCACTGCGGGCCGCCGGCGCTGCGATCGACGCGCTGGCCGAGCAACTTGCGATCGCTGACGTGCGGGCGTTCCGGCGGGCTTTGCGGGCGCAACGACGCGATCAGATCCGCGTCGACGTGCAGAGCAAGGCGCCCGGCCAGCCCGATCAGATTTTCGAGCGGCTGGACGGTGGCCAGGTCGCAGCGCTCGGCCCCGTCTACCCCGACTTCGTCACGATGAGTTCGATCGCCCACTTCGTGGAAGTACATGTCGAGCCATCTACGCGCCGCGTGCGGGTGGCCCGTATCGTCAGCGTTGCCGATTGCGGAACCGTCGCAAGCCCGACCACGGCCGAGAGCCAGGTGCGCGGCGGCGTCATATGGGGGATCGGCGCAGCGCTACGCGAAGTGAGTGAGACGGACCCGCGGTTTGGCGGCTTTCTTAACGCCGATTTTGCGGACTATGTGGTGCCCGTCAATGCGGACATCGGCTCGATCGAAGTCGCGTTCATCAACAAGCCGGATCCGCTCATCAACGCGGCGGGGGTGAAAGGACTTGGCGAAGTGGCCATGACCGGTGTCGCGGCCGCGATCGCCAACGCGGTCTACCATGCCACCGGCAACAGATATCGGGATCTTCCCATAAGGCTGGATCAGATGTTCGCCTGAGCTTTACCGACCGCAAATGCGATCGGAATGATCATCATTCAACGCTGATGGCAGCTCGCGTGGGGACCGCTTCAGGCCAGGCGGAAGCGCTGTTTTGTGCCGTTGGTCGAACTCGTCGCCACCCAGAGGTCAAAGTCGCCGGGCTCGGTTATGGGGCCAGTACCGCCCCAGAAGGCGAGATCGTCGCGGTGCAATTCGAAACGAACGGCCTTCGTTTCGCCCGGCGATAGAGTGACGCGCTCAAACCTTTTCAGCGCCCGCACCGGCTGGACGCGGCTCGCCACCACATCGTGGATATAGAGCTGCACGACTTCGGCACCCGCACGTTTCCCCTCATTGGTAACGCGCGCACTCACAAGCAGGCGATCGGTCATCGTGGCGGGCACCGACACGTCGCTGATCTCGAAGCGGCTATAGCTCAGGCCATGACCGAAGGGATAAAGCGCCTCGTTGGCGGTTTCGCGATATTTCGCTCCGAACGACTGGTTGGGGTTGGCCGTAGGGCGTCCCGTGCTCGAATGATTGTAGAAATACGGCTCCTGCCCGCCCCGGTGCGGGAAGCTCACACTGAGCTTGGCAGAGGGATTTACATCGCCAAACAGCACGTCGGCGATCGCATGACCGGTTTGCGAGCCGAGGAACCAGGTTGCGAGGATGGCAGGTGCGTCCTTCACGGCGCCTTCCAGCATCAGTGCCCGGCCATGGCGGAGCAATATGACAAGCGGCTTGCCCGTCGCGGCGACCGCCTCCGCCAACGCCATTTGCGCGGCAGGGATGACAATGTCGGTGCGCGATTGCGCCTCACCCGACATCGCCTGGGTTTCGCCGAGCGCCAACAGCACCACGTCGGACGCCCGCGCGGCGGCGACGGCGGCGGCGATGCCGCCGGGCAGCGGTGCGTCAACGCCTGAGCCGTCCACGACCTTCACCGCAATATTGCGCGCCCGAAGGCCATCGGCGATCGACACGCCAAGCTTGGGGTCGGCCATGAACGCCCAGGGGCCTGCCAGATTATCCCGGTCGTCCGCGAAAGGCCCGATCAAGGCCAGACGCTGCGATCCTGCCTTCAGCGGCAACAGCCCGCCTTCGTTCTTCAGCAGGACGATCGATCGGCCGCCGGCTTCGCGGCTCAGCCCGACCATTGCGGGCGTCGCGACGCTGGTGCGCTCGGCGGTCGCATTGAGCGAGCGATAGGGATTGTCGAACAGGCCGAGCCGCTCCTTCAACAGCAACACGCGCCGCACGGCCTCGTCGAGCCGTGCCATCGGCACTTCGCCCTTGGCGACCAAGTCCGGCAGCCACTGATTATACAGGTTGGACTGCATTGCCATGTCGAGCCCGGCCAGCATTGCCTTCTTGGCCGCGTCGCGACCATCGGCAGCATAGCCATGCGCGATCAGCTCTTCATCCGCCGTATAGTCACCGACGACCATGCCGCCGAACGTCCACTGGTCCCGCAGCAGCGCGGTCAACAGCCAATGGTTGCCCGTGGCGGGCACCCCGTCGATCGTGTTGAACGCGCTCATGATGGTCGCGACACCGGCATCGACGCATGCTTTGTAGGGCGGCAAGTGGACATCGTGCAGCGTGGCGGGTGAGATTTCAGTGTAATTATACTCCATGCCCCCCGACACCGCGCCATAGGCCGCGAAATGTTTGGCGCAGGCGGCGACGCGGGTGGGATCGCGCAGGTCGTCGCCCTGGAAACCGCGCACGCGCGCAGCGCCGAGCAGCGCACCAAGATAGGGGTCTTCGCCCGAACCTTCGACGTTGCGGCCCCAACGCTGATCGCGCGCCACATCCACCATCGGCGCGAACGTCCAATGGATGCCCATGGCGGTGCTTTCCAGCGCGGCGGCGCGGGCGGTGCGCATGGCAAGATCGGGATCGAACGCGCAGGCTTCCGCCAGCGGCACGGGATAGGCCGTGCGCAGCCCATGGATCACGTCGGCAGCGAACAGCAACGGAATGCCCAGGCGGCTGCCCTTGACCGCCGCCTCCTGCGCCCGCCGCGCGCCTGCCTGGCCGATGCCGTTGAACAACATTCCCACCTTGCCGGCGCGGATCTGGGCAAGCTGCACCGCGGCGCCATCGGCCGGCAGATCGGGATTGAAGGCAATCTGCGGCGGCCGGATCTGATCGGAGAAGCAGCTGAGCTGTCCCGCTTTCTCGGCGATGGTCATGCGCGCGATCAGCGCCTCCACCGACACGCTTCGCGCCGCGGCAGATGCTGTGCCCAGCGCCAAACCACTGAGCGCCAGTCCGCCCTTGATAAGCTCGCGACGTCGTAAGTCAGGGCTCATTTTCATCCTCCGGATCCTGGCAGAGCCACAAGGACCCAAAACATTCAATCAAGATCGAACCGGTCCGGTTCGGCTCAGGAAGGATGGCCGGCGACTTTCAGGCAGTGCGAAATTCGTTCGACCATCGGCGCATATCGGACCGCCAGGCTCTGGGGATAGCGAAAGCGGAACGCAATCAGGCGATCGCCGACCTTGATCGCCTTGGTATAAAGGATCTGGTCGACGCGCGTGCCGGAGACGACGAACCAATTCTCGCCGCGTGCGACCAGCGCGACATGGGTCAGCCTTTCCCGCTCCATCCGTATCGGCTCGGCCAGGGTCGCACGTGCATAGGGGATCCCGCCGGCAATCAGCTGCGCGCTATCCTTCGATTCCATCGCGATCGCATGGCCTGCTTCCGATTCACGGGGGGTCGGAAAGACTTTGCCCGGATAGCATATGGAGAAGCCAAAACGAGCATTGCGCCAGGTCGTCCAGCCATCCTCACTCTGGATGGGCGCTGCTTGCGCCGCCGATGTGATGGCCAGAAGCAGCGCCGCCCGGAATCCCTGCCGCATACTCTCCACCCAGAATATCTCCCGCAGCCTGCCTGAAAGACCGGGCGGTCTTCCACCCTCAAAAAGTCGCCACATCGCACGTCTGTGCAACACAGCGGACAGGATTAACCAGAGCTAACAGCATAATTCAGGAAGTCTGCATCGTGACATCCCTACTTTCGCAGTTAGCAAAAAGGAGAAGAAAGATGCTCGGAAAGATCACCACGTCGCTGCTGCTGGGTGCCACGCTGATGACGGGCGCCGCTGCGCCGGCCGAGGCACGCAAGCGGCATTATTGGAACGATCATGGTCGCTACGATCGTCATTATGCTGGCCGGGACGGCTATTATCATCGCAACTATTATGGCCGCGGATATCAGCGTCGCTGTTACGACAAGGGTAATGGCGGTCTGGCGATTGGCGCGATTGCGGGCGGTCTGCTGGGGAATACGGTCGCTGGTCACGGCGACAAGACCCTGGGTACCGTCCTCGGCGCGGCCGGCGGCGGCCTGCTGGGCCGATCGATCGACCGTAGCGATGGGCGGCGCTGCTGACGCGTGAGCTCCCGGGGGCTTCGGCCCCCTATCGCTTCTCTCGTTCCAACAATTCCTGCTTGATCGGCAGGCCCCAGGCATAGCCGCCGAGGCTGCCGTCGCCGCGCTGGGCGCGGTGGCACGGGATCAGCAGGGCGACCGGGTTTGCGCCGCAGGCCGACCCGGCGGCGCGGGCAGCGCCAGGCTTGCCGGCCAGGGCGGCGAGTGCGGCATAACTCAGCGTTTCGCCGGGTGGGACGCGCGACAATTCGCGCCAGACCGCCTGCTGGAAGGCGGTGCCGCGTATGTCGAGCGGTAACGTCATCGCCCTGCCCGGCTCCGCCACGAAGGCGACCGCGCTATCCAGCAACTTACGGAACGATGTGCCGCCGGGCTCGATCTGCGCGTTAGGGAAATCTGCGAGCAACCGGCTGTCGTCGGGCTCGAAAGCAACCCGGCAGATGCCGCGTGCGGTGGCGGCCACCAGCAGCGAGCCGAGATCGGTGTCGGCCACGCTCCAGTGGATCGTTTCACCGCGGCCGCCGTCGCGCCAGCGTGTCGGCGTCATGCCGAGCCGGTCAGGCGCATCCGCGTAGAAACGTGCGGGCGCAGTATAGCCCGCGTCGTAGAGCGCGTCGGTCACGGTGTCGGACTCCCTCAGGGCCCGTTCGGCGCGGCCGGCACGGTGGGCACGCGCATAGGCGGCCGGCGTGACGCCGGTGGCGCGACGGAACAGGCGGTGGAAATGATACGGGCTGTATCCGGCGATCGCAGCAAGGTCCGCCAGCGCCGGGGGTTCTTCGGACGTCTCGATCAGCGCGATCGCACGGGCGACCCCAGCCTCGTCCGCCGCCACATCGTCCGGGTGACAACGGCGGCAGGACCGCAATCCAAAGTCCCGCGCTTCCGCGCCGGTGGCGAAGAAGCGGACATTGTCGCGACGCGGATGACGCGCGGCACAGGAGGGACGGCAATAGATGCCGGTGGAAAGCACGCCGGTGACGAACTGACCGTCGACACCGCGATCGCGCCGCAGCACCGCTGCCCAACGCTGATCGTCCGTCTTGACTATCCTATCGTTTCGCACAGGTCGTCGCCTTCCTTGATCCTTCGAAGACCTTACCCGCACCGCGCCGCAATCGCTTCCCGCAACTTGCTGTCAAAATGCGACCGCGCGAAATCCTTGATACGCCCGACGGGGATCGCCGCCATTTGTGGACTGGATTGATATTACGGATATTTGACCCCGCTCGCCTTGCATTCCGTGGCCGCCGTTGCTAGTCGGCGCGCGACCGAAGTGGGTGGCTTTGCGGCCTGCCCGCTTTCGCCTTGCCCAACTGGCGCGAGGCACCACGAAATCAGGGGACGACGAGCGCGTGGAGCATTCCGGCGGCATACAGGCAAGTCTTAGCGGTCGGTATGCGATCGCCCTGTTCGAGCTTGCGCGCGACAATGGCAAGCTTGACCAGGTTGGCACCAGCCTGCGCACGCTGCGGCAGGCATTGGCTGATTCGGACGATCTGAGGCGACTGGTGGCAAGCCCGCTGATCAGCCGGAAGGATGCCGGAAAGGCAGTGTCGGGCCTCACCGCTCCGCTGCAGCTCGATCCGCTGACGGCAAACTTTCTGGGTGTGCTGGCGCATAATCGCCGTCTCGGAACGCTCGGCGCGATCATTCGGGATTTCAACACGCTTTCGGCGCGGCATCGCGGCGAAACCAGCGCGCAGGTGATCACCGCGCATCCGCTCGACTCCGGCCAGATGGCAGCGCTCACCGCGCGGCTCAAGTCGATCGTCGGCAGTGAGGTTGCGGTCGACGCGACGGTCGATCCCAAGATTCTCGGCGGGCTGATCGTCCGCCTCGGCAGCCGTCAGATCGACGGCTCCATCCGTACCAAATTGAACGCACTCGCGACTGCGATGAAAGGCTGAACATGGAAATCCGCGCGGCAGAAATCTCCAAGGTCATCCGCGACCAGATCGCCGGCTTCGGCACGGACGCCGAAGTGTCCGAGGTCGGTTCGGTGCTTTCGGTTGGTGACGGCATCGCCCGCATCCACGGCCTCGACAATGTTCAGGCCGGCGAGATGGTCGAATTCTCGAACGGCGTGCAGGGCATGGCGCTTAACCTGGAAGCCGATAATGTCGGCGTCGTGATCTTTGGCTCGGATAGCGAGATCAAGGAAGGCGACGTCGTCAAGCGGACGCAGACGATCGTGGACGTGCCCGTCGGCAAGGCCCTGCTCGGCCGCGTCGTTGACGGTCTCGGCAACCCGATCGACGGCAAGGGCCCGATCGAGACCACCGAGCGCAGCCGCGTCGAGGTGAAGGCGCCCGGCATCATCCCGCGTACGTCGGTGCATGAGCCGGTCCAGACCGGCCTCAAGGCGCTCGACGCGCTGGTGCCGGTCGGCCGCGGACAGCGCGAGCTGATCATCGGCGATCGTCAGACCGGCAAGTCGGCCGTCGCGGTCGACACCTTCATCAACCAGAAGGCCGCCAATGCGGGCGATGACGAGAGCAAGAAGCTGTATTGCATCTACGTCGCCATCGGCCAGAAGCGCTCGACCGTCGCTCAGCTGGTCCGCACGCTGGAAGAAAATGGCGCGATGGAATATTCGATCGTCGTCGCCGCGACCGCGTCGGAGCCTGCCCCGCTGCAGTTCCTCGCGCCTTATACCGGTTGCGCGATGGGCGAATATTTCCGCGACAACGGCATGCACGCCGTCATCGTCTATGACGATCTGTCGAAGCAGGCCGTTGCCTATCGTCAGATGTCGCTGCTGCTGCGCCGTCCGCCGGGCCGCGAAGCCTATCCGGGCGACGTGTTCTACATTCACTCGCGACTGCTCGAACGGTCCGCAAAGATGAACGAAGCCAATGGCTCGGGCTCGCTGACCGCACTGCCGATCATCGAGACGCAGGCTGGCGACGTGTCGGCCTACATCCCGACCAACGTGATCTCGATCACCGACGGCCAGATCTTCCTCGAAACCGACCTGTTCAACGCCGGCATCCGTCCGGCCATCAACGTCGGCCTGTCGGTCAGCCGCGTCGGCTCCGCCGCGCAGACCAAGGCGATGAAGAAGGTCGCCGGATCGATCAAGCTGGAGCTCGCTCAGTATCGCGAAATGGCGGCCTTTGCGCAGTTCGGCTCGGACCTCGACGCCTCCACGCAGAAGCTGCTCAACCGCGGTGCGCGCCTGACCGAGCTGCTCAAGCAGCCCCAGTTCCAGCCGCTGCCGTTCGAAGAGCAGGTGGCATCCATCTTCGCGGGCACCCAGGGCTATATTGACGGCGTCGCCGTCAACGATGTGGTGCGTTACGAAGAGGCCCTGCTGGCCGATCTGCGCGCCAATCACGCCGACGTGCTGAAGGCGATCCGGGATAGCAAGGACCTGGGCGATGACACCAAGGCGAAGCTCAAGGGCGCGCTGGACCAGTTCGCCAAGACGTTCGCATAAGTCCCATCCACCGTCACCCCGGCGCAGGCCGGGGTCCAGTCCGACGGTAAAAACTGGATCCCGGCCTTCACCGGGATGACGAAAAGAGGAAAACAGTGGCCAGCCTCAAGGCACTCAAGAACCGGATCAGCTCGGTCAAATCGACGCAGAAGATCACCAAGGCGATGAAGATGGTCGCCGCTGCCAAGCTGCGTCGCGCGCAGCAGGCGGCCGAGGCCGGCCGTCCTTATGCCGAGCGATTGAACGCGGTGATGGCCAGCCTGGCGTCCAAGGTGACGATCGGGCCGAACAGCCCGCGCCTGCTCGCCGGGACGGGATCGGACCAGAAGCATCTGCTGGTCGTCGCCACGTCCGAGCGGGGCCTGGCCGGTGCGTTCAACACCAATATCGTCCGCGCCGCGCGCAAGAGCGCGGACGCGCTGATCGCGCAGGGCAAGGATGTCCGCTTCTATCTGATCGGCAAGAAGGGGCGCGCGGTGCTGCAGCGCCTCTACCCCGGCAAGATCGTCCACCAGGTCGATCAGACGCACATCAAGAATGTGGCCTTCACCGATGCTCTGGACGTGGCACGCGATCTGACCGCCCGGTTCGAAACCGGCGAGTTCGACGTGGCGCACCTGTTCTATGCCAAGTTCCAGTCGGCACTGGTGCAGATCCCGACCGAGCAGCAGATCATCCCGGTCTCGCTCCCCGCGAACGATCAGGCACCGGCTGGCGCCACCGCCGCGGTGGAATATGAGCCCGACGAGGAGGCGATCCTGGCCGAGCTGCTGCCGCGCAATATCGCGATCCAGCTGTTCCGCGCGATGCTGGAAAATGCAGCGTCGGAACAGGGCAGCCGCATGAACGCGATGGACAATGCCACGCGCAATGCCGGTGATATGATCAACCGTCTGACCATTCAGTATAACCGTACCCGCCAGGCCGCGATCACGACCGAGCTGGTGGAAATCATCTCGGGCGCCGAAGCGCTCTAAGTATCCGACTAGGCAAGGAAAGATAATGGCAACCGCCCCCGTAATCTCCGCCGGCACGAACAATGTCGGCCGCATCACTCAGGTGATCGGCGCCGTCGTTGACGTTTCTTTCGACGGCGAACTGCCGGCGATCCTGTCCGCGCTCGAAACGCGCAACCAGGGCAACCGTCTGGTCCTCGAAGTGGCCCAGCACCTCGGCGAGAGCACCGTTCGCACGATCGCGATGGACTCGACCGAGGGTCTGACCCGTGGCCAGGAAGTGACCGACACCGGCGCGCAGATCAGCGTGCCGGTTGGCCCAATGACGCTCGGCCGCATCCTCAACGTTATTGGCGAGCCGATCGACGAGCGCGGCCCGATCAATTCTGACACCAAATCGCCGATCCACGCCAAGGCGCCGGACTTCGTCGATCAGTCGACCGAAAGCAGCATTCTCGTCACCGGCATCAAGGTGATCGACCTGCTCGCACCTTATGCGCGCGGCGGTAAGATCGGCCTGTTCGGCGGCGCCGGCGTCGGCAAGACCGTGCTGATCCAGGAACTGATCAACAATATCGCCAAGGGCCATGGCGGCGTTTCGGTGTTCGCCGGCGTCGGCGAGCGCACGCGCGAAGGCAACGACCTCTACCACGAGTTCCTCGACGCGGGCGTTATCGCCAAGGATGCCGACGGCAATCCGACGCCGGAAGGCTCCAAGGTTGCGCTCGTGTTCGGCCAGATGAACGAGCCGCCGGGCGCGCGTGCGCGCGTCGCGCTCTCGGGTCTCGCCAACGCGGAATATTTCCGTGACGTCGAGGGCCAGGACGTGTTGTTCTTCGTCGACAACATTTTCCGCTTCACGCAGGCCGGTTCGGAAGTGTCGGCTTTGCTGGGCCGTATTCCTTCGGCCGTGGGCTATCAGCCCACGCTGTCGACCGACATGGGTGCGCTGCAGGAGCGCATCACTTCGACCAACAAGGGCTCGATCACGTCGGTGCAGGCGATATACGTGCCCGCCGACGATTTGACCGATCCGGCGCCGGCAACGTCCTTCGCCCACTTGGACGCGACGACGACGCTGAGCCGCGCCATCTCCGAGCTCGGCATTTATCCGGCGGTCGACCCGCTCGACTCCACCAGCCGCGTGCTGGCGCCCGCCGTCGTTGGCCAGGAGCATTACGAGACGGCACGTGCCGTGCAGGAAGTGCTGCAGCGCTATAAGTCATTGCAGGACATCATCGCCATCCTCGGCATGGACGAGCTTTCGGAAGAAGATAAGCTGACCGTGCAGCGCGCTCGCAAGATCCAGCGCTTCCTGAGCCAGCCCTTCCACGTCGCCGAAGTCTTCACCGGCATCCCCGGCAAGTTCGTGCAGATCGAAGACACGATCAAATCGTTCAAGGCCGTCGTCGCCGGTGAATATGATCACCTGCCCGAATCCGCTTTCTACATGGTCGGCGGGATCGAAGAGGCCGTCGAGAAGGCCAAGAAGATGGCTGACGCCGCGTAAGAACTCGTCTCCCTCCCGCACGCGGGAGGGATCAAGGGACGGGCTGGCCCGAACGCTGGTCCGTCTCTATTATTCCCCTCCCCCAACCCCTCCCGCATGCAGGAGGGGGGAGAAGATAAATGGCACTGCATTTCGAACTGGTCACGCCTGAGAAGCTCCTCCGCTCGGAGGATGTCTATATGGTGGTCGTTCCGGGCACGGAGGGCGAGTTCGGCGTGCTGGAAGGCCATGCGCCGGTCATGTCCGTGATCCGCCCGGGCGATCTCACCATCTATTCCGGCCCGAACAGCATTGCCGCGCGAATCCATGTCGAAGGGGGATTTGCCGAGGTGAACGAGCAGGGGCTGACCGTGCTGGCCGAGGCCGCAAGCGAAGTCGCATAAAAAAACCGCCCCCGTGGGGGCGGTTCGATAGCCCGTGCGGCGCCCTCTCTTACTTGGCGATCTTGTCGAGCTTCGCCTGAAGGGCCGCCAATTGATCCTTCAATGCCGACAGATCGTCGCCCTTGGCCGGCTGCGGTGCGGCTTCGGCCTGGGTGGCATCGCCCGGAACCTTGAACGCTTTCGCGGCCGCTTCGAATATCTCCATGTTCCGCTTGGCGATTTCCGCGAACGGGCCACTGGCGAACGTTCCCTCGATCGCCTGACGGAACTGGCTCTGGTTGCGACGAAATGCCTCCATCGACGCTTCCAGATATTGCGGCACCATCGACTGCATCGAATCACCGTAAAGCGAAATCAGCTGGCGCAGGAAACTGACCGGCAGCATCGTCTGCCCGCGCGTTTCCTCTTCCATGATGATCTGGGTGAGGATGTTATGCGTGATGTCATCTTCGCTCTTGGCGTCGATCACCTTGAAGTCCCGCCCATCGCGCGTCATCTGCGCCAGGTGCTCCAGCGTGATGTAACTCGACGATTCGGTATTATAGAGCCGGCGGTTGGCGTATTTCTTGATTATCACCGTTCCCGAGTTTTCGGACGATTTCGCCATGCCTGTACAGCCTCCCTTTAGTTGCGATAGCGTAGCATCGTTTCATGATGCAGCGCAACACAGGCCAAGGCCGCTGCCCCTTTTCTTGAGTATGTTGCGCAGCGAAACCAATGGAGAGCCGGACCGCACCGCAGCAGCCCTGACGGGATTGCGCCATTATCAGCAGGCCGACCGGAATTCCGGCCCCGCCCCCGCCCCTATCCTTGCCCGCGTCGGTCGCGCATCCGTCCGGGATTATGGCGGGCAAGGCCCGCGCATCCTGTTCGTTCCATCGCTGATCAATCCGCCGGACGTGCTGGATCTGGATGCGGATCGATCGCTGTTGCGCTGGCTGGCGACGCAAGGCCTGCACCCCCTGCTCGTGGACTGGGATGCCCCGACCGACGAGGAGCATGACCTTACCGTCGCCGGTCATGTCGAAACCATGCTGCTGCCGTTGATTGAGGCGATTGGCGAACCGGTTGCACTGGCTGGCTATTGCCTCGGCGGTACCATGGCGCTGGCCGCCGCGGCATTACGGCCGGTTACGGCGCTGGCGCTGATCGCGTCGCCGTGGCGCTTCGCCGCCTATCCGCGCAAGACCCGCGCCGCGCTGGACGAACTTTGGAAAGCCGGGCAGCCGGCGACGGACGCGCTTGGCCTGCTGCCGATGGAGGTGCTGCAGGCGGCGTTCTGGCGGCTCGATCCCAAACGCACCATCGCCAAATATGAAGCGCATGGCCGGCGCGCGCCGGAAGAGCCGGCGTCGCAGACATTCGTGCGGCTGGAGGATTGGGCGAACGACGGCCCACCGCTCACGCGCGGGGCGGCGCGTGAATTGTTCATCGACATGTTTACCGACGATCGGCCCGGCCAGGGCATGTGGCAGGTCGCCGGCCAAACGATCGACCCCACCGCATTGACCATGCCGGTGCTTGAGATCGCATCCACCACCGACCATATCGTGCCGGCATCCACCACGCCCGGTATCGGCGAGCGGCTCGATCTTTCGCTCGGACATGTCGGGATGATCGTCGGCGGGCGCGCCAAGTCATCCTTGTGGGAGCCGCTTGCCGGGTGGCTTTCGCAAGCAACGCGGCCACGCTAGGCGCGGCGGCACATCGCAAGCAGGAGCATTCATGACCGACGTCGTCATCACCGCCGCCAAGCGTACCCCGGTGGGCAGCTTCCTTGGCCATTTCGCCGCAACGCCTGCCCATGAGCTTGGCCGCACCGCTATTGTCGCCGCGCTTGAACAGGCCGGCGTCGATCCGGCCGATGTCGATGAAGTCATCCTCGGCCAGGTGTTGACCGCTGGCCAGGGGCAGAATCCGGCGCGCCAGGCGTCCATGGCCGCGGGCGTTCCCAAAGAGGTGCCTGCCTGGAGCGTGCAGCAGGTGTGCGGATCGGGCCTGCGCTCGGTTGCGGTCGCTGCGCAATCGATCCGATCGGGCGATGCAACCATCATCGTGGCCGGCGGGCAGGAAAATATGTCGATGAGCCCGCACGCCCAGGCGCTGCGCGCCGGCACGAAGATGGGCAATCTCGAACTGGTCGATACGATGATCAAGGACGGTCTGACCGACGTCTTCAACGGCTATCATATGGGCATCACGGCCGAGAACCTGGCCGAGCAATATCAGATTACGCGCGAAGCCCAGGATGAATTTGCCTGTGCGAGCCAGAACAAGGCGGAAGCAGCCCGCCGCGACGGACGCTTCGATGCGGAGATTGCGCCCGTCACCGTCAAGGGGCGCAAGGGCGATACGATTATCGACAAGGACGAATTCATTCGTGAGGGCGTCGTCGTTGCCAGCCTTGCCGGCCTGCGCCCGGCGTTCAAGAAAGAGGGCACCGTCACGGCGGCGAACAGCTCCGGGCTGAACGATGGTGCGGCGGCGCTCGTGATCATGTCGGGCGAAGAAGCGGAGAAGCGCGGATCGCCCGTGCTCGCACGGATCAAAAGCTGGGCCTCGACCGGCGTCGATCCCGCGATCATGGGCATCGGCCCCGTTTCCGCGAGCAAGAAGGCGCTGGAGAAAGCAGGCTGGACATTCAACGAGCTGGATCTGGTCGAGGCGAACGAGGCCTTTGCCGCGCAGGCGCTCGCGGTTGGGCAGGAGCTTGGCTGGGATGCCTCGAAGGTCAACGTCAATGGCGGCGCGATCGCGATCGGCCATCCGATCGGCGCATCGGGCGCCCGTATCCTGACAACCCTGCTCTACGCCATGGAGGCGCGCGACGCGAAGAAGGGTCTGGCCACCTTGTGTATCGGTGGCGGTATGGGCATCGCGGTTTGCGTCGAGCGCGATTGATCGCGGAAAGGACCGAATTGCGGAACCAGTTTCGGTTCCGCATCATTTCGGCCTGTCTATGACGATCACGATCCCCCCTCTTCCCACCCCTAGCCGCCGGCAAGCGATTGCCGGCGGTCTGTCCCTGGCCGCCGGCCTGGCCTTTCCAGCGCAGGCCGCCGCGGACGACGCCTTTTCATGGACATGGCTGCAATCGTTCGCGGCCGATCTCGCCAAGCGCCCCTATGTGGCGCCGGCGGAGGCATCGGCCGCACTGTCCGCCGTGACGTATGATGCACTGAACCATATCAGCTACCGGCCGTCGGCGACGATCTGGCCGCAAGCGGGCGGGATCCGGCTATTCCCGCTGAGTGCCATGTCGCCGCATCCGGTGTCGATCGCCCTGGTCGAGAACGGACGCGCACGGCCGTTAGCCTTCAGCCGCGACATGTTCGACGGTGCGGAGCGCCTGCCCGCCGGAGCTGCCGGCTTTTCCGGCTTCCGCGTGATGAATCCCGGCGGCCAGGGCGATTGGCTGGCCTTTCAGGGTGCATCCTATTTCCGCACTGCCGGCCCGCTCGATCAATATGGCCTGTCCGCCCGCGGCCTTGCGATCGACACCGGCCTCAGCAAGGCGGAGGAGTTTCCCCGCTTTACCAAATTCTGGTTGGAACAGGGGCCAGGCGACGCGATCACGGTGTACGCCTTGCTCGACAGCCCCAGCGCGGCCGGCGCATGGCGCTTTGTCAACCGACGCACGCCAGCGGGTATTGTCCAGGATGTCAGCATGTCGTTGCAGCTTCGTAACGATGTCACGCGCCTGGGGCTTGCGCCGTTGACCAGCATGTTCTGGTATGGCGAGGGTCAGCGGGACAAGGCGATCGAC
Source organism: Sphingomonas sp. ASY06-1R (assembly GCF_052180265.1). Taxonomy (GTDB): domain Bacteria; phylum Pseudomonadota; class Alphaproteobacteria; order Sphingomonadales; family Sphingomonadaceae; genus Sphingomonas_I. Next base: position 1,662,415 of record NZ_CP197464.1, on the reverse strand, counting down.
TGGCGTCCCGAAATCCATGACAGCGATGGCCTGGCGATGACGACGGGCCGGGGCGAGCAGATCTGGCGACCGCTCAACAATCCGTCCCGCGCCATCCTCAACAGTTTTTCCGACCGCGATCCGAAAGCGTTCGGATTGCTGCAGCGGGATCGCAACTTCGATCATTATCAGGACGATGGCGTCTTTTACGAGAAGCGACCGGACCTCTGGGTCGAGCCCAAGGGCGCCTGGGGCGCCGGATCGGTTGGCCTGTTCGAAATTCCGACGAATGGCGAAACGGCCGACAATATCGTCGCTTTCTGGATGCCGAGCGCGCCTGCCCGACGCGGCGCCCGCTACGCCCTGAATTATCGTTTGCGGTGGGCAGCCGGATCGGGCGCGACCGGGGCGATCGCGAGGATCGTGGATACGTGGCGCGGCGTGGCCGGTCGCCCCGGCCATGATCCGATCCCGAATGCAACACGCCTGGTGGTCGATTTTGCCGGCTCGGCGCTCCATGGCCTCGATCGCAACAGTGGCGTAGAACCCGTCGTCACATTGTCATACGGTGCACCGATCAGCGTCGCCGCCTATCCGGTCGTAGGCGCATCCGATCGGTGGCGGATGATCGTCGATATCCCGTATAAGAGCGGTGAGACGCGCGATCTTCGGGGCTATTTGCGCCTGAAAGGTGGCGCGCTGACTGAGACGCTATTGTATCAGTTGGTTTAATTTCGGCTCCGACACGGAACTTGCCGTCCGGATGAGCGATTGCAACCCGAGCTCCGCAGAGAGCATCGGAGGGTAGCGTTTGATCGGCGTCCATAAGGCGCAACAGAGATGGATCAGGATATACGTTTGGCCAGAGAGCGCAGCGACGCTGCAGCCGACCTCCCGATGGAAGCCCCGCTGGCAATGCCGGTACAGGACTTTTATCGCACGCCGCGGCCGGCGCCGGCGTTCGTCCCCTCGGCGGGACTATGGCGCCGCGGCTTTCTGATCGTCGGCAGTGGCATCATCGGTTTCATGGCCAGCATCGGCATTGCCGATGGACTTGCCGGAGACGGTTATGATGCGGTCGATCAGGTGTTGGCGATCCTCAGCCTCTCGCTCTTCGCATGGATCGGCTTCGGTTTCCTGAATGCGATCGTCGGGCTGATCGTGTCGATCGGCCGGCGGCACCGGCAAAAGGACCCGACGCCCTTCCCATCCAAGCTCCTTGCTGTGCTGATCCCGGTCTACAATGAGGATATTTCGGCCGTCAGCGCCCGAATAGCCCGTATGGCGGAAGAGCTTCGCCAGAGCGGCGCCGCTGCCCTCTTCCATTTTTTCATTTTGAGCGATTCGCAGGCGGGTGCGGAAGCCGCCGAGCGGGCGGCCTGCCGGCTGCTGCGGAAGCGCAATGGTTGTCCGATCTTCTATCGTCGGCGCATGATCAATCACGGGCGCAAACCCGGCAATATCGCGGAGTGGGTGAAGCGTTTCGGCGCCGCCTATGAATCGATGATCGTGCTGGATGCGGATAGCCGGATGAGCGGCGATGTGATGCTGCGGCTGGCCAGCGAGATGGAAGCCGATCCGAAACTGGGCCTGATCCAGACGAACCCGCAATTGACCGCCGGAGAAACACTGTTCGCCCGCTGGCAGCAATTTGCAGCCGCACTGTATGGACCGATCTCAAGCGCGGGATTGAAGTGGTGGTCGGGCGACGAAGCGACGTTCTGGGGGCATAACGCCATATTGCGGGTCAGCGCCTTTGCGCAAAGTTGCGGCCTGCCCGCCTTGCCCGGTCGCGAACCGCTTGGCGGCGTCATCATGAGCCATGACATGGTGGAAGCGGCGCTGCTGCGTCGCCGTGGCTGGCGCGCCCGCATGATGCTGTTGTCCGAAGGCAGCTACGAAGAATGCCCGCCGACGATGATCGATCATGGCATCCGTGATCGACGCTGGTGCCAGGGCAATTTGCAGCATCTGCGTCTGCTCGACGCCGCGGGTTTGCACTGGGTGAGCCGCCTGCAATTGCTGATGGGGGCTTCAGCCTATCTGACCTCGCCCTTGTGGCTGTTCCTGCTTACGGTGGCCTTGCTGCAGTCGATCCGCGTCGGTGCGCCGGTCCTGGATCATGGTACGCCGACCTGGCTGCTGGTCGGGACGCTGCTGCTGTTGTTCGGCAACAAGATGCTCGCGTTGGTCTGGGCCGCCTTCGATCGCAAGCTGGTCGTCATGCTTGGCGGATGGCGGGCAATCTTCACCGGCCTGTTGGTCGATATCCCGCTTTCCGTGCTGGCCGCGCCGATCATCATGGCATCGCAATGCCTGGCCATCCTGGAGATCATGACCGGCCGCCCGAGCGGCTGGGCGGCGCAGCGGCGGGAAGCCAACAACGTCTCGATCATCGATGCCTTCGATCATTATCGTTGGCACGTGCTGCTGGGTCTGCCCTTCCTGCTCGTCACGATGGATCCATCGGCAACCGGCCTCTGGAATCTGCCGGTCGCGCTAGGATTGCTGGGCGCGCCCCTGCTGGTTGCGGCGACATCGCGTGCGGACTGGGGCGCGCGTGCTGCGCGGTTCAAGCTATTTTCCGGCGATCCGGGGGAGCAGCGCTCGACCCCATTGGCCGGCGCGGAACAACCGCGCCCAGCCACGACCGCGCTCGTCTAACGCTGGGGTGGCGTTTCGTCGGGACGCCCCTTCGACTGCGTATCGGCATCGTCGAGCGCTTTGCCTGGATCGGGGTGGGGCGACTTTGACGGCGTACCGGTGCGCGCATCGCGATTGACGCCGTCGATATCGGAATGGGGTGGCGATTCAGGCGGCTTTGCCATGATGTTCATCCTTTCTGTTGTGATGCGATCAACGCGCAAAGGGGCGCTTGGCCGCATCGGCGACAGGCCGGGCGATCGCGCCCCCATTACGATCTCGGCATAGTGCCGCTACAAGACGGCGTCGCTGACGACGAAAGGATGCGCGTATGGCCGACCAGGTCACGAACGATGAAGCCCACAGCCGCTACGAATTACATGTGGAGGGCGGGGTCGCTTTCGCAGCCTATGAGCGGCATGGCGATATTGTTGCCTTCACGCACACGGTGGTGCCGGAACGTCTGCGCGGCAAGGGATTGGCCGGGAAGCTGATCGAAGGGGCGCTGGCGGATGTGCGCCGGCAGGGCTTGAAGATACTGCCCAAATGCTCGTTCGTGGTGTCGTATGTCGAACGTCATCCGGAGGTGCAGGATCTGGTCGCCGCGTCACCCTCACCCTGACGACTCCCGATACGTCCCATCGCTCCGTTAAGATCGATCGTCGGCTGTTCAGTTCGCCATAGGTCGTCGATAAATCAGGGTCGCCAATGGTTTGCGACTGGCGTCGCAGATCGATGCCATGGTGGAACGGATGCACCAGGATGGTGACATCCCTTGTCGGAACCTGCCACTTTCCCGCCTAAACGCGCGCTCGGTTGCGGACAGTCCAGGTTCAACGCGGCCAGGGGAGACAGATGTTGACCAGTCAAGCTGGGGAGACAGTTGCAGCGCGTTGGCTGCCATCGGCACCGTCGCGCGCGGAGAATCCGCACATGACGCTGGCATTTGCGCGCGCCTACGAACAGACCGCGACGCGCATTACCGGGCCTGTCTCCTTCGCGGCACTCCGGCAGGTTGCAGCCTTGGGCCATGGCACGCGCATTCTGGATGTCGCTGCCGGGACCGGCGCGTTGAGCGTGCCCGCCGCACATGCCGGCGCGGCGGTGACCGCGATCGATATTGCCCCCGGTATGGTGGAATTGCTGACCGAGCGGCTGTCGCCTTTCCCGGCGGCACAGGCCGTTGCGATGAACGGCGAGGCGCTTAGCTTCCCAGATGGCAGTTTTGATGCGGCTTTGTCCGTCTTCGGCGTCAGCCTATTCAGCGACTGGCGCCGGGGTCTGGCCGAACTGACCCGCGTCGTCCGGGTGGGCGGCCAGATCGTCGTGGCAACGTGGCGCACGCCACCCGGCGGCGGCCCCTTCGTCATCATGGCGGAAGCCCTTCGTGCGACCTTCCCGGATCGCCCGGCTCCGGCAGGACCCGAAGGGTTCATCACATTGGCTGCGCCCGATGGGATGACTGCCGCCTTGACCGATGCGGGTCTGATCGACGTCCAGGCGCAAGAGATCGAGGCGATGTGGGAAGGTCCCGCCGGACCCGATTATCTTGCCGAGATGGCAGAACTACATTCCTATATGGGCCCTTATGCCGCGCTCGATCCCGAACAGAAGCAAAGCGTAGACCGCGCCATTCTTGACGCGGTTGATCGACGGGCGACGGCAGGCCGCCTTGTCATGAAGACGATGGTAACCTTGGCGACGGGGCTTCGGCCCGCCACGGACGCTTGATCAAAACCGCCCCCTCGCCATCCGCTGCAAGGCCGATCGCAGCGGAATGTCCCACCAGCGATAGGCGGCAACCGCAAACAGGATCGTAAAGAAGTAGAGCGAGCATGCGATTACGACGGTGATAGCCGTCGTCTCACCACGGCCCGCCACCCAGTTCATGTAAAGATACACGAACGGGTAATGCGTGATGTAGAGCGGGTAGGATATCCGCCCAGCCGCCTGACACAGCCGCCGCGTCAGCGGGCCGCCGGCGGAATGGCGCCCGGCAATGATGATAGCCGGGAACAGGAGCAGCACGCACGTGGCCTGATAGACGCCGTTCCACTTCACCGTGCCGGATGACGGCAAAACGGGTACGATAAACACCAGCGCCAGTACGATGCTGAGCGGAATGAAACCGATCCGAAAGTGGGGCAATCGGTGATGCAGACGAAAGATCAGCAGGCCGATAAGGAAGGGATAGGCCAGGCGAACCGGTGCCCCCCAGAAGTTCGACAGGCCCCAGCCGGTATCATAGGATCCGAGCGAGAGCGCGGTAATGGCCGAGATGACGGCCGCGACGATCGCGGCGCCAGCGAGAGCCCGCGTGCCCAGCCGTCGCAAAACGAGGGCATAAGCGAGATTACCGATATATTCCTGCAGCAGCGTCCAGGCCGGTGCATTGAGCGGATGGCTGTCGCCCAAACGATTGGCGAGCGGCGCGGACGGCAAAGCGAGCAGCGCCATGATGAAAGCGAAGGCGACGAGTATCACCGAGGCCGGCTGCCGGTCCCCCGCGAACGGATCGCCCAGATAGCTGATCAGCCCCAGGATCGCCCCCAGCACAACCAGCGGGTGCAAACGGATCAGTCGCCGGACCAGGAACTGGCGCGTCGTCATCGTCCCCCAGCGATCGTCATAGGCATAGCCGACGACAAATCCTGAGAGCGCGAAGAAGAAATCCACTGCCAGATAGGCGTGTGGCAGCAGCAAGCGCGACGCGTCGAACAAGACTGTGATGCCCTGAATGTGGAAGGCGACCACCAGCAGCGCCGCAGTGCCGCGCAAACCGTCCAGTATCTCGAAATGCGCTTTGCCGCCTGCTGTACGATCCGGTGCCTGCGCGGTGTCAGGGGCGCTCATGAAGGACGTGGTCGGGCTGGATTACCCATGGCCGTGCTGCCGGCCGGCACGTCGCGCGTGACGACGCTACCGGCGCCTATGATGGCATCGTCGCCGATCGTAACGCCCGGCAGGATCAGCGCGCCGCCCCCGATCCACACATTGTTGCCGATGCGGATGGGCCGGCCAAACTCCAGCATTTGTGCGCGCAGAGCGGGATCGCGTGGATGATCGGCAGTCAGTATCTGAACGCCCGGGCCGATCTGCGTGCCGGCACCGATATCAACCCGCGCGACGTCCAGCACGATACAACCGAAATTCAGGAAAACGCGCGCGCCGAGATGGATGTTATAGCCATAGTCGTAATGAAACGGCGCCCGGACCGTTGCGCCTTGCCCAACGCTGCCGAGCGCTTCCTTTAGCAACGCCTCCCGCGCGCCGGCGGTAATTTCTTCCGGCGCGTTATAGCGGGCCATCCACGCCGCCGCGCGGGCGCTGTCGGCCGCAAGCTCGGGATCGTCCGCCGTATAAAGGGCGCCGGCGAGCATCTTCGCCTTCTCGCTCATCGTCGTCAGCTCAAGTCGTGCAAATCTTTGCCGAGCGGCGCGGTGATCCGCAGATCGGAAAAGCGGACGCGCAAGCCCTGACGCTCAGGCGTGCACGCCATTGGCCCCACCTGATACGACGCTGCCACCGGAAATGGCGCCAGCCGCACGAGTGGCCAGACCTTTCCATCCGCCGATACTTGTAGCCGCAACACGCCGTTCGCCACCGTCGCGCGCATCCAGAAGTCACGCGGGTCGGCGGCATAAGGCCCGGTCGCCCAGTCGGAGCGGCCATCGGTCAGGACGCTGCTGAGCATGGCGCGGCCATCCGACAATTCGATCCCGGCTTTTACCCAGCGCCGTTCGTCGAGCCGGACCATGATGCCGGCCTGGTCGTACAGCTCCTTATAGTCGCCGCGGATACGCAACTGCGCCGTGAAGGCCTCCGGCGTTGCGAAGCCGAGAAAGTGCCCGGAATCGCGCGTGAAGCCATAATGGGTTTCACGCCAGAAGTCGGTCGCGCGATCGGTGACGATCGTCAGGGCGCCGGCAGGGTCGCTGCTCCATGTCTTGGGCGGATTGAGCCAGCGGCCACCCTGGCGGCCGAGCAGGCGCTGTCCCGCTGCCGTTTGTCCTGCAGCCCCGGCCGGCAGGCCAAGCGCGATCGCGCCCGCGATGACAGTACGCCGTGAGACTTCCGCTTCCTGCATGACCGATGCCCTCATTGTGCGCTACGCGCGGCCGATGCCGACGTCCTGCCGCCCCTATGTGTACAAATGTACACATAAATGCAATGCCACCTGGCATGGCTGACGATGTGGTGAAGCGAAACGATCCCGCGCGGCGCCAACGCATTGTCGACGCGACGCTGGAGGCGATCGCGCAATATGGTGTGACCGGCACCACGCACCGGCGCATCGCCGCGATTGCAACGGTTCCTCTGGGTTCGGTGACCTATTATTTCGCGACGCTCGACGCGCTAATCACCACCGCCTTCATGCAACTTGCCGAGCAGTCCTCGCATGATTTTGCCGCGCGAATGGCAAAGGCCACGGACCGCGACACTGCCAAGGACGCGATCATCGACATCATCGCAGGCTCGGTCTGGGCCACGCCGCGAACGCTGCTGCTGAGCTATGAGCTATATGCGTTCGCCGCGCGCCATCCCTCGGTTGCGGCCGTGATGCGGGGGTGGATGGCGAACAGCCGGGCCGCGTTGGAACGCTATTTCGATCCGCTGACATCACGGGCGCTGGACGCGCTGGTCGAAGGCATCGGCATTCACAACTCGATCGACGATCGACCGCTGGGACCCGACGCGATCCGCACGATCGTCGAACGCATCACCGATAGCCGCTGAGCGCCGCCGCGATGCGCTTCCGTTTACGGACCGCCAGGCTCCTGCTTAGTCCGGATCGAGCCCCTCGTATCGGAAGAAGGCGAAGTCCGCCGGGGTGCCGAGCCCCGCTACATCCTGACAGGCGACACCGACGAACGCGCCGGTAAAGTTGGGAAGGCCCGGCAGCGAGGCCTCATCCGAAAGGATGCTGGCATCCAATATGTCAGAGCCATCCTGCCAGGCATCGTCGCCTGCGGCACGCCAGTGGAAGCGCAGCTCCGCCATGATAAGCTCGGCCTTCAGCTCGATCGGACCGTCCGGCAGATCGGTCGCCACGATCGACATCCGAAAACGACGGTCATCTGGCCAGGCAGACATCAGCTGCAGCACGCGCCTGCCCTCGTCGCGGCTGATATGCAGATAATGGAATTTGGTGCTGTTATAATAGCAGATCAGCCCCGCCGCCTGCTGATAGTCGATCGGATCGAACTCCAGTCGGGTCGTTGCCGTATAGCGGAAATGCTGCTGGCGCCGCGCGACCAGCGCCTGGCTGAACAGGCTGCCGACGGTTTCCCGCCCATAGAGCCGCAGGAAGCCCGGCCGGGCGGACAGGCTGAACAATTTTTCCGGCTCGGGTGAGCGCAACCACTGCAAATCCTGGGGCAACTCGCCCGGGGTGAAATCGCCATTCCAGACGGGCTCGTTCCATGGCGCGGCGGGAAGGTCAGGGCGCGGTGGCGAAAGATCCGGTTCGGCGTCGCCGGCCATCGTCCGCAGCCAGCCATCTTCCCCCCAGCGCATCGGCTGTAACGCCGTCTCCCGCCCCAGCGGGCAGCGCTCCAGATCGGGCAGCGGCCGCCCGCACAGATATACCAGCCAGGGCGTGCCATCGGCCAGTTCCACCAGATCGCCATGCCCTGCCCGCGCAAGCGGCCCATCGCGGCGGCCGTGCGAGGTCAGCACCGCCCCGTCCGGATGGACCTCATAAGGCCCGAGCAGGTTGCGGGAGCGGGCCATCACGACCGCATGGCCCCAACTGGTCCCACCCTCCGCCACCAGCAGATGATACCAGCCGTCACGCTTGTAGACGTGCGGGCCCTCGGTGAAGCCACGGTCGGTGCCCGTGAAGATCGGATGCCGCTCGCCGACGAGCGCGCCCTGAGCCCGATCGAATTCCTGCGCGACGATGCCGGCAAAGCGGGGTTTGTTCGGACGATGATCCCACAGCATGTTGAGCAACCAGCTGCGCCCATCGTCGTCATGGAACAGGGCCGGATCGAATCCGCTGCTGTTAAGATAGACCGGATCCGACCATGCGCCGTCGATCCGATCGGCGCTGACCAGATAATTGTGAAAATCGCGCAGTGTTACGCCGGTCGAGCCGTCCAGCGTCGATTGGCCGAAGCGCTTGACGTCCGTGTAGACCAGCCAGAAGCGGCCATCCGCGTAGCTGAGGTCGGGCGCCCATACACCGCAGGAATCCGGGTCGCCGCGCATATCCAGTTGCGACGCGCGCGTCAGCGGCCGCGCGGCAAGACGCCAGTTCACCAGATCCCGGCTGTGGTGGATCTGCACGCCCGGAAACCATTCGAAGGTCGATGTCGCGAGGTAGATATCCTCGTCGACGCGCAGGATCGACGGATCGGGATTGAAGCCACGCAGAATGGGGTTTCGGAAATGGGTCATGCCGGTTTGCGCACCATGGTCCAGAGAATGACGGCGCCGACCAGATCGAGCAGCCCGAGTACCACGAAGAACGGGCCATAGCCGACCGTATCGACCAGCCGTCCCAAGGTCAGCGTGAAGATGAGAATGCCAAGATTGCCGGCAAGTCCCGCAAAGCCGGCAACCGTCGCGACCTCGTCCCGCCGGAACAGATCCGACGCCATGGTAATGACCGTGACCGACAGCGTCTGATGCGCAAACCCGCCGATGCACAACAGCGCGATCGCCACATAGGGGTTGGTGGCGAGACCGACCATCGTCATCGCGGTCATCATCACCGCACCGAGCGTGAAGGCCCAGCGCCGTGCATCGATCAGGTCGACGCCCTTGCGCTGCAGGAAGGCCACGACGCCAGGGCCGAACAGGCAGCCCAGATCGGCGGCGAGAAAGGGCAGCCAGGCGAAAATCGCGATCTGACTGAGATCGAAGTGGCGCACGCGTGCCAGATAGAGCGGCATCCAGAACGAGAGCATCCCCCACACCGGATCGGCGAGCAGCCGTGGCAAGGCGATACCCCACAGCTCCCGTCGCTGAACGAGCTTGAGGAGCGGCGTCCGCTTTGTACCGATCGCAAGGCGAGCCTCCTGCCCTGCCTCGATATAGGTCCGTTCCTCCGGGCTGAGCCGGCGATGACGGCTGGGAATCTGATACCAAAGCAGCCAGGCGACGCACCAGACCAACCCGAGTGCTCCGGCGACGACGAAGGCGAGCCGCCAGCTTTGCGTCAACACCGCCCAGGCTACGAGAGGAGGCGCGAACACCGCGCCGAAGGAGGCGCCGATATTGTAGATGCCGCCGGCGATGCCGCGCTCACGCGCAGGAAACCATACGGAAATCAGCTTCTGTCCCGCCGGCTGTGCCGAGCCTTCGGCCAATCCCAGCCCGAAGCGGAGACCCGCGAACGAAAACCATCCTTGCGCGAAAATATGTGCCATCGTGATCAACGACCACAAGGCGGCGCAGATAGTGAAGCCCAGCCGCAGCCCGGCGCTGTCGAGCAGGAAGCCGATCAGCGGCTGGAACATAACGCCGACCTGGAAAGCACTGGTAATCCAGGAATATTGCTCGCTGGAGATCGATTGTTCCGCCAGGATCACCGGCGCGGCGACCCCGAGCACCGATCGGGACAGATAGTTGAGGATCATCGCGCCGACGAACAGCCCGATGATGGTCCAGCGCACATAGGGAAAGCCGGAACGCCCGCCGCCATTCTGTGTCACATTACCGCCAAAGATAGCCACTCCGCCCCCACTGCTGTCATTGTCGTGTTCGGATAAACCGGCGAACAGCCATGCCCCAGCGCCACACCTCTGGCCAGCCCGATCGCCCCGTCACGGTCGTGTCCAAAGCAAGGCCCGTCCGTCGCCTCGTGCATTCGAGCCGAAGGCCTAAGTGCATTCCTTGTCGGGAGCCTCGCCCATCATGCCGACCTGCGCGGATCCAACACGAGCGATCCGGTTCCCCGGAGGCTGGACAGCGGGCCTGCGATGCGGGCCTTGCCAGCTGGCCTTCCAAAGAAATCCATTCCAACCCGGTCGACGCTGCGGACGGCAGGTAGCGGACGCGTGGCGTCGACCGTCAGCTTCAGCGTGTCCGGATTGAAGTCGATCTTCATCTGCGCGCTCACCGATTGCATATCCCAGCCATAGGTGGCCTGCCATTGCGACAGATCGCTATACGCGATGCTGCGCCACGCAGTCGCTCCGGCCTCCTTAGCCGCCTCTGGCGCCAGGAAGCCTTGGAAATCCCTGGGCATGGCGACATACGCATTGCCGTCCGCCTTGTTGTTCCGGTTGAGGAAGACGATCCCGACTTTGCAATTCGCGATGATATTGTTCGCGACGATATTGCCATCGGCGACCGGGCGCCCGCGGTCGGCACGGACGATCGTGAATATCGCGGCATTGTCGCAACGGCCGATCAGATTGTGGGCGATGATGAGGTTGCTGCTCGCATTGTCGAAGATGCCGGATCCCGCACAGCCGCGCTGGCCTGGTGTACCCGGCTCCGCATTGCGCACGTCCCAAATGACATTATTGTCGATCATGTTCTGCGCGGGCGTCATTTCAAAATGCACCGCAGCGGAGACCGTCGTGACATCGGCGAAGACGTTCTGCGTCACCCGGCAATTGGCATTGTCGACGTCCCACCACGCCGCATTGCCATGCCGGATGTGTCGGATGACGTTGCGCCGGAACAGCATGTTCTTGGCGAAATGGAACTTGACCGCGGATGCTTCCCAGCCGCGTTCCGCATCGGCCCAGCCACAATATTCGAACAGATTGTCCTCGATCAGCGCATCCGTGGTCCCCATCCCACCAAGCCCCTCGACGCCGCAATACCGGATGGTGTTTCGGCGGACGATGATCGAGGCGCCCGGCCGGGGCGCATCGGCGCTACTGCCATCCCGGCCGATCGCGAGCGCCATGCCGTTGGCCCATTCCAGGCGATTATCCTCCAGGATCCAATGATCGCCGCCAGCCAGCGAGATCATCCCATATTGCGGGAAAGGATAGGCATTGCCGACATGCTGGAAGGTGATCCCCTTCACCCGGATGAAGCCGATCCCGCTATGCGCCGGGAGAAGCGCATGCTGCCGGGTCGTGACCTCGATCAGATGATCCGCCGGCGTTCCCGACGCCAGCCGGACATAGACCGCCGTCCCCGAATGATCGGCCCAGAAGCGCGCATTGGGCGATCCGCCGATCTCCTGCATCAGCGGGCCGCCCCGGCGCCGCGGCGGCAAGCCATTCTGGGGCACAGCCGGGCGCGTATAATCGGGCACCGGCGGCAGATCGGCCACCGCAAGTTCGCGCAGCTGCTCCATCGGCTCAAGCGGCTTGCCGTCGACAAATATCAAGCCACGTCGGCGCAGATAGGGCCCCAGATCCACCGTCGCCCCGTCCAGCCAACCCCACGATCCCATGATGCTGGGCAGTGCGAACGGATTATAGGCATCCGGGAATAAAGCGCCGGCAAGATCGTGGCGCCAGACGGTGACGTCCGGCGTGGCTACGCGGCCCGGACCGGGAAAGCTGGACGAGATCGCTTGTTGCTCCCAGCCATCCTTCAGCACTTCCGATCCGGTGACCACCACCTTTGCGCCCGGAGCGGCCTCGTAACTGATCATCTTCCCCGGCCCCGTTCCGCCGCGCGTCGGGCGGATACATTCGCGATAGGTGCCGCTGGCAATGACAACCCGCTCGCCAGGCTGCAGCAGCTCGGCCGCTTTGCCGATCGTGCGGAAGGGCCGCGCCTCGCTGCCTGGACCGGCATCGTCCGCATCGGGCGCGTTGGCATCGACATGATATGTCCGCGAGAACACCAACGGCTGTTCCCACCGCGCGAACAGAGAACCGTCAGGCATCAGGGCATCCCCGGACGCCGCGTCGCCTTGCCGTGCTCGCGCGGCAGCGGCCGAATCCCATCCGCTCAGGCCGACCAGCGCGCCGGTTGCGGCCGCCTTCTGCAAGAACAGGCGGCGGTCCATGCCTCGGCTGATCGCGGACGAAAGCGTCGGGCACCCTGGCTGTTCTTCGCAGTCTTTCGACACCGCCCACTCCTTCATTATGTTTACTTTGTCTTTACGGCTCCCATGCACGACACGGCGGAGCGGCTCAACCGCGCCCTTTAAGAAACGGCTGGCAGGACGGCGTGCCACCATGCCGTTCGTGGAGAAATTGGGCACGCCCCCATCGTACGATGCGGAACGGCGGAGGCAGATCGACCGGTTACAGGCTTCCGGCCAGACCTCGTTCGAAGTCCGCGATCCGCGCCAGCGCGTCTCGGCGGTGCGGCGCGGTGGCCCGCCGCTCCGTCAGTCCGTCCCCGAACAGGCCTGCCATCTTCAGATCATCGAGATGGCGATAGCCGATATGGCAGTCGCACGTGGGCCGGCTGCACGGCGTGGCGCGAAGCTTCGCCTCGAAATCGGCATCATAGATATTGCCGATCGGTATATCGATGAAGTGGCACCGCCGCGCCTCTCCATCGCCGCGTACGGATATCGCTGTATCGCCTGCCGCACAGGCCCGTCCGGCAGTCGCGTAGGCGCGGTTGTTAAGTTCGAACAGGGGATCGACGGCGGCCAGGCGCTCGATCTCCGCGTCCGAATAGCAACCCTGCAGGCCTTCCTCCGCGTTGATCCAAAGATAGGTCTCGGACGGCAATTCCGCCCGCAATCGTTCGATCGCGTCGAAATGATTGCGCAACGCGACCACACCGACGCTGTGCCTGATGCCCATCGCCGCCAGTTCGTGGATCTTGGCGACATATCGGGCTTGATCGGTCTCCCCGGGATGAAAGGTCGTCCACAGCGCCACGCGCTCGTTATTGCACCTCGCCAGCCAGTCGATCGCACCCGACAAGTTGGTCTGGATCGCCACCGTTTCCACCTGTGGCCAGTGCGACAGCCGCGTTATGGTCTCACGATAATAGCGCCGGATCAGCGCTTCGCCCCAAGGCGTGAACAGGATCGCCACCTGCCGCTTACGCCCGGCAACCCACTGCTCGAACCTTTCCAGGGCGGCACGATCGGCGGCGAGCGTAGCGCGGCTGTCCCTGCGCTTGGCGAAGGGGCAATAGCCGCACGCATAATTGCAACCGGAAAGCGGCCCGCGCCACAGGATCGAGAGCGTCGGCGGCACGCTCATGCGACGCTGGTCGCCCGCATCCGCGCACGCACCGCATCCGAATAGAAAAGCGGCGGGATCGAGTCCGAATGTTCGAGCCCCGCCGCCGTGGGGCGAAGCCAAGGCCCTTCGGCCACGATAAGTCCCATGTCGCCGAGACGATCGAGCTGGGGCAGCGCGGCCTGTGGCGCCACGCCGAACCGCGCTTCGAACCGTGCCGCATCCAGCCCGTCGCGGCGGAGGATCGACTTGAGCACGTAACGTCGCATCGCCTCATCTGCGTTCACGATGATCCCGTGATGCGCAAAACGGAAGGCGTCGGTCTCGATCGCCGCAAAATCGTCCAAAATGTTGAGCACGCCGCGACGCGTTACCGCATAGCGCGTCGAATAATGGGCGCGGCCGGTATAAGACCGGGCACCCGTACCGAGCCCCAGCACGCCATCTTCCTGACAGCTAAATTCGTTGCTGTTCGCGCTGTCGCGGGACGCGCGATGGAAAGCCCGCATCGAAACCTGTTCATAACCCTGCTCGCACAGCAGATCGCGCCCGATCCGATACAGCGCGCGCCGATGCTCGTCCTCAACCTGACTGCGCCGGTCGAGCCCGGTGCGCGGCCGCACATAAAGCGGGTACAGGAATATCTCCTCCGGCTGCCATTCGAGCGCGCGCCGCAGCGAATGGCGCCAGCTCGCCGGATCCTGATTTTCGGCGCCATAGATCAGATCGATGTTGAGCCGTCCAAAGCGGTACGCGCGGATGGTGTCGAGTGCGGCGGCAAGCGTCGCCGGATCCTGCGGCCGGCCCATCGCGCGCGTTTCCGCCTCGACGAAGGATTGAACGCCGATGCTGATCCGCTCGAACCCCCATTGTGCGAGCAGGGCGATTGTCTCGCTCGTGGCGGTCTTGGGCGACGTCTCGATGCCGGAGGGCAGCCGCCGCGGATCGGCATTCAGCCGTGACGCAATCGTCTCGAACAACGCTTCGAGCAGGGCCGGACCGAGCAATGTCGGGGTTCCGCCGCCGATGGCGAGTTGCACCGGATGCACCGAGCCAAGCTCATCGCGAACGGCATCGATCTGGCGGGTCAGCGCCGCGAGATAGCCCGCCACCCGGTCGTCATCGGGGTTGGCGGTGGTGAATAGATTGCAGAAGCCGCACCGCATCTCGCAAAACGGGATGTGCAGATACAGGAAGAGCCGGTCCAATCGCTCCCCGGCCCATAGATCGCGCAGGGGCAGCGGCGATGCGAACGCGCGATAGGCATTCTTGTGCGGATAGCCGTAGGCATAATCCTGATAGAGCGGCCCCAGATCGGCCGGATCCGCGCGTAGGATCGACGGCGCGAGGCTCATGCCGCCGTCTCACGATAGGGCAGGATCATCTGGGCATAGGGCACGTCCCACACGCTGGGATGGCCGATGCGGTGGCCATGATAGCCGTCCTCGCCGAACGCCGTGCCGTGGTCCGAGCACAGGATTGCCAGCACCGGCGCGCGCGCCTGCAGCGCCGCGAGCAGCGCCGGCACGTGCCGATCGACCTCGGCCAGCGCGGCACGCTGGCTGGCGGCGCTGTCGCACTCTTCCCCCGCATAAAAATGATGGGGCGGATGACAGGCGGCGATGTTGACGAACACGAACAGACGCTTGTCCGCCGGTTGCGCTGCGACGCGCTCGACCGCACGGGCCACCTGGTTGGCCGCCGAATCGCGGCAGGCGACGCCCAGCGATTCATCCCACCAGCTCTCGTCGAACAGGGCTGGCAGTACGGATCCCAGAGGCGATCGCTTGTTGAAGAAGCCCGTCCCGCCGATGCAGATCGTGTGATAGCCCTGCGCGGCAAAGCCCGACACGATGTCGGGCGTATCGAACACCAATGTGCCCGTGCCGGTCGTTTCGCTGCCCGGGAAGCGTGCCGCAAACAGCCGGTCGTGCCGATCTTGTGCGACGTCGCGTGGCTCCGCCGGTGTCGGCAGAAAGCCCGCGAAAAACGCCTGATGCGCCGCAAAGGTGAAGCTGGCCGGCGAATGCCGCAATTCCCACGCTCCATTCGGCAGAAGCCGGGCGAGATTGGGCGTTTCTCCTCGCGCCGCCGCTTCGGCCGCAACATCGTAGCGCAACGTATCCAAGGTCACGAACAACACATCGTGCGAGCCCAGGCAGGTGGTGGCATCGATCCAGCTCATGCGGCGGTCCGTGCGCCGGCTGCATAGCGCTGCGCAATCCGGTTCAGTTGTGCGCTGTAAGGGGTCTGGCCGCCCACGATCAGGTCCTTCACGAAATCACCGAATATGTTCGCCTCAAGCAGTCGGGATCGTCGGCCGTCATTCAGCACCGCAATATCGATGCCGATCGCGTCGCTCGCCGGGAATAACGCGGCTGCCCGCCAGGCCGACGTCTCGACTTCCGCCCACGCCGCCGCACCGATCCGCGCGATCAGGCGCGCGATCGGATATCGTGCGCCACCCAGATGCAGGTTCGTCATGGGATGCCGGCTCGTCCGCAGCACTGGAAACGCTTCGGCACCATCGACGCAGACGATCCGCACGTCGGCTACGTGTCCATCGATCGAGATTTTCGGCACCCACGCCTCGACATGCAGCCCTAACGGCCCGAGCCGATCGATAAGTCGGGCAATATCGCCGCAATCGGAGAGCCGACGTACGGCGCGCGTTGCCCGGACCCGGCCGTCCACCAACATAGCGGTGGTCAGCGCCCGCCATTGCGTACCGTGCCTGGCCAGGGCAACCATCGCCGCAGCTGCCGATCCGTGGCGCAGTTTGACGAAGACGCGCGAGCATGCCGCGGCGCGCATTGCATCGGCGAGTGCTTCAAACCCATGGATCGCGGGAAGCCCCCGCGGCGTCGCCAGCCCCGCCTTGTTGAATCGTGCGGCCGTGCGCGTCTTGTCGAACGCACAGGCGACATCCACCGCCTTTATCGAGATGTCCGCACCCGCTTCTTGGGCGATCCGCTCGGCCAGGGTGATTCCCGCCACCAGCCCGAATGCGAATTGGGCCGGCGATCCGACATCGCCCTGTGCCAGCATCGTCTCAATCCCCACCGGCACCGTCTCGATCCCGGTCGCAGCAGCCTCGTCGGCGCCGGCCGCAAGCACGGCCGCGATCGCGCGCACATCCTGATCGGGCGTATCGATCCGAAGATAGCCGCCCGGCGATAGCATCCGCTGCAATCGCTCCGGTGCAGCCAGGAACTTGTCCCAGCTCAGAACGGCCGGCACCCAGCCAAACCGATCGATGCAGGCCTGTGCAAAGGCGTCGTGCCGCGGGCCCGATACCGGCCCGAGCACGACCAGATGCCTGTGGGGAAAGGTCACGTCGCCAGCCGCGCGATTATTCTCCAACCGCAACGTAATAATGCTTCTCGCCGTCCCACTCATCCACTTCCTCTGCGTCGTCGGCGACCAGGTTTGGAGTTGCGCGACGCAACAGAGCGACACCTTCCGGGCTCACATAATGATGCGAGATATCGAGCTTCTCGAGCTTGCCCAGCCGCCCCGATTCAGCCAGCGCTTTCGCGCCCGCATCGGTCAGTGTCCCCATCGACAGGTCAAGCGTCTTGATCCGGTCGAGCAGCGGTGCGGCGACCAGCGCCTGAGCGATCGCATCGCTATATTCGCTGTTGCGGAGTCCCAGCGTCTCCAGCTTCGGGAAAAGCTTATCCCCGAAAAGATCGCTGAAATCCTCGACCGAGCTGTCCGCACCATAATCCTCGGCCCCCAGCCACAGCTCCAGATGGCGGATCGGGGCGTTTACGGCCAGCGCTTCATGCAACAGCGCCCGCGACATGCCGCCTGTCTGAATGACCAAAGTGTCCAGATGCTCATGATCGATCCGGCCCAGCCGCAGCCCGTTGCCGCCGCGCACCCAGAATTGTGAAAGCCGGGGAAATGCGCCCCACATCGCCCCATAGTCGGTCTGCTCGATCCAGCTAATCTCATTCTCTTCGGATATGATATCGCCGAAGAACAGCGCGTCGATTGCCGGCAGCTTGTCCTTTTCCGCGATCAGCAATTCGACCGCGGTTGTTGGCCGCACCTCGTAGGTCTCGCCGCTCTCGGACCAGAGCCCGAATACCAGTGCACTGGTCGCCGCTACGCCATCCGCCTTCAGCATCGTCGCGAGCAGATCCTGCAACGAATCGTCGCTATCATATTCACAGCGCAGCCGCGGCGCGACGCGGCTGAAATCGCCAATGTCCCCGGCCGTTTTGAAGTCGACTACCGGCTTGCCCGCAAAAACTTCCAGATTGCCGCTAACGGTCATTGTGCTTCTTCTCCCGTGATCTCGCAGGAACTTCGGCGAAGGCTGCGGCGCAAGTCAACGACAGGGCGATGACAGGAGGTCAGGATACCGTGACCCGCGAAAATCGGGGGACGCACGGCCTGCCTGCATGCGCCCCTTCATTGTCAAAAACAGAGATATTCGGCCGACTTTAGTGCCGCGGCTTGATGATCAGAATGTCCAGATCGCGGTTCGGCCGCCAGTTGCTGTGCCGCACCTCGAACCGCGTGGGTGAAATCTTGCGGACACCATCCGCGCAGAAGCTGATCAGATTCTCTGGCGCCCCCTTGTCGACAACCAGACTGAAATTTCCGATCGGCGCCCGCCAGTTGGCGCCTGTTGTCAGGATATATTGAACGCGAACTTCCGGAAGTGCCGCATACTCGGCCCCGGCGGCGCGCGCGAATTTGTCGACACCGGCCAGGAATGCCGCATCGGTGCAGTAACGGGCGATATACGCTTTGCCCTCCGCACCGCTGCGGAAACCGCGCATGGTGAGCGCAGTGCCGATACTCCCTCCCGTGCCGGGCACGTAAATATGCTCGACGGCCAACTCACGCCCGGCGGGAAATAGCTGCGTCCAGTGATAGGTGCGGCGGACGGTCCAGGCCGCCACAAGATGGCGCCGGGCGTCGGCCCGGTCTCCGCCATCCTGCGTCGCCAGTCCAAGCGCCAGCAACCGGTCCTGATCGGCCCTGGCCAGCTGATTGAGGCGCGTGTCAGGATCTTCCAGCGGCACCTTCAGCGGCGCGAGCATCGCGGTATGGTCCTTGCCGTTCAGCACGGCTCTCACCTCAAGCGCCATCGTGACGGGCTTGCCCGCGACGCGAGTCACGAAGTCGTGCGGATAGGCGACGTCCCCATAATCCCGGTTGGCAAGGTCCTCGTCGGGCATGGGGAAACCCACGACGGTGTGAACATCCTTGTCGGTGCGATTGTGAAAGACGTAGCTGACCCGAACCTTGTTCGGAGACACATACAGATCCTCCGCAACCATATCGATCGCATCGGTTTTGCGCAGGACAAGTCCGCCCGCACCCATCTCCGCAGTGCTGTCATTGGCCAATGCGGGCAAGACGAGAAGCGCGCCTAGCGCGAGCGACATAAGCTTGTTCATGCCGGCTGATCGCACAGCCAATTGCCGACAGCCAGGAAGAAGCAGAACAGAGGCCGGGGTGGCAGCGGATGACGTCTCAGCGGGCCGCAAGGCATACATCGGCGCCACAGCGAACGCGCGCACACGATGACGACGCTTCGCGCAAGCTGAAACCCCGACTGCTCAGCCGCTATCAGGGCAGGGCGAAGTGAACATTTTGCTGGATGAT
This sequence comes from Sphingomonas sp. ASY06-1R, assembly GCF_052180265.1. GTDB lineage: Bacteria > Pseudomonadota > Alphaproteobacteria > Sphingomonadales > Sphingomonadaceae > Sphingomonas_I. Next base: position 1,643,093 of record NZ_CP197464.1, on the reverse strand, counting down.
TAGGAACGTAAAGTTTATTGGACAGTTGCGCTGACAGAAGGACCGCGTGCCACATAAGTCTGTAACGGAGAGACGACGAATGACGCATTCAGAATCGACGCCCCGTATTGGCAAGATGGCGCTTTGCGTCGCCGCTTCCGTGCTGGCGCTGTCCGCTTGTTCGAAGAAGGCCCCGGACACGGCCGCCACCACCCCGCCCACCGAAACCGCTAGCACGAGCGCGCCGGCCGCACCGGCAGCGGCCGCCCCGGCGGCGGCACCAGCCGCGGACAACACGGACACCGAAAGCGGCGTCAAATATGCCAGCTACACCGGTGACGCGGACAAGGGCAAAGGCGTGTTCGTCACCTGCCAGACCTGCCATTCGATCGACGCCGGGGTGAACAAGATCGGCCCGTCGCTCCATGGCGTCGTGGGACGCAAGGCGGGTTCGATTGCCGGCTACAGTTATTCGGCCGCGAACAAGTCGAGCGGCATCACCTGGACCCCCGAAAAGCTGTTCCAATATCTTGAAGATCCGCAGCATGTCGTGCCCGGCACCAAGATGACCTTCGCCGGCTTCTCCGATCCGCAGAAGCGTGCCGACGTCATCGCCTATCTGAAGACCAACTCCTGATCTCGAGGATACCGACCTAGCCCGGGGGCCGCGGTCGCCGGGCTAGGTCGGCGAGATGTATCGGAAAAGACAGGAGCAGCAGGAGCGCGATCCAGCGCCAGTCCAGCTGGGTGAGCGCGCAGCGTAATGCGAGCATCATAAGCGCGCCGGGGCCAAGTCGCAGCAGCGCATCCCTGACCCGCCAACCGCGTCTTGTCGTCAGCCAGACGAATTCGACCACCATCACGCCAAGCACGAAATCCGCCGCATGTCCGCTGGCGAACATTCCTGCCATGGCCGTCAATAAAATGGCCCGTTCAAGCGCACGATGATCATATTGAGATAGCCGGCAAAGGTGACCCAGGCCAGATAGGGCAGCAACAGCATCGCGCCAGGCATCGAGCGCCGCCAGATGACGATGATGAGCGCCGCAACCGACACCCACAGCGCGAGCACTTCGACCACAGCCCAATCGGGGCGGTGCAGGCGGAAGAATAACAGGCTCCACAGGATGTTCAGGAAACCGTTGAGCGCGAACAGACCGAGCAACCATTCGCGCTCGCGCCAAGTCGGCATGGCGAGCCAGCCGGTGACCCCGGCTATCGCGGTGAGGGCGTAGATCGCGGTCCACGCCACGCCATAGACGGCGTCGGCCGGCGCCCAGCGCGGCTGGACCAAGCTATGATACCATGGACCGATCTCGGTAATCGTCATGCCCAGCATCGCCACCACCAGCGCGATCAATCCGGCGATTACGACCGGCATCAACCAGGCTCGGCTCATAATCGGTCAGCCCGCCGTCTGCATAAGGTGCCGCATGTCTTTCATGAAGATACGCAGATAGGCGAGCGGCTTGGCATAGACCAAGCGTTTGTCCATGTAGGCGGGCCAGATCAGAGACTGCACGTCGCGGTCCTCGCACATTGCCACGAAGCGCTCGCGGCGCCGATCGTTGCGGTACCAGAAATGCTGCATGATCCCAAGAATCCAGAATACCTGCCCGTGCGCGCGCATGAAGCGGCGGCGCGCCTGCGCCAGCGCTTTCGGGTTGCCCGAGGCCAGGAAAGCGCCGACCGCCCGGGCCGTCTCGCGTCCGGCGGTCATCGCATAATAAATGCCCTCGCCGGATGCCGGCGCGACCACCCCGGCGGCGTCGCCGGTAACGACGACGTCGCGGCCATTGTCCCACTTGCGCAGCGGCTTGAGCGGGATCGGCGCCCCTTCACGGCGGATTGTGTCACAGCCGTCGAGGCCCTCGCGAACGCGCAGCCGGGCGACCGCGTCGCGCAAGGCGAAGCCCTTATTAGCGCTGCCGACGCCGACGCTGGCGGTGTCGCCATGCGGAAAGACCCAGGCGTAGAAGTCGGGCGACAGCGCAGCCTGATAGAAGACGTCACACCGCTCACGATCGAATGCACCATCCGCAACAGAGGGCGACCGGATCACCTCGTGATAGGCAAACACGCACGGCATATCAGCGGCGTCAGCCAGCGTGGCGCGCGCGACGCGCGAGCGCGCGCCGTCGGCGCCGATCACGCAGCGGGTGGCCACGCGCTGTTCCGGCCCGCCACGCGCATCGGCAAAGACGACGACCGGGCGGCCCTGCTCGTCGCGCTCGATCCGGTCAAACGTGCCGGTGCGGCGCTCGGCCCCGGCCAGGGCGGCACGCGCGCGCAGCCATTCGTCGAACGTGTCGCGATCGACCATTCCGACAAAGCCGTCGCCGACCGGCATATCCACTTCATGATCGGACGGCGCGATCATCCGCGCGGCGCGCGCACGGCCGACGATGAGGTGGCCAGGGATCGCGAAATCGGCGATCAGCCGCGGCGGGATCGCGCCGCCGCACGGCTTGATGCGCCCGCCGCGGTCAAGCAGCAGCACATGGTGTGCGGCGTTCGCCAGGTCGCTCGCCGCGGTCGCGCCCGACGGCCCGCCACCGACCACGACGCAGTCATAGATCATGCCGGCTTGCCCGCTACCGGCATTTGCGGTGCGGATGATTGACGTCGCACCGCGAGCGAGGCGGCGGCCAGGAACAGCAGGCTTTCCGCGCCGAACACGATCATGAAGGTGTCGGGCGTCGATCCGATCAGCGCGCGGCCGGTATCCACGCCGACCGCGCCGATCAGGCCGCCCAGCCCGAAGGCGATCGCCTGTGCCGCGCCCCACACACCCATGCGGATGCCCTCGCGTCCGCCTTCCCCGCCGCCGGCCAATCCCATCATCGCGCCGATCGCCGCGACGGCGAACACGCCGTTGGCGAAACCCAGCGCGGCGATGTTGGCGGCAAGAGGCCAAGCGGGACCGACCCGCGCGGCCAGCGCCAGACCGCCCAGCGCCAGCGCCGAGCCCACGCAGCCGCCGACGATCCAGCGGCGCATGCTTGCGGGATTCCGTCCGAACGCGCTGCCGCCGACACCCACGACGATCATGCCGAGCAGTACGCCGCCATGCTGGATACCCGACAATTGCGTCGACTGGCCGGGCGTGAAGCCGAACAGCAAACCGGCAAAAGGTTCGAGGATCAGATCCTGCATCGAGTAAGCCAGCATCGACAGAAAGACGAATATGGTAAACTGGCGGGCATCGTCGTCGGCCAGCATTTCGCGCAGCGCCGCGCGAAAATCGGGTTCAGGGGACGTAGGCTCTACGGATGCTGGAGCCGTCTTACCCTCGACTCCCGCTACCGCAAGCAACGTCAGCGCGAACGCGCCGCCGGCAATGCATTCGACGACCATTGTCAGCCGGCCTAACGAAAACGGATCGATCAGGGCGCCTGCGACGCCAGCGGTCACCACGATCCCGGCAACCATCATGATCCACGTGATCGATGCCGCCGCAGCGCGACGTTCCGGTGCCACGCGCGTCGCGAGCAGCGCGAGCAGCGACGTTCCCGCCGCGCCGACGCCGGCGCCGATCATCGCAAAAGCGAAAATGGCGAGCGCGTAACCCCAGACCGAGCCCGCGGCGAGCAGTCGGAGCGCATCGACTGCCAGCAGCGCCCCCAACGCCAGCGCGCCCATGCCGGAGACGATCCATGTCGTCCGCCGCCGCCCGCGATCCGAGCCATGACCCCAAACCGGGCGCGACAGCTGGACAGCGTAATGCCAAGCGACGAGCCCAGCGGGTAAAGCGGCCGGCAGCGCGTATTCGACGACCATGACGCGGTTGAGCAAGGACGTCGCCAGCATCACGATCGCGCCGATCGCGCTCTGCACCAGCCCCAATCGCACGATGCCGACCCAGCCCAGCGGCGCCATCACAGGCCCACGACTCCGCCCAGGCCAAATGCGGTCGCCAGCATTCCCACCACATAGGCGCTGGTGCCGGTGGCATTGTACCAGGGCGCGAGCGCGGCGGGATCGCGCAACAATCGCGCCATCAGCCCGATTTGCGCGGCCAGCAGAATGGCCACGATCGCGGCAACGAGATGATGCTGCCAATGCCATAGCAATAGGACGACGATGATTTGCGGAATGACCATCACGACGCACGCAATGCGCGCCGCAGGCACAATGCCGAGGGTTGCGGGCAACGACCGGACGCCCGTCGCGCGATCGCCCTGGACCGCCTTGAAATCGTTGAGCGTCATGATGCCGTGGGCGCCGAAGCTGTAGAGCGCGAGGACAATCAGCACATAGGGCGAAGGGAGTGCCCCGGCCATCACGCTCGCTCCGGTGAACCAGGTCAGCCCCTCATAGGTGAACGCCACCACGGCTGGGCCCCAGATGCCGCTGACCTTCAGGCGCACCGGCGGCGCGCTATAGGCCCAGGCGCAGGCCAGACCGAGACACGTCGCCGCGAATACCCACAGACCGGTCACCAACGCCACCATGAGCGACAGCAAGGTGCCGGCGACGGCGATCCAAAGCCCCCAACGGCCGGCGATCCTTCCGGACGGGATCGGCCGATGCGGTTCGTTGATCGCGTCGACATGACGGTCGAACCAATCGTTGACGGCTTGGCTCGTCCCGCAGACCAGCGGGCCCGTCAGCAAGATCCCCGCGATAAAAAACGGCCAGCGATCGGCCAGCGATATGCCCGACGAAACGACACCGCAGATGAAGGCCCAAATGGGCGGGAACCACGTTACCGGTTTGAGCAGTTCGAGTATGTCGCGCGGAGCGGGGAACGGCCTTGCAACGATGGGGGCGCTCGAACCGTCCATCCCCAATGACTAAGCTTGACGCCATAGAGCGTCAAATCAAATTGACGCACTCGCCCGCTGCTGAGCTCAGCTGTCGCCCGGAACGAGGTTGCCGAGCCCGTGACGATGGAGCTTGGAATACAGGCTTTGGCGGCTGACGCCGAGAACCTCGGCAGCCGACGCGCGATTGTCCGACGTGTAGGTCAATGCAGCCTCGATGCAGAGGCGTTCAATGAGATCGGTGCTCTCCCGCACGATCTCCTTGAGTGACATCCGACCGACCAGTTCAGTCAGTTGCTCCACCGAGCGCGGCACATCGCGCGGCGCAAGCGGCGCATCGCGTAGGCGGCGCCCGACGTTGCGGATCGTGAAGCCGTAGCAGGCGCTGCCGGCCATCGCCGCGACAACGCCGGAAATCTCGATTTCCTCGATCGTTCCGGCGGCACCGCGCAAGATGGTGGACACGTTGCGGACCGAACCATGCTCGCGGAGCTGGCTGACGATCAATTCGAGGTCGATCCCCGGCCGGCCGAGCCATCCGCCCAGCCTGGAACCGATGACTCGATCGATGGAAGGCAGTTCGGTCAGTTCCAGAAACGACGCGTTCGCGGTAAGGACGTTCAGGTCGCGATCGACCAGCACGAACGCATCGGGCATCCGTTCGACGACCTCGCCGAGGGTCGTGTCAAAACGATGGCCCGAAATCGCTCCATCGGCGGGTTCGATGCGAATGATGAGCAAGGGCGTCTGCGCCTGACGAAACAGCCGCGCCGAAATCTTGGCATCGCCGCGCCGATCCGCCAGTCGCAATACGACCGGCGCCAGATCGTCGGCCGATTTTGCAGCGCCCAGATGGGCGACGAAATCATCGCGATGGTCGACTTCTACGATGCTCGTGACCGGATTGCCGATCAGTGCGCCCTCGGCCGCATCAAGCAGCCGGTGCGCGGCCGGATTGGCCTCGCGGATACGACGTGTCTCGACATCGACGATCAGCACGGGCTCCGACGCCATGTCGAACAACAAGCGGTAGCGGGTTTCAGCTTGGCGCAGACGGAGATAGTCGCGTTCGAGCGATTGCTGCGTCTGCAACAAACGCTGCTGTACCGCCGCCACCCCGCGCATGTCGCGGCCGATTGCGATCAGCCGGCCCGGTTCACCGAGCGCCATCACCAGATACCGGACCGGTACGTCGCCGCCTGCGGCCGGATGATTGACCTGACGCCAACGTGGCGGCGCGTTACTCGCCGCCTCGGCCAGCATCTCGGCGACCTTGGGACGGCTTTCGACCGTCATGGTATCGATCCAGGATTCGCCGACCCAGTCGGCAAAACCGTGATTGGCGAGATCGCCTTGGGAAACCGCCATATCGAGAATCTTGCCTGTTTCGGACAGGACGAAGGTGACGTCACCGACAGCAGCAAGCAAAGAGGCAGCGACGCTCGCAGACAACGGCCCCGGCATGGCATCGGGAGCCTTGAAAGCCGTCTGACGGGACGGGGCGATATGCTTGTTCATAAACGAGCGCCGCACTCCACCTCAATTACAAATAGCAGCCCCCCGTTCGCGTTCACGGACGAGTTCCACCGCCACCTTCAGTGCCACCTTCGCATCGTGCGCAGTGCCGTCGGCACCGGATTGCACGGCAAGCTGGGGGTTCGCACTGAAAACCCTGCCCCCCACCATGACGCACACCGACGGATTGCGCGAAACGCTCCGCAAGGCCGCGATGATGGAAGGCAAGCGCGCGATATGGCAGTCGCAACTGATCGTCAATCCGACGATATCGAACCAGTCATCGGATACACGCTTCAGCAGGTCCGCGGTTTCAACCTCGCTGAGACGGTCGGTGATCCACCCGTCGAGCCTGAACACCTCCTCGACGACCACCGTGCCGAAATTATGCTGGTCCCCGGGCATCGAAGCGAACAAGGCGCGATGCCCCCGCATACCGTGCGCGCGATCGGCCGGGAAGCGACCGGCGATTTCGTAGACAACCTCTTGCAGACGCCAGAGCCCCATCGTCACGTCGACAAAGTCGCAGCGGTCGTCTTCCCAAAGTTCGCCAAGCAATCGCGCGGTCGGCGCCAGAAGATCGACCATCACGGTATCGACGGCGACACCGCGGGCTAGAATGCTCTCGATATACGCGAGCACAGAATCTGCCTCGACTTGCATCACGAGGGGCGCCAGCGCTTCGACCTCGGCGAAATCGATATATTCGGTAATTTCGGGCGATGCGGCCTCCGGCATCACAGTCGCGGGCGCGACTGTTGCGTGAGCGATCATCAGCCGCGGGATGATCTCGCTTTCGATCAGGGTCGACAGCGATTGCGTATTGTCTAACGCGACATGGAAGCCGCCAAGTCTGCTGGCTCCGCGCGCGAAGCTGGGCCCGGCCCGATCGCGGCCGATATATGGTGCGCGCCCTTGCAATCGCATCGTCGACGCCATCACCAGCTCTCCCAGCCTGGTTGGACACGCTTCGCAACTATAAGCAGGGACGCGGATTTTTCCGCCCGCCCCGCGACTCGCAGCGTATGCCTCTTCAGCGTGTATGACAACCGCCAAACCAATGCAGCTTAAGCGAAGTGTCAATTCTTTTGGACGTCAGTTTCAGTTGACACTTGTCGATGGGCTGGCTTAGTCTTCTCCCGAAATAGCTTGGGGCAGGCGGGAAGCGATGCGGGCGAACGACCCTTCCTTCACGGAGAGAAAGGCAGGCGGCCCCGCCCCGCTCTACACGCCCGAACAGCGGCGCCGCCGCGACTCGTCGCTCTGGACCCTCGTCCAAGGCATATTGGCACCGATCCAGTTTGTTATCTTTCTCACCAGCCTCGCGCTGGTGCTGCGCTACCTCGCCACGGGCGAAGGCGCGGCCGCAGCGACAGTGTCGATCTTGGTCAAGACCTGTGCGCTCTATCTGATCATGATCACCGGATCGGTCTGGGAAAAGGTCGTCTTCGACAAGTGGTTGTTCGCCTCGGCCTTCTTTTGGGAAGACGTGTTCAGCATGGTCGTGCTGGCGTTGCACACCGCCTATCTGATCGCGCTGACATGGGGGATCGGCACCGAGCGTGAACGGATGGTGCTGGCGCTGGCCGCCTATGCGACATACGCGATCAACGCGACGCAGTTCCTCCTCAAGCTGCGCGCCGCGCGGCTGCAAGGCACCACCCCGCCGCCGACGTTCGCGGTGGCAGGATGACCCCCCCTTTCTCCGCCGCGTCGCTCGGGTGCGAATCCGCTCCCGTCTTGCGCGAGCGGGGACAGCGCGAAGTATTTTGCGGACTGACCGGGATCATCTGGCTGCACCGCAAGGTACAGGACGCTTTCTTCCTGGTGGTTGGATCGCGCACCTGCGCGCATCTGCTCCAATCCGCGGCCGGGGTGATGATCTTCGCCGAGCCGCGCTTCGGCACTGCCATCATCGAGGAACGCGACCTTGCGGGGATGGCCGATTGTAACGAGGAGCTCGACCGCGTCGTCGACCGCCTGCTCGGGCGGCGGCCCGATATCAAGCTGCTGTTCCTGGTCGGGTCGTGCCCGTCGGAGGTGATCAAGCTCGACTTGTCGCGCGCCGCAGCGCGGCTCTCGGTCAAGCATGCCGGAACCACCAAGATCCTCAATTACTCGGGATCGGGCATCGAGACGACCTTCACCGAGGGCGAGGATGCCTGCCTCGCCGCGTTGGTGCCCGACCTGCCAACCGACACCTCCGAAACCCCGAGCCTGATGATCGTCGGCGCGCTGCCGGATGTCGTCGAGGACCAGTTCACCCGGCTGTTCGCTGATCTCGGCATCGCCACCGTTCGTTGGCTGCCCGCACGCCGCGCCAGCGACATGCCGCCGGTCGGCGTGACCACCCGTTTCCTTCTGGCGCAGCCGTTTCTCGGCGAAACCGCGCGGGCGCTCGAAGATCGCGGCGCTCGGCGGCTCGACGCGCTGTTTCCATTCGGTGCGGAAGGCACGACCAACTGGCTCCACGCCGCCGCCGTCGCATTCGGCATCGACGAGATGCATTTCCGCCGCATCATTGCGCCGGGCCGCGAGCGCGCCAAGCGGGCGATCGCCCATTCGGGTGAGCGGCTGGGCGGCAAGCGTATCACCTTCCTGCCCGACTCGCAGCTCGAAATACCGCTCGCGCGGTTCCTCGCGACCGAATTGAATATGATCCCGGTCGAGGTCGGCACGCCTTACCTCCACCGCCGGCACCTGGCGCAGGAATTGGCCTTGCTGCCCGTCGACACGCTGATCAGCGAAGGCCAAGACGTCGACAAGCAACTCGATCGAGTCCGCGCCGCCAAGCCCGACCTCACCGTCTGCGGCCTCGGTCTCGCCAACCCGCTCGAGGCGGAAGGCCTGACGACCAAATGGGCGATCGAGCTGGTATTCTCGCCGATCCACGGCTTCGACCAGGCGGGCGACCTTGCCGAACTCTTCGCGCGGCCGCTGCGGCGTCGCGACGTGCTGAGGCTCTGATGTCGGCGTCCGCCCTCCTGTCATTCGCCCGCTGCGCGCCATGCAGCTGACCGTCTGGACATATGAGGGACCGCCCCACGTCGGCGCGATGCGGATCGCGACCGCGATGGAGGGCGTCCATTACGTGCTTCATGCACCGCAGGGCGACACGTATGCCGACCTGCTGTTCACGATGATCGAGCGCCGCGGCAAGCGCCCGCCGGTCACCTACACCACGTTCCAGGCGCGCGACCTTGGCAAGGACACCGCCGAACTGTTCCAGGCCGCGGCGCGCAACGCTTATGCGCGGTTCCATCCGCAGGCGATGCTGGTCGGCGCGTCCTGCACCGCGGAGCTGATCCAGGACGATCCTGCCGGGCTTGCCGAGGCGATGCGTTTGCCCTGCCCTGTCGTCGCGCTGGAATTGCCGAGCTATCAGCGCAAGGAGAATTGGGGCGCGGCCGAAACCTTCTACCAGCTGGTGCGCACGCTCGCGGACAAGGATGCCCGCCCGACGCCGCGCGACGGCCGCCGTCCCCGCGCCAACCTGCTCGGCGCGACCGCGCTGGGGTTCCGCCACCGCGACGACGTGATCGAAGTCACCAGGTTGCTCGGCATGCTGGGCATCGACGTCAACATTTCCGCCCCGCTCGGCGCAACGCCGGCCGATCTCGCGCTGCTCGGCGAGGCTGATTTCAACATCTGCCTCTATCCCGAAATCGCCGACACCGCCTGCCGCTGGCTCGAAAAGACGTTCGGGCAACACACTGTCCGCACCGTCCCTATTGGCCACGCCGCGACGCGCGACTTCATCACCGAGGTCGCCGCAATCGCCGGGGTCGATCCCGCCCGCGCGCTCGACAGCTCGAACCTGCCGTGGTGGACCCGCTCGGTCGATTCAACTTACCTGACCGGCAAGCGCGTCTTCATCTTCGGCGACGCGACCCATGCCGTCGCCGCCGCCCGCGTGGCGCGCGACGAGCTGGGGTTCGAGGTGGTCGGGCTCGGCTGTTACAACCGCGAATTCGCCCGCGATGTTCGGGAGGCGGCGAAACTGTACGGCGTCGAGCCGCTGATCACGGACGATTATCTCGCCGTTGAGGACGCAATCCAGGCGCTTCAGCCGGAACTGGTGCTCGGAACCCAGATGGAGCGCCACGTCGCCAAGCGGTTGAGCATTCCCTGCGCGGTGATTTCGGCGCCGGTCCACGTCCAGGATTTCCCGGCGCGCTATTCCCCGCAAATGGGTTTCGAAGGCGCGAACGTACTGTTCGACACCTGGGTACATCCGCTGACGATGGGTCTGGAAGAGCATCTGCTGACGATGTTCCGCGACGATTTCGAGTTTTCGGACGACGCCGGGGCGTCGCATCTCGGGCACGGCAAGCCAGCCGCGCCCTCGTCCGTTGCTCCCGAGCCGGAACTCGTTGCAGAGCTCGCGGTGGTCGATGGCAAGTTGTGGACCGACGATGCCGAACGGGAACTCGGCAAGATTCCCTTCTTCGTGCGCGGCAAGGCGCGCCGCAACACCGAGAAGTTCGCCGCCGAGCAAGGCCTGGCGACGATCACGCTCGACACGCTCTATGACGCAAAGGCGCATTATGCCCGGTAGCGCGCCTCTGCACGTCGTGATCGTGACCCTCGACAACCATCTGTCGGGCGCCGCCGAACGTGCCGCGGCGCGGTTCGCCAAGGACGGGTCGAACATCACGATCGGCTTCCACGCCGCCGCCGACTGGGATCGCGACGCGGGCGCGCTCAACCGCTGCATCGCCGACATTGCGCGCGGCGACGTCGTCATCGCGACGATGCTGTTCCTCGACGATCATATCCGCGCCGTACTACCCGCACTGGAAGCCCGCCGCGAGGCATGCGCGGCAATGTTGGGACTTATGTCCGGTGCGGAGATCGTCAAGCTGACACGGCTGGGCGATTACCGCATGGACAGGCCGGCAAAGGGCCCGCTCGCTCTGCTCAAGCGTCTGCGCGGCTCGTCCAAGCCCGGGGCTTCCTCGGGCGCGGGGCAGATGAAGATGCTGCGGCGTCTGCCCAAGATCCTGCGCTTCATTCCCGGCACCGCGCAGGATGTGCGCGCCTATTTCCTGACGCTGCAATATTGGCTCGCCGGATCGGACGACAATGTCGTCAATATGATCCGGGCGCTCGCCAACCGCTATGCCGCGCACGATATCCGCGCTGAGGCGCCGCGGGACTATCCGGATGTGGGCCTCTATCACCCGGCTATGGCGGGCCGGATGGCCGAACGGATCGAGGCGCTGCCCAAAGCAAGCGCCGCGACCGGCACGGTCGGGCTGCTGATGCTGCGCTCCTATCTGCTCGCGCGCGACACCGGACATTATGACGGCGTGATCGCGGCGTTCGAGGCCAGGGGGCTGCGGGTCGTGCCGGCGTTCGCCAGCGGGCTGGATTCGCGGCCGGCGATCGAGAAATTCTTCCTGAAGGATGGCGCGGCGACGGTCGATGCGATCGTGTCGCTGACCGGGTTCAGCCTGGTCGGCGGCCCTGCCTATAACGACGCCGCCGCCGCGGAGGCGATGCTCGCGCAGCTCGACATACCTTATGTCGCGGCACACCCGATCGAATTTCAGTCGCTCCAGCAATGGGGCGCGAGCCGCCAGGGCCTGCTGCCGATCGAGGCGACCATGATGGTCGCCATCCCCGAACTCGACGGCGCCGTGCTGCCGAGCGTGTTCGGCGGGCGCGCGGATGGGTCGGGCGAGGCCTGTACCGGGTGCGGGCGGCGCTGCACGTTCCCGAGCGCCGGGCTGGTGCGCGAAATGCAATCATGCCCCGAGCGGGCCGAGGCACTCGCCGCCAAAGTCGTCAAGCTCGTCAGGCTGCGGCGTTCCGAACGGGCACAACGCAAGCTTGCGATCGTGCTGTTTAACTTCCCGCCCAATGCCGGTGCGACCGGCACCGCCGCCCACCTCGCAGTATGGGAATCGCTTCACGCGACACTGACCAAGCTTTCGGGCGAAGGCTATACGGTTGATGTTCCCGCCGACGTCGATGCGTTGCGCGATGCCGTGCTCCACGGCAACGCCGCGCGGTACGGCGCCGACGCCAACGTTCATGTTCGCATTCCCGCCGACGATCATGTCCGCCGCGAGCTGCATCTCTCGGCGATCGAGGCGCAATGGGGCCCGGCGCCCGGCAAGCAGCAGGGCGATGGCGGCACCATCCATGTGCTTGGCGCGCAATTCGGCAGCATCTTCGTCGGCATCCAGCCGGCCTTTGGCTACGAAGGCGACCCGATGCGGCTGCTGTTCGAAGGCCGCTTCACCCCAACCCATGCGTTCAGCGCTTTCTACCGCTGGCTGCGTGAGGATTTCGCCGCCGACGCCGTGCTCCATTTCGGCACCCACGGCGCGCTGGAATTCATGCCGGGCAAACAATCCGGGCTGACCGCCGATTGCTGGCCCGAGCGGCTGATCGGCGACCTCCCCAACATCTATCTCTACGCCGCGAACAATCCGTCCGAGGGGCTGATCGCCAAGCGGCGGGCGGGCGCGACATTGGTCAGCTATCTGACCCCGCCCTTGGCGCAGGCCGGGCTCTACAAGGGGCTTTGCGACCTTAAAGCCTTGCTTGAACGCTGGCGGACGTCGTCTTCGGATACAGAGCGCGCTGCGCTGGAACCCATGATCGCGGCCTCGGCAGAAACGCTCGACCTCGACTGCGGCGACATTACCGCATTGTCGGCCAAACTCTACGAAGTTGAGCGTGAACTGATCCCGCAGGGCCTCCATGTTCTTGGATCGGCGATGTCGGACGAGACCCGCGCGCAGATGATCGCGGCGGGCGCCGACGCGGATATCCCGACCGATAATTGCGAACTCGACGCACTGGTTCATGCGCTTGATGCGAAGTTCGTACGCCCCGCACCCGGTGGCGACGTCATGCGCAATCCGAAGGTGCTGCCAACCGGGCGCAACATCCACGGTTTTGACCCGTTCCGCATCCCCGGCACCTTCGCGATCGCCGAGGGCATGCGCCAGGCGCACGACGTGATCGAGCGCCACATCGCCTCGGGCGCGACCTTCCCCGAGACGCTGGCGATGGTGCTGTGGGGCACCGACAACCTCAAGTCGGAGGGGACGCAGATCGCACAGGCGATGGCGCTGATCGGGGCGCGGCCGCGGTTCGACGGGTTTGCGCGGCTGGCCGGCGCCGAACTGATCCCGCTGGCGGAGCTGGGCCGCCCGCGGATCGATGTCATCGTCACGCTATCGGGGATCTTCCGTGACCTGCTGCCGATCCAGACGAGGATGATCGCGGAGGCAGCGTGGCTCGCGGCGTCCGCGGACGAGCCGCTCGACCGGAACTTCGTCCGCAAGCACAGCCTGGCCCACGCCGCCAAGCACGACTGCGACCTCGAGACCGCGGCGCTGCGGGTCTTTTCGAACGCGGAAGGGTCATATGGCGCCAACGTGAACATGCTGATCGACGACGGCGCGTGGAGCGACCCCGACGAGATCGCGGAAGTGTTCGAGCGCCAGAAGGGCTATGCCTATGGCCGCACCGGCGCGCCCGCCCGGCAGGCCGATCTGCTCAAGTCCGCCCTAGCTGGAGTCGATCTCGCCTATCAGAATCTCGACTCGGTCGAACTGGGCGTCACCGACATCGACCATTATGTCGATGCCCTGGGCGGCATCAGCCGGTCGATCACCCGCGCCAAGGGTTCGTCCGCGCCGATTTACATCGTCGACGCGACGCAGGGCGCGACCAAGGTCCGCACGCTGGCCGAACAGGTCGATCTCGAAACCCGCACGCGCATGCTCAATCCCCTGTGGTACGAGGGCATGCTCAAGCATGGCTTCGAAGGTGTGCGCAACATCGAGGCGCACGTTACGAACACCATGGGCTGGTCGGCGACGACCGGCGAGGTGTCACCCTGGATCTACGAGCGGATCAGCGAGACCTATGTGCTCGACGCGGAAATGCGCGAGCGGCTTGCCTGTCTCAATCCCAAAGCGTCGGCGCGCGTCGCCAACCGCCTGATCGAAGCGAGCGACCGGCAATTCTGGACGCCGGACGCGGCGACCTTGGCCGCGCTGCACGCAGCCAGCGACGAACTCGAAGACCGCCTCGAAGGCGTCACCGCGGTGGCAGCATAAGGAAGAGATGATGGCCCTGCTCGATCCCCCCACCCGCCTCCACGATCCGATCGGCCTTGACGGAGAGGGTAGTCTGCAGGTGGCCCTCGACCCGGCCGACAAGATCGGCACCGCCAAGGTATTCGCAGTGTATGGCAAGGGCGGGATCGGCAAGTCGACCACGTCGTCCAACCTGTCCGCCGCCTTCTCGCTGCTCGGCAAGCGCGTGCTGCAGATCGGCTGCGACCCCAAGCATGACAGCACTTTCACACTGACTAAGAAATTGATGCCGACCGTCATCGACGTGCTCGAGACGGTGGAGTTCCACGCCGAGGAATTGCGCCCCGAGGACTATATGTTCGAAGGGTATAACGGCGTGATGTGCGTCGAAGCAGGCGGCCCGCCCGCGGGCACCGGCTGCGGCGGCTATGTGGTCGGACAGACGGTCAAGCTGCTGAAGCAACATCATCTGCTCGAGGAGACCGACGTCGTACTGTTCGACGTACTAGGCGACGTCGTGTGTGGCGGCTTCGCCGCGCCGCTGCAGCATGCCGAGCGGGCGGTGGTCGTCGCGTCGAACGATTTCGACAGCATCTTCGCGATGAATCGCATCGTCGCGGCGATCAAGGCGAAAGCAAAAAACTACGACGTGCGGATGGCGGGAGTCATCGCCAACCGCTCGGCGGCGACCGACGAGATCGACCGGTTCAACGCCGCTACCGGGCTGAAGACGTTGGCACATTTTCCCGATCTCGATGCGATACGGCGCAGCCGTCTTAAGAAATGCACCTTGTTCGAGATGGAGCAGACGCCCGAGGTCGCCGCCGCCTGTGACGAATATAAGCGCCTCGCTGCGCTGATGTGGGCCGGCTGCGACGCGCTCGACGCGAACCCGATGAAGGACCGCGACATCTTCGAGTTTCTGGGGTTCGAATGATGGCGAGCGCCCCCTTCTCCCCCACCTATGACGATCGCCGCGGCCGGCTGGAGGCCTATTTCGACCGCACCGCATCCAAGACCTGGGAACGGCTGACCTCCGACGCGCCGGTCAGCGGCATCCGCGCCACGGTTCGCGCCGGGCGCAACCGTATGCGCGATGTCTTGCTGTCGTGGTTACCGATCAACATGACCGGCTTGCGGTTGCTCGATGCCGGATGCGGCACCGGCGCCCTGGCAATCGAAGCCGCGCAGCGCGGCGCCGAAGTGGTCGCGATCGACGTCGCCGCCAGCCTGGTCCATGTCGCACGCGACCGGGCGCCGCCAGGCCTCAACATCGACTGGCGGGTCGGCGATATGCTCGACGCCGACCTTGGCTGGTTCGATCATGTCGTCGCGATGGATTCCCTGATCCATTACCAAGCGTTCGACATCGTCGAGGTTCTGCGCAATCTGTCCGATCACACGGACGGCTCGCTGCTGTTCACGTTTGCGCCGTCGACCAAACCGCTGGCCCTGATGCACGCCGTCGGCAAGCTGTTCCCGCGCGCCGACCGCGCACCCGCGATCGAACCTGTGCGCGAGCAGCTGCTGCGCTTCCTGATCGCCAATGCCATGCCGGCGGCGCGGACAGGTCGCGGCGAGCGCGTTGCGAGCGGCTTCTATACGAGCCATGCGCTGGAGGTGCTGCCAGGATGAGCCAGATGGCATCCTTGAAGGCTTCGTTGGCCCCCCGGGCAACAGCCCAGGGCGCTGCGGTTCCGGGCCGGCTTGCCGCCTTGAAGAATGGCAGCTTCTGGAACCGGGTCGGTACGCGCTTCCTGCCGTTTGCCGATGCCGCGACAGAGGATTTGCCGCTGGGGCGGATCCTCAGACTCTCGCTGTTTCAGGTATCGGTCGGGATGGCGGCAGTGCTCCTGACCGGCACGCTGAACCGGGTGATGATCGTCGAACTCGGCATGTCGGCCAGCCTGGTCGCGGCGATGGTTTCGCTGCCCCTGCTGTTCGCGCCATTGCGCGCGTTGATCGGGTTCAAGTCGGACCATCACGCGTCGCTGCTCGGCTGGAAGCGGGTGCCCTATATCTGGTTCGGCACGCTGCTGCAGTTTGGTGGATTGGCGATCCTGCCATTCGCGTTGCTGGTAATGTCGGGCAGCGGCACCGGACCGGCATTCGTCGGGCATCTTGGCGCCGCGTTTGGTTTCCTGATGGTCGGTGCGGGAATGCATACGACGCAAACCGCGGGACTTGCGCTCGCGACCGATCTCGCACCGGAGCATGCCCGCCCGCGTGTCGTAGCCCTGCTCTATGTCATGCTGCTGATCGGCACGCTGATCAGCGCGATCGTGATCGGCCGGCTGCTCGCTGATTTCACGCCGACCAAGCTCGTCCAGATCGTGCAGGGCGCCGCGGCACTGACGATGATCCTCAACATCACCGCGCTGTGGAAGCAGGAGGCGCGCAACCGCGCGGCAACCGCCAGCCGCAACGCGGTGCCGGCGTTCCGCGACGTATGGGCGGTCTTCGTCGCCCGCCCCCGGACGATGCGGCTGCTGGTTGCGATCGGGCTGGGTGCAGCGGCGTTCAGCATGCAGGACGTGCTGCTCGAGCCCTATGGCGGCCAGATCCTCGGCCTCACGGTTGGTGCGACCACGTCGCTGACGGCGCTATGGGCAATGGGCATGCTGATCGGGTTTGCGTTTGCCGCCCGACGGCTTGGCGATGGCGGCGAGCCGCACCGACTGGCGGGCTTCGGCGGCGTCATCGGGATCGGTGCCTTTCTGTTCGTACTGTTCGCCGGTCCGCTCCATTCGATCGCGCTGCTGGGCAGCGGCGCGACGCTGATCGGGCTGGGCGCAGGATTGTTCGCAGTCGGCACGTTGACGGCGGCGATGGCGATCACCGACGACGACGCGCTCGATGGCCGTACCGGACTGGCGTTGGGCGCCTGGGGTGCTGTGCAAGCCAGTTGCGCCGGTCTCGCGATCGCGCTCGGTGCGTTCATCCGCGACACCGTTTCCTCGGCGGCAGTGGCGCGTGACCTCGGCACGACGCTGGCCGACCCCTTCACCGGATATGCCTTTGTTTACTGTATCGAAATTGCGTTGCTGATCAGCACAATCGTGGCGCTAGGGCCTTTGGTGCGCGGGCGTGGCCCCGATCCTGTTTCTGCCCCGACCCGTTTCGGCCTCAGCGAATTTCCGATCTGAAAGGGACCGTCATGACCCCCCACCTCACGCCAGGCATCGATGTCGCCCTTTTGGTCTTCTGGGCTTTTGTTTTGTTCTTTGTCGTCCTTGTCTTTTATCTGCGCCGCGAGGACCGGCGTGAAGGCTATCCGCTCGAGGATGAGGCGTCGGGCCGGATCGAGACTGCGGGCGGGCCGATGCATACCGCGTCGACCAAATCATTCCTGCTGCCGCATGACCATGGCATTGTGACCGCCCCGACCAAGGGCCGCGAGCCGGTCGATATCGCCGCACGGCGCACCGATCGCTTTCCCGGTGCGCCGTATGCGCCGACCGGCGATCCGCTGGCCGATGGCATCGGCCCGGCGGCCTGGGCCAACCGCGCGAAGCGGCCCGACCTCGACATGGACGGACATCCGCGGATCGTTCCGCTGAGCGGTGCCGCCAGCTTTTCGGTCACCAGCGACATCAATGGCTGGCCTGTGGTCGGCGCCGACAATCAAATCGCGGGAACGGTTGGCGATCTGTGGATCGACACCGCCGACCGGCTGGTCCGCTATATACAGATTGCGGGCGGTGGCGGGGTGGGCGCCGGATCGGTGCTGGCGCCGATGATGATGGCCAAGATCGATCGCCGCCGACGGCAGGTCAAGATCGACGCGTTGCTCGCCAGCCAGTTTGCCGGGGCGCCACGGATCGCCTCCGCCGACACGATTACGCTCTACGAGGAAGAGCGCGTGCAGGCCTATTTCGGCGGCGGTTACCTTTACGCGACACCGGGCCGGCAGGAGCCCTATCTATGACCGAATATGAAAATGAGCCGATCCCCGGCCTGCCCGGCCTGTTGCCGCCAGGCGAGCACATTGTGTGGCAGGGATCACCCGATTGGCGCGCGCTGGCGCGGACGGCGTTCCATACGCGGCTGATCGCCGGCTATTTCGCAATGCTCTCGGCCTGGGCGTTGATCAGTTCGATCGCCGCCGGCGTGCGCGCTCCAAGCGACCTGATCGGGTTCGCGATGACGATCGTCGTCGGCGCCATCGGCGTCGCCTTGCTCCATCTGCTCGCCTGGGGTTCGGCGCGCACGACCATCTACACGCTGACCAACCGTCGCATCGTGATGCGGATCGGCATGGCGCTGCCCAAATGCATCAACCTGCCGCTCGCGCTGATCGGCGCAGTGGACCTTACGACGCGACCCGACGGTACCGGGGATGTGCCGCTGACCCTCACCGGTCAGCAGCGACTCGGTTATGCCGCGCTGTGGCCGCATGCCCGGCCGTGGAAGATCGCAACGCCGCGGCCAATGCTGCGCGCGGTGCCCGGCGCGGCCGATCTCGCGGCGCTGATCGCGCGGACCTGCCTGGCGATCAATCCCCACGGCCGGGTCGCAACCGCCGACACGCGTGCGGCCCCCATGCCCGTCTTTGCCGAGGCGGCGGCGGCATGAGCGCGGCACACAGCCATGCCCATATGCTGCCGAAAGGGGCGCTGATCATCGTCGGCGCGTTATTGGCGTTCGTCCTGACCGCGACGAGCGTGGTCCGGATCGCCCATATTCCCCCCGCCGCCTCGCCCGAATTGATGCGCGAACAGGCCGGCATCGCTGCGGTAAAGTCCCGCAATCTGCGCTTCACCGACCGCACGGACGGGGCGGTGGTCATCGCCGATGTCAAGGGCGGCATCGCCGAGGTGATCGCGCCAGGTCAACATACCGGCTTCATCCGCGGCGTCATGCGGGGGCTTGCGCGCGAGCGCCGCGCACACGGGATCGGCGACGGTCCGCCGTTCAACCTTACCTTGTGGCGCGACGGCGAGCTGACCTTGACCGACAGCGCAACCGGTCGTGCGATCGAGCTGACCGCGTTCGGGTCGACCAACCGCGCCGCTTTCGCAGCGTTGCTTGACGCGAAGGGACCCACGATATGAGCTTCCTCAGCCGCGCCAGCTTCGAGACGCCGTGCCGCGTCGAAGTCGAACTCAGCGACGAGTTCTGTCGCGCGAATGTGGTGCTGGCGAACGATTACGACATCGGCCCCGGCGATCGCGTGAAAGTGCACGGCGCCCCGATCAGCGTAGGCTTCGGCGAGCGCCGTGTTGTCGAGCGGATCGCCACGGTCGAGCGCGCCAGCACCGTCGAGCGGTTATGGACCAAACTTGCCGGCCATTTCGAAATGGCAGAACTTTACGAAGTCAGCTTCAGCGATCGGACGACGGTATGAACGCGATCACCCCCATCAGCCCCGGGCTCGACAGCGAAACCATGACGATCGCGCGCGAGGATACCGTCCTTTCGCCCCGTTTCTACACGACCGATTTCGCGGCGATGGATCGGATCGACGTCAGCGCGGTGCGCGGCGAATGGGACGCGCTGATCGCCGAAATGGCAAGCGACCCCAACAAGCTGCATTTCAAGCGCACTGCGGCGTTCGACGGCGTGATCGAAAGCCTGCCCGACGGCCTGCGTGAGGAGTTCATCGATTTCCTGGTGAGCTCGCTGACCGCCGAATTCTCCGGCTGCATCCTCTATGCCGAAATTGCCAAGCGCGTGAAGAATCCCGACATCAAGCAACTGTTCAAGCTGATGAGCCGCGACGAGAGCCGCCATGCCGGGTTCATCAACGACACGCTGAAGGACGCCAATATCGGCATCGACCTCGGCTTCCTTACGCGGACGAAGAAATACACGTATTTTCGTCCTAAATTCATCTTCTATGCGACCTATCTCAGCGAGAAGATCGGCTACGCGCGATATATCACGATCTTCCGCCATCTGGCGAAGCATCCCGAATTGCGCTTCCATCCCATCTTCAATTGGTTCGAGCTATGGTGCAACGACGAATTCCGCCACGGCGATGCGTTTGCGCTGCTGATGCGCACCGATCCGAAGCTGTTGAGCGGCATCAACAAGCTTTGGGTCCGCTTCTTCCTGGTCGCGGTCTATGCGACCATGTACGTGCGCGACCACAACCGCCCGGCCTTTCACAAGGCACTGGGCATCGACCCGAGTGACTATGATCAGCGCGTCTTTACGATCTGCTCGGAAATCACGCGCCAAGTGTTTCCGGTAATATTGGACACCGACAGCCCGCGCTTCGCCGCGGGGCTGGAGCGGATGCGCAAGATCGCAGTAGAAATCGATGCAGCGAAGAAACGGGGCGGCGTGATCGGCGGCCTAAAACGCGCGGGGTTGACTGGCGCGGCGGCGATCAATTTCGCGCGGCTGTTCTTCACGCCGGTCAAGCGCAACGTGGCCCCCGCCGCCATTCGCCTGGTGCCCACCTGGTGACCGTCCCGCCGCTCCTGTTCGCGCTGCTGATGTGGTTCATCGGGACAGCTGCGGTGGTCTGGCTCGACAGCCGGCCGCGGGAAACGTTCAAGACAAGCTTGTCGCTCGCCGGGCTGGTCGCGATAGCGGCGTTGGCGCTCATCTGGATATTAGCCGACGATCCCAGCGTCACGGGCGCCTATGCGGCGTTCGCAGCAGCGATCGTGATCTGGGGCTGGCACGAAATGAGCTTCCTGATGGGGGT
This sequence comes from Sphingomonas sp. ASY06-1R, assembly GCF_052180265.1. GTDB lineage: Bacteria > Pseudomonadota > Alphaproteobacteria > Sphingomonadales > Sphingomonadaceae > Sphingomonas_I. The sequence goes on along the minus strand of NZ_CP197464.1, from coordinate 1,622,112 downwards.
GGTTGCCGGGCCGAACCGTACCGCATGCCCGCCCGGCGCGACCGGCTGGCGGCGCTTCACCGCGGCGACGGCGACGGTGATCCACCACGAACTGGCGATCGCCGCAACCGCGATCTTGCTGTTCGCGATCACCTGGGGCCAGCCCAATCAGGCGGCGCCGCTGACTTTCCTGCTGCTGTTCGTGCTGCGGCTATCGGCCAAGTTCAACCTGTTCTTCGGCGTACCCAATTTGAGCGACGAGGTGTTCCCCGAGCATCTTGCGCACCTGAAAAGCTATTTCCGCGTGCGGCGCATGAACGCGCTGTTCCCTGTTTCCGTCGGCTTCGGGATCATCCTCGCCGTCTGGGCATGGGTGACGGCCGAGGCGGCCCCCATCGGCAGCGGCGCGGCCGCGACAGGCGCGCTGATCGCCGGCTTGACTGGGCTCGGCGTGGTGGAACATCTGTTGCTGGTGATGCCGGTTCGCGACGCGAAAATGTGGCGGTGGGCGTCGAGCAAAACGAAAGACAAAGCGGCTCAAGCCGCGATCATTGAGTGGGTGGGGAGGTAGCGATGGACTACGAAGCACAGTTTGCCGAAGCGCTCGACGGGTTGCGCGAGGCGGGCAATTATCGCGTCTTCGCCGATATCGAACGCCAGGCCGGCCAATTCCCGCGCGCCAAGCGCTGGACCGAGGACGGCCAGGTCGACGACGTTACCGTATGGTGCTCGAACGACTATCTCGGCATGGGCCAGCATCCCAAAGTGCTCGATGCGATGCATGAAACGCTCGACCGCTGCGGGGCGGGCGCCGGCGGAACGCGCAACATCGCCGGCACGAACCATCAGCATGTGCTGCTCGAGGCCGAACTTGCCGATCTCCACGGCAAGGAAGCCGCGCTGATCTTCACGTCGGGCTATGTCTCGAACTGGGCGGCGCTCTCCACGCTGGCCGCACGGCTGCCCGATTGCGTTGTGCTGTCGGATGCCCTCAACCACGCCTCCATGATCGAGGGGATCCGGCATAGCCGTGCCGAATGCCAGCGCTGGCGGCATAACGATGTCGCGCACCTGGACGAATTGCTGTCGCAGATCGCTCCTGGCCGCGCCAAATTGGTGGCGTTCGAGAGCGTCTATTCGATGGACGGCGACATTGCGCCGATCGCGGAGATCCTTGACGTCTGCGAACGCCACGGTGCGCTGACCTATATCGACGAAGTCCACGGCGTCGGCCTTTACGGGCCGCGCGGCGGCGGCGTTGCCGAAGAACTTGGGCTGATGGATCGGATCGACGTTATCGAAGGCACGCTGGGTAAAGCGTTCGGTGTGATGGGCGGCTACATCGCCGCCTCCAAGAATCTGTGCGACTTCGTCCGCAGCTTCGCCAGCGGATTCATCTTCTCGACCGCCCTGCCCCCTGCGATTGCGGCTGGAGCGGCGGCGTCAATCCGCCACCTCAAGGAAAGCCAGATCGAGCGTGTGCGCCACCAGAATCGCGTCAAGATCGTCCGCCAGCGGCTTGACGCCATGGGCATTCCGCACCTGCCCAATCCCAGCCACATCATTCCGGTAATGGTCGGCAACGCGCACCACGCGAAGATGATCAGCGACTGGCTGCTGGCCAATCACGGCATCTATGTTCAGCCGATCAACTATCCGACCGTGCCGAAGGGTACCGAGCGGCTGCGTATCACGCCGTCGCCTGTCCATACCGATGGCGATATCGACCGGCTGGTCGAGGCGTTGAGCGAATGCTGGTCGATGTGCGAACTCGTCCGCAAACCCCTCGCTGCCTAAACGTCCGATCGCAGATGGGCGTGGGCAAGCATCGAATGCGGCTTGACTGCCGATAGATCCCTTGCCGCAAAAAGAGTGGCCCCAGCCGCTGAGGTCAGGCGCACGGAAGAGCCGCAGCATCCAGCAAAGGTCGATCCGCGGTTTGGGCGCCGGATCCGGTCCGGCCGTCTATGGGATGCTATTCGGTGAGACTTTGGCGCAGCCGCCGCACCGCAAGCCATACAGTACCGACCACCACAGGCACTGCGATCGCCATCGCGACATCGTGCCGCACGCCCGGCATCGCCAGAAGCAGGTAATTTACCAGGCCGACCAGATAATAGCTGATCGCGACCACCGACAGCCCTTCTACGGTCTGCTGCAGCCGCAGTTGCAGGTGCGTGCGGCTGTCCATTGAGGTCAACAGGTCGCGATTCTGCTTGGCGAGTGCGATGTCGATCCGCGTTCGCAGCAATTCGCTGGTCCAAGCCGCACGCTGCGACAGGTCTTCAAGCCGTGCGGAAAACGAGTCGCATGTTCGGAGCGCGGGCATCAGGCGCCGCTCTGTGAAGTCGGCCAGGGTCTGGTATCCGCGCACGGCGCCGATCGCCAAACTATCGAGGCGATCCTTACTGATCTGCCCATAAGCGCGCGTTGCGTTCATCCGATAGCGTGTTTGGGCGAGCAACCGGGCGAGCTCGGCCGACAGGAAGGTCAGTTCGTCGAGGAGCTGGTCGTCCTCAGACGTTCGTTCGGACACTGCCTGGGTAAGACCGGCAAGCCGTGTTTCCAATTCTGTTACCGCAGGGGTTAGCCGCTGCGCGAGCGGCAGGCTGAGCAAGGCCATATTGCGGTAATTGCCGAGTTCCTGAAGACGCAGGAGCAATTGCGCTGGTTCGTCGAGCTCCAACCCGCGATCCCGCACGAGCAAACGGCCATAATCGTCCTTGTGCAATCGGAAATCGGACATGACCGTCGCGAGCCCGTCGGCGACCTCGCAATGGATCAACATTTCCGGGACGAACCAGCGCTCGATGTCGGCCACTGCCGGATCTGGAGCGTCGCGGGCAACCAATGCGATCTGGGTGGCGCGGACAATCTCGCCCGGCATGCCCGACAGGATCGCGGCCTGGGTCGGCTCGAACAGCTCTGGGTCGAATGGCGCATCGAATGGGCCGGAGCGCAGCAACGTGTAGGTCGCGAATTCCGTATGAAGTTCCCAGATCAACGTCATCGCGCCGAGATCGAACATCGCATATTTGCCCGATGCCGGTACAATTTCGCGGGCGGCCTTCGTCGATAATGTGTTGATATGATCGCGTACCGCGGCGGCTGACCCCTCCCCCAACAACGTCACGATCTGCATCAACCGGCACGGAGCGGCCAGGCGCGGCAACCGGCGAACATGCATCTCTTCCGACAGCGCGGCGCGCAGCGGATGATTGGCTATCGTCACGCTCCCGCCGGTGGCGGCACGCGTTCGGTCAGTGCCGCGTTTCCCGGCGGCGCGGACCCGGGTCATTTCCGTACTGTGGACGCCGCCGGCTTGTTGTTCCCGGTCATGGCATTCGGTTTGGCGAACGCCGCTGGCACCGCCTCTGCAACCGGCGACACCGCAGCGGGTGCAGCACTACCGCGCAATGCCGGCGCCTGGGCGATCATGCTGACCCCGTTGAGCGGTTTGGACGCACCCTGATGGCAGGTCGCGCAATTGACCTTGAACACGTCCCCATGCGGGCCCTTGCGGTTGGCCGGGAACACGCCCTGTAAAGAGCCCAAATACGTCTCGTTGGTGTCCCGCACCATGCGGATGCCGTAATAGGCAGTGCCGCGCTGGGCCCGGCTGAGGTTCCATGCGCGGAACGACTGCGAATTATGGCAATAGGTGCAGTTGACGCCCAGCGCCGCACTGATCGACATCATCAAGCCGTAGGTCTGCTCGGCATCCTTGATCGATACGACGTGATCGGGCGATGGGAAGGCGCTGTTGCCGGCAACGCGGATCTGCGCCTTCCCGTTAAGATATCGTGCAAACGGATCGTACGGCAACGATGAATAGCCGACATTGCGATTCGGCGTGTTTTGCCCATATTTGTTGCCGCGGATCGATCCCGGGTTAGGCGAGCCTTCTGCCAGCGACCAGCGATACTCCGGAACGGCATTGCCGCGGTGGCAGGTATAGCAGGTGACCCCGGTGGTCTTCACATGGCTAGACCAGCGTGAATTGATGTTCATCGTCATCTGAAGCATGCGCCGCGCGACGACCTTCGTATACTTCTCGTCCGACGCCATGTTCTCCGGATTATGGCAGTAATTGCAGCCTTCCGCAGGCGGCGCGACCCACTGGTTTATTTCTGCCATCAAATGATCGAAGCGATCCTTGCTGACCCCGCCCAGCACTTTGAGATTGGTGTAGCTGGCGGACGCGAGAGGACCGCCGTCGGGTGGCAGCGGATATGGCGCCGGGGGAATGGCGTTAGTCTTAGCCGAATGCGCCACATCGGTAATTTGCTGAAGGCCTGCGCCTCGATAGCCAGTCTGGGTGGATGTCTTGGGCCCGAGATCACAGCCGCCGAGCAGGGCGAAGCTCAGGCCGGCGACCGCCGCCGCGGCGCGGGTGCGGATGTTGCTCATTGCGGCGCTCCCGGAAGAGTAGCAGGATCTACGACGCCGGTGCCGGGATAGCTTGGTGCGTAACCGTGCAGCACCGCCCATAGATACCAGTTGTCGACCACGGTTCCCGTCAGCAGGATACCGATCGCGCCACTCAGCGGTGTCAGGACCGCGAACCACCAGGCCCAGCGATGGATCGATTCCATCGTCGCGTTGAACCCCATCGTCCAGCGCCAGAACAAGGCCCCGCGCTCGGCCGCAGTGCCGCGATCGGTGATCTGCTCGATCTCGCGCTCACCGCCATAGCGCCCGACCGCAAGTATCGTCGCGCCGTGCATCGCGAATAGCAGGGTCGATCCATAGAGGAATGCGATTGAGAGGCAGTGGAACGGGTTGTAGAACAGATTGCCGTAGCGGATCGAAAAAGCCGCGGTCCAATCCAGGTGCGGGAAGATGCCGAACGGCACGGCTTCCGCCCAGCTGCCCATCAACATCGGCCGGATGAAGCCCAACGTCATGATGAAGAAGATGATCGCGGCGAATGCCCAGGCAACGTGCGTTCCCATGCCCAGGGCCCGTGCCCGGCGATAGGTGCGGATCCACCACAGGATCAGCGAACTGACCATGAAGAAGCCGGCAAATTGCCACCAGCCGCCTTGCGCCAATGGTACGAACAGCTTGAAGCCCCATTCGGGTCCGGGTGGCTCAAGCGCCAGCCAGGGTAATTGGCGGACGAACTGGATCGGGTTCCAGTTGACGCTGGCGAACATGTTGAGCCCGATGATCTCGAAGCTCAGAAACGCGCACACCAGCGATGCGATGCCGAGCGTACCGAGATAGATCGGCCCGATTTGGGCGGCACCGATCGTGCCGAGCCAATAATTGTAGATGCCATTGCCGCTTCGCGGAAAGCTGCCCGCCGGCAGCCGCGGACCGGCCTCGAGCGGCCCACGCAGTTGCACCTGCGTAAACATGTTCTGATAGCGCGCCATCGCCTATCCCCCTCAAGACCAAATCGGCAAGTTGAGCCACCAGGTCCACCATTCGGGCCAGCCACGCGTCCAGAGGGGCCCGGAGATGATGATGCACACCGCGCTCCAGAATCCCGCGCTCAATGCCAGGAACAATCCGAGGCGATGGATGCCGAGCGTGCCGATCGAATAGCCGATCGTATCGCGGAAGAATGCATCCTCATATTCGGGCGACTTGACCGCTTCGCCTTTGGGCGGGTTCACCGCCGACAATACCAGCGCGCCGTGAAACGCGAGCGCTCCGCCGGTGACGAAGAAGAAGCTCACCGCCAGCATGTGAGCGGGGTTGTAGTGGAAATGGAGATATTGGTAGCCGGTGTTCGACACCCAATCCAGATGGCTGAAGATGCCATATGGGAAAGCAAAGCCCCAGGCACCCAGCAGAGCCGGCCGGATCACCTCCAGCGAAACATAAGCAAAGATGGCGAAGCCGTAAGCGAACGGCACGTGATACCCGATGCCGAGTTTGCGGCAAATCTCCACTTCGCGCAGCGCCCAGGAAACGAAAGCGCCGATCGCGCAGATCGTTATGATTTGCCAGAAGCCGCCCTCCCGGAGGGGCGCCAGGGCCAGCCCGTATTTGAGATCCGGCGGCGCGATCGAGATCAGCCATGGGTTCCATATTGGCCCCAGCGAAGCCGCATAGAATATCAACGCCGTTCCCAGCGCTGCGGTAATCGCGGTGACGACGCCGAAAAAGCCGACATAGAAAGGGCCGACCCAGAAATCGAACAGGTCGCCGCCGATCAGCGTGCCCCCCCGCACCCGGTATTTTCGCTCGAAGCTCAGCAGCGCCATAGCATCTCTCCGTCCCCGGACGCTTGGTCGGGGATCGTTGCCGTTAATCGGTGCGGGAGACGAGACCGGATTGCCTCCGGCCTCGTCCGCCCGCCTCCACGCGCTACCGCGCGGAGGCGTCGGTCGCTCAGCTGGCCGGAGCCGCAGCTACCGGAACGGTCTTGTGCGGACCGTCGAGCCAATTGAACTTGTCGGTGCTGAGCAGGATGAAGTGAATCAACAGCGCCAGCACAAAGAGGAAGATAAAGAGAGCGACCAGCGCACGGCGCGGATCGAAAATCAGCCAGATTCTCCACATGACGTGGGTCCTTTCGATTATGGTCGATTGCTTAGCGGGCGCCGGTCAGAGCCAGGGGCGCCAGTTCCAGACCAATACGTGCGCTACGATCGCCACCGCGGTGAAGATCAGGAAGCTGATCATGAAGATCTTGTGAAACTCTTTGGCTTCCTCGGGGGTCAGGTAGGTTCCTGGTCCCATCCTTTCGTTTGGCTCGTTCATTTCTACGTCTCCGTTATTCCCGAAGAGGGTAGGAGCGTGAAACGCGCTCCCCGGCGGCATCCACGCGGGCGATGTGCCCGCAAGGATCGGTGTCGCGCTGGATCGGGGCCGGCGCGGATGGGTGCGGCGGCGCTCACGGCCCCCGACTTTCGCTGATCGCAAGCGCGAGGCGCTCGGTGGTTACCTTGCTCTCGCCGGCTCGGCGCGCGGCGCGCTCGGCCGCGTCGCGTATGCGTTTGGCCATCGAAATGCGGACGAGGACCGGCTCGCGCTCAACGGCTGCATCAAGCTCGATCTTGGCGTCGTCATCCCACATGACTTCGCGGTCGATCCTGGCGGGGGTGGCCTCGGCCTTGTCGAGCTGGCCTGCGAGCGGAAGGATATGAAAAAGCGCGTCGAACAGGGCGTTACATACCTCCTGGACGAGATATGTCGCGCCGGCATAGCCCATGAACGGGGTACCGGTATGGCGGCGGATTACCGCACCGGGAAAGCTTGCTGGAATATAGACACCGCGCCCGCCCGCCTCGGCCATGTACATACGTTCGTTGAAGCTGCCGAACAGGATCAGCGGCGGATTGTCGCGCACCATGTCCTTGACCGACTGGTTGTCCGATTTGGTGCCTGCGCAGCGGGACACCGCAAAGGTACAAGGCAGTCCCATATCGTCTTCGAGGAACTTGCGGATGCCACGTGCATACGTATCGGTCGCAACGATCCCGAAACTCGCAGTGCCGAAGAAGTCCTGCGTCACCGACCGCCATAGATCCCAGAGCGGCTTGATCGTGGTGTGCTTCTCGCGCTCGATGAACGGTTCGGGATCGAGCCCGGTCAGCTCGCCCAGTTTGCGCAGGAAGAGCGTTGTACTTTCCAGCCCGATCGGCGCCTGGAGATAGGGACGTTCGAGCGCCTCGCAAAGGTTGCGGCCGAACTCGCGATACATGCATATATTGACGTGCGCGTTGGCGAGCTTTTTCACGTCGGCGAGATGGCTGCCGAGCGGGAATGTCATATTCACCTCGGCGCCGATCCCCTCGATCAGCCGGCGGATCTCGGCAAGGTCGGACGGCATGTTGAAGGTGCCGTACATCGGCCCGATGATATTGACCCGTGGCCGCTCGCCGTCACGCAACGCTTTCAAAGCCGGCACTTTCTTCGGCCCGAACTGGGTCCACAGCCACGTCAATGCGCGGTCACCCGATTGCCATTGATCCTCGTCGATCGTGCGCGGCAGGAAACGCTGGATATTGGTTCCTTCGGGCGTGACGCCGCCACCGATCATTTCCGCGATCGAGCCGGTGACGACCACTGCGGGGAGATCGGGATCGAGCGTGGCCCAGGCCCGCTTCATCGCGCCCTCGGTGCCGTCGCGACCCAGCTCCTGCTCGCCAAGTCCCGTCACGACGATCGGCAGTTCGTGCGGCGGAAGGCCGTCCGTATAGTGCAGCACCGATGTGACCGGAAGGTTCTCGCATCCAACCGGGCCGTCAATGATGACCTGCAGCCCCTTGATGGCCGTAAACGCGTAGACCGCGCCCCAATAGCCGCCCGCGCGGTCATGATCGATGATCAGGGTCATGTGCCGATATGCTCCTCCGCCTTCGCGGCGGCGATGCGTTTGGCGGCAAATTTGGCCTTGAATTCGGGGCGATCAACGGGCGTTTCCTGCCACACGCCGGCGGTCGCGTCCTTGCCGACGCCCTCGAAAAAGGCCGTCATCTTGTCGAAGCGATGCTGGTTCGCGATCGCGGCATTAATCACCATCGCGAGGCTTCCAGCGCCCGCCGGCCCCATCAACGGGCGGGCCGAGATGAGATTGGTGAAGTAGAGTGCCGGGATCGCCTTCTGCTTGGCATATTGGACGACGGGCGTGGTGCCGATTGCCAAGTCCGGACCATATTCCGCGACCGCCGCGATATCCTGTTCCAGGCTCGCGCGGTATTGCACGCGGGCCCCGTGCGCTTCGAGCCATTCGCGATCGGGGTCGGACCAGCATGTCCGCGGACAGGCCGTGCCAACATAAGGCACGTCTGCGCCGCTTTCGATCAGCAGCCGCGCGACAAGCAGTTCCGAGCCTTCATAGCCCGACACCGTGATGCGCCCTGTGACGGGTTTGGCGGCGAGCGCGCCGCGGATCGCGGGGATGAAGCGGTTCTTGGCCAGATCAACCTTGTCTTGAGCGATACCGCATGCCGCCCCGATCGCGTCGAGCCACGCCGCCGTCCCGTCAGCACCGACCGGCGCTGAGCCCACTATGCTGCGCCCCGCGCCCTCGAATTCACGGATGCTGGCGGTGTAGAAAGGATGGATTGCGCCGACCGCTGCGCAGTCGAGCGCCTGATAAAGCTCGCGCCATTCGCGGGTCGGGACGACGGGGCCGGCCGCAAGTCCCAGCGGCTCGAGCATGACGCCGATGCCCGGCGGATCCGCCGGGAACATCTCGCCGAGAAGTGTGACCGTTGGCCGGTCCGATCGTTGCTTGGGCGCGGCGACGGGTCCCTGTTCTGCCTCCTTGCGCGCGTAACTCAGCATCGCACCAGCCAGGACGTCCTTCGCCTCGGCATGCGTCGGCACCCCGAAGCCGGGCACGTCGATCCCGATCACGCGCACCCCGTTGATCTGATCGGGCAGCAACTGAAGCGGCACGCCCGAGGCGGTCGGCACGCAGAGATTGGTGACGACAATCGTGTCGTACAGCGCGGGATCGGCCAGCCCCTCGACCGCTTCCTTGATATCTTCGAACAATTTGCCGGTGACGAGCGTCTCGGAGCTGAACGGCACATAGCCGACGCTGCGCTTGGCGCCGTAGAAATGGCTGGTGAAGGTCAGCCCGTACACGCAACAGGCCGAGCCAGACAGCACGGTTGCTGTGCGCCGCATCCTGAGGCCGACACGCAAGCTGCCGAATGCCGGGCACATTGATTGCGGCTGATCGTGCGGACCTTTCGGATAATCGGTCGCGTACCGGGCAAGCACGTCCGACTTACCGGCCGCGATTGCCGCGTCGCGCAAGACATCCTTGGATCCGCAGCCACCCTCCACGGCAACGACAGGCGCCGAGCTCAGATCGATCCGGTCAAGATCACGGGGAAGAGTGGGAGCGTCCATCTTCAGACCGTGTCGTAGACGACTTCGAGGGATGGCTTGGCGACATATTCCGCGCCACGCATGTCGGCCTGGGTGGCCGGCCGTAGCGTAAAGTCCGCACCGGTCACGTCGGCGCTGAACAGGTTGAGCAGTCCGTCCTGATCCAGCGGCGTCGGGCGAAGGGGTGGCGCTTCGGCAACGTTGATCGCGAGCTGCTCGAACAGGCTGGCCCATTGCCCGCCAGGCTTGCCGATGATCTGATAGTTTGCGCTCTTCTTGCGAATGTCCTCATTGGCTGGAATTGCGGTGAGCACCGGAATGCCTACCGCCGCGGCAAAGGCATTGGCCTCGCCGGTGCCATCGTCCTTGTTAAGGATCATCCCGGCGACGCCGACATTGCCGCCCATCTTGCGGAAATATTCGACCGCCTTGCAGACGTTGTTGGCGACATAGAGCGATTGGAGATCGTTCGATGCGACGACGATGACCTTCTGACACATGTCGCGCGCGATCGGCAGGCCGAAGCCGCCGCAGACCACGTCGCCCAGGAAATCGAGCAGAACATAGTCGAAGCCCCATTCGTGGAAGCCGAGCTTCTCGAGCGTTTCGAACCCGTGAATAATACCGCGACCGCCGCAACCGCGGCCAACTTCGGGCCCGCCCAATTCCATTGCGAACACACCGTCGCGCTGAAAGCAGACATCTTCGATTCCGATTTCCTCGCCGGCGAGCTTCTTCTTGCTTGACGTCTCGATGATGGTCGGGGTCGATTTGCCGCCGAACAGCAAGCTCGTCGTGTCGCTCTTGGGATCGCAGCCGATCAACAGCACGCGCTTGCCCTGCTGCGCCATCATGTAGCTGAGGTTGGCCAGCGCGAACGACTTGCCGCTTCCACCCTTGCCGTAGATCGCGATGATCTGCGTTTCCTTGGTGACGGGGCCGGTGTGGACCGGATCAGGTTGCTCGTCCGCTTCGCGGCGCAGTGGTCCCGGGTCGAACATACTCATAACTGTCTCCAGTCAAGGACCATTTTCAGGCAATCCGGATCTGAGAAGGCCTGTGGATAGGCCTCCGCCGCCTCCGCGGCGGGTCGCGCGTGGCTGATCAGCCCGTCGAGCTTGAGTGCGCCGCTTTTGATGAGGGCGGTGGTCGAGACGATGTCGGCAGGCGTGAATTCGGCCGAGATCCGCAGGCGCGCTTCGCGCATGAAGGCGGGCGGAAAGGCGAACGAGAGGCGGCCGTAAAATCCGGCCAGCACGATCTCCCCGCCCTTCGCCAGTCGCGGTATCAGCAAATCGAGCGCGTCGCTGGCCCCGCTGGCATCGCAGATCGTCCGGTAATCGCGGCGTTCATCCGCGTCCGGAGCAATCACGGCATAATCACTGCTATCGCGCCGTGCCGGATTGGTTTCCCATATTGTCGGCGCGGGCGCACCGCAGGCGATCGTCAACCGCGCGAGCAGCCGACCCAGGATCCCGTGCCCCACGATCAAGTCCGGCGGCGAGCCTGCCGCGATCGCATGATAAGCGGTTGCCGCCAATGCGGTCAGGATGCCGTCGCGCCCAAGCGACTCGTCAATCGGCATCGCGCGTGCTGCAGGCAAAATGACGGTTCGCGCCGTGCCGCCGAACAATCCGCGCGCGTCGGCGAAGCAATTGGCACCCGGCACGAACACCCATTCGCCGATGCGCACGCGGGCATCGGCGCCGGCATCGACGATCCGCCCAACCGATTCGTACCCTGGGACGAGCGGGTATCCCATCCCCGGAAAGCTTGGCATCCGGCCCGTCCACAACAGCTTCTCGGTGCCGGAGGAAATGCCGCTCCATTCGATCTCAACACGGACGTCGCCGGGGCCGAGAGGGTTCAGGGCAAGGGGGCGCAAGGATAGCCGCTCTGGCGCTTCCAGTATGACCGCCCATGCGTCCATACACATTCCCCTGATGCGCAATGCCCGTGATGAGCCCCGTCGCCAGTGTACGTTTATCTAGACACTCAATGTTGTCAACTAAATTGGACATTCATTATCGCGTGGCGATGATCGCACTCGTAGTCAACGGCATCGCAGTCCTCAGAATGTGCGACCGCGCGAAGCCCACTTCGCGTAGCATCCAGACGATTTCGGCCGCGGTGCGCGGCCGTCCTGACCCCATCGCCAGCAGGTAAAATCCGAAATACGCATCCCCGACTCGCTCGGCACCGGGTGTTTGCGCCATCGGCTCGGCAATGAACAATTTGCCGCCGGCAGGGAGAGCGGCATGGATGCCACGCAGCAAGGTCATGGCGTTTGCATCATCGTGATCGTGCAGCACGCGAATGAGCGAAATCA